>CAWEIS010000028.1:0-535375 GCA_963809205.1 uncultured Actinomycetes bacterium | reverse complement strand
CCCGGTGACCACGGCCCCGGCGACCTTCACATCCGCTTCGCCGACGCGTTCGAACGGCTCGCCGACACCACCGACCACACCGAAGGCTGTACAACGCCCTCGACGTCCGCGCCATCGCCGCCGTGTGCTATGCCGACACACCCAGCGAAACAAACCCGGTCGCCCTTCGTCCACCTGGCTCGCCCCCACCGTCCGCTCGCTCTTACCCCGGCCGGCTTCAGCGGCTTGATCGACTTCGGGGACGCCAACCCCAGCTCACGACGCAGATCCACCTCCGCCCGTGGGAAAACCAGACCGAAGCGCGCAACCTGCTGGCCGGCTACGAAACGCCCGGCCCCCTGCCCGACAGCTTCGAGCATGTCTGCTATCTGTACTCGTGATCATGACACTAACCTCGGCCTCTCCGTGGTACCTGCAGAAGCCGAGACGAAACCATCATTCCGGCGGCAGAACTCCAATTGCTCACTCGGGCGACGTCGACGACGCGTTGACCAGGTGCTCGCCAACGGAACAAAGGATCGGCTCGAGGAAGGGAGGACGAAGCGGAGGCGCTTCTTCAAGCGATGCTTCTGTAGTCCGGATCCGTGACACGCTGCTGCTCGAGACGCCCACGGCGACCAGTTTCCACGATCCAGGAGAAGAACGAGCGTCGCGACAGATGAACATCGAGCGTGACGGGCACACCGTGGCCACGGTCAGGAAGGCGCTCGTCAGCCGCTCCACGACCGCTTCTCGATCGACGTCGAGCACGGCGGAGGGCATGGAGGCGAAGGGCAACTCGTCGACCACGAGTACAAGATCGAGGCGCGGCGGCGACAAGGCGGCCGAGGTGTCCGAAGCGTGGTTCCGCGTGCGTGACACCTACGGCATCGAGATCGTGCTAGACGAAGACGACGCGTTGATCTTGCAGTCACGGTCTGCATCGACCAGATGACGCACGACGTCGGGTGACGTCTAGGCACGTGGCCGACCTCGCCGGCCTCGGCCATCGTCAGGAACTCGAGCCGTCGAGCGGAATCGGATTGCGTCACGCGCTTCGTGGCTGGTCGATGCGCCACCCGTTGGCGTGGTGTCGATCGGTGCGGGATGGAGTGTTCGGCGGCGTGCTCGATGTCCGGGAGGATGTCGAACAGGTGGTCGAGTCGGAGGAGCTCGAGGAGCCGTTTGACGATCCCGCTCGCGCCGGCCAGGACGATGGCTGCGTCGGGCTCGTGGCGAGCGGCGCCACGGACTGCAGCAGCGTTGCGACGCTTGGCAATCGAGGAACGTGGCGGCGGTGAGGTCGACGACGATGTGGCGATGGCCGCGGGCGATCTCTCGTCGACCGCTTCTCCGAGGCTCGCTGCGTAGGCAAGGTGAGTTCGCCGGCGATTCGCACGTACGCCCCGTGCGGGCTGAAGGCTTCGGTCGTCACTGAGGGCATCTGGGGGCCGGGGATGTCGTGGGCATGACGTGGTCACCGTAGCACAGATGAGTAGGTTAGGACGAGGAAATCCAGATATTTCGAGTAGTTCTGCTCCGAGGTTGCTAGGGCTGGGTATACTGCTCGGGATGACCGAGATGGCGCTGTACAGCATCGGCGCGTCGCCCGCATGACCGGGGTCGCGGTTGGGACGCTGCGTACCTGGGAGGAGCGGTATGGGCTGGTGGTCGCGAGTCGCAGTCCTGGCGGTCAGCGTCGTTACAGCCGCGACCAGCTCGAGCAGCTGATGTTCGTCGCGCACGAGGTGAGCGAGGGCCGTCGCCGGGGGACGCGCACCGGCTTCTGGCGGATCGCGGCTCGGCCGCGCCGAGGAATCTTGACGCTGCGGCGAGCGGCGTTCTGATTTGCTCGCCGAGCGCGACCCGTACGCGGCGAGCTATCTGGACTACTTTCTGCGTACCGAGGGCTATCGCGTCGAGCTTGCCCAGGACGCCGAGGAGGCGGAGCGCCGCTTCGCGTCGCTGTCCCCGCAGCTGGTGATCGTGGAGTTGCTGCTCTCGGGCGGCGTCGGCGGCGCGCTGATCGAACAGCTCAAACCTTCAGGTGCGCTGGTCATCGCGATCTCGCCGCTGGCAGCCGGGGACGTCTGCTCGGAGCTGGGCGCCGATGCGTTCCTTCAGAAGCCGATTGATCCGGTGGTGTTGCTTTCGACGGTGCGAGACCTTCTGGGAACCAGTGTGCTGACGGGTCCGCGAGTGCATTCCACATTGTGATCGAGCGGCTGTCCAGCGGGATCGCTCGGCTCGACGGGATCCTCTCGGGTGGGTTGGTCTCGGACTCGATCAACCTGGTGATCGGCGTGCCGGGGAGCGGCAAGACGATCCTGGCGCAGCGGTACGCGTTCACGAACGGCACCGTCGAGCGGCCCGCGCTGTACATCTCGACGGTGTCCGAGCCGCTGGACAAGATCGTCCGATTCGGTCAGACGCTGTCGTTTTTCGACGTCCACGCCGTCGGCAAGCGTGTCCTCTACGAGGATATTGGCGACGACCTCGGCCGCGGAGGGTTGCCCGCCGTCACCGAACGGATCCAGACGCTGCTGCGTGAGCGGCGGCCCGGCGTCATCGTGATCGACAGCTTCAAGGCGTTGACGCCCTATGCATCCGACGCGCGTGACTACCGCACGTTTCTGCACAGCCTCGCAGGTGTCATTTCGGCGATCACCGGCTCGAGCTTCTGGCTGGGCGAATACAGCAGCGAGGAGATCGCAAGTGCGCCTGAGTTCGCCGTCGCCGACAGCGTCATCTCACTGGGCACCCGCGCCGTTGGTGACCGTTCGGAGCGCGTCCTGGAGGTGCTCAAGCTGCGCGGCAGCGACTACGCGTCCGGACAGCACGGGTACCGGCTGACCAGCGACGGCCTCGTCGTCTTTCCGCGCCTGGCCGACACGCGCGACGACTCCGGCTACAGCATGGATCCCGAGCGTGTCTCGACAGGCATCCCGCTGCTCGATGCGATGCTCGGCGACGGTTACTGGCCCGGCTCGACGACGCTCTGTGCCGGCCCGTCGGGCATCGGCAAGACACTGATGGGCCTGCACTTCATCACCAGCGGGGCCGCCCAGGGCGAACCCGGCGTGATCGCCAGCCTGCAGGAGAATCCGTCGCAGCTCGAGCGCGTGGCGCGCTCATTTTCCTGGACGCTCGATGGCGTCGTCGAGGTCATGTATCGCTTGCCGGTCGATATCCAGATCGACGAATGGATCTACGAGCTGCTCGAAACGGTCGAACGGGTCGGTGCGCGGCGGGTGCTGATCGACAGCCTCGCCGACCTGCAGTTCGCATCAGGCGATCCCACCCGCTTCCGCGAATACATGTACTCGCTCACCCAACGCTTCTCGCGTGCCGGCGTCAGCGTCTTCATGACCTCGAGCTCGCCGACCTCTTCACCGTCACCCGCCTCTCCGACCACGGCGTCTCCCACCTTTCCGACAACGTGTTACTCCTGCAATACCTGCGCGACGGCGCGGGAATCCGCCGCGCCATCACCGTCCTCAAGACCCGTGCCATCAAGAACGACGCCCACATCCGCGAGTTCACGATTACCGCCGACGGCATCACGCTCGGCGACACGATCGACAGCCGCCCGTCCACTCCCACCTGACCTTCAGGGTCCAGAGTGCGGATCCTGCTTCGGGATGACCACCCACGACCATCCGCGAACCGCGTTCATGCCGCCGGCTGCTCCGGTCTCGAGAACTCGTCGACCAGTGCCACCAGGAGCTTCCAGAATCGCGCGACGGTGGGGATGCTGAGGCGCTCATCGGGGGAGTGGGGGAACTGGATCTCCGGACCGAACGACAGCATGTCGAGGCCCTCGACCTTACCGCCGATGACGGCCGACTCGAGACCGGCGTGAACGCCCGTGATGATCGCGTCGCTGCCGAACTCGCGCCGGAACACACGCGCTGCCGTGGCGAGCACCGGAGAGTCGGGATTCGGCTGCCAACCGCCGTAGTTGTGCTTCACCTCGATCTCGCCGCCCGACAGCCGGGCAGCCGCGGCGAGCGTCGAGATGACGGCCGGCAGCGCCGAGTCGTTCGACGACCGGCTCAGGCTGTGCAGCGTCAGCTGCTCACCCTCGGTGATCGCTTCTCCGAGCGACGTGCTGGTCTCGACCAGTCCTTCGAAGTCGGGGCTCATCGCGAGCGGCCCGGTCGGCACCAGCGCCACGACATCGAGCAGGGCCGCGGTGTCGTCCTCAGACCATGCATCGGCCGCCGGCTCGGCGTCGCTCACTGTCACGCTCACGTCGGCGTCCGTCTTGGCGTAGTCATCGCGGATCTGGGCGGTCGCCGTATCGACCGCCTTCCGGAATGCGTCGGCCGCGGACGGCGACACCGAGACGACCGCGGCGGCGTGTCGGGGAACGGCGTTACGGCTCTTCCCGCCGTCGAGCGAGGCCAGTCGGAACGGCACCTGGCCAAATGCGTCGCGGAGCGCGCGCCCGAGCACTTTTACGGCATTCGAGCGACCCTGTGCGATGTTCGTGCCCGAGTGCCCGCCCAGGCCGCCGCTGACAGTGACCGCAAACGTCGCCGCACCGGCGTCACACGCTTCGCGCGGCCGGGAGATCCGCACCCACGTGTCTGTGCTGCCCGCGCAGCCAACGGTCAGCCGACCGTCCTCCTCCGCGTCGAGATTGAGCAGCACCGAGCCACTGAGCATCGAGCCGTCGAGGCCGTTCGCGCCCTCCAGCCCGATCTCCTCGGCCACTGTCATCAACAGCTCAAGCGGCCCATGCGGCAGCGACGGATCGTCGACCAGCGTCATCATCGCCGCGATGGCGACGCCGTCGTCGGCGCCCAGCGTCGTACCGTTGGCCGTCAGCCACTCGCCGTCGCGCACCAGCTCGATCCGGCCCTGCGTCGGGTCGTTCGGGCTGTCCGGCTGGCGCTCGCACACCATGTCCAGATGCCCCTGCAGAATCACCGTCGGCGCCGACTCGCGGCCCTCGCTCGCCGGAACCGGAATGACGAGATTGCGCTCCGAGTCCTGGCGCACGGTCAGGCCGCGTTCGGCCGCCCAGACCCGGACGTGCTCGATCATCGCCTCCTCGTGACGGGAGGGTCGAGCAATCTTGGTGATCGCCTCGAAGTGCGACCAGAACGGCCGCGGATCTACCCCAGCGAGTCCCGACGTTTCACCGGACATCTCCGACTCCTCTGATGCCGCGGCTCGGGCAGCTCCGCGGTGGTTGCCTGTGTTTGCGCGGGCGACGATACTCCGGCGGACGCAGCAGATCAAGCGCCGTTCACCACTTCGTAACGGCCGCTGGAGATATCGCATGGTTACGACAGATCCGCACCGTCTGAAAGCTCACAATCGTTGTCTTAACAGACGACGGTTGGCTGCAATCCTGCTGGTTTCAGCTGCGTTGTCGGGGTGCGGCAGCGGCGAGAATCTTCCGAGTTCGATCCAGGGTTCGCTCCCGGGGACGCTGCCGGGATCGTTGCCCGGGTCGCTGCCCGAGTCAGGCCCGGGGTCGCTGCCCGGCTCCCTGCCGTCGCCACCCGGATCGACGCCGCCGGCGACGAGCACACCGCCGGCCACCACCGGCACGCCTCCCCCGACCACCCAGCCCCCGAACACCGGAGTGACGCCTCCGGCGACGACCACTCCGCCCGCCACCACCGAGACACCGCCGCCGGTTTCGCCCGCCCCACCGGCGCCTTCCACGTACGGCACAACCGCGCTCACGGTCAGCAGCGCGGAGACCGCGACCGAGAGTGAGGACACGCCGTGGGCGTGGGTCGCGCTCCTGGGCGGCCTGCTGCTTGCGGCAGCCCTGACGGCAGGATGGGCGCTCGGGCGGCGTCGCGAGTCGCGACGGAACTGGCGGGCGTTGGCGGCTCGGGCGGGAGCGGAGGGGATGACGATCCACGACATGGCGTTGACGACTGCGGTCGGCTCCGCGTCAGCTAACCAGCCGGCCGAGTGGACGGACTCCGCGGCCCGGGCCGGCGCACTCGCAGATGAGCTGCGCCGGATCGAGCACTCGGCTCCGACCACGGATGACGCGCGCACCGCCGCCACGGCGGCCGTTGCGGTCGACGACGTCGGCTCGGCGATGGAGGTCGCGTCCGCCGCGCCTGAGGGTGTCCCGCTCGACGATCACATGGCCCAGATGCTGCTCGCCAGGCTGGATGAGATGTCAGCGGCGCTCGCGCCACTCCGCGAGGGGGACGTCGGATAGGCCCGGGCGCTCATTGCTCCGGGCCGGCGGCTTGCCTAGACCCGCCGCGGCGAGGAGCCCAGACGCTTGGCGAACCAGTGGTGGCCGTACGGCTCCTCGTTGAAGGCCTCGACCTCCTCGTACCCCGAGCTGCGGTACATGGTGATCGCCTCAGTCAGCACTCGGTTGGTCTCCAGACGGACAACGCTGGCGCCTGCCATCGCCGCCTGCCGCTCGAGCTCGCCCAGCAGCCGCTTCCCGAGCCCCAGCCCACGAACGTCGGACGACACCCACATGCGCTTGATGTCGGTCTTGCCGCCGGCGTGATGGCGCAGCGCGCCGCAGGCCACCGGCCGCTCGTGCAGCCTGGCGACCAGCATCAGTCCGGAGGGCGGTGCGAAGTCGCTGACGGGAACCGGCATCGCGTCGGCGTCGAAGCCGTTCTCGAACCGCTCCGCCAGCTCGGCGTAGTACGAGCGGATGCAGAACCCGGCGTCGTCGCTCGCCGGATCCTCGACACCGATCGTCACCGCCGACGCGCGCATCAGCCGCTCGACGTCGTCCATCGCGTCCAGCAGCCGCGCGCGCTGGCGCTCGCCCAGCGGCTCCAGCATCGAGACCACCAGCCGGTCGGACAGGCGGTCGAGCTCTCCGCGCTCCGCACGCCCGGCATCGGTCAGCCGGACGCGACGGACGCGCCGGTCGGTCTCGCTCACCTCGACCGCGGCCAGCCCCTGCGTCTCCAAAGCCCGCAGCATCCGGCTGGCGTAGCCGGCGTCGATCCCCAGCCTGGTGCGGACGTCACGGACGTCGGCGCCGTCCGGCCCGATCTCCCACAGCAGGCGCGTCTCGGCGAGCGGCCGGCCGCGGCCCAGGTACGTCTCGTCGAGCGCGCCGACGCGCTCCGTGACCGCCCTGTTGAACCTGCGCACGCGGCCGACCGTCGTCTGATCCATTCTCTGACTCTAGTCAAAGAACGATCGTCGGGTCAAGCGCTCACCGGTTGAGCATCGCCATGCCGGCCTGGTCGTAGCGGTCGCCCTCTGGCTTCGGCAGTTCGGCCTCGATCCGCGCCAGGTCGTCCGGCGTCAGGTCGACGTCGACGGCGCCCAGGTTCTCCTCCAGGTAGCGCCGCCGCTTCGTGCCCGGGATGGGGACGATGTCCGCGCCCTGCGCCAACACCCAGGCCAGCGCCAGCTGGCCGGAGGTGCAGCCCTTCTCGTCCGCCAGCTGCTCGACCTTCGCCACCAGCTCGAGGTTGTGCTCGAGGTTCGCGCCGGTGAAGCGGGGTCCGGTGCGCCGGAAGTCGCCGGCGTCCAGGTCCTGGGGTGACTTGAAGCGCCCGGACAGGAAACCGCGGCCCAGCGGTGAGTAGGCCACGAAGCCGATGCCCAGCTCGCGCACCGTCGGCAGGATCTCGGCCTCCACGTCGCGGCTCCACAGCGAGTACTCGGTCTGCAGGGCCGTGATCGGGTGGGTGGCGTGCGCCAGCCGGATCGTCTCCGGCTTGGCCTCGGATAGCCCGATGTGGCGCACCTTGCCTTCCTTGACAAGCTCGCCCAGCGCGCCGACGGTCTCCTCGATCGGCGTGTCCGGGTCGATCCGGTGGACGTAGTAGAGGTCGACGTGGTCGGTGCCCAGCCGCTTCAGCGAGCCATCGATCGAGCGGCGCACGTTCTCGGCCGAACCGTCCAGCGACCGCTTGTTCGGGTTCTCGGGCGTCGGCGTCGGCCGGTTTCCGAACTTGGTGGCGATGATCGCCTCGTCGCGGCGGCCCGCCAGCGCCTTGCCCAGCAGCTCCTCGTTCGTGTGCGGCCCGTAGATCTCGGCCGTGTCGAACAGGTTCCCGCCCAGCTCGAGGGCGCGGTGGATGGTGGCGATCGCCTCGCCCTCGTCCGTCGTGCCGTAGAAGGCCGACATGCCCATGCATCCGAGCCCGATCGCGGGCACGGCCAGCTCGCCGAGGTTCCGTTGCTGCATCAGGGGTTCATCTCCGTGTGTCGAGATTGATGATTGCGAACGCAAGTTTACTCCGGACGCTCCGGCATCCGGTCCACCAGCTTCCCAGGGGTGATCGGGAGGTCGCGGATGCGGATGCCGGTCGCGTCGAACACGGCGTTGGCGACGGCCGCGGCCGTGCCGACGATGCCGATCTCGCCGATCCCCTTCGAGCCCATCGGACTGACCCGAAAGTCCTCGTCCTCGATCCAGCTGACGTCGATCTCGTCCACGTCGGCGTTGACCGGTACGTGGTAGGACGCCAGGTCGGTTGTCACGTAGCCGCCGAGCTGCTGATCGACCACGCTCTCCTCGAACAGCGCCATGCCGAGCCCCATCGTCATCCCGCCCATGAACTGCGAGCGCGCGGTCTTGGGGTTGAGGATGCGGCCGCAGGCGAACACCCCGGTCAGCCTGGGCACCCGCACCTCGCCGGTGTCGGCGTCGACGCGAACCTCGGCGAACTGGGCGCCGAATGAGTGGCGCGCCACCGGCGGGCCGCCGTCCTCGTCGTCCGCCGTGTCAACGCTGACCTCCGTCTCGCCGGCCCGTAGCGCGCGACAGGCCTTGACCACCGCGGCGCCCCAGGACGAGGTGCCCATCGATCCGCCGGCCACCATCGCCTGGCCGAACGAGCTGTCGCCGATCTCTACCAGCACACGCTCCGGTGGGACGTCCAGCTCGTCCGCGGCGATCTGCGTCAGCACCGTGCGCGCGCCGGTGCCGATGTCGGCAGCGGCGATGCGGATGGTGAAGCTGCCGTCGTCCTCGGCCCGGCCGGTCGCCGTCGAGGGCATGCGGCGGGCTGGGTACGTCGATGCGGCGACGCCCAAACCGGTCAGCCACCGCCCCACGCGGTGCGCCGCGCGCCGCGGGTCGCGGCGCGACCAGCCACACCGCTCAGCGCCCTCGCGCAGGCACTCAACCAGATGCCGGGAGGAGAACGGGTTGCCGCTCTCCGGGTCGATGTCGGGCTCGTTGCGGATCCGCAGCTCGATCGGATCCATCTCGAGGGCGATGGCGAGCTCGTCGACCGCGGACTCCAGGGCGAACATCCCGGGGCACTCGCCGGGCGCCCGCATCCAGGATGGTGTCGGGACGTTGAGCGCGACCACCCGGTGGGTCGTCCTGCGGGCCGGCGACGCGTACATCATCCGGGTGACGACGGCCGTCTGCTCCGCGAACTCCTGCACCTGCGACGTCTGCTCGGCGACGTCGTGCGCGATACCGACCAGGGTGCCGTCCCGCTCCGCTCCCAGCCGGAGGCGCTGGATCGTCGGCGTCCGGTAGCCGGTCAGCGCGAACATCTGGCGGCGGGTGACTGCGAGCTTGACCGGCCGGCCGGTCTCGCGGGCGCAGATCGCCGCCAGCACGGCATGCGGCCGCGGCGTGCCTTTCGACCCGAACCCGCCGCCCACGTGGTGCGAGACGACGCGCACCCTGTCCGTATCCAGCCCGAGCGCCTCGGCCAGCGTCTGGGCCGCACGCCACGCGCCCTGGGTCGAGTCGTAGAGGGTCAGCCGGGCACCATCCCAGATCGCCACCGTGGCGTGGGGCTCCATCGCATTGTTGTGCTCCGCCGGCGTCGTGTACGTGCGGTCGACCACGACTGCGGCGCCGGCCAGCGCGGCCTCGACGTCGCCTTCGGCGGTGTCTGTGGCGAAGTTCGGGTTGACCCTCTCGGGCGCGTACAGGCCGGGATGGTCGGCGCGCAGGATGACGTCGTGCTCGAGCGCGTGGTAGCCGACGCGCACCAGCCCGGCCGCCCGCTGGGCCGTCTCCAGCTCGTCCGCGACCACGGCGGCGACGATCTGGCCGCGATAGGCAACGTCGGCCGACTGCAGGACGGCGAGCTCGCCGGACGCCGGAAGCCGCGGGGCGTTGCCGTGGTGGAGCACGGTCACCACCCCGTCCAGGGCGAGGGCTTCCCCGGCGTCGACGTGCCGGATCATGCCGTGGGCGATCTCCGACTGAACGATTACTGCATAGGCAACGTTCTCCGGGTTGTGCTCGAATGCGTAGCGGGCCGCGCCGCTCACCTTCTCTCGCCCCTCGATGCGGTCGACCGGCGTCCCGATGGAGCGGGTGGCGACGCTCACCCGGCCAGCTCCGTCAGCGTGCGGACGAGCGTCGCGTGCGCCAGGGCGATCTTGTAGGCGTTGTCGCGGAGCGGCCTCGCCTGGGCGAGCTCCAGCCGGGCTGCGCGGTCGAAGGTCGCGGCGTCGGCCGGCGCACCGCGCAGCTCGTCCTCGGCCACCCGCGCGGGCCACGGCTTGTGCGCGACGCCGCCCAGTGCGATCCGCACGTCCTCGACTCTGCCGTGGCGGACGTCCAGGGCGGCCGCCACCGAGACGACGGCGAACGAGAAGGACGCACGCTCGCGCACCTTGCGGTACGTGGAGTGGGCGGCGAGATCGCTCGGCGGCAGCTCCACCGCCACGATCAGCTCGTCCCGGCGGAGCACCGTGTCCAGGTGCGGCGAGGCGCCGGGCAGCCGGTGGAGGTCGACCAGCGGGATGTCGCGCGCACCTGCCGGGCCGATCACGCGGACAACGGCATCGAACACGGTGAGCGCAACGGCCATGTCCGAGGGGTGGGTCGCGACACAGGCGGGAGAGTGCCCGAGCACCGCCAGGTTGCGGTGGTCACCCTCGACCGCCGGGCAGCCGGTGCCCGGCTCGCGCTTGTTGCACGGGCTGGTCACGTCCTGGAAGTAGGCGCAGCGCGTCCGCTGCAGCAGGTTCCCGGCGGTGGTCGCCAGGTTGCGCAGCTGGCCCGACGCGCCCGACAGCAGCGCCTCGGCGAGCGCGGGGTAGCGGGTGCGCACATGGTGGTCGGCGGCCAGATCGCTGTTCCGGACACCGGCGCCGATCAGCAGCCCGCCGTCGGGCAACACATCGACCCGGTTGGAGGGAAGGCGGGTGACGTCGACCAGCACGTCCGGCGTCTCCACGCCCAGCCGCATCAGGTCGACCAGGTTGGTGCCGCCGCCCAACAGCCGCGCCCCCGGTGTGCCGGCGAGCACCGCCACGGCGCTGCGCTCGTCGTCTGCCCGCTCGTACCGGAACGGCTTCACCGCGTGACCTCCTCGATCGCGGCCACGATGTTCGGGTAGGCGCCGCAGCGGCAGATGTTGCCGCTCATCCGCTCGCGGATCTCGGCCGCGTCGAGCTCCGGATAGCCGGCGACATCCGCGGACGCATAGCTCGGCCAGCCGGCATCGGCCTCGGCCAGCATGGCGGTCGCGGAGCACAGCTGTCCGGGCGTGCAGTAGCCGCACTGGAAGGCGTCGTGCTCGACGAACGCCGCCTGCAGCGGCGTCAGCGAGCCGTTGCCGGCCAGGCCTTCAACCGTGAGCACGTCGGCGCCGTCGTGGGCAACGGCGAGCACGAGGCAGGCGTTTGCGCGGCGGCCGTCGAGCAGCACCGTGCATGCACCGCACTGGCCCTGGTCGCAGCCCTTCTTCGCGCCGGTCAGGTCGAGGTGCTCACGCAACAGGTCGAGCAGCGACGTGCGTGTGTCGACCTCGAGCGTGTGCTGCTCGCCGTTGATGGTCAGGGAGACGGTGGCGCGTTCGGCCATGCCTCCTGAATGTACCCCGGCGCGCCCGGGTCTAACGTGGGCGGCTCAGCTGCCGTGCAGCGCGTCCTGCAGCTTCTTCGTCTGCTCCTCGGACAACGAGGTCTTGAGCACGGTGCCGCCGTACTGGCTGAGCGCCGCGACGGCCTTGTCCGGCGTCACCTTCTCGACCACCATGAACAGCGCCGACGTGCCCGGCTTGAGCATGTCTCGCACCTGATCCTGGAAGCTGTCGTCGATCGACTCCTTGCCGAAGTGGCCGAACAGGGCACCCAGCCCTGCGCCCACCGCCATGCCGAACACCGGGACGAAGAACAGGATGCCGAACAGCAGGCCCCAGAACATGCCCCAGGTCGCGCCGCCACCGACGGTCGGGCCGTGCGTGGTGTGGACGTGGAAGTTGCCGCTGCCGTCGCGCACGATCGCCGCGACCGCGTCGGCCTCGATGATCAGGTCGCCCTCCAGCTTGTGCACCTCGGCGACCGCGTCGTCCGCGGTCGTCTCGTCGTCGTATCCGATTGCGATCAGGTCAGCCATGCCGGGCCTCCGGTCTCGGTGTGTTGGGCGCGTCAGCATACCGGCGTCCGGCGTTTACGAGACGGCAAACCGACGACTCTGCTCACCCCGTCGGGGTGAGGCGACAACCCTCTGCATCCAGCACCATTTGCAATGAGGGTCTGTAACCGCTGAGGGTGGGGTAGCCGTGACAGATGTTCAGCCATCTCTGGCTCGGGTGGTGGAGCAGTTCGAGGCGGTTGGCGAGGCGCGGTTCGTGCGCGACGCCGGCGGAGAGCTGGTGGTCGCGGTGGGGCGCACGCGCGGCCTGGATCTCTTCGGGACGACCGACCGATACGGCGTCGCCGGCGGGATGTCGCTGACCAGCGAGGTCGTCGTCGACAGCTGGCTGTGCAACGTCGAGTTCGTCGTCGAGCGCGCGGTGTTCGACACGCCGACAACGGCTCGTGCGCAGCTGGAGGCGCTGTTCGTGACGTGCACGCCGTGGACGCCCAGACGGCGCGCCCCGCGGATGCCGGTGCGCGGGCTGGCGTCGGTGCGCGCTCTGTGGTGCCAGAGCGTCGTCGACGAGACGATGTTCGATGCCGTCACCGTCGCGCTCTCCCGCGATGGCGTCGTGCTCTCGACCTGGCGGGCGCTCCGCCCAGCCGACCGGCTGTGGCTGCGCACGCGGCTGTACGGGATTCCGGTCGAGGCCGAGCTGTGGGTCGATCGCACGCATCCCGGCGAGCGCGAGGGCGACATGCTGGTCGAGTGCCTGTTCGCCGAGCCGGGACGCGCCGTCAAGGAGTCGTTCGAGCGCGTGGCGGCGGTGCACGCCGAGCGCGGTGGCGTCTCACTCGCCGATCTCGAGGAGCTGCGCCGCGCGTTCATCGAGGCCGAGGCCGTCGAGGCGAGCCCCGACCGCCTCGGCCTGCTCAAGCGGCTGGCATGAAGGGGCTTAGCCGGAGACCTCCTCGGACGCGGCCAACCCGATCGCGACCAGGTCGGTCGGGTGGATCCACGCGTCGGAGAGGAGGAATCCGCCGGCGTTCATGATCGCCTCGCGCAGCGGGATCGCCCAGCGGTGCTCGATCAGCGCCACCGCCGCCGCCGTCCCCTCAGGGATCTCGTCGGCGATGTACCACATCTGATCCTCGAGCATGCCGCCCTCGGCGGCCGCCTCGGCACCCTCGATCGCTCCGATCTCGGCACCTTCCTCACCGGCGGCGCCGAAGCCGATCAGCGCGCCGACGACGGCGCCGAACTCCGCGGCCTCCTCCTCGCTGAGGTCGCTCCGCTCGACCATGATCAGGTCGCCCTGCTCGTCCTTGCGGACGAACGCCATGTCCACCAGCCGGATCACGTCCCGGTCGCGCAGGTCGTCCAGCACGGCCATGATCTCGCCCTTGAACTCGCCGCCGGCGAAGCCGACAACGAGCAGTTGCACGGGTCCTATCGTCATCGAAGTCTCCTCGTCGTCGCTTGGGTCAGCCGGCCAGCAGCTTCTGCTTGGCCTGGTCGAACTCTTCCTGCGTGAGCACGCCCTGGTCCAGCAGACCCTTGAGCTTGACGAGCTCGGAGGCGATATCGGTGCCGCCGGCCGCGGGTGCCGCCGCCGGGGGCGGCGGGGGCGGGGGCGGGGCTGCCTGGGGCGCCTGCTGCTGGGCCTGCTGCGCCTGCAGATCCTCGATCTGCGCATTCTGGTCAGCCTCCCGCTGCTGGCCCGCGGCGACGTGCTTACCTGCGACGTACGCTCCGCCGCCGACCATTGCCGCTCGCATCAGCGGCCGCCTTCGTCTCATCATTGCGTTGATCCTTTCCGGTGGTTTGGTGTGACCTAGTCGAGCACGCCGGCGTCGGCTGCGCCGACCGTCAGCCCGTAGATCACGAACACGTTGACCGTCACGCCCACGATCGCGGCAAACGGCGCCGCGAACAGGAAGAAGAACCACATGATCGCCGAGACGCCGGCCAGGGTCACGCCGAGGTAGCTGCCGTACTGCTGCCCCGACAGCGCTCCCACGCCCGCCGCCACCTGCAGCGCTCCCCAGATCAGGAACACCCATCCCCAGGCGCTGAGGTTGCTGTACAGCACCTGGTGCGTGAAGTAGTTGCTGTTGTGGATCGCCGTGATCCCGTGGATCACGTTGAGCCCGCCGGCGATCGTCAGCATCACACCTGCGAACGTCAGCCACCCCGTGTGCCGGGACGCGGCTCTTGACATGCCTTCGCCTCCTCGTGTCGTCGCCCGGGACGGTACTCCGGGGGAGAGGGGCGGTCAATCGTCCAGACTGGGTTAAACACCCGACGCCAGGTTCCGAGAGGACGGTAACGTGGGACCTGGCGTCGGGCTCGGGGGGTATGTCTGGCGGGCCCAGCCTGTGCCTTTCCACAAGCCCGCGTCAAGGGGGTCACACGGTTTTCCACAGGCCTACCCCGCAACGTGCGGCCGAAACCGGCATCTCATCCACAGACAACACCACTCGCGGCGACGTTGTCCACACCTCCTGTGGACAACGCTACTCGGCGGTCAGCGCCGCGGCCACCGCGTCCGTCAGCACCTGGACGCCGGCCAGGCAGTCGCTCTCGGACGCCGACTCGGCGGGCGTGTGGCTGGCACCCGTGGGGTTGCGGACGAACAGCATGGCGGACGGCACGTGGGGCGCGAGGATGCCGGCGTCGTGGCCGGCGTAGCTGGGCAGGTCGCCGGCCGGCAGCCCGCGGGCGGCGGCGGAGTCGCGCAGCATGTCGCGCAGGCCGGCGTCGAACGCCGCGCCCTCGTTGCGCGACTCGAGGCTGAACGCCGCGTCGGGGCATGTCGCCCTCAGCTCGTCGACCATCTCGTCGACGGTGACAACGTCCAGCGCGCGGACGTCGAGCGTCACGGCGACCAAGCCGGGGATCGAGTTCGTCGACCCGGGGTGCACCTCGATCCGGCCCACGGTGCCGACGGCGCCGGGGCGGGCGCGGGCGGCCTGGTCGACCGCCAGCACGAACCGGGCGGCGGGCAGCAGAGCGTCGCGCCGGTCCTCCATGCGGGTGGTGCCGGCGTGGTTCGACTCGCCCTCGAACTCGACCCTCCAGCGCTGGCGCGGCGCGAGCACGTCGGCGATGCCCAGGGCGAGGTCGCGGCCGGCCAGCGAGCGGCCCTGCTCGACGTGCACCTCGAGGAAGCAGCGCACCCGCTCCAGCTGCTCGCGGCTGCCGGCCAGCGAGTCGCGCGTGACGCCGTAGATCGCGGGCGCATCGCCCATCACCTCGAGCACATGGTCGATATCCAGCCCGCCGGTGATGGCGAGGCTGGCGAAGGTTGGCGTGCGGAAGCGGGCGCCCTCCTCGTCGACGAACGCGACGACCGCCAGCGGGTGGCGGCGGCCGGCCTCCGACTCGAGCACGCTGGCGGCGGCCTCGAGCGCGCTGACAACGCCCAGCGCCCCGTCGTAGGCTCCGCCGTCGGGCTGCGTGTCGAGGTGCGAGCCGGCGCACACCCACGGCCCACGGTCGGCGTCGTCGGTGACGGCCCAGAGCGTGCCGGCGCCGTCCTGGCGGACGTCCAGGCCGATCGTGGTCGCGGTGCGCGAGAACCAGGCGCGGGCCTCGGCCTCGAGCGGACTCCAGGCAAGCCGGTTCCAGCCCGTCTCGGTACGTCCGATCGTGGCCAACTCCCCGAACCAGGACACGAATCGTTCTCGTGAAACCTCGGGCATGAAGATGGGAGGATACGCCCATGCCCGATGCCACGCTGCGCATCCCCGGATTCGCCAACGCCCACAGCCACGCCTTCCAGCGCGCGCTGCGGGGGCGGGTCGAGCGGGTCGACCCCGCCCATCCGCACGACGACTTCTGGACGTGGCGGGAGGCCATGTACGCCGCCGCGAACGCCGTCGACCCCGACGGCTGCTACGAGGTCGCGCGCCTGCTCTACGGCGAGATGGTGGCCGCCGGGTACACGGTGGTCGGCGAGTTTCACTACCCACACCACCAGCCGGGTGGCACGCCCTACCCGGACCGCAACGCGATGGCCAAGGCCTGCGTTGCCGCCGCAGCAGACGCCGGCATCGAGATCGTGCTGCTGATGTGCGCCTACGCCCGGGCGGGCGCGGGGCAGCCGCCGGCGGAGCGCCAACGCCGGTTCTGCGATCCGACGGTCGCCGAGTACCTGTCGCGGGTGGAGGAGCTCGCCTCCGAGTGCCGCGTCGGCCTGGCGCCGCACAGCGTCCGCGCGCTGCCTCGCGACTGGCTGGAGGAGATCGCCGGCTTCGCTCAGACCAGCGGGATGGTGGTGCACATCCACGCCAACGAGCAGCGGCGCGAGGTCGACGAGTGTCTGGCCGAGCATGGTATGCGACCGATCGAGCTGCTGGCCGACATCGGCCTGTTGACCGATCGGACGACGGTCGTGCATGCGACCCACGTGACCGACCACGAGCTCGACCTGCTGGCGGCCGGCGGCTCGACAGTCTGCGCGTGTCCGACCACCGAGGCGAACCTGGGCGACGGCTTCCTGCCCGCCCGCCGGCTGCTGGAGCGGGCGATCCCGGTGTGCATCGGCTCGGACTCGAACACGGTGATCGATCCGATCCTCGAGCTGCGCGAGATCGAGGCCTGCGCCCGGCGGCAGGCCGAGCAGCGCAACGTGCTGGTACCGGCGGGGGAGGACGGCCCGACCGGATACCTTCTCGAGATCGGCACGGTCAACGGGGCCCGCGCGCTCGGGTTCGACGGGCCGGTCGGGGATGTCGACGTCGACCTCGACACCCCGTCGCTGCGCGGGGTCGAGCGGTCGGACGTTCTTGCCGCGCTGATCTTCGGGGGCACGGCGGCCGCGCTCCGTCCGGTCTGAACAGGAAAGGGAATCGATGGACTTCACTCTCAGCCCAGAGCTCCTGCAGCTTCGCGCCCGCACGCGTGCGCTGGTGGACGACGTGCTGCAGCCCGCCGAGCTCGAGGCGGAGAGCAGCGGCGGCCGGCTCAGCCCGGAGACGCACGCGCGGATCAAGCAGGGCGTGCTCGACTCCGGCCTGAACGCGAACAACATCCCCAAGGAGTTCGGTGGCGGCGGCCTCAACCTGACCGAGCAGATCGTCGTGCACGAGCAGCTCGGCCGGCTGACGAACTGCCTGTGGGTGCTGGTGTGGAGCCCGTCCAACGTGCTGGCGCACGGCACGTCCCAGCAGATCGAGCGGTACCTGCTCCCCGACGTGCGCGGCGACCACCGGCATGCGTACGCGATCACCGAGGAGGGCGCCGGCTCCGATCCGCGCGGCATCCGCGCCGAGGCGATCCGCGACTGCGACGTGTACAAGCTGTCCGGCGTCAAGTGGTTCGTCACCGACGGCGACATCGCCAGCTACTTCCTGGTGCTGGCGTGGGCGGTGGACGGCGAGGAGCGGCGACCGACGCTGTTCATCGTCGACAAGGATCTGCCCGGCGTCGAGATGACCGACGACCCCGACTTCACGCACAACTTCCCGTATCGGCATCCCGAGTTCACGTTCACCGACACGCCAGTGCCGGTCGAGAACGTCCTCGGCGAGGTGGGGCAGGGGTTCGACCTGACGGCCGAGTGGTTCATCGAGGAGCGGGTGCACATCGCCGCCCGCTGCTGCGGCGCCTGCGACCGGCTGATCGAGCTGGGCACCGAGTGGGCGCTGGAGCGCGAGCAGTTCGGCGGGCGGATCTTCGACCACCAGGCGATCTCGTTCATGCTCGCCGACTGCGCCGCCGAGACGACGGCCGCGCGGCTGCTCACGTACTACGTCGGCCAGCTGTACGACACCGGCGCCGACCCCAAGCTGGTGCATGCGAAGGCGTCGATGGCGAAGCTGATCGCCTCCGAGACCGCCGGCCGGGTCGCCGACCGCGTCGTCCAGATCTTCGGCGGCCGCGGCTACATGCGCCGCAACCCGGCGGAGCGCCTCTGGCGCGAGCTGCGCGTCGACCGCATCTGGGAGGGCACCTCGGAGATCCAGCGCCTGGTCATCGCCCGCGGTCTCGAACGGCGCGGCGTCGAGCGGCTGATGGAGATCTGAGCCGGGCGAGTACACTGCCGTCATGTGCCGATCGTGGCAACGGCTGGTGGTGGGGAGATGCGCGTAGCCCAGCTGGGCAAGAGCGGCGTGTCGCTGTCGCGGATCGGCCTCGGCGGCTTCGAGCTCGGCCCGGGCGACGACAAGCCGCCCGACGTCGACCGCGCCCGTGCCGCGATCGCCGCGGCCATGGCGTCCGGCGTCAACTGGATCGACACGTCGGAGAACTACATCTCCACGGCGAACGAGTCCCTTATCGGCGCTGCCCTGGACGGGCTCGAGGGCGAGTTTCTGGTGTGCAGCAAGGTGGCACCGGAGCCGGCGATCACCGGCGGAGGCTCGGGGTTCCGCCGTGACGAGGTATGCTGCGTGCGCGACAGCCGTCGGCGGCTGGGCCGTGACCACCTGGACGTTACTTCCTGCACTGGCCGGACGGGTCGGGCGTCCCGCTCGAGGAACCTGGGCGCCATGGCCGTCTCGTCTGACCGAGGGGCTCGTGCGGGCGATCGGTCTCTCGAACTACGAGCTTGCGGACATCGAGCGCTGTCATCGTCAGCGTCACGTCGACGTCGTCCAGGACGGCCTGTCGCTGATCGACTACCTCGAGGCTCGAGCGATGTTCGAGAGATGCGGCGGGCTGGGGATCGGCGTGACCGTGTTCGAGCCGCTGGGGAGCGGCATCCTCACTGGCAAGACCGTCGACGAGCTGCTCGCGCTCTGGACCGGGCCGTGGGTGGAGTCGGCCTTCTACAAGCGACTGCTCGGCGGCGGCAACGCGGCCCACAGCTTCGCCGTCGCGGACGGCCTGCGGCCGATCGCCGAGCGCCACGGCGCCACCGTCGCGAAGTCGCGATAGCGTGGGTGCTTCACCAGCCGGGTGTGACGGCGGCGATCGCCGGCAGCAGCAACGGCCGCCACATCGCGGCGAACGCGCTCGCCGCGGAACTTGACCTGACGCAGTCGCTCGCCGAGATCGACGCGCTGATCCCCCTCGGCCCGACCTTCGCCGCACAGCGCCTGTAGCCGGCCTGGCTCAGCATTGAGCTCTGGGTGCAGGCGGTTTCGGGTGCTCGGCCTGCCGATTGACGGACGCTGCATCCGCCAATTGGCAGACGCACCATCCGCCACTTCATATCGGATCGGATATAGTGCCTGCTAAAGCGAAACGCAGCCAGGGAACCACGCGCATCACCCGCGGGTCATAGTGGCCGGATGGCCCGGCTCGCCAACCTTGCACTGCTACTCGCGATCACTCTCGCGGCAACGGGCTGTGGTTGGAGCCCGGTGGATGGCGCCGGCGGGGTCGCCGACGGATCGGCGCACCTGTCGCCCACCGCTGCCGGGGATGACATCGAGTGGCACCGCCATCCACGCCCAGCCGCAACCGAAAACGCAGCCGCCGCCGTACAGCACGATTCCGAGCCGCTCCATGCTTCTCCGGCGGCTGCACCGGACGAGTATCCGGTACGGCTTCCGAGTTGTGTCGGTGCGTATCCTCCATGCGCCTCAGGGATCGCCCGAGTGATCGTCCAAGCCGCCGAGCCCGAGACGTTCGCGCGCAGCGTCCCGGCCATCATGCGGGTGCTCGACCCGCGCCATCCAGACGCCGAGGACTGGCTCGGCTGGTCGTACGAGGGGTTCTTTCTCGGCGCCCAGGACAGCGGCGACGTCCGTTCCTCGCGGTGTTCAACACCATGCGCGTTCACAGCGGCGGCCAGTGGGCTCGGGCCGAGCGGCTCTTTCCGTATCCGCACGGCTGAGGTCGCACTGTCGTACGGTGACAACCGCTGTTCTTCCTTGCCGGTTTCATGGTCGCCGGAGCGACCGGGTCGGACGATTCGGAGGACTGGACGCCTGTGGTGGTCCTCGTCTTCGTCTCCTGCAACGCGTCCGCGTGGATATTGGCCACCGCGTCGCTCCTGCCCCGAGAGCCGCCTGCCCGCTCACTTGCCCCCCACCCGTTCATCCTGCAGCTGCGACAGGGGGTCAGACCCCTCGTTGCACGGCCGTGGCCACCGCGCCGAGAGCCGAACCCGAGCCTGCGACACCGGGTCTGACCCCCTGTCGCACCAGCGCTCAGGCTGCGAGCGGCATCTCGTCGTGCTCGCCGTGCGGGCGAAGGGTGACGACATTGGTGCCGAGCATGGCGGCGATACGGTCGAAGGCGCGCTCCAGCTCGCGCGGCGGCAGGCCGGGGTTGAACAGCGGGCTGGTGACGCCGTCGGTGACCAGGCGCTGGAGCAGCACCATCCCGGCCGGCTCGACGTCGACGGCCAGCGAGCGCAGCGTGCTGGCGATCGCCTGCGCCTGGTGGGCGCAGTGCAGCATGGCTTCGCGGTTGACCGGAACGGGCGCCACGCGCTCCATCCGGGCGGCCTCCAGGAACCGGTCAAGTGCGCCGGCCAGGCGAAGCCTGCTTGTGACGCCCACGAGCTCGGCTGCCCGCTGGGCCACTTCCGGCGCGTGCACGTGCCGGAAACCGGCCACGATGATGTCCTCGTAGATGCTCCGCCGCTCGAGCGATGCGAACCATCCGCCGGCCAGCAGCCCGAGGCCGCCAAGCAGCCCCAGCACGGCGATCGTGCGTCCCAGGCCGGGCGCCAGCTGGTGCACCCCGTAGCTGGCCACGACCGCCAGCGCGGCCAGCGCGAGCAGCGACAGCGCGCCGGTCAGCAGCGAGCGGATGCGGTCGTTGACCGCGGTGAGAGCTTGTGTGAAGTCGGAAGGTGTCATGTGAACCTGCCAAGAGAATCGATCCGAATGGACACTTTCTTGAGGCCCAATACCACGATCCGGGGATCAAATACCTCAGATCGTCGATACCGCGGCCGATCACCCGGCGCGAAAGTGCCCCGACACCGCATGATCACGCAGACGGCTCCAACCTCGGCAATGCGCGCGGCGATGCTCCTGATCGACTCGGGCAGCTGCGTGTGGTGCGAATCCGCACCGGCCACCACGACGTCCTACCTCTGCTCCGAGTGCAGCGGCCAGGACACCGAGGGACTGCTCGCGAAGCCGTTCGAGGCGCCAGCCTGCAGCACGCACCGCACCGCCTGACCTCCGCGGCGTGACGTAGGCTTCGCGGGTGGCTCAGACCGTCGACGCGGCCCGGTCGGCTCGCGATCCCCTGCCCGGCGTGACCGAGCGCGCCGTGAGCGTCCTGCCGCTGCTCCCGCTCGTCCTGCCGATGGCCTGCTGGCTGTGGCTCGCCTGGCGCGGCGGCGGCTACACGATCAACGAGTGGGGGATGTGGGCCGTCGTCTCGGCGGTCGCCATCGCGATCATGCTGATCGCCGTCGGCCTGCCCCTGCTGGGATGGCTCCCGTGGGTCTCGCCGGGCGCACTCGCCGGGCTGACGCTGCTCGCATGGCTCTCGATCTTCTGGGCGGCCTGGCCGCAGAACGCGTTGGTCGAGGGCGACCGGTCGCTGTTCTACGCCTGCGTGCTGGTCGTCTGCCTGCTCGCGCTCGGCCGAGTCGACGGCCGCCGCGTGGCGGCCGGCCTGGTCGTCGTCGGCGTCGGCACCATCGCGCTGATCGAGGCCTGGGCCCTGTGGCGGATGGGCGACGTCTCCGCCTTCTCCTTCGGCCGGCTGGTCGGCGGCATCGGCTACGGCGGCGGCATGGCCGCGCTAGTCGCGGTGGGCGTCTGGCCGGCCACGGCGTTCGCCGCCGACCGGGCGACGCCGATCGCGCTGCGCGCCTGCTCCGGGGTGGCCGCCGGCGCGGCCGCGGCGCTGGTCGTCCCCACGGGATCCCGCGCCGCCCTGGTGGCGCTGGTCGCCTCGGGCCTGATCTTCGCCGCGCTCTGCCCGACGCCGGTGCGCTGCGCGGCGATCGCCGTACCCGTGCTCGTCCTGATCGCGTTCCGGTGGACCGACCTGAACAGCGCCTTCGCCATCGCCGCCGGCGAGACCCAGGTGCGCGCGGCCGGCTCGGCGGTGATGGCCGCCGCGCTGATCGGCGGACTCGCCGCGCTCGCCCAGTCGCTGATCGACCGCAGGGTGACCCTGGGCGCCCAGTCGCGGCGGCTGGTGACCGGCGGCGCCGCGGCGCTGGTCGGCACCCTCGCGGTGCTACTCGTGGTCGCGTTCGTCGCCGCGACCAACGGCAAGCCCGGCGCGTGGCTCGATGACAAGTGGCAGCAGTTCCAGGTGCAGGACAGCCCGTACCGCGGCGGGTCGGACAGCCGCTTCGGCTCGGTCGGCACCGGCCGCTACGACCTGTGGCGGGTCTCGGTGCGCCTGTTCCGCGACCACCCGTTCGACGGGGTCGGCGCGGGGAACTTCCTCTACGACTACGCCCAGGAAGGCCGGTCGGAGGATCAGCCGTTCCATGCGCACAGCCAGGTGCTCGAGGATGCGTCGACGCTTGGCCTCGCCGGCCTGCTCGGCCTGGTGCTCGCGCTGGGCCTGCCGATCGCGGCGGCGGTGCGCCTTCGGTTCCGCGGAGCGTCGACGGCGGAGCGCCTGCTTGCGGCGGGGCTGGCCGGCGGGCTCGCCGACTTCGTGCTGCACGCCTCCGTCGACTGGATCTGGCAGCTCGCCGCCTGCGTCATGCCGGCGCTGATGCTGGCCGCCGCCGCGCTGGCCTCGCTGCCGCGCCCGCCCGGCGACCCGCCGCCCCCGCCCGAGGGGCAGCGCCGGCTGGTCATGATCGGCGGGTCGGCCGCGCTGCTGCTCGTCGTCGGCGTCGCCGTGCTGCCCGCCACGCTGGCGCAGGCCTACCTGCTCCGCTCCTACGGCCAGCCCGAGCAGCAGGCGATCGAGTCGGCCCGCTCGGCGGACAACCTCGACTGGCTGTCCAGCCGCCCGCAGGTCGCGATCGCGCGGGCCACGCTGCGAAACGGCGACGCCCGCGCGGCCCTCGACGCGTCGCGGCTGGCCGTCGACCGGGAGCCCGGGTTCTGGGTGGCCTGGCAGATGCTCTACCTGAGCGCGCAGCGGGTGGGCGACACCGAGCTCGCGCAGGAGGCCCAGCGGCACGTCCGCGCGCTCAATCCCTCGCTGCGCACCGACTTCCGCTTCACCGAGCCGCCGCCCAGCTACGACCACTACTGAGCGAACCGCCCCGGGAACGCAGAAGGGGCGCCCTCAGGCGCCCCTTCGCAGGTTCATTACGTCGCTCGCCGAGCGTTAGCTCATGCGGCGAGCGGACAGGGCACGAAGCCCGAAGCCGCTTGCGACGATCGCCGCGCCCACGATGACGTACAGAAGCAGCTCGGAGCCCGTGAAGGGCAGAGTGCCTCCGCCGCTGCCGCCGCCGGTCTGCTCACCGGCCACGGAACCGCCCGGCGTGTTGTAGTCGCCGCCTGCGAAGGCCGTCGTGGCCGTGATGGCCATGATGGCAGCGACGCTGAGCAGGCCGACCGCCGTGCGAACTACCTTCCTCATGTCTTGCACCACCTCTCCCTGTATAAGGACGTTGGAGCCTCTACCCGATGCGTGGCAAAAGGGTGACCACACGAGGATACGGGCAAACTCGGACGGATGCAACATGGAAGGCCGTCTCCGGACCCGAGTGTTTGCAGGCTCGATTACCGGTTATTTCTCGTGCGGTAGGGACAATCCTGCCCCGGCTTGCGGCATGCTGAAACAATTCCGCTGCACATACCGCAAATCACCTCGCCCAGGAATGCAATCCGCTGACCTGCCAGGGCAGCGGCGCGAAGATCGGACGCCGCTGTCGGGCCTCGGCGAGCGCATCCTCGATCGGTAGCCCCTCGAGGTCGGAGATCACCGCGATCGCGACCGTCGCCGAGCGTTCGCGCCCTCCGCGGCAGTGCACGTAGACGGTGTGCGAGCGCGCGAGCGCGACCGCCTGGTCGAGCACCTCGGCCGGCACGGTCGAGCCGTCGATCACCGGCAGGTGCAGCTCGGTGATGCCGTGCGACGCGTACGCGTCGAGGATCAGCTCCCGCTCGCCGTCCCAGTACTCGCGCTCCTGGCAGAGGTTGACGACGGCGGTCACGCCCTCGGCGTGCAGCGCGTCGACGTGGTCGGCCCGGAACGGCATGGCGCCGGCCAGCAGCGAGTCACCCAGCCGGTGGTAGTTGAGGCGCGCCATGGCCCGATGGTAGTCGGGTCAGGCTGAGCCCCGGCGCACGTCGTCGGCCATCCGCGCGGCCGCTTCGGCGCGTGCGTCGAGCTGGGCGCGGGCGCGCCGCTCGAGCTCCCGGGCGAGCGTCCGGTCGCGGCGGCGTCCCCTGAGGCGGTCGAGCAATCGGTGCATGCCTTGAGGATGCATGCGATCTGGCCTGAAAACAAGCCGATTTGCAGGATGTTCACCCGACGGCCACCGCCCCGGTGCCATACTGCCGCGCGTGAGCGAAGCCGCCCCCCTGCTCGACCTCGCCGAGTCCGTCGCCAGGGAGGCGGGGGCGCTGCTGCTGGAGCGCTTCCGGCGGCCGGCGACCGGCGTCGACTCCAAGAGCTCCGCGACCGACCTGGTCTCCGACGCCGACCGTGACGCCGAGGCGCTGCTCCGCGAGACGGCTGCTCGCTGCGCGGCCCGACGACGGCGTGCTGGGCGAGGAGGGGTCGAGCGTCGCGGGCGGCTCGGGCCTCCGCTGGGTGGTGGATCCGCTCGACGGCACCGTCAACTACCTGTTCGGGCTGCCCGAGTGGGCGGTCAGCGTCGCCTGCGAGGACGAGGACGGCAGCTGGTCGGCGTCGTGCACGTCCCCACCCGAGACGAGACGTTCACCGCCACGCGCGGCGGCGGTGCGCGGCTGGACGGCGCGCCGATCGGCGTGTCCGGGGCCTCCGAGCTGGCATCGGCGCTGATCGCGACCGGGTTCTCGTACGTCGCCGAGGTGCGCCGGGCGCAGGCCGCCGCGCTGGCGACGATCCTGCCCAGCGTGCGCGACATCCGCCGCGGCGGCTCGGCGGCCCTCGACCTCGCGTCGGTGGCCTGCGGGCGCGTCGACGGGTTCTACGAGGTCGGGCTGAAGCCGTGGGACCTGGCCGCCGGGGCGCTGCTCGTGCGCGAGGCGGGCGGGCTGCGTGACGCGCGACGTCGTCGCGTCCGGCCCGGCGCTCCACGAGCCGCTGGCCATGCTCGTCGCCGGCGCGCTCGCGGCGGAGAATTCGCTACACTGAGATCTCACCGCCGGTGCCGCCTCCGGCGCCCGGATTAACCCGGCGGTCGAACAGATGACTTTGGGGATCAAGGCCGATCTGGAAGCGGCCGCGCACCGCGTCGAGGCGTGGTGCGGGGAGCCGCTGCTGCACGAAGGCGAAGCCGCCGAGGTGGCGCTCGCCCCTGGCACCGCTCGCCGGGCCGCGCTCGACGCTGCCCTCGAGGAGATGGACCGGGGGGCGACCGCACCCAGCTACGAGTGGCGCCGCGACTTCTCGCTGATCCTCGGCCTCGACCGCGTGCTGTCCGATCCGCAGCCCAAGCTCGCCTCGGGCACCACGCTGCGCCGCCACCAGGTCGACGCGCTCGCCGGCCAGCTGGCCGCGCTGATCAGCGACGTCGAGCGCGGAGCGGCGCCGGAGGACGAGGAGGACGACGACGACTCCGCCGAGAACGGTGATGCCCCGGCCGAGAACGGCGACGGCAACGGGAATGGCAACGGCGAACGGGGAGGCGTTCGTCGAGCTGCTCGGCCCCGAGGATCCGACCCAGGCCGTGGTCGAGGACGTCGTCGAGGAGGGCGAGCACGGCCCCGACCCCGGCGCCCGCCGCCGCTACCGCTTCAAACATCCGACCGCCTCCGGCAAGACGATCGCCGCCGCCGGGTTCGTCGAGGCGGCGCGGACGACCGGCGTCCTGATCCTCACCCACCGCCGCCTGCTGGTCGACCAGTTCACGCGCGACCTGACCAAGGAGGGCTACGGCGACCGCCTCCACGGGCCGGTGCTGCGCGGCGAGACGGTGCCGCAGACGCCGCCGCTGACGATCAACACCTACTCCTGGTTCATCAAGCACGCCGCGAGCTGCGCGAGGACCTGTACGGCGTGGTCGTCTGCGACGAGGCGCACACCGCGCTCGGCGACAAGACCGCGGCCGCCATCCGCTCGTTCAGCGAGCCGGTGTACATCGGCATGACGGCCACCGACCAGCTGCTGCAGAAGCACGTGGGCGACGTCTTCCCGGCCGAGGTCGCCGACTTCCCGCTGGCCGAGGCGGTGCGCCGCGGCGTCGTCGCGCCGCTGCGCTGCTCGCGGGTGCGGCCGATCGCGTCGCTGCGCTCCGTCGAGATCGTCGGCGGTGACTTCGACCAGAGCCAGCTGGCCGCTGCCCTCGACCTCGACCCGCTCAACCTGGCCGCCGCCGACCTGTACAAGAGCCGGTTCGGCGACACGCCGGGGATCGTCTACGCCGCCGGCGTCGAGCACGCCGAGCGGATTGCCGCGTCGATGAAGGCGATCGGGCTGAAGGCCGGCGCCGTGTCGGGCAAGACGCCGCCGCGCCAGCTGGCCGAGACGCTGGCCGCCTACGACCGCGGCGAGATCAACGTGCTGGTCAACGCGCAGCTGCTGGCCGAGGGCTGGAACGCGCCGCGGGCCACCGTGTGCATGCACCTCGCGCCGACGGCCAGCCGCCGCGTCTACCAGCAGCGGGTCGGACGCATCATGCGGCTGCACCGCCGAAAGGAGGCCGGCATCGTCGTCGACTTCGCCGAGCCGGGCGCGCCCCACACCGAGCGTGTGATCACCCTGCACTCGCTGCTCGGCGTCGACGCCTACCGGCCGAACGGCCTGGTCACGCCTCCGCCGCCGCGCCGCCGGCGCTGGCGCCGCCGCCCGGCCAAGCCGATCGTCAAGGAAGGCAACTGGATCGTCCCCGTCTCGGACGATCCCGAGCGGCGGATCGCCGTGATCGCCAACCAGTGGCGGCTGGTCGACGCGTCCAAGCTGCCGCTCGACGAGCAGCGCGCGTGGGCGGTGGTCGCCGCCCGCGCCGTCAGCCCGGCCGACGTGCAGATGCTGGCCGAGCGGATCACCGGGCTCCAGCCTGAGGCCCGCGAGCTCTTCTTCTTCACCTGCTCCGCCGAGAACAAGCACCGCCGGCTGCGCCTGCAGGCGCTGGGCGATCTGGCGTCGCAGGGGCCGACGCAGACCACGTTCGCGATGGCCTGCCGCCTGGTCGAGGCCGCCCCGACGTGGCAGCAGGATCGCGGCCAGGGTGCCCGGGTGCTGCTGCTGGCGATGGGCGACGAGCGGATCGAGGCGCCAGACGACCGGATCGTCACGTGGACGTGGCAGCTGGCCCGCGCCGCCCGCGACCATGAGTATCGGTACGCGGGCAGCCACGTCAAGGATGGGCGCAGCCTGCTGGGCGCGCTCGCGGCGGCCTCCGGCGAGGCGGCCCACACCGAGGCGGCGGCCAAGCTGGCCGCCGTCGCGACCTCGTCGCCGCTCGAGGCAGGCGCCGCGCTGCTGGCGGTGGCCTCGCCGCGCAGGGGGACGACGGCCGAGCGGCTGGTCGAGCGGGCGCGCGTCGTGCTCTCAGCCGACTCCCACCGGCTGGCCGCGGCGCTCGGCTCGAACATCCCTGCGCCCGCACAGCGCGCCAAGACGCAGAAGCGCG
The DNA here is from genome assembly GCA_963809205.1 of uncultured Actinomycetes bacterium. Lineage (GTDB taxonomy): Bacteria > Actinomycetota > Thermoleophilia > Gaiellales > JAICJC01 > DATLLN01. The sequence continues at coordinate 507,572 of CAWEIS010000028.1, read as the reverse complement.
CCAAGGCGAAGGAGAAGGAGCGCGGCGACACCGTCTCGTTCAACGGCGCCGTGGTCGGCTCGACGCCCCCGGCCGTGTCGGTTCGTCGCAGCGACGGCGCCGTGATCGTCGAGGTGACGCCACAGGTCGCCGTCCGGCTGCGCGACGATGCCGACCAGGTGGTGACCCCGCAGCTCGGCGAGTCCGAAAAGCTGATCTGGGCGCTCTCCGGCGACGGCGACCGGCGGTTCGCCACGGCGCCCGAGGTGCGCTCTGCGGCCGCCGACCAGGCGCCGCTGGAGGTGCAGGTGGCCAAGCTGGTCAGCGAGTCGAGGCCCGAGCGGACGGCCCGGGTCTCCGTCGAGGGCGCGGGCCTGGTGGTGCAGCTCGGCCGCGAGGAGGCCGAGGTGCTGCTCGACGACGCCGCCCGCAAGGTGCTTGCCCAGCTGAAGACGGCCGGCGTGCGCGGCCGCGTGCGGGTCGAGTTCGAGCTGGAGGACGGCGGGGGGCAGACCGTGCGAGACTCGCGGCCAGGCGCTGTTCGCAAGATCGCCCGCGGCGAGCCGGTCGGCGCGTCGTCCGAGCGCCGCGACCGGCGGCGCAGGTCGCGGTCGCGCGGCCGCAAGCGAGGCGACGGCGGCGGCGAGCAGCCGGCGGCTGCCGTCGACGCGCAGCCCGAGGCGTCCTAGAAACCGGCTTCCAAGCTCGCTCCAATCCCCGCTTCACCAACGGCAGGATCGCAAGCTGGCCTCGGCTACGTTGAGGCACATGCTCAGGGAGTTCATGGATGTCGACGCGGCGCGGGAGCGGCTCCGCGACCTGCGCCACCGCCGCAACGACGGGTTCGGCGCGGCCGGCATGCTGATCGCCTGCGCCCTGGTCGCGATCGTCGCCCACTTCACGAGTGTGGCAGTCGCGCTGGCGGCCGGCGCACTGGCCGGGGCCGCCATCGGCGTCGTGTCACGGCAGCAGCGGATCCACCTGCTGACGTGGCTGGTCGCCCAGGGCGACGCGCGCAGCCTGCCGTCCGTCGATCGGCACGCGCGCAACCTGGTGTCGTTGCCGCAGCGGGCGCGGCTCGCGAACGGCGTCGAGAAGGCGACCGGGAACTCGGGCGTGGCACTGCAGTCGCGGGTCGAGCTGGTGCGGCCGCAGCTGCGGCAGATCGCTGTCGCGCTGCGCGACCCGGAGCGTCCGGTCGAGCCGCACGCCGTCGCGCTGACGATGGTGATGTTGCAGGAAGGCCCGGACTCGCCGCTGCTCAACGACCGCATCTCGGCTGCCGAGCTGGAACGCCTCGTGCGGGCGATTCAGGCCGGCGTCAAGGCGGCCTGACGCTCGGCGATCAGCCGGTCGACCGCGGCTCGGTCGCCCTGCCGCAGCAGCGCGACGGGATCGGGGTCGCCATTGACGATGCCTTCGAAGAACGCCTTGCGGTCGTCGTAGGTGGGCAGCGTGGCCTTCGCCCATCCGCGCACGTCGTTCAGGATCCACGCCAGCTCGGCGTGCTCGGGCCCGAAGATCTCGCCAATCTCGCGCTTCATCCGCTTCGCCAGCGCGGGGCTGGCACCGGCCGTCGAGATGGCGATCGCGATCGGCCCCTGGCGGACGATCGCCGGCAGGATGAACGAGCACAGCGGAGGTACGTCGACGACGTTGCACAGCATCGCCCGGCGGTCGGCCTCGTGGAACACCTGGATGTTGGTCTCGGTGTCGCTGGTCGCCGCGATCGCCAGGAAGTGGCCCTCCAGGTCGCCCGGCTTAAAGTGCCGCTGCGTCCACTCCACGTCGCCCGACGCCGCCAGCTCGGCGACCTCGGGACACGCCTCGGGCGCGATCACGTGGACGACGGCGTCCGCCGCCAGCAGCCCTTCGATCTTCTCGAGGCCCACCGACCCGGCCCCGATCACGAGGCACCGGCGGCCGGTCAGGCGCAGGCAGGCGACGTAGAACGTCGTCGACATCATGTCCGCCACGCACCGCTGGTCGCACAGCTCCAGCCGGTGCTGGCAGATGCACGGTTTCCCCCGGTAGGCCTGCGCAGGCATGGCCGTATGGTATCCCCGGGCCGTCCTCGATTCGCCGGACGCGGTAGGATCGGCGGTTCATGAGTACGGCCTACCAGCGCGCACCCGACGAGCTCGTCGCCAACACGATGACGACGAGGCTGCTCACGTGCGCACCGACGACCACACTGATCGAGGCGGCGCACATCATGGCGGAGCGCCGCGTCGGTGCGATCCTGGTCACCGAGGGCGACCGGCTGACGGGCATCCTCACCGAACGCGACGTGCTGCGCACCGTGGGCACCGGCTCGATCGAGGGCACCGTCTCCGATCAGATGACCCACGACCCGATCACCGTCGGCCGCAACGCCAGCAACGGCGAGGCCGCGTCGCTGATGATCCACGGGGGCTTCCGCCACGTGCCGGTGGTCGAGGACGACCGGCTGGTCGGGATCGTGTCGATCCGCGACCTGCTGCGGCTCCCCAACGAGTCGCCCGCCGGCGTCTGAGTCCGCGCGCGCGCCGCGGGAGTAGGCTAGGCGGCTATGAGCAACGGCATATTCACCCTCCCGGCGCCGGTCAACGAGCCCGTGCGCGACTACGCCCCCGGCTCCCCCGAGCGCGCGTCCCTGAAAGTGCGGCTGGCCGAGCTGAACGGCCAGCGCATCGAGATCCCCATGATCATCGGCGGCGAGGAGGTGCGGACCGGCACCACCGCCCAGTCGGTCAAGCCCCACGACCACGAGCAGGTGCTGGCCGACTACCACGTCGGCGGCGCGGCCGAGGTGGAGCGCGCGATCGCGGCGGCCGGCAAGGCGCGCAAGGAGTGGGCCGAGACCCCGTGGTGGGAGCGGGCCGCGGTGTTCCTGCGGGCGGCCGATCTGCTGAGCGGGCCGTGGCGGGACACGATCAACGCGGCGACCATGCTCGGCCAGTCCAAGACCGTGTACCAGGCCGAGATCGACGCCGCCTGCGAGCTGACCGACTTCCTGCGGTTCAACGCGAATTACATGCGGCGGATCCTGGAGGAGCAGCCGACATCGTCGCCCGGCGTCTGGAACCGCCTGGAGTACCGCGGGCTGGAGGGCTTCGTGTTCGCCGTGGCGCCCTTCAACTTCACCGCCATCGCGGGCAACCTGTCCACCGCACCCGCTCTGATGGGCAACACGGTGGTGCTGAAGCCGGCGTCGACGGCCATCTACTCGAGCTACTTCCTGATGAAGATGTTCGAGGAGGCCGGCCTGCCGCCGGGCGTGATCAACATGGTGCTCGGCCCAGGTTCGGCGATCGGCTCGGCGGCGCTCGACAGCCCCGAGCTGGCCGGCATCCACTTCACCGGGTCGACGGCGGTGTTCCAGGACATGTGGCGCACCGTGGGCAACAACATCGCGAGCTACCGGTCGTATCCGCGGATCGTCGGCGAGACCGGCGGCAAGGACTTCATCGTCGCCCATCCGTCGGCCGACCCTGACGCCGTTGCGACGGCGATCGTTCGCGGCTCGTTCGAGTACCAGGGACAGAAGTGCTCGGCCGCGTCCCGGGTCTACGCGCCGTCGAACCTGTGGCCGAGGATCCGCGAGCGGCTGGAGGAGGACGTCGACCAGATCCAGGTCGGCGACGTCCAGGACTTCCGGAACTTCATGGGCGCTGTCATCGACGGCAGTGCCTACAAGACGCAGGTCGACGCGATCGAGCTGGCCCGCAGCCAGGCCGAGGTTGTGGTCGGCGGCGACGCGGACGACGCCCAGGGCTACTTCGTCAAGCCGACGGTGGTGGCGACCACCGATCCCGGCTTCGACCTGATGCAGCGCGAGCTGTTCGGTCCCGTGGTCACGGCCTACGTGTACGACGAGAAACGGTTCGACGACACGCTCGAGGTCGTCAACGACACGTCGCCGTACGCCCTGACCGGGTCGATCTTCTCCACCGATCGGGCCGCCATCGAGACGGCGCACCACGCGCTGCGCGACGCCGCCGGCAACTTCTACGTGAACGACAAGCCGACTGGCGCGGTCGTCGGCCAGCAGCCGTTCGGCGGTGCACGCGCGTCCGGCACCAACGACAAGGCCGGCTCGATGTGGAACCTGATCCGGTGGGTCAGCCCGCGCACGATCAAGGAGACGTTCGTCCCGCCGAGCGACTACCGCTATCCGTTCATGGCGGAGGAGTGATGGAGGGCGGCCGGCCGGCCGAGGTCGCCCGCGATGCGGTGGCGGCACTCATCGGACTGTCGTCGGTCTCGGCAACGACGCAGGATGGAGCGGAGCTGCGGGTTGACCCGCAGTCCGTGGACGGCCTCGTGATCCGCGCGCTGGTGCCCCGGCTGAGCCTGGTCGGGGTGCAGACCGTGAAGCTCCGATGGTCGGTCGCGGGCAAGCCCTGGGTGGCCGACGCCGTGCTCGACGATGCCGAGTTCCACAGCACCGAGCAGGCGATCGCCGTGCTCAGGGTAGAGTCCGCCGAGCCGGCCGACCTGGGCCGCGCGGCGGCGCGCGCCGACCTGCACGCCGCGGGTCTGCTGCGGGCCGTGCAATGCGTCAACGCCGTGCCGGGCAACGAGTATCAGGTGCGGATCGACGACGTGTCGGAGACCGGTGCGCGGATCTCAAGCGAGTTTGTGGTCACCCGCAACGACGAGTTCGTGCTCGAGTTCGACGCAGGGGGACGCCGGTTGCACCTCGAGGCGCAGGCGGTCGCGGTGCGCACGGATGCCGCCGGCACCTGCGTGACCGGCGCACGGATCACCGGCTTCGGGCCGGGCGATCTGCGGACGCTGCGCGAGCTGGTCGCCGGGATCGGCTGACGTCAGCGAGGGCGTCTGGCGAGGTACAGATACGCGGTCACTGCGGCCAGCACGGCGAACACGATGACGGCCAACATCGTCATCCGATGCCGCTTCGTCCGCTGGGATCGCCGTGGATCGGGCTGACGTTGACGTACGGGTCGTAGCTCGATGGCGCGAGAGTGTCGTCCACGGTGACAGCATCCGGGCGCGCGCTGCGGAAGCCGAGGTAGCCGCCGGCGATCATCAGGACGACGCCCACCAGACGGCAGAGGCCGATCGCGTAGTCGACCGCGTGGTCGTCGTTGACCGGCACCCGCCTCAGATGGCCCTGCAGGTGGATCGTCGCATACGTCGTCGGCGTCGGCTCGGGGACCAAGGACAGCGCCAGCAGCGCCGCGCCCGCGGCCAGCAGCACCCAGGCGAGCGGCCGAATCCGACGTCCGTAACTCATGCCTCGAATGATATGGCACGGCACGGCCTGTGGCCATCTAGCGTGCGGTGGTGCCCGACCGGTCGCGACTCCCGGTGCTCGCCGCGTTCGCCGCGGTGTACTTCGTGTGGGGGTCGACCTTTCTGGCGATCGCCTGGGCGGTCGAGACGATCCCGCCGTTGTCGATGATGGCGATACGGTGTCTGATCGGCGGCGCCATCCTGCTCGGGATGTGGCGGGTCGCCGATCGCGGCGCGCCGTTGCCCTCCGCCCGGGAGTGGGGCGGCTCTGCGATCGTGGGGATGCTGTTCTTCGTCGGGTGCCACGGCCTGTTGGCACACGAGGAGCAGTTCGTGCCCTCGGGCGTCGCCGCGCTCTGCCTCGCCACGATCCCGCTGTTCGTCCCGCTGCTGGCCTGGCGGCTGACCGACGCCGGGCCGCCGACGGCGCGCACCGCGGTGGCTCTGCTGGCGGCGTTCCTGGGCGTCGCCGTGCTGGTCGCCGCCCAGGGCAGCGGCGGCGGGCTATCCGGGATCGACGCCGCGCTCCTGCTGTTCTGCGCGTTCTCCTGGGCGGCCGGGACGGTGCTCAGCAGAATCGTGCCGGTGCCGCACTCCCCGCTCGCCGCCGGCGGCGCGGCGCTGCTGTGCGGCGGCGTGGTGCTCTCTGCGGTCGCGCCGTTCGGCGAGCCGGTTGACGTCTCGGCGATCAGCGGCAAGTCGGTGCTCGGTCTCACCTACCTGGTGCTGGCCGGCACGGTCGTCACGTTCTCGGCCTACATGTGGTTGCTGGGCCGGGTCGCGCCCACCCGCGTCGCGACGTACGCGTTCGTCAACCCCGTGGTGGCGATGCTGCTGGGATGGGCGCTGGCCGACGAAACGCTGGATGCCGCCACGCTGGCGGCCACGGCTGTGATCGTCGCCGCGGTTGCCGTGGCCGTTACCGCGCGGCCGCGCCTGCGCTGACCACGGGCTGCAGCGCCTGCTCGAGGTCGGCCCACAGATCCTCGACGTGCTCGATGCCGACAGACAGCCGGAGCAGCGTCGGCGGCGTGCCGCTGAGACGCTCCGAGGCGTACCGGGCGCGCCGCTCGATCAGGCTCTCGATACCGCCCAGGCTGGTGGCGGCGGTGACAACGCGGACGCGCTCACAGACGGCGTCCGCCGCCGCCGCGTCGCCCAGCGTCTCGAACGAGAGCATCGCCCCGTATCCGTCCATCTGGCGTGAGGCGACGGCGTGGCCGGGGTCGTCGGGCAGACCCGGGTAGCGGACGCGGGTGACCGCGGGATGCGACTCGAGCTGACGGGCGAGCTCGCCGGCGTTGGCTTGCGCACGCTCCAGCCGGACGCCTAGCGTGCGCAGTCCGCGCAGCGCCAGGAACGCTTCCAGCGAGCCGGGGATCGCGCCCTCGCGGTATCTGACCTCCCACAGCGCGTGTGCGGCGGCCGCGTCGCGGCAGACGGCCAACCCGAGCAGCAGATCGGCGTGGCCGCCGATGTACTTGGTGGCGCTGTGGACGACGATGTCCGCGCCGTGCTCGATCGGGCGCTGGAGCAGCGGTGTGGCGAAGGTGCTGTCCACCACCAGCAGCGTGCCGGCGTCACGCGTGGCCGCCGCGGCGGCGATGTCCGCGACGGCGATCAGCGGGTTGCTCGGCGTCTCCAGCCAGACCATCGCCGCGCCGCGTGCGGCCTCGGCGACAGCCTGCGCATCGGCGATGTCAACCCAGCGAACGCTCAGCCGGCCGATCGCCTCGCGGGCGCGCAGCTGATCGCTGAAGCCGTGGTAGGGCGATCGCGGTGCGACCACCGCCGCGCCGGCCGGCACCGCGTCGAGCACCGCCGCGCAGGCAGCGATCCCCGAGCCGAACGCGACCGCGTGGCCGCCCTCGAGCTCGCCGATCAGGCCCTCCAGCGCCGCCCACGTCTCGTTGCCGCCGCGGCCGTACTCGAGCTCGGCGCCCAGCCGGTACGTGCTGGACATGACAACGGACTGGCCCAGCGGCGCGCCAGGTCCGTGAGCCCGCCCGCCGGTCACCAGCCTGGTTTCGACCCGCTCAGCCACCGCCGTAGCCTACGCTGCGGGCCTGATCGCTGCCAGCACTGCGGCCTTGGCGGGCCGCGATTCGCAGAACGCCCGGAACGCGGCCGACTCCGGCAGCTCGCGCCCCGTCTCCCGGCGCAGCACGTACCACGACCGGCGCAGCGGCGCGCCCTGCACGCGCACGCGGCGCAGCGTCCCGTTCGCCAGCTCGGCGCCGGCCGCGTGGGTCGAGAGCAGGCTGATCCCGAGGCCCACGGCGACGGCCTGCTTGATCGCGCCGTTCGACCCCAGAGTCATCGTCGACCGGGGACGGATGCCATGCTCCTCGAGGAACCCCTCGACCGCGGCCCGCGTCCCCGATCCCTGCTCGCGCAGCAGCCAGGTCTCGGCCTCCGGATCCTCCACGCGGTGATCGGCGGCGGCGACCACCACCAGGCGGTAGTCGAGGAAGGGCGTGCCGGTGATGCCCGACCCGGCCGGCGGGCTGCCGCCGATCGCCAGGTCGGCCTCGCGGCGCAGCAGGCGCTCAAACACCCTGGCGCGGTTGCCAACCTCGAGCGACACGCCGACATCCGGGCGCTCGCCCTGGAACGCCTTGAGGATGGGCGGGACGACGTACTCGCCGGCGGTGGTCACCGCTGCCAGCCGCAGCGTGCGCGTGCCGTGCAGCTCCCGCAGAGCCTGGTCGCGGATGCCGAGCAGCTCGGCCGCGTACCGCGCCAGCGTCTCGCCGGCGTCGGTCAGGACGATGCCGCGGCCTTGCCGCGCGACCAGCTCGACCCCGAGCTCGCGCTGCAGCGCCGAGACGGCGGCCGACACGGCGGGCTCGGTGACCACCAGGTCGGCGGCGGCGCCGCGGACGGAGCCGGTGCGGGCGACGGCGAGGAACGTCGTGAGCTGACCGAACGTCATTGCATCAAAACGTTATCAATCAGAGGCGGGCTGCATCTCGAACTACAGAGTCCGGGATCCCGGTAGGCTGACCGGCCCATGGCGCGCCCGATCATCCTCGGCGTCGTCGGCGACTCCGCCAGCGGCAAGACCACGCTCACCCGCGGGCTCGTGCGCGTGCTCGGGCAGGAGCAGGTCTCCCACGTGTGCCTGGACGACTACCACCGCTACGACCGGGCGCAGCGCGCGGGGTTGGACGCGACGCCGCTCTCGCCCGACTGCAACCACATGGACGTGATGGCGCAGCACCTGAAGCTGCTGCGCTGCGGCGAGCCGATCCTGAAACCGGTGTACCGCCACGCGGACGGCACGTTCGGGCCGCCGGTCTACCTGCGCCCAGGGCGCTTCCTGATCGTCGAGGGGCTGCTCGGCTATCACTCCGACGAGCTGCGCGGCTGTTTCGACATCCGCGTATTCCTCGATCCGCCGGAGAGCCTGCGGCGGCGGTGGAAGGTCGTCCGCGACTGCTCGCGCCGCGGCTACACGACGACGCAGGTGCTCGACGAGCTCGACCGCCGGGAGGCCGACTCCCAGCGGTTCATCCGCCCGCAGCGCCACCAGGCGGACATGGTCGTGCGATTCGCCCCGCCGGCCGGCGCCGACGAGGGGGACGCGGCCGATGCGACCCACCTCGACGCCCACCTGCTGCTCCGGCCAGGCCTGCCGCACCCCGACCTGTCCGACGTGGTGGGGGACGGCGACGACGGGCTGCAGCTGCTGGCCGCCGGCGACGACCAGGACCTGCGGGTGCCCGGACGGCTGACCCCGGCCCGCGCGCTGGAGCTGGAGGAGCGGATCTGGGAGCACATGCACTTCGCCAGCCACCTGCGCAGCGAGCGGTTGGGCGAGTTCACGCTGGGCACCGACCTGCACCGCTCGGACTCGCTGGCGATCGTCCAGCTGCTGGTGCTCTACCACCTGGTGACCGCCCGCGCCCGGGTCGCGCTGGGCGGCCCCGAGGCGGCCACCCGGGACTGACGCTCAGGCGCGGCGCGGCGGGCGCCGATACCGAAGGCATGGCCGGATTCGTCGGCTGCCTCGTGCTCGGCGCCGCGACCGCGTGGGTCGCCCAGCGCAAGAACCGCAACACCGTGATCTGGGCCATGCTCGGGTTCATGTTCGGCGTGATCGCGCTGGGCGTCTGCGCGCTGTACCCCCGGCAGAGCTCCGACGCCGCCTGGTTCTAGCCGTCAGTCCCGGGCGAACCTGAGCCGGGCGTCGTAGCTCGCGCTGCCGTGCTCCTGGTCGACGTCGAGCAGCACGATGCCAGGGCGGTGCGCCGTGAACGTGATCGTCCGGCCGGCGTGCACCCGCACGGGGACACCGCCGACCGTCAGGTGCGCGCTCGAGGGATCGAATCCGAGGTGGATGCGCCCGGTCGCGCCGCGGCCGACGATCAGCTCCGGCAGGTTCGGGTCGTTCTCCGGCGACGCCGCGTCCAGGCAGCCGGCCACGCCGCCGCTCGACCAGCAGCTCGAGCCGCGGGACATCCAGTGCCCCGGCTCGCCGAACTCGATGTAGGCAGGCGGCGGGATCGTGCCGCCCGCGGCCGGCGCCGACTCCGGTGGTGCGTTCGAGCCGCTGGGCGTGCCCGCGCCACTGCCGCAGCCGGACAGCGCCAGGGCTCCCAGCACGATGCATGCGATTCTCATGCCCGGTCAGACGGCCCGCGCCCGCGGCCGGTTCCCCTAGGCCGACACGGCGACGAACCAGCGCCCGTCGAACAGGACGGTTCCGCCGCCCAGCTCGGCGGCCAATCCGTCGCCGGTGAAGAAGCGCTTGTACACGCGGTGGCTGGAGCCGTCGTTGAGGATCCGCTCCTGCCATTGCTCCGCCGGCTGGCCGTCACGCTCCGCCGAGTCGACGACCACCAGCTGGCCGGCCACCCGGCTGGCCTCGGCCAGGAACGCGGCTCGCTCGTCGGGCAGCAGGTGGCCGTAGAAGTGGCCGGTCAACACGCGGTCGAACGCGCCGTCGGCGAACGGCAGCGGCACGGCGTCTCCCTGGACGGTGCGGATGCCGGCGCCGCGGGACGCGGTGATCTCCAGCATGGCCGGGCTCTGGTCGAGTCCGGTCACCTCGCCGCGCAGGTGGCGGGTCAGGAATCCGGTGCCGCAGGCGACGTCCAGCACGTGCGCCGGCGGCAGCCCGGCGAGCACGCCGACGAGCTGCTCGGCCTCGCCGCGCCACCCGGGACGGTCGAGCTCGGCGTACCGGCCGAGACCCAGCCACCAGTCGTCGTACTCGGGCGCGCGCCGCTCGTAGTAGGCGCGCATCTCATCGTCGACGACCCTGGCCATGCCACCAGCCTAGCCGCCGCGCGCGGTAGCCTCCTGCGCCGTGTGGATCCGCAACACCAGCCGCTATCCGGACGACGAGGTGAGCCGTCTGGTGCAGCTCGCAGCCGGGTGGCTCGACGGTCCGCGGGTCTGCATCAACGTCAAGAACCTCGGCAAGGGCCGCGGCGCCTTTCGGGGCCGGGCCTACTCAGGCGTGCCGAAGATCTCGAATGCGCCCCGGCAGGCGACCCACCTCGTGACGATCGCACTGGGGCCGCCCGACAGCTTCTCGCAGGACCCGTGGCGGGCGACCGCTCGCAGCCCCGAGGTGCTGCTTGCGGACTGGCGCTCGGCGCTCGTCTACGTCGCCGCCCACGAGGCGCGGCACGTCGAGCAGTTCGTCCGCAAGGCACCGAAGAGCGAGATCGACTGCAACCGGTTCGCCGCCGCGCTGCTCGAACGCTGGCGCGTTTCCGAGGTGCGCTCAGACGCTGCGGTCGCGTGCTTGTGCGATTAATTCTCTGAATCCTTCCCGCCGCCCAAACAAGCGGTTTTGGCTCAACCAACCTGTTGGCCTCGCCGTATACGCCGCTGATTCGCCTCCTGGTGTAGTCCCGGTGTGGTCCCAGAGGAATCAAGGCCTAGGTGTATGCGCTGCTGCCGATCGGGGCGGAGAGCAGAATCGTATGACGGGCCCTCGGGGTTTACCGCCATCCCAGCTCCAGCACCCGCTCCAGGCAGCTGAGCTCACGCCGGGGAAGTGGGCTTGCTCATGCAGCGGTCGAGCATGCGCTGGATGCGCTGTGCTCCAAGCGGTTGCTGGGTCTGCGGTGGCGTCTGCGGTGCCGTCTGGTCGGGAGCGGGAGCACGACCGGCTGTGGCCCGGCGCGGTGGTGGTGCGACTGTCGGTGTGGGGTGGGGGGCTCGCTCGGTTGGTGGGTCAGCCCGCCGCCAGCGATACCGAGAGCTAGGCCGACGACCACCGCTAGGACATACCGTCCCGGGTACATCGAGCCAGCCTACACCGCTGGGGACAGGCCTTCTCGGCTGCCCGATGATCTCGAGGAAGCGGTCGAAATTAGTTCACCGCATCCGGCTCCAACTGGTGGACGAGGCCGCCCCCCGACGGTGACCTCGAGGGCCATGTGCGGTACACGGTCTGGGAGTTCCGCAGCCCGGCCGCACGCGAGGTGGACTCGCATGCCCGCCGGCTCCGCTGGAAGCTTGGTGAGGATTCCCACGCCGGATGGTCGTGAACGTCCGGGGCATGGGCCTCCCTCACGGTTCCGCGGCGCCGACCGGCACATCGACGGGCGCGACCGCCTCGGCGACGGTGTCAAGCGCCAGCCTGAGCAGCTGCCGCCGGTCGAGGGATGCACCTCGTTCGGTGTCCCGCTCCCAGGCTGCGGTGCCGGCGTACTGCTGTGCGGCACGCAGGTGGTACTCGTAACATTCGGCCCCCTGAGCGTCGATCCCCGAGTCCTCGCCGAGCAGCAGCTCGGCCCCTGCGAGCAGCTGCGCAGAGGCCGGCGAGTCGCCGGCAGCACCGGCGACGGCTGCCGCGGCATGCAGATAGAGGCCGAGGAAGTAGTCGTCGGCTGCCATGCCGAGCCGGTCGTAGGTGACGAGGATTCGCTGGAGGTGGTGGGCCGCGTTCGCCACGTCGCCGAGCGCGAGCGCCGCGACGGCTGCGGTGTGGAGGGTGGCGAAGTTGGCCACTCCGCGCCGATCGGCCATCTCTATCGCACTGTGAACCAGCGTCAGAGCCCTCCGGTAGTCGCCGGTGAGGATCGTTGTATAGGCGCGGTCGTTTCGCACGTGAACCGCAAGACTGAGTCACCCGACGCCGTAGCGAGCTCGTCGGCCAGCCGGTAGAGGTCCGGCGCGTCGGACTGATAGGCGATCGCAGCGAACTGCGCCCGGGCCATGGCCGCCATGGCTTTGAGGGATGGAGAGGAACATGCGAGACGTTCCGCCTCGGCCAGCGCCTCGGTGGCGGTGTCGGCCTGGCCGAGAAGCGAGGCGTTGATCGCGACGCCTATCCACGTCTCTGCGAGCAGGCGCGTATCCGGTGTGTCGCGAAGCAACGCGGCGGCTTCCTGCCACCGGGCAAGTACTTCGGGGAGGGAGAGGATCCGTGCCCAGGCTCCGACGCGTAAGAGCCGAGCCTGCGCGATGTCGTTCAGGGAGCCCCGATGCTGCTCGGCCTGGTCGACCCATCGGGCGAGCTGAGTCTGGACGCCCATGGGAACCAGCACCGTTCGTGTCACCACGTCAGCCAGGGTGAGGCCCAGGTTCCACTCGTCGAGAGCGACGGCATCCTCGAGTGCGTTGAGCACGGTGTCGACCTCGTCGGCGAAGAGCGCGAAGACGTCTGCGTCATCCGCCCAGGCCCGGCTTGCGGCCTCGGCCAGATCGCTGAGCAGCCGCCGGCACAGGATCTCGTCGAGACCACATTCGTGCAGCCGCTCGGCGGCGAACTGGCGGATCGGCTCCAGCATCCAGTACCGCGGCTCCGTATGTGCCACTCCGGGACGAACCAGGCTCGCGTCGATGAGCCGCGTCAGCCCGTCGAGGGTCTGGATCTCGTCGGCCTGGTTGAGCGCCGCGACGGTCGACAGAGCCGCAGGCGAGCGAAAGACGGCGAGCGACGCGAACAGCGCCTGATCCTGTCCGCTGAGCATGTCGTGGCTCCACTGGATTGCGCCGCGCATGGTTCGCTGGCGGGGCGGCAGGTCGGCGCTCTCGCTGGTCAGGAGGTCGAGCTGACGGTCGAGTCTGCGCAGCAGTGCCGCGGGAGGCAGCGCACGAAGTCGTGCCGCAGCGAGCTCCAACGCCAGCGGCAACCCGTCGAGCCGGCGCGCGATGGCCCGAAGAAACTCGTTCTCTTCCGCGGTCGGCGCAAATCCGACCCGATGTGCGCGCACTCGCTCGACCAGAAGGCTCAGCGCGTCGTCGGCGTCGAGCGGAGCGACGGAAAACACGCGCTCTCCGGAAGCGCCGAGCGGCGAGCGGCTTGTGACGAGCAGGTGAGCTCGGTCGCACGAGTCCACCAGTTCACGGACGTGTTCACCGAAGCCGTCCAAGTGCTCGGCGTTGTCCAGGATGATCAGAGAATGCTGATCCTTGAGGAGCGCGAGCACCTCCTCCCAGGAGGAAACCGCCGCGCCCGGCGCGAGGATCCGCCCAAGGTGACCCGCCAGTTGGCTGGCATCCGCAAGCGAGGCCAACGGCACGAAGACCACCGGCCCGCGGAATCGCGGCGCCATGTTCCAGCCCAGCCGGACTGCGAGCTTCGTCTTGCCTGAGCCGCCGGCCCCGGTCAGCGTGACGAGTCGGTGCGTGAGAATCTCGTCGGCCAAGAGACCGAGTTCCGATGTCCGCCCGATCAAGCTGCTTGCCTCACGGGGCAGGGCAACGATGCGGGCCTCCACGGTGCGCGGCGGTGGAAAGGCCTCTGGGCACCCAGGGATCCGCAGCTGATACAGCGGCGCGGGCTCCTCGAAATCCTTCAGCGTGTGACGACCGAGATCGAGAAACCCGACGCCGAGGTCACAGTCGGTCAGCAAGTCCCGTGTCGATTGCGAGGTGATGACCTGGGCTCCGTGCGCCGCCGCGCAGACCCGCGCTGTGCGGTGGACGTCCAGGCCGACGTAATCGTCCGCGACCACGCGGGGCGTTCCGGTGTGGATGCCCATGCGGACACGCAGGCACGCGCCGTCCGGCCACGCCTCGCTCGTCAGCAGTCGCTGGGCTTCGCCGGCTGCCAGCACTGCGTCCTTCGGACTGGAGAACGCGGCGAAGACCGCATCGCCCTCAAATCCGAAGATGACGCCGCGCCGAAACGCCTCGCCGACGAGTGTTCGTTGCCGTTCGAGCAGGTCGGAGTACGTCTGCTCGTTCGCACGCAGAAGGCGCGTCGAGCCCTCGATATCCGTAAACACGAGCGTAACCGTGCCGGTCGGCAGCGAAGGCCCTGTCCCAGGAGCCATGATCGCACGATCCTACGCCGCCGGCTCATGTGTTGCTCGTCGGCGAACACCGGGCTTCCCCGGCCTTCGCGAGTCGAGCCCCGCGCGGCGATGACCAGCGCATGCCAAGGCGCAGGGATCGCCCACTACTCCCCGCACGATCTCCGGCACCGGTGGGCGAGTGTGAAGGTCGCCGAGGGCGTGCCGATCACGATGGTGGCGGCAGCGCTCGGACACTCCGACAAGACCCTGACGCTCAACACCCACTCGCACGTTCTGCTCGAGGACTGACGGCCGCCAAGCGGCACCCTGCGGCGTGGTCACGGTGTGATCCAGGGCGCCGCTGATGCCTCTCGAGCGCAATCCCAGAGCCAAGCTGTCGATTTCTCGTCTGAAATGTCACAGGATGAGCGGCGGAATTTCCTGCGGGTGCGGCTCCCGCGCAGCTCTGGCGATTGGGCGAGGGCGCGCCCGACGAGCCGCTGCCCGCGCAGACGCTCGACATCTCGGGCGGCGGGGCTGCAGGTGACCGTCGACGGCGCGCTGGGGATGCACGATCGCGTCCGCATCGAGCTCTGCCTGTCCGATCCGTCGTTCGAGTTGGCGACCGAGGCGCGGGTCGTCCGCATCGTCGCCGGCCGCGACGGCCGGCCGCACTACGCGCTGGCCTTCGAGCGGCTCGACCGGCGGGCCGAGCAGCGCATCGTCCAGCTGGTGTTCGCCGAGGAGCGGCGAGCGGTGGCGCAGCACTCCAACGTCCGGCTGGCCCTCTGGCTGCCGTGCTCTTCCGTTGCGAGTCCGCCCCGGAGCCGGTCAAGGCGCGCACGTCCGATCTGTCCGCCGACGACCTGCGGCTGATCACGCGGGAGCGGCTCGAGCTGGGCACCGGGCCGCATCTGCGGATCGAGGGCAACGGCGACCACTTCGAGCTGGAAACCGCCGCCACGGTGGTCGCTGTGCAGGACGACGGCGAGGGCGACGGCCGGCTGCTGGTGACCCCGCAGTTCGACCGGCTCGACAGGGTCACGCGATCGCGCATGCTCCGGTTCGCGATCGAGGAGGAGCGGCGCCAGGAGGTGCGGCGCCAGGCCGAAACCGCGTAGAGTCCCGCTCCATGCGGGTCGCGGTGATCGGACTGGGGACGATGGGTGCACCGATGGCGCGCCACCTGCTGAACGCGGGTCACGAGGTCACCGTGCACAACCGCACGCGCGACCGCGAGCTGCCGCTGTCCGAGCTGGGCGCGCGCCGCGCCGGCACGCCGGCCGAGGCCGCGCGTGGCGCCGATGCGGTGCTGACCTGTGTCTCCGATACGCCTGACCTCGAGCAGGTCGTCCTCGGCGAGGGCGGCGCCGCCGAGGGGATGGAAGCCGCCGCCGTTGTTGTCGACTGCTCGACGGTGTCGCCGTCGGCGACCGCCGGGCTGGCCGCCCGGCTGGCCGAACGCGGCCTGGGCATGGTCGACGCGCCGGTGTCGGGCGGCTCCGAGGGCGCGGAGCAGGGGGCGTTGACCATCTTCGTCGGCGGCGACGACGAGCATGTGTCCCGGGCGATGCCGGTGCTGGAGGCGTTCGGAAAGCGGATCACGCACCTCGGGCCGAGCGGCTCGGGGCAGATGGGCAAGGCGGTGAACCAGGTGATGATCGCCGGCACCTACGCGACGGTCGCCGAGGGGATCGCCCTGGCCGAGGCGTCGGGCCTGCCGCTGCCCAAGCTGGTGGAGGCGCTGTCGGCCGGCGCCGCCCAGTCCTGGGTGCTGGCCAATCGCTCGCAGAACATGATCGACGACCGCTATCCGCTGGGCTTCAAGACGGAGCTGCACCGCAAGGACCTGGCCATAGCGCTGGACGAGGCTCGCGACCTCGGCCTGGACTTCCGCGTCTCCCAGCAGGTGCTGGGCGAGGAGGACGAGCTGATCGCCGACGGCAAGGGCGACGAGGACGTCAGCAACCTCGCCCGCGTCGCGAAGCGCCGGCGATGAGCCTCGAGTTCCGAAGGGTCGAGCCGGACGAGCTGCCGGCGTTCGTCCACGCCCAGGCCGTGGCCGGCGGCGGCCACCGCACGCAAGAGGATGTCGACCGCCTGCTCCCAGGCTTCCAGGGCACGACCCCGCGGGCGGCGTACGACGGCGGCAAGATCGTCTCGACGCTGCTCGACTTCCAGGCACCGATGGTCGTGCCCGGCGGCGGCGAGGTAACCGTCAGCGCGATCACCTGGGTGTCGACGCTGCCAACCCACCGCAGGCGCGGCGCGATGCGCGGTCTGATGGATCTCGCGCTGGTGGACGCCCGCGAGGCGGGCCTCGACCGCGCGGCCCTCTGGGTCTCGGAGTACGGGATCTACGGCCGGTTCGGATTCGCGCCGGCCGCTCCCGTGCTGAACCGGATCGAGGTCGACACCGTGCACAGCGCGTTCGTCGAGGGACCGCCGGACGGCGGCCGCGTGCGGCTGCTCGCCGCAGCCGAGGCGCTCGAGCTGCTGCCCGCCATCCTGGCGCGGTCGCGACGGGACTGCGTCGGCGACGTCGGCCGCCCGGCGATCGACTGGCTGTACCTGCTCTCGGAGTCGCGGCTGTCCAGCCGGTTCGTAGTCATCCACGAGGACGCCGGCGGCACGGCGGACGCCTACGCGATCTACCGCCAGGACGACATCTGGGAGCAGGGCGTTCCCGCCGGCGTGATCGAGTGCGAGGAGCTGTGCTGGACGACAGCCGAGGGGCATGCCGCGGTCTGGCGGTTCCTGCTCGACATCGACCTGGTCGCCACCGTCCGGGTCGAGAGCCGGCCGCTCGACGACCCGATCCGCTGGCGGCTGGCCGATCCCCGGCGGGCGCGCTTCGGCTGGATGACCGACGGGCTGTGGATCAACCTGCTCGATGCCCCGCGGGCGCTGGCGTCACGCCGCTATGCGGCGGACGGCGACCTCGTGCTGGACGTCGAGGGCACGGTGCTCCGGCTGGAGGCCGAGGACGGCCGGGGGACGTGCGCGGCGGGGAGCGGCGATCCGGACATTGCGCTCGGCGTCCGGGCGCTCGCATCGTGCCACCTCGGCGGCCACCGGTTCGGCGAGCTGGCGCAGGCCGGCCTGGTGCGCGAGCTGGCGCCCGGAGCCCTCCTGCGCGCCGACGCGATGTTTCAGCCGGAGCGCGCGCCCTGGTGCCAGGGCGAGTTCTGAGCGACCGGCGTCAGGTCGAAGTCCAGGAGGTCGGCAGCCGCCTCGTAGCGCTCCAGCAGCGACTCGCGGTCCGGCCCTGACAACGCGACCACTGCGAGCCGGTGGGACAGCACGTCGTCGTCGTTCTCGGACAGCCGCTGGCCGACGCGGACGAGCAGCTCGACGTGGGCGCCGGGCAGCGCCTCGTAGACGGCGGCGGGGTCGGGCGCCGAGCGGACGACGGCGTCCTCGTATGTCCGCAGCAGGAAGCTGGCGGCCACCACGCCATCGCGCGCGGGCGGCAGTTCGGGGTGGCCACCGCAGGCCAGCTCGAGCTGGAGCTCGTACGTCGACACGCCGTGGACGGCCCGCACCAGCGGCGCGAACTGCGATGCCATGCGGCCGTTGACCTCGACGATCCGCGGCCGCCCGTCGTCACCGACGAAGAACTCGATGTTGAACAGCGAGCCGTTGAACTCCAGCGCCGGCATCAGCCGCGAAGCGATCTCGGCCATCTCCCGCTGCGGCCCCTCGGGGAGGCTGCTCGGGTACTCGAACCGCAGGAACGAGATGCCGTTCTCATGCATCACGGCGTCAGTGACGCCGATCGGCGTCACCTCGCCGTTTGACGCGAACCCCTCGAACGTGACCAGCCGGCCTTCCAGCAGCTCCTCCGCGATCAGGTAGCGGATCTGGGCGCGGCGGGCGGCGGCGAGCACCTCGGCCAGCCGCTCGGGGCCGTCCACCGCGTAGGCGTACTGCGACAGGTGCCCCTGCACGGGCTTGATGAAGAACGGGTAG
The DNA here is from genome assembly GCA_963809205.1 of uncultured Actinomycetes bacterium. Taxonomy (GTDB): domain Bacteria; phylum Actinomycetota; class Thermoleophilia; order Gaiellales; family JAICJC01; genus DATLLN01. The sequence continues at coordinate 489,174 of CAWEIS010000028.1, read as the reverse complement.
GAGAGCGGTGCCCGCTCGGAGCGCTGGTGGGTATCGATCGCCGCGAACGCCGGCACTGCCTCGGGCACGGCCTCGGCCTGGATCCGCCGGCAGACCAGCTTGTCGTGGCAGCGCATGAACGCGTCGTAGCCCGATCCTGGCAGGCCCAGCCGCTCGGCGACCACGGTCGCCAGTGCGGCGGTCGAGTCGCTGGAACCGAACACGCCGGCGACGCCGGGCGATTCCTCGAACACGAGGTCGTATCGCGACAGCACCCGGCCGTCTACCAAGTTGAGGAGGTCGCGCCTGGTCGGAGCGACGATCAGCACCTTGCGCATCGTTTTGGTCTTCGCTCAGAGTTCGGGACGGAGTGCGAGTGCGGAATCCTACGCGCTGCCGGCCAAGTTCGCCTGTATCGGAGGCCCTACCCCCAGATCGTGTCGGCTACTCGCCCGATCGTTACGAGCTTGCGGCGCTGATCCTCCATCGTCAGCACGTTGCCGCCGATCGACGTGGCGAAGCCGCATTGGGGGCTGATCGCGAGCCGCTCAAGGTCGACGTGGTGCGCCGCCTCGCGGGTGCGGGCCATGAGCTGCTGCTCCGTCTCCGGGCGCGGCGACTTGGTGGTCACCAGGCCGAGCACGACCATCTTCGAGTCCGGCACCTCGGCCAGCGGCTCGAAGCCGCCCGAGCGCTCGTCGTCGTACTCCAGCAGCAGGCGATCGGCGGCGACCTTGCGGAACACGGTTGAGGCGATCGGGTCGTAGCCGCCGGAGACGAGCCAGCGGCTGTGCTGGTTGCCGCGGCAGAGGTGGAAGCCGAAGGTGACGCCCGGTGCGGCGTCGATCACCGCGTTGTCCATCTCGATGCCGCGCTCCAGCCAGCGCTCGACGCTCCAGCCCTGCGACTCGTAGAACGCACGGGTCGCCGGGTCGATCAGCAGCGGGTAGTGAGGCGCGTCCAGCTGGAGGTAGGTCGCGCCCAGCCGGGCCAGCTCCCGCACCTCGTCGCAGAGCAGGTCGACGACGTCGGCGAGGAAGTCGTCGAGCGTGGGGTAGGCGTCGCGCGAGACGTCCGGCGACCACAGGTTCGCGTACAGGCTGGGGCTGGTCAGCGTCACCTTGGGCGTCGCCGTGCGGACGGCGCCTCGTAGGTAGGTCAGCTCCTCCGCGGCGATGTGGCGACGGCGCCGCAGCTTGTCCTTGACGCCGAGCCGCGCCGGCCGCTGCGTGTGGTCGTCGCCGACGCTCTCGTCGCCGTGCCATTCGCCCCACAGGTAGGCCTCGAGCGGCACGTCGCCGAAGCCGTCGACCGCGTCGGGCAGCCCGCTCTGGAACGAGAGGCGGCGCATCTCCCCGTCGGTGGCGACGTCGATCCCGGTGTCCTCCTGGAGGCGCACGGCCGCATCGACCGCCGCGTCCTCGATCGCCTTGAACTCGGGCGCGGGCAGCTCGCCCCGCTCGTAGCGCTCGCGCGCGGCGAGCAGCTCCGGAGGCCGCAGGAGCGAGCCGACGACGTCGGTGTGGGCGGTCACCATCGGCCCCGAGCCTAGCGCGGCCGCGGTGGTGCCGGGCACCGTGCCGGGCACGGTGCCGGGCTCGGTGCCGGGCACAGTGCCAGGGCCAACGCCCGGCGCGCGCGAATCGTTGCGCTTCCGCGCGCCGGGCGACGGGATCGGCACAGGTACTCCGGCACCGACTCCGGTACCGACACGGAGTCCGTGCCGGAGTCGGTACCGGTGTCCGTGCCGGGAGCTAGCCAGAGCCGACCAGCGAGCGGTCGGCCGCGTTCAGCTCGCGGCAGCCGTCGTCGGTGACCACCACGATGTCCTCGATCCGCGCGCCGAAGCGCCCTGGCAGATAGATCCCGGGCTCGATCGAGAACGCCATCCCCGGCTTCAGCGGCAGCCGGTCGCCCTCCACGATGTACGGATCCTCATGGACGTCCAGGCCGATGCCGTGTCCCGTGCGGTGGATGAACGCGTCACCAAATCCGGCCTCGGCGATCACGTCGCGGCAGGCGGCGTCGACGGACTCGCACGTCGCGCCCGGCCGCACCGCCGCGCGCCCCGCCGCCTGCGCGCACTCCAGCACGGCGTACAGCTCGCGGAACTCCCCTCCCGGATCGCCGGCGGCGAACGTCCGCGTGATGTCGGAGCGGTACCCCGACGCCATCCGCCCGCCGATGTCGACCACGACCGGATCGCCGGGCTCGATCGCGCGGTCGCTGAACGCGTGGTGCGGCGAGGCACCGTTCGGCCCCGAGCCGATGTCGGTGAAATCGGTCTGCTCGTGGCCCTCCTCGCGGATCGCGCGGTCGAGGGCGGCCGCGATATCGCGCTCCGTGACCCCGGGACACACCAGCTCCGCCGCGCGCGACACTGCGCGGTCGACGGCCGCGCCGGCCTCGGCCAGCGCCGCGACCTCGTCCGCGTCCTTGACCATCCGCAACGGCCGCATCACCACCGATCCGAGCACCCACTCGGCATGCAGCCGCTGCTGGAGCGGGACGAGGAACATCGCCGCCAGCTGGTCGCCGGCTGCGACCCGGCGGGCGCGGCGCGGCACCGCATCGATCGCGCGAGCGATCGGATCCTCGGTCTCGCCCCACGGGTCGATCGCGATCCCGAGGTCGGCGACCTCCGCCGGCGCCAGCGGCGCCTCGAACGCCGGCGTGACGATCCGCGCCTCGCCCTCGGCCGGCAGCACGAGCATCGTCAGCCGCTCCATCGGCATCGTCTCGTAGCCGGCCAGGTACCGGAAGTCGGCCGACGGGCCGAGCATGATCGCGTCGATCCCAGCCTCCCGCAGCGCCGCCCGCACGCGCTCGATCCGCGCCGCGCTCACGGGCCGCCCGCCGCCTGCTCGTCGAGCACCACCAGCGAGCGTGCGCCGCGGCCGTCGCGCAGCCGCTGGAACGCCTCCTCGATCCCGTCGAGCGCGATCACGTCGGAGACCACGTCGCTCACCCGCAGCCTGCCGGACGCGACCATCCCGACCACGGCCGGCATCTCGGCGAGCACGTTGCCCGATCCGTAGAAGCAGCCGCGGAGCGTCTTGTCACTGATCAAGTCGAGCGCGGGGATCGGCACGTCGACGCCCCGCGGCGCGATGCCGACCACGACCGCGGTGCCGCCCTCGCGGATCATCGCGAACGCCTGGCGGATCGTCTCCGGCCGGCCGACGACCTCGATCGCGTGGTCGGCGCCTCCGCCGGTGAGAGCCCGCACGTCGTGCACCGCCCGGTCGGATGCCTGGACGACGTCCGTGGCGCCGTGGCTGCGGGCGAGCTCGAGCTTCGCCGGGTCGAGGTCGATTGCGATCACCCTGGAGGCGCCGGCGAGCGATGCCGCGGACACCGCCTGCACGCCCACGCCGCCGCAGCCGATCACGGCAACGGTGTCGCCAACCTTGACACCGGCTGCGTTGCGCACGGCGCCGACCCCGGTCATCACGCTGCAGCCGACCAGCGCCGCCTCCCACAGCGGCAGGTCGTCGGGCACCGGCACGATCGAGCGGGCGTCGACCACGCACCGCTCGGCGAAGCACGCCAGGTTGAGGAAGTGCTTGACGTCCGAACCGTCCACCCGGTGCAGGCGGGTGCCGCCGGCCGGCAGCTCGCCGGCCGAGGTGCTCGCCGCCGCGGCGTGGCACAGGTTCGTCTGCCCGGCCAGGCACCGCGGGCAGCTGCCGCAGGCGGGGACGAAGCAGAGCGCGACGCGGTCGCCCGCGGCGACCGTGGTGACGCCCGCGCCGATCTGCTCGACGACGCCGGAGCCCTCGTGGCCGAGCACGATCGGCTGCCGATCGGTGCCGAGGTGGCCGTCCGCCAGATGCAGGTCGGAGTGGCAGACCCCCGCCGCTGCCACGCGCACCAGCACCTCGCCGGCGCGCGGCGCGTCCAGGCGCAGCTCCTCGACCCGGACAGGTTCGCCCATCCGGTCGAGCACCGCGGCGCGGACGGAGATCTGGCCGCTCATGCCACTCGCCACCGTTCCAGGGCATCCAGGTCGGGCTCAACGCCCAGGCCGGGGCCGTCCGGTGGCGCGATGGTGCCGTCCGCGGCGATCTCGACCGGCGCGGGCAGCAGCCAGTCCCGCCGCTCGGCCGACCACGCAGGTGGATCGAACGGCACCTCGACGTAGTCGTAGGCGGAGAATGCGCAGGCCGCGTGCAGGTTCGCGACCAGCCCGTAGCCGTTCGACCACGTGTGCGGCGACCAGGCGGCGCCGCGCTCCTCGGCCACCTCCGCCAGCCGGCGGGTGCCGGTGAACCCGCCGCAGAACAGCACGTCGCACTGCAGCACGTCGATCTCGCCGCGGACCACCAGGTCGTGGGCCTCGCCCGCGGTGCGCACCATCTCGCCGGCCGCCAGCCGAATCTCCGTCCGCTCGCCCAGCGCCCGGTACGCCTCGGGATCGTCGGTGGGCAGCGGCTCCTCGAGCCAGTGCACGTCGTACTCCTCGAGCGCGCTGGCGCACGCGGCCGCGGTCTCGACATCCCAGCGCGGTGTCAGGTCGCCCGGCATCCGCCAGCCCTGGTTGGCGTCGACCATCAGCTCGACCTCCGCGCCGACCGCGTCGCGCACGGCCGCCACCGTCGCCATGTCGGTGCGCCAGTCGTCGTGGTGGAAGCGCAGCTTGATCGCCTTCACACCGCCGCCGGTCAGCTGCACCGCCCGCTCGGCCCGCTCGGCCGGCGCCAGCAGCTCGCCGGTGGAGGCGTACGCGGTGAGCCGCTCGCGCCGGCCGCCGAGCAGCTTCCACAGCGGCTCGCCCAGCGCGCGTCCGACCAGATCCCAGCACGCGATCTCGACCGCCCACGGCCGCCCGCCGTGGAAGTCGACCGTCTCGCAGATGCCGTAGACATGCGCGGCGTCCTCGGGGTCGACGCCGCGCAGCAGCCGGTCGAGCAGCGCCGCGTCGGGCAGCCCGTCGCCGCCGCTCGCGTAGCCGACCTCGCCTTCGTCCGAGTGGACAACGACGAGCGTCGCCTCCTGCACGGCACGCGGGACGGGATCCCACGCCGCCACGAACGGCGGATCCAGCGGATAGCGGTAGGTGCGGGTCTCAACCGAGCTGATCCGCACCATCACTCGCCGCTGTAGAAGGCGTTGCGCGCGCCGTCGCGCAGGTCGACCAGCTCCTGGACGCGCGCCACCCGGTCGGTCTCGAGGGCGTCGAGGATCGCCCGGTACGTCGCATCGCGGTTCGCCAGGCGCACCGCTGTCTCGTCCGTTGTGTCGGGATCGACCCACGCGGCGACCAGCAGTACCAGCTCGCCTGCCTGCTCCGCGGGCAGGGTGCCGTCGGCGACCGCGTCCATCACGCCCTGGCCGACGCCAAGCTGCGCCGCGCCCCAGGTGATCAGCGCGTGCAGCTGCTCGGTCGCCGGAGCCTTGTTGGTCATGATCGTCACCGGCCGCACGGCGTTTCCCGCGCCCAGACAGACAACGAGCGGCGCGTGCCCCGGCCGCGGCTGGGCCAGCGCCGTCACCGCCGCGGCCGCGGTCGCTGAGCCACGACGGGCCAGCACCACGTTGATATGGCTGCCGTCCGGCACGTCGCCCGACCATGCCTCGCCGACGCAGCCGTCGATCGCTTCCAGGTCGAGCGTCACGCTGCCTCCGTCAGGTCGAGCACCGTCCGCAGCGACGATCCGCTGCGCAGCAGCTCGAACGCCCGCTCGATCTCGTCGAGCGGCAGCCGGTGCGACACCAGCCGGTCGAGCGGCAGCCGGCCGCGGCGGTACTGGTCGAGGATCACCAGGAAGTCCCGGTCGGGACGCGCCGACCCGTAGAGCGCGCCGATCACGCGCCGCTCCATGCGCGGGATCGAGAGCGCCGGCAGCGGCACGACCGCGTCGGCGCGGGGGATCCCGATGAAGACTGCGGTGCCCCGGCGCCGGGTGGAGAGGAAGGCGGTCAGCATCGCCTCGCTGCGGCCGGTGGCCTCAACCGCGACGTCCACGCCGCCGCCGGTCGTCCGCTGCACCTCCTCCGCCGTCGCCTCCGGCGAGCCGGCCCAGCGCACCGCGTCCGTCGCGCCCAGCGAGAGGGCCGCCTCCAGCTTCGCGTCGTCCACGTCGACCGCCACGATCGGCGCCGCGCCCACCGCCGCCATGCCGATCACCGCCGAGATCCCGACTCCGCCGCAGCCGATCACCGCGGCCCGCTGACCGGGCCGCACCTCGGCGCTCCGCCAGACCGCGCAGATGCCGGTGGTCACCGCGCACCCGACCAGCCCTGCGATCTCCAGCGGCACGTCGTCGGGGATGACAACGCACGACGCCTCGGGCACGACCGCGTGCTCGGCGAACGTCGACAGGAACGAGTAGTGGTGCACGACGTCGCCGCCCCGCGAGAGCCGGCTCGTGCCGTCCATCAGCGTGCCCTGGGCCATCATCGGCCACGCGGTGCCGCACAGGTGCGGTAGGTCGTCCAGGCACTCGGCGCAGTGACCGCAGGCCGGCGCCCAGGACAGGGCGACGTGGGCGCCCTCGGCGATACGGGTGACGCCCAGCCCGACGGCGGCCACCACGCCGCCGCCCTCGTGGCCCAGCACCGCAGGGCAGGGCGTCTCCGCCGTGCCGTCGATGGCGTTCTGGTCGGAGTGGCAGACGCCGCTCGCGTGGAGCCGCACGAGCACCTCGCCCAGGCCCGGCGGTGCGAGCTCGAGCTCCGTGACCTCAAGCCGCGCGCCGACCCGCTCGAGCACGGCCGCGCGGGTGATCACGCCTCGACCGCCTCCTCGGACTGCATCCGCTTGAGGTCGTCGATCGGGATGTGGCAGCGCATCATGTGCCCCGGCTCGGCCTCGGCCAGCGGCGGCTCCGTCGTCTCGCAGATCTCACCCAGCTTGCGCGGACAGCGCGTCTGGAAGACGCAGCCCGACGGCGGGTTCGCGGCGCTGGGGATCTCACCCTGCAGCTTGATCCGCGGCCGCTCGGCGCCCTCGATCGTCGGCACGGCCGAGAGCAGCGCCTCGGTGTACGGGTGGTGGGGACCCGAGAAGACTCGCTCCGCCGGTCCCAGCTCCATCAGCCGTCCCAGGTACAGCACGGCGATCCGGTCGGACAGGTAGCGGACGACGCCGAGGTCGTGCGAGATGAACAGGTACGCCGTCCGCTCGTCGCGCTGCAGCTCGGCCAGCAGGTTGAGGATCGCCGCCTGCACCGAGACGTCGAGCGCCGACGTCGGCTCGTCGCAGACCACCAGCCTGGGGTTGCCTGCGAAGGCACGGGCGATGGCGACGCGCTGCTTGAGCCCGCCCGACAGCGCCGACGGCCGCACCGCCAGGAAGCGGTCGTTCAGCTTCACCGACCGGGTGAGGTCGAGCAGCTTCTCCTCGCGCGCCTGACCGGACAGTCCCGCCAGCTTGGTCAGGGCGCGGCCGACGATCATCCGCACGGAGTGCCGGCGGTTGAGCGCCGAGTCCGGGTTCTGGAACACGATCTGGATCGCGCGCACCTGCTCCGTGGACCGCTTGCCGGTGGTCGGCGGCAGGTGCAGCCCGTCGAGCTCGAGCACGCCTCCCTCGTCCCGCGGCGTGATGCCCAGCAGCACCCGGGCGAGCGTGGTCTTGCCACTGCCCGATTCGCCGACCAGGCCCAGCGTCTCTCCCGGCCAGATCTCGGCGGAAACGCCGGCCAGCGCGTGCACGTCCTGGCCCGACTGGTGGAACGTCTTCGCCAGCGCGTCGGCGCGGAGCAGCGGCTCGCCCTCCTCGCGCACCGGCGGCATCGGCATCTCGTGCGCCTCCTCACGGGGCAGCGTCTGCGCGCGCTCGTGGAAGTGGCAGCGGCTGCCGCGGCCGGGTCCCACGTCGTATAACGGCGGCGGCTCGGTGCGACACTTGTCCTCGGCCAGCGCGCAGCGATCGGCGAACACGCAGCCCGGCATGTCGGCGCCCAGCTCAGGCAGGAAGCCAGGGATCGTGTCGAGGCGGTGCTTGTCCTTGCGCTGGCCGCCCTTCGGGATACAGCGCAACAGCCCCACAGTGTACGGGTGCCGAGGATCGTCGAACACCTGGCGCGCAGGCCCTTCCTCGACCAGCTTGCCCGCGTAGAGCACGCCCACCGTGTCGCACATCTTGGCGATCACCGCCAGGTTGTGGCTGATGAACAGGACGGAGCTCTCGAACTCGGTGCGCAGGCCGGCCACCAGCTCGAGCACCTCGGCTTCGACGGTCGCGTCCAGGCCGGTAGTCGGCTCGTCAAGGATCAGCAGCGCCGGGTTGGGGGCCAGCGCCATGGCGATCACGATCCGCTGCTGCATGCCGCCCGACAGCTGGTGGGGATAGCGCTCCATAACGCTGGACGGGTCGGCGATCTGCACCTTGGCCAACATCGCCTGCGCCCGCTCCCGCGAGTCGTCCTTGGAGGCTCCGCCCACCTCGAACACCTCGGCGACCTGGCGGCCCACGCGGATCGAGGGGTTGAGCGCCTTGCCGGGATCCTGGTAGACCATCGAGACGGCGCCCGCCCGGGTGCGGTGGAGATCGTCGCCGGACATCGCGAGCATGTCGGCTCCGGCAACGCTGACCGAGCCGGCGGACACCTTGCCGTTGCGCGGCAGGTAGCGGACGGCGGCCAGCGCAGCGGTCGACTTGCCGCACCCTGACTCGCCGACCAGGCCGTACGACCTGCCGGCCTCGACAGTGAAGCTGAGCGACCGCAGCACCTGGCGGTCGACGCCGCGCACGCGGTAGGCGACGTCGAGGTCGCGCACCTCGAGGGCGTGGGCTCTGGCCGTCGCGCTCACCGGTCAAACACCCCCGCCATCGCATCCGCGATCAGGTTGATCCCGATCACCAGCGTGGCGATCGCCAGCGCCGGGAACAGCGTCGGCCACCAGTCGCCGGCCGACAGGTACGTGTACTCCTCCGAGACCTGAAGGCCCCAGTCAGGCGACGGCGGCTGGATGCCGAGGCCGAGGAACGACAGCGTGGCGATCGTGAAGATCGCGTAGCCCAGGCGCACGGTGAACTCGACGATCACCGGCTGCAGGACGTTGGGCAGGATCTCGACGAACATGATGTAGGGCGCCCGCTCACCGCGCAGCTTGGCGGCGGACACGTACTCCAGCTCGCGCTCCGACAGCACCGCGGCGCGCACCGTGCGGGCGATCAGCGGCGTGAACACGAGGCCGATGACGATGATCGCCGTGCTCGTCGACGGGCCGACTGCGGTGACCGCGAGCAGGGCCACGATGATCACCGGCAGCGCCAGCACGGCGTCGACGATCCGCCCCAGGATGTCGTCGACCAGCCCGCGCATGTAGCCCATCACCAACCCCAGCGCCGTGCCCAGCACCGTGCCCAGGACGGTCGCCGCCGGCGCGACGATCAGGATGTCCCGGGCGCCGGCGATGACGCGGGCGAACACGTCGCGGCCGAGGCGGTCGGTGCCGAACCAGTGCTCGCTGGACGGCGGCTTGAGCACGTCCAGGCTGGTCGCGTAGGGATCCTGGAACAGCCGGGCCTGGCCGATCGCGCAGAGCACCCAGAAGCCGACGATGATCACGCCGATGATGAAGCTCTTCGACCGGAGCAGCGCGCGCAGGGTCTCCCGCCGCGCGGCCGAGCGGGCGTTCGGCTGCACCGCGGGCGTCATCGGCGTCGGCGGCCCCAGGTTCTGGATCACTGGTCGCTCCCGGCGTGGCGGATCCGCGGATTGAGCAGGGCGTAGAGCACGTCGGCGATCAGCGTCGCCCCCAGGTAGACGACGCCCACCACCAGCACGCCGGCCTCCAGCATGGGCGTGTCGTGGCTGGTCGCCGCGGTCAGGATCAGGCGGCCGATGCCCTGGTAGTTGAAGATGATCTCGACCACGACCAGGCCGCCGATCAGGTAGCCCAGCTGCGTCGCGATCACGGTGATCGTCGGCAGCAGCGCGTTGCGCATGTCATGGCGGACGATCACGGTGCGCCAGGGCAGCCCCTTGAGCGTCGCCGTGCGTGTGTAGTCGGAGTCGAGTGCTTCGATCATCCCCGCCCGCGCCATGCGCGCGATGTACCCGAACAGCACCAGGCACAGCGCGATCGCGGGTAACAGCAGGTGGTAGACCTGGTCCCAGATGCTGGCGCCGGGCGGGGTGGCCGCCGTGATCGGCAGCACGTTCAGCCAGATGCCGAAGACCATGATCAGGATCACGCTGGTCACGAACTCGGGCACCGCGGCCAGCGAGAGGCCGCCGGTGGTGATGATCCGGTCGACCGGCTTGCCGACCTTGAGCGCCGCGGCGATGCCGCCGATCAGGCTGATCGGCACGACGATCACGAAGGCCAGGGCCGCCAGCTTGAGGGAGTTCTCGAGGGCCGAGGTGATGAACGGCCGCACCGGCTGGCGGTAGGTGAGCGAGTCGCCGAGGTCGCCATGCAGGAGGCCCTTCAGCCAGTTGAAGTACTGCACGATCACCGGTTTGTCGGTGCCCAGCTGGTGGTTCAGGTTGTCGACCGTGGACTGCGCGGCGAGCGGGCCGAGGATCGAGCGGGCGACGTTGCCCGGCAGCAGCTGCACGAGGAAGAAGACCAGGACGCTCAACAGCCAGAGCGTGATCAGTGCGAGTCCGATGCGGCGGAGGATGAACCGTGCCATCGTGGGCGGCGGCTCGTCCCGCCGCCGGCGCCGAGCCGGCGGCGGGGGTGAGTCGTCAGGAGGTGAAGCCGGCGCCCTCCAGCTGGACGTGGCCGATGGGCGTGATCACGACGCCGCCGACATTCCCGGCGGTGGCGCCGAGATAGTCGTAGAAGTACGCGAAGATCACCGGCGTCTCGTCCAGCAGCAGCTCCTGGATCTGCTTGGCGACGCCCTGCTGGCTCTGGACGTCGGACGCTGCGTTGTACTGCTTGACCAGGCTGTCGTAGGTCGTGTTCTTGAAGTGCGCCGAGTTCCACGTGCCGTCGGACAGCAGCGGCGCACCCAGGATCACGTTGGGCACGCTGCGGTGGCCGTAGTCCGTGATGCCCATCGTCGAGTCCAGCCACGGCGATCCGCCGAAGGTGAAGTCGCCGTAGTACTGCGTGGCGCTCTGCTGAAGGATGTCGATCGTGAACCCGATCGCCTTCGCCGAGTTCTGGATCAGCACTGCGTAGTCCGGGATCTCGAATGCCTTCTCCGTGTTCATCTTGACGGACGGGTTCGAGAGTGCGACGTCCGAGAGCAGCTGCTTCGCCTGGTCGACGTTCTGCGTGCGCTGCGGCACGGAGGGGTCGGTCGACGGATAGACGCTCGCAAACGGGCTGTCGTTGCCCACCTTCGCCTTGCCCTCGAACAGCTGCTGGATGATCGCCGGCCGGTCGAGCGACAGCGCGATCGCCTGGCGAACGCGCTTGTCGGTGAAGGGCTCCTTGTCGTTCCGCATGTGCACCTGGCGGTGCGCGGTCGACGGGATGTCGAGGATGACGTAGCTGCTGTCGTTGAGGATCGCCCGGCCGCCGGAGACGGAGATCTGGCCGACGACGTCGACCTGCTTGCCCTGGAGGGCGAGGATCTGCGGGCCTTCGTCGTCGTAGAACGTGAACTCGATGCGGTCCGGGTTGGCCTTGGTGCCCCAGTAGTCGTCGTTGCGGACGAACGAGGCGCCCACCTTGGGGGTGTACTTGTCGAGCTTGAATGGGCCGGTGCCCGGGAACGTCTTCTCGAAGTCCTTGGGGTCGCTGCCCGCCTTGATGATGATGGCGTTGTAGTTGTCTCGTGAGACGAGATACGGGAAGTTGCCGTTGGCCGCCTCGAGGGTGAACTTGACGGTGTGGTCGTCGACGGCGGTTGTGCCACCCTTGTTGAGCACCCCGAGGAACACCGACAGCGCCTGCGATGTGCCCTTCGAGTCAGAGAGCAGATCCATCGTGTAGACGACGTCGTCAGCCACCAGCGGCGAGCCGTCATGGAACGTGACGCCGGACTTCAGCTTGAACGTCCATTCCGACGAGTCCGAGTTGGCCGTCCAGCTGTCCGCCAGCACCGGCTCCAGCTCTAACGTGTTCGGGTTGGCGACGCAGAGGAATTCGCCGACCTGGCCGAGCATGCAGAGTCCTCCCTGATCGCCCACGGTGACCGGGTTGATCGCTCCCGTGGGAACGACGATCGCAGCGCGCACCGTGCCGCCGGGCTTGACGGACGCGGAGCCCGAGCTGCCGCCGCTGGCCGCCGAGCTGCCGGTGCTGTTGGCGCCGCCGCACGCGGCGACGATCGCGCCGAGCAGCGGGATGGACATACCCATCACCGTGCCGCGGCGGACGAACTCGCGGCGGGTGAGCCGTCCCGAGATCAGCTCGTCGATCAGATGGTTTTCGAGCTCAGTGCGCTGACGCCTGATGTCGTCCATCGCTCCTCCTGGTTTTCCGGCATGCGTTGACCCTTGACAGGGGGACAGACTGTACACCGGAGCTCGGCGCAAGCCCAAATGCGCCGGTAGGCTGCGCCGATGCGCGCCATCGTGTTCACGGGAGCGGGCGGCCCCGAGGTGATGCGGCTCGATGAACGCCCCGATCCGGTGCCCGAGTCGAACGAGATCGTGGTCGCCGCGTCGCATGCAGGGCTCAACCCGGCGGATCTGATGCAGCGCGCCGGCCACTACCCGGCGCCGCCCGGCGCGGTCGCCGACGTACCCGGGCTCGAGGTGGGTGGGACGGTGGTCGCGACCGGCTCCGCGGTGCTCGGCTGGCAGGTCGGCGACCGCGTGTTCGGGATCGTCGGCGGCGGAGGCCTGGCCGACCGCGTCGCCGTGCACGAGCGGCACGTAGCGCGCGTCCCCGACCGGCTCTCGGACGAGCAGGCGGCCGCGATTCCCGAGGCGTTCATCACCGCGCACGACGCGATGTTCACCCGCGCCGGCCTGGTCACCGGCGAGACGCTGCTGGTCAACGGCGCCAGCGGGGGCGTCGGCACGGCCGCTGTCCAGCTCGGCCTGGCGGCGGGCGCGCGGGTGCTCGCCAACGCGCGCAGCGAGGCCGCCCGCGAGCGGCTGGCGGCGATGGGCGCCGACCCGGCGGCGCTGGACGACGTGGACGGCCAGGCGGACGTCGTGGTCGAGCTGGTCGGTGCGCCGAACCTGCCCGGCGACCTTCGGGCGCTGACGACCAGGGGCCGGATCATCGTCGTCGGCACGGGCGCCGGCGCGGAGTTCGACATGTCGCTGCGCGCGCTGATGGGCAAGCGCGCGTCGCTGATGGGCACCGTGCTGCGTGCCCGGCCGATGGAGGAGAAGGGCGCGGCGGTGCAGGCGTTCGCGCGGGGCGTCGTCCCGCTGCTCGCCGCGGGCCGGGTCGCGCCGCCGATCGACCGCGTCTTCCCGGCCGCGGACGCGGCGGCGGCGTTCGATCACCTGGCCGCGCCCGGAAAGTTCGGCAAGGTGCTGCTGCGGTTCGCCTAGGTCGAGCTGCGGACTATCAGCACGGGGTTGATCACGACCTCCGCCGCGGGCTTGTCGCCGGCCACCGCAGCGGCGATCATCTCAGCCGCTGCGACGGCCGCCGCACGCGTGTCCCAGCCGACGGCGGTCAGCGGCGGGTCGAGCAGCCGGGACACCGGATGGTCGTCGAAGCCGACCACGGCGACCTGGCCGGGGATCGCCAGGCGTAGCTCGCGCGCGGCCGCGTAGACGCCGTAGGCGATCGAGTCCGAGAGCGCAAACACGGCCGTCGGCCGGCGTGTCTTCGCGGTCAGGATCTGCGCCGCAGCGCGCTGCGCCTCGGCCGGTGATGGGCCGCAGCGGGTGCGGCGGACACCGGCGCGCCGGGGGATGACGTGCGGGCCGCCGCCGAGCACCGAGATCTCGGTGTGTCCGCGGCCGTGCAGGTGGCCGAGGGCGAGGGCGATCCCGGCTGCCGACGCGAAGCGGATCGAGCGCGCCGGGCGGGGGAGGGACTCGTTCACGGACACCGTCGGCGTCTCGCGGGCGATCCGCCGCCAGCCGGCGGCCGACGGGTCGAGCGGTAGCACCACCAGCCCGTCGACGCGGCGGTCGGCGAGCTCCCGGGCGAGCGCCAGCTCCGCCGCCGGGTCGCCGTCCGCGTCCGCCAGCAGCAGCTGCAGGTCGTTGGCGCGCAGCGCGCGGCCGAGGTGCGAGATGAACTCCTGGTGCCAGTAGTCGGCGAGGCTGCCGCCGACGACGCCGACGGTGCCTGTGCGGCCGCCGCGCAGGGCGCGGGCCACCGGGTCGCTGCGGAAGCCGATGCGGTCGGCCTCGCGTCGCACCCGGGCGGCCGTCTGCGCCGAGACGCGCTCGCCGCGCAGGGCGTAGGAGACGGCGGCGGTGGACAGGCCGGTGATCTCCGAGAGCTCCCGCATGGTCGGCCGCTTGCGTCGATCCGATCGGTTCGTCACAATGGCATGTTAAACGATTCACCACCGTTTCCTGTATGCGCATCGATCTTCATCAGCACCTCTGGCCTGACTCGCTCGTCGAGGCCTTGCGGCGACGCTCCGAGCCGCCCTGTCTGGACGGCGACGTGGTTCGCGTTGTCCACGAGAAGCCGTTCGGGCTGGATCTGGCGTCGCAGCGGGTCGACGCCCGGATCGCGGCGCTGGACGAGGTCGCGATCGACCGCGCGGTCGTCTCGCTGTCGACGCCGGTCGGGATCGAGGCGCTGCCGGCGGCCGAGGCGGCGCCGCTGCTCGACGCCTACCACGAGGGCGTCGCGGACGCCGTGGGCCGGGCCGGCGGCAGGTTGGCCGCGTTCGCCGCCGTGCCGCTCGACGCGTCGGACGCCGGGGCGGGCTCGGTCGCCGGGCTGATCCGCGACGGCTTCGCCGGCGTGTCGATCGCCAGCGAGGCGCTGGCCTCCGACCGCGGGCTCGACCGCTGCCGCGATCTGCTGGACGCGCTCGCCGAGACCGGCGCGCCGCTGTTCGTCCATCCCGGGCCGGCACCCTGGACGCCGCCCTACGGCGAGGAGCCGGACGTCGTCTGGTGGTGGCGCAACCTGGCGGTCTACCCGGGGCTGATGATGCGCGCGTTCTTCACGTGGCGGATGGTCGGCGCGGCTCGGCACCCCGGGCTGCGGGTGGTGTTCACGATCATGGCCGGCGGCGCGCCGTTCCTCGAGGAGCGGTATCGCACGTTCAGCGGCGAGCCGGGCGAGATCGACACCAACGTGTTCTTCGACGCGGCGACCTGTCGGCGCAACGCCCTCGACCTGGCGTTCGCGACGTACGGGCTGGATCAGGTCGTGTTCGGCACCGATTACCCGGTCGTCCCCGGCGCGGAGCTGCTGCGGACGCTGGAGGAGATGGGCGAGCCCGTCGCGGAGGCGGTGCTCGAGCGCAATACGGCGCGAGCCCTGGGATGGCAGGAAGGAGGACGACGATGACCGACGGCGGGCTCGGAGAGGTGCGCGAGTACATGCGTGCGCGGCTGACCGAGGACCGCAATCTCGACCCGGACGAGCTCGCCACTCTCGCCGAGGCCCTGGCCGGGCACCCCGAGCTGTGGCGCGGGTTTGTGCAGCACAACGCCGAGGAGCGGATCTACACCGAGATCCACCGCGACCATCATCTGGACGTCTGGCTGATCTGCTGGTCGGGCGCCCAGCAGACGGGGCTGCACGACCACGACCTGTCGGGTGGCGCGGTGCGTGTGATCGAGGGCGAGCTGGCGGAGGACCGGCTGGTGTTTGGCTCGGGCGTCGAGACGGTCGGGTACAGCGCCGGCGGCGGATTCCGGTTCGACTCGTCCCGGATCCACGACGTGCGCCACATCGGCGAGACGCCCGCGGTGTCGCTGCACCTGTACTCGCCGCCGCTGTGGCGGATGGGGTTCTACGACGTGGGCGACGACGGGCGGATCGCCCGCCGGTCGACGAGCTACGCCGAGGAATTCCAGCTGTAGGAACGCGGCCCTCGGGCCGATATCGGGGGCATGCGCCGTGTGCCGCTCGTCGTCTTCGCTCTGCTCGCGGCCGGGTGCGCCGGCGGTGGCAAGGCTGCGCCCTCCACGCCCGACCCGGCGCTGGCGATGACCCCCAAGGCGCGGTTCGCCGCGGCCAAGCCCGAGGTCACGAAGTACCTCCGGGCGCTGGCCATGGACAAGCCGCTGGTCGCGCAGCAGCTCGCCGGGCCGGATGCGGCCGGCTACGACGAGCCGTCGCTGTCGGCCCTGCGGACATGGTTCGCGCGGCTGCCGATCGGCCAGCTGCACACCACGGCGACGCTGTACAAGGTCAAGCAGCCGGGTGCCGTCGGGGTGCTCGTCAGGATGCGCGCGCGGCTCAGGCCGCAGCCGCTGTCGCAGTGGGTCGAGCTGGGGCGGAGGATGATCATCGCCGCGCACGCCCGCGAGGGCTGGCGGGTGATCGCCGACGCGACGACCCGCAGGGGCGTCAAGGTCAAGCAGCAGGGCCTGTCGCTGTTCCCCGAGCCGGCTGTGTTGTCGGGAAAGCATTCGAGCGTGATCTACGAGGAGCTCGAGGCGAACGAGGCGGCGCGGCAGATCCTGTCGGACGCCGACGACGTGGTGCCGGCGCTCGACAAGGCCTATGCGCGCAACCTGGCGGCGCATCATCCGGTGATCTTCCTAGTGCGCGACGAGAAACAGGGCGAGCAGCTGTCCGGCATCAAGTCGTTCCGCACGGAGGTGCCGGACGGGTTCGTGCTTGACGGCGTGTCGTACATCGAGTGGCCGGGGTGGAGCGCCGGCGGGCCGGTGGAGCGAGACGGCACGATCGCGCACGAGCTGACGCACGTCGCCAGCTGGACGATGCTCGGCCGGTCGCCGCACAGCATGGCCGAGGGGCTGGCGATGTACCACCAGCAGCTGTTCCTCCACTCGATCGGGTATTCGATGCCCCTGCTCTACATCAAGCCGCTGTACGCGAGCGGGCGGTTTCCGAGCATCGAGATCTGGCGGCGGCGCGCCAGCGATTGGGGGATCAAGACCCCGCAGGCCGTGGAGGCGTGCTACGAGGACGCGCAGATGATGGTCACCGTAATCCTCCAGCGCCACGGCGGGCCGGCGGGCCTCGAGCGCCTGGCGAACGCGTTCACGGCGATGGGCGTGACCGGGTACGACTACAGCGAGGCGCAGGTGCGCGAGGCCTTCCAGCGGGGGCTCGGCGTGTCGTTCGACCAGGTGGTCGCGGAGGCGCACGCCTACGCAGCGTCGGTGCGATAACGTCGCCCCGGCGTGGATGAGTTGCACGAGCTGCTGGCCGATCTGGTCGCGATCGACTCCGTGAACCCGAGCCTCGTGCCGGGCGGCGCCGGCGAGGCGGCGATCGCGCGGTTCGTCGCCGCGTGGCTGCAGGCGGAGGGGCTCGAGGTGCACATCGAGGACGTGGCGCCGAGGCGGCCGAACGTGGTCGCGGTGGCGCGCGGCACCGGCGGCGGGCGGTCGCTGCTGCTGAACGCGCACATGGATACGGTGGCGATGGCGGGCGCCGAGCGGCCGCTGGTCGGGCGCGTCGAGGGCGGCCGGATGTATGGCCGCGGCGCCTACGACATGAAGGCCGGCCTGGCGGCGATCATGTGGGCCGGCGCCGAGGCGGCGCGGTCTCCGCGGGCCGGCGACGTGATCGTGTCCGCCGTGTGCGACGAGGAGTTCGCCAGCATCGGCGCGCAGGCGCTGGTGCGCGGCTGGACGGCCGACGCGGCGATCGTTACCGAGCCGACGGGCGAGGAGGTGTGCCTGGCGGTGGCGCACAAGGGCTTCTCGTGGCACGAGATCGAGGTGCGCGGCGTCGCGGCGCACGGCTCACGACCGGAAGACGGCGTCGACGCGATCGCGCGGATGGGCCGCGTGCTCGTCGGCATCGACGCACTGGCTGCCGAGCTCGCGGCAGGCGAGCCGCATCCGCTGCTGGGCAATGGCTCGGTGCATGCGTCGCTGATCGAGGGGGGCCGCGAGCTGTCGACGTACCCCGACCGCTGCCTGCTCCAGCTGGAGCGACGCACGTTGCCTGGCGAGACGCGAGAGGTGGTCGAGGCTGAGCTGGCCGCGATCCTCGACGCGATCGTGGAGGACGATCCGACCTTCGAGGCGGGGACGCGGACGACGTTGGTGCGGCCGTGGCTGGAGACGCCGCGCGATGCGGAGGTCGTGCAGGCGTTGGATGCTGCCCTCGGCGGCGGTGCCGAGGTGATCGGTGTGCCCTACTGGGCGGACTCGGCGATCATCGCGGACTCGGGGATCCCCACCGTCATCTGCGGTCCCGGCGGTGCCGGGGCCCACGCGGACGTCGAGTGGGTCGACCTCGCGCAGCTCGATCGCGTGGCCCGTGCGCTGATCGACGTCTCCGCTTCGTTCTGCAGCTAGACATGGAGCGCTGACCGCTGACCGCTGGCCACGGCGGCCGCCCGCGGCCTGCGCGCTCGCGGCCCGCGCCCGGGCTCGGGGTTGGGGCGACGTGTCGCCGGTGGGTGCCGGGCACCGTGCCGGGCTCGGTGCCGGGCGCCGTGCCGGGCACCCGACGGTTGGCGGGTGCCGCCCGCTGCCGCCCTCGCGCTCAGACCCAGGGGATGGGCGAGGGCAGCGGCTTGAGTCCGTCCAGGACGAACCGCTCCAGTTCCGCCACCGACGAGAACTGTGCTCGCAGCAGATCCGCATTGAGAAAGTCGGGAGCCGGTTCGAGGCCGACCATCGACCGATAGCTCGACCATCGCCATTCCGCCGGCGAGACGCACAGCCCCGCACGCACCGGGTTCAGTGCGAGGTAGCGCACCAGTTCGCGCAGGTGCTCATCGGCCTTGACGATCTCCGAGTGGAACCGTCGCTCGAAGAGATGGCCGCGGAGGCCGTGCCGGTTGTTGAACCTCCTCGCGTAGAGCGAGTTCAGATAGCACATGCCGGTGGAGATCGTCGGCTCGGCCGTCTGCACGAGCAGGTGGAAGTGGTTGTCCATCAGGCAGTAGCCGTGGAGCTCCCAGCCGTGCCGGATGATCGTCCGGCGGAGCAGCTCCATGAACGTCCCGCGGTCGATGTCGGTCAGGTAGATGAGCTGCCGGCTGTTGCCGCGCATCGTCAGGTGGCAGATGGCATCGGCGATCTGGGGTCTCGGTGGTCTAGGCACCGTCTCAACGTACGAGCGCGACCAGCCATGGGTCAGTCACGAGGTGTCGCGAAAGGGTGCCGAAGGTGTGCCGGGCGCCGTCGGCCCTGGCACTGTGCCCGGCACCGACCCGGGCGCGGCGCCTGGCACCATGCCCGGCACCCCTGAGCGAGGGCGCGCTGCAGCCCCCGGCGCGGCACGCTCGCCGTGCGGTGGCGGGCGTCGCGGCGCTCGGGCGCCGCGACGCTGGTCTGGCCGTGGTCTCGCTGATTGACTGACGGTCGGCTCGGCGCTATCCGCTGGTCTCGCAGACCGACTGTCGGTCGTCCGCTCGTCGCTCGTCGCAAGCGGCGGCCGCGTCTGCCCACCGACGTGTGTCGCCAGTTGCTCGCCGCTAGCTGCTGGCGGCCTCGGCGATCCACTCGCCGTACGGCTGCGCTTCGGCCACCGGCGCTGCGCCCACGCAGACGATGCGGGTACCCGGCTCGAGGGCCTCGAAGCCACGGATCACCGCCGGATCCGGCGCCGCAACCACGGTGCCCGGCCCGGCCTCGATCCGCTCGTCGCCGACCGTGAACGCCGCGCGCCCGGTGACCACGATGTACGCCTCCTGCTGGCCCGTCTCCGTCTCGTCGTGCGAGATGCCCAAGTCCTCGGCCGGGTCGCACACCACGGCGTTGATCCCGAACGCGTTCACGTTGAGCGCGCCGTTCAGCTGCTGCCACCGCCCGTACGGCGTGGCGGTGATCGGCTGATCGCTCAGATTGACCGAACCCATCTCATCCCTCCCATCGCTTACGTCTCGCGGATTCCGCGGATGATGACACCTCCGCCGACGGACAGTCGCCGGCACCGGATCTGCTCCATCCCGGCCGCCCGCCACATCGCGACCACGTCGCCGCAGCGGATGCCGGCGCCAGAACTCCTCGATGCTCGGCCCGAGGAACCTGCCCGTCTCGTACCACCCATCGCCGGCGATCAACCCTCCGGCCGGCAGGCCGGCCCGCGTCCACGCCCACCACGGCGGGTACCACGCACCTTCCGGCACGAAGAACTCGAGCGACGCCATCGCGCCGCCGGGCTTGAGCACGCGCGCCAGCTCGCGCAGCGTCGCCGCCGGATCGTCGACGTAGCGCAGCAGGTACGTGTGGGTGACGGCGTCGACCGACGCGTCGTCGAGCGGGAGCCGCTCCGCCTCGCCCTGACGCAGCTCGATCGACTCGGCGAGCCCCTCGGCGGCGACCCGGTCCGCGCCGCGGGCGAGCATCTCCGGGCTCTGGTCGATCCCGATCACCCGGCAGCCGTGCCGGCGCACCAGGTCGATCGCCACCGCCGCGGTGCCGGTCGCCACATCGGCGACCACGCCGCCGGCGCCCAGCTCGAGCGGCTCGATCATCACCCGGTGCCAGCGCGCGTCCTGCCCGAACGAGAGCAGCTGCGCCCACCGGTCGTAGTCGCCCGCGATCCCGGCGAACAGCGAGCGCGCGTGATCCTTGCGGCCGGTCATGCCGCCGCGTGGACGTCGCGCTGCTCGCATGCCAGCTGGTCGGCTCGCTCGTTCAGCTCGACGCCGGCATGCCCCTTGACCCGCACGAACTCGACGTCGTGGCCGTTGACCGCCGCGTCCAGCCGCTCCCACAGGTCGCGGTTCTTGACCGGCTTCTTCGCCGCCGTCTTCCAGCCGTTGCGCCGCCACCTCTCGAGCCACCGCTGCGCGAACGCCTGCTCCACGTATGCGCTGTCCGTGTGCACGAGCACCCGCATCGGCCGCGTGATCGCCTCCAGCCCTGCGATCACGGACATCAGCTCCATCCGGTTGTTGGTGGTCATCTGCTCGCCGCCGACCAGCTCCCGCTCGTTGCCGTTCCAGCGGAGGATCGCCGCCCAGCCGCCCGGCCCGGGATTGCCCGAGCAGGCCCCGTCCGTCCACAGCTCGACCGTATCCGACATGCGGAGCAGTCTACGATGTCGCCCGCCATGGCCCCCGGCCGACCCCTCGCGCTGGCGGTGCTCGGACACGGCGTGGTCGATTCCGAGCAGCCGCACCTCTTCGCCGATGACGAGGCGGTGCTGCGCGGCCGCGCGGCCTTCGAGACGATGCGCATCTACGACGGCCGCCCGTTCCGGCTCGAGCGGCACCTCGAGCGGCTGGTCTCGTCGGCGGCGGTGCTCGGCCTGCCGGCACCCGACGCCGCAGCGTTCTCAGAGCTGGCAGCGCAAGCGGTGTCCGCCGCGGCAACCGGCGAGGCGACGCCTGCGCGTCGTCTGGACTGCGGGCCGGGAGAGCGGGGAGGACGGCGCCGGCTTCGCCCTGGTGACGCCGCTGCCCGAGGGCCTGGACGAGCTGCGCCGCCGCGGCATAGCCCTGACCGCGCTCCAGCTTGCGATCGGCGCGCACACCCGCACCGCATCGCCTTGGCTGCTGCCCGGCGTCAAGTCCACCAGCTACGCCGTCAACATTGCCGCGCAGCAGGAGGCGCGCCGGCGCGGCTCCGACGACGCGCTGTTCCTGTCGCTCGAGGGGCTCGTGCTGGAGGGGCCGACCTCGAACATCTGGTTCCGCGAGGGGAGGACGCTGCACACCCCGGCGCTCGACCTGGGCATCCTCGCCGGCGTCACCCGCGACACGCTGATCGGCGCCGCCACCGCCCGCGGCTACTCCGTTGCCGAGGGTGCATACGAGCTCGACCGGCTGGTCGTGGCGGATGAGGTGTTCAGCTCGAGCAGCGTCCGCGAGGTCGTCGGCGTCGTCGCGATCGACGGCTCCACGCGTCGGCGGCGGCGCGCCGGGCGAGGCCGCACTGGAGCTGCAGCAGGCGCTGCGCGACGCCGCCGCGCGGTTAGAGCGCCGCGGCGGGCACGCGGTGCCAGGCGGCGACGTACTCGCGCTGCAGCGGGTGCGTCAGCCGGCCCGCCCACGCCACCTGCACCATCGTCGGCACCTTCGGCGTGCTCTTCGGGTACATCCCGGCCTCGTACGGCAGCCGGTCGCCCTTGCGGTGGTTGCACCGGCGGCAGGCCGCGACCACGTTGTCCCACTCGTGCGCGCCGCCGCGCGACAGCGGCTTGACGTGGTCGATCGTCAGGTCGAGCGGGCCGCCCTCGCGCCCGCAGTACGCGCAGCGCCAGTTGTCACGGCAGAAGAGCACGCGCCGCACCACGTTCCGCCGGACGATCGGCCGCAGCTCGACGTAGGCGGGCACCTGGAGGATGACGGGCAGCGCGACCGACAGGTGCTCCGAGCGGTAGATGACCGAGGGCTCCTCGGCGATCACCTGAGCGTTGCCGCACACGACCAGGCTGACGGCTCGCTCCCGCGAGACGAGCGTCATCGGTCGCATCGCTGCATCGAGCAGCAGGCAGCGCATCGCACCTCCAGTCGGTTGCGTACAAGTGTAGTTGCTCGCGCCGCCGGATCCAGCCCTCAGCCGGCGCTTCGAACCGGAGGACCTTCCCGGCCTGCGACACGGCGAACAGCCGGCCGTCCGGATCCTCGCCGAACGACGTCAGCCCGGGCACCTCGAGCGCCAGCAGCCGCGGCTTCCCGCCCGGGGCGAGCGACCACAGCCGGCCGCTGCAGTAGTCGCCGTACACGTAGCGCCCGTCGAGCGCGGGGATCGACGGGCCGCGGTACACGAACCCGCCGGTCACCGAGCACCCGAGCTCGTGGCTGTACTCGGCCACCGGGTTCGTGAACTGCGG
This sequence comes from uncultured Actinomycetes bacterium, assembly GCA_963809205.1. Classification (GTDB taxonomy): domain Bacteria; phylum Actinomycetota; class Thermoleophilia; order Gaiellales; family JAICJC01; genus DATLLN01. The sequence continues at coordinate 466,512 of CAWEIS010000028.1, read as the reverse complement.
CTCGGCAGGCGAGGTCGCGTTGTACTCGTGGTTGCCCTCGTACAGGTTCCAGCCGAAGTTCGTGCCCGGCGGCGCGCCCGCCGGCAGGTGGTCGATCTCCTCCCACGCCCCCTGCCCGACGTCGCCGATCCACAGGTCGCCGGTCTGCCGGTCGAAGGAGAACCGCCAGGGGTTGCGCAGGCCCAGCGCGTAGATCTGCGGCCGCGGGTGGTCGATCGTCCATCCGCAGCATCTTGCCCAGCAGCACGTCCGGGTTCTGCGCGCGGTTGCCGGGGTCGCCCGCGCTGCCGCCGTCGCCCATCCCGATGTACAGCCGGCCGTCCGGGCCGAACACGACGTCGCCGCCGTTGTGGTTCGAGTACGGCTGGTCGACGAACAGCAGCCGCTTCGCGGACGATGGGTCGGCGCGCCAGTCGCTGACCCGGTAGCTGACGACGTTCGTGTCGCCGGAGGGGTCGGTGTAGTCGACCACGATCCGCGGGTCGTCGGGGAACGTCGGCGCGAATGCCAGCCCCAGCAGACCCTGCTCGCTCCCGGTCGAGACCTTGCCGCGCAGGTCGAGCAGCGGCCGACTCAGCTGGTGCCCGTCCTCGAACACCACGGCGTCGCCGCCCTGCTGGACAACGACCATGTGCGAGGGGTCGGAGGGCGCGAAGACGACGTCGACCGGGCCTTCGAGACCCGTCAGCACCGGCGCCAGACGGAGGCCGGCCGGCGCCGGCGCCGCGCTGGAGCCGGCGGGCGGCGGCGGGGGCGACGACGTCGCCGCGGAGGTGCCGGCGTCGCTCCCCGACGACGCGCAGCCGCAGGCGGCGAGCAGCAGCGGCAGCGCGGTCAGCCAACGGCGCATGGCCGAAGCCTACGGCTCAGGCGGCCAGGCGGAAGGTGTGCTTGCCCGCGCGTTTGGCGTCGAGCAGCGCGCGGTCGGCCCGCGCGATCGCCTCGGCGGCGGTGCGGTCGCTGCCCCGGCAGACGGCCACGCCGACCGATACCGACACGCCCGCCTCCATCTCGATCACCCTCGCCAGCCGCTCCGCGACCTGGCCGGCATCGCCCTCCAGGTCGACCAGCAGCACGCAGAACTCGTCGCCGCCGATCCGCCCGGCGACGTCCGCGACCCGGCACACGGCCCGCAGCGCGTCGGCCACGCGCCGCAGCGCCCGGTCGCCCGCCGGGTGGCCCTGCCGGTCGTTGACCAGCTTGAAGTCGTCCAGGTCGGCGACCAGCGCCGCGGCGGGCCGGCCGCTGCGCCGGATCCGCTCGAGCTCCTCGTCCACGCGGCTGTAGAACGCGCCGTGGTTGAGCAGCCCGGTCAGCGAGTCGTGATCGACCTGCCGCTGCAGATCCTCGTACAGCTGGGCGTTGCGGACGGCCAGCGCGGCCTGCGTCGCGATCGTCTGCCCGAAGCTGATATCCCGCGGCGACCATCTCTCGGCGCTGTCGTAGTCGGCCAGCTCGATCAGCCCGACCGCGCGCTTCTCGACCACCAGCGGGAAGCAGATCCAGCTGGCCCAGGTCCACTCCTCGACCTGCTCGCGCACCTGCGGCTCGAGCGACGCGTCGTCCAGCCGGAACTCGCGGTGCTCGGAGCCGGCCTCCAGCACGGCCAGGCTCTCCGGCCAGTCGGCCAGGTCGTAGACGACGCCCTGCCAGCTGGGCTCGATGCCGCCGGGCTCGCACACGGACAGCACCGACAGCGTGTTGGCGTCTCGCTCCCACGACGTGATCGTGCACTCGCAGGCGCGCTCGATCGCGTCGACCAGGCCCTCGGCCAGGGCGTCCGTCACGCCGGTCACCGTCAGCGACCGGGGGAGGCTGACGGCCAGGCGATGCAGCACCTCCAGCTCCCGCCGGTCGCGGTCGCCCCTCATGCAGCCAGCCGGTAGGTGCGCTTGCCCTGGCGCTTTGCCTCGAGCAGGGAGACGTCCGCGCGGGTCATCAGCGCAAGCGCGTCGATCTCGCCGGGAGCCGACACGGCAACCCCGATCGACGCCGACAGGCCGGCCCGCCGGCCGACCACGTCCAGCATCCGGCGCGCCACCAGCTCGGCCTCCATCGAGACATCGGGCAGGATCACGCCGAACTCGTCGCCACCCAGCCGCCCGGCCACGTCGCACACGCGGCACGCGCCGGTGATCGCGGCGGCAGCGTCGCGCAGCGCCCGGTCGCCGGCCAGGTGGCCGCGGACGTCGTTGATCGACTTGAAGTCGTCGAGGTCGAGCACCAGCACGCCAACCGACGAGCCGGCGCGGTGTGCGCGGGCCAGCTCCTGGGTCAGCCGGTCGTAGTACGCGCGGTGGTTGAGCACGTCCGTCAGCGGGTCGCGGTCGGCCTGCCGCTGGAGATCCTCGTACAGCTGGGCGTTGCGGACGGCCATCGCCGCCTGGCTGGCGATCGTCTGAATGAACGAGATGTCGCGCTCCGTCCACCGCCGGGCCGAGCGGTAGTCGGCGACCTCGATCAGGCCCACCGACCGGCCCTCGACCACCAGCGGCAGCTCGATCGACGAACGCCATCCCCAGTGCTCGAGTACCTCGCGGTCGTCCGGCTTGATCGCCGGGTCGGTCATCCGGAACTCGCGGTGGCCGTGCCCGCGGCGCAGCAGCTCGCGGGTCTCCGGGTAGAGCGCCAGCGAGTTCACCTCCTGGCCGCGCGGCCACGCCGGAGGCCCGTGCGCGGTCCAGCAGGCGGCGTCGACCAGCACGTCCTCGTGCTGGTTCCACAGCGAGATGGCCACCTCGCCTGCGCGCTCGACGCCGTACACGAGCTCACGGGTGAGCGACGTCATGACGTCGGCAAGCGACAGCGACTGGCTGAGGGTGACGGCGACGCGGTGGAGGACTTCGAGCTCTCTCCGGTCGCGATCCGTCGCACGACCACGGAGCTGGGGCATACAGCGTGTATCGGCAGATACATGGCGCAGTTTGAGTGCCGAACGTCACGCGTCCTCCCCGGACCGGCGTACAGGGGGATCCCCGTTTTGCGGTAGGGGCCACCGACCTGGCGCGCTGCGCGAGGTGGCGTGTGCGGTAGATTCGGCGGCCATGCCGGATCCCCTGGTACGCGTGGAGCCCAAGCAGGACGGCGTCGTGGTCGTCCGGCTGTGCCGCGACGACAAGCTGAACGCGCTGTCCGAGGAGATGTGCGAGCAATACCTGGCCGCGCTGGCGTCGGACGCCGTGCGGACGTCGCGCGCCGTGGTCGTCACCGGCTCCCAGCGAGCGTTCTCGGCCGGCGCCGACCTCACCGAGTTCACGGATCCCAGCCCCGAGGCGACCGTCCGCTACTACCGCGGGCCGGGACGCCTGTGGGAGGCGCTGCCGGCGCTGGCGCAGCCCTCGATCGCCGCCATTTCCGGCTGGGCGATCGGCGGCGGCCTGGAGCTGGCGCTGTCGGCCGATCTGCGGGTCGCCGACGAGACGGCGCGCTTCCAGCTGACCGAGGTCTCGCTGGGCATCCTGCCCAGCGCCGGGGGCCTGACCCGCCTGACCCGGACGATCGGCGCGGCCCGGGCGAAGGAACTGATCCTGCTCGGCCAGCGGTTCGACGCGGCTCGCGCGACGGAGCTGGGCGTCGTCAACCGGCTGGTCGCCGAGGGCGAGGCGGAGGCGGCGGCGCTCGAATGGGCGGGGCTCCTGGCGGCCCAGCCGCAGCTCGCCCTCGAGGTCACGCGCGGCCTGATCGACCGCTCGGCGGACAGCCCGCTGGAGGTCTCACTGGAGCTGGAGAAGCTGGCGCAGGGGATGCTCGCGCACTCGGCCGAGAGCTTCCGCGCGTCGTGAGCCGGATCGCGATCGTCACCGGCGGCGGCACCGGCATCGGCCGGGCGACGGCGCTGGCCCTGCACCGCGACGGCTGCAAGGTGGTGATCTCCGGGCGCCGGCCGGAGCCGCTGGCCGAGGCGCAGGCCGTGATCGGGGAGGCCGACTGCCTGACGCTGGCCGGCGACATCCGGGAGCCCGAGGTGGCGGACGCGCTGATCGGCCTCGCCTTGGAGGCACACGGCCGCATCGACGTGCTCGTCAACAACGCCGGCGGCCAGTTCACCGCGCCGGCCGAGGAGATCACCCCCAACGGGTGGGCCGCGGTGCGCCGCCTCAACCTCGACGCCCCCTGGTACCTGACGCAGCAGGTCGCCGTTCGCTCGATGATCCCCAACCGCGGCGGCCGCATCGTCTCGGTCGTGCTCTGCCCGACGCGCGGCATCCCGGGGATGGTGCACTCGTCCGCCGCACGCTCGGGCACGGAGGCCGTCGCCCGCGTGCTGTCCGTCGAGTGGGGACGGTTCGATATCGGCGTCGTGTGCGTGGCCCCTGGGTGGATCGCCACCGAGGGGATGAAGCGGTACGGCGATGACCTGAACGAGCTTGCGAAGTTCGTGCCGATGGGCCGGATGGGCACGGCGGAGGAGGTGGCCGACACGATCGCCTTCCTGGCGTCGCCGGCGGCGTCGTACATCACCGGGCAGACGATCGTGATCGACGGCGGCATCGAGAACACGCACGCGTCGTGGCCGGGCATCACCGCCGACTAGCGCATCTAGCTACGCTGAGTCCATGGCCGAGCAGCTTCCCTCCAGCGTCGACGACCTCGCGACGTCGCTCCGCGACCACGCCTACCTGGCCGACCGTGGGCTGGCCACGGTGCTCCATCTGTCGATCGTGCTGGAGAAGCCGCTGCTGCTCGAGGGCGAGGCCGGCGTCGGCAAGACCGAGCTGGCGAAGGTGCTGGCCGAGCTGTCCGGCGCGCGCCTGATCCGGCTGCAGTGCTACGAGGGCATCGACGTCGCCCACGCGCTGTACGACTGGAGCTACTCGCGCCAGCTGCTCTACATCCGCACGCTGGAGGCCGGCAGCGCCCAGGACGCGCGGGAGACGCTGCACGAGCTGTTCTCGCGCGAGTTCCTGGAGCGGCGCCCGCTGCTGGACGCCATCGAGCACGACGACGCGATCCCGCCGGTGCTGCTGATCGACGAGATCGACCGCGCCGACGACGAGTTCGAAGCGTTCCTGCTGGAGCTGCTCTCCGACTTCCAGGTGACGATCCCCGAGATCGGGACGATCGCCGCCGCGGTGCGGCCGCGCGTGATCCTCACGTCCAACCGCACGCGCGAGCTCCACGACGCGCTCAAGCGCCGCTGCCTCTACCACTGGATCGGCCACCCCTCGCTGCAGCGGGAGATCGAGATCGTCAAGGCCCGCGTGCCCGGCGTCCCGGAGCGGCTGGCCGGCGAGGCGGCCGCGTTCGTCGCGGTGCTGCGCGAGCTCGACCTGGCGAAAGCGCCGGGGGTCGCCGAGACCATCGACTGGACGCAGGCACTGCTGGCGCTGGGCCAGGAGGAGCTCGACGCCGAGGTCGTGGACGCCACGCTGGGCTCGGTGCTGAAGTACCACGAGGATGTCGAGCGGGTGCGCGACCGCGGACTCCGCGAGCTCGTGGGAGAGGCCCGGGCGCAGTGAGCCGCGGCGACGCCGTCGCCCGCAAGCTCGTCACGTTCGGCAGGATCCTCCGCGAGGCCGGCCTCGAGGTCGGCCCCGGCCGGTTGCAGGACGCGCTGCGCGGCCTGGACGCGGTCGACCTGACGTCGCGCGACGAGGTCTATTACGCGCTGCGCTGCACGCTGGTCTCGCGGCACGACGACCTGGAGCTCTTCGACATCGCGTTCGCGGCGTTCTGGGAGCGGGTTCCGGTCTCGCAGCTGGGCGGCCGCCCGCCCGACCAGGGCATCGACGCGCCGGTCGCGCCGCCGCCGATCGTCCCGGCGCAGATGCTCGAGCAGGCGCCGGAGGACGACGCCGACGAGCCCGAGCAGGCAGCCGCGATGGCCTCGCCGGACGAACTGCTGCGCCGCCGGGACTTCGCCCAGATGACGCCGTCGGAGCTGCGCCGGCTGCGCCGGCTGATGGTGCAGCTGGCCGCGCTGCGCCCGCTACGGCGGTCGCGGCGGCTGACTCCGGCGCACGCCGGCGGCGTGCTCGACGCCCGGCGGACGCTGCGCCAGGCGATGCACACCGGCGGCCTGCCCCTCGAGCGCTCGTGGCGCCGGCCCAAGCTGGTGCCCCGCCGGCTGGTGATCCTCTGCGACGTGTCCGGGTCGATGGAGCCCTACGCGCGGGCGCTGATCATGTTCCTGCAGGCGCTGGTCGCGCCGGACGGCGCAAGCCGCCACCTGGAGGCCTTCGCCTTCGGCACGCGGCTGACCCGGCTGACGCCGCACCTGGCCGGCGCCGACCCGGCGACGGTGCTCGAGCGCGCCAGCCTGCTGCTGCCCGACTGGGGCGGCGGGACGCGGATCGGCGAGTCCCTTGGCGCGTACAACCGCGAGTGGGGGCGGCGCGGGATCACCCGCGGGGCGACGGTGGTGATCGCGTCCGACGGCTGGGAGCGCGGCGACCTCGAGGAGCTCGACCGCGAGCTCGGCCGGCTGGCGCGCCAGGCGTACGAGGTGATCTGGGTCAACCCGCTGAAGGGGCATCACGGCTTCGAGCCGCTGGCGGGCGGCATGCGGACGGCGCTGGTGCACGTCGACCGGTTCATGGAGGGGCACAACCTGATCGCGCTCGAGGCGCTGTCCGAGGCGCTCGCAGCGCCCGGCCAGCGGCGCCACAGCCACGCCGTCTGACGGCTCGTGACTCTCGGTTCAAGTTCGCGGGAATTCCGGTCGATCATGGGTGGATGACCCTCCCCTGGCGGATCGCGGCCGTCACCGTCGCATTCGCACCGGTGATCGCCTACTTCGCGTTCCGGTCGCACCTCACCACGATGTACGTGACCGTCGACGGTCACTTCCTGATCGTCGCCGGCTCGTCGCTGGCCGCCGCCCTGGTCAGCGTGCTGATCACGCGCGCCGCCGTCAGGCGCAACGACATCCGCGCCGGCCTGGTCGGCATCGCGTTCACGGTGATGGCCGGCCTGCTCGCGATCCACGGCCTGAGCACCCCCGGCTTCTTCCTCGAAGAGTACGGCCGCAACGCCGTGATCGGCCTCGCGGGCGCCCTGGCGGTGCCGGCCGGCGGCGTGATCATGGCGCTGGCCGTGTTTGCACCGCCCAACCTCCCGCACGGCCGCACGTGGGTCGTGCGCGGCCAGATCGTTGCGATCTCCGTCCTTGTTGCCTTTGGTGTAATCGGCCTAGCGCACCCCGAGCTCATCCCACAGGTGCCGGTGATGGTGCATCCGTGGGTGCTGCTCGAGCTGATCCCGACGGCCATCCTCTACGCGCTGGTCGCCAACCACGCGCTGCGCACGTTCCGCCTGACCCAGCGGCGCGCCGACCTGTGGGTCTCGATCGGCATGGTCTGGCTGGGCAGCTCGATCATCCTCTACCTGCTCTCCGGCGTCTGGACGATCGGCTTCTGGGGAGCGCACACCCTGGAGGCGCTGGGCTTCGTCTCGGTCGCCGGCGCGGTCGCGGTCGACCTGGCGCGTCAGCGGCCCTCGAACATGCTGTTCGAGCGGCTGGGCGGCGGCGACCTGATCGAGTCCGAGGAGACGCTGTTGGGCGGCTACGTGCGGGCGCTGACCGCGGAGCTCGAGGAGCACGACCCGTCGACCGGCCGCCACTCCCGCCGCGTCGCCACGCTATCGGTCAGGGTGGCCGAGCAGATGGGCCTGCCGCCGCACCGCGTGCGCCGGCTGGCGATCGCGGGACTGGTGCACGACATCGGCAAGCTGCGGATCGACCCCGACGTGCTGAACAAGCCGGCGCGGCTGACCGACGAGGCGTACGAGCAGATCAAGAAGCACCCCGAGTTGGGCGTGGCGCTGCTGCGGCACCTGGGCGGCTTCGACGAGGTGCTGGCGATCGTCGAGGCGCACCACGAGCGCTGGGCCGGCGGCGGCTACCCGCACGGGCTGGCCGGCGCCGAGATCCCGCTCGAGGCGCGGATCCTGACCGCGTGCGATGTCTACGACGCGCTGACCGAGAAACGCGTGTACCGCGACGCCTGGCCGGCTGAGCGGGCGGTCGCGCTGATCAAGGACGAGACCGGCTCCACGTTCGACCCGGACTGTGCCGATTCGCTGCTGGCGGTGCTCGCCGGGCCCGAGGTGCGCGTGATCATGCGCCGCATCGGTGCGCCGTCGACGTCGCCTGCGACCAGCAGCTGACCCCTTGGCATAGACCTGCCGTCAGTCGATGCAGGGCCCGGAGTCCGCGCGCCCGGACATCCTGGGCAGCGCGGCGAGGATGTCCTCGACGGGGATGCCGAACCCCCCCGAGCCGTTCTGGTTGGCCGCGAACATCATGGCCAGCACGCGCCCCCGGCGGTCGACCACCGGCCCGCCCGAGTCGCCGTGGCGCAGCGGTCCCCGGATCGGCACCACCGTGCGCGGCGCCAGGCCGTGACCGTACGCGTCCGCGGCCAGCACCGTCACCGAGCGTCCCGCCGTCCCTGCGGCGACCGTCAGCGCACCGCCGCCGGGGTAGCCGATCAGCGCGACCGGAGCCGTATCCGCCGCCAGCGGATGCGTTGCCAATGGAGGCACGTCGAGCCCGGGGACGCGCAGCAGCGCGATGTCGAGATCCTTGTTGACGTAGACCGGGTACGCCGACCAGCTGCCGTCGGAGAGCTGCACCTGCGTGTCGTCCTCGCCGGCGATGACGTGGGCGTTGGTGACGACCAGCTGCGGGCGGATCACCCAGCCGGAGCCGCGCAGCTCGAGCGAGCAGGCGTCGCCGTCGATCCGCACAACGCTGGCGGCGGCGGTGGCGACCGGTGTGTCCTGAGGGAGCTGGGGGTCGGGTGGGGGCAGCGAGTCGCCGAGGGCGGCGGCGATCACCGGCAGCCGGTCGAACCGCTGCAGCGCGTCCATCAGCACTCCCGCAGGCAGGCGGTCGACGATCGGCGGCAGCAGCGCCGAACGCTGCACGACGTGCCGCATCCCCAGTGCCGGCTGGTGGAGCGCCGCGACGGCCAGCATCCAGACCGCGAGCAGGCCGAGCAGCGATCCGGTGATCAGGCCGCCCGCGCGGTCGAAGGGCGCCAGCGGGCTGGTGTGCACCGCCGTGCGCATGCGGTTCGCCAGGGGCGTCGCGGCGGCCTGCAGCAGCAGCCCGCAGACGATGGCGCCGATCAGGGCGGCGATCGGCTTCCAGGGCGAGCGGTCGCCGCCCGAGAGCAGCGCCGGCGCCAGCCGTGAGCCGATGATCGCGCCGATGGCGAAGCCGATCAGCGCCACCGCCTGTCCGGTGAAGCCGCGGCGGAGTCCGACCAGGGCGGTGATCGCCAGCCAGGCGATCACGAGCACGTCGATGGTGTGCACGTCCGTAGTATCGGCGGCTTTGCACCGGTGTGTCAGACTGCAGGTGTGGATCTCCCCGACTTCGTCGAGATCGAGCGGACTCCGAAGCTGCGCTCGCCGCGCGTGGTGGCCGCCTTCCGCGGCTGGAACGACGCCGGCGCCTCCGCCAGCCTCGCGGCGGGCTATCTGCGTGCCGCCACCAACGCCGAGCGCTTCGCCGTGATCGACTCGGAGCCCTTCGTGGACTACCAGCAGACCCGGCCGCACGTCCAGCTCGCCGACGGCTACGTCCGCAACGTCGAGTGGCCGGTGACGGAGCTGTTCGCCGACGAGGACAGCGACCTGGTGCTGGTGTTGGGCAGCGAGCCGAACTTCCGCTGGCGCGCCTACACCGACGCGGTGTGCTCGATCGCCTCGAGCCTGCACGTTGAGCTGGTGGTCACGCTCGGCGCGCTGCTGGCGGACACGCCGCACACCCGGCCGATCCCCGTGTCGTCGACCGGCTCCGACGAGGAGCTGATCGGCCAGCTCGGCCTGACGCGCTCGAACTACGAGGGGCCGACCGGGATCGTCGGCGTGCTGCACGACGCGTGCGACCGGACGGGCATCCGCTCGGCGAGCCTGTGGGCGGCGACGCCCCACTACATCTCGGCGACCCCGAACCCGAGTGCCGCGGTCGCATTGCTCGAGCGGCTGAGCGATCTGATGTCGACTCCCGGTCCCAACGACGACCTGCGCCGCGCCGCCAGCGAGTACCAGGTGCGGGTGGCCGCGGCCATCGCCGAGGACGAGGACGTCCAGGCCTACGTCGCGCAGCTCGAGGAGCAGGCCGACGAGGAGGATGCGCCGAGCGGCGACGAGCTCGCCCGGCAGTTCGAGCGTTATCTCCGCGAGCAGGGCGAGAGCGACCCCAACGCTTGATGTCGGTCGAGGCAACTGACGCAACGTTCGAGCAGGACGTCATCGAGCGCTCGCGCTCGGTGCCCGTGGTCGTCGACTTCTGGGCCGAGTGGTGCGGGCCGTGCCGGCAGCTGACGCCGGTGCTGGAGAGCGCGATCGACGCGACCGATGGTGCGGTCGAGCTGGTCAAGATGGACGTCGACGCGAACCCGCGCACCGCCGTCGCCCACCGGGTGCAGGGGATTCCCGGCGGTCAAGGCGTTCCGCGACGGCCGGCTGGTCGACGAGTTCACGGGCAACGTCCCGCGGGCGTCCGTCGACTCGTTCCTGCGGGGGCTGCTGCCGTCGGAGGCCGACCGGCTGGTCGAGCTGGGAGACGAGGAGTCGATCCGCAAGGCGCTCGAGCTCGAGCCGGATCATCCCGGGGCGCTGGCGGCGCTCGCCCGCCTGGAGCTTGCCGATGATGACAACGGGTCGGCGGCGCTGGCCGCGATCGACGCGGGCGACGTCGAGGGCGGCCTGCAGCTGCTGCTCGATGCGGTGCGCACCGCCGACGGCGAGGGCCGCGACCGGCTGCGCCAGGTGATGGTCGGCGTGTTCGCCGACCTCGGCCAGGACGACCCGCTGGCGACGCGCTTCCGGCGCGAGCTGGCCCGCACGCTCTACTAGAACGTCGGCCTGAGCTGCGCGAATGGGGGATGGGGGATCCCCACGGCGAGTGATGCCCGTACCCCCCAGGCGTCGCATGATGAGACGGATTGCCGCCGGATCTCCACCGGCGTACTCCAGTCCGTCCCAGAGGAGCAGCCACACCCCGTGTCTCGACGTCTTCGCATCCTGACCATCACCGCAGCGCTCGCCGGCCTCGCGCTGGTCGCGGCTGCCCCAAGTTACGCCGTGCTCGCCGCCCCGACGCCGGACACCACCGACGTCGGTACCCCGGTGCCGGCGTTCCACTGGACGTCCGTCTCCGGCGCCGCGCAGTACCAGGTCCAGATCTCCGCCGCCTCGGACTTCAGCGCGCTGCTCAACCCGGATGCGAACTCGCAGCTGACGAAGAACACGTACTACACGCTGACGACGACGGTGCCGGACTGCACCTGCTTCTGGCGCGTGCGCGCGGTCTCGGCGACCGGCGTCGTCCGGCGCCTGGTCGTCCTCGACCGAGTGGGACAAGTCCTCGTCCGCCCCGACGCCGACTGCGCCGAACGACGGCGACACCGTTACGTACCCGACCCCGCTCGTGCTGAGCTGGGATCCGGTGGACGGCGCCCAGAAGTACGAGGTGCTGATCGGCGACTCGCCGTCGCTGACCGGCTCGCCGGTCGAGACCTCGGCGACCCACTACGCGCCGACCGGGTGGCTGGCCAACGGCACGCACTGGTGGGCCGTGGCCGTCAAGGATGCGAACAACGTCACCTCCGCGTACTCGACGCCCCAGTCGTTCGACTGGGAGTGGCCGTCGGCGGTCTCCGGCCTGACGGTCACCGACACGGTGGACAGCACCGGGGACTCGTACGCCGACGACACGATCTACGAGCCCCGGTTCTCGTGGGACGCCGTGGCGGGCGCTGCGAAGTACGACGTCGACATCAGCCTCGACTCGAACTTCGCGACCGGCTCGACCACGCGGTACACGACGATCGGCACCTCGCTGTCGCCGACCGCGGTGCTGGAGAACGCCGACTACTACTGGCGCGTCCGCGCGATCGACCCGGCCAGCGGCGTGGGTGACTGGACGTACGGCGGCGACGCCGCCGCTCCGGGCGACAGCTTCTCGGAGTCCTACGACACGCAGTCGCCGTCGATCAACAACCTGCGGATGACCGACGTCAACGCCGATCCGGGCACCGACGACGACGCCGACTCCAGCGACGGCTACCAGACGACCGAGCCGATCGTGCAGTGGGATCCGGTGCCGGGCGCCGGCGCCTACGTCGTCGACGTCCGCCAGTACGACCTCAACGACCCGTCCGCCGGCTGCAACTGGTCCGGCGTGCTGGGCCAGAAGAAGTGGCTGAACATCGTCGAGGGCACGGCCTGGACGCCGCTCGGCAGCGGCCTCGGCGCCGGCAACACCGTGTTGCCGGGCAAGACGCCGACCAAGGACTCGATCACCGTCAGCCCTGGTCGTCGGCAACGCGTACTGCGTCCGGGTCAAGCCGGTGCGCCTGGTCAACGGCGTCGAGGCGCCGTGGACGTACCTCGACCCGAGCAACGACGGCACCGACTGGGCCTTCCAGTACGACGGCCCGCCGGCCGGCGACGTGTGCCAGCCGTCCTGCGCCAGCGAGGACTACCTCGGCGCGGACGACTACCTGACGCCGCAGACCGGCTCCACCTCGACCAGCATGCCGCTGTTCACGTGGAACCCGATCTCGGGCGCGGGCGGCTACTTCATCGTGGTGGCCACCGACCAGGCGATGACGCACGTCATCGACTACGCCTGGACGGAGGTTCCGGCCTACTCGCCGCGCACGTCCAGCAGCCAGCTCGCTGGTCTCGTACCCGGACTCGACCACCAACTACTACTGGCAGGTCTTCCCGGCCAACGGCATCAACGGCACCGGCGCCAACGGCGTCGCCGGCCAGGGTGACCGCGGGTCGTTCCTCAAGCAGACGATCCCGCCGACGCTGGTCTCGCCGGTTGGCGGCGAGACCGTCGACGGCCAGGTCACCTTCCAGTGGCTGCCCGTGTATGGCGCGACGCAGGTACACGCTCCAGGTGTCGGACGACCCGAACTTCCCGTCGTCCGGCAGCCACATCCTGGAGACGCTGGAACTCGACCTACTCGACCTCGTACACCAGCACCCTCAACAACTTCAAGAGCGGGCTGCTGTACTGGCGGGTCGAGGCGATCGACGCCAAGGGCACGGCGCTGTCCTGGACGGCTCCCGAGTCGTTCACGCAGACCTACGACGTGCCGACGTTCGACGGCGATCGACAACCCGACCGAGGGCTCGGACACGCCGGTGCTCCAGTGGAACCCGGTGCCCGGCGCGATCTCCTACGACGTCGACATGCTCTGCTCGGTCGGGCAGTCGTGCACCGACGGCAGCGCCATCAAGACCACGGCGCACACCATGCTGCGGCTGACCGGCGTCGGGGACATCGGGTGGCACGTCCGGGCGAACTTCCCGGGCGGCGCGGAGCCGAGCGACTGGTCGGAGACGCAGACCTACACGCACACCATCCCCGACCCGACGAATCCGAGCACGCTGCGGACGTCCACCGGCGCCCTGTTCTCCTGGGACGCGATGCCGGGCGCGACCAAGTACAAGGTCGAGATCTCGCGGTCGAACAGCTTCGCAACGACTGATCGGCGGTGGCTCGTTCTTCACGCAGAACACGAGCTGGGCGCCGACGCTGCTCGAGCACCGACTACCTGAACGGCGGCACGTTCTACTGGCGCGTGCGGTCGCAGGACGGCGACGGCAACCTCGGCCAGCCCACGCCGGCGCAGTCGATGAGCATGCCGGCCAAGATCGCCGTCACGGTGTCGCCGGGTCTCCTGCTGCACGGCGCGACGAGCACGGTCACGGTCACGGTGAAGTCGTTCGACGGCCACGTCGTTGCGGGCGCCCGCGTCGCGGTATCCGGTGCGGGCCTGAAGGGCGCCGCCAAGCTCACCGGCGCGCAGGGCAAGGCGACGTTCAAGCTGCGCCCGCCGAAGAAGGGCACGATCACCTTCTCGGTCACGAAGACCGGCTACCAGTCTCTCAAGAAGACCATCACGTCGAGGTAGCTACGTGCCATCGGGGTCAGGAACCTCTGGCATGAGTGCCAGAGGTTCCTGACCCCTGTGGCACACCCGAAGCGCCTAGAGCTCCTCGCCGTCCCAGAAGTCGACGTGCTCGATCCGGCCGACGACCCCGACGCCCGGCCAGAAGATCTTGTTCGAGCGCGGGTAGTAGCAGACGTCATCCGGTCTTCGCGTGCCGTAGGCCAGCAGCTCGAGGCCGCCATGGCCGCCCCGGAAGGCGTGCGCGACGGCAGTCCCCGGCGGGCGTGACACGACGCTGCCGCGGCGCACCTCGTGCGCCTCGTCGCCAAGCAGCAAGTGGCCCTCGCCCTCGAGCACGACGAACAGCTCCTCCTCGGCCGAGTGGCAGTGGGGCGGCGCCGTCAGCCGGCCCGGCTCGACCGCGACGTGGTGCAGTCCGGTCCGCTGCGAGCCGGCGGCGGTGCCCAGGTCGCGGCGCACGCGGCCGTCCCGCGGTCGGCGGTCGGGCACGCTTGCCGCGGCCACCACGTTCGGCGGGCGCTCGCCCGGCGGCGGGAACTCGAGCGGCTCGGCGGCGTCGTCCATCGGGAACAGGTCGATGCGGCCGGGAGAGGGGAGCACCGTCGGCCCGGCCCACGAGTGCTCCGCCCGCGGTAGGTAGCAGAGCTCGATCGGGACGCGCGTGCCGAACGCGAGCACCTCGAGCCCGTCGTCGCCGGCGCGCAGGGTGTGGCGCTCGCGGTTCGGCAGATGGACGATGCAGTCGCCCGGCCCGACCTCGCAGGTGCGGCCGTTCTGCCAGAGCATCCCCGAGCCGGCGATCACGAAGAAGATCTCCTCCTCGGCGCCGTGGACGTGCACCGGCGTCGACCGCTTGCCCGGATGCAGCAACAACCGCTGCAGCCCGATGTCGAGGCTGCCGGCTCCCGAGCCGAGGTCGGTCCACGTTGCGGCGATGTCCGTATGGACGCGATCGCGCGTCCGCAGGTTGTCCCAGTGCACCACGGCCGTCATGCCGCCGCGACCCCCTCGAGCAGCCGTCGTGCCTCCTCGGGCAACGGCGCGGCATTTGCGCGGTCGTCGTCCGTGTGCACCATCACCGTCTCCGACCGCGCGGCGACTCGGCCGTCCGAGACGGCGATCAGGCGCTCGCTGGTGGTCACGCTGGAGCCGCCGATGCGGGTCACCTCGAGCTCCACGTCGACCTCGTCGTCGTCCTGGACGAGGCCGCTGAGAAAGTCGATCTCGACGCGCCGGGCGACCATCCGGCCGACGGTGTCGTGGCCCAGCAGCTGCGTGTAGAACTCGTCCCGGGCCTCCTCGAGGTACGTCAGGTACACGGCGTTGTTGACGTGCCCGAAGCCGTCCATATCACGCCAGCGGATCTCGATACGTTTCGTATAGGGCATGCCCGCGCAGTCTCTCAGAACCATGAACCCGACCCGCGCACATCTGACGCTGTTCACCGTGGTGCTCCTGTGGGGCGGATCGTTCGCAGCGATCAAGCACCTGCTGGGCGCCGGGCTGACCGGGCCGGACATCGCGGTCGCCCGGTACCTGGTGGCCGCGCCGGGGTTCGCCCTCTGCCTGCACCTCTCGGGCGGCGTCCGCGGGTTCACGCGCCGCGACCTGGCGCGCCTGGCGGCCGCCGGCATGATGGTCGTCTTCACCTACCACCTGGCCCTGAACGTTGGGGAGCGGTACACCTCGTCGGGCACCGCGGCGGTGATCGTGGGCACGGCGCCCGGCATCACCCTGGCGCTGGCCTGCGCCCTCGGGCTTGGAGCGGTTCTCCGCGACGCGCGCCGTCGGCCTGGCGATCGCGTTCGCGGGCATGGTGATGGTCGTGCTGCTTGGCTCGGGACAGGAGATCTCGTTCGACAACGCCAAGGGCCCATTGATCGTGCTCGGCGCGCCGCTGGCGTTCGCGCTGTTCAACGTGATCACCAAGCCGCTGCTCACCCGGCACAGCCCGCTCGGCGTCAGCGCCGCCGCATCGCTGATCGGCACGGCCGCGCTGCTGCCGCTGACCTCCCACGACGTGTTCTCCACAGCGGGGTCACTGGACGCCTGGGACTGGACGCTGATCCTGTACCTCGGGTGGTGTGCACCCTGTTCGCCTACGTCGCGTGGACGGCCGCGCTCGGCCACCTGGACGCCTCCCGCGCGGTCGCCTACATCTACCTCGTGCCGGTGTTCGCGGTGATCGTCGGCGCGGCGGCGCTGGGCGAGGAGATCACCGCCTGGCTGCTGCTCGGCGGGCTGCTGGTGATCGCCGGCGTGGCGCTTGCGCAGTTCGGGATCGGGCGGTCGCTTCCCCGGGCCGTCCCGGTGCGCGGCCGGTAAACTGGCCGCATGGGCAAGGGGTACGCAGAGGGGCCGGCGGCCGAGGAGGCCGAGGCCGCCCGCGAGCGCGGCGACCACCTGGCGGTGAGCGAGCAGCAGGAGGCGCGGCGTGCCGTCTGGGGCAGCACCGCCGACGAGCCGAAACAGCACTTCATCGGCTGGGCCGACGAGGTGGACGCCGAGCAGCTGTTCACGTCCGGCGCCGCGTGGGGCGTCAAGGTCGTGAGCCAGTGAACCCGTACGACCGGCCGAGCGATCCGGCCAAGCGACACAGCGCAGCGCTCACCGATGGGCCCGACCGCGCGCCGGCACGGGCGATGCTCAAGGCGATCGGCTTCACTGACGATGACCTGGCGCGGCCGATCGTCGGCGTCGCCACGACGTGGATCGAGACCATGCCCTGCAACTTCAACCAGCGCGAGCTGGCGCAGCGGGTCAAGGCCGGCATCCGCGCCGCCGGCGGCACGCCGATGGAGTTCAACACGGTGTCCGTGTCCGACGGTGTCTCGATGGGCACCGAGGGCATGCGCGCGTCGCTGGTCAGCCGCGAGGTGATCGCCGACTCGATCGAGCTGGTCGCCCGCGGGCACCTGTTCGACGGGCTGGTCTGCCTGGTCGGCTGCGACAAGACGATCCCGGCGGCCGCCATGGCGCTGGCCCGCCTCGACCTGCCGGGGCTGGTGCTCTACAACGGGACGATCGCTCCGGGCACGTTCCGCGGTCGCGACATCACGATCCAGGACGTCTTCGAGGCGGTCGGCGCCTACGCCGCGGACAAGATCGACGCCGAGGAGCTCCACGAGATCGAGTCCGCAGCCTGCCCCGCGGCGGGTGCGTGCGGCGGCCAGTACACCGCCAACACGATGTCGATGGCCCTCGACTTCCTGGGCATCAGCCCGGCCGGGATGAACGGGATCCCGGCGATCAACCGGGGCAAGGGCGACGCAGCCGAGGAGTGCGGCCAGATGGTCATGCGGCTGGTGCGCGACGACGTGCGGCCCTCGCAGATCATCACGCGGGATGCGCTGGAGAACGCCGCGGCGGCGGTCGCCGCGAGCGGCGGCTCGACCAACGGCGTGCTCCACCTGCTGGCGATCGCGCGCGAGCTGGACATCCCGTTCTCGATCGACGACTTCGACTCGATCGCCGGGCGGACGCCGATCGTCGCCGACCTCAAGCCGGGCGGACGCTTCGTCGCCGTCGACATGTTCGACGCGGGCGGCGTTGCGCTGGTGGCCCGCGAGCTGGCCCGCCGCGACCTCGTGCACGTCGGGGCGCCGAACGTCGACGGCCGGACGCTGGGCGAGATCGCCGACGAGGCGGTGGAGACGCCGCAGCAGCCGGTGGTGGTCTCGATCGACGAGCCGCTGAAGGCGACCGGCGGCCTGGCCATCCTCCGCGGCAACCTCTCGCCGGACGGCTGCGTCGTCAAGCTGGCCGGCCACGAGCGGCTGTCTCACAGCGGGCCGGCGCGTGTGTTCGACTCCGAGGAGGAGTGCTTCGCGGCGGTCAAGGCGCGGACGCTCAGGGCCGGAGACGTGATCGTCATCCGCTACGAGGGCCCGGCCGGCGGCCCGGGCATGCGCGAGATGCTACACGTCACCGCGGCGATCGTCGGCGAGGGGCTGGGCGAGGACGTTGCGCTGCTCACCGACGGGCGGTTCTCCGGCGCCACGCACGGCCTGATGGCCGGGCACGTCACGCCGGAGGCGGCGCACGGCGGCCCGATCGCCATAGTCCAGGACGGCGACATCATCGAGTTCGACATCGAGGCGCGCGAGCTGCGCATCAAGCTCTCGGACGACGAGATCCAGGCGCGCCTCCAGGGGTGGACGGCGCGGCCGCCGCGCTACACGCGCGGAGTGCTGGCGAAGTACGCCGCGCAGGTGACGTCGGCCAGCGAGGGCGCCGTCACGCTGCCGCGGTGAACATCCTCGCGATCGGGGACACGCACGTCCCCGACTTCGCGCCGACGCTGCCGGACTGGATCGTGCCGCACCTGGAGTGGGCCGAGCAGATCCTGCACACCGGGGACGCCACCTCGCCTGACGTGCTCGCCGAGCTCGTGGCCTACGCGCCGCTGCGGGCGGTGATGGGCAACTGCGACGGCTGGGACGTGGCGGCCTGGGGCGCGCCCGAGCAGCTCCACCTGGGGGTGGCCGGCGTGCGGATCGCGATGGTGCACGACTCGGGGCTGACGAAGGGCCGCGAGGCGCGCATGCGCCGCCGCTTCCCCGACGCCGACCTGGTGCTCTTCGGGCGCTCGCACCAACCGCTGTTCGAGCGCGGTCAGGAGGTCGCGCTGCTCAGTCCCGGCAGCCCCACCTGGAAGCGCCGCGCGCTCGAGCCGACGGTCGCGCGGCTGGTGGTCGAGGACGGGAGGTTCGACGCGGCGCTCAGGTCGCCGTGACCGGCCGCAGATACCGCCGGAACACCATCCCGTCCGGCCCGGTGAAGCGCGGCCCGTCGAGCGTGAACCCTTGGCGCTCGGCCACCGCCTGCGAGCGGCCGTTGAACTCGGCGATCGTCAGCCCCAGCGCCTGCGGCTCATACGTCCGCTCGGCGTACTCGAGGATGGCCGCGGCGAACTCGCGGCCGCGGCCCTGCCCCATCAGGTCGGGGCGCATGCCCCAGCCGACCTCCAGCTCGCCCTCGCCGTACGTCCCGCCGCGCACCTGCGCGTCCTCGCCGAAGCAGCAGTAACCGATCAGCTCGCCGTCCTCCAGCACCGCGTGGTAGCGGTAGCCGGGGTTCAGCAGATTCTCGCGTTCCTCGAGCGTCACGTCGTACGTGTCATACGGCGGCGGATGGCGCCAGGTGACGACAGCCTTCGCCAGCTCGGGCGTCATCGGCTCGATGCGCAGCGGCATCTCAGAGCGCGGCGACGGCGTCCTCGACCAGGCTCTCGAGCAGCCGCCGCTTCCAGCGCGACATCTCGTGGCCCGGTAGGCCGTCCAGCGGATCCGCAGGGTCGAGCAGCCGCGGCGTGTTGCTGATGCCGATCGCCGCCAGTCGGATCTCCGATCCGAACCGGGCGGCGGCGACACCCGTCAGGGCGAAGCTCCAGGCGGCGCGCTCGCCGGCCCGGGCGTAGGCGCTGGCATCGGGTGGCGCCGGCAGCGTGACGGCGGTCAGGAACTCGCCCTGCTCGACGTCGACGGTCACCCGGCGGTCGTCGGTCGGCCGTCGGTAGAGCTCCGCCAGCGGGAACGCCTCGCGCCGGTTCGTGGTCACCCGGGCGTCCAGCGCGAGCAGCGCCGCCGCCAGGTCGGACGGGGCGACCGAGATGCAGTCGCCCTCCTCGAGGCCGTGCTTGCGGTGGTCGCCGATCTGCGCGTAGCAGGTGTCGCCGCCGCGCAGCCAGCACGTCAGGTCGGGATGCCGGAAGTACCAGCACCGCGGCTGCTGGCAGAGGTTGCCGCCGACGGTGCCCATCTCGCGCAGCTGCGGCGATGCGACCGCGCGCGCCGCCGTGGACAGCGCCGCGTACCGCTCGGCGACGCCCGCGTCGGCCGCGACCGCGGACACGGTGGTGGTCGCGCCGATTCGCAGCCCGTCGCCGTCGGTCTCGATGCCGTCCATGTTCAGCCCGCGAAGGTCGACGATCGTCGCGGTCGGGCGGATGCCGCGGTCGATCTGCGAGAGCAGGTCGGTGCCGCCGCCCATCGCCCGCGCATCGCCGGCCAGGAGCTCCGCCGCCTCGTCGGCCGTGCCCGGGCGCGTGTAGGCGAACGACCTCACGACAGCGCCTCCAGGATCCGCCGCGGGGTGAACGGTGCCTCGCGCAGCCGCACGCCCAGCGCGTGGGCGAGCGCGTTGCCGATCGCCCCGGCGGTGGGGATGATCGGCGGCTCGCCGAGGCCCTTGATGCCCATCGCCAGGTTGGGGTCGGGCCGGTTGACGAACTCGCACACGACCTCGGGCAGGTCGGCGATCGTCGGCACCTTGTAGTCCTCGAAGCCCGCGTTGACGACGGTGCCGGTGGTCGGGTCGACCACCCGCTCCTCCATCAGCGCGTAGCCGATGCCCTGGAGGATGCCGCCCATCGCCTGGCTGCGGGCGCCCATCGGGTTGACGACCCGTCCGATGTCGTGCACGGCGACGATCCGCTCGACCCGGGCGACGCCGGTGTGCGTGTCGACCGCGACCTGGGCGATCTGGCAGCCGAAGGTGTTGACGCTCAGGCCGTCGGGGTTGGGTGAGCGCGACCCGCGCCCGGTCACCCAGGCGTTGCCCAGCTTGCCGGTGAGGTCGGTGATCGGCCGCCGCAGCGTGCCGTCGACCGAGCGGATCTCGCCGTCCTCGAGCGTGAGGTCCGAGGCGGCGATCTCGAACATGTCGGCGGCCAGATCGAGCAGCTGCGCTCGGGTGTCGTGGGCGGCTGCGCGGACGGCGGGGGCGACGGACGCGAGCGTCATCGACCCGCCGGACGCCGGGCCGTGCCCGGCCCGCGTCGTGTCGCCGGCCAGCACGAGCACCTCCTGAGGACTGACGCCGAGCCGCTCGGCGGTGATCATCGCGCAGGCGGTGGTGACGCCGGTGCCCAGATCCTGCATGCCGATCTCGAGCATGGGACGGGCGTCGCGGCCGAGCCGCACCTCGGCGTACGCGGGCGGCCCGCCACCGCCCCACCAGATCTGCGTCGCCATCCCCATCCCGCGGCGAATGCGATCCTCCGAGCGGAGGCCGTCGCGATCGGCCCAGCCGGCCAGCTCGGCGGCCCGGTCGTAGCAATCCAGCAGGTTCTTCGAGCTGTACGGCCTGCCGGCCTGCTGATCGCCCTCGACGTAGTTGGTGCGGCGAAGCTCCAGCGGATCGATCCCCAGTGCGTCGGCGAGCTCGTCGAGCGCGAGTCTCGAGCATGAAGGTGCCCTCCACCACGCCGGGCGCGCGGAAGGCGGCGGTCGGCCCCAGGTTCTGAGCGACCGGAAGCACGAAGCCGCGAACGTTGTCGCACTTGTAGACAGCCTTCATCGGTTCGAGGATCGGGTACGTCCAGCCGTCGCTGCCCAGGCCCATTACGACCGACGCCTCGATGCCGCGGAGCGTGCCGTCCGCGTCGGCGCCCACCCGCAGCTCGGCGCGGGCCTCGGTCCGGTACCCGGCCGTCAGGTTCTCCTCGCGACGTGAATAGACCAGCCGGACGGGGTGCCGGCTGCGCTTGGCGAGCGTCGCCGCGAGGATGCCCTCGGGGCCGACGCCGAACTTCGACCCGAACCCGCCGCCCATGAACTCGCAAATCACGCGCACCCGCTCGGCCGGGATCCCGAACGCCCGGGCCAGCTCCGCCCGGCCCTCGTAGATCGCCTGGGTCGAGCTCCAGATCGTCAGGTCCTCGCCGCGCCACTCGGCAACGGCGCAGTGGGGCTCCATGCTGTTGTGCAGCTGGGCGGGTACCCGGTACTCGGCCTCGACGACGTGCGCCGCGCCCTCCAGGGCTGCGTCGACGTCGCCGCGCTCGTATTCGGTCGGATCCTCGAGAAAGTGCTGGGCGTCGGCGGCGACGTCCATGTCGACGATGAAGCCGAGCTCCTCCCACTGCGGCGCCAGCGCGACCAGCGCGGCGTCCGCCGCCTCGGCACTCTCGGCCGCGACCGCGGCGACGGCTGCGCCGGCGTACCCGGGCTCCGCCGTCAGCAGCGTGCTGCCGTCGTAGTCCGGAAGATCGTCGTCCGCGGTGACGACGCAGCGGACGCCGGGCACGGCGCGTGCGGCCTCGACGTCGATCGCCGTCAGCTTGGCGTTGGCGTGGGGGCTGCGCAGGACGGCCGCCTCGAGCTGCGCGGGAAGCTTGATGTCCGACGTGTACCGGGCGCTGCCATCGAGCCGGGCCTTGGCGGTGACGCGCGGCGTCGGCGTGCCGATCACGGCGGGCGGGTTCGCGTCGTCGTACTCCGGAGTGGCGTCGTCCTCGACGAGCGTCCACCGTTCCTCGACGCGCCCCTCGACGACCGCCTCGGTCTTGATCAGCCGCGGGCTCACCCGGCCGCCTCCGTGACGGCGTCGACGATGCCCTCGTACGCGCCGCAGCGGCAGAGGTTGCCGCTCATCGCGTCGACGATCTGCTCGCGCGACGGCGACGGCGTGGTCTCCAGCAGCGCCAGCGCGGACATCAGCTGGCCGGGCGTGCAGAAGCCGCACTGGAAGCCATCGTTGGCCGTGAACGCCCGCCGCAGCCGCCGTCAGCAGCTCGCCGTCGGACTCGACGGTGCGCACGTCGGAGCCGTCGATCGCGGCGACCAATGTCAAACACGACAACACGGCGCGGCCGTCGAGCAGCACCGTGCAGCTGCCGCACGTGCCCTCGCCGCACGCGACCTTCGTGCCGGTCAGCCCGAGGTCGTCGCGCAGCAGGGAGGCAAGCGTCAGCTCGCCGGGGACGTCGCGCTCGTGGCGCTCGCCGTTGATGTCCACCCGCACCTGCACCGGGCGGCAACCTAGCACGGGATGAACCGGGCGGGAAATCGACGATCCTCCGCTAGGTTTCAGTGTTTGTCCCTTCCGTCGACATCCACGTCCCGGCGGGCCCCGCTCGAGCTGACCTTCGTGCCTCGCGGAGCCGAGGAGCCGCTGATGGGGTTCTACTCCGTGAGTCCGCTGACGCCGGGCGGCTGGGCCGACCTGCTGGACGGCGCCGGGCTGCCGCACGCGCTGCGCCGGCTGCCCCTGCGGATCGGCGTCGGAGCGTCGGCGCGCGAGGTCGAGACGAGGTGTCTTCCGATGCTC
Organism: uncultured Actinomycetes bacterium; assembly: GCA_963809205.1. Lineage (GTDB taxonomy): Bacteria > Actinomycetota > Thermoleophilia > Gaiellales > JAICJC01 > DATLLN01. The sequence goes on along the minus strand of CAWEIS010000028.1, from coordinate 443,572 downwards.
CCCGCGCTCGCCTACCTGCTGGGACAGAACGGCGGCGACGAGAGCGGCTCGGTGCGGGCGTGGCGGCTGGCGGCGCGGCTGGTGGAGCGGGTCGCGAACAACGGCAGCGAGCCGCCTGACCTGGCGCGCTTCTCGGCGGCGTTCCCGCCGCTGGCCCACGCGGCGCTGCTGGAGACCCTCGACGAGCCGGAGCCGCTGAGCGCGCAGACCGCGCTGGACGAGTTCGTCGGCGCCGCGCTGCGCGCGCTGGCCACGGCCGTCCGCGAGCCGAAGGTGCTGAGCGCCGCCGACAGCCACCCCGACTCGATCGACCTGACGGTGCTCGAGCCCGCGCTGCGCGTGGTCGCGCCCGACCTGGGCACGGTCGCGCCGGCCGTGACGCTGCGCGACGGGCTCGCCCAGCTGGAGCTGGAGCTGGAGCTGCCGCCGGATCCCGACGCGCTGTGGCCGCTGCACGTGCGGCCGGCCGATCTGCCCGCGCTGCCGCGGGCCGCGCACGTCTTCCCGCCGCTCTCGCGCGTCCGCTCGGGACTGGTGCTGCTGACGCTGGACGAGGTGGCGACGCTGCGCAGCGCCGCGGCCGCGTTGTCGTACTCCGGCGCGACGGTCACGATGCCTCCGGCGCTGACCGAGGAGTCCGACCTCGAGCTCGACCCCGCGATGATGACGTTCGAGCGGGGGCCGCTGTCGCTCGACGGCGTCGTCCGTTACGACCTGTCGGCGGCGCTCGGCGGCACGCCGATCTCGCCGGACGAGTTCCGGGCGCTGGCCGCGGCCACCGAGCCGCTGGTGCGGATCGGCGGCGAGTGGAAGGTGCTCGGCTCGACGGCGCTCCGCCGCGCACGGCAGCTCGCGCAGCTCGCCCTGCACGGCTCGAGCATCCCGGCGCTAACGGCACTCGGCGCGACGCTGTCGGGCGCCGCCGAGGTGCGCGGATTCGCGGTGCAGGTGGACGAGGAGGCCGACACCGAGCTGGAGCGGCTGGCTGCCGAGGTGCGGGACGAGGCGATGCGGGAGGGTCAAGACCCCGGGGAGGGGTTCCACGGCGTGCTCCGCCCCTACCAGCGCGTCGGGCTGGGCTGGCTGGTGCGTATGCGCGAGCTGGGCCTGGGCGCGCTGCTGGCCGACGACATGGGCCTGGGCAAGACCGTCCAGCTGATCGCCTACCTGCTCGACCGGAGCGACGGTGGAGAGGGGCCGGCGCTGATCGTCTGCCCGGCGTCCGTGCTCGGGAACTGGAGCCGCGAGCTCCACCGGTTCGCGCCCGACCTGTCGGTCGTCATCCATCACGGGCCCGATCGCACGCGGAACATCGAGCAGCTCGAGGGCTACGACGTCGTTCTCACCTCCTATTCGCTGCTGCCGCGAGACCGCCGCCTGCTGGGCGAGGCCGAGTGGCGCACGGTGGTGCTGGACGAGGCCCAGCAGGTGAAGAATCCGCTGACCCGCGGTGCCCAGTCGGCCCGGGCTCTGCGCGCGCGGCACCGGATCGCCCTCACCGGCACGCCCATCGAGAACCGGCTGGACGAGCTGTGGTCGATCATCCACTTCCTGAACCCCGGCCTGCTGGACACGCGCACATCGTTTCGCCGGGTGTACGCGACGCCGATCGAGCGGCGCGGCGACGAGCTCGCCGCCGAGCGCCTGCGCCGGGTCACCCATCCGTTCATCCTGCGCCGCCGCAAGACCGATCCGGACATCCTGCCCGACCTGCCGCCGCGGCAGGAGTCGAACGAGTACTGCACGCTGACGGTCGAGCAGGCCGCGCTCTACCAAGCGACGATCGACGCGATGCTGAGCGACGTCCGCGCGTCGAGCGGGATCGAGCGCCGCGGGCACGTGCTGGCGCTGCTCACGCGGCTCAAGCAGGTGTGCAACCACCCGGTGCACGCGCTCGGCCGGCCGGGCCCGCTATCCGGCCGCTCCGGCAAGCTCGACCGGCTGGACGAGATGCTGGCGGAGGCGGTGGACGAGGGCGACAGCTCGCTGGTCTTCACCCAGTACGCTGTGATGGGCCGGCTGCTGGCCGACCACCTGAACCGCACGCTCGGCATCGAGCGGCTCCTGCTGGACGGGTCGACGCCGATCCCCGACCGCGAGAAGGTGGTCGACCGCTTCCAGCTCGACGACGGCACGCCGCGGGTGCTGGTGCTGTCGCTGCGGGCCGGCGGCCTCGGCCTCAACCTGACGCGGGCGAACCACGTCTTCCACTTCGACCGCTGGTGGAACCCGGCGGTCGAGGACCAGGCGTCCGACCGCGCGCACCGGATCGGCCAGACGCGGGTCGTCCAGGTGCACCGGATGATCTGCGCGGGGACGATCGAGGAGCGCATCGACCAGCTGATCGACGCCAAGCGCGGGCTCGCCGAGCAGATCGTCGACCGCGGCGTCGAGTCGGCGCTGTCGGAGCTGTCCGACCAGGAGCTGAGCGAGCTGGTCGCCTTGCGCACGGAGGCCTAGCGCCCGCTAGAGCAGCCGGCCCAGGCGGAGGCCGACGACCCAGTCGTGCGTCGCCTCGACGTGGCGCTCGACCGCGGCGCGCGCTGCCGCCGGGTCGCCGGCGGCGACCGCCGCCAGCAGCGGCGCGTGGCCCTCGCTGGACGCGCGCGAGCGCGGTCTCTGGGCCGGGCACGCACCGCCAGGATCTCGCCCAGCTCGGCCTGGATTGCCGTCTCGGCGCGTCACCAGCCGGCTGCTGCCGGCCGCCTCGGCGATCGCCAGGTGGAAGCGGCTGTCGGCCAGCCGGTAGGCGGCGAACGAGTCGACGGCGGCGCCGACGCGGCCGCCGCGTCGGCGATCCGGCGCGCAGCGCGCTCGCCGGTCGCCCGCTCGGCCGCCAGCGCCGCCGCCTCGCCGGACACCGCGCGCCGCCAGTCGGTCAGCTCGCGCAGCTCGGCGGCCGCCGGCACGCCGGCCGGCCGTCGGGGCGGCCAGCGATGCACTGGCGACGAACGAGCCGCCGCCGCGGCCGCGCCGGGTCTCCAGCACGCCGGCGTCGCGGAGCACGGCCAGCGCCTGGCGCAGCGTCATCGGCGCCACCTCGAGCATCGCCGCCAGCTCCGCCTCGGACGGCAGCCGCTCGCCTCGGCTCGAGCACGCCCGAGCCCACCGCCTCGCCGATCCTGCGGACGATGCGCTCGACGGCCCCCTCGACCTGGAGCGGGGCGAACACCGCCTGGCGGGCGATCGTCTCGGCCATGATTTGAAACTCTAACCGATAGATGGTAGAAGTTTCCAGCACAGCGATTCCAGGAGCGAGCCATGCAGCCCACCAGACGAGCAGATCGAGTCCTACCGCCGCGACGGCTTCGTCGTCGTCGAGGAGTTCCTCCCGGCCGATGAGGTCGAGCGGGTGCGCGAGCACTTCGCGCGCTGCTTCGAGCACGAGTGGGAGACCGGCGTCATGCCCGACGAGGTCAACTACCAGCCGGGCGTCACCCCGCCGGACAAGACGCGGCAGCTCTGCAACCTGTGGAAGGCCGACCGGACGATCGCCGCGACCACGCTGGCGGCGCGCAACGCCGAGTTCGCCGCCCGGCTGGAGGGCGCGCCGGGGATGCGGCTGTTCATCGACAACGCCGTGTGGAAGCCGGCCGGCGGCAAGGCGCTGCTGGCCCACCAGGACGCCGCCTACCAGGGCTACTTCGATCCGGCCAACCTGACGACGTGCTGGATGGCGCTCGACGAGACCCACGCCGACACGGGCACGATCTACTACGCCCGCGGATCGCACCTGTGGGGCCACATGCCGATGGGCGGCCAGTTCCACGCGCCGGACGACTGGACCGGCCACGCGCAGCAGGTGGCGCCGCCCGAGCTGTACGCCGAGGTCGAGTGGGTGCCGATCGAGGTGCCGCGCCGGCGGCGCGGCGTTCCACCACGGCTGGACGTTCCACGGCTCGCCGCCCAACGAGCGTGCCGACCGCGAGCGGCGCGCGATCATCAGCCACATGATGACCACCGAGACGCGCTGGCATCCGACGCAACGTCCACGAGATCTACAGCCACTACCGCCGCCCGGACGAGCTCGAGATCGACGAGGCGTTCTTCCCGGTGATGTGGCGCGAGGACGGCTACCGCAGCCCGTTCATCGACCGGATCAGCGAGCCGGCGGCCGCCTGACATGGCGTCCGCTGCGCTCGAGCAGCGGCTGGAGCAGAACGCGGCCGCACAGGCCGGGCTCGCGGAGCGGATCCGCGAGTCCGGCGTCGAGCTCGTCTACTACCAGTTCGTCACGCTGAACGGCCGGGTGATGGCGAAGGTCGCGCCGGCCCGGCACCTCGCGCGGAACCTGGAGCGGGGCGTGCAGTTCCACGGCTCGGCGGTCGCCGACCTGGCGACCAGCCGCCACGGCACGCTGATCGCCAGCGGGCCCGGAGCGCGAGGAGTTCCTGGCGCTGCCCGACGCGTCGACCTTCGCCGTGCTGCCGTGGGACACCACGTACGGCGCGGTTCTTCTGCGACCTCTACACGCGGCGTGACCGGGCGGAGGAGCCGGGCGAGCCGCTCCCGACCTGCGTGCGCGGCAACCTGGCGCGCGTCCACGAGCGGTTCCGCGGAGCGCACCGGCCTCGAGCTGCGGTCGGGCACGGAGCCGGAGATGAGCTGGCTGGGCGAGGACGTCGAGGTGTGGTCGCAGCCCAACGTCTCCCCGGCGTACCACTTCGGCGCGCTCGAGACGATGCGGCCGATCGTCAAGCGGGTGATCGCCTACGCGCAGGCGATGGGCCTGGACATGATCGAGGGCGACTACGAGGACACCGGCCAGCTCGAGCTGAACTTCCAGTTCGACCGCTGCGAGCGCACCTGCGACCGCCTGGTCACCTACCGGCAGATCTGCGCGCAGGTGGCCCGCGAGTTCGGCGTCATCGCCAGCTTCATGCCGAAGCCGGCCGTTGGCGCTGATGGCGAACGGCTGCCACCACAACCTCAGCCTGTGGCGCGGCGACGAGAACGTCTTCGTCGATCGAGGGCAACGCCGACGCTGCACGTCAGCGAGACGGCGCGCCACGCGCTGGGCGGGATCCTCGAGCACTCGCGCGGGATGCTGGCGCTGCTGGCGCCGACCGTGAACTCGTATGCCCGCTACTGGGACGTCGGGCAGTTCGCCCCGGCCGTTGTCAACTGGGGGTTCGACAACCGCACGTGCGCGGTGCGCGTGTCAGCGCGTCCGGGCGGCTGGAGTACAAGCTGCCCGACGCCAGCGTCAACCCGTTCATCTCCCATGCCGCCGTGCTGGAGGCGATCGCCGACGGTCTCGAGCGGGGCATCGATCCCGGGCGCTCCGCAGTCCGAGGACTCCTACGGCGATTCGGCCGGGCGGTTCCCCGCGCTGCCGCGCACGCTGGGCGACGCGCTGGCGGCGCTTGCGGAGGACGACGTCGTGCGCGGCGCGCTTCCCGACGCGCTGTACGACGCGTTCGTCGAGTACAAGACCGACGAGTGGGAGCGGTTCTGCGGCACCGTGACCGAGTGGCACCGCGAGATGTACCTGCGGGCGCTGCCGTGAGCGGGCTGGTCACCGACGGCCGTGCTGACGCTGTGCTGCGCCGACATGGACGCGCGGCCGCTGTTCTGGACGACGCCGGACGGCGCGCGCGACGGGCTACGAGCCCGGTGCTGGCGCGGCTGGCGGCGGAGCGTGCCGGCCTCGGCGTGGCCTGGGAGTTCCGGCGCTGGGACCGGTTCCGGCCGGCGCTCGAGGCGGGCGAGGTGGATGCGATCTGGTGCGGCTCGGCGATCACCGAGGAGCGGCGCGAGATCTTCGACTACTCGCGGCCCTACGCCGCGTTCGACGAGGCCGTCCTGGTGCGGGCCGACTCGCCGATCACGTCGCTCGCCGGCCTGCGCGGCGCCGCGCGTCGGGGCGATCGCCGACTCGACGAACATGCGCGCTGGCCGAGACGTTCGGCGCCGCCGAGCTCGTTGCCTTCGACGGCACGTCCGACGACGTGTTCGCAGAGATGATCGACGCGGTCGGGAGCGGGCGACATCGATGCCTTCGTGGACGACGAGCCGGCGTTCGGCGGGGTGGTCGCGGGCGGCGAGTTCCGCGTCGCGCATGTCGCGGAGACGCAGAATCCGTGGGGCGCGGCCTGCCGCCGGGGCGACGACGCGGTGCGGGAGCTGATCGACCGCGGCATTGGCGGCGGCGATCGCCGACGGCTCGCTGGCGGCGGAGTGGCGCAGGTGGATGGGCGCGAAGGCGGTCCCAGCCGCCATACTGCCCACATGATGAAGCCGGTCGACACGCTACGGCGGCTGGTCGAGCTCGAGAGCCCGACCGGCGACCCCTCGCGGATCGCCCACATCGGCGAGTTCATCTCGGCCGAGCTGGCGTCGCTCGGGCGGCCGCGTGCACCACGACGGCGAGGTAGTCCGCGCCAGCTTCGGCCCCGAGGACGACGGCAAGGCGGGGCTCTTGCTGCTTGCCCATCTGGACACCGTCTGGCCCGCGGGGACGCTCCAGAGGATGCCGTTCCGCGTGGACGGCGACATGGCCCATGGCCCCGGTGCGCTCGACATGAAGGGCGGCATCGTGGTCATGCTCGAGGCGCTGCGCCGGGGCATGCCGTTCGGCCGGCCGGTCAGCGTGCTGGTGACGGCGGACGAGGAGATCGGCAGCCCCAGCGGGCGGCCGCACGTCGAGGAGCTGGCGCGCCGCGCCGAGGCGGCGCTCGTGCTCGAGCCGCCGGTGCAGGACGGCACGATCACCACGGAGCGGTCGGGCCTGGCCCGCTACCAGCTGCGGATCGACGGCGAGGCGGCGCACGCGGGTCACGGAGGGCAGGGCATCTCCGCCGTCGAGGAGCTGGCGCACCAGACGCTGCGGCTGCTCGAGCTGCGCGACCGTGAACGCGGCGTCCGTGTCAACGTCGGCCAGGTGGCCGGTGGCACGGGCGACAACGTCGTCGCCGCGGCGGCGTGGGCGCGGATCGACGCGCGGGCCTGGACGGGCGACGAGCAGCGGACGCTGGAGGAGGCGATCTACGGGCTGCGGCCGGTGCTCGACGGCGCGAGGCTGACCGTGACCGGTGGCATCACGCGTCCTCCGATGATCCGCGACGACGCGGCGAAGGCGCTGGCTGCACGGGCGATCGAGATCGCCCGCGGGCTCGGCCAGCAGGTCGGCGAGAACGCCTCCGGCGGCGGCTCCGACGGCAACTTCGCCGCGGCCGTGGGAACGCCCGTGCTGGACGGCCTCGGCCCGCTCGGCGCCGGTGCCCACGCCGACGACGAGCGCGTCTCGCTGAGCTCGATCGACGAGCGCGCCGACCTGGTCGCGGCGCTGCTCCGCCAGCTCTGATGTCACAGCGGGTTCAGCCCCTTCATGGCGTGCCTCCGCGCATCACCTCGCCTTCGTCACCGTCGCGTACGGCGGCCTGGGGGCCCGCTCACCCGTGCCCACGTGCCACGGCGTCTGGAAGCCCGGCGTCATGTCGTGGAGGCCTGTGACGCGCGCAACAAGGGGTCTGACCCCGTTGTTGCGTCAGACGTTCTTGACCGAGGTGACGAGGTTGGCCAGCGACTCCTTGGCGTCGCCGAACAGCATCGTCGTCTTCGGGTCGGTGAACAGCTCGTTGTCGATGCCGGCGAAGCCGGTGTTCATCGAGCGCTTGAGCACCACCACGGCCTGCGACTGGTCGACGTTCAGCACCGGCATGCCGTAGATCGGGCTGCCCGGCGTGTTCTTCGCCGCGGGGTTGACCACGTCGTTCGCGCCGACCACCAGCGACACGTCGGTGCGCGGGAACTCGGCGTTGATCTCGTCCATCTCGTAGAGCTGGGTGTAGGGCACGTCGGCCTCGGCCAGCAGCACGTTCATGTGCCCCGGCATGCGGCCCGCGACCGGATGGATCGCGTAGCGCACATCCACGCCCTTGCGCTCGAGCTGGTCGGCCAGCTCGCGGACGACGTGCTGCGCCTGGGCGACTGCGAGCCCGTAGCCGGGCACGATCACGACGCGGCGGGCGTAGCCGAGCATCACCGCGACATCGTCGGCCGAGGCCGATCGCACCGTTCCCTGGGCGCCCGCGGGGCCGGCCACCGCGGTGCCTCCGCCGGTGCCGAACGCGCCGAACACGACGTTGGCCAGCGAGCGGTTCATCGCCCGGCTCATCATCTGCGTCAGCAGCGCGCCCGACGCGCCGACCAGCGTGCCGGCGATGATCAGCAGGTTGTTGTGCAGCGTGAAGCCGGTCGCCGCGGCGGCGAGGCCGGTGAACGAGTTGAGCAGCGAGATCACCACGGGCATGTCCGCGCCGCCGATCGCCATCACCAGGCTCACGCCCAGCAGCAGCGACAGGGCGACGGCCAGCACCAGCACGCCCTCGCTCTCGTTGCCCGCCGCCAGGTAGACCGCCAGGACGACGATCGCGATGAAGTTGACGGCGTTCACCGCCTTCTGGCCGGGCACCGTCACCGGGCTGCCCGAGATCACCTCCTGCAGCTTGCCGAACGCGATCATCGAGCCGGCGAAGCTGACGCCGCCGACGATCGCCGAGAACAGCGTCGAGATCAGGAAGCTGGTGGCCGGGTCGGATGCCAGACCGATCCGGTCGTGGTACTCCGAGATCGAGATCAGCGCCGCCGCGCCGCCGCCGACGCCGTTGAACAGCGCCACCATCTGCGGCATCGCGGTCATCTTCACCGCGCGCGCCGAGTACGCGCCGATCACACCGCCGATGACCATGCCGGCGATGATCCAGGCCAGGTTGCGGGCGTCCGCGTCCCACAGCGTCACGCCGATCGCCAGCACCATGCCGAAGGCGGCGACCTGGTTGCCGCGCACCGCGGTGCGCGGTGAGGAGAGCCGCTTCAGCCCGATGATGAAGGTGATCGCGCAGGCCAGATAGGCGAGGTCGACCGCCTGGCGTTTATCCATCGCGCTCCCCGTCACCCGGACGCCGCTTGAACATGTTCAGCATCCGGTCGGTGACCAGGAACCCGCCGACCACGTTGATCGCACCGAACGCGATGGCGATCGTGCCGAGCACCTTGACCAGCGTCGAGTCGGTCGACGCGGTGACCAGGATCGCGCCCACGATGACGATGCCGTGGATCGCGTTCGTGCCGCTCATCAGCGGCGTGTGCAGCGTGGTCGGCACCTTCGAGATCACCTCGATGCCGACGAACGCCGCCAGCACCAGCACCGTCAGCTGTGCGACCAGCTCGGCGCTCATGCCGCCGCCCCCTGCAGCAGCCGGGAGACGACCCTGCCGTCGTGCGTGATGCACGCGTCGGCCACGATCTCGTCCTCGAAGTCGATCGCCTGCTCGCCGTCCGCCGTGATCAGGTCGAGCAGGCTGGTGATGTTGCGCGCGAACATCTGGCTCGCGTGCAGCGGCATGGTGGAGGGGAGGTTGAGCGTCCCCACGATGGTCACTCCGTTGTGCACGATCACCTCTCCCGGACTCGTCAGCTGGCAGTTGCCGCCGGCCTCCGCGGCCAGGTCGACGATCACCGACCCGGGGCGCATGCCCTCGACGGCGGATGCGGTGATCAGCTCAGGAGCCGGCCGTCCGGGGATCAGGGCGGTGGTGATCACCACGTCGCTCTCGGTCACCGAGCGCTGGACGAGCGCCTGCTCCTGCGCGTGCTGCGCCTCGGACAGCTCGGTGGCGTAGCCGCGGGCGTCCTGGCCCTCCTCGACCTCGAGCTCCAGCTCGACGAACGTCGCGCCCAGGCTCCGCACCTGCTCCTTGACCACCGGCCGCGTGTCGAACGCCGAGACGACGGCGCCCAGCCGGCGGGCCGTGGCGATCGCCTGCAGCCCGGCGACGCCGGCTCCCAGCACCAGCACCTTGGCGGGCGGGATGGTGCCGGCGGCAGTCATCAGCATCGGGAAGAAGCGGGGAACGTGCCCGGCGGCGATCAGCACCGCCTTGTAGCCGGACACCGTGGCCTGCGACGAGAGCGCGTCCATCGACTGCGAGCGCGTGATCCGGGGGATGGCGTCCAGGCTGAATGCCGTCAGCCCAGCGCCGGCCAGCCGGTCGACCAGATCGCGGTTGGACAGCGGCTGGAACAGGCCGACCAGCACGGCCCCGTTGCGCAGGCCGTCGATCCAGCCGTCCTCGGGGCGGCCGACCGTGACCAGCGCGTCCGCCTGGGCGAGCAGCTCGGCCTCGTCGGCGACGATCCGCGCGCCCGCGTCTTGGTACGCCGCGTCCGGCAGCGACGCGGCGGCCCCGGCGCCCGCGTGGACGAGCACCTCGATGCCCTGGCCGGTCAGCCGCGTGACGGCGTCCGGCGTCAGGGCGACCCGCCGCTCGTGCTCCCGGCGCTCCGTGGGGACTGCGATCTTCATCGGCGCGGCGATCCTACCGTCCGGTTCGGAGCGCGGACGCCAGAAGCGGCCGTCAGAGGGCCAGCACGTTCGGCCCGGTGCGCTCGCGCTCCCGCTCGTAGCGCTCGATCACGTCCATCCGGCGCTCGGTCAGGGCGATCTCGTCCCAGCCGTTGAGCAGCCGCTCGCGGGCCTCGTCGCCGATCGCGAAGGCGACCTCCCTGCCCGACGGCAGCGTGACCATGCAGCGCTCGAGGTCGACCGTGGCCTCGTCCGGGGCCCTGTCGAGCAGCTCCCGCACACTGGCGTTGTCGAGCTCGACGGCCAGCAGCCCGATCATGTCGCAGTTGGCCTTGAAGATGTCCGAGAAGCTGGGGGCGATGACCGCCTCGTAGCCGTGATCCTGGATCGCCCAGGCGGCATGCTCGCGGGACGAGCCGGAGCCGAAGTTGCGGCCGGCCGCCAGGATCGGCGCGCCCTGGAACTCGGGGCGTCGCAGAGGGAACTCCGGATCCTTCGTCCACTCCCAGAACAGGAACTCGCCGAACCCCGTGCGCTCGATCCGCTTCAGGAACTGCTTGGGGATGATCTGGTCGGTGTCGACGTTCGCCCGGTCGAGGGCGGCCACGCGGCCGGTGACGACGCGAACCGGCTTCATGCGACCAGCTCCCGGACGTCGGTCAGGTGGCCGGTCACGGCCGCCGCCGCCGCCATCGCCGGCGACAGCAGGTGCGTGCGCCCGCCCCGGCCCTGGCGGCCCTCGAAGTTGCGGTTGGAGGTCGAGGCGCAGCGCTCGCCGGGCGCCAGGATGTCCGGGTTCATGCCCAGGCACATCGAGCAGCCTGCGCTCCGCCACTCGAACCCGGCGTCGCGGAAGACCGAGTCCAAACCCTCACGCTCAGCTTGAGCCTTAACCAACATCGAGCCCGGCACGACCATCGCCCGGACGCCGTCGGCGACCTTGCGCCCACGGACGATGTCGGCCGCCGCCCGCAGGTCCTCGAGCCGGCCGTTGGTGCACGAGCCGAGGAACACGCGGTCGATGCGGATCTCCTCGACCGGCGTCCCCGGCCGCAGGTCCATGTACGCCAGCGCGCGCTCGTCGGACTCGTCCCGCGGCTCGGGTACGGCGCCGGTCACCGGCACCACCTGCTCGGGGTTCGTGCCCCAGGAAACCTGCGGCGCCAGCGCCGGCACGTCGACGGTGAACGTGAGGTCGAACTCGGCGCCGTCGTCCGAGCCGAGCGCCCGCCAGCCCTCGACTGGCGGCGGCGTAGTCCTCGGGGACACCGGGGCGGCCCTCCAGGTAGGCGAAGGTGGTGTCGTCGGCCGCGATCATGCCCGCCCTCGCGCCGGCCTCGATCGACATGTTGGCGATCGTCATCCGGCCCTCCATGGAAAGCGCCCGGATGGCCGGGCCGGCGTACTCGATCACGTGGCCGGTGCCGCCGGCGGTGCCGATCTGGGCGATCGTGCCGAGGATCATGTCCTTGGCCGTGCATCCGGGGCCGAGCTCGCCGCGGTAGTCGATCAGCATGGTCTTCGGCCGCCGCTGGACGAGCGTCTGGGTGGCCAGCACGTGCTCGACCTCGGTGCTGCCGATGCCGAACGCCAGCGCGCCGAAGGCGCCGTGGGTGGACGTGTGCGAGTCGCCGCAGACGATCGTCATGCCCGGCTGGGTGACGCCCAGCTCCGGCCCGATGACGTGGACGATGCCCTGGTGGCGGTGGCCCAGCGGGTAGAGCCGGACGTCGAACTCGGCGCAGTTCCGGTCGAGCGCGGCCAGCTGCTGCTCGGACAGCTCGTCGACGTGGCGACCGTCGGTGGGGACGTTGTGGTCGGCTGTCGCCAGCGTGCGGTCGCGCCGGCGGACCGGGCGCCCGGCCAGCCGCAGGCCGTCGAACGCCTGGGGGCTGGTCACCTCGTGGAGCAGGTGCAGGTCGACGAACAGTAAACCGTCGTCGATCTCGTGGTCGGCCCAGACCTTCTCGAACATCGTCCTCGCCATGCGGACAGTGTAAAACGCCGCACGGAAGGGGCGTCGCCGGTCGCGGCTATGGTCCGATAGGTGAGCAGCTCCCGTCACTTCCGCCAGCGGACCGGCGAGGAGCAGCGCGCGACCTGGCTGGAGCTGTTCTTCGACCTCGTGTTCGTGTTCGCGGTGACGCAGCTCAGCCATCTGCTGCTCGCCCACCTGACGCTGCACGGCGCCCTGCAGACGCTGTTCCTGCTGCTGGTCGTCTGGTGGGCGTGGATCTACACGACGTGGATGACCAACTGGTTCGACCCCGACTCCGTGCCCGTGCGGCTGGTGCTGCTGCTGGTGATGGCAGCGAGCCTGCTGATGTCGGTCGCCATCCCCGAGGCGTTCGGCGACCTGGCGCCGCTGTTCGCCTGTTCGTACGTGGTGCTCCAGCTGGTGCGCAACGTGTTCAACGTGTACGCCACCCCGAGGGACCATGACTTCCACATCATGTTCGAGCGCATCCTGGCCTGGAGCGTCGTCTCGGCCGTGCTCTGGGTGGCCGGCGGGTTCGCGCCTGACGACGTCCGGCTGGTGCTGTGGGTGGCGGCGCTGGCCATCGACTACGCCGCGCCGTCGGTCGGCTACTGGACACCGCTGCTGGGCCGGTCGGCGACGACCGACTGGGAGATCGAGACGGCGCACTTCGCCGAGCGGTTCCAGCTGTTCGTGATCATCGCCCTGGGCGAGTCGATCGTCGTCACCGGGGCCACGGCGTCGGCGACCGAGATCGACCTGGCGATCGGCACGGCGCTGATGGTCGCGTTCGCGACGTCGGCGGCGCTGTGGTGGCTGTACTTCGACGAGGTCGGCTGGCGCGCCCAGCGGTTTCTCTCGCGGGCGGACGACAGCGGCAAGCTGGGCCGCGACGCGTACACCTACCTGCACGTACCGATCGTGGCCGGCATCATCGTCGTCGCGGTGGGCGACGAGCTGGTGATCGCCCACCCGGGCGCGACGGCCACCGGCGTCGAGCTGGCGGTGCTCGTCATCGGCCCGGTGCTGTATCTGGCCGGCCACACGCTGTTCCGGCTGCGGATGATCCACAACGTCAGCCGCAAGCGGGTCGTGGCGGCGGTGGTGATCCTTGCGCTGGCGCCGCTGGGCACCGTCATCTCGTCGCTGGCGCTGGCCTTCTGTGTGCTGGCGGTGCTTGCCGTGCTGGCCGCCTTCGAGACGCGCAACCGGCTGGCCGCCGCCTGATGTAACAACGGGGTCAGACCCCTTTGTTACATCGGCTTCCGCGTCTTCGCCTGCCGCGACATCAGCGCCGTCCACGGCCGCACCGGTACCAGCCGGGTCGCCTTCATCAGCAGCATCATCGGCAAGGGGAACACCATCTCGGCCTTCTCGCGGGCGATGCCGTCGGCGATCCGCGTCGCGGCGTCCGGCGGCTCCATCAGGAACGGCATGCGAAACGTGTTCTGCGCCGTCAGGTCGCTGCGCACGAACCCGGGGCAGACGGTGAGCACCCGGATCCCCAGGGGCAGCAGATCGATGCGCAGGGACTCCAGCAGGTTGATCTCCGCCGCCTTGGTGCTGCCGTAGGCCTGGGAGCTGGGCCAGCCGCGGTAGCCGGCGACGCTGGAGACGCCGGCGATCACGCCGCCCCGTCGCCGGCGCATGCCCGGCAGCACGGCGTCGATGCCGTGCACCATGCCCATCAGGTTGGTCTCGACGTGACGGCGGAAGAGCTCGGTGTCCCACGCCGTGACGTCCATCTGCCGCCACGTCCCGGCGTTCAGCACGGCCAGGTCGATCGGGCCGAGCTCCTCCTCGACCCGAGCCGCCGCGGCGCGCATCGCGTCCACGTCGATGACGTCTGCCGGCACGGCGAGCATCCGGTCGCCCGCGATCGCGTCCAGCCGGTCGGCGCGGCGAGCGGTGATCGCGACGCGGGCGCCGCGGCCCGCCAGCTCGCGGGCCAGCGCCTCTCCGATGCCGCTCGACGCCCCGGTGATCCAGACGACGGCGCCCGGATACTTCACCGGCGCTCCAGCCGCAGCTGGTCGTCGCCGATCGCGCCGGTCGCGAAGCCGGCCTCGCAGTAGGCGAGGTACAGCTCCCACATCCGCACGAAGGTGTCGCCGAAGCCCAGCGCGTGGACCTCGTCGACCCGCGAGAGGAACCGCTCCCGCCAGCCGCGCAGCGTCCGCGCGTAGTGCAGGCCGATCTCGCGGTCGGCGGTCACCCGCAGCGCCGATGCGCGCGCCATCGCAGCGTCGATCGCCGGCCGGGACGGGATCGCGCCGCCCGGGAAGACGTACTTCTTGACCCACGTGTATGCGCGCCGCGTCGCTAGGTAGCGCGAGTGCGACATGGTGATCGTCTGCAGGCCGACGGCGCCGCCCGGCTGCAGCAGCCGGTCGCACTCGGCGAAGAAGACCGGCCAGTACCGCTCGCCGACGGCCTCGAACATCTCGATCGAGACGATCGCGTCGTAGCGGCCTTGGAGCTGGCGATAGTCGCGCAGCTGGATGTCGACCGCATTGGTCAGGCCCGCGTCGCGGACGCGTCGCGCGGCCAGGTCCGCCTGCTCCCGGGAGAGCGTCGCGGTGGTGACGCGGCACCCCTGGCCGGCGAGGTGCATCGCCATGCCGCCCCAGCCCGTCCCGATCTCCAGCACGTGCATGCCGGGCTCGACGTCGGCCAGCGCCGAGACCAGCTCGTACTTGCGGCGCTGGGCGGCCGCCAGCGGCTCGTCGTCACCCTCGAAGACGGCGCAGGAGTAGGTCATCGTCTCGTCCAGGAACAGCGCGAACAGGTCGTTCGAGAGGTCGTAGTGCCGCGAGATGTTGTGGGCGGAGCCGGCGGGACTGTTGTCGTCGCCGGACGGCTCGCGGCGCTCCCAGACGCCGCGCAGCCGGCGCAGCGGAGTGGGCACCAGGTTGGAGAGGTGCGCGGCGAACGCGGTCAGCACGCCGACCAGATCGTCCGCGTGCCACTCGCGCGCCATGTACGCCTCGGCGAATCCTACGTTGCCCTGAGTGGCGACACGGTCGAAGAAGCTGTTGCGGGTGATCGTCATCCGCGGCGCCCCGTGCCAGGTGCGGATCGCCTCTCCGCGTGGGCCGATCACTTCCAACGGCCCCAGCCGGTCGACGGCCGAGGCGAACAGCCGGCGGGCGACAGCCCCGCGCACCGGCGCATGGACGGCGGGCGGCACCGCGGGGCCGCGGCTCACGCGGCCTCCTCCCGGCGCCAGCGGATGAAAGGCACGCGGCGCAGGTACAGCCGCACGCCGTGCAGGTGAATCAGCCCCGTGACGCGCTGGGGCATCAGCGGATGGCGCACCGCCATCCGCGCCAGGTTACCGGCGGTCAGCGGCCTCCGCCGGCCGGTCAGCGATGCCGCGAACACCCGTGCCCCTTCCTGGTGCAGTTCCATCTGCACCGAGAGCCGCTCGCCCGGTTCCGAGAACGACATCCGGTAGCGGCCGTCCACGGTCAGGAACGGCGAAACGTAGAACTCCTTGGCGGCCTCGCAGCGGCCGCGGCCGCCCGGGTGCAGCAGGTAGCAGTGGAGCTCGCCGTGTGTGTTGTGCACCTCGGCAACGACACAGCGCAGGCCGCCGTTCGGCCCATGGCACCAGTACACGGTCAGCGGGTTGAAGACGTAGCCCAGAACCCGCGCGTTGGTCAGCATCAGGATCCGGCCGCCGTCGAGGTCGATGCCGTTGTCCGCCAGGTAGGCGTCCACGTTGTCGCGGACGCTGCGCGTCCGGTCGCCCAGGTGGTCGCGGGACTGGATCCCGGCGAAAGGGCGCAGCGCCAGCGGCATGCGCACCGGCCGGTCGAGGTCGACCAGCCACATGTACATGCCGTGGCGGAACACGTAGCGCGGCCCCGACGGGCGGGTGTGCATGACCTGCCCCTCGTACAGCGCCGGCCCGATCACCAGGCGAACCCTAAGGCCAACGCGGCACGGATGCCCGAGACGCAGCCGTCCTCGTGGAACCCCCAGCCGTGGTACGCGCCGCAGAACGCCGTGTCGCGCGGCCCGGACAGCCCGGGTAGCAGGCGCTGCGCATCGAGCGCATCGGCCGTATACACCGGGTGCTCGTACGCGAACCGCCGCAGCTCGGACTCGGGGCAGATCCGTTTGGTGTGGTTCAGCGTCACGCAGTAGTCGATCGGCTCGTCAAGGGCCTGGAGGCGGTTCATGTGGTAGGTCACATGCACCGGAGGGGGCTGTGTCGCGGAACAGGCGTCGAGCAGGTAGTTCCAGGATGCGCGCGCCCCCGACGACCGGGGGAGGATCGAGCCGTCCGTGTGCAGCACCGTCTCGTTCGCCGAGTAGTGGAACCGCGACAGAACCTCCCGCTCCGCCTCCGACGGATCGCTGAGCAGCCGCAGCGCCTGGTCGGCATGCGTGGCGATCACCACGCCGTCGAATCGCCGCTCGCGGCCGTTGGCGTCGCCGACGACGACGCCGTCCGCCGTCCGCTGCACGGACACCGCTGGAGTCTCGCCCAGCGCGCCGGCGCCCAGCTGCCCGAGGATCGCCCGCACATAGACGCGGCTGCCGCCGGTCACCGTCCGCCAGCGCGGCGCATGGCGCACGGTCAGCATGCCGTGGTTTGCGAAGAAGCGGATCAGGTAGCGGGCCGGGAACTCGTACATCTGGGTGGGTGAGGACGACCAGATCGCGCCGGTCAGCGGGAGCACGAAGTGATCGCGGCAGTAGTCGGAGTATCCACCTTCGTCGAGGAAGTCGCCGAGCGACATGCGGTCGGCCGCGGGATCGAGCAGCACGCGGCGGGCATGCTGGTGGAACCGGCGCACCTCGGTCAGCATCCGCAGATAGCTGGGCTTGGTCAGGCTGCCCGGCGTCGCCAGCATGCCGCGGACGCCCCGGGCGCCGGCGTACTCGAGCCCGCAGTCGTCGCACCGCACGCCGAACGACATGTCGCTCTCCTGCGTGGCAACACCGAGCTCGTCGAACAGCCGGATCAGGTGCGGGTACGTTCGCCGGTTGTGGACGATGAAGCCGGTGTCGACGCCGATCTCACCGCGCTCGCCGGCCACGGTGACGGTGTTCGAGTGGCCGCCGAAGTGCCCGTCCTTCTCGTAGAGCGTGACCTCGTTGCCGCGGCGGGCGATGACGTGGGCGGCCGTCAGGCCGGAGATCCCGCTGCCGATGACCGCGACCTTCATGGCCGGGCCTGGGGAATCGTGGCGGCGCACAGCGCGGCCCAGCCGAGGGCGACGCCGGCGATCTTGCGACGGGCGCGCCGCGTGGGCAGCAGCGTGCCGAACGCCGCGGCGTCACCCAGGTCGAACGCGACGCGGACACCCAGTGCGGCGGTCAGCGGCCGCCCGGCTGGCGCCAGCACGATCAGCGTGCCCGACACTAGGTCACGGACGCCGACGATGGTGGATAGCAGCCGCACCGCGTCGGTGTCGTCGAGCTCGCCGTGACGACGGATGATGTCGGGCCGGGCGATCGCCGAGACGCCGTACGCGGCGGTCAGCAGACCCATCATCCGTGGGACGATGGTCACAGGCGGATCCTCGTCGCCCGGTCGGCGGAAGCGCCCAGGGCCGCCGTCAGCTCGTCGCCAAGCGGGGAAAGTCCCAGCGATCCGAGTGTGAACTGGCGCACCAGCCGCTGCCAGAGGCCGATCCGCTGGAGCATCGCGTGGCCGGCGCGGCCGACCTCGAAGCGGCAGAGACGGCCGGCGACGGGATATGCCAACTCGGCCCAGGCCAGCGACCTGGCGGGGTCGGTGATCCGATCGCGGACTCCGTGGGCGAGCATCACCGTGCGGCCCGCCACCTGCTCCACCGGATCCTCGGCCGTCAGCCACGGTGCCAGCCCCGCCACGGCGACCACGCCGTCGGCGCCCGCTGCGCGGATGCAGGCTCGTGCTCCCATCGAATGCCCCACGAGGCACACCGGCACGTCGCCGAACCGCGAGCGCAGCTCGCTGATCGCCCACTCGACGTCCGCCACCGGGTCGCCGTCGTTGAAGCCGGCCACCCGGTAGTGAAGCTGGGCGACCGCCAGGCCGTCTCGTCGCCCGCTGCGGTGAAGGCCGGCCGTGAACGGGTACATGCGCAGCGCCGGCCCGCCGGCGCGGGATGCCGGCGCCGTCGAATTTGCCCGGCCACCGTGAGCGACGATCGCGATCGCGCGTGCCGCCCCGGCGGGCGACAGTGTCCACACCGAGGGCGACGTGCCGGTGTCGGTCATTGCTGGGGAGGCTAGCGAGCGGTCGTCAACGGCGGCCATACCAGGTGTTCGTCGGCTGACGGCCGATCGGTTCCCGCAACTCCGGAATCCCCCACAGGTGGGGTGGCGGCATCCCTCGGCCGGCCGTACGCTCGGAGGGTGTTCTCCGACCACGAAGGCACGAGCGAGCTCTGCCCCGGGCCGCTGCTCCTCTCATCGCTGATCGACGTCCATAGCGGCAGTCCGGCGGGCAGCGGCGCGATCCTGGAGATCATGCGCGGGCTGACGGAATCGCCGCGAACCGACGCGGAGCGCGCCGGCGAGCAGCTCGCGGTGTTCGGCTGGCAGGTGGACGGGCCCGATCACACGCTTCGCTGGGTCTACCGGATCGTCGGCCGGGACACCGGTGAGGAGCACGCGCGCTTCATCCTGGCGGTGCCGTGGGCTCCCAGCGATCTGCCCTGCCGCCTGCTCGGGCTGCAGCTGCAGATCACGCTGAACGGGGTCGAGAATGCGTCGAGCGGCGAGCTCGACGCCTACCTCGAGCTCGCCCAGGCCGCTCGCGGTTGACGCGGCGCGGGCGATAGCCTGCCGCCCGATGCCGCGTTCCCCGTCTCTCGCCCCGTTCGCCGAGCGGGACTACAGGCTGCTGTTTGCCGCCCAGGCGGTGTCGCTGCTGGGGTCGTGGATGACGCCGGTCGCGCTGGCCTTCGCCGTGCTCGAGCTGACCGACTCGCCGACCGAGCTGGGCATCGTGCTGGGGGCGGAGCTGGTGCCGATGGCGGTGCTGCTGCTGGCGGGCGGGGTCTGGGCCGATCGCCTGCCGCGGATGCGGCTGATGGTGGCGGCCGACCTGATCTCGGCGGCGGGACAGGGGGCAATGGGCATACTGCTGATCTCCGGCCACGCGCAGGTCTGGCAGCTCGCGGTGCTGGCCATGGTGGGCGGGGCGGCCGATGCGTTCCACCAGCCGGCCTGGGCCGGGCTGCTCCCGGAGACCGTGCCCGAGGAATTGCTGCAGCGCGCCAACGCGCTCCGCCACTTGGAGTCGAACGTGACGCGCGTCGCCGGGCCGGTGATCGCCGGCATCCTGGTCGCGACCGCCGGCGCGGGGTGGGCGATCCTCGCCGATGCCGCGTCGTTCCTGGTCGCTGCGGCGGTGCTGTCGCGGATGGCCGTCGGCCGTCACGCGGTTGACGCCGAGCCCAGCGGGTTCCGGGAGGATCTGGCCCGCGGCTGGTCGGAGGTGCGATCCCGTCGCTGGCTGATGGCGATGGTGCTGGACACCGGGCTGTGGGTGCTGGTGATCTGGGGGCCGTACTGGGTGCTCGGGCCGATCGTCGCCAACCGCCACCTGGACGGCGCGTCGTCGTGGGCGGTGATCAGCGCCGCCTACGGGCTGGGGACGGTCGCCGGCGGCGCGGCCGGGCTGCGCGTGCAGCCGCGGCGGCCGCTGCTCGTGGCCGTGGTCATCAACGCGGCGTTCGCGCCGATGCTGGCGCTGCTGGCGGTGGCGGCGCCGACCTGGGGAATCGCGCTGGCTGCCGTGCCGGCAGGCGCCGCGGTGTCGCTGTACCTGGTGCTCTGGGACACGACCGTGCAGCAGCGCGTCCCCCGCGAGGCCCTGGCGCGGGTGGCGAGCTACGAGCGGGCGGCCACGTTCGCCCTGATGCCGCTCGGGATGGCGCTGGCCGGGCCGGTCGCCGCGAGGCTGGGCGTCGCCGAGACGCTGTGGATCTCGGTCGGCTGGCTGGGCGTGTCCACGGTATTCCTGCTGTGCATGCCCAGCGTCCGCGGGCTGGAGCGGCTCAGCTCGTCGGCGCGGGCCTGAACTCGAGCGAGCGCGAGCGCGGGTCGGCGCGCACCAGCAGCACGGCGACGCGGCGGCCAAGCGGCGGCCGAGGGTCCGCGTGCAGCCGCGCGCGAACCGGCGGCTCGGCGATCTGGATCACCGTCCCGCGGCGGTCCTCCTCGAGCGGCGTCGCCTCGAACCGCTCGCCGATGCGGTGCTCGAGCATCCGCGTCTCCATCAGGTCGATCACGGCGTGCTCGACTCGGCCGCCCCGCGTCTGCGCCTCGGCCATCGCCTTCGGCAGCCGCTCCAGCGCGCCGCGGTCGCCGCCGCCGGCCAGCAGGTCGAGGACGTAGCGGTCGGCAAGGCGGCGCAGCGGCGCCGTCGTGTGCGCGTAGCGGGCGGCGATCCCGGCGTGGATCGCATCCTTCGGCGGCGCGCCATCGAAGTACAGGTAGGACGCGTGGCCCATCACGCCGCGCGCCTCCTCCAGGATCGCGGCGTCGCGCGGACGCGCCGGGTCGAGCCGGTCGACGAAGTCGCGGTACGGCTCGTCCTCCGGCCACTCGACGTGCAGCCCGTGCGCGACGCGTCGCAGCCGGGTCAGCCG
Source organism: uncultured Actinomycetes bacterium (assembly GCA_963809205.1). Lineage (GTDB taxonomy): Bacteria > Actinomycetota > Thermoleophilia > Gaiellales > JAICJC01 > DATLLN01. The sequence goes on along the minus strand of CAWEIS010000028.1, from coordinate 422,685 downwards.
GTACTCGTCAGCGCCGCCCATCACGCGGAGCAGGCCGAAGCCGCGCTCGGCCATCAGGTCGGCGGCGGCCATCCCCGCCAGCAGGGAGATCTCGGCGTTCCAGTCCTCCGACTCGACGCGCGGCTCCAGCTCGAGCCGGTACCCCAGCGGCGACAAGGGGTCGGCGACCACCTCCTGCGCGGGGGCGTTCAGGCTGACCGCGCCCCGGCGACGGGCGATCGCCATCCGCAGCCGGCCGATCTCATCCAGGTGGGGCACGTCGGCGCTCCCGTAGGCGAGCTTCGCGGTGCTGCGGACGATCGCCTGCTCAACCCGTGCCGCGGTGCGCTCGCCGTCGGCGTCGAGCTGGATCGTGAACACGATCGCCGGCCGCGTCTGATCCGGCAACAGGCTGGCCGCACCCTCGGACAGCGACGTGGGGTAGAGCGGCGCCTTGGTGTCCGGGCAGTAGACGGTCGTGCCGCGTTTCCACGCCTCCTGTTCGAGCAGCGACCCCGGCGGCACGTGCGCGGCGACGTCGGCGATCGCGTAGCGGACGACGAAGCCGCCCGCTGTGCGCTCCAGGTGCATGGCCTGGTCGAGATCCATGCTCCCCGGCGGGTCGATCGTCACCCAGGGGACGTTCGTCAGGTCGACCCGGCCCGCCGTGTCGACGGGCGCCGCGGCGCGCTGCTCGGCCTCCGCCGCGACGTCGTCGGGGAAGCCGACGGTGACGTCGAACTCTGCGCGGATCCGGTCGAAGTCAGCCCGCAGGTCGTCGGTGGGACTCCCCGGGCGCAGGTAGCGGCTGGGCACGGCGGGAGCCTAGCGGTGGGCAAAGGCCAGGCGCTTCTGGCGCTGGTGGCCGTCGCACTCGGCGAGCCAGGCTCCGAGCCAGGCACGCGGCTGGCACAGCAACTACGCCTCCGCCTTCTCCTCCGCGCCCTCCTGCGTCCAGGGCATCATCGATCGCAGGCGGGCGCCGACCTCCTCGATCTCGTGCTCGGCGGCGCGGCGGCGAAGGGCCTGGAACTGCGGCCGGCCGGCCCCCTCCTCGGTGATCAGGTCGCGGGCGAAGCGGCCCTCCTGGATCTCCCGGAGCTGTGCGCGCATGCGGTCGCGGACGCTGTCGTCGACGATCCGCGGCCCGACGGTCAGGTCGCCGTACTCGGCCGTGTCGGAGATCGAGTCGCGCATCTTCGCCATGCCGCCCTCATACATCAGGTCGACGATCAGCTTGAGCTCGTGGAGGCACTCGAAGTACGCGATCTCCGGCTGATAGCCGGCCTCGACCAGCGTCTCAAAGCCGAGCTGCACGAGCCGTGTCGTGCCACCACAGAGCACGGCCTGCTCACCGAACAGGTCGGTCTCCGTCTCCTCGCGGAAGGTCGTCTCGATCAGCCCGCCGCGGGCGCAGCCGATGCCGTGGCCGTAGGCCAGCGCCAGCCGCTTCGCGCTGCCGGTCGCGTCCTGGTGGACGGCGATCAGGCCGGGCACGCCGATGCCCTGCGCGTACTGCCGGCGGACGAGGTGGCCGGGGCCCTTGGGCGCGATCATCGCCACGTCGATGTCCGTCGCCGGGATGATCTGCCCGAAGTGGATGTTCAGGCCGTGCGCGAACATCAGCATCGAGCCGGGCCGAAGGTTGGGGGCGATCTCGTCGCGGTAGACGCCGGCCTGGATGTGGTCGGGGACGAGCACCATGACGACGTCCGCCTGCGCGGTCGCGTCGGCCACCGAGGCAACGGGAAGTCCGTCGGCCGACGCCGCCGACCGGGCGCGCGAATCCGGCCGCGCGCCGACGACCACGCTGTTCCCGGAGTCGTGGTTGTTCAGCGCGTGGGCGTGGCCCTGGCTGCCGTAGCCGATGACCGCGATCGTCTTGCCCGCCAGCGCGGTGGGATCGCAGTCGGACTCGTAGTACATCGTCGCGGTCATGCAACCACCCTCATTCGTTTGCGTGTACCCAGCGCACCGTCACGGTCGAGCGCTATGCGTCCGGTGCGGACGAGATCCTTGATGCCGTACGGCGCGAGCAGTTCCTCCAGCGCCTGCAGCCGGTCGGGCTGCGCAACGCAGGAGAACGTGATCGCCTCCGGGCCGACGTCGACGACGTTCGCGTCGAACACCTTGGCCAGCGAGATGATCTCCGGCCGCCGGGTCGGATCGCTGATCACCTTGATCATCATCAGCTCGAGCTCGACGGCGGTCGGGCCCAGCTCCTGCACCTTGAGCACGTCGATCAGCTTGTAGAGCTGCTTGGTCACCTGGTCGACCGAGTGCTGCTCGGAGTCGATGCGCAGCGTGATCCGGCTGCGGCTGGGATCCTCAGTTGGCCCGACTGCCAACGACTCGATGTTGAATCCGCGGCGGGCGAAAAGCCCGGCGCAGCGCGTGAGGATGCCCGGCCTGTTCAGGACCAGCACGCTCAGCGTGTGCATGCTCATCTAGACACCCTCCTCGACCCAGGCGTTGTCGTCCTCGGCCCACTCGACGTCGATCATGTCCGCCGACGATGCCCCCGCGGGCACCATCGGATACACCTTCTCCTCGTGATCGACCCGGGCGTCGATCACGCACGGGCCGCCGCACTCCAGCGCCGCGGTGATCGCGGCGTCCACCTGGTCGGTGGTCTCGCAGCGGAAGGCCGCGATGCCGAAGCTCTCGGCCAGCTTCACGTAGTCCGGCAGGTCGACCTCCAACAGGGTCTCCGAGAACCGCTCGCCGTGGAACAGCTCCTGCCACTGGCGCACCATGCCCAGCCAGCCGTTGTTGACGACCACGTGGATCGCCGCGATGCCGTACATCTTGGCGGTCGCCAGCTCCTGCATCGTCATCTGGAAGCAGCCGTCGCCGTCGATGTTGATGACGATCGCGTCCGGCCGGCCGACCTTGGCGCCGATCGCCGCAGGCACCCCGAAGCCCATGGTGCCTGCGCCGCCCGAGGTCAGCCACCGCCGCGGCTTGTCGATCTCGAGGTACTGCGCCGCCCACATCTGGTGCTGGCCGACGCCGGTCGTCCAGACGACGTCCTGACCGCGGGTCAGCTCGCGCAGCCGCTCGATCACGAACTCCGGCTTGAGCGGCGGCGTGTTGCGGTAGCGGAACGGGTTGTCGCGCTGCCAGCCCTGCACCGTCTCCAGCCAGTCGGCGGCCTTCGGCGGCCCGCCGTTGCTGCGCGACTCGAGCGCCTCCGCCAGCTTGGGGATGACGTGCTCGAGCGACCCCACGATCGGGATGTCGGCCGCCCGGTTCTTGCCGATCTCGGCCGGGTCGACGTCCATGTGGATGACGCGCGCACCCGGGGCGAACATGTCCAGCTTGCCGGTCACCCGGTCGTCGAACCGGGCGCCGCACGCGATCAGCAGGTCGCAGCGGTTCATCGCCCAGTTCGCGGCCTTCGACCCGTGCATGCCGGGCAGCCCGATGCACAGCGGGTGCGAGTCGGGGAAGGCACCCTTGGCCTGCAGCGTGGTCACCACCGGGATCTGCGCGGCCTGGGCCACGCGGATCAGGTCGGCCGGGTCGAGGCCCGAGTTGACGGCGCCGCCGCCGACGTACAGCGTCGGCCGCTCGGCCGCCAGGATCGCCTCGGCCGCCGTGATCACCTGCTTCGGGTGCCCGTGCTTGGACGGCTTGTACCCGGGGATGTCGACCTGCTTGGGGTACGAGAACTCGAACTCGGTCAGCTGAAGGTCCTTGGGGATGTCGACCAGCACCGGTCCGGGTCGTCCGGTGCGGGCGATGTGGAACGCCTCCTTGAACACCCGCGGGATGTCCTCGACCCGGTCGACCAGCCAGGAGTGCTTGACGATCGGCATCGTGATGCCCTGGATGTCCGCCTCCTGGAAGGCGTCAGTGCCGATCAGGTGCGTCGGCACCTGGCCGGTGATGCACACGATCGGCGTCGAGTCGAGGTACGCGTCCGCGATCGGCGTGACCAGGTTGGTCGCGCCCGGGCCGGACGTCGCGATGGCGACGCCCACCTTGCCGGTGGCCCGCGCGTAGCCCTGCGCCATGTGCCCGGCGCCCTGCTCGTGGCGCACCAGGAAGTGGCGGATCGAGTGATCGCACGCCGCCCAGGCGTCGTACAGCGGGAGGATGGCCCCGCCGGGCAGGCCGAACACGTCGGTCACGCCCTCGGCCTCGAGGCAGCGGATGACCGCCTCGGCCCCTGTCATACGTGTCGTTGCGCTATCCACGGGCAACCACCTCACGGTAAGGGTTTCGCTCGAACTCCGCGCCACCGGTCGCGTGGTGCTTGAGCGCTTCGCAGACGGCCTGGCCGACCTCCCAGGTGGCGTAGGCACGGCCGCCCGAGATCTGGTCGGCGGTCGAGATGCCCCCCGCCAGCACCTCGTCGACGGCGGCGGTGATCGCCCGGCCGACGTCGCGGCGCGCCAGTCCGTGCGTGAACATCAGGCCGACGGAGAGGATCATCGCGATCGGATTCGCCTCGCCCTGGCCGGCGATGTCCGGCGCCGAGCCGTGCACCGGCTCGAAGATGCCCGGCGGCTCGGTGCCGATCGACGCCGACGGCGCCAGGCCGAGGCCGCCGCCGACGGCCGCGGCCAGGTCGGACAGGATGTCGCCGAACATGTTCTCGGTCAGGATCACGTCGTAGGCCCGCTGGGCGGGTCGCCAGGTTCATGGCGAACGAGTCGACCAGCTCGTGCGTCAGCGCCATCTCCGGGAACTCCTGCTCGTGGAGCTCGGTGACCACGCGGCGCCACAGCTTCGACGTCGCCAGCACGTTCGCCTTGTCCACCGAGACGACACGGCCGGACCGTCGCCGCGCCAGGCGGAACGCCCAGCGGGAGACCCGCTCGATCTGCTCGCGGGTGTAGCTGCAGACGTCCATCGCGTTGTCGTCCCCGAGCTCCTTGCGGCCGAAGTACAGGCCGCCGGTCAGCTCGCGCACGACCATCAGGTCGATGTCGCCGTGGCGCACCGGCCGCAGGTTCGCGTACGTGTCGAGCTCGCGGCGGAGCTCCAGCAGCCCCTGCTCGGGACGCCGCGGGGACGTCTCCCAGCGCGGGCCGCCGACGGCGCCCAGCAGCACCGAGTCGGACGCCTTGACGGCGGCGCGCACGTGCGACGGGAACGGGTCGCCGTGCTTGTCGATCGCGTCGCCGCCGAACGGCAGGTGCACCTGGCGCACACGGAAGCCGAACAGCTCGCCCGCCGTGTCGATCACGCGCCCGGCCTCGGCCATCACCTCGGGGCCGATGCCGTCGCCCGCAAGGCAGGCGACTATGGGGACAGGGCGGGTGTGGGTCATCGTGGCTCCAATCTCATCAGACTCCGGCGAGCTCCTGCTCCGGTTCGGTTGCGGTCTTGGCGTGCGCGCACGCCCGCAGGTAGGCCTCCGCGGACGCCTCGGTGATGTCGGTGGAGACGGCCTGGCTGGCGAAGCTGCGGCCGGCCGACTCGACCACGACGCGCACCTCGCCGAGCGCGTCCGCGCCGCCGGAGACGGCGCCGATCGTGTACTCGACGAGCGTCGCCGGCACCGCCAGCAGCTGCGTCGATCGCGCGGAACACGGCGTCGACGGGACCGTCGCCCTCCGCCTCCGCGGTCTGGTCGCCGTCGCCGTTGCGCACGGTGATCTCGGCCGCGCGCCGGCTCGCCGGTGCGGGTGGAGATGGCCAGCGAGACCAGGTGGTAGCTGTCCTCGCGCTCGCGCAGCGAGTCGGATGCGATCGCCTCCAGGTCGAGCGAGGTGATCTTCTGCTTGCGGTCGGCGATCTCCTTGAACCGCGCGAACGCGCGCTTCAGGTCGTCGCCCTCGATGTGGAAGCCCAGGTCGGCGAAGGCCTGCGACAGGGCGTGCCGGCCCGAGTGCTTGCCGAGCACGATGTCCGACCCGGTCAGGCCGACGGACTCGGCGTCCATGATCTCGTAGGTGCGGCGGTTGGCCAGCACGCCGTGCTGGTGGATGCCGGCCTCGTGGGCGAACGCGTTGCGCCCGACGATCGCCTTGTTGGGCTGGACGACGTAGCCGGTCAGCCGCGACACCATCCGCGACGTGCGGACGATCTCGGTTGTCTCGATCGACGGTGTCCAGGCCGAACCGCGGGCGCCGCGTGCGCAGCAGCATCACGATCTCCTCGAGCGAGGCGTTGCCCGCCCGCTCGCCGATGCCGTTGATCGTGCACTCGACCTGGCGGGCGCCGGCCTCGACGCCGGCCAGCGAGTTGGCGACCGCCATGCCCAGGTCGTCGTGGCAGTGCACCGACAGCACGACGCCCTCCAGCTCGGGCACGCGCTCGTACAGCCCGCGCAGGATCGCGGTGTACTCCTCGGGCACCGTGTAGCCGACGGTGTCGGGGATGTTGATCGTGGTCGCGCCGGCGGCGATGGCCGCGCGCACCACCTCGGCCATGAAGTCCGGATCGGTGCGCGTCGCGTCCTCGCACGAGAACTCGACGTCGGACGTGAACGACTTGGCGCGCCGCACCGCCCGCTCGGCGGACTCCGAGCACCTGCTCGCGGGTCATCCGCAGCTTGTGCTCCATGTGGATGTCGGACGTCGCGATGAACGTGTGGATGCGCGGCGTTTTGACGCCCTGCAGCGACTCGATGGCGGCGTCGATGTCCTCGTCGCTGGTGCGGGCCAGCGACGCGACGACGCAGCCGACCGCGCTCCCGACCTCGCGGATGCCCTCGACCTCGCCGGGCGACGAGATCGCGAATCCGGCCTCGATGATGTCGACCCCGAGCCGCTCGAGCTGGCGCGCGATCTCCACCTTCTCGCCAGCGTTGAGCGCGATGCCGGGCGACTGCTCGCCGTCACGCAGCGTGGTGTCGAAGATCCGGACGGCGTCCGTTGTGGATGACATGCGCGAAAACCTCCTCAGGGTCGCGGAAGAGGGCGCACCTCTCCCGTTGAGTTCTCCTCGTGTGCGTGTGCGCCGGGGTGCGGCGCGTGTGCAGAAGTCGCTCGCCCTACCGGGCGAGGAGGATGAGGAGAAGGCCGAGGAGGCTGAACGCGAACAACGAGGAGAACCCGACGGGACGCCCGCTCAACGGGGAGCGGGCGGCGATCTCCTTGGTAGTCGCGTGACTCGGCATCCTGCGCACACGATACGCGGGCGACCCCGAGCCGTCAAACCGCACCCGCCCGCCGCGCCCGAGAACGTGTCAAGCGACGCCCGGCGCCGCGGCTCGACCTCCAACAGCTTGAACAGCGCGAACGCGACCGATCCCCAGACCAGCCCGACCAGCAGCTCCGCGCCCACCAGACCGGACCGGCCGTTCGGGCCGAGCAGCCCGAACCGCTCACCCTGGCCGACCTCGAACGACACGCCGCGGACGCCTTCACCTCGATCGACTGACGACGCAGCAGGCCGGTGCTCGTACGGTATGTACGATGAAGATCGCGTACGTTGATGCTGGTTCATTCATGACATTGTCAGGCGCGTCCACGTTTTCAGATATCCGAACCTCGGTTCCAGTACCAACAATGCACGACATCGTCGGGCGCGCTCTGTATAGTGCAACAGTACGAAAGTCCTCCCCCAGTCTAGAGGTGAATCATGCCCCGGTCCGGTGAGATAGGCGAGAAGATCTACGAAGATGTCGAGAAGCTGGTCGCCCAGGGAATGAACCGAACCGAGGCGTTCGCGAAGATCTCCGCGGACACCGGCCGCCGTGCCGGCACGGTCGCGGCGAACTACTACCGTGTCGCGCGCAAGCGCGCCGGCGGCTCCCTCCGCAAGACCCGATCCCGCGCAGGCAGCACGACCCGCAAGGCGGCAACGGGCGCGCGTCGCGGTCCGCGGCGCGCGGCGTCGACGGCCGCACGCGACATCGACTCGATCGTCGACGATCTGGTGCGGAACGTCCAGGCGCTCGCCGAAGCGGTGAAAGCGAACAGCGTCGAGAACAAGGAGCTCCGCGCGCGACTCGACGGTGTCAAGAAGATGCTCGGCTAGCGGCGCCTATAGTTGCCTTGATCACAAACGCGCCGGCCGGCCACAGCCGTCGCGTGTGTGACATCACACAGTTACGGCAGCCGCGCCGCGGTCGCGCATGTCGTATGCGCGGAGGGCGAGCCAGAGCTCGAGCCGGTCGCGTGCGTCGTTCAGGTCGCGGCCGGTCAGCTCCTCGATCTTGCGCACCCGGTAGCGCATCGTGTGACGATGCACGCCCAGTGCCGACGCGGCATCCGCCCACCGGCCGTTCGCCTCGATATACGCTCGTAGCGAGTCGATCAGCGCGGAGCCGTGGCGCTCGTCGTGCGCGACCAGCGCGCCCAGCAGCGACTCGCAGAACAGCTCCACGCCGCGCTCGCCCTGCAGCGAGAGCAGCAGCTGCATGGAGCCCAGGTCGCGGAACGTGGCCACGGCCGGCTCGCCGTTCTGCACACGCGCGTCGATGGCGTACAGCGCCTCGTCGTAGCTGCGCGGGAGCTCCGCGGGGGTCGCCCGCAGCCGGCCGACGCCCGCCGCGGCGGCGCCGGTCTCGCGCATCAGCCGTGCGGCGGCCTGCTCGGCCTCGGCGTCGCCGGTCGCCTCGATCAGCACGGCGACGCCGCCGTCGCGCACCGTCGACGGGCCGTAGGCCGTCGCGCGCTCGGCCAGCCGGGCCAGCCCTGACGCGCCGCCGTTGTCGGGTCGCAGCACCGCGAACGTCAGCGGCGAGGTGCCGGTCAGGCCGAACGCGGCCGACCGGCGGCGCAGCTCGGCGGCGCCGATCGTGCCTCCGACGACGGCCTCGACCAGGTCGCCGGCCAGCCGGCGCTCCGCGTCGGCGACCGACCGCCGGCGCAGCAGCTCGACGGCCAGCACGGTGCGGACGTGATGCAGCAGCGCGCGGTCGGCGTCCGCGGCGGGCAGCGCCAGCAGCTCCGCCTCCACCCGCGCGCCCGTGACGACGCGCTCGCGCACGACCCGGGGGTCGGCGGCGTCGATCGTGCCGGTGGACGCCAGGGCCTGGCCGCGGCCGTCGCGCAGCTCGAGCACGGCGCCGGCGATCGACGCCAGCTCCGCCAGCAGCGAGTCCAGCGGCCGGTCGTCCAGGATCAGCTCGGTCATCCGCTCCAGCGTCTGCACCCGGCGGTCGGCGATGGCCGCGAACACCGCCTCGCTGATCGCGATGAACGGCACCTCGTAGGGGATGGTCAACACCGGGAACCCGAGCCGGTCGCCGGCATCGATCGCCTCGGCCGGCATCTCGTCGAGATCGAAGCCCAGGCCGAGCCCCATCCCGGCCAGTCCCCGCGAGGCCAGCCGCTCGACGAAGCCCGCCGGGTCGCGGCGCAGCGGCCGACCGGTCGAGAGCAGCAGCTCGCCGCCGCGCAGCCACGGGGTCGGGTCGTCGAGCTCGCTGGTGTGCACGCCGCGCACCGGCCGGTGCACCCCGGCCGCTCCGCCGACACGGCGAAGCTCGAGGTTCTCGATCGCAAGGATGTCGGCGACGGTCAGCATCGCCCGGGTGCAGGCTCGGCCTACCCGCGCACGACCTGGCGGTTGCGATGCGAGTGCATCTCCTCCCAGGCCTCGTCGAGCACGGTGTCCAGGATCTCGTGGATGTGCTCGAGGTCCTCCCGGGTGGCGATCAGCGGCGGCGACAGCTGGATCACCGGGTCGCCGCGGTCGTCCGCGCGGCAGATCAGGCCGGCCTCGTACAGCCGGCCGGACAGGAACCCGCGCAGCAGGTACTCCGACTCCTCGTCGTCGAACGTCTGCTTGGTCTCCTTGTCCTTGACCAGCTCCAGCGAGTGGAAGTACCCGGCGCCGCGCACGTCGCCGACGATCGGCTTCTCGCCGAGCCGGTCGAGCAGCTCGCGGAAGTACGGCTCGTTGCGCTGCACGTTGCCGATCACGTCCTCGCGCTCCATCACCTCGAGGTTCTTGAGGGCGACGGCGCAGGCGACCGGGATGGCCGCCGTAGGTGATGCCGTGGTTGATGATGTTGGTGCCCTCCATGAACGGGGCCGCCACCTTGTCGGTGGTCAGCACGCCGCCCAGCGGCACGTAGGCCGAGCCGACGCCCTTGGCGAAGGTGACCAGGTCGGGGCGGATGTCGTACTTCTCCGACCCGAACCAGGCGCCCAGCCGGCCGAACCCGCAGATCACCTCGTCGGCGACCATCAGGATGCCGTACTCGTCGCAGATCGCGCGGACGCCCTGGAAGTAGCCCTTGGGCGGCGTGAACGTGCCGCCCGAGTTCTGGACCGGCTCCATGAACACGGCGGCCACCGACTCCGGGCCCTCCTGCTCGATCACGTCGCGCAGCTCGGTCAGCAGCGCGTCGGTGAACTCCTCCTCGGTCTCGCCCTCGGGCCGCCGGTAGCGGTTCGTGTTGCTGACGTGGCGGACGCCCGGCATCAGCGGCTCGAACGGCGCGCGCAGCGGCGCGATGCCGGTCAGGCTGAGCGCGCCCAGCGTGGTGCCGTGGTAGGCGATCCGGCGGGCGATCATCTTGTAGCGGCGGGGGTGGCCGTGCAGCTGGTGGTACTGCTTGACCAGCTTGATGATCGACTCGTTGGCCTCGGAGCCGCCGGACACGAAGAACACGCGGTTCAGGTCGCCCGGGGCGAGCTCGGCGATCTTCGCCGCCAGCTCGATCGACCGCGGGTGGGCGTAGCTCCAGTTGATGTAGAACGGCAGCTCTTCCATCTGCCGCTTCGCAGCCTCGCCGAGCTCCTCGCCGAAGCCGTAGCCGATCTGCGTGCAGAACAGCCCGGACAGCCCGTCGAAGAAGCGCTTGCCGGTCGAGTCGTACAGGTAACAACCGTCACCGCGCGCGATCACCGGCACCTCGCCGTGCTCGTACGACCCGTGGCGGGTGAAGTGCATCAGGAGGTGGCGCTTGGCCAGCGTCTGCAGCTGCTGGTGGTCGGCGGAGCCCTGCGAGCCGTTCGTGCTCATTCACCCAGTCCTTTCGGTGCGACCAGCCCGTCGCGGGTTGGACAGACTGGCCAATGCTATCAGGAGCTCCTGCGCGATCTGACCGCTCCGGCTTATACTCGCTGGAGCAAATCTCTCGGAAGGCGGGCATCCCATGGCAGTGCAGGCAACCGGACGGACGCAGGAACTGATGGCCAAGCGCGACGCGTATGTGGCGCGCGGGGTGTCGCTGGCGCCGATCGTCGCCTCGCGCGCGCACGGCGCGCGCCTGATCGACGCCGACGGCACGCGAGTTCATCGACTTCGCCGGCGGCATCGGGGTGCTGAACCTCGGCCACACGCCGGACGCCGTGGTGGCCGCCATCAAGGAGCAGGCCGAGGCGCTGCTGCACTCGTGCTTCCCGGTGGCCGCATACGAGCCGTACCTGGAGGTGTGCCGGCTGCTGGTCGAGCACAGCCTGGGCGACTTCGACAAGAAGGCGGTGCTGGTCAACTCCGGCGCCGAGGCCGTCGAGAACGCCGTCAAGATCGCCCGCTACCACACCGGCCGCGACGCGGTGATCACGTTCGACCGCGGCTTCCACGGCCGCACGCTGCTGACGATGACCCTGACGTCGAAGCTGGTCTACAAGAAGGGGATGGGCCCGTTCGCGCCCGAGGTCTACCGGGCGCCGGCGCCGTACCCCTACCGCGGCATCTCGCACCGAGGACGCGCTGGCCGGGCTGGACTTCATGTTCAAGGCGACGGTCGACCCGCAGGAGGTCGCCTGCGTGATCCTCGAGCCGGTGCAGGGCGAGGGCGGGTTCACCGTGATGCCGCCCGAGTTCATCCAGGGCCTCAAGGAGCGCTGCGAGCGCTACGGCATCCTCTACATCGACGACGAGGTGCAGTCCGGCATGGGCCGCACCGGCACGCTGTGGGGGATCGAGCACTCGGGCGTGGTGCCCGACCTGATGACGGTCGGCAAGTCGCTCGCCTCGGGCATGCCGCTGGCCGGCGTGGTCGGCCGCGCCGAGGTGATCGACTCGGTGCATCTGGGCGGCCTGGGCTCGACCTACGGCGGCAACCCGGTGGCGTGCGCGGCGGCGATCGAGAGCATCAAGGCGATCGCCGACCCGGCGTTCCTGGCGCAGTCCGTGCGCATGGGCGAGCACATCCAGGCCCGGCTGCGCGAGATGGCGGAGCGGATCCCGGCGATCGGCGAGGTGCGCGGCATCGGGCCGATGGCGGCCATCGAGCTGGTCACCGACCACGAGAGCAGGGAGCCGGCCGCCGACATCGCCGCAGCGACGGTGGCCGGCGCGCTGGAGCGGGGTCTGCTCCTGCTGAAGACCGGCATCTATGACAACGTCCTCCGCGTGCTCGTCCCGATCAGCGCAACCGATGACGATCTCGAGACCGGCCTCAACCGGCTCGAGGAATCGCTTGTCGCAGCAAGCTGAGCCCGCAGTCCGGCTGCGCGGCGCCAGCAAGGTCTACGGCGACGTGCGCGCCGTGGACGGCATCGACCTGGACGTCGGGCAGGGCGAGTTCTTCACCATGCTCGGGCCGTCGGGCTCGGGCAAGACGACCACCCTGCGGATGATCGCGGGCTTCGAGCTGCCCACCTCGGGCGCGGTCGAGCTGGACGGCCGTGACGTGACCCGGCTGGCGCCGTACGAGCGGGACGTCAACACCGTCTTCCAGGACTACGCGCTGTTCCCGCACATGAGGGTCGGCGACAACGTGGCCTACGGGCTGATGGTGCGCAAGGTGCCGAGGTCGGATCGCCGTGAGCGGGTCGCCGAGGCGCTGCGCGATGGTGCGGCTCGAGGGCTACGAGAAGCGCAAGCCGTCGGAGCTGTCCGGCGGCCAGCGGCAGCGCGTCGCGCTGGCGCGGGCGCTGGTCAACCGGCCCAAGGTGCTGCTGCTGGACGAGCCGCTGGGCGCGCTCGACCTGAAGCTGCGCGAGGAGATGCAGATCGAGCTGAAGACGATCCAGCAGGAGCTCGGGATCACGTTCATCTTCGTCACCCACGACCAGGACGAGGCGCTGACGATGAGCGACCGCATCGCCGTCTTCAACCAGGGCAAGATCGAGCAGGTCGGCTCGCCCGCCGAGGTCTACGAGGCGCCGCGGACGGCGTTCGTCGCCGGCTTCGTGGGCACCTCGAACCTGCTGACCGGCGACACGGCGAAGGCGATCACCGGAGCCGACGGCACGTTCACCGTCCGCCCCGAGAAGATCCAGCTCGCCGGTCCCGACGCGGCTGTCAACCAGGACGACTGCGCCGTGACCGGAACCGTCCGCGATGTCGTCTACGTCGGCATCAACACCCGCTACATCGTGACGCTGGACGGGGGCGGCGAGCTGGTCGTCGTCCAGCAGAACCTCTCGACCTCGTCGATGGATGCGCTGGCGGCCAAGGGAAGGCGGGTCAAGCTCGTCTGGAGCCGCCATCACAATCGTCCACTCGACGAGGACGCGACAAGGGAACCACTCGAGGAGGTCTCAGCATGAGGATTCGAATCGCCATGGCTACGCTCGCCGTGGCGGCGATGGCCGTTGCCGCGGGATGCGGCGGCTCGTCCGGCTCCGACACCGGAGGCACCGGCGGAGGCAGCTCGTCGAGCCTGCCGACGTCGATCGGCGAGGGCGAGGGCGGGCTCAACCTGATCGCCTGGCAGGGCTACACCGAGCCCAACGTCGTCAAGCCGTTCGAGAAGCAGACCGGGTGCCAGGTCAAGGTCAAGTACGGCCAGACCTCGGACGAGATGGTTCAGCTGATGCGCTCGGGCCAGTACGACGGCGTGTCGGCGTCCGGCGACGCGACCAACCGGCTGATCGCCGGCGGCGACGTGGTGCCGATCAACACCGACCTGATCCCCGACTTCAAGGACATCTCCGCGCCGCTGCAGTCGCCGCCGCACAACACGGTCGACGGCGTGCACTACGGCGTGTCCTACGAGTGGGGCGCGAACGTCCTCATGTACAACACCGATGTCGTCAAGCCCGCTCCCGACAGCTGGGGCGTGGTGTTCGACGGCACCAGCTACTCCGGCAAGGTGACGGCGTACGACAGCCCGATCTACATCGCCGACGCCGCCGTCTACCTGAAGGCGACGCAGCCCGACCTGGGCATCACCGACCCGTACGAGCTGACGCAGGATCAGTTCAACGCGGCTGTCGACCTGCTGAAGACGCAGCGGAAGCAGATCGGCAACTACTGGTCGAGCTTCAACGTCGCAGATCCAGGACTTCAAGAACGGCAGCATCGTGATCGGCACCGACCTGGCCGTATCAGGTGAACGCGCTGAAGGCCGAGAAGTCGCCGGTCGAGGCGGTGCTGCCCAAGGAGGGCGCCACCGGCTGGGCCGACACCTGGATGATGTCGTCCAAGGCGGCGCATCCCAACTGCATGCTGAAGTGGATGGCGTACGCCACCACGCCCGAGGTGCAGGCGAAGACGGCCTACACGTTCGGCTCGGCGCCGGCCAATCCGAAGGCCTGCGCGATCCTGGACAAGGAGGTCGCGAACTACTGCGCCGACTACCACGTGACCGACCAGAACTACTTCGACAACATCGCGTTCTGGAAGACCCCGCTGGCCGACTGCGCCGACGACCGGGGCACCCAGTGCGTCGACTACTCGCAGTGGACGACGGCCTGGACGGATATCAAGGGCTGACCGATCGCGGGCCCGGGGTCGCCTGACCCCGGGCCCGGCCCGTTCCCGATGGCGACCGCCGACAATCAAGACGCCGTCCCCAGCCGCCGGCTGTCGGCGTTCTTCTACCGCCACCGCTGGCTGAAGGCGATCCTGCTACTGCTGCCGCCGCTGGGCTGGATGACGGTCATCTACCTGGCGTCGCTGGCGGTGCTGCTGGCGACGGCGTTCTGGCAGCAGAACGTGCTGACCGGCCAGATCGAGCGCACGTTCACGACGGCCAACCTGGAGGCGCTGCGCACCGACGACGTCTACCGGCAGGTCACGCTGCGGACGGTCGGCATGGCGGCCGCGGTCACGATCACGGACCGCGATCCTCGCGTTCCCGCTGGCCTACTACATGGTGCGCATAGCGTCGCGGCGGACGCAGGCGCTGCTGTTCGTGATGGTGCTCGTCCCGCTGTGGTCGAGCTACCTGGTCAAGGCGTACACCTGGCGGCTGATGACCGCCGACCAGGGCCCGATCAACTGGGCGTTCGAGAAGGTCGGCCTGGGGCCGTACCACACCGCCTACACGCTGCTGGCGATGTGGCTCGCCTTCTCCTACATGTGGCTGCCCTACATGGTGCTGCCGATCTACGCGGCCCTGTCGCGGGTGCCCGGCTCGCTGCTCGAGGCGTCCGGCGACCTGGGCGCGCGTTCGTGGATGACGTTCCGGCGGGTGATCGTGCCGCTGGCGTTGCCCGGGGTGGCGGCCGGGTCGATCTTCACGTTCTCGCTGACCCTGGGCGACTACATCATCCCCGACCTTGTCGGCGGCAACGTCCACCAGTTCCTCGGCAACCTGATCTTCATCAACCAGGGGATCGCCAACAACCTGCCGCTGGCCTGCGCGATCGCGCTGATCCCGGTGGTCGTGATCGCCGTGTACCTGATGATCATGAAGCGCCTGGGCGCGTTCGAGGCGCTGTAGATGGAGGGCCGCGGCACCCGCATCGCGCTCCGTGTCTGGGCCGTCGGCGTGATGGCGTTCGTCTACATCCCGCTGGCCGTGATCGTGATGGCGTCGTTCGACGCGTCGCGGATCACCAGCTGGCCGATCCAGGACTACTCGACCAAGTGGTACCACCTGGCGTGGAGCGACCAGCGCATGCGCGACGCCCTCGTCAACTCGCTGACGGTCGGCCTGCGGGCCACGGTGATCGCGCTGCTGCTGGGCAGCGCGGTGGCGTTCGCCCTGCACCGCTTCCGCTTCTTCGGCAAGGACGCGGTGTCGTTCCTGCTGGTGCTGCCGATCGCCCTGCCGGGCATCATCACCGGCCTCTCGCTGCTCTCGACGATCTCCTACCTGAGCATCACGCCGTCGCTGTGGACGGTGGTCGTCGGCCACGCGACGTTCTGCATCGTGGTCGTCTACAACAACGCGATCGCCCGGCTGCGGCGCTCGTCGACATCGCTGGAGGAGGCCTCGATGGACCTCGGCGCCAGCGGCTGGCAGACGTTCCGCCACATCACGCTGCCGAACCTCGCCTCGGCGCTGGTGGCCGGCGGCCTGCTCGCGTTCGCGCTCTCGTTCGACGAGGTCGTCGTGACGCTGTTCACCGCCGGCCCGCAGGAGACGCTACCGCTGTGGATCTACAACCAGTTCCGGCTGCCGAACACGGCGCCGGAGGTGAACGCCGTCGCCGTGTTCGTGATCGCCCTGACCGCGATCCCGGTGGTGCTGGCGCAGCGGCTGATGCGCGACGAGGGCGGGCCGCAGGGTGGAGGCGCGGGTTAGGGTCAGACCCTAGCCACTAGGTGACCGTGAGCGTGCCCTTCATCCCGGCATCCTCGTGGCCGGGTACGGAGCAGAAGTAGGTGTACTTCCCGGGCTTGAGGGTGGCCGTCACCTGGGAGACGCCGCCGTCGGAGACGTTCGGGCCCTCCTGATCGACTGAGCCGTGTTCGCCCTCGATCGAGATGTTGTGCGGGGTGCTCTGCGGGTTCATCGCCTTCAGCGTCACCACGCCCGCTGGGGCGGTGGCCGTCGACTTGACGAACGCGAAGCCGGACTGGGCGATGTCGATCTCGACGACGGTGGCGCCGCCGCCGAGGACGAGCTCCCGCCCGCCGCCGGCGTACTCGTCGCCGGCTCCTGGGTCGACGGCGGGGCACTGGACGAGCTGCTGCTGCTACTCCCGCCGCACCCGGCGGCGACGCCGACGGCGAGCACGGCGGCCGCCAGTCCGATGGTCAACCTGGTCGTTGTCATTGTGGATACCCCTCACGAGAAATCGGCTGTATGGGTCGAGTACCCGGGTTGTAAGGATTCGGTTTGCTGGCGCGGATGGCCGGGACGTCTGATAGCGTGACAACCCATGTTCGCCGCCCGTGGACCGGCGCGCGTACGGGGGAAAACGCGCGCAACCCGAGCGACACTCGCTCTGATCATCACCCTCACAGCCGGCGCCGTCGCAGCGTCAGGCACTGCAGCCGCGTCCCCGATTGCCGCCAAGCGGGCCGAGGCGCAGCAGGTCGAGACGCAGATCCAGCAGGCGCAGAGCAGTCTGGAGCGCCAGATCGAGGCGTACAACAAGGTCCACGACGACTACGCCGCGACCAGGACGAAGCTCCGCCGCAGCCGTGAGCTCCTCGGTGTGGCCAAGGCCAACCTCGGTCGTGCGCAGAAGAACCTGGCCGCGAGCCTGACCCAGGCCTACAAGAACGGCGGCAACGACGACCTGGCCTACCTGCTGGCGTCGTCGTCGTTCTCCGATCTGGTCGACAACGTCTCCGTGCTGGAGAAGGCGTCGAACGCCAGCGGCCAGCTGCTGACGACGATCGTCAAGTACAAGAAGGAGGTCTCGACGCAGGAGGCGACCCTCCAGACCGAGACGGCGAAGCTCCACCAGGAGCTGGGCGAGATGGCCCAGCGCAAGCACGCGATCGAGTCGCAGATCAGCTCGCTGCATGCGCGCGAGGCGCAGATCTCGAGCGACATCAAGCGGCTGATCGACGAGGAGCAGCGCCGCCAGGATGCTGCGGCCAACGCGGCGGCCGCGGCGGCGACCGGCGGCGGCACCAGCTCGTCGTCCTCGTCGTCGTCCACCGGCGGCGACATCCCGATCCCGCCGTCCGGCACGCTGGGCGGCCAGGCGGTCGCGATCGCTATGCAGTACCTGGGCACGCCGTACGTGTGGGGCGGCGCGAGCCCCGGCGGCTTCGACTGCTCGGGCCTGACCATGTACGTCTACTCCCAGCTCGGCGTCGGGCTCCCGCACAACGCAGCCAGCGCAGTACGGAGTGGGCGTCGCCGTCCCGCGGAGCGCCCTCCAGCCCGGCGACCTGGTCTTCTTCGACGGCCTCGGCCACGTCGGGATCTACGTGGGCAACAACGCGTTCATCCACGCGCCGCACACCGGCGACGTGGTGCGCGTCTCGTCGCTGTCCGGCTGGTACTCGTCGACGTACGTCGGCGCCCGCCGCGTCGGCTAGCCCGGCTAGCGCGACTTAGCGCGTCTGGCGCTCGAGCCAGCGGGCGAGGGTCTCGCCTGTGTCCATCACGTGCTCCTGCAGCAGCCGCCGCGCCCGCCGCTTGTCCGGCGCGTTGAGCGCCTCGGTGATCCGGTCGTGATCGCCGGCGCTGCGCGGCACGATCCCAGGGTCGTCGGCGAACGTGTGCCAGGCGAGCGTCCGCGGCACCTGGTTGGCCAGCGACTGCACGGTGTCGCGCAGCGGCGGGCAGTTGGCCGCCGCCAGGATCACGTTGTGGTACAGCTCGTTCGCCTGTGAGCACTGCTCGAGGGTGATCCGCCGCTCCTCCTGCGCGCTCTCCGGCAGCGACTTGTGGCGCTCGGCCCCTGCGCGCAGCAGCGCCTGGGCGGCCGCCAGGTCGGCGTTGTCGTAGTTGGTCAGGCGGCCGGCGGCGCGCTCCGCCGCCAGGCCCTCGAGCTCGGCGCGGACGAGGAAGATGTTGCGGCACTCGTCCGGCTCGAACGACTTGACCAGGGCGCCGCGGTGGCCCAGCTGCTCGACCAGGCCGATCGCCTGCAGCTGACGCAGCGCCTCGCGGATGGGCGTGCGGCTGACGCCGAACCGCGCCGCCAGGTCC
Source organism: uncultured Actinomycetes bacterium (assembly GCA_963809205.1). GTDB lineage: Bacteria > Actinomycetota > Thermoleophilia > Gaiellales > JAICJC01 > DATLLN01. Next base: position 404,108 of record CAWEIS010000028.1, on the reverse strand, counting down.
TCCTGGCGCAGGCGGGTGCCGAGCGGGATGCGCCCGGTGAGGATCTCGACCTGCAGCTCGTGGGCGAGGTCGTCCGCGCGCGACGGGCTGGTGTGGTGGCGCGCCATGGCTCCGATCCTATCGACGGGGGTGGTCGTTGGGGAACGTCCGGTGAATGTATCCTAAGACTTGCCGTTTGGATCCAAAGTCGCTAGGGTGCGACCGGTCAGAGGTCGATCGCCGAACGGGGGCGCAAGATGACAGATTCGACGGTGAAGCTTCCGGAGATCGAGCACGTCAAGTCGCGCAAGGACGGTCTCGACGTGCTCGCCGACATCTACCGCTACGCCGAGCTCGGCTTCGACGCGATCGCAGCCCGATGACCTGGCGCTGTTCCGCTGGTACGGGGTCTACACCCAGCGCGCGGAAGAGTCTGCGGCCAGCGGCGACCCCGGCCCGTCCGAGGAGACCGACGGGCTGTTCATGCTGCGCATCAAGTTCCCCGGCGGCGGTGTGACCTCGGAGCAGCTGCGCCTGATCGGCCGGCTGGCGGAGCGCTACGGCCGCGGCATGGGCGACATCACCACGCGTCAGAACATCCAGCTGCACAACCTGACGATCGAGGATCTGCCGGTCGTGCTGGACGAGCTGAACGCCGTCGGGCTGTCGTTCACCCAGGCCTGCGGCGACGTCTGGCGCAACATCGTCGGCTGCCCGCTGGCCGGCGTGGACGGCCACGAGCTGCTGGACACGCGGCCGCTGATCGAGGAGATGGAGCGCGTTTTCGTCGGCAACCGCGAGTTCTCGAACCTGCCGCGCAAGTTCAAGGTGTCGGTCAGCGCCTGCGCCCATCGCTGCGCGCAGCACGAGATCAACGACATCGGGCTGGTCGCGGTCGAGAAGGACGGCGTCGTCGGCTACGACGTGTGGGTGGGCGGCGGGCTCGGCGCCTCGGCTCGGATGGGCCGCCGGCTGGACGTGTTCGTCGCGCCGGACGAGGCGGTCGACGTGTGCCGGGCGATCACCGAGCTGTTCCGCGACGAGGGCAAGCGCACCAAGCGGACGCGGGCCCGGATCAAGTTCCTGGTCGACGAGTGGGGCGTCGAGCGCTTGCGCGCCGAGGTCGAGGAGAAGCTGCGCCGCGAGCTGCCGACGTCGGTCGACCCCGGCCAGCCGATCGATCCTCACCGCGACCACCTGGGCATCCACCCGCAGGCGGAGCACGGCCTCTACTACGTCGGCGGCACCACGCTGCGCGGCCGGTTCCTGGCCGACCAGATGATCGGCGTCGCCGACATCGCCGACCGCTACGGCTCGGGGCAGCTGCGCTGCACCAACCGCCAGAACGTGATCGTGCTTGACGTGCCCGACGAGCACGTCGAGGACGTCGCCGCCGAGCTCGCCGACCTCGGGCTGCCGACCGAGGCGTCGGTGTTCCGGCGGGGGATCATCTCCTGCACCGGCATGGAGTTCTGCAAGCTGGCGATCGTCGAGACCAAGGAGCGCGCGTCCCAGCTGATCGAGCACCTGGAGCGCCGCGTCGGCGACATGGACGGCTCGATCCGGATCAACCTGAACGGCTGCCCCAATGCCTGCGCGCAGTACCAGATCGCGGACATCGGCCTGCAGGGCGGCATCGCCAGGATGCCCGACGGAAGCCGCGTCCAGGGCTTCATCCTGCACGTCGGCGGGCGGCTGGGCGAGGGCGCGACGTTCGGCCGGCGGGTCGCCTCGAAGGCGATCCCGGCGGATGACGCCCGCTACGCGGTCGAGCGCATCGTGCGGGCCTACCGCGGCGAGCGCGCGCCGGGCATGACGTTCGGCGAGTGGGCCGACGGCCAGCCGGACGCCCGACTGACATCGCTGATCGGAATCGCGGTCAGCCGCGAGGCGGAGGAGCGCGCAGCCTAGGCAACCGTGCCGCATGCGGTTTGACGGCCACCGCCGCCATTCCCTACCATGTGGCCAGGAAGTGCGGAGTTCGTCGGGGTGATCCCCCGGCAGTCGCATCGAGAGAGGCGGAGGGACCGGCCCTGTGAAGCCTCGGCAACCTTCCCGCGAGCCGGCGGGAAAGGTGCCAAACCCGGCGGAGCCCAGGCTCCGGATGATGTGGAACCGGCCTCGTCAGAGGCCCGAACCGAGGGATCACGATGTACGCCACCCATCTGGTCTGCAAGGGCTGTGGTGCTGAACACCCGCTCGACGCCCGCTTCGCCTGCGATCGCTGCTTCGGCCCGCTGGAGGCCGCCTACGACCTGGAGGCGATCGCCGCGGCGGTCAGCCGCGAGTCGGTCGCCGAGGGGCCGGCCACGCTGTGGCGCTGGTCGGCGTTCCTCCCCGTCGAGGCGCCCGCGCGCGGCCTGCCGGTCGGCAACTCGCCGCTGGTGCCGGCGCCGCGGCTCGCCGAGGAGCTGGGGCTCCGCTGCGAGCTGTTCGTCAAGACCGAGACGTCGAACCCGACGCACTCGTTCAAGGACCGGGTGGTGGCGGTCGCGGCCGCGAAGGCAGTCGACCTCGGTTTCGAAGCGCTGGCCTGTGCCTCCACGGGCAACCTGGCGGGGGCGACGGCCGCCGTCGGCGCAGCGCTCGGCCTACCGACCTACATCTTCGTGCCGGACGATCTGGAGCGCGAGAAGATCATCTCCGCGGCGGCGTACGGCGCGACCGTGTTCGCGGTCAGCGGCACGTACGACGACGTCAACCGGCTGTGCTCGGAGCTCGCCTACGACCGCCCGTGGGCGTTCGTCAACGTCAACATGCGGCCGTACTACGCCGAGGGCTCGAAGACCATCGCGCTGGAGACCCTGGAGTCTCTGGGCTGGCGGGTGCCCGACCGGGTGGTCGCGCCGATCGCATCCGGGTCGCTGTACACCAAGATCCTGCGCGGCTTCGAGGAGGCGCGGGCCGTCGGCCTCGCCGACGACGGCCCGGCGCCGGCGATGCACGGGGCCCAGGGGGCGGGCTGCGCGCCGGTGGCCGATGCGTACGCCGCCGGCGCCGACGAGGTCATCCCGGTGCGGCCGACCGGCATCGCCAAGTCGCTGGCGATCGGCGCGCCCGCCGACGGCGTGTACGCGCTGGACATCGCCCGCCGGACGGGCGGCTCGATCGAGTCCGTCGACGACGACGAGATCGTCGAGGGCATCCGCCTGCTCGCCCGCACGACCGGCATCTTCACCGAGACCGCCGGCGGCGTGACCACGGCCGTGCTCCGCAAGCTGGCGGAGCGGGGGGAGATCGGCGACGGCGAGCAGGTCGTCGTCTACATCACCGGCGACGGCCTGAAGACGATCGACGCCGTTGAGCCGACGGTGGCCACCGTGGCGGTGCCGCCCGATCCAGACGCGGTCGACGCCGCGCTGGAGAGGGGAGAGTTGCGGGCCGGCACCGGCGGCTGGTGATCGGCCCGCAGATCGGATGATCGACGCGCCCGGGCGCGCCGCACACCGCTGGGCAGGGGGTCTGGGATCCCCAATTCGTGGTGTTCGCGGGCTACCCGGAGCGCATCGTGCGGCCGATCAGGCGGCCGCTGCGGCGTGCGTGTCGAGCTCCAGCGCCTCGACCAGCTGGGGCTTGGCGCGAGCACCGATCGCGCCGGCCACGATCTGGCCGTCCTTGAGCAGGATCAGCGTCGGGATCGACTGCACGCCGAACGCGGAGGCCAGCTCGGGCTGGGCGTCCACGTCGACCTTGCCGACCTTCAGCCGGCCCGCGTAGTCGTCGGCGATCTCCTCGACGATCGGGCCGACCATCCTGCAGGGACCGCACCACGCGGCCCACAGGTCGATCAGCACCGGGACGTCGGCGTTGATCACCTCGGCTTCGAAGTTCTCGGCTGTGATCTCGATCGGGGTCATGCGGAATCGGTCTCCTCGAAGTATTTCACTGTGTAGCTATATGGTTGCACATGGGGTACACTTTGCGCAAATGCCGGTACCCATTCCGCTGTCCGCGCACACCGCCGACTCGCTCGCAGACCGGTTCCGGCTGTTGTCGGAGCCGACCAGGCTGCGGCTGCTCTACCTGCTGCGCGACGGCGAGCGCTCCGTGGGCGCGCTGGCGGCCGCGATCGGCTGCACGCAGGCCAACGCTTCGCGGCAGCTGGCGCTGCTGGCCGACGGCGGGGTGCTCGTCCGCCGCCGCGAGGGTCTGCACTGCTACTACACGGTCGGCGACGAGTCGGTGTTCGCGCTGTGCGACGCCGTCTGCGAGTCGCTCACGCGGCACATCGACGCCCGCGCCGACGCGCTTCGACCGCTGCGCTGACATCGCCGCCGGATATTCTCCGGGCGGGGGCGATTTCGTCATCTTCGCGGGAGGAAGCGCATGCAGACGGACATCACGAAACGGCTGGCGGCCGAGGTCATCGGGACCTTCGGCTTCTTCTTCATCGGCTTCACCGGCATCGCGGCGCTGTGGACGCAGGGCCCGGGCGCCATCCAGAACATCGGCATCGCTGTCGGCTTCGGTTTCGGCCTCGGGCTGATGATCTTCGCGTTCGGGCACCTCTCGGGCGGTCACTTCAACCCAGCCGTATCGGCGGGGCTGGCGGCCGGCGGCAAGTTCCCGACCTCCGAGGTCGTCCCGTACTGGGTCGCCCAGCTGGCCGGCGGCCTGATCGCAGCGATCGCCGTGCGCGTCATCTTCTCCAGCCAGGTCGAGGACAAGCTTGTCAACGCGCCCGGCGCCGGCATCTCGGACGGCAAGGCGCTGGTCATGGAGGCGATCTTCACCTTCCTCTTCGTGCTCGTCATCGCCACCGTGGCGACCGACGAGCGGGCGCCCTGGAACGGCGTGTTCGCGCCGTTCGCGATCGGCCTGTTCATCTTCACCGCGGCCACCGTCTGCGGCCCGATCAGCGGCGGCTCGTTCAACCCCGCGCGCTCGATCGCACCGGCCATCATCGGCACCGAGTTCAGCGACCTGTGGATCTACATCGTCGGCCCGCTGGTCGGCGGGGTGCTGGGAGGGCTCGTCCACGCCTACTTCCGCGCCGACGCCTGACCTCGTCGAGCCGCCGCCGCGCACGCCGCGGCGGCGGCATCCGCTTGACTATTGACTGATCAGTCAGTCAAGATGCGTGCGGTGAGCGATCGCACCGCAGACATCCTCGAGGCCGCGTGCCGGGTCATCGCGCGGGAGGGCGCCGACGGCCTGCGGATGGGCCAGGTCGCGCGCGAGGCGGGCGTCTCCAGCGCCCTCATCCACTACTACTTCGCGACTCGGGCCGACCTGCTGCTGCGTGCCTTCGAGCACGCCGACGAGCAGGCCGACCTGACGATCGACGCGCTGATCGGCGACCTGCCCACTGGCGCGGCCAAGCTGGAGCGCGTGCTGGTCGCCTACGCGGTGGGCACCCACTTCCGCAGCGACTGGATCCTGTGGGTCGAGATGTGGCGCGGAGCGATCTTCGACGAGCGTCTGCGGCCCGTCGTCCGCTCGTCCAACGACCTGTGGGTCGAGGAGATCGCCGACCTGATCCGCGAGGGTCGCAGCGACGGGTCGATCGGCCGGGCCGGCGACGAGGCGGGCGCGGTCGCGACCCGGCTGACGGCGCTGGTCGACGGCCTCGGCCTCCAGGTGCTGACGGGCATCATGGATCACGACCGTGCCGGCCAGCTCGTCCGCGGCGCGATCGCGGCCGAGCTCGATGTCACACCCTCGAAGGAGACGGTTGCATGAGCGTCACGCGTTCCCAGGGCTACACACTTCCGGCGACCGCCTACACCTCGCCCGAGATCTACGAGCGGGAGATGCGCGAGGTCTTCATGCGGGCCTGGAACTTCGTCTGCCACGTCAGCGACGTCGCCGAGCCCGGGCGCTACTGGACGACGTCGATCGCGGGCGAGCCGGTCGTTGTCATCCGCGACGACGACGGCACGCTGCGGGCGCTGTCCAACGTCTGCCGCCACCGGGCGTCGCCTGATCGTACGCGGCGAGGGCACATGCCCGAAGGTGCTGCGCTGCCCCTACCACGGCTGGACGTACCGCAAGGACGGCCAGCTGGCCGCGGTGCCGGAGGCGCGCGGGTTCCCCGACCTCGACCGCGAGGCGGTGCGCCTGCCCAGCTTCCGGGTGGGCGAGCTGTGCGGACTCGTCTTCGTCTGCCTGAGCGACGAGACGGAGTCGCTGGACACGTACTTCGGCGACCTCCCGCAGCGGCTGGCGCCGCTCCGGCTGCCTGAGCTGACCGTCGGCCGCCGTGGCAACGCGAGCTACGACCACAACTGGAAGGTGCTCGCCGACAACTACCTCGAGGGCTACCACATCCCGGTCGGGCACCCCGGGCTGCTGCGGCTGCTCGACTACAAGCGCTACATCGCCACACTGGGCAAGCGGCACGCGTGGATCGACGGGCCGTTCCGGGACAAGCCGTCGAAGAACCGGCAGGAGCGGCTCTACCAGCGGCTGATGCGGCCGATGCAGGGGTTCCCCGAGGACCTCGACGGCGCCTGGACGTACGTGCACCTGTGGCCGTGCACGTTCATCGACATCTACCCCGATCTGATCGACACGTGGCAGCTCCAGCCGGACGGGCTGCGGCGCACCCGCACCGAGTACCGGATCTACCACTCCGGCTCGCAGTCGCTGCGCGACCGGATGGTGCGGAGCATCAACTTCCGGGTCAACGCGAAGGTGATGAACGAGGACGTCGAGCTGTGCGACGACGTCCAGCGCGGGCTCGAGTCGCGCACCTACGAGCGCGGTGTCCTGAACGACAACGAGAACGCCGTCCGCAACTTCCACGACCTGCTGCGGGAGGCCGTTCCCGGCATCGACGACAGGGCGTCGTGATCGGCCGGCATGGCGCCGGCGCCGACCGCTGGCTGTTCCTCACCCCGGAGGTCGAGCGCGAGGTGCCCAGCCTGCTCGACCGGCTCGACCAGGGAGCGCGGGCGATGGAGGAGCGGCGGATCGAGGAGCTGATCCACCGCGGCACGATCGGCTCGTGGTTCGGCTATCTGCGGGACTGCCGCGCGCGGCTGGAGCGTGCGTCAGGATCCGGAGGCGATCCGGCCGCGGCGCGGCGGCTGGCGCTGGTGTTGCGCGAGCAGTATCTGCTCGTCCCGTCGATCCGGCCGGAGCTCCCGGACGATCGCGTTGAGCTCGAACGACTGGAGGAACTGACGTGGACTTCGACCTGACCCCCGCGCAGCAGGAGCTGCGCGACCGTGTTGCCGGCTTCGTCGACGATGTGCTGATCCCGCTCGAGGTGCCGGCCGAGCTGGCGCTGGGCCGGCTGCCCAAGGAGGATGCCGACCGGGTACGGCGCGAGGCGCGCGAGCGCAAGCTGGACGGCGGCAACCACGCCGCCGAGCTGGGCGGCCAGGGGTGGTCGAACCTCGAGCAGGTGATCGTGCACGAGGAGCTGGGCCGCAACACGAACGCGGTGTGGTGGCACGTCGGCGGCGCCTACAACGTGCTGGCGGACGGCACGCCGGAGCAGATCGAGCGGTACCTGCGGCCGACGCTGCGCGGCGACCGCTGCGACGCCTACGCAGTCACCGAGCGCGAGGCCGGCTCGGACGCCGGCGGCGTGGCCGGCACGGCCGAGCGCACCGAGTCCGGCGGCTGGCGCCTGCGCGCCGAGAAGTGGTTCGTCACGACGGGCGACATCGCGGACTACTACATCGTGATGGTCAACGTGGTGGACGGCGACGCGCGGCTGCCCACGCTGTTTCTGGTCGACCGCGACGTGCCGGGCATCGAGTTCCTCGAGGATCCGCCGTTCACGCACAACTACCCGCACGGCCATCCGACGATCCAGTTCGACGTCGAGCTACCGGCGGACGCGGTGCTGGGCGGCGAGCAGGCGATCGGCCGCGGTGACGAGCTGCAGAACCAGTGGTTCGTCGAGGAGCGGATCCACATCGCCGCCCGCTGCGTGGGCGCGATGCGCCGGCTGCTGGCCGAGACGGTGGAGTGGTCGCTCGACCGTCAGCAGTTCGGCTCGCGGATCTTCGACTTCCAGGGCGTCAGCTTCCCGCTGGCCGACTCGGCGGCGGACTGCGTCGCCGCCCGGCTGATGGTCTACCACTGTGCGTCCATGGCGGACGACCCGGCGGCCGACCGCAAGCTGGTGCATGCGCACGCGAGCATGGCGAAGCTGTTCGCCGCCGAGGCGGCCTACCGCTGTGCCGATCGCTGCGTGCAGGCCTTCGGCGGCCGCGGCTACATGCGCACGAACGTCGCTGAGCGCTTCCTGCGGGAGCTGCGCGTCGACCGCATCTGGGAGGGCACCAGCGAGATCCAGCGGCTGATCGTCGCCCGCGGCCTGGAGCGCCGCGGCGTCGACCGCCTGCTCTCGGCCTAACGCCGGTCGCGAGCGCTTCGTCGCGACCCGTCACGAAGCGCGCGCCGATCATCGGCGGCATGACGTCTGGGGTCTGACCCCGCTCTGACCCCACCCGTGCCGACTTCGTGCCGATCCAGCACGGGCCTCGCGCGCGCCGGCCGCGTTCGCAGCGGCCGGCGCGACGCTTCGGGTAGCTTCGTTGCACACGGACTGCCTACCGGCGGTCGCGGGGCCCGGGCCTGCGCGGATTGGCACGGGTCGTGCACGCACTCGGCGCGTCAAGCGGGGTCAGAGCGGGGTCAGACCCCGGTAGCGTTGCGCTGGTGCGGAGGGTGGCGATCATCGGGGCGAGCGGGTCGGGGAAGACGACTCTGGCGGACGCGATGGCCGTGCGCCTGGGCGTGCCGCACATCGAGGTCGACGCGATCCACCACGGCCCGAACTGGACGGAGATGCCGACGCCCGAGTTCCGGGCGAGGATGGAGGAGGTGGTCGCCGCCGAGGGCTGGGTGATCGACAGCCTCTACCAGCAGAAGCTCGACGAGCTGGTGCCGCTGGCCGCGGACACGATCGTCTGGCTGGACCTTCCGCTGCACGTGACCATGGGCCGGCTGGCGCGGCGCACGGCCACCCGCTACGTCCACCGCACCGAGCTCTGGAACGGCAACCGCGAGACCCTGCGGAACGTGCTCTGGGGCCGCGACTCGCTGTTCGCCTGGGCGATCGCCCGCCACCGCGAGTACCGGCGGACGCTGCCCGCCGCGTTCGCCCAGCCCGCCTACCGGGGCAAGGACGTGATCCGCCTGCGCTCCGACCGTGACGTGCGCGCCTGGCTCGACCGGGTCAGCCGGGCTCGGGCGGCCGGCGCTGCCTGAGGCGCTCGAGCGCCGCGGCGATCCGCTCCTCCGCCTGGTCGAGCCGGCGCCTGGCAGAGCTCGTACAGTGCCTCGCCGCGCTCCCACAGCCGAAGCGCCTCGTCCAGCGACGTCTGCCCGCTCTCCAGCCGGCGCACGGTCTCCTCGAGCTCGTCGCGCGCCTGCTCGAACGTCAGCTCCTCGTCGCTCATTCGCTCACCTCCTCGACGCGCGCGGCCAGCCGGCCGCGGGACAGTCGCACGGCGATCCGCCGCCCGGCCGCCGTGTCCGCCGAGTCTCGCACCACGTGGCCCTCCTCGTCGAGCACCACCGCGTAGCCGCGTTCCAGTGTCGCCGCCGGGCCGAGCAGCCGCAGCCGGTCGCGCGCCGCCGTCAGGCGCGTCCGCTCCCGCTCGATCCGCGCGGCCGGGTAGCGGTCGAGATAGTCGCGCTGCAGCACCAGCGTGTGCCGCCGCATGGCGATCCACGTCGTCGGGTCGGCGAAGGCCGGCCGCGCGGCCAGCGTCGGTCAGCCGCTCCCGCGCACGCGCCGGCGCCGTTCGCCAGCCCGGTCGCGCCGCGGTGACCAGCAGCGAGTCGAGAGCCGCCGCCTCGGCGGCGTGGTCGGGCACCACGAGCTTCGCCGCGAGGCTGGGCGTCCCCGCCCGCACGTCGGCGGCGAGGTCGACCAGCGGCACGTCCTGCTCGTGGCCGATCGCCGAGACGACGGGCGTCGCCGCGTCGGCGACGGCGCGCACCACCCGCTCGTCCGAGAAGGGCAGCAGGTCCTCGAAGCTGCCGCCGCCGCGGGCGAGCACGATCACGTCGATCGCGGGATCGCGATCGAGCAGCTTGACGGCCGCGACGATCTGCCCGACGGCGGCCGCGCCCTGCACGGCGACCTCGCGGATCCGGAACCGGGCCGGCGGGTAGCGCTCCGCCGCCGTCTCGACGACGTCCCGCTTGGCCGCGGCGTCGCTGCCGCAGATCAGCCCGATCGTCCCCGGGAGGAAGGGCAGCGGCCGCTTGCGCGCCCGATCGAACAGCCCTTCGGCCGCCAGCCGCGTGCGCAGCTCCTCGATCGCCCGCAGCAGCTGCCCCAGCCCGAAGCGCTCGAGCGCCGTCACCTCGAACGAGAACGTCCCGCGCGCCGCGGTAGATCTGGCCGCGGCCGTGGACGTGCACCCGCTCGCCCTCCTGGATCGGCGGCGAGATGGCGTCCAGCCGCGTCCGCCCGATGAACGCCGGCAGCAGCGAGCCGTCGCTCAGGTCCTTCAGCGTCAGGTAGGCGAGCGCCCAGCGGTCGTTGCGCTTGAGCTCCGAGACCTCGCCCTCGACCCACACGCGGGGCAGCCGCTCGAGCCATCCGGCGACGCCTCGGTTGAACTCCGACACCGGGTACACGGCGCGGTCGCCGTACTGCGTCGGCGCCGGCCGCGCGGTCACCGGATCACGTCAAGATCTGCTCTGCCACCTGTGGCTGGCACCCTTGCTGGAGCATATCCACCGCAGTGTGGAGGTCGGCTCCGCTGCGCGCGATTCGCTCGGCGACCTGCAGCGGGTAGCCGGCCTGGAGCAGCGTGTGGAGGCGCCAGGCCTCGACCGCGTCGGCGGCGGCCGGACGGGGCTTCGTCAGCTGTGCTGAGGCCATGCGGATGATGGTAGGCAGCGCTTCGGACAGACCGCGGACCGCTTGCTAGGGTGGTCCTCTGATGTCGCGAATGCTGCGAGGGGTATGGCTCGAGGTGCGAGTCATCCCCGTGCTCCTCTGGAGCTTCTCGGCGATCACGCTGGGCACGGCCGTGGCCGTCGACGGCGGTGAGCTGCACGGCGGCCTGTACGTCGGCGCGATCCTGCTCGGCGTGCTCATTCAGGGACTGCTCGCGCACTGCGTGAACGAGCTCGAGGACTGGCGCTCGGGCACCGACCGCTACGACTCGCCGCGGGTCATCTCCGGCGGCAGCAAGGTGCTGCTGAACGGCCTGCTCAGCCACCGCGGGCTGCTCGTGCTGTTCGCCGTCGCGTTCGCCGCGACCACCGTGCTCGGCCTGGCGATGGTCGCCTCGCGCGGCCTGGTGATGCTGCCGTTCGGGCTCGCCGGGGTGCTGGGCGCGGTCTGCTACACCATGCCGCCGGTGCGGGCCGCCTACCGTCCACTGGCCGGGGAGCTGGTCGCCTTCACCTGCCTCGCGCTGTGCGTGATCGGCGCGGCGGTGCTCCAGCACGGGACGGTGGACGCGGAGCTGCTGCTGGTGGCCGCCGCGGTCGCCGCCTACGCGGTGGGGATGCTGATGGTGCACCACTTCCTCGACCACGACGCCGACCGGGCCGCCGTCCCGCAGAAGCGGACGACGATCGTCGCGCTCGGACTGCGGCGCGGCCGCCGCTACGCGATCGCCTGGTGCGCCGGCGCGCTGGCCTGCGCGGCCGCCGCCTCGCTGATCGAGCCGCTGCTGCTGCCGCTCGCGGGCTGTTACGCGCTGGGCCTGGCGGCCCACCTGCGCTGCCGCCCGGACGACGTCGAGTCGGTGACGAAGAGCGAGATGGCGATCATCGTCGCCGGCATCGGCGGCGCCCTGCTCTCGGCGGCGCTGATCGAGCCGGCGCTCGCCTGGACGCCGATCGCGGCCGCGGCGCTGATCGCCGCCGAGCTGCGGATCGCTGTGCCGCCGGCCCAGGGGACGCCCGCCTGATCGCCGCGGAGCAGCTGGAGCGGGCGCGCGACGCGGCCGCCGAGGGCGCCGCCGCGGACGAGTCGGTCGTGGCCGTGCTGCCCGCCGAGCCGGGCTCCGGCTCGCTGGTCTACCTGGTCGCGTTCGACCGCAGCGGCGAGCTGACCTACCTGGCGCTGGACGAGGGCCACCGGCCGGTCGACGACCGCCGGCTGGTGCGCGACGCGGTCGCCATGCTGGCACTGGCCGAGCGCGCCGAGGAGGTCGCCGGTGCGGCCGTGGCCGAGGAGCTGGCCGCCGCCCTCGAGGCATCGGCGGCCGAGCTGGACGCCGGCGGCTACGCAACCGTCGCCGCCGCCGCCCGCGGCGCGGCCGCCAGGGCGGTGGCGCTCGACCGCGTCGCGCAGGGGCCGCGGGTGGCGACGCCCGCCTACCTCGACCGGCTGGCGGCCACGGCGCTGGCGCTGGGCGCGGCGCTCACCGTCTACGAGACCGAGCTGACCGTCCGTCGGCAGCGACGAGGCGGCCGGGGGCGCGGTGCCCGAGCACCTGCACGACGCCTGGCGAGCCGCGCGCCCTGGCCCGCGCGGCCGGGAGTCCGGCGGAGCTGCCGGTGCTGCTGGCGGCCACCACCGGCGCCGCCGAGGCGCTGGCGGACGATGTCGTCGAGCGCTACCGCGTCCCGCTCGTATGATCTCCCCGTGCGCATCCTCGACCGCCTGATCGCCACGTCGCTGCCGGTCGTGCCGCGACCCGTCGTGCGGCGGTTCGCCGACCGCTACATGGCCGGCGAGCGGCTGGACGACGCGATCGCCACGGTCGGCAAGCTGAACCGGCGGGGGGCGTCGGCGACGGTCGACGTGCTGGGCGAGTTCGTCCGCGACCGCGAGCAGGCCGCGCACACGGTCGAGCAGTACCTGGAGGCGCTCGACGCGATCGCCCGCACCGGCCTCGATGCCAACGTCTCGGTCAAGCTGACCGCGGTCGGCCTGGAGATCGAGCCGGCGCTCGCCCTGGGCAACGCCCGCCAGATCGTCCAGTCCGCTGCCTCGCTGGGCAACTTCGTCCGCATCGACATGGAGCACTCCGGGGTCACCGACGAGACGCTCGACGTCTACACGACGCTCCGCCGCGAGGGCTTCGACAACGTCGGCATCGTCCTCCAGTCGTGCATGCGCCGGTCGGTGTCCGACGTCCGCAGCATGGCCAAGCTGAAGCCCCGCGTGCGCCTGGTCAAGGGCATCTACGTCGAGCCGCCGTCGATCGCCTACACGACGCCCGCCCAGATCAACGCCAGCTTCGAGCGGCTGATCGAGGAGCTCGCCGACATCGGCAGCCACATCGCTGCGGCCACCCACGACGAGCAGCTGATCGCGGCGATGCAGCGGGTGGCCCGCGAGCGATCGCTGTCGCGCGACATGTACGAGTTCCAGATGCTGCTCGGCGTGCGCGAGGGGCTGCGCGACCGGCTGCTCGCCTCGGGCGAGCGCGTCCGCATCTACGTCCCGTACGGCGACGCCTGGTACGGCTACTCGATCCGCCGCCTGAAGGAGAACCCCAGCATCGCCGGGTACGTCGCGCAGGATGTCGCCCGCCGGCTGGTTCGCCGGTGACGACCGCCGATCTGGTCGAGCGCTGGCGGCGCCACGAGGGGCCGCTGGGCGATCCCGGCACGCCGCCGCCGGTGTGGCAGCGCGCGGAGGGCAGCCACGTCTGGGATGCGGACGGCCGCCGCTATCTCGACCTGTCGTCGGGGTTCGGCGTCGCCGCGGTCGGCCACGCCAACCCGCGCGTGGTCGAGGCGGTACGCGCCCAGGCCGGCGAGCTGCTGCACGGGCTGGGTGACCTCCATCCGACCGCGGTGCGGATCCGGTTGGCCGAGCGGCTGGCCTCCGTCGCCCCGTTCGGCCTGACCCGCGTGCTGTGGTCGCTGACCGGCGCCGGCGCCGTCGAGCTGGCGCTGAAGACCGCGCTGCTGGCGACCGGCCGCAGCGAGGTGATCGCGTTCCGCGGCGGGTACCACGGCACCTCGCTGGGCGCGCTAGGCGTCTGCGGCTGGCCGCTGTTCCGCCGGCCGTTCGAGGCCTGGCTGCCGGCCGTCGACCTGGTCGAGTGGGGCGGCGTGCCCGCCTTCGGCGAGAGCGTTGCCTGCGTGGTCGTCGAGCCGATGCAGGGCCGCGGAGGCATCGTCCCGCCGCCCGACGGCTGGCTGCAGACGCTGCGCTACGAGTGCGACCGCTGGGACGTGCTGCTGGTGGTCGACGAGGTGTTCACCGGCCTCGGCCGCACCGGCTCGATGTGGATGAGCGAGGCCGAGGGCCTGCGGCCCGACCTGCTGGTGTGCGGCAAGGCGCTCGGCGGCGGCCTGCCGCTGGCGGCCGTGCTGGGGACGCCTGGGCTGATGGACCGCGCCTGGGCCGGCCACGGCGAGGTGGCGATCGACACCCACACGCACCTGGGCAGTCCCGCTCTCCTGCAGCGCCGCGCTGGCGGTGCTCGACGTGATCGAGGACGAGCGGCTGCCCGAGCGCGCCGCCCGGCTCGGCGAGCGGGTGCGCGACGCGCTGCCCGGCGTGCGCGGGCGCGGTCTCGGGCTGGGGCTGCCGTGCGACGCGGTGCGGGCGTGCGAGCGGCTGCTGGAGCGGGGAGTGATCGCCGTGCCCGCCGGCATGGAGGCCGAGGTGCTCGAGCTGAGCCCGCCGCTGACCATCTCGGAGGAGGACCTCGACCTGGGCATCGCGGCCGTGCTGGAGGCAGTCTCGTGATGGTCTCCACCCGCTACGTGACGGTGGCCTGCCTGTTCGTCACCTGCCTGATCATGTCCAACATCCTGGCCGTCAAGCTGACGGAGGTCGACGGGCGGGTTCTCGACGCGGGCAACGTTGTCTTCCCGATCTCGTACATCATCGGCGACGTGCTGACCGAGGTCTGGGGGTTCAAGGCGGCGCGGCGCGTGATCTGGATCGGATTCGCATGCAACCTTCTGGCCGCGCTGGCGATCCAGGCGGCGATCCACCTGCCGGCCGCCGGTTTCTGGCAGGACCAGAAGGCGTACGAGACCATCCTCGGGTTCTCCTGGCGACTGCTGCTGGCCTCCTTCTGCGCGTTCCTGGTGGGCGAGTTCACCAACTCGGCGATCATGGCCAAGATGAAGGTGGCAACCGAGGGCCGCTGGCTGTGGTCACGGACGATCTCCTCGACCTTGGTCGCGGAGGCGCTCGACTCGACGATCTTCGTGACCATCGCGTTCGCCGGCACCGGCGCGCCACTGCTGAACACGATCACCACCAACTGGGTGCTCAAGTCCGGTTACGAGATCATCGCGACGCCGCTGACGTACCTCGCCGTCGGCTACCTGAAGCGGGCGGAGGGCGTCGACGTCTACGACCGGGACACGCGGCTGGTCCCGATCGAGCTTTAGCGGACGCCGCTAGTGATGACCGGTCTCGTCGCCCTTGGTGGTGCCGTGGCCGAGGCGGTCGAGCTCGACCAGTTTCTCCTCGCCGTAGCGGCGGACCGGGTCGTCCTCCGGCAGGTCGGCGATCAGGTCGCGGACGCGAACGGCGATCTGATACGCGAACTGGGGCGTCGCCGGCGCCCACAGCGTGTCGATGTCGCGCCTGGTCACCTGGCTCATCGGCCGGGGAGCATACCCGAACCCTCGTTCACCACCTCGTCACATCCCGGACACCGTCCTGCGACCCCCGCGATGCGGCCGGATGCGCATCATGCAGGCATGATGAATCAGACACAAGAGCACGAGCGCGCGGCGCTCGACCAGGGGCTGCTCGATGGAGGCAGCCTTGCGGCCAGGATGCTGTCGGCCGCCGCGGAGAGCGGGCTGCGCCGCGACGCCGCCCGGGCGAACGTCGTCCTCGCATTCGAGCCGGACGTCAGCCATCACCTGCGCGCGGCGATCCCCAGCCCCGATGCGGACATCGACCTGATCAGGCGCCGTGAGCGAACACAAGGCCTGGTCGAGCGAATGGTGGAGCTTGCGCTGCGCGTCGCGGACATCGCGCGGCTCGCGTCGCGACCCGGCGCGCCTGCGATCGACGAGCTCGACCGGCTGTGCCGGCTCTCCGAGATCACCGCTGCGTCCGGTCGAGCACTCTTGACGGCGCCGGAGTCGGCGTTCCAATCGCTCGCCGAGGTACTCGACGAGCTGCTGTGCCGTGCCGAGGGTGCGGCTCAGCGATCGGCACAGATCCTCGACGGCCGGAGCGCGTCATGCCTCGCGTCCTGATCGCCGAGGACGATCGCGTGATCGCCAACGCCATGGCGACGCACCTGCGACACGCCGGCATGGACGTCGAATGGGCAGACCGCGGCGACCGTGCGATCCGCAAGATCCGGTTCGAGCGACCGGACGTCGCGGTGATCGATCTGATGCTGCCGGGTATGGACGGCTGGCGGGTGATCGAGTCGCTGAGGGCGGACGACGTCCAGATCCCGGTGATCGTGATCAGCGCGCGCGCCTCCGAGCAGGATAAGGTCCACGCGCTTGGCGATCGGGGGCGACGACTACCTGGCCAAGCCCTTCGGTATGAACGAGCTCGTGGCCAGGGTGAACGCGGCCGTCCGGCGGTCGAACGTGCCTCGCGCCACGCCGGTCGACGAGCGGGTGGAGGTGCCGGGTCTGGTGATCGACCCGTCGCTGCACCAGGCGTTTCTCGACGGCCGGGACGCCGAACTGACCCGCACCGAGTTCCGGCTGCTGCTCGTCCTGGCCTCCGAGCGCGGGCGTGTGCAGACGCGCGACCAGTTGCAGCAGCGGGTGTGGGGCGTGCCCCATCGACCACGCGACCGGTCGGTCGACGTGTGCGTGCGCAAGCTGCGCGAGAAGCTCGACTACCGGTCGGACACGTACGCCTACATCCACACGCACTACGGCGTCGGCTACCGCTTCGACGCCGTTCCCCTGGAGCGCTGAGGTCTGCGCCGGCCCTAGGCGGGCTGGGCCACGCCCTGGGGCGTCGCGATCGCCTCCCCGCTCTCGGTGTCGAAGAAGTACAGGCGCGACGTGTCGACGGCCAGGCGCAGCATCTCGCCCTGCTTGCAGCGGCTGCGGGCATCCACCCGGGCGGTGCAGGCAACGCGGCCGGCGTCGACCATCAGCGGGATCTGCAGGTCGCCGCCCTCGTCCTCGGCAATCGCCCGCGTGTCCGCGGTGTCGACCGGCGGTGCATCGAGCGTGAACAGGACGTTGACCTCGGAGCCCAGCTCCTCGGTGACCTCGACCTGGACGTCGATGGTCGGACGCGACTCGTCGCGCTCCAGCGAGGCGTCGGCGAAGTCCGTCGGGCGGATGCCCATCGCGACCGTCCTGCCGTCGAAGGAGTGGAGCTCGCTGCCCTGCTGCAGCGGCAGCGCCGACGAGCCGAACCGCACCGTCCCGCCGTCGATCCGGGCCTCGATCAGGTTCATTGACGGCGAACCGATGAACGCCGCGACGAACAGGTTGGCAGGATCCCAGTAGAGGGCGTGGGGGGTGTCGAGCTGCTGCACGACGCCCTCCTTCATCACGGCCACGCGGTCGCCCAGGGTCATCGCCTCGACCTGGTCGTGCGTCACGTAGATCGTGGTGGTGCGCAGCTTGTCGCGCAGCCGCGCCAGCTCGGCGCGCATCTGCACGCGCAGCTTGGCGTCCAGGTTGGACAGCGGCTCGTCCATCAGGAACGCCCGCGGCTCGCGCACCATCGCGCGGCCGATCGCCACCCGCTGGCGCTGGCCACCGGACAGCTGCGCCGGCTTGCGTTCGAGCAGGGCGTCGAGCCCCAGGATGTGCGCGACCTCGGTGACCTTGGCCTGGCGCTGGGCCTTCGGCGTCCGCCGCATCTTGAGGCCGATGCCGAGGTTCTGGGCGACCGTCATGTGCGGGTACAGGGCGTAGTTCTGGAACACCATCGCGATGTCCCGGTCCTTGGGCGTCATGTCGGTGACGACGGTGTCGCCGATGATCACCTCGCCGTCGGTCAGCTCCTCGAGCCCGGCGACGATCCGCAGCAGCGTCGACTTGCCGCAGCCCGACGGCCCGACCAGCACCATGAACTCGCCGTCGCCGACCTCGAGCGACACGTCGTTGACCGCTATCACGTCGCGCCCGAACACCTTGGTGACCCCGTCGAGGACGATCTGCGCCACGTTCACACCCTCCCGTCGCCTGCGAGACGCTCATCGGTGAGCGCCTCGCGTACCTTCGCATACGCACCATTTGATGCGCCCAGCCGGTCGAGGCCGAGCAGTGCCGAGCCGACCACCGGCGGCCCCGTCAGCGGCCACATCCGGGCCTTCGGTGCCACCGACAGGATACCGGCGGTCACGCATTCCATGAAGTGCGGATCGCCGCCGCGGAGGATGCCGCCTCCCAGCGCGACGTCGACGTCGAGCCGCGTCATGCGCAGGCGGCGGACCGCCGACCGCACCATCCCGGCCACCTCGTCGGCGAGGTGCTCGACCAGCGCCCGGGAGGGCGGCATCTCCCTCGGCCGCGCAGCGCATGACCAGCGGCGGCAGCTGGGTCAGCCGGCGCTTCTCGACCTTGCCCGTGTGGATCGCCTCGGTCACCGCCAGCGGGGCGCGCATGCCGAAGTGATCGGGCACGGCGCGCTCCAGGAGGCTCTTCGGCCCGCGGCCGTCACGGCTGCGGACGGCGGTCGCGAGCGCCATCTCGCCCATCCAGCCGCCACCGCCCTCGTCGCCCGAGATCTGGCCGAGCGCGGCGTAGCGCACCGTGCGGCCGCTGGGGCTGACGGCCGCGCAGTTGAGCCCCGTACCGCAGACGACGCCGACGCCCCACTGGCGGTCGGTGCCCGCGCGCAGCACGGCGAACGTGTCATTGCGGACGATCACCTCGTCGGCCATGCCCAGGCCGCGCATCGCCCTGGTCAGGCGTCGGTCGTCGACCGGCAGGTCGTCGCCGGCGATGCAGAACACGCCGACCTCGGCCAGCGGGCCGCCGTCCGCGCCGTCGTCCGTGCCGGCGACCGCCCGCAGCACCTGCACCAGCGCCTCGACGGAGCGGTCGTGATCCTCGGGCGAGAACGACGTGCCGCGTCCGCGGACGGCGGCGATCACACGTCCGTCGGCGCCGATCAGCGCGGCGTCGATCTTGGTCGCGCCGCTGTCGACGGCGAGGACGGCCGCGACGCCTAGAGCTCATCGATGCCCACCAGCTCGGCGCCGTCGGCGCGCAGCTCGTCGACGACCTGCGCCAGCGTGTCGGCCGTCACGTCCGGCCAGGCATGCAGCAGCACGCGGGCGCCGTCGCCGTGCCCGCGCACGCCGTCGCGCACCCGCCGGCGCAGCTCGCCGGCCGCCAGCCCCGCCTCCCAGTCGTTGGCGTCCACGTCCCAGTCCACGACGCGGTAGCCCATGCCGTCGAGCAGCTCGCGGATGTGCGGGTCGTCCTGCCCCGCGCCGTAGGGGCAGCGGAACCACGGGCGTGGATCGACGCCCGCAGCCTCGACGATCGCCTCGCCGGCGTCGGTGACCGAGGCACAGATGCCGTCGTCGGTCAGCTCGGGCATCCGGGAGTGCGAGCTCGAGTGGTTGCCGATCACGTGGCCGTGCTCCGCCAGGCGGCGCGCCAGCGCGGGGTTCGCGCTCGCCCACCGTCCCTGCAGGAAGAACGAGGCGCGCGCGCCCGCCGCATGCAGCGTGTCGGCGATCGCCGCCGGGTTGCCGGCGCGGCAGGGGTGGTCGGGATGCTCGGTGTCGATCGTCAGCGCGACCCTCACGGGCTCACTCCCTGGTGGTCACCTTGGCCGCGATCGAGAACTCGCCCGGCGTGCGGCCGCGCTCGGCGGCGAGCCGCCAGGCGAGGAGCTGCGCGGGGAGGATGGCGACCGCGGGGGCGATGCCGGTGCCCAGCGGCCCGACCGCCAGCCCGCGCGCGCCATCCGGCGCCTCGCCGTCCTGCGAGACGACCAGCACCGGGCTGCCCGCCGCCACGAGCTCGCCGGCCAGTCCCAGGTCGAGGTGGCGCGTCCGCGGCTCGGTGGCGAACACCATCGCGGCGAGATGCTGCCCGGCCAGCTCGAGCGGGCCGTGGCGGAACTGGGCGGTCTGCAGCGACTCGGCCGGCAGCTGGGCCGCCTCCTTGAGCGTCAGCGCGCCCATCTCGGAAGCCGCGCGAGCGCAGCCGCGGCCGAGCAGCGCGAGCACCGACCGGTCGCCGAACCAGCCGGCGAGGTCGGCGGCGTCCTCGTCGGGTGTCGTCAGCATACGCTCCAAACTGTCCGCTGCCGCGGCGGTGCCGTCGCCATCGCCGGCGACGGCGCAGAGCGCGACTAGCGCGGCGGCGAACGTCATCGTTGAGGGGCCGTGCTCCTCGCCGGCCCGGGTGTCGAGCGCGATCGATGCCGCCCGTGCCAGCGTATTGTCCGTGCCGTTCGTGACGCTGACCAGCGTGGGCTGTGCGGTCGCCGGGCGGCTCGCCAGCGCATCGGCCAGCCGCACCAGCTCGGCGCTCTCGCCGGACTGGCTGACGGCGACCAGCAGCGTGCCCGCGCCCACGGACGCCAGCCGGAAGTGCAGCAGCTCGGCGCTGTCGACCATCGACGTGCGCACGCCCTGCGACGCGAGCTGGGTGACGGGGGAGTAGCACGCGTCGTACGAGCTGCCCATCCCCGTGAACACGATCGCGTCCGCGCCCCTGGCGGCGGCACGCAGGCGCTCCATCGCGTCGTACTGCTCGGCGATGCCGGCCGAAGCCCGTCGCATCGCATCGGGCTGGCCGGCGATCTCGCTGAGAAAACTGTCAGGAAACTTTCCTAACGATTTCACTTCGCGATCAGGATACCGTAGGATGCGGGCGGATGGGAGGCCATCGATGAAAGTCGCGGTGATCGGGGGCGGCAGCACCTACACCCCCGAGCTGGTCGAGGGCTTCGGCCTCCGACAGGGCGTGTTGCCCGTCGAGGAACTGGTGCTGCACGACATCGACCAGGAGCGGCTGGACGTCGTCGGAGGCCTCGCGGAGCGGATCCTCCGCAAGCTTGAGTTCCCCGGCAGGCTGACCACGACCACCGACCGGGAGGCGGCGATCGAGGGCGCGGACTTCGTGCTCGTCCAGCTGCGGGTCGGCGGCCTGGCGGCGCGGCTGACGGACGAGACCATCCCGCCCAAGTTCGGTCTGATCGGCCAGGAGACGACCGGCGCCGGCGGCTTCGCCAAGGCGCTGCGCACAGTGCCCGTGGTGCTCGAGATCGCCGAGGACACCGCGCGGCTGGGCGCACCCGGCGCGTGGCTGCTCGACTTCACGAACCCCGCCGGCCTGGTCACGCAGGGCCTGATCGACCACGGGCACCGCGCGATCGGCCTGTGCAACATCCCGATCGGCTTCCAGCGCGAGCTCGCCAAGCAGCTCGGCGTCGAGCCGGAGCGGGTGCAGCTGGAGCACGTCGGCCTCAACCACCTGTCGTGGGAGCGCAAGGTGCTGGTGGACGGGGAGGACCGCCTCCCGGGCCTGATCGACACCTACTCCGACCAGCTGGGGGAGGAGGTCGACCTGCCGGGCGAGCTGGTCCGCCTCAACCGCGCGCTGCCGTCGTACTACCTGCGATACTTCTATCTGACGTCCGACGTGGTGGCCAAGCAGGCGACGGAGAAGAGCCGCGCCAGCGAGGTGATGGAGATCGAGGCCGGCCTGCTGGAGATGTACGCCGATCCCACGCTGGACGTGAAGCCCAAGCTGCTCGAGCAGCGCGGCGGCGCCTTCTACTCGGAGGCGGCTGCGATGCTGGTCGAGTCGCTGCACACCGACCGCGGCGACGTCCAGGTGGTCAACGTGCGCAACGACGGGGCGATCCCGAACATGGATGACGACGCCGTCGTCGAAGTGGCGTGCCGGATCGACCGGAAGGGCGCGCATCCGATACCCGTCGACCCGTTGCCGCCGGAGTGGCTGGGACTGGTCGAGGCCGTCAAGGCGTACGAGCGGCTGACCGTGCAGGCCGCGGTTGAGGGCGACCGTAATCTCGCGCTGAAGGCGCTGATCGCGCACCCCCTGGTCGCCGACTACCGGCTCGCCAAGCCGCTGCTGGAGGAGCTGCTCGCGGCAAACCGGGCGCTCCTGCCGCGGTTCGCCGCCTGAGCGGACGCCCTCCGCACCGGAGCAGCGGTGCGATAGAGTCAGCACCGACACCAGGTGCTGTCGAGACTCGCCTTCCCGGGCTCCACGTTCGTCCGCCGGCACCTGCTTGGATGGGGATAGACGTGGATGCTGGATCGCATCAGCCGGAAAACAGCGCGCCACTCCTGGCGGCCGTGATCGACGGCGGATCGGGAGCCGCCGACGACTGCATGGCGCTGATGGCGCAGCGCACCGAGGTGATCGCCCGCGTCTCGTCCGTCGCCCAGGCGGTTTCCGCGCTGGGAACGGCCCTGCGCGAGGAGGATGGCGCGGTCGTCATCGTCTGCCCCGCATCGCGCGTGCCCGAGCTCGCCGCGGCGCTGCCGGGTGGCCGGGCCGAGCCGCGGATGCCGCTCAGTGCCCGCGAGCTGCAGGTGCTGGTGCTGATCGCCGACGGGCTGACGAACCGCGAGATCGCCCAGCAGCTGGGGATGGTCGAGCAGTCCGTCAAGAACCACATCTCGAACCTGCTGCGCAAGCTGCGCGCGCCCAACCGCACCGCGGCCGTGACCGCGGCGCGGCAGAACGGCCTGCTTAGCTGACGGCGTGCCGGCGGCGCCGGCGGAGGGCCACAGCGCAGCCGCTGGCCGCCAGGATGGCAGCGGCGAACCCCGCGGCGATCGGCGCCCACGGCCGATCGCCGTCGGAGCCCGTGGCCGTGGAGCCCGCGGTGCGGTGCGGCGCGGGGGAGGCCGGCGTCAGGCGGAGGTCCTCGATGCCGATGCGCGCGACCACCTGGCGGCCCTTGACCAGCTCGACCGAGTTGTGGTCGGCGGCCGGCCGGATCCGCAGCTGCGTCAGGTCTCGCGTTATCGACCGCGGGATGTTGATGCACATGGCGAACCGGTGCGCGGTGTCCAGCGCGTGGACGAACTCCTTGCCGCCGTGCGGCCCCTGGTAGAGGGTGAAGACCCAGTCGCCGTCCGGCCCCGTCACCCGGTCGATCGGATACCCCGACATCGTGGTCGATCCCGCCCAGCGCTCGGCGATCACCTTCGGCAGCAGCCGCCGCTCGCCGGTGTCGTATGCGCGGACGCGGTACACGCTGCCGTACGGATTCCCGACATGCTGGATCAGGTACAGCGTGTCTCCGTCCTGGGAGAGGGCGTCGAACGAGAACGCGCCGGGCAGGTGGATGATGTGCCACCGGCGCGCCTTCGTCATGTAGACCAGCAGCTGCGTTCCGCCGACGGTCGATGTCTGCCCGACCCGGCCGAGCACGAGCACCCGCCCGTCACCGCTGATGCCGCCAAGCTGGCCGGACGTCGTCACCAGCCACGTGCCCCAGCGGCCGGGCAGCGTGTCCATCAGGAAGACGGAGCCGCCGTCCGTGCTCACGGCCTCCAGCAGGGTCGACCGGGCGAGGGGGACGGTGACGTAGCGCGTGCCGTTGACGGCCGGCCCCTCGGTGAAGGACGACACGCCGAGCTGCGGACCGTCGGCGTGTGCCACGCCCGGCGCTGCAAGGAGGGCGACTGCGGCGAGTGCGGCGAGTGCGGCTGCGCGGCGGATCACACCCGGTCTACGGCCGGGCGGCCGCTTCGCGTCCCCGCGGCCGTGCCAAATCCCGCAACGACCCGGCACGAACCTGTGACGGAAGCGTCGCGCCGGGCGTCGGCCCTGGCACTGTGCCCGGCACCGAGCCCGGCACCGTGCCCGGCACGCCCCGGCCGGCCCGACGCCGGCCGCCGGCGGGCCTGCTACGCGGCGGTCAGGGCACGCAGCTCGTCGGCGTGGCGCTGCACCTTGGCGATCGCCTCGACGACGTGCTCCACACCCTCGCGCCCGGCCCGGAACACGTTCTCGTTGAGGTAGACGGCGCGGCGCTCGCCCGCATCCTCGGCGACCGGAAACGACCACCGCGACGGATCCAGCGCCTCCGCGTGCTCGACGCACACTGGCAGCCGCGACAGCTTCGGCTGGAACAGGTCGTAGCGGCTCATCGGCGGGTACTGGAGTTCGGCTGGGATGCCCTCTGCCTCGAGGGCGGTGACGACGGCCTCGTTGCCCGCACCGGCGAACTCGTCCGGATCGATCGCGAATAGGTACCGGTAGAAGCCCCAGCGCGTGATCCGCGGGTCGATCCTGTTCAGGCGGACGCCGGGGAGGCCGGCGGCCAGCTCCTCGAACAGCCGTGCGCCCCCCTCGCGCTCTGCGCGCTGCTCCTCGTAGCGGTCGAGCTGGGTGCACAGGAGCGCGCAGTTCAGCTCGCCCAGCCGGTAGTTGCAGCCGAACGTGTACTCGCGCTCGTCGGCGTCCTTCGGCCGCCCGCAGTCGATGATCGAGTGCGCGCGGCGGGCGAGTGCCGGATCGTTGGTCAGCAGCGTGCCGCCCTCGCCCCCGGTCAGCACCTTGCTCGATTGGTGGCTGAACGAGCCGAAAGCGCCGATCGATCCGGCGCCGCGGTCGTTCCACCGCTGCCCGTGCGCGTGAGCGCAGTCCTCCACGATCGCCAGGTCGTGCCGGTCGGCGATTGCGGTCAGCGCGTCCATGTCGCACATCTGCTGGCCGAGGTGCACCGGCATCACCGCGCGCGTCCGCGGCGTGATCGCCGCCTCCACCGCCGCCGGATCGATCGTCCAGCGCTCGGGCTCGATGTCGACGACCACCGGCAGCGCGCCCGCCGCGACGGCGGCATAAGCCGTCGCCGCGAAGGTCAGGGCGGGGACGATCACCTCGTCGCCCCAGCCGATGCCCAGCGCCTTCAGCGCGACCTCCATCGTCACGGTGCCGTTCGACATGACGATGCCGTGCTCGGCGCCCTGGTAGGCGGCGAACCGCTCGGCGAACTCACCAGCCTTCGGACCAGGCTCCGGCCAGCCGCCGATCTGGCCGTTGCGGACGACCTCCGCCACGGCCTCGACGTCGCGCTCCGTGATCTCCGGCCACGCCGGGAACGGCTCGCTGCGGACTGGCGTTGCACCACGAATTGCGAGGTGGCTCATCGGGCCTGCTCCTTCCGGGCCGCTTGACTTCCGACCGCCCGGCGTCGTATTTTTTCTTTCGTCAGTAAAGTTTCCTTACTATACGCCTCTGGAAGGAGGGGACGCTGAGCGATCACCCCGGCATGTTCGCGGCGGGACAGCCCCGGCTTCTGCGCGCCATCAACGAGCGCACGATACTCGAGCTGATCCGGCGAACGGGGACGACATCGCGGGCGCAGATCGCCCGTGAGAGCGGGCTCTCCAAGCCCACCGTGTCGCTCGCGCTGGGCGGGCTGATCGAGGCCGGGCTCGTCCACGAGGTCGGCCGTGCCACCGGCGGCAAGGGGCCGAGCGCGGTGCTCTACGAGCTGAACCCGTCCGCCGGCTGGGTCGTCGGCATCGACGTCGGCCGCCACTGGGTGCGTGCGGCGGCCGCCGACATCACGGGCACGATCGTCGCCCGCCGCGACGAGCGGGCCCGGGCGCGCAGCTCGGCGACGCTGATCGAGCAGATCGGGACGATCGCGCACGAGGTGGCCGGCGACGCCGGCATCCGCTGGCGCCAGGTCACCCACGCGACCGTGGGCGCCGCCGGCGTCATCGACCCGCGGCGGGGTGCCGTGGCCCTGGCGCCCAACCTCCCCGGCTTCGGCCGCCCGGGCCTGGTCGGTGCGATCCGCGACGAGCTGGGCACCGCCATCAGCTTCGAGAACGACGTGAACATGGCCGCCCTGGGCGAGCTGTCGGACGGGGCCGGGCGCGACGTCGGGACGTTCGTGTACCTGTGGGTCGGCACCGGCGTCGGCATGGGCATCGTGATCGACGGCAGGCTCTACCGCGGCTCGTCGGGCGCCGCGGGCGAGATCGGCTACATGCCGGTCGGCGCCGGCGATCCCCACGACCGCGCGGTGCGCCGCCGCGGCATGTTGGAGGAGACCGCCGGCGCCGCGGCTGTCAGCCGGATCGCCAGGGAGCGGAACGTGCACCCGCCCACCCCTGCGCGGGTGTTCGCCGCCGCGCGGCGGGGCGACGCCGCGGCGATCGGCGTGGCCGACGAGGAAGCCCGGAGGATCGCGCTGGCGATCGCCGCCGTGCTCCCGGTGCTCGATCCCGAGCTGGTGATCCTGGGCGGCGGCATCGGTGGCAACGGCGATCTGCTGCTGGCGCCGGTCGAGCGCGAGCTCGCCCAGCTGTCCCCGTTCCGGCCACGCATCGCGGTCGGCGAGCTGGGCGACGAGGCCGTGCTGCACGGCGCCGTGGCGACCGCGCTGCGGGCTGCCCAGCAGCAGCTTTTCACAAGGGTTCCCAACCGTGACCGGAGGGAGATCGTCGTATGAGACGTCTACAGGCGAGGAGGAACGGAATGAGATCTCAGTGGAGGGCGCTCTGCGCCCTGCTCGCGCTTGCGCTCGTTGCGCTGGCCGCAGGATGCGGTGGCAGCAGCGGGAGCAGCTCATCGGGTGGCGGCGGATCCGCCGCGCCCAGCGAGGACAAGACCCCGGTCACGCTCACGCTCTGGCATCCGTGGACGGGCGACGAGAAGAAGATCTTCGAGGCGCAGCTGCAGAAGTTCGAGGCCCAGTATCCGTGGATCACCGTCAAGGCCGTCGGCTATCCGGATTCGGACACGTTCGACGACCAGGTGATCAAGGCGATCAAGGGCGGCAACGGCCCGGACGCCGTGCTCTCGTTCGGCCCAGACTACGACGGCCAGTACTGCTCGAGCGGCCTGATGCAGGATCTCTCGAACTACATGGATCAGGACGGCGTCTCGATCGACCAGTTCGCGCCGGCCGCGATCACGTACACGCAGTTCGACGACAAGCAGTGCATGCTCCCGTCGCTGACCGACTCGTTCGGCCTCTACTACAACAAGGACATGTTGGCCAAGGCGGGGATCACGTCGCCGCCCAAGACCATGACCGAGCTGATGGAGGACGCGAAGAAGCTGACGGTCAAGAACTCGGACGGCACGATCAAGGTCGCGGGCTTCGTGCCGCTGCAGGACTTCGAGCAGCTCGGCATCTACGACCTGGCCCGGATGTGGGGCGCGAAGTTCTTCGACGATAACGGCGATCCTGTGCTCTCCTCCGATCCGGCGTGGTCGTCCGCGCTGCAGTGGCAGAAGCAGATGATCGACTACTACGGGTACGACAACATCATCAAGTTCAACGCGGCCTACGGCGGCGACAACGAGTTCTCCGCCTCGAACGCGTTCGAGACCGGTAAGGTGGCGATGATGTTCGACGGCGAGTGGCGGACGGCGTTCATCAAGCGTGAGCACCCCGAGCTGAACTACGGCACGGCGTTCTTCCCATCGGCCGACGACCACCCCGACCTGTACGGCTCGCAGCGCGTGGGCGGCACCGTGGTCGGCATCCCGCAGGGCTCGAAGTACCCCGACCAGGCGTGGCTGCTGGTCAAGTTCCTGTCGACGGATCCCGGGTACATCACGACCATGGCGAACCAGGTGGGCAACGTGCCGACGACGGTCGACACCGCGACCTCGCCGGACCTCAAGCTCCCACCGACCTTCCAGCCGTTCATCGACGTGTGGCAGAACAAGGACTCGTCCTTCTTCCCGCCGCTGACGACGGCCGGTAGGGGCTACTTCCTGCCACTGCAGCAGTTCGTGGACAAGTGGCAGGCTGGGAACGTCTCGGATCTGCAGTCCGGCCTCGAGCAGGTCGACGAGCAGATCAAGAACAACCTGGCGCTGGGAGACCAGCCGTAGCAGTCGCGGCCGGGCAGCTTCCTCGCCGAAGCGCGACCGAGCGCCGCAGGGCTCGCCGCAAGGCGTCCCTGCGGCGCTACGGCCTGGTGCTGCTGCTGCTTTCGCCGTGGATCATCGGCTTCTGCGTGTTCACCGCGGTGCCGATGGTGCTCAGCCTGTACTACTCGTTCACCCACTACGACATCCTGACCACGCCCCGCTGGGTCGGGCTCGACAACTACCGCTACATGTTCGGGGTCGGCGGGCTCGGCCAGGACCCGAACTTCTGGCTGTCGGTCAAGAACACGCTGTGGATCATCGTGTTCGGCGTGCCGCTGCGGATCTTCTTCGGGATCATCACCGCGATGCTGCTGGTGCGCCCGAAGCGCGGCAACAACGTCTACCGGACGCTGTTCTTCATGCCGTCGATGGCGCCCAAGGTGGGTGCCGCGCTGGTGTTCGTGTACCTGTTCAACCCGGTGACCGGCCCGATCAACCGGGTGCTCGACTCGATCCCCGGGGTCGACCGCGCCGCTCTGGTTCTACGACCCGACCTGGGCGAAGCCGGCGCTCCTGATCATGGGGCTGTGGGGGATCGGCGACGCGATCGTGATCTACACCGCGGGCCTGCTCGATGTGCCGCGCCAGCTGTACGAGGCGATCGCGATCGAGGGCGCAAACCGCTGGCAGCGGTTCCGCTACGTGACGTTGCCGATGCTGACGCCGGTGATCTTCTTCACCCTGATCATCGGGGTGATCGACGGGTTCCAGTACTTCGACCAGGCGTTCGTCGCGGGCAACACGGCCAGCGGCCAGAGCTCGACCCTGGGCAACCCGCAGGGGTCGCTGCTGTTCTACAGCCTGTGGATCTACCAGCAGGCGTTCGTCGACTTCCACATGGGCTACGCGTCGGCGATGGCCTGGGTGCTGTTCGTCGCCACCATGTGCGTGACGGCGGTGCTGCTGCTCACCTCGCGCCGCTGGGTGCACTACCACGGGAACCTCTCAATGACCGCGACCGCCGTCAAGCCCGCCGAGGTTCGCCAGCGACAGCTCCCGGTCGCCGTCCGCCGCCGGCGGCTGCTGCTGCGGGTCGCGAACCACGCGATCCTGATCGCCGTCTCGGCGGCGTTCCTGTTCCCGATCTTCTTCATGCTTTGCACGGCGCTGATGACCGACCAGCAGACGCTGTCGGACAAGATCATCCCCGACCCGTTCGTCTGGTCGAACTTCAAGACCGTCTTCGACCAGATCGACCTCGCCCGCTACACCTGGAACACGTTCCTGTACGCGGGGCTCTCCACGGTCGGTGTGGTCGTCTCGTGCGTGCCGGTCGCCTACGCGTTCGCCCGCATCCGGTGGCGCGGGCGCAACATCGTCTTCCTGGGCGTGCTGGCCACGCTCATGTTGCCCACCCAGGTGACGTCGGTGTCGCTGTACATCATCTTCGCCAAGTACACGGGGTGGACCGGCATGGAGTGGATCGGCACGCTGAAGCCGCTGATCGTGCCCAGCTTCTTCGGCGACGCCTTCTCGATCTTCCTGCTGCGGCAGTTCTTCATGACGATCCCCGAGGAGCTGTCCGACTCGGCCCGCGTCGACGGTCTCAGCGAGCTGCGCATCCTGTGGGACGTCATCGTGCCGTTGTCCAAGCCGGCGATCGCCGCCGTCGGGCTGTTCAACTTCATCTTCGCCTGGAACAACTTCTACGACCCGCTGGTCTACCTCGGGCAGAACCCCGATTCGCAGACGCTGTCCCTCGCGCTGTCCTCGTTCAGGACGCTGCACCACGTGCAGTGGAACCTGACGATGGCGGCCGCGCTGATCTTCATGCTGCCCGTGATCGTGATCTTCTTCGCCGCGCAGCGCGTGTTCATCGAAGGCGTCACCCTGTCCGGCGTGAAGGGCTGACTGTGCCGCTGCGCGTCGCCCTGTTCGGATCCGGCTGGATCATGGACTTCCACGCCCGCGGCGTGCAGGAGCATCCGGGCGCCGAGATCGCGGGCGCGGCCAACTGGCGGCCCGAGTCGCTGGCCGCGTTCGCCGAGCGCCACGGCATCGCCCGCACGACGACGGACTGGCGCGAGCTGGCCGCCGACCCGGAGATCGATGCCGTGGTGGTGGGCACGCCGAACAGCCTGCACGCCGAGCAGGCGATCGCCTGCCTGGAGGCGGGCAAGCACGTGCTGGTCGAGAAGCCGATGGCGACCACGCTGGAGGAGGCCGAGGCGATGATCGCGGCTGCGGACGCGTCAGGAAGGATGCTGATGGTCGCCCATTGCTGGCGATTCCACGCCGACGTCCAGGCGCTGCGGCGGCGGGTCGAGGCCGGCGAGCTGGGGGAGATCGTCAAGACCCGCGGCTACGGCGTGCACGCGGCCTGGGGCCCGTCCGGCTGGTTCACCGATCCGCAGCTGGCGGGCGGCGGCGGTCTGGTGGATATGGGCGTGCACGCGATCGACACGGCGCGCTACCTGCTGGGCGACCCCGATCCGCAGCGGGTCTGCGCGACGATCGGCACCCGCTACGGCCCGTACGAAGTCGATGACGACGGGATCCTGCTGATCTCCTGGTCGAACGGCACGAACTCGATCGTCGAGTGCGGCTGGTGGCAGCCGCACCTGGCCGGCCTCGAGGCGGACACGGAGCTGTACGGCACGGGCGGCTACTCGCGGATCTGGGATTTCACCGAGGGCCCGGAGGGCTACGAGCACTGCTCCCAGCCGATGTATTCCGCGCAGACGGCGGAGTTCGTCGACGGGTGCCTGGCCGGACGCCAGCCGCGGCCCAGCGGCCGTGACGGCGCCGTGGTTATGTGGGTGGTCGACCAGGCCTATCGGTCGGCAGCGACGAGGTGACGCTGGTCGCGGGGATCGACGGCGGCGGCTCGAAGACGCACTGCGTCCTGGCCGAGCCCAACGGCGCCGTCGCCGGTTTCGCCACCAACGGCCCCGGCAACTGGGAGGCGGTCGGCTTGCGCGGCGCCGGCGACGCGATCGGCGACGCGCTGGAGAAGGCGCTGCGGCTGGCCGGAGCCGGACGCCTGCAGGTCGACGCCGCGGTCTATGGGCTGGCCGGGCTGGACTGGCCCTCGGACGTCCGCCGCCTGGAGAGCGTGATCGAGCCGATCGGCCTGGGCGGCCCCCGGCAGATCGTCAACGACTCGTTCATCGCCCTGCGGGCGGGGACCGAGCGGCCGTGGGGCGTGGTGGTTGTCGCCGGCACGGGGATGGTCGCCGCGGGCCGGAACCGCGAGGGCGAGACGTTCCGCACGCTCGGGCTGGGCCGGGTGCTGGGCGACGCCGGCAGCGCCAGCGACGTGTCCGAGGACGCGTTGCGGGCGGTCGCCGATGCGCACATCGGCCGCGGTCCGGAGACCGCGCTGTCGGAGGTGTTCTGCCGGCTGACCAACTCGTCGTCGGTGGCCGAGATGCTCGAGGACTTCAGCCGCGGCGGCGAGCCCGCGCTGTCGGCGGCCCCCGACGTGCTGCGCGTCGCCGAGGAGGGCGACGAGGTCGCGCGCCGCATCGTCGGCTGCGCGGGCGGCGAGCTGGGCGGCTCGGCGGCGCTCGTCGCGCATCGCCTGGGGATGGAGTCGGAGCCGTTCGAGCTGGTGCTCGCGGGTGGGCTGTTCCGCAGTCGCAGCCGGCTCCTGCGCGACTCGATCCTCGAGCGCGCGCCATCCGCCGAGCTTCGCGAGCTGCGGGCGGCGCCGGTGGTCGGCGCGGCGCTGATGGCAATGGAGCTGGCGGGTCACACGGTGGACGAGGAGGTGTCCGACCGCCTCGAGAACGGGGTGATCGCGTGCTTCCGTTAGCGCGCTGAGCCTCTGATGGTGCCTCGGCATGGGACGGCATCCGCCGCTCCGTGCGTATCCGCGGCATGCATGCGCTTGAGCAGCTGCTGCGGCGATTCGACCGGGACGGCTTCGTCACCATCGACGGCGCGCTGTCGCCGACCGAGGTCCGGCGGCTGGCGCGGCTGACGGAGCGCATGCGCCGCTCTCAGCCCGCGGCGGCCGACGGCTCGCTCCACGCCCTCGGGTTCGTCGCTTGTGAGCCGGCCTTCGTCGAGCTGGTCGACCATCCGCTGCGTGCTCGAGCTCGTGTGCGCGATCCTCGGCTGGAACATCCACATGTACCACTGCCATCTCGATGTCCATCCGCCGGCCGCCGGGCCCGACGGCCGCTGGCGATGGCACCAGGACGGCGGTCGCCAGAACCTGGAAGTCGAGACCGACCCCCGCCCACGGCTCTCGGTCAAGGTGGGGTGGTTCCTGACCGACGTCGCGCAGCCAGGCCGCGGCAACCTGCGCGTGATCCCCGGCAGCCACCTGCAGAACCGCCTCGCCCGCCCGGAGCGGACCGACCTGCCGGCGCCGCCGCCCCTCGGCGCCATCGACGTGCTTGCGGGCCCCGGCACGGCGGTGGTGTTCGACCGCCGCATCTGGCACGCCAGAGGAGACAACACATCGCGCCTCACCCGGCAGGCGTTGTTCCTTGGCTACACGTTTCGCTGGATCCGCAGCCGCGACAGCTACCCGGTCTCCGCGCCGTGGTTCGAGGAGCTATCGCCGGTCCGCCGCCAGCTGCTGGGCGCGTCGACCACCGCCGATGGCCACTGGCTGCCGGCGGACGAGGACGTGCCGCTTCGGGCGTGGATGTCGGCGCGCGGCCTCAGCCCCCGACCGGGCTGAGCATGTAGTGCGTGGCCAGGTTGGCGTGCTCCGCGAACGGCGCCATCGCCTCGCGGACGCGATCCTCCGGCCAGATCGGATCGTCCGAGAACCATGCGGCGACTGCCTTGCGGACGCCCAGGTCGCCGGCCGCGACGACGTCGGACCGGCCCAGGCAGCGGGCGAGGAACCACTCCGCCGTCCACCGGCCGATGCCGGGGAGCTCGGTCAGCCGGGCGATCACGGCGTCGTCCGCGAGCAGGTCGAGGCCGCTCAGGTCGGCGTCGGCCAGCGCCAGGATCGAGCGGATCTTCGACCGCGAGAGCTTCAGTCCCTCGAGGTCGCCGCCGCGGATGTTCTCCTGCCGGGGGAACGCCCACCACTCGAGCCCGTCGTGCGACACCCGCCGGCCGTAGCGCCCGATCAGCCCGTTGCGCATCACGCAGGCGGCGCGAAGCGAGATCTGCTGGGCGGTGACCGACGTGGCGAGCATCTCGAACGGATCGGCGAGCAGCGGCGGCCGGAAGCCGGGCGAGCGGGCCGCGACGTCGGGCCAGGCGCGCTCGAACGCCTCGACGTCGAACGGGGCTCCCAGTAGGTGCGCCAGCTCCGCAACGTCGGCGGCGCGCGGGTCGCCCCATGCGTACACGCCCTCCGCCGTGATCCGCACCGCCAGCCCCGACCGCAGCACGCGGTGCAGGCCGTCGTCCAGCCAGCGGCTGGCGAGGTCGTCCCCGAACAGGCGGAAGCGGAAGGTCGAGCGCTCGAAGTCGTAGCGCCCGGCCACGGGCAGCGGGATCAGCGGCACCCTCGAAATCTAGGCGGCGAGCAGCGTCGGCACGTCGGCGAGCGGCGCCGACTGCACCGAGATCGCAATCGCCAGGCCGGCCGCCCGTGCGCCGGCGATGTCGAACGGCTCGCTGTCGCCGACCATCGCCGTGTGGGCCGGGGCGACGCCGAGCAGCTCGCACGCGCGGTGAAACGCCGCCGGGTCGGGCTTGGCGACGCCCAGCTCGGCGGAGATCGCGACGGCGTCGACCGCATCGCCGATGCCGGTCAGCTCGAGCTTGCGCCGCTGCCAGGCCGACGGGCCGTTGGTCAGGATACCCACCGCCAGCCCGGCCGACCGTGCGGCCTGCAGCGTCCGGTCGTGCCCGGGCAGCGGCGCGATGGTGTCGGCCAGCGCGTTCGACAGCGTCAGGTACTCGCGCACCAGCGGGGTGATCGGCCGGCCCCACGGCTCGAGCGCGTAGGCCAGCCGGTCACGGCGAAACTCGTCGTGCCCGCGCAGCCCCAGATCGACCTCGCGACGTCCGCTCGGAGAACGACCGGTACCGGGCCGCCAGGGTCGGCTCGTCCAGCTCGGGATGGGCCGTTCGCAGCAGCGGCACCACATGCGCCCAGCGGCGGCGCTCCACGCCGGCGGTGTCCAGCAGCGTGTTGTCGAGATCGAAGAGGACGGCTCGTAAGCGCGTCATGCGTGAGGTATCGTCGCTGATGGGTCGGACCTCAACCCCCGGACGCGGTCAGCGTGCCTTGGCGAACCGCTCGACGGCCTGCATCAGCTCCTCGGTCTTGACCCGCGCATCGTCCGGATCGCCGGACGCCAGAGCACCGGCGACGCAGTGACTGACGTGCGCGTCGAGGATTCGCAGGCCGACGCTCTCGAGCGCCGTCGACACCGCCGAGATCTGCGTCAGGATGTCGATGCAGTACCGGTCGTCCTCGACCATCCGCTCGATCCCGCGCACCTGACCTTCGATCCGGTGCAGCCGGTTGACCAGCGCCTCGCGGTCCTCGCTGTAGCCATGGCTCATTCCACCACCTCCTCTCGCTCGCTTCGGAACCGCCGCAGGCGGAGGCTGTTCGACACCACGAACAGGCTGGAGCACGCCATCGCGGCCGCCGCCAGGATCGGGTTGAGCCGGCCGGCCATCGCCAGCGGGATCAGCGCGATGTTGTAGGCGAACGCCCAGAACAGGTTCCCGCGGATCACCGTCAGCGTGCGCCGCGCCAGCCTCACCGCATCGGCCGCGGCGCGCAGGTCGCCCGTCACCAGCGTGATGTCGCTCGCCTCGATGGCCACATCAGTCCCCGTGCCCATCGCCATGCCGAGATCGGCCTGCGCCAGCGCCGGCGCGTCGTTCACGCCGTCGCCGACCATGGCAACCACCTCGCCGTTTGCCTGCAAGCGGCGCACCTCGGCCGCCTTGTCGCCGGGCAGCACGCCCGATACGACGCGGTCGATGCCGACCTCGGCGGCCACGGCCCGGGCCTGGGCGCCGCCGTCGCCGGTGACCAGTACCGGCGTCAGGCCGAGCGCCGCGGAGCTCGTCGACCGCCGCGCGGCTGGTCGGCTTGACCGCGTCGGCGACGACGATCTCGCCCGCGGGCGCGCCGTCGACGAGGATCGCGGTGGCCGCGTCGCCCCGGCGGATCTCGACGGTGCGGCCGTCCACAGTGCCCCGGACTCCGACGCCGGGGGTGGCGTGCACGTCGGCCGCGTTCGGCAGCTCTCCCAGCCGCCGATGGGCGAGTGCGGCGATCGCGCTCGACACCGGGTGGTCGTTCGCGGCGGCGACGGCGCCGGCGAGCCGCAGCAGCTCGGTCTCGTCCGCCGCGCTCGCCCGCACCTCGCGGGCGGTCATCCTGCCCTGGGTCACTGTCCCCGTCTTGTCGAGTAGGACAACGGTCGCCCGGCGGGTCTGCTCGAGCACCTCGGGGCCGCGGATCAGCACGCCCAGCTGTGCTCCCCGGCCGGTGCCGACGAGCAGCGCCGTCGGCGTGGCCAGGCCGAGCGCGCACGGGCACGCCACGATCAGCACGGCTACCGCGGCCTCGAACGCGAACGATGCAGACGAGCCGGTCAGCATCCACCCGGCGAAGGTACCGGCGGCCAGCAGGATCACGATCGGGACGAACACGGCCGAAACCCGGTCGGCCAGCCGCTGCGCGTCCGCCTTGCCCGACTGCGCCTCGGTGACGAGCGCCGAGATCCGGGCCAGGGAGGTGTCGGCGCCGACGGCCGTCGCGCGCACGGTCAGCGTTCCACCGGCGTTGACCGTTGCGCCGGTCACGGTGTCGCCAGGGCCGACCTCAAGCGGTGTCGCCTCCCCGGTCAACAGCGATCGATCGATTGCCGAGTGGCCCTCGACGACGACTCCGTCAGTGGCAACCTTCTCGCCGGGCATCACCAGGAACTCGCGTCCCGGGACGAGCTCGCCCACCGGCACCTGGCGCCTGCGGCCGTCCTCGACCACGGTGACGTTCTTGGCGCCCAGCTCGAGCAGCGCGCGCAGCGCCGCCCCGGCCCGTCGCTTTGCGCGTCCCTCGAGGTAGCGGCCGGCGAGGATCAGCGTCGTGACCACCGCCGCCACCTCGAAGTAGAGCTCGCCGTCGCCGCGCACGAGCTCGGCGGCTGACCACGCCCAGGCCGACAGTGTCCCGACCGAGACCAGGGTGTCCATCGTTGCCGTGCCGTGCCGCAGCGCCCGCCATGCCGCACGGTGGAAGGGGAGACCGGCCCACAGCACGACCGGTGTCGTCAGCGCGAACGCGACCCACTCCCAGCCCGTGTCCTGCAGCGGCGGCAGCATGGCGATCGCCGCCACGGGCACCGACAACACGGCTGCCGCGACCAGGCGGCGCCGGCCGTCGTCGGCGGCGGGAGGAGGCTCGGGGTGGGTCGGGAGCAGCGCGTGGTAGCCGGCGGCCTCGACGGCCGCGGCGAGGCGCTGCTCGCTGACGGCGTGAGGATCGTAGGTGACGGTGGCCCGCTCCGTCGCGTAGTTGACCGTGGCCTCGACGCCGTCCAGCCGGTTGAGGGAGCGCTCCACGCGCACGGCGCACGACGCGCACGTCATGCCGGCGACAGGAAGCTCGAGCCTCGTGGTCATGGATCCGATGCTAGCATACCCCCTATGGGTATAACGTCGCGGTTGGATCCTCAGAGCCGTACGGCGTTCCAGGCGACGGTGCACTGCTTTACAGGCTGTGCGATCGGCGAGGTCGCCGGCATGGCCATCGGCACGGCCCTGGCGTGGGGCAACGGGTCGACGATCGCGCTGAGCATTGCCCTGGCGTTCGTGTTCGGCTACGCGCTGACCATGCGCGGCCTGCTGGCCGGCGGGATGGGCCTGCGGCAGGCGCTGCGCATCGCCCTGGCCGCCGACACCGTCTCTGTTGCCACCATGGAGATCGTCGACAATCTGCTGATACTGGTCATCCCGGGAGCGATCGATGCGACCCTGTCGCAGCCGCTGTTCTGGGGTAGTCTGGCGTTGTCCCTGGCGGTCGCGTTCGTCGCCGCCTTCCCGGTCAACCGGTGGATGATCGGCCGCGGCAAAGGGCATGCGGTGGCGCACGCCCATCACGCGCACTGACCTACACTTGCCGCATGGCCGAGCACCCAGACCTGGTTGTGTTCATCCCTGCCTGGAACGAGGAGGAGAACCTGCCCGACGTGCTCGACGAGCTGCGTGAGGTGCTGCCGGCGGCGGACGTGCTGGTGATCGACGACGGGTCGACCGACGGCACGGCCGAGGTTGCCCGCGAGGGCGGCGCGCACGTCCTCAGCTTCTCGGAGAACCGCGGCCTGGGCGAGGGCATCGCCGCCGGCTACCGCACCGCGCTGGAGCGCGGGTACGCGATCTGCGGCCGCGTCGACGCCGATGGCCAGCACCCCGCCGCCGAGCTGTCTCGGCTGATCGACGCCGTCCGCGCAGGGCGCTGCGACGTGGCGATCGGCTCCCGCTACACGACGGGCGACGGCTATGAGCCGAACCGCTACAAGCTGGTCGGCCCCCGCCGGTTCGGCACGGCCGTCATGCGCCGCGCGATGCGTCCGCTGCTGGGCCGCGTGGTCGGTGATCCGATGAGCGGGATGTACGCGGTCAACGCCAAGGCGATGCCCGTGCTGGCCGTCCCGTTCGACGGCGAGGCGCCGGAGGTGGAGGCGCTGCTCCGGCTGGAGCGGGCCGGGCTGAAGGTGGAGGAGCTGCCGGTGTCGATGCGCGAGCGGGCGACCGGCGAGTCGAAGCTCCGCGGCAAGAAGGCGGTGGCGGTGGTGGTCGGCGTCGGAGCGACCCTGTGGATGGGCAAGCGGCTGCTCTTTCGGAAGCGATGAGCTGGGCGATCGTCGTCCCAGGCAACGGCCGCGTCGACTCCGGCGGCAGCTATCTCCTGACTGACCGCTGCCGGCGCTGCCTTGACGTGGCCGCCGATCTGGCCGAGCGGCGGATGCCGCGCGCGGTGGTCTTCTCCGGATGGTCGCCGAGGGCCGGCCTCAGCGAGGCCGAGCAGATGCTCGAGCACTGGCCGGGGCGCCGTGACGTCGAGCTGGTGGTCGAGTCGAGCGCGACGATCACCGCCGAGAACATGGCGCGGACGCTGCCGCTGCTGATCGAGCGAGACGTGCACGAGGCGACCCTGGTGTGCGGCGCACTGCACCTGCCGCGCGTCCGCTACTTCTTCGGCAGCGTGTATCCGCGCTACGGGATCCGCTGCTCCTACCGCACCGTGCGCGACCTGCCGACGCCGCGGGCGCTCGCCTGGGAGGCGGCGGCGTTCACCCTGATGCGCCGCCAGCGCCGCGCGGCGCTGGCCGAGCTGCCGCGAAGGGTCACGGCCTGAGCGACGCCGTCGCCAGCGCCCGCGGCCGGTTCAACACGGCCGACGCGATGCTGGTCGTCGCGAACGTGCTGTGGTCGCTGAACTACGCGACCACCAAGTATGCGTTCGGGTGGTGGCTGCCGCTGGCCTTCTCGTTCAGCCGGTTCGCGGTCGCCGGCCTGCTGTTCTCGGCCGTGGTGCTGCGGCGCGAGGGCTCCCTCCGGGTCAGCCGGTCGGACGTGCCGCTGGTGGTCGCGGCCGCCGCCGTCGGTATCCTCGGCAACCAGCTGACGTTCACCTACGCCGTGGACAACACCACCGCCGGCAACGTCGCGTTGATCCTCGGCTCCGCGCCGGCGTTCGCGGCGCTGTTCGCGATGCTGGCCGGGCACGAGCACGTCCGGCCGCGGCATTGGATGGCGCTGGGCGTGTCGGTCGCCGGCCTCGGCCTCGTCGTCCAGGGCGGGGCGGGGGTGGCCGGAGCGGGTTACCTCGGCGACCTGCTTGCAGTGGGCGCCGCGCTGACGTGGGCCGGCTACTCGGTGATGCTGCGGCCGCTATTCGGCCGCTACTCCGCGGCCCGGATCAGCTCGCTGATGATCGTCGTCGGCGGCGCGATGCTGTTCCCGTTCAGCGTGTCGCAGCTGCTCTCGCAGGACTGGTCGCTGCCGCCGCTGGCGGTGTCCGCGTGGGTGTACTCGGCGATCTTCCCGCTGCTGGTCACGAACCTGCTCTACTTCCGCGCCCTGCGCCGGATCGGGGCCGCCCGGGCGACGCTCTACATGTACCTCCAGCCGTTCCTGGGCGCACTGTTCGCGGCGATCCTGCTGGGCGAACAGATCACCGCCCTGCAGGTTGCCGGCGGCGCCGTGATCGTGCTCGGCGTATCGCTCGGCCAGCTGATGCCCGGCGCGACCGTGCGCGAGTAGCCGGCGGCCCTACACTGGGCCGATGCGGATCTCGCGGCTGGCACCCGGCGACGAGGCGGTCGTGCTGGCCGGCCGCGAGCTGTTCGACAAGCCGCCGACCGCCGAGTGGGCGGCCGGGTTTCTCGCCCGCGAGGGCCACCATCTGCTGTTCGCGCTGTCCGACGACGGCGAGCCGATCGGATTCGTGTCCGGCGTCGAGACGATGCACCCCGACAAGGGCACCGAGATGTTCCTGTACGAGCTGGACGTCGCCGAGGCGCATCGCGGACTGGGCGTCGGCCGGGCGCTGGTCGCGGCGCTCGCCGACCTGGCGCGGGAGCTGGGCTGCTACGGCATGTGGGTCGCAACCGATGCTGACAATGCCGCCGCGCTGAAGGCATATGCCGCCGCCGGCGGCGGGCCTCCCGAGCAGTTCGTGATGCTCACCTGGGAGTTCTAGGCACCGGCGGAGAGCGTCCGCATCACCCACACCGCGAGCACCCGCGCGCAGCGAGCGACGTCCTCGAGCTCGACGTGCTCGTCCGGCGCGTGGGCGAGGAACGGATCGCCGGGGCCGTAGAGCACGGTGGGCGTGTTGCCCTCATTGACGAGCAACCGCATGTCGGCGCCGTAGGGCACGCCGACGAAGCTCGGCAGCTTGCCCAGGACATCCCGCGCCGTCTCGCCGAGGCCCCACGGCAGCGCATCGGCCGATGGCACGTGCGCCGAGGCGAACAGGCCGCCGGTGATCTCCACGGTGGCCGGGTGGTCGCGTAGCCAAGGGTCGGATTCGCACGCGGCGGCCACCGCATCGCGCAGCGCGGCCTCGGCCTTGGCGGTCGTCTCGCCCAGCATCACGCCGTACCGGCCCTCGACGACGACCCGCTCGGGAACGGTGCTCGACCAGTTGCCTCCGGAGACGGCGCCGATGTTGGTGGGGTAGGGCAGGCCGAGGTCGCGCATTGCGGGATTCGTCTCGGACTCGTTGCGCCGCCGCTCGTCCTCGATCAGCGCGGCGTGGACGACCTGCAGCTTCTCCAGCGCCGACACGCCCTGCAGGCGGTAGGCGGCGTGCGCGGAGCGGCCGGGAACCGTGATCCGGAACGTGATCGCCCCGGCCTGCGCGGTGACGATGTCGAGTCGTGTGGGTTCGGTGATGACGGCCATGTCCGCCGTGTAGCCGGCCCGGATGGCGGCCAGCATGCCGGCGCCCCCGTCCTCCTCGCTGGGCACGGTCAGCAGCACCGCCTCGCCGTCCAGCTCGACCTCGCGGTCGATCAGCGCGCGCAGCGCGGCGAGGCCGGCGACGACACCCGCCTTCATGTCCAGCGACCCGCGGCCGTACAGGCGGCCGTCCCGGATCTCGCCGCCGAACGGGTCGGTCGTCCAGTCGTCGGGATCGCCGGCCGCGACGGTGTCGACGTGGCCGCAGATGATCACGCGCTTGCCCCCGCCGCTGCCGGAGGTGCCCGCGACCACCGGCAGCACTGTGCGCGGCGCCTCCATACCGGGGAAGTCGGGGTCGGCGGTGAGCTCGGCGGGGTCGGCGTCGACCCGCGCCACCTCCAGCCCGGCGGTGGCCATCCGCAGGGCGACCTCGGTCTGCACCGCGGTCTCGTCCCCGGTGACGCTGGGCGTGCGCACGAGGGCGGCCAGATCGTCCGCGATCCGGTCGCGGTCGACTGCGGAGACGACGGCCAGCTCGGCCGGGGTCAGGTTCTTCATCCGCGCATGACCGGCCGGGTCAGGCACGTCGGCCCGCCGCTGCCGTTGACGCCGACCTCGCCTGCCGCGAACACGTGCACCTCGCAGCCCGCGTGCTCCATCCGCTTGCGCGTGATCGGGTTGCCCTCGGCGGCGATGACGACGCCGGGGCTGACGGCCAGCACGTTGCAGCCGAGCGTCAGGTACTCCTCGTCTGGCACCTCGATCAGCCGGATGCCGCGGGCCAGCAGATCCTCGTGCAGCCCGCAGGGGAGGAGCGGCATGAAGACGACCGCGGCGTCGTCGGCCACCGGCGAGATCACCGACATCAGGTGCACCAGCTCCGCCGCACCCCGCCAGAACGGGACATCGTATACCTCGACCTCAACTTCAGGTTGAAGGATGGACGTCAGCTGCTCGACGCCCGCGCGGTTGGTGCGCAGGGTGCGGCCGACGGCCAGGGTGCGGTCGTCCAGCCAGAATGTGTCGCCGCCCTCGGCGCGGGCGTCGCCCTCCAGTCTGCCGACGGTCGGCACGCCGCGCTCGTTCAGCCAGCGCTCGATGACGCGCTCCTCGCCGACCCGGTTCGGCTTGCCCGGGTAGAGCGGCAGCACGCCGCGGTCGGTGACCAGGGCCGGGTCGAACGTGTAGGTCAGGTCGGGGTCGTACTCCTCGCCAAGCTCGTGTACCGTCGCGCCGAGGTCGGTGAGCAGCGTGCACAGCGCGTCGTGTTCCCGCTGCGCCGCCGCCAGGTCGACCTCGTGGAGGTACCCGTGGGCGGGGTCGTCGAATGCGTGCG
Source organism: uncultured Actinomycetes bacterium (assembly GCA_963809205.1). GTDB lineage: Bacteria > Actinomycetota > Thermoleophilia > Gaiellales > JAICJC01 > DATLLN01. Next base: position 362,839 of record CAWEIS010000028.1, on the reverse strand, counting down.
CGAACGCCTCGCCCGGCCGTTTGACCAGCACTTCGCGAAGCGGAGCGACCATGCTCTGTGCGCCGTATGTCCGTGTGTTCATGAGGCGAAGAGTAGACTTCTCAGTGATCTCATGGCCGAGGAAACCGACTACCGCGCGCAGTACAACGAGGCGATCTCTCGGGCGATCGCGGGCAGCGTCGGTGTGTACCCGGACTTCGACCGGCATCGGCAGGAGCAGGTGTGGCGCGTGCTCTCGTCCGACCGACAGGCGCTGCTGACGTTCTGCCAGCGGCACGGGATCTCGGTCGGCAGGATGGAGACGATCAAGACGCTGAAGAGCCCGAAGCCGCTGTACCAGCTGATGGCGGTCGGGCAGGATGCGCGCAACGTCTCCAAGTGGGCCGGCTCCCGGGGCGGATGACCCCGCTGCTGATCGTCGTCGATTTCGACGGCACGATCACCGAGCAGGACACACTCGACGACCTCTGCCGGCGCCTGGCGCCTGGCGTCTACGAGCAGGTCGAGATCGATCTGCGCGCGGGCCGGATCACGCTGCGAGAGTGCATCCGCCGTGAGTTCGAGCCGGTCGGCGGCGACCACGACGAGATCGTCGCCTGGGCCGTCGACCGCGCCCGTGTGCGCCGCGGGTTCGCAGACTTCGTGTGCGCGGCTGAGGCCGAGGGCCACCGTGTGGTGGTCGTCTCCAGCGGCTTCGAGTCGGTGATCCGGCCGGTGCTGGAGCGGGAGGGTGTCGGGCACCTCGAGCTGCTGGCGCACGACGTCCGGTTCGGACCCGACGGCAGCGAGGTGATGTTCCGCTCGAGCGACGCGTGCGACGAGTGCGGCGAGGAGTGCAAGCGGCCCGTCGTCCGCTCGCTGGACGGCGACCGGCCGACGGTCTACGTCGGCGACGGCTGGTCCGACCGCTGCGCGGCGCTCGACGCGCAGCGGGTGTTCGCCCGCCGCGGCCTCGCGAGGTTCCTCGATCGCAGCGGCGTCGCCTACGAGCCGTTCGACGACTTCGTCGAGATCCGCACGGCACTTGGGCTGTAACAACGACTGCGTGCCTGGCTCCGTGCCTGGCACGTCGATGCGGCGGCGAGCGGGACGGGCAGTCCGCGCCGGTGCCTGGCTCGGAGCCTGGCTCGCCAGGGTGCAACAAAGAGGTCTGACCCCGTTGTTGCGCTACGCCTTGCCGCTGAGCAGCCGGCGGAAGGCGGGGTAGTCGCCGGCGCGGCCGACGGTGACCAGCGTGTCGCCGAGCTGGATCACGTCGTCCGGGCTCGCGCCGCTGATCGGCTCGGGCTCGCGCAGGATCGCGATCACCGTGATGTTCGCCAGGCTGCGGAAGGCGCACTCCGCCAGGGTCTTGCCGATCGACGGGCTGTCGTCCGGCACCCGGATCCACTCGATCTGCAGCTCGCCCAGCGCGAGCTCCAGATCCTCGACGATCCGGGGGCGCTCGTATGCGCCGCCGAGCAGCGCGCCGACCTGCCGCGCCTCGTCGTCATGCAGGCGGAAGGTGGTCGGCTCGTCGTCGCGGCGGCCGCGCACGTACACCTCGCGGAGCCCGTCGTTGTGCTGGATCACGGCCACCGACGTCCCGTCCGCGGTCACGAACGAGTAGCGGATGCCGATCCCGGGCAGCCGGGTCTCTCGCAGGTCGATCGTCACGTCGTCGCACCTCCATCGACGGCGAACAGGCGCCGCCCAAGACGCTTGGATTCTTTCATCAGCACGATGCCGATGAACGCAGTGAACAGCACGTACACCCCGGCGAAGGCCGTGATGTCGTCCCTCGTCGCCACCGACAGGTCGGTGTTCGCGGCCGCCAGGCCGGCGATGATGATCGTGAACTCGCCGTGTGCGATCAGCGCGCAGCCGACGTTCAGGCCCTGCCGGCGGGTGAAGCCGGTGCGGTCGGCCGCGACCAGCCCGGTCGCCAGCTTGCCGAACACGCCGACCGCGACCGCGCCGAGCAGCAGCCACCCGACCGACCCCAGCACGGACAGGTCGATCGACAGGCCGAACGCGAAGAAGAACAGCGCGGCGAACACGTCGCGGAAGGACAGGAACCGCTCCTCGATCTCCGGACGCATCGACGTCTCGGAGAGCACCACGCCCGCCATCAGCGCGCCCACCGCCTCCGACAGCGACAGGTGCTCGGCGACCGCCGCCATCCCTGCCAGGAACGCCAGCACCGCCAGCAGCATCACCTCCGTGTTGAGCCGCTGCATCAACCGGTCGATCCGCCCCGCGAGCTTCTGGGCGACCACGAGCGAGGTGCCGACGAACGCGGCCACCGTCAGCGCTACGCCGGCGGTCGTGCCGACGCTGCCGCCGCCCGAGGCGACGACGCCGAGGATGAACGCGATGACGACGTCCTCGAACACGAGGATCGCGAGCACCAGGTCGGTCTCGTCGTCGCCCAGCCGGTGCATGTCGATCAGCCCCTTGACCGCGATCGCGCTCGACGACACATGGATGCTCGCGGCGACCACGAACGCGGCCAGGCCCGGGCCGAACACGGCGACGCCGACGATCAGCCCCATCGCCCAGTTGATCACCAGGTCGATCGTGCCGCCGACGATGCTGTGGCGACTGCTGCGCATCAGCCGCCCGACGCTAAACTCGAGGCCGAGAAAGAACAGCAGGAAGATGATCCCCAGCTCGGATACGAACGTCGTCACGTCCGACTCCTTGATCAGCACGATCTCGGTCGGCTCGTTCGGTCCGAGCAGGATGCCGGCCAGCAGATAGGCGGGGATAGCCGAGATGCCGAAGCGGTTCGCGATCAGGCCGAGCGCCGCCAGTAGACCGGCGGTGATGGCGAGTTCGGCGAGGGTCATCCGCGGGCAGTATCGCCCACACGCCGCCCCTAAAGCGCCGTCGTGTACGTCGCGCTGATGCCGCCGTCGACCATGAACGCCGTCCCGTTCGTCCAGCTGGATTCGTCTGACGCGAGGTAGACCACGGCCTGCGCGATCTCCTCCGGCCTGCCGAACCGGCCGTCCGGGAGGTGCACCGCGCGCCGCTGCCACTCGGCCTCGTCGGTCAGGAACGTGCCGACCATCCCGGTGTCGACCGGGCCCGGGCAGACCGCGTTGCAGCGGATCCCCCGCCGGGCGTAGACCGCCGCCACCTCGCGGCTCATCGAGAGCACGCCGCCCTTGCTCGCCGAGTACGCGATCTGGGGCGTCGCAGCGCCCATCACCGCCACGAACGACGCCGTGTTGACGATCGAGCCGCCGCCGGACGCCAGCAGGTGGGGGATCTGGTGGCGCATGCACAGGAACACGCCGGTCAGGTTGACGGCGATCAGCCGGTTCCAGGTGTCGAGCGTGGTCGACACGGGGTCGGTGTCACCGGGCAGCAGGATGCCGGCGTTGTTGTGGCAGACGTCGAGCCGGCGGAACCGCTCGACGACGTCGGCGTACAGCCGCTCGACCGAGGCCTCGTCGGTGACGTCAACGGCGAACGCGGCGGCGCTGTCCCCGAGCTCCCCGGCAGCCCGTCCGGCGGCCGCCTCGTCGATGTCGGCGACGGCAATACGCCCGCCCTCCGCGGCCAGCGCGCGGGCCGTCGCCAGCCCGATCCCACTCGCGCCGCCGGTGACAACGCACACCTTGTCGGCAACTCGTCCCGCCATGACACCTCCCTGAAAACGCACGGAGGGGCGTCCGGGGACGCCCCTCCGCATCAACGCATCTCCGAGCGGACGTTACAGCCCCTCGTTGATCATCCTTCCGATCGTCTCGTACTTGGCACGGTCACTCGATTTGAGGTACATCGCATAGCCGATGCCTCCCACGAAGACGATCACGTCGATCGCCACCAGGTACCACGCGTAGGTGTACCCCGCGCCGAGGAAGTCGATCTTGTCGATCGCGACCGCCAGCACCGCCAGCTGCGCGATCACCGAGATCGCCGGGGCGATCGTGTGGTTCCACATGCGGTGCTCGCTCGGGTGGTGTTGCCGGAAGTAGTTCCAGATGGCCACCGAGACCAGCGCCTGGATGAACAGGATCAGCACGACGCCCATGAACGCCATCAGCCCGTAGAGCTGGACGTAGGCGATGGTGGTCGTGTCGTCGCCCGCGCCGTCGGCGAACACGGCGAACGCGAGCACGATCAGCGCGCAGATCACGCTCTGCGTGGTGCTCGCGATGTGCGGGCTGCGGTACCGGACGTGCGTCCGGCCGAGCGCCGACGGCAGCACCTTCTCACGGCCGAGCGAGTAGAAGTAGCGCGCGGTCGTGTTGTGGAAGGCCATGCCGCAGGCGAACGCCCCGGTGATGATCAGGTAGCTCATGAAGCTCCGCAGCAACTCGTTCCCGAACTGCTGCGCCGGGATCGAGGAAGAACCCCGCCGGATCGGTCTGGGCCTGCACGGCGGCGGCGGCCGTCGAGGCGTAGCCGGAGAGCGCGGCCCAGGAGGTGATGGTGTAGAAGATTCCCAGGCCGACCACAGAGACGTACATGGCCCGGGGGACGATCCGCTTGGGATCGCGGGACTCCTCGCCGTAGTTCGGCGCCATCTCGAAGCCGACCCACGACCAGAAGGCGAAGAACACGCCGACCGCCCACGCGCCGGCGGCGATGTCGGTGCCGCCGAGGCTGCCGGCGGGCAGGTTCTTGAACGCGTTGACCGGGTTGAGGGCCGCCATCTGGATGTTCTCGCCGCCCTGGCCGAAGACCAGGACGTCGAAGATCGTCAGGACAAGCACCTCGCCGATCAGGGCGACGCCGAGAACGCGCGCCGAGATCTTGACGTCGAAGAACGCGAGGATCCCGATCAGTGCGACCATGAACAGCGCCGGCCAGTACCACGAAACCGTGTATCCATACTGCTCGAGCTTGGCGCACGCGAAGTATGCGAAGCCGCCGCAGAGCGACGCCTCGAACACGGAATAGGCGACGACCATTGCGAGGCCTGCCGCCATGCCGAGCTCACGGCCGAGGCCGTGGCTGATGAAGCTGTAGAACCCTCCGGCGGCGGTCACCTTGCGCGCCATCGCGACGTAGCCGACGGAGAAGATGGTGAGGATGACGGTTGCGAACATGAAGCCGGCGGGAGTTCCGACGCCGTTGCCGTAGCCGACGGAGATCGGCGTGTTGAACAGCATCGCCGAGATCGGTGCTGCGCCCGTCACGCACAGGAACAGCACGCCCCACAGCCCGACAGCGCCGCCATGCAGGAGTGACACGTCATCCCGCTGCGACACGTCGACGCTCTCGACTACCGGAAGCATCCCCTCGTGGCTCTCCATCGGAGGATGATGCCCAGATCCTTCCACGGTTCCTCCTTCGTGTTTTTCTGGGACGAAGATGGCGTTGAGACCGAACGTTGGGCTAGACGGTGGCGGGCACCTCCTCTCGGACGACCTCCTCCGACGTCTGCGTTTCGGCGAGCGTCTCGACGAGCATCCGCTCGACGACCGCCCGCCACTCGTTCTGCCTGATCACGGCCCGGTCGGGCAGCAGCCGCCGACGGGTGACGTCGGCGTGCTTCGCCTTTGCGAGCCGGTCGAACGAGTCGATGGTGCGGATCACGATGCCGTAGTCACCGGAGCCGACGAACCCGCCGATCCAGTCACCGGGCCGGCCGCGGTCGGCGAAGACGCCCTCGCGGACGCCCTGCCAGTAGGCGTGCTGGAACAGGCACCCCGCGATCCCGCCATCCGTCCAGCAGCCCGCCGTCAGTCCCCGGTCGCTCTCCCCGATGCCCCGCAGCGAAAGCTGGAGCAGGTCGCGGCCACGGTCGGATCGGGCGAGCGTCGCCAGGTCGTCCCGGATCCGCAGTTCCACGTCGGTCATTGTGTGCCCCCTTGGTCAATGGCGATGGGGCAGCGAGTCTGGCACCATGCGGCGGGAGGCACAAGGGTCGGAGTCACCGACATGTGCCTGACCACTGTCTTTGTCGGACAAAGTTGCACGACTGCGCGCGAGTATGACGAGCGGCACCCCGCCCGTCAAGTGCGCCGGATCAGTTGGCGGCGGTGGAGTGCGCGGCCGCGGCGTCGAGGATCGCTCCCAGCTGGTCGGACAGCGACCCGCCCTCGACGAAGCGCCCGTCGAGCGCCGCGGTGCCAACCGTGAACGCCCAGACTCCGAGCTCTGCGAGCTCGGCGATGCGCTGCGTCGAATCGACCGAGCCGGCGCAGATCAGCGGCAGCCGGGTGGCGTTGGAGACCGCTTCGACCAGCGCCCGGACGTCGCCGTCGTAACGATAGGCCAGCAGGTTGATTCCGTCCGCGGCCTGTTGCTCGACGCGCCGGGCGTCCTCGCAGATCTCGTCGATCGATCCCCGTAGCAGACAGGGATGGCCGACGATCCGGCCGACGTAGGGGAAGTACTTCATGCCGCTTCCGGCGATCAGCTGCATGACCGGCTCGACCTGCGTCCCGCCGATCAGGTACTCCGGCGCAACGCGGAGTGCGACCTCGGCCGATCGCAGCTCGTCCTCAGGCGTCTCCGAGACCACCTCGAGGTACGTCGTGTGGCCGGCGGCGCGCACCGCGGACAGGAACGAGGCAAGCTGGGGCTCGGGCAGCCCGACGTCCTTGCAGCCGACGTGGGTGACGCCCACCGAGGCGACGTCCTCCCAGATGGACTGCGCGTCGGGAAGCGTCCGGTCGTCGCGGGTGAGCATGAAGATGAACTCCACGGATGAAGAGTGTACACTCGCCGCGCGAAGTTTGTCCGACAAGGAGAAGGCAGGGTGAGCGGGGGCAGCAGAACGGGCCGGGTCGCCGAGCGGCTGCGCCGTGCCATCGCCGACGGCAGGCTGGTTCCCGGAGAGCGGCTGCCCCCGGAGACGGAGCTGGCCGAGGAGCTGGCGGTGTCCCGCGGCACGCTGCGCGAGGCGATGCGCGGGCTGGTCGAGGAGGGCTACCTGCGCCGCCGGCCGGGCGCCGGGACGTTCGTCACGCAGCGGCCGGTGATGCGCAACAACCTCGAGCGGAACTTCGGCGTGACCCGGCTGATCGAGACGTTCGGGCTGGAGGCCGGGACGCTGGAGCGTGAGCTGGCGGTCGAGCCGGCGGACGCCGAGACGGCCGACGCGCTGGGCCTGGCCGAGGGCGATCCGGTGAACGTCCTGCGCCGCGTGCGGACGGCGGAGGACGTGCCCGTCGTGTACTCGGTCGACCACTGGTCGACCGAGCTGGTCGGCGACACGGTGATCGACGAGGAGACGTCGATCTACCAGGTGCTGCGCGATCACGGCCTCGAGGTGCACCACGGCGTGGCCAAGCTGCGGCCGTGCTCCGCCGACGCGGGGCTCGCCCGCCGGCTGCGCACCGCGCGTGGCGCGCTGGTGCTGGAGATCTGGCAGGTCGACTTCACCGACCGCGAGCAGCCGCTGCTGGCGTCGCGCGAGTACCACCTGGCGGACGCCTTCGAGATCTCGGTCTACCGCCGCGGGCCCGGCTTCTGGGAGATCTAGGCCGGGTGCGGCTCGGGCGCGGTCGCTCCGAGCACGTCGATCAGGAGCGCCTCGATACGGCTTCGCCAGGCGTCGGTGGGCCGCGGCCTGCGGCTCGAGCAGTCGGCGCTGCGTGCCGGCGAACTCCTCGCGGGCGAGCTCGTCGAACGCGGCGATCGTCCGCGTTACGCTCCAGTAGCCCGCGGTGCCCGCATAGGCGCTGACCCAGTCCCGTGCGCCGACGCCGGCCGGGAACGTGCCTTCCCGGACGCCCTGCCAGTACGCGTGCTGGAAGAGGCATCCTGCGACGCCGCCCTTCACCCAGCAGCCGGCGGTCAGACCGCGGCCGTCGCCGGACAGCCCGCGCAGTGCGAGCTGCAGGAGGTCGCGGCCCTGGGGCAGGGCCGCCAGGCCGCGGAGCTCCGTACGGAGTGCATCTTCGGTGGCGCTCACGCGGCGAGTTCTATCGCATCCGTGCCGAGTGGGGCAATGCCAACCGTCACGCGGCGGGACGCACCCATCCGCCCAGCGCGCTCTCCAGCTCGCACGCCACCGCGATCACGTCGGCGTCGCGGCCGCGCCGGCCGACGACCTGCACGCCGACCGGCAGGCGAGAATCGTCTCGGCCGGCGGGGACGCTGACCGCCGGCAGCCCGAGTGCGTTGGCCCAGGTGGAGAGCGTCAGCTTGCCGCCGGGGAGCATTTCCTCGCCGTCCGCGCTCGTGATGCCTTCACTGGCAACGGGCGCGGTCACCGGGGTCACCGGGCAGATCGCGATCGGGTGGTCGCCCAGCCACTCGTCGGTTGCGTCCTGGAGCTCGGCCAGCGCAGCGCCGGCCTTCACGTACCGCTCGAGATCGGCCGGGAACGAGTTGACGCCCTCGTACATCATCCGGCCGTATCGCGAGAGCTCGGCGGCGCGGTCGCCGACCAGCGCCGGCACGAGCTGCGACGCTTCGGTCACCAGCATCGTGTCGTACGCGCGGCGCACCTCGAGAGGTGAGGGCGGTGCGGCCTCGACCACGTCGTTACCGCCGTCCGCCAGCGCGGCCGCTGCGCGCCGTACCGCGTCGCGGCATGACCGAGCCACCGGCTGCAGCCCATCGTCCTCGAACACCGCGACGCGCCGGCGACCCGGGAGAGCCGGTGCCAGCGGCTGGCCGGCCAGCGCCTCCAGGGCGAGCGCCAGATCGCCCGCGTACCGCGTCATCGGGCCGATCGCGGCGAACATCTGCCATGCCGGCGGCATCGCCGAATCCGGCGTGGCCGGCCAGCGGCACCAGGCCCCGAGTGGGCTTCATGCCGTAGACGCCGGTCCAGCAGGCGGGCTGGCGGACCGAGCTGCCGATGTCCGAGCCGACTCCGAGCGGGCTGAGGCTCGCGGACAGCGCGGCCGACTCACCGCCGGACGATCCGCCGGAGGTGTGCTCGTGGTCGTGGGGGTTGACCGTCCGCCCATAGACCCGGTTGTCGGTGTCGTAGTAGCCGCAGAACTCCGGGACGTTGGTGACGCCCATGACGACGGCGCCCGCGGCCCGCAGGTTGGCGACGGCGCGCGCATCCCTGGGCGCGACCACGTCCGCCGTCAGCAACGATCCGTTGGTCTGGGGCAGGCCGGCCACGGCGATCGCCTCCTTGACGGTGGCCGGCACGCCGTGCAGCGGCGGCAGCGCGCCGCCGGCCGCCACGGCTCGCTCGGCAGCGGCCGCCTCCGACCGCGCCTCGGCGAACCGGGTCGCAACGACGGCGTTCAGCTCGGGGTTGAGCAGCTCGATCCGCTCGATGAACGCCTCGAGCACCGCGAGCGGCGACAGCTCGCCGGCGCGGATGCCGGCGGCCAGGTCGGCCACGCTGAGCTCGGTCACGCTCACCCCATGCCGCCAAGCGCGGCCAGCGCCGCGCGATGGCCCTCATTCGCCTCGGCGTCGCGGCCGCTCATGATCAGCCGCCCGCTCGCGCCGAGCATCGACGCGAACACCAGCTTCACCGGCGCGCCCTTCTCGGCGGCGTTGGCTGCGCTGGCGATGCACGCCGCCGGCGTTGCCTCGATCAGGAACATGGTCTCGTTCTCGAGCAGCAGGTTCGCCACGCGCATCCGGTTGACCAGCTGCGCCTGGTTGGGATCGACCTTGGTCACCACCTCGCTGGCGATCACCTCGGGCGCCGGCGCGACCGAGGCGGCGACGCCGATCTGCTCGAGGATGGCCGATCCCGCCTCGCGGACGGCGAACGGATCGCGGCCGTGCAGCTCGAGCGTGCCGTACTGGCGTTCCACCACCTGCAGGCCGCACCGCACGTCGGCGTTCTTGACCGCGGCGTTGACCAGCGAGAACACCTCGTTGGCGGGAGCCACCTCGACGTACAGCTGGGCCATCCCCGCCCAGGGCGGGTCGCCCTGGCAGGTCTGCGCGACGTACGCTGCCCATTGCGGCTGCATCGCGTCGACCTCGACGAAGGCCCGGAGATCGGTCACTCGTCGACGATCGCGACCACGGCGGCGTCGGTCGGGACGCCGCGGGTGGACTCCAGCTCGCGGGCGGCGGAGCCCAGCGCCACCAGCACCAGGTCACCCTCGCCGGCGCCGACCAGGTCGACCGCCACCAACTCGTCCCCGCCCGATGCGGGCCGGATGTTCAGCAGCTTGAACCCCGCCAGACCCTCCGCCTTCTGGGTCGCGACGGTGCTTCCCGTCACACGGCAGTACAGCACGGCACCCTCCTTATCCTCGCGGTCGCAGGCGCACGGCGCCGTCCAGCTCGTTCCAGGGGATGATCGAGTCGACCGCAGCCTGCACGCGGTCGACCGCCATCATCAGGTGCTCGATGACGACGGCGAACTCCATGCTGGTGTCGGGCCGCCAGTCGGCCATGATCGACGCCGCCTTCTGCAGCAGCGTGACGGTCTCGGTCATCTCCCACTTGGCGGTGCGGGCTGCGGTTCGCTCCAGCAGCATCGCCGTCACGGAGCACAGCTCGGGCAGCCGCAGGTCGCCGTCGAGCGCGGCCTGGCGGCAGACCTGGAGCTGCTCGCCCGCCCAGAACAGGTCGAAGTTGCAGTACAGGACGCAGGGCAGGTTGCCCATCGGCGGCAGCGTGAACTCGCGAAGCCGCGCGACGTCGGGCGGCTCCTCCAGCCAGCGGGCGGCCGTGAACTCACGGAGCTCCTCGACCAGCGTGGCCGCGGACACGTACGCCATCAGGCCCGCTCCATCCGCACGGGCAGCGAACCGGTCTCGAGGATCTTGCGCCCGCAGCGGGCCAGCCCGTCGAGGTTCGACCGCACGCGCGCGACGTAGCTGACCTCGCCGAACGGCTTGGTCTCGCCGTAGAACAGGCACAGCGTCTGGCGGCCAGGGTAGTAGCCGATGTCGCCGGCGACGACGTCCGTCTTGCCGTTCTCCTGCTCTGCGAAGAACGGCACCATGACGATCGTCTCCTCGCCGGCGAACTTGGCGTGGACCATGGTCGAGTCGAGCGGCAGGATGCTGCGGATGTAGCCGCAGATCCGCGGCGCGTCATCCTCCAGCAGCTCGGCCTCGAACACCTCGCCGTCGCAGACGAAGCGGATGGCTCCCATCCGCCTCTACCGCTTCGCGGTCGCCCGGGCCGCAGCGGCCGGCAGCACCTTGCCGACGTCCTCGTGCGGTCGCGGGATCAGATGTGCGGACACCAGCTCGCCGGTCTTCTTGGCGGCGGTCGCGCCGGCGTCGATGGCCGCCTTGACGGCGCCCACGTCACCGGAGATGGCAACGGTCACGTATCCGCCGCCGATCGACTCGCGACCGACGATCTCGACGTTCGCCGCCTTCACCATCGCGTCGGCAGCCTCGATGGCGGCCACCAGTCCGCGGGTCTCGATCAGCCCAAGGGCTCCTTCCATGGCGTTGTCCCTCCTTAGGACTCGTACCAGTCGACCGTGTCGGTCCCGATGTTGACGTTGATGTTCTTGGTCTCCATGTACTCGGCCAGCGACTCGAGGCCGAGGTCGTGCCCGGTGCCGGACTCCTTGTAGCCCCCGAAGGGCGCCTCCGACGGGTAGACGCCGTAATGGTTGACCCAGATCGACCCGGCCTGCAGGCGATGGGCGACCCGGTGGGCTCGGCCGGTGTCGCGCGTCCAGACGCCCGCGGCCAGCCCGTAAGGCACGTCGTTGGCGATGCGCACAGCCTCGTCCTCGCCGTCGAACGGGATGATCACGACCACCGGCCCGAAGATCTCCTCCTGCGCGATGCGCATGTCGTTGGTGACGCCGGCGAACACCGTCGGCTCGATGAAGTTGCCATCCGCCAGCTCCGGATCGGCGGGACGGCTGCCGCCGGTGACGACGGTCGCGCCCTCGGCGCTGCCGACCTCGACGTACTCCATCACCCGCTCGGTCTGGCGGCGGTTGATCAGGGCGCCCAGCTGGGTCGACCACTTCGATGGGAGGCCGACCCGGATCCGCCGCGCGCGCTCGGCGAAGCGGGCGACGAACTCGTCGTGCACGCTGCGCTCGACCAGCACACGCGATCCGGCCGAGCAGACCTCGCCCTGTGCCAGGTAGATGCCGAACACGCTGCCGATCACAGCCCGATCGAGGTCGGCATCGGCGAAGACGATCGATGGCGACTTGCCGCCCAGCTCGAGCGAGACCCGCTTGATCGTGCCGGCGCCGGCACGCATCACGGTGCGGCCGGTGACGGTCGACCCGGTGAAGGCGACCTTGTCGACGCCGGGATGCTCGGCGATCGCGGCGCCGGCCACCCCGCCCAGGCCGGGCACCACGTTGAACACTCCGGGCGGCATGCCCGCCTCCAGGCAGATGCGCCCCAGCTCGAGCGAGGTCAGCGGCGCCAGCTCGGGCGCCTTGAGGACGACCGTGTTGCCCGCCGCCAGCGCCGCCGCTCCCTTGCGGCAGGCGATGTGCAGCGGGAAGTTCCAGGGGATGATCATGCCGACGACGCCCATCGGCTCCTTGCGGACGTAGTCCAGCGTCGTCCGCGGCATCGCCAGCACCCGGCCGTCGATCACCCGCACCAGCCCTTGGTAGAACCGGAACGGATCCCAGCATGCGGGCAGGTCGACCAGCGCCGCCTCGCGGATCGGCTTGCCGACGTCGTGCGACTCGATCTTCGCGAGCCGCTCGTGCTCGGCCTCGATCAGCTCGGCCACGCGGAGCAGGATCCGCGCGCGCTTCTCGGGCGCCAGGTCGCGCCATGCGGGAAAGGCGTCACGGGCGGCGCGCACCGCGCGGTCGATGTCCGCCGGCTGCGCGGCGGCCACCTCGACGATCGTGCGGTTGGTCGCCGGGTCGACGGTGGCCACGGTCTGGCCGCCCTCGGCCTCGCGCCACTCGCCGCCGATCAAGAGCTTGGTCTGCAGGCCGCCGTAGTCGGGCAGGCCCTCGATCCGCGCGCCAGATGTGCCGGCCGGCGGTGGGGAGGAGCGCGCCGGCTGGGCCGCGCCGCGGACGAGGCCGGACAGCGCCGGCGCCGGCAGGCCGCCCTTCTTGGGGAGCGCGTGCACGACATCGTTCTCCGGCGGCCGCAGCGAGGTTGCGCCGCCCTCGACCAGCCGCACGCCGTGCATGCGGGCGGCATCCAGCGCCGCGTCGGTCAGCAGCGTGTGCTCGCGGACCATCAGCTCGGACTCGCCGCTCGCCGCAAGCGTCCGGATGTCGTCCGCCGTGACAATTTGTTTGCTCAATGCCGATCGATCCTTCCGACCAGCGGCACGCCGGTGATGGCCTCGGCCTCGAGCGTCAGCGAGCGCAGATCCTCGGGCTCGAGGTTGTGGACGTCCGACTTGCCGCAGCACCGCGCGAGCATCTGGATCTCCATGGTCATCGCGTTCAGGAAGTTGACGACGCGCTCCGTCGCGGCGTCGACCTCGAGGCGGGCCATCAGGTCCGGATCCTGCGTCGTCACCCCCACCGGGCAGAGGCCGGTGTGGCACTCGCGGCAGGTACCCGGGGAGACGCCGAGCTTCGCGTAGTCCTCCTCGTAGAGCGGCGCGTTGCAGTTGAGCGCGATCATCGCCGCGGTGCCGATGTAGACGCAGTCCGCGCCCAGTGCCAGCGCCTTGGCCGCGTCGACGCCGTTGCGGATGCCGCCGGCGATCACGATCTGGACCTCGCCGTAGGCGCCGATCTCGATCAGCGCCTCGCGCGCCTCGACCACCGCGGCCAGCGTGGGCACGCCGGTGTGGTCGAACAGCAGCAGGGGGGAGGCCGCCGACGCGCCCTCCAGGCCGTCGATCACGACCACGTCCGCGCCGGACTTGACCGCCAGGCGGACGTCGTCGTAGACGCGGCAGGCGCCGAGCTTGACGAAGATCGGCACCTGGTGGCCGGTCACCTCGCGCAGCTCCTCGATCTTCAGCCGCAGGTCGTCGGCCCCGATGAAGTCCGGGTGTCGCACCGGCGAGCGCTGGTCGACGCCCTTCGGGAGGTCGCGCATGTCGGCGACCTCGTCGGACACCTTGAACCCGAGCAGCACGCCACCGGTGCCGGGCTTGGCGCCCTGCCCGATGACGATCTCGACGGCGTCGGCCGTCCGCATGTGGTGCGGGTTGTTGCCGTAGTGGCTGGGCGTCACCTGGTAGACCAGCTTCTTCGACGCCGCCCGCTCGCGCGGGTGCATACCGCCGTCGCCGGTGGTCGTCGACGTCCCGACCTGCGTCGCCGCCCGGCCCAGCGCTTCCTTGGCGTTCGCCGACAGCGCGCCGAAGCTCATCCCGGTGATGGCGATCGGCGTCTCCAGCTCCAGCGGCCTCTCGCAGCGCGCGCCCAGCACGGTCTTGGTGACGCAGCGCTCGCGGTAGCCCTCCAGGGGCACGCGCGAGAGGGTGCACGGGATGAAGGTCAGGTCGTCGAAGCTGGGGACGCGGCGGGTCGTCGAGAACGCGCCCATCACGTAGCGGCCGAGCTCGGCCTTCGTCCGGATGTCGTCGATCGTCGCCTGCGACCAGACGTGGGAGGGGCGGTCGGTCACAGCGCCTCCTTCCACACCGAGAACTCGCGCTTGTCGTAGTGCCACAGGCGCCCGGCCGACCGCACCTTCGTCCAATCGGTCGCCGGGCCCAGGCCGTGGGGCTCGGTCAGCGACGCGAGCATCGCCAGCTCGTCCGCGTCCGGCCCCTCGACCAGCGTGTCCGAGCCGACATCGGCGATCGCGCCGCCGCAGTACAGAACGCCCTCGTACATCGAGTCGCCGAACGCTTCGCCGGCGTCGCCGCAAACGACCAGCGTCGTCCGCTGGTCCATGAACCCGGACATCGCGCCGGTCGAGCCGCCGATGACGACGGTGCCGCCCTTGCCGGCGATCGCCGACCGCGCGCCGGCGTCGCCCTTGACGACGACGGTGCCGCCGCGCATGGAGGCGCCGGTGGACGATCCGGAGCGGCCGTCGACGACGATGCTGCCGCTCATCATGTCGGCGCCCAGCGACCAGCCGGCGTCGCCCGTGACGTGGATGTCGAGACCGTCCGACAGGCCGCCGCAGAAGTACCCGACGTCGCCGCGGAACGTGATCCGCGCGGGCTCGAGGATGCCGACGGCGAGGTTATGGCGCGAGCCCGGGTGCAGCACCTCGATGGCCGGTGCGCCGTCGGCGATCGCCTTCCGGATGTCCTGGTTGATCGCCCGCGTATCGCGGCCGCGGGCGTCGACCGTGGCGACCTCGACGCTGCTCACGCGGCCACCCGCTCCGGCTCTCCGCCGCGGCCGTGCGACCACGCGCGGGCCTGGCCGCCGGCCAGCTCCGTCACCGTGCAGTCGACGTCGTCGCCGAACGCCTCGGCGAGCGCGATGCCTTCGGAGACGACGGCCACCCAGCTGTCGGTCTCGGCGATCAGGCACGGCTTGGTCGAGAAGCGGTCGCGGGCGACGCCGAAGCCCTCTGCGGTGGACACCAGGTACGTGAAGGAGCCGTCGAGCTCGTCGATCGACGCCCGCACCGCATCGTCCAGCGACACGCCATGGGCCAGCTTGTCCGCCAGGTAGACGGCGACGAACTCGGTGTCGTTACCGGTCTGGAACCGGTGGCCGCGCATCTCGTAGAGGCGGCGGTTCTTGTGGTAGTTGGTGACGTGGCCGTTGTGCACCACGGTGACGTCGGCGAACGGGCGCGCCCAGAACGGGTGCGAGTGGTTGACGTCGACGATCGACTCGGTCGCCATTCGGGCGTGGCCGATCGCGTGGGTGTACGGCTTGCCGAGCAGGCCGAACGTCTCGGCCAGCGCCGGCGCCGCCGACGTGTGCTTGACCAGCTCGAGCGAGCGGCCCATCGAGAACACGCGGACGCCGGGCGCTGCGGCCTCGACGGTGTCGGCCACCAGGCCCAGTGTGTTCGGCTCGAGGTCCGGCAGCTGCAGCGCCACCCGCAGGTAGCCGGACCGCTCGTCCGCCGAGAGCACCTCGCCGTGAGCGCGCATCGCCGCCAGCACGCCGTCCACCGGATCGGCCGACCGCGCCTCGCCGCACCACACCGACGCCAGCGCGTTGCCGGGGTGCGGGGCGCCGTAGAGGGACACCCCGGTCGAGTCGGGCCCGCGCCCGCGCAGCGCATCGAGCATCGCGGTCAGCCCGGAGGCCACATCGACGTCGTTGCTCTTCGCCAGGAAACCAGCAATACCGCACATGGTGGTAACCCCCTCTCGAACCGGCCGTTGCGCGCACCACGCTACGCCCTTTGCACCGCCGCTGCTACGTCGAACCGCGTGCGGTTGGACGCGCGGGCGTGTGCAGGATGCACCGTCAGGCTTCAGTCCACGACGTCGGCGATCGCGCGCGCGAACCCGTGCGCGCTGGCCATGGCGGACAGGCCGATCACCGCGGTCTGAGGCGGCGTCAGCGCGAGGCCGTCGAGCATCCGGTCGAGCTCGGCCCCGTGGCCGGGATCGAGCTCGGCGTGCAGCCGCAGCGTCCGGAAGGCCTCGGGTGGATACCCCGAGCGGGTCGCCATCTCGTCCAGCATCTCGGGCGACGGCGGATATCCCTCGAGCAGCGCGATGTAGCCGAGCACGGCGACCGGGTGGTAGTGGAGCATCCAGTAGTACTGCGCGCCGACCAGGCTCGCGATCGTCGCGGTTGGCGGCCGTGCCAGCACGTCGTCGCGCCGGCGGCCGAGCGTCTCCAGGTCGTCCAGCAGCCAGTCGTCGTGGTGGCGCTCCTCCTCGATGTGCTCGTCGAGGTACGGCGCCAGCGCCGCGCACACCGGGTCGTCCCCGGCGCGCTGCGCAGCCTGATCGCGGGCCCGCTGCATCAGAGGCACGCTGGCGCGGATGATCCCGTGGGACGTGATCAGGAACTCCGGGTAGAGCTCGGGGAGCTGCGGGCTCTCGATCAGGCGCCTCCCCGCGCCGACCAGCTCGGGCAGCGCCAGCCCGATCTTCCGGTGCAGCACCGCGCTGTTGCTCAAAGATGTGCCAGCGTGGCGTTCGAGTCGCCGACCGTGGTCGAGAGCCCCGCCTTGATCATCGTCTCGCTGAGGCTTGACAGCAGAGTCAACTCCTCCAGGGACAGCGCCTTCAGGAAGCCGAACACCTCCGGCGGCAGCTGCTCCCAGCTTGGGAGTACTCCTTCCGGGTCCTCCACAAAGTTCTTCCGGCCCGATCGCGTGGAGATGGCGTCAATGAACGCCGCGAAGGCGAGCGCGGACTGCTGATTGTCTGCGTCACTCATCCTGACTCCTTCCGTGGAATGCCAGTGCTACTCCGATTTGACCGCGTTGTCAACGGACAGCATTCGGGGTGCGTTATGGTCCGTGATGGCCGCTGAAACCATCGGAGCGGGGTTCATGGTGGCAACGCCTCCAGCGAGGATCGACGGATCGACGACGCCGGAGCCGATCTGTGCGGCGTGCGGAACCGAGAACGAACGCGGCGCCCGCTACTGCCGGTCGTGCGGCGCGGCGATGGCGGCCGCGCCGGCGGCCGAGGACGCCCGCAAGGTCGTGACCGTCGTGTTCTCCGACCTGGCCGATTCGACTGCGATCGGCCACGCGCTCGACCCGGAGTCCGTGCGGCGGCTGATGGGCCGCTACTACGACGAGATGCGGGTGGTGCTGGAGCGCCATGGGGCGCGGGTCGAGAAGTTCATCGGCGACGCGGTGATGGCCGTCTTCGGGGTTCCCGTCGCGCACGAGGACGATGCCCTGCGCGCCGTGCGTGCGGCCGTCGAGATGCGCGCCGTGCTGGATGACCTGAACGCCGAGTTCCTGCGCCAGTGGGGCGTCACCGTGCTCGGCGCGTACGGGAGTCCACACCGGCGAGGTGGTGGCCGGCGGGCGGGGCGGCGAGCGGTCGTTCCTGGTCGGGGACGCGGTCAACGTCGCGGCGCGCCTGGAGCAGGCCGCCGGCCCGGGCGAGATCCTGGTCAGCCGCGAGACGCACCGCCTTGTGTCTCGGGCCGCGGTGACCGAGGAGGCCGGCGACGTCGCTCTCAAGGGCAAGCCCGAGCCGGTCCCCGCCTACCGGCTGCTGGAGGTCGTCCCAGGAGCGGCGGGCTGGACGCGCCGACTGGACTCCCCCCTGGTCGGGCGGGAGCGCGAGCTGGCCCTGCTGGAGACGGTGTTCTCCCAGGTGGACGGGGCCTCCTCGTCGTCGATCGTCACCCTGGTCGGCGTGGCCGGGGTCGGCAAGTCGCGGCTGACGGTGGAGTTCCTGAGCAGGCTCAGCGGTCGGGCGACGGTGGTCGAGGGCCGGTGCCTGCCCTACGGCGAGGGGATCACGTTCTGGCCGGTCGCCGAGGTGTTGCGCGATGCCGCGGGCGTCTCCGACCGCGACTCATCCGACTCCGCCCGCACCAAGATCAGACAGCTGCTCGCGGCCGATCGCGACGGCGAGCTTATCTCCGGCCGGCTGGCGCCCCTGCTCGGCGCGGCGGGATCGGCCGCGACCATCCAGGAGACGTTCTGGGGCGTCCGCCGGCTGTTCGAGCACCTGGCCGCCGAGCGGCCGCTGGTCGTCGTGTTCGACGACATCCAGTGGGCGGAGTCGACGTTCCTCGATCTGCTTGAGTACGCCGCCGACTGGATGCGCACCGCGCCCGTGCTGATCCTGTGCCAGGCACGGCCGGAGCTCTTCGAAGTGCGGCCCGGCTGGGCGATGGCCAAGTCCAACGCCACCCTGATCCCGCTCGAGGGTCTGACCGAGGTCGAGACCACGACGCTGATCGAGAACCTGGTCGGGCCGGCCGAGTCGGGCTCGGACGTCCGCGCGCGGCTGGGGGAGATGGCCGAGGGGAACCCGTTGTTCGTGGAGGAGATGCTGCGGATGCTGGTTGACGACGGGCTGCTGCGCCGTACCGAGGACGGCTGGGCGGTGGAGGGCGATCTCGCCGCCGTCACCATCCCGCCCACCATCCAGGCGCTGCTCACCGCGCGGCTCGACCGGCTCGACGAGCAGGAGCGGGTCGTGATCGAGCGCGCGGCGGTGGTCGGGCGCGTTTTCTGGTGGGGCGCGGTGTCCGAGCTGTGCCCACCGGATCTTGCGCCCGGGCTGATCCACGAGCTGCAGTCGCTGGCCCGCAAGGAGCTGATCCGCCCCGACCACTCGGAGACGAGCGGCGAGGACTCCTTCCGTTTCGCACACATTCTCATCCGAGACGTTGCCTACCAGGGCATCCCGAAGGCCGACCGGGCCAGCCTCCACGAGCGCTTCGCCGACTGGGTGGCGGCCGAGGCTGCGGGCCGCGCCGGGGAGTACGAGGAGGTGGTCGGATACCACCTGGAGGCGGCCCACGGCGCACTGCTCGAGCTCGCGCCGGCCAACGAGCGCACGGCGGTGCTCGGGCGGAGGGCGTCGGAGGCGCTCGCAGCGGTCGGCAAGCGCGCGTTCGCGCGCGGCGACATGCCGGCGGCGGTGAACCTGCTCGAGCGCGCCACCGCACTGCTCGACGAGCGCGACCCGGCACGGATCGACCTGATGCTGGAGCTGGCGTTCGCCCTGCTCGAGGTCGGCGACTTCGCCCACCTACAGACCGTTCTGTCGGAGATGATCGAGGTCGTCCCCGAGTCGGACGTCGGCCGAAGTACGCATGTGGCGATCCTGCGGCTGTGGATGCGGATGTCCACCGACCCGCAGCTGTGGGTGGATGAGGCGCGTACCCTGGCTGCCGGGGCCATCTCCGCCTTTCGCGAGGTGGGCGACGAGCGCGGCCTCGCGCGCGGCTGGTCGCTGCTCGGCCTGGTGCACATCATGAACGCCCGGTTCGGGCCGGCTGAGCACGCCTGGAGGAAGGCGGCCGCGCACGCACACCGGGCGGGCGACCGCCGGGAGGAGCTGGAGAGCCTGGCCTGGGTGCCGATCATGATTTGCGCCGGCCCTGCGCACACCGACGTCGGCCTGCGCCAGTGCGGGCAGGTGCTGGAGTCGGTGGAAGGGGACAACAAGGCGATGGCCGGCGTATGCACCGCCCAGGCGATGTTCGTGGCCGGCCTCGGCCGGTTCGACGAGTCCCGGATGCTGATCGGGCAGGCCAAATCGCTGCTCGGAGAGCCGGCGTTGACGGTGTGGCTGGCCGGCCCGGTTGCCCAGTTTGCGGGGTGGATCGAGCTGCTCGCGGGCGATCCGGCGGCGGCCGAGCGGGAGCTGCGCTTCGGTCACGACACGCTGCGCGAGATCGGCGAGGTGGGCTGGCTGTCGACCGTGGAGGCGATCCTGGCCGAAGCCGTGTTCCAGCAGGGCCGCGACGACGAGGCCGACCTTCTGACGCGCGAGAGCGAGCGCTCCGCGGGCGCCGAAGACGTCTACTCGCAGGCCGCGTGGCGCGGCGCTCGGGCCAAGGTGCTCGCGCGCCGCCGCGATCGCCGGGCGGCGATGCGGCTGGCGGCGGAGGCGACCGACATCGCGGCCGGATCGGACTTCCTCCACCTGCGCTGGCACCTGCTGATGAGCCGAGCCGAGGTGCTGTGGATGGTGGGCGAGTCCGACGAACGCGCCTTCACGCTGGCCGAGGCGGTGCGCGTCGCCGAGCAGAAGGGCAACGTGGTTGCCGCCGAGCAGGCGTCCCGGCTGCTCGGGGTTGCGCAGACCGTGCAGCTCAAAAGATCACCCTGACGGTGCCCTGCACCGACCCGAACGGGTGGTGCGCAGCGACGTCGGCTGTGGCAACGCTGTGTCCAAGGCTCTGATGTGCGCGGCGGCAGAGTCCGCTGCGCGACTTTGTGGGAGGTCTGGTGTGAAGGCTCTTCTGGGACGGTCGCTGATGGCGGGTGCGCTTGTCGCGTCCGTTGCGCTGGCCGGAGGTGCGTCGGCGGCGAGCGGTCCTGACCTGCTGAGCGTCACGACGACGGGCGCATCGGCCAACGAGCTGTCTCCGCAGACGACACTGTCGCTGTCTGCCGACGGCAGCAAGGCCGTGTTCGTCTCCGCGTCGGGCTCGCTGGTCGCCGGCGACACCAACGGCGTCAAGGACGTCTTCCTGCGCAACCTCGACTCCGGCGCAACCCGCAGGGTCAGCGTCTCGTCCTCCGAAGTGCAGGGGGACGGCGCGTCGTCGAACGCCATGATCTCCGCCGACGGCCGGTACGTCGTCTTCACGTCGAGTGCCACTAGCCTCGTCGCGGGCGACACCAACGGCGTCGCCGACGTGTTCGTCCGCGATCTCGCGACCGGCGCCACCGACCGGATCACCGACGGCAACGCCGCCAGCGGCGACGTTCCCAGCTCGATCTCGGCGGACGGCAGCTTTGTCACGTTCGCCTCGTCGGCGTCGAACCTCGTCGCCGGCGACTCCGACGGCGTGCGCGACGTGTTCCTGTGGAACCGTTCCACCGGCGGCACCCGGCTGATCGCGCCGGGTGGCGCCTCGGCGATCGCGGCTGACGGCGCCGCGATCGCCGTGGGCGGCGGCTCCGACATCGTGCTGGTCGACCGGGCCTCCGGGTCGTCGACGCCGCTCGGTGCCGGATCGGGTGCCGTTCTGACGCCCGGCGCCGTTGCGGCCGGCGGCTCGCGCGTGGTCTTCCAGACGACCTCCGCGCTGGCTGCGGACGACACCAACGCGCTGAACGACGTCTACGCCTGGTCGCCGGCTGGTGTGCAGCAGGTGTCGCGCGGCGCGTCCGCCCCGGGCAACAGCGTCTCGTTCGGCGGGTGGGTGTCGGCGAACGGCCGGTACGTGTCGTTCGATTCCCAGGCGACGAACCTCGACGCGGCCGACCACGGGACCGACCGCGACGTGTTCGTCCGCGACCTGGCGACCGGCGAGACACGGCTGGTGTCGACGTCGTCGTCGCTGACGCAGATCAGCATGACGTCGTCCCTGTCCGCAGACGCCAGCTCGGTGGCGTTCGCATCGACCGCGGCCGACCTGGTGGTCGGCGACACGACGCGGGCCGGCGGCGGCTGGGATGCCTTCCGCTTCGACTCGCCGTTCCAGCTGTCCAGCGATACGGCGGCGCCGGCCATCTCGTGCGCCTCGGCGGACGGGGCCTGGCACGCGTCCGATGTGACGCTGCACTGCACCGCGTCGGATGCCGGGCTCGGGTTGGCGTCGGCGGGCGACGCCAGCTTCGACCTGCACACCTCGGTCGCCGCCGGCACCGAGACGGCGGACGCGTCGACCGACTCGTGGCAGGTGTGCGATCTGGCCGGCAACTGCGCCCAGGCCGGGCCGATTGCCGGCAACAAGGTCGACAGGCTCGCGCCGCAGATCACAATCACGGCACCAGCCGAAGGGCAGACCGTGACGCAGGGCGATGCCCTGACGGCGGACTACTCGTGCACCGACGGCGGCTCGAGCGGTGGCTCGTGCACCGGCCCGGTGGCCGACGGCACGGCCGTCTCGACGGCGACCGCCGGCCAGAAGACGTTCACGGTCACGGCCGTTGACGCAGCGGGCAACCAGGCGCAGCAGACGGTCTCGTGGACGGTCAAGGCGCCGGACGTGACGCCGCCGAGCGATCCGCCCGGTGACCCGACGCCGCCGGCCGGGACGTTCAACTGGCTCGGCTGGTCGTGGCCGACCGCGCACGACGGCACCACCGTCGGGTGGTTCCACACCGCCCGGCTGCACTTCCTGCTCGGGGGGCAGCCCGGCGATGACGTCGTCGACGGGGTGCAGGTCGCGCCCTGCGGCTCGTCGGCATGGAGCACCGTGGATGCCGTCACCAGTTCGGACAACGGCCGGCACTGGGGATGGTGGCACCGCCACCACGGCTGGGGCGCGCACCACCGCCGGCACGGGAGCCACTGGCACGGGCACCACGGTCCGGCGAGCAGCACCGCCTACACTGTGCAGTTCCAGCTCGACTGGCGCACCCATGGCTGCGTGGCGGCCAAGGTCAAGCTGACCGACGGCAGCTCGCACCAGGCGACGGTCTGGGTCTGGTAGCGCGGGGAGGGCGACGAGCGCGGCCGGTACGATCCGGCCGTGCTCGAGGCCCAGGTCGAACCGGTCGCGCCGTTCTCGCTCCGCGCGGTCACCACCTGGCCTGACCCCACCCGGCGCGTCCAGGGCGGAGTCCTCGAGGTCGCATTCGCAACGGCCGCCGGCCCGGCCCGCGCCCGCGTCTGGCAGCCGGTGGACGGTTCGGTGCGGATGCGGATCTCGGCGGCCAATGAGGCGGTTGCGCACGACCGGCTGATCGACATGCTCGGACTCCGCGTCGACCACCGGCCGTTCCTCGAGGTCGCAGCCGCCGACCCGCTGCTGCGGCCGATGCGCGGGCGGCTGACGGGCATGCGACCGTGGCAGCTCTCGTCGCCCGAGCACGCCCTGGTGCGGGCGATCTCGGGCCAGCTGATCCGGGCGAGTGAGGCGATCCGGATCGAGCGGCGCATCCTGCGCGACGTCTGCCCGCCGTTCGGCGACATGCACCTGCCGGTGGACGCCGCGATGCTCGCCGGGGCGCACCCCGCCCGGTTCGAGCGCGCCGGGCTGTCGCCGGCCCGGGCGGTGCTGCTCAAGCGGGCCGCGAAGCTTCCCTGGAGCACGATGGCCGCGGAGCCGAGTGACCGGATCGACGCTCGCCTGCGCGCCCTCCCGGGGCTCGGCCCCTGGACGTCCGGCGGCATCATGCTGCATGGCTTCGGCCGCTACGAGCAGGCGCCGGTCGGCGATCTGGGGCTGATCCGCGTCTGCGGCGCGCTGCTCGGAAGGCGCGCCGACGTCGAGGACACCATCCGCCTGCTGGAGCCGTACGGCGAGTGGCGCGGGCTCGCCGCCTCGTGGCTACTGCACCATCCGGCGGGCTCGCGGAGTAAGAGTATGACCCGACCGAACCGGGGATCCCGAACGACAGGAGCAGCGCGATGACGGCCAAGGCAGATTTCAGCGCAGATGAATGGGAGACCGTCCTCAAGGGCCCGCCGGCGGCGGCCCTGATGATCGCCTCCTCCCAGCGGGGCGGCACCTTCCGCGAGAGCTACTCCATCGCCAAGGGGTATGCGGAGGCCCGCAAGCAGCATGGCGCCAGCCAGCTGCTGGACGACATCGTCGGCGAGAAGCCGCGGATGGAGCGCCCGCACGTCAAGTCGGTGGACGAGCTCAAGCAGGATGAGCTGAAGCAGCTCCGCGAGTCGGTGTCGGTGGTCGAGCAGAAGGCGGGGGCTGACGAGGTCGCGCAGTACAAGCAGTTCATCGTCGCGCTCGCCGGGCGGGTGGCGGAGGCGCATCGCGAGGGCTTCCTCGGATTCACGGGCGAGCGCGTCTCGGACGCCGAGCGCCAGGCGGTGACCGAGATCGCCGAAGAGCTCGGCGTGGCCGCACCGTCGCTGTAGCGCCGTCCTAGTGGTCGGCGAGGTGCCGCTCGACCTCGCGCAGCATCTCGTCGACGTCCGCCTGGGTGACCTCGCGATGGAGCACGGCCGCCAGTGGGGTGTCGGGGTGGAACGACGCAAACGCGGGCAGGTCGTCGCGGCGCGGCGGACCCGTGTGCGCCGGTCGAGGGACGTCCGGCGCACGAGCTGGCCGCGCTGAGGCGGCGGCCGTCCGCCGGCGTCGGCGGCGCCGCTCGAACAGCTCGAGCACCGCCCAGCTCGCCACGAGTACCAGGTACACCCACGCGACGGCCAGCGCCATCCCCGCCGTCCGCGCCAAGCCGGCGGCCCGTCGCGAAAGGCGTCGGGGTGCGCGTCGCACCATCGCGCTCAAGCTAGCACGGCGGTCAGCTCAGCGTGGTGAAGGACGGGGAGAGGGCGTCGAACAGCTCCCGGTAGCGGCGGTGGCCCTCCTCGAGCCGCTCGCCGCAGGCCGCGTCCGGCTCGTGCTCGCGGCCGGACAGCCGGCACATCGCGGCCGCGGCGCTCGGCACGTCCGGGTGCAGGCCGGCGCCGGCCGCCGCCAGCATGGCCGCCCCCCGTGAGGTGGTCTCGACGTCCGCCGACCAGGTCACCGGCAGCCCGGTCAGGTCGGCGCGCATCTGGCGGACGAGCGCCGATCGCGCGCCGCCGGCGACGCACACGACGCGCTCCGGCGCCAGGCCGGCCGCACGGATCGCGTCGACGACGTCGCGGAAGGCGTAGGCCGAGCCCTCGAGCAGCGACCGGCAGAGGTGGCCGCGGCCGTGCGCCGGCGTCAGGCCGTACCACGAGCCGCGCGCGTCGGCCTCCCAGCGGGGCGCCATGGCGCCACCCATCCACGGAAGGAACACCAGGCCGTCCGACCCGGCCGGTACCGAGCCTGCGAGCGCGTTCAGCTCCTCGTAGGAGTCGCCGCCGCCCAGCTCGTCGCGGAACCAGCGGTAGTTCGCGCCGCTGGCCCACCCCGGGTTCTCCAGCAGCCAGCGCCTGGGTGCGGCGTGCGGGTGGCATTCGGCGATCCGGCTGGGATCGCGCAGCGGCCGGTCGGATGCTGCGCACACCGGCTCCGCCGTGCCCAGCACATCGCAGATCGACCCCGCTTCGACGGCCCCGGCGCCGAGCGTCGCAGCCATCTCGTCGCCCGAGCCGCAGACCACCAGGCAGTCCGGCGGCAGTCCGGTCGACGCGGCGAAGTCCGACGCGACGGTGCCCAGCACCTCCTCGGCGCCGACCACCGGCGGCAGCCGGTCGGACTCGATCTCCCAGGCATCGACCAGCTCGCGGTTCCAGTCCCCGCGGTCGGGGTCGAGCAGCATGCTGGACGACGCATTCGAGCGGTCGACGGCGTCCGCGCCACAGGCAACGCGCGCCATGTAGGCGCCGGGGAGCAGGTAGCGGTCGGTGCGGGCGTGGACGTCCGGGCGCTCCGCCCGCACCCATGCGATCTTGGCGGCGACGTGCGAGCCGTCCAGGTTGCAGCCGCTGGCCTCGTACCAGCGATCGGCGCCGAACCGCTGCTCGACTTCGCGGCACAGGGAGTCCGCGCGCCGGTCCATCCAGATGATGGCCGGCCCGACGGGCTGCGCGTTCACGTCGACGCAGACCAGCCCGTCGAGCTGCGATCCGAACGAGATCGCACGGACGTGGCGGAGGTTGACGCGCGCCGACAGGTCGCGAAAGCCGTTGACCAGCGCCGCCCGCCAGTCGCGCGGGTCCTGCTCCACCCAGCCGGGACGGGGGTACGAAAGCGGGTGCGGCTGGTACGTCGTCGCCAGCCGCTCGCCGGCGGCGTCGAACACGGCGAGGCATGAGCCCTGCGAGCCGACGTCGATGCCGCAGACCGTCTCGGCGCGGGCGGCCATCAGGCGCCCGGCGTCACGACGACCTTGAGCGCCTCGCCGGCGCGGATCCGGTCGAATGCCCCTGGCGTGTCGTCAAGCGAGACGACATCCGTGACGACGCCGCGGATGTTGTGCGTGTTGCGTCGCAGCATCTCCAGCGCCTGCACCTGGTCGCGGAACCGCGAGGCGTACGACCCGTGCACCTGGACCTCGCGGTAGTGCAGCACGTTGGACGGGAACGCGATCGACGTCGTCCCCTTCGGCAACCCGCCGAAGAACAGCACCCGGCCGCGGGGTGCGGCCATCTCCATGGCCTGCTCCTGGGCCTGGGCGTTCGAGCAGGCGACGATCACGCGCTCGGCGCCGTCGGCGGTCACGCCCTTGACGTACTCGACCGAGTCGCGGCCGGTGACGTCGACGTACTCGACCTCGGCGTCCCCGAGCACCCTGCGCGCCAGGTCGAGCCGCAGCGGCGAGGTCTCGAGCAGGTGCACGACGTCCGCGCCCTGTGCGAGCGCGAGCGCGACGTGAGCGGTGCCGACCGGCCCCGCGCCGATCACGACGACGATGTTCTCCAGGCCGATCTCCATGTCCTTGTGGCCGCAGATCGCGTCCGACAGCGGGTCGGCGAACGTGGCGTGCACGTCGTCGAGCCCGTCGGGCAGCGGGAACACGTTCTTCAGCGCGACGCTGGGGATGGCGACCAGCTCCGCGTAGGCGCCCTGGTAGTCGAAGCCCATCAGGCCGCCGTTCTGGCAGAGGTGCTCGTTGCCCGACCGGCACAGGCTGCAGTGCCCGCAGTAGAGCGTGGAGATCACGTGCACCAGGTCGCCGGCTGCGGCGCGCAGGTCGCCGTTCGCGTTCGGGCCGACCTCCAGCACCTCGCCGCAGATCTCGTGGCCGAGCACCGCGCCGGGTGAGATCCGGCGGTCGCCGTTGAAGAACGTGCGGACGTCCGTCCCGCAGATCCCGCATGCGGTGACGCGCAGCAGGATGCCGTCGTCCGGGCAGGTGGCGTCCTCGACCTCGCCGACGGTCATCTCGCCGGGCCCATGCCAGATCGCCGCGCGCATCGCTCAGCAGCTCCCGAAAAGTGGTCTAGTCCACTTCACGGTGTGGATAGTACAAGGATGCGGGCCGCCTCGCACGGACGCGTCCAGACGCGCTGCTACCGTGAGGCGCGGGACGCTCCCTGGGAGGAGCGTCACCCGTTTGGGGGGTGGATTCCGAACGGGTCGTCCCGTTCCATAGGAGAGTATGCGTCGTCTCATCGTCGTCCTGCCGCTGCTTGCGCTCGCCGCCGCCGGCGGTCCCAGCGCCGCGGCCGCGGACCAGCCGACCGTCACCCTCAAGGGACAGCGGTCGGCGCTCGTGTCCCGGTCGCACGCGATCGGCGCCGTGCCCTCGTCGCAGCCGGTCAGCGTCGCTGTCACGCTCAAGCCGCGCAACGAAGCTTTGCTCGAGCAGGTGGCAACCCAGCGCAGCGGCCGGGCGCCGCTGTCGGCCGCCCAGGCGGCTGCCCTGTTCGGCCCGACGCCGACGGCTCGCCGCGCCGTGGTGCGCCACCTCCAGGAGGCGGGCCTGCGGGTGCAGCGCTGGACCGGCCCGACGGTCTGGGTGACCGGCACCGCCGATGACGCGGAGCAGGCGTTCGGCACCGATCTGGAGCGCTACGAGGCGCCGGGCGGCCGCACGTTCCAGGCGCCCGCGACCGCGGTACACCTGCCCGACGACGTCGCCGGCGCGGTGCAGTCGATCTCCGGCCTCGACACCTCGGCGGTCTACACGCCGTCGGTGGCGAAGGTCAAGCGGGCGGCCGTCGTGCCCGTAGCGGGGTGCAACGGCCCCGCGAACATCAAGAGCATGTTCGGCGGCATGCTGCCCGCCGACCTGGCCGCGCCCAGCGCGTACAACTACCAGTCGCTGCTGGACGGCGGCGCGGACGGCGACGGCGAGGCGGTCTCGTTCCTGGAGTACTCGAGCTACTCCGCCTCCGACGTCCAGAAGTTCAAGGACTGCTTCCATCTGACAACGCCGGTCGGCAACGTCGCGGTCAACGGCGGCACGACCACGCTCAGTCGCCAACGACGAGGTCACGCTGGACGTCGAGACGACGCTCGCCGCGGCGCCCGGCCTCGACCACGCCTGGGTCTACAAGGCGCCGAACGGCCGGACGGCGCTGTCCACGGTGATCAACGCGATGGTGGCCGACGCGCCGGCGAAGAACGTCCACGTCATCTCGATCTCGTGGGGGCTCTGCGAGCGCTACACGCTGCCCGGCGAGCTGCGCGCGCAGCAGAACGCCCTGGCGCGGGCGGCGGTGCAGGGCATCAGCGTGTTCGTCGCCAGCGGCGACTCCGGCTCGAACGGCTGCGGCTCGGCGAGCCCGTTCCTGGACACCGACGCGACGGCCTCCTCGCCGTTCGCCACCGGCATCGGCGGGACGCACCTGACCCCCGGCTCGGCGCACCAAGGAGCGCGTCTGGAAGGGCGGCGGCGGCGGCATCTCCGGCGTCTGGCCGAAGCCGGCGTGGCAGCCCGTGGTGGCCGACTCCGACGGCGCAGCCTGCGGCGCGGCGCCCGGGTTCTGCCGCCAGGTGCCGGACATCAGCCTGGACGCCGACCCGAACACGGGGTACGTCATCTACTGCACCGCCGGGCCGTGTCACAACAGCAAGTGGTCGCAGTGGGGCGGGACCAGCGCCGGCGCGCCGCTGATGGCCGGGATCACGGCGGACATGAACGAGTACTCGCTGGCCAACGGCGGGCAGCGGCTGGGCTTCGCCAACCCGTTCCTGTACGGGGCGCCGGCCGGGCACTTCTACGACGTCACCCTGGGTGACAACGACGACTCGGGCCTGCTCGGTGCGTACCCGGCGCGCGCCGGGTACGACATGGCGTCGGGGCTGGGCTCGGTCGACGCGGCGGCGCTCGCGGCCGACCTCGCTGCGTTCGCCGCGACCCCGGCGAGCGCCGTCCCGACCACGACCACCGCCGTTCAGGACAAGGGCAAGATCCTGGTCGGCCAGACGGTCAACCTGCACGGGACGGCGAAGGAGAGCGACGGCACGCTTGCTGCCGGCCGAGTCGGTCGTCTGGCTCGAGTTCCGGTTCGCGGGCAGCCCCTACATCTACTACTCCAAGAACATCCCGCTGGACGGCTCGGGCGCGTGGACGTCAACCCGCAAGCCGACCGAAGCGGATGCAGTGGCGCGCGCACTATATGGGCGACGACGGGCACGCGGGCAGCACCTCGGCCTGGCACTTACGAGTACGTGACGCCGAAGCTGTCGGTCGCGTCGTCGCGCAGCACCGTCTCCCACCTGTCGACCTTCACCCTGTCCGGGCGGTCGACGCCGAACATGTCGGGCGCGAAGGTGACCGCGCAGTGGCGCGGCGTCAACGGCCGGATCTGGCATTCGATCGGCAGCGCCACCGTCGGCCGGCTGGGCGGCTACTCACGCACGGTGCGGCTCGCCGCCGGCACCAAGGTGCTGCGCTGGCACTACGCCGGCGGCACGGCGAGCCGCTGGCTGTCGGCGGACTCGACCGGCAAGGTCGTCCGGGTCACATGACCGGCTGGACGTGCGACACCACGTCGCCGTCCTGCCAGATGTGCACCATGAAGCCGGGCGGCCCGGCGGTGAACTCGACGTCGTCGCCGCCCGCCAGGTCGAGCGCGAGCTGACGCTCGGCGCTCGGGCAGAGCACGACCGGGCAGCCCCCGAGCATCGCGGTCGCCGCCCGGTGCACGTGTCCTGAGATCACCCGGCGCACGTGCGGGCTCGCCGCCAGCACCTCGCCCAGCGCGGCGCGGTCGGCGGCCGGCATGCCGATCTCGTCCATCGCCTGGATGCCGGTGTCGACCGGCGGGTGGTGCATCGCGAGGATGGTGGGCGCGGCGTCCTCGGCCAGCCGCTCGGTCACCCACGCGGAGACGGTCGCCGTCCAGCGCGCCGCCGTCGGTGCCGGGCACCGTGGTGTCGCAGCCGACGACGCGCAGCGATCCCGACCCGCGCCGTCCACCGCGTCTCGGTGCCGAACGCCGCGGCCAGCGCCTCCGCGTCGTCGTGGTTGCCGGCGATCACGTGGATCGGCATGGTCAGCGGCGCCAGCAGCTCCCGCGCCCGCTCGTACTCGCGCTGGGTGCCGTTCTCGGCGATGTCGCCGGTGATCACGACGGCCGTCACCGCCGGCGCGAACGCCGCCGCGGCCGCGACCGTGGCGGTCACCCGCCGGGTGCCCTCGACATCGTCCAGCCCCGACGCGAATGTGCAGATCCGTCAGCTGTCCGAGCAGATCCATGGCGGCGCACATTACATGCCCGCAACAACGGGGTCAGACCCCTTTGTTGCGCGCGCTGAAAAAACGGGGTCAGACCCCGATTTTTCAGCCGCCGCCGAGCAGCTTGCCGGCGGTGCCGCGGAAGCGCACCAGGCGGACGGCCAGGCCGAGGTCGAACCAGGTCGACGCGGTCGCGGACGTCGATCCCGATCAGGTCGGAGATGCGGCGCAGGCGCTGGCGCAACGTGTTGCGGTGAATGAAGAGCGCGGCGGAGGCCTTGCGCGCGTTGCCCTGGTGCTCGAGGTACACCTCGAGCGTCCGGAACAGCTGGCTGCCGCGCTTCGCGTCGATCTCGGACAGCCGGGTGACTGCCGCCTCGAGCGGGTCGGCCTCGCCCTCGCGGGCGATCGTCCAGAGGTGGCGCTGCGCGCCGAGGTCGGCGTACTCGCGCACCCGGCGATCGCCGCCGGCGCCGGCGATCGCGGCGGCGATCTCGGCCTGGCGGAACGCCAGCGCGTAGTCCCGCTCGGCCGGCTCGGAGATGCCGGCGCCGCCGTCGACCGCCGCCATGTGCGACTCGACCAGCGCCGCCAGGCGATCGGCGCCCAGGTCGCCGAGGCGATCGGCACCAGCGCGCGCAGCGACTGCGGCCGGGCGTCCACCCGGGTGCCGCCGAACTGCGCGCCGAGCTCGGCCGCCAGCGGCCCCCACACGCGCTCGGCGTCCTCGGTCGGCTGTGTCTCGACCACCACCACCGCGTGCGGGCCGCCGAGGTCGCGCAGCTCGCCGGCGCGGAGTGCATCGAACAGCTCGCGCACCCGCGTGCGCTGCGCCGCCGCGTCGCGCCGCCGTCCCTCCTCGAGCGCGATCGACGTGTGGTTGGCGATGGTGCCGAGCAGCTCCAGGTTGTCGCCGCCAAGCGACCGCGACTCGACGCTGTAGCAGAGCAGCAGCCCGGTCGGCCGGCCCTCGAGGCGCAGCGGCGCGGCGAACAGCGAGCGCGCGCCGGCCGTCAGCGACAGGTCGGGCTCGCCGCCCAGGTCGACCGACACCGGCCCGCCGCCCAGCAGCTGCGCCCACGGCCCCTCCGCCGGGATCGGCTCCGTGCGCAGCCCGCCGCTCCCCGCCCAGGTCTCGACGGCCAGCCGTCCGCGGGACTCGTCCAGCTGCAGCACCGCGGCCAGGTCGCCGGCCAGCAGCTCGCGGGTGGTCATCGCCAGCAGCTGCAGCGTCCGCGCGGTGCTCGACGCGGACGTCAGCTGGCGCGACAGCTCCGCCAGCCGCCGGAATACCTCGACGCTGCGCAGCGCGCGCTGGTGCAGCTGCGCGTTCTCGACGGCCGCGGCAACCAGGCCCGCGATCGCGCGGAGCAGCGTGACGTCCTGGTCGGTGAACTCGCGGGGCGCGCGGGTGTGCAGGGTGAGCACCCCGAGCAGCTGGTCGCTGCGCCCGACCACGGGCACCGTGGCCACCGACTGGAACCGCTCGTCGTTCAGGTCGGGCACGTGCAGGTAGCGGGGGTCGTCCTGCGGATGGTCGGTGATGATCCCCACCTGCCGCGTCTCGGCCGTCCAGCCGGTCAGGCCCTCGCCGGCCGCCAGCGCGAAGCGGCCGACCCACTGGCGGTAGCCTTCGCTGGCGCCGCGCACAGCCAGATGCTCGTGCTCGTCGTCCCACAGGTAGACCAATGCGCCCTGGCAGCCGGTGAGCTCGGCGCACACCTCGATCGCGTGATCCAGCACCTCGTCGGGCTCGAGGCTTGAGCTCATCCGCGCCACCAGCTCGGCCAGCGCCGGCAGGTCGCCCCTGCGGGCCTCGGTCGCCGGCGCCTGCTGCATGCACCGAGCATACCCCCGGTATGTGCACCCGGGACATAGGCTCGGCCT
Organism: uncultured Actinomycetes bacterium; assembly: GCA_963809205.1. Classification (GTDB taxonomy): domain Bacteria; phylum Actinomycetota; class Thermoleophilia; order Gaiellales; family JAICJC01; genus DATLLN01. Next base: position 330,695 of record CAWEIS010000028.1, on the reverse strand, counting down.
CCATCAGGGGTCGGTGCGCCCTTCCCAACCGGCGCCGGATGGCATAGCCTCACGCTCGTGAGCGTCGCCGACATCCAGCTGCTGGGCAGTGCCGAGCGCACCGCCGCGCTGCACGCCGCCACGCTGCCGCAGAAGGACAACCTGTGCGGCGGGTTCATCGGCTCGGTGGCGCTGGGCGCCTTCGGCGTCGACGCCGACCAGGACGAGGTGGCCGCGGCCGCCGGCGCGATCCTGCCGGCCGGGGGCGACCCCGCGAGCTGGCTGCCGCCCGGAGGCTCGGGGCGCGACGACTACCGCCTGGAGTTCGAGCGCAGCGATGACGCGGCGATCACCGGTATCTCGGCACCCGGGCTGGCGCGTGCGCTGACCGCCCTCGGCAACGGGTCGCTCGAGGTCACGCCGGTCGCCGGCCCGTTCACGGCGGCTTCGGTATGCGAGCTGATCGGCCTGGCCGACGAGGCGGACGCCGCCCTGGTGGCCAACATCGCGACCGCGCCGCTCTGGGGTTCGCGCCCGACCGCCGAGCAGCTTTCGGGCTTCCTTGGGGCCGGTGTCGGCCAGGGGCCGCCCGCCGACTGGGCGGTCGGGCACTTCGTGCTGCTGGCCGGGCTGCTACGCGGCGCCGGCGGGTCGCTCGTCATCGTCCGCGATACGTACGGCTCGCTCGGCCTCGACGGCCATCACGTGCAGCCGCCGGGACGGATGGCGCGGTCGCTGGAGGGCCGTGGGATCCTGTTCGTCTGCAGCGCCGGATCGACGCCGGCGCTCGACGGCTACGACATCTCTGTGTGGGACAACGGCACGCCGGACTCGGCGAAGGAGGGGTAGGGGTGGCAACCACCACAGGCGCGTCGACGGCGACGAGCGTGCTCGACGGATGGAAGGCGCAGGGCATCCGCTTCGTCCGGTTCGAGCTGCCGGACATGCACGGCACCAGCCGCAGCAAGATGGTGCCGATCGAACGCGCCTACGGCTACGCGGAGTCCGGGCTGAACATGTATGGCGGGGTTGCCGTGCTGGACAGCAGGTCGGATGTGGTCGGCGGGACCCTGTACAACGAGGAGATCGCCTACGGCGACCAGCTGCTGATCCCCGACCCGTCGACCGCCGCCGTGGTGCCCTGGGCCGACGCCACCGCGCGCTGGATCTGCGACTCGCAGTGGCCCGACGGCTCGCCCCTCGAGGCGCTGCCGCGGCGCGTGTTCAAGCGCCAGCTGGAGCGGGCCAACGCGCTCGGCTACGACGCGCTGATCGGGATGGAGCCCGAGTTCTACGTGCTGGACGCCGACCACCAGCAGCTGTTCCACGGCTACCAGATCTTCAACGTCAGCCGGAACACGTACGTGCCCTTCATCCAGGAGCTGGTCGAGCAGCTGAACGCGTACGGCATCGAGGTGATGACGGCGAACTGCGAGTACGCCGGCTCGCAGTGGGAGCTGCCGTTCATGCCCGCGCGGGGGATGGGCGGCCCCGACCGCTGCTTCTCGTTCAAGAACGCGGTCAAGGAGCTGGCGCACCGCCACGGTTACGTGGCCACATTCATGTCCAAGCCGTACGCCGACTCGGCGGGCTCGGGGCTGCACGCGCACATCAGCCTGCTCAACCTCGAGGACGGCTCGAACGCGTTCGGCGACGACTCGGCAAAGCACGGCATCTCGGAGGTCTGCAGCCAGTTCCTGGCGGGCCAGCTGGCGCACGCCGCGGCCGTCTACGCGCTGCTGGCGCCGACCGTCAACTGCCTGAAACGCCGCCGGCCGCACACGTTCAGCCCGTCGAACATCTCCTGGGGCGAGGAGGACCGCACGGCGCTGGTGCGCATCAAGGGCGGCTCCGAATCTTCGCGGCACATCGAGCACCGTGCGCCGACCGGGCTGGCCAACCCGTACCTGATCGGCGCCGCTCTGCTGGCGGCAGGACTGTCAGGGATCGAGCAAGGGCTGGAGCTCGAGCCGCCGGCCGCTGGGCCCGCCGAGGAGGATCCGAGCAAGACGCCGCTGCCGCTGTCGGTGCGCGAGTCGCTGGATGCGATGGAGTCGGATTCCGTGATCCGCGAGGCGCTTGGCGAGGAGTTCGTGACCGCCTACGGCGCGATGCGCCGCCACGAGCTGCAGCGGTTCGACGACCACGTCACGGACTGGGAGCGCGAGGAGTACGTCGAGGTCTTCTAGCCGCACCGTCTCGCTCTTCATCACCTGCTTCAACGACACCCTGTTCCCTGGCACCGGGCGGGCGATCGTGGAGCTGCTGGAGCGGCTGGGCTGCACCGTCGAGTTCCGGGAGGAGCAGACCTGCTGCGGCCAGATGCACCTCAACTCCGGCTACCGCGACGAGGGGCTTGCGCTGGTCGAGCGTTTCCGCGGCGTATTCGCCGGGGCCGATGCGATCGTCGCGCCGTCGGCATCCTGCGCCGCCCACGTGCGGGCAGCCGCGCCCGAGCTGCCGGTCTACGAGCTGACCGAGTACCTGACCGACGTGCTCGGCGTCGTCGACGTCGGCGCGCGCTTCCCGCACCGCGTCTGCTACCACCCGACCTGCCACTCGCTGCGCGAGCTGCACGTCGGCGACCGGCCCCAGCGGCTGCTCGGCTCGGTCGGCGGCCTGGAGGTCGTGCCGCTCGCCGATGCCGACCAGTGCTGCGGGTTCGGCGGCACGTTCGCGGTCAAGAACCCCGACGTGTCGACGGCGATGATGGAGGACAAGCTCGACCGCATCGAGCAGAGCGGCGCCGAGATCGTCACCTCCGCAGACAACTCGTGCCTGATGCACCTGGGCGGCGGCCTGCGGCGTCGCGGCTCGGCCGTCCGGACGATGCACCTGGCCGAGATCCTGGCGGCGACGTGAGCACGGCACGGCGTAGCTCGGCGAGCTTCCCCAGCGCGGCCCGCGTCGAGCTGCGGCGGACGCAGCTGCGGCGCAACCTCGGGCACGCCACGGCGACGATCCGCCGCAAGCGCCTGGCCACGGTTGGCGAGCTGGCCGACTGGGAGGAGCTGCGCGAGGCGGGCCGCGTGATCAAGGACCGCACGATGCGCTCGCTCGACCGGCATCTGGAGGAGTTCGAGCGGGCGTTCACCGCGGCCGGCGGCGAGGTGCACTGGGCGCGCGACGCCGACGAGGCCAACGCCGTCGCCGTGGCCATCGCGCGCCGCCACGGCGCCGCCGAGGTGGTCAAGGTCAAGTCGCTGACCACGGACGAGATCGGGCTGAACGACGCGCTCGCCGCCGCCGGCATCGACGCCATCGAGACCGACCTCGCCGAGCTGATCCTGCAGCTGGACGGCGACTGGTCGTCGCACATTCTGGTGCCGGCCATCCACCGCAACCGCACCGAGATCCGCGACCTGTTCCGCCGCACGATCGGCGACGCCGAGCTGACGGACGACCCGTCACAGCTGGCCGAGACGGCGCGCCGGCACCTGCGCGAGCGGTTCCTGCGGGCGCGCGTCGGCGTCAGCGGGGCGAACTTCGCCGTGGCCGAGACGGGCAGCCTGGTGGTGCTGGAGTCCGAGGGCAACGGGCGGATGTGTACGACGCTGCCGGAGGTGCTGATCAGCGTCGTCGGGATCGAGAAGCTGGTGCCGCGCTGGGAGGATCTCGAGGTGTTCCTCCAGCTCCTCCCGCGCTCGTCCACCGGCGAGCGGATGAACCCGTATACGTCGGTCTGGACCGGGCCGGTGGACGGCGACGGCCCGCGCGAGTTGCACGTGATCCTGCTGGACAACGGGCGCACGCGCGTGCTGGCGGACGCGGTCGGCCGCCAGGCGCTGCACTGCATTCGCTGCTCGGCGTGCCTCAACGTCTGCCCGGTGTACGAGCGCACGGGCGGCCACGCGTATGGCTCGATCTATCCGGGGCCGATCGGCGCGATCCTGACGCCGCAGCTGGAGGGGATCGACCAGGCGCCGTCGCTGCCGTTCGCGTCGAGCCTGTGCGGTGCCTGCGAGGAGGCGTGCCCGGTGAAGATCGAGATCCCGCGGGTGCTGGTACACCTGCGCGCCAAGGCGCCCAAGCCGCGGGCGGAGCGACGTGCGTTCGCGGCGTTGGCCTGGACGTTCGCCGACCGGCGGCGGTACGAGCGCGGCCAGCGCCTGGCCCGGCTGGGCCGCGGGCTGGGCCGGCTGGGCCCGCTCCGCGGCTGGACGGAGAGCCGCGAGCTGCCGCAGGTGCCCGACACCTCGTTCAGGGAGTGGTGGCGTGACCGCGGCGCGTGAGCAGATCCTGGGCGCCGTGCGCGACGCGCTGAGCGGCGCCTCGCCCGAGTACGGCCCGCGGCCGTCCGGCTATCACATTGCCGGTCAGGGCGACGCTGTGGCGCTGTTCGCCGAGCGTGTGGCCGAGTACCGGGCGAGCGTGGTGCTCGCGGCCGAGCACGATGTCGCGAGTGTGGTCGAGCGGCTCGTCACGGGGACGGTGGCGGTGCCCGACGGGCTGCCCGGCGCGTGGCTACCGCAGACCGTCGAGCCGCTCCGCGAGCCGCTCGGCGTCGAGGCGCTCGACCGCGTCGACGCCGTGATCACGGGCTGTGCGCTGGCGATCGCCGAGACCGGCACGATCGTCCTGGACTGCGGCCCCGGTCAGGGCGCTCGCGCGCTGACCCTGGTCCCCGACCATCACCTGTGCATCGTCCGTGCGTCCCAGGTCGTGCACTCGGTGCCGGAGGCGATCCGGGCGCTGGGCGCCGCGGTGCGCGAGCGGCGTGCGCCGGTCACGTTCATCTCGGGGCCGTCGGCGACCTCCGACATCGAGCTCGAGCGGGTCGAGGGCGTGCACGGGCCACGTCGGCTGGACGTGATCGTCGCGCAGTGAAAAAACGGGGTCAGACCCCGTTTTTACAGGCCGGCGCGCTCGCGGATCGAATCGAGGTCGTGGTCGTCCGCCGACCAGGTACGCACCAGCTCGGCGTCCAGCTTCGTCGCCTGGTCGAGGTGGTGCAGTGCCAGCTCCTGGTGCCGGCCGCGCGCGGCGTAGCACGCGAGGTTGTAGTGCAGGCGGGCGCTCTCGCCGTGCTCCTCGAGGCCCTCGGAGGCGATCTCGTACGCGGCCTCGAAGTCGCCGGCGTCGTACGACTCCTGCGCCGCGAAGTCGTGCTCCCAGACCTGCGGCTCGAAGGGCGTGCCGACCGGTCCGCCGAACACGATCACGGTCGTGTTGGCTTCGGTGGCGACGGCCCCGCGCTTCAGCTCGGGGTCGCTGACGAAGACCATGCCGCCGGCGCCGACCTCGACGGTGTCGTCGCCGAGCTCGAACGTGGCACTGCCGTTCAGCACCAGGTAGACCTCCTCGTGCCCCGCGCCACCCTCGCTGTGCTCCTCGACCACCCGGTCGCCGGCCTTCAGCGCCGTGTAGGCGTTCGTGCCGAACGAGCGGACGCCGAGCGTCCTGCGCACGGGATGCCAGAGCATCGTGCCGCCCATGATCCTGCGGGGCTCGATGTCGGTGACGTTGACCGCCTTCATGTCGGGAAGTCCTCGCGGTCGCGGATCGAGTCCAGGTCGGAGTCGTCGGTCGCCCACTCGCGGGCGGCCGGCAGCACCTCGTACGCCCGGCGCAGCAGCACCACGGCCTCGTCGCCGCGGCCGGCCAGCGCCTGGAAGCAGGCGAGGTTGTAGAGCAGGCCGGCGTTGTCCGACCGCTCGTCGAGGCCTTCGGAGGCGATCCGGATGGCCTCGTCGTAGTCGCCCGCGAGGTACGCCGGGTTCGCGAGCACGTTGACCTCCCAGCCGCCCGGCCGGTTGACCTCGCCGGGCGCGCCGCCGACCACCAGCACCGTCGTGTTCGGCTCGGCCGCGGTCGCGCTGCGGCGCGACGCCGGGTCGGCCACGTATACCAGGCCGCCGGCGCCGAACTCGGCGGATTCGCCGTCGACTGTGAACGTCGCCTTGCCGGACACCACCAGGTACAGCTCCTCGTGGCGAGCGGCTCCGCCGCCCAGCTCGTCGTGATCCTCGATCACCATGTCGCCGGCCGCCGGGGCCGTGTACGCGTTGATCCCAAACGCCTGCACGCCCAGCTCGCGCCGCAGGAGCCGGATCTGAAACGGCTCCGCGATCGCGGGGATCGGCGCGACGTCGTCGATCCGAACCACGGTGTAACCCTCGCCTGCCACGCGGCGCAGGCTAACCGATCAGTGCCACCGCTGCTGATGCGCGGCGTGCGTATCCAGGTAGGCGCCCGCTCGGAAGTGGTGGTCGTAGAACTCCGTGTCGATGTGCTGAGCCTGCACGTAGTTCATGATGAAGAGCGTCGGCACCGTGCCCGGGAACTTGCCGAACGTGTCCAGGATGTACTGCGCCTGATGGGCCACGCAGGCCTTGAACTCGTCGGTGTACGGCTGGGCGCTGCCGCGAACGACGGCGCTCTCCGACCACGCGCCCGGGCGTGCCCGGGTGGAAGACGCCGCCCGGCCCGAACTTGCGCTGCGCGAACGCCTCGACCGCGGCCGCCATGTCCGCGTGGTGGGGCGGGCAGAACGCCTCGAACACGCCGTCCAGCCCGGTCGGGTTGGGCAGCGCCCACCGCTCGTCCTCGTCGTAGCGGAAGCCCAGGCCCGGCACGCCCGGGTCGCCGGAGGCGCCGAGCATCGTCATCCGGTCGATGCCGTCGAACATCCAGCCGCCCAGGCCCATCGCCTGCAGCATCAGCACGCCGCAGAACGCGGACGTCGCCAGCTCGGCGGTCGCCTCGGTCAGCGAGTACTGCTCGAGGAAGGTCAGCGGTAGCGGGTCGTCGACGTCGACCAGCCCGCGGAACCGCTCCATGCCGGGGATCGGCCGGCCGTTGACGTCGTCGAAGATGCAGTAGCCGTTCTGGACGAAGAAGCACAGGTTGGCGATGTTGTGCTGCGCGACGTCGGCCACCGGGATCACCAGCAGCGAGCCCGGGTGGTTGGCGATCCAGGTGTTGTGCCCCTCCATGTACGGCTCCTGGCGGGGCAGGTGGATGCGCGAATCGGACAGCCGGCGGATCAGGTGGCGATGGCGCTCGATCATGAGCGCCGGCGTCAGCCGCTCGTCCGCCGGGTCGACCTGCGCGCCCGCGTCGCGGGTGGGGAAGAAATAGGTGCCCGAGTCGTCGGTGAAGAAGATCTCGGCCGTGTGGAAGCCGGCGGCCGACGGGAACGTCCGGCCGGCCGCGCCGCCCGAGTAGTTCGACAGGTGCGGCGCGTATCGCTCGTGCCGCGTGATCGCGTAGTGCCAGCCGGTGGTGCCGGCGCAGGCCGTCAGCACCAGCAGCCGCTCGATCTCGGAGAGCGGCATCGGGTCGTGGCGCGACCGGTAGGCCAGCGGCCCATCCGGGATCTCGCCGCCCAGCGGGAAGCGCCGCGACCGGCGGCCGTAGAGCGCCTCGACCAGCGGGAACCTGCCGAGCTCGTCGAGCGCCTCCTCGATCTGCGATGTGAGATCCGGTTCCGTCCCCATCGCGCGATCCTCGCTACTCTTCGTTGGAGTGAGGTTGAACCACGCCGACAGCTGTCCCTATTGCGTCCGCACGCGGCTCGTCCTGGCCGCGAAGGGCATCGACCACGAGTCAGTGCAGGTCGACCTCTCGAACAAGCCGGCCTGGCTGCGCGAGATGAACCCGCGCAACCGCGTGCCGGTGCTCGAGCACGACGGCCACGTGATCTACGAGTCCGAGGCGCTCGCCGAGTATCTGGACGAGGTCTTCCCCGAGCCGCGGATGATGCCGGCAGACGCCGTCGGCCGCGCGGGAGTGCGCATGCTGATGCGCCGGTTCGAGGATCTGTCGGACGCCTACTACGCCGTTCGCCGCGGCGAGGACGGCGCGCTGGACGAGATGCACGCGCAGCTCGGCTGGGTCGAGGAGCTGCTCGGGCAGCACGACTACCTCGCCGGCGACTCCTACACGCTGGCCGAGCCCGCGTACTGGCCGTGGATCGTCCGCGTCGATCGGGTCGGCGGCAGCCTGGAGGCCTTCCCGGCGATCCTGGCATGGCTGGAGCGGCTGGACGCCCGGCCCGAATACCGGGTCGAGCACGAGCTGCTCGGCCTGGGTGCTACACCCGGCTCGCGCGCCGCTCGATGACGTCGCCCAGCCGGCGCGCCAGCGTCCGGCCGATCTCCATATGCGCGGGCAGCACCTCGTCGAGCGAGCGCAGGAACTCCTCGCGCGGATAGCCGTTCGCGGCCAGCTCGTGCTCGGCGGCCGCCAGCCACGTCTCCAGGCTCGTCCGGTTGACCTCGATGTGGAACTGCGTTCCCCAGGCGGCCTCGCCGACGCGCAGCGCCTGCGTGCACACCGGATTGCGCATCAGCTCGGCGCCGTCCTCCGGCACGCGGCACGCGTAGAAGTGCCACTGCATGGCCAGGAAGCTCTCCGGCAGCCCGCCGAACAGCGGGTCGCCTGCGGCCGCCGGCGCCAGCTCGACCGGCGTCCACCCGATCTCGTGGGGCTCGCACCGGTAGACCTCGCCGCCGGTCGCCTCGGTCAGCAGCTGGGCGCCCAGGCAGAGCCCGATGAAGGGGACGCTGCGGTCGACCGCCTCGGCGATCAGCCGCATCTCCTGCTGCATCCACGGGTGCTCCTCCGCCTGGTGCGTGTCGACCAGCCCGCCGCCGGCGACCATGCCGTCGTACCCGTCGAGCGTGTCCGGCAGGCGCTCACCGGCGTAGGCGTGCACCGTCGCCACCTCCATGCCTTTGGCCTCGAGCTCCTCGGTGAAGAGCACGCAGGGGTCGGTCACCTCGTTCTGGATGTGCAGGACGCGCATGCGGCTCACTTGTGCTCCGCGGCCGCCTCGCGGTAGGGCGCGTGCTCGCGGCGGATCAGGTCGGGGTTCACTCCGCGCGCGGCCGCAAGCTCGAGCGCCAGCCACTGCAGCGGCGCTGCGGTGGCGAGCAGCGCGCCGGCCGCCGCCGGGAGCCCGTCGGGGGCGGGAGGCGCCTGCAGCGTGTGGCAGCGGATGCCGACCCGCCGGCTCGCGCGCTCCAGCGCCTCGGCGCGGTCGTCGCGCTTCGCGCCGCCGCGGCGGTCGGCGGCGATCAGCACGAGGCCGGTGGTCTCGTCGCAGGCCGGGATGTGGCCGTGCAGGAACGTCTCCAGGTCGCGCATCGAGGTCGGAATGTGGCTCGCCTCCTCGATCTTCAGCGTCAGCTCGCGCGCGGCGATCCGGTCGGCGCCCGAGCCGATGATGATCAGGCGCGCCGAGCCGCCGAGGTCGGCGGCGATCTCGGCCGCCTGGGCGCGCATAGCGACGCCCGCGTCCAGCAGCGAGCGCACGGCCCCCGTCTCCGGCCGCGCGGCCAGCGCGAGACCGGCGGTGAACGGCGACGTGTAGCCGATCGTGTGGCACCAGCTGCCGTCGACCTCCGGCGTCGCCAGGACGGCGTCCGCCTGGGCGGCCGCCTCGCCCTCCGGGCGCGCGGTGACCAGCGCCGTCGGGCGGCCGGCCGCACGGGCGGCCTTCAGCGCCTCGACGGTCGCCCAGGTGCCGCCCTCGTGCGAGACCGCGATCACCGACCCCTCCCGCGGCGGGTCGAGCGACAGCTCGAACGCCTCGCGCGGCGTCGCCGGCGTACCCGTCTCGGACAGGATCGCGGCGATCGCCATCGACGCGTGCTCGCTGGTGCCGCAGCCGGTCACCGTCACCGGCCCGGGACCGCGGAGCAGCAACGCGACATCGGTCGTGTCCGCCGTCTGCGCGATCCGCTCGAGCACCTCGGGCTCGCTCTCGATCATCTCCTGCATCACCCACGGCGGCGCCTCGCGCAGCTCGGGCCATCCGTCCTTGAGCCATTCCGGTCGTTGAGTCATGCGGCCGATTGTATGTGCCCACCTCTGGACAGCAAGCACAGTTGGTGGTATCCCGGAGGGGTGCGACGGCTCCTGGCTCCGACCATGCTGGCCGCACTGGCGGTCGCTCTCGTTCCCGCATCACAGGCGGGTGCGGCGCCCTCGTGCGCCGTCACGGCGACGGGCAAGCACACCCGCGCGCAGACCCTGGCCGTCACCCTCTCATCCGGCTGCCCGGCCACCGGCACGCAGACCGGGCGGCTCCGCTACACCCAGGTGCCCGGCATCTCGGTGCTCGGCGGCTTCACGCTCAACTACAAGACCAAGCTGCTGGCGCTGACCCTGCCCAGGGCGGTCTGGGCGAACGCGGCCTACGGCGCGATGCACACCGACCCGCAGACCGTAATCCACGTGACGGCGCTGCCCAAGCGGCAGGTGTTCGGCGCCGGGAAGATGACCATCCGCGGTGGTTTCCGGGCGAGCAACGGCGCCCGCGTGACATGGACGCAGACCGTCAGCGTGTCGCCGACCCACATCCAGGTCGGCGGGATCCGCATCTCGGCGAGCTTCCCCGGCAAGCGCTCGATGCTCGTCCAGGTGCGGATGGCGAAGAGCTACTGCTCGCAGGAGACGTGTCCGTTCGGTGCGACGACCGGCACGCAGAGCTTCACCTTCCCGAAGTCGTTCACGCACGCCACCATGAGCTCGACCACGTTCTTCCAGGACGGTACGGGCTTCGTGTCGATGCGCGAGACGCCGACCATCATGCTCCGCGACCGGCTGAGCGGCACGGTGCTCGGCCGCTCCGATTACCTCGCGATCATCCGCGCGAGCTGAGCGCCTCGTACACCAGCCGCTGAAACCAGGCGATCTGGTGCTCGCTGGACGTGATCAGCCGGCCTTGCGGGACGAGCCCGGACTCGAGCCCCTCGCGGACGCCCTCGACCAGCGCCTCGTCCTCCTTGCCGACCTGGTCGGCGAACGCCATCAGCTCGCCCAGCTCCTCGTCGCCGACCTCGGCCGGCGCGTAGAAGTCTGCGAAGCCCAGCGACGTGCTCGGGTCGGACCCGGGGAGGCTGGCGTCGGCCGACAGGTTCATCGGCCCGAGCTCGACGTTGAAGGTGGTCGCCGGGAACAGCAGGTGGTACTGGGCCTGCGCGACGGTGGTGTCCGAGAAGGCATCGGGATCGCGCGGGTTGCCGTACTGGCTGGCGACCATGCCGTGCTCCTCCAGCCGGTAGGCGTCCGCGCTGACGTCGACCACCTTGGACAGGCCGGGGTGGGCGACCGGGCAGTGGTAGCACTCCAGGTAGTTCTCCAGGCCGGTCTTCCAATTGGCCTGGGTATTCCAGCCCGAGCGGCGGCGGAGCACCAGTTGGTCGAGGTCGACGCCGCCCTCGGCGAGCCGCACCGGCACGTCGCCCAGCACGTCGGTCAGCGGCCCCGACCCGGTTTCGAGGTTGGCGAACAGCATCGGGCCCAGCCGCTCGACCTTGACCGGGATCAGCGAGAACTGCGACGGGTCGAACGCCGGCTCCCGGTCGGAGCGGGGGGCGCTGCGCAGGCAGCCGTCCAGCCCGTACGTCCAGGCGTGGTACGGACACTGCAGGGCCTTGCGCTTGCCGTTGCCGCTGGCGACAAGATGGGCACGATGGCGGCAGACGTTGACGAACCCGCGGAGCTCGCCCTCCTCGTCGCGGACGATCACCACCGGCGCGTGTGCGACGCGGGTCGCCAGGAAGCTGCACGGATCGGCGACGAGCTCCGCCGGCCCGGCGTACTGCCACGAGCGGCTGAAGATGCGCTCCCGTTCCAGCTCCGCGATCGCCCGGTCGGTGTACCACGAGGCGGGCAGCGTGTAGCCCTCCTCGAGGGTGCTGAGGAGCGCGTCGTCGATGGTCAGGGTCGTCATCGTCCCTCCTGGGAGTCATGGGAAAGCAGTGCGTCGAGCGTCCGCCGCAGCGCCGGGTGGGCGACTTGCTCGGTGAAGTCCTCGGTCGGTGACGCCAGCTGCTCGAGTGTCAGGCCGTTCAGCACGGCGTTGACGATCCGGGCATCGCCGCCGGGCGACGGCGAGCCGAGCCGCTCCAGCAGCGGTTCTAGCATCGCGGCGTTCGTCGCCGTCCACTCCTCGGCCGCGGCGGCCAGCTGCGGATCGCGCGAGGCGGCCAGGAACACCTCGTAGTGTGCGACCGCCCGCTCCGGATCGCGCAGGTACATCTCGAGGTTACGGGCGAGCGCGTCGGCTAGCTGTGCGGGCGTGTCCGCCTCGCGGGCCTCGCGCCACGCGGGATCGTTCTCCGCCAGGGCGACATCCTCGCGGACGGCCAGCCTCAGCGCCTCACGCAGCAGCTCGGTCTTCGAGCTGAAGTAGTAGGTCGTGGTGGCGAGGGGGACGCCGGCCTCGGCGGCCAGCGCCCGGTGGGTGACGGCGGCCGGCCCGCCGCGGCCGATCAGCTGCAGCGTCGCCTCCAGCAGCGCGTGGCGCCGCCGTTCGCCCTTGGGTCGCCGCGCGGTGATCGTCGTCATTCTTGTACGATCGTACAGGAATCTGGCGATCCTGTCCAGGACGCATCCCGGCCGCAGCCCTCTCTAGACTCCCAGGGATGGATCCACGGCCGATCGGCGTGTTCGACTCCGGGGTGGGCGGGCTGACCGTCCTGCACGAGTGCCTGGTGTCGTTGCCCAATGAGGACTTTCTGTACTTCGGCGACTCCGACCCGGCGCGCTTCCCGTACGGCACCAAGACGCCGGAGGTGATCAGGCGGTACGCGCACGAGATCGCCAGCCACCTGGCCGCCCGCGACGTCAAGCTGCTGGTGGTCGCCTGCAACTCGGCGACGGCCGCCGCATTGCCCGACCTGCAACGCGAGTTCGACGTGCCACTGATCGGCGTGATCACGCCTGAGGCGCACGCCGCGGTGCAGGCCACCCGGACGCGGCGGATCGGCGTGATGGCCACGGAGGCAACGGTCGCCAGCGGTCGCTACCCGGCCGCCATCGCGCTGCTCGACGCCGGCGCCGAGGTCACGCAGGTCGCCTGTCCAGAGCTGGTGCCGCTGATCCAGGCCGGTGACATCAGCGGCGAGCCGCTGCTGGACGCGGCGAAGCGCTACGCCGAGCCCCTGCGCGAGGCCGGCGTCGACACGGTGATCCTCGGGTGCACGCACTACCCGCTGATCCGGCCGATGCTGCAGCGGATCTTCGGCCGCGGCGTCACGCTGATCACGTCGGCGGAGGAGGTCGCGCGCGAGGTGGCGGACACGCTCGACCGCCGCGGCGTCGCCAACGACCCGGCTCGCGAGGGCGGCTACCGCTTCCTGTGCACTGGCGACGAGGAGGCGTTCAGGGTGGTGGCGGGGCGGTTCCTGCAGCTGCCGGTGACGGAGGTCGAGCGGGTCGACCCGCAGGCGCTGGCGGTGGCTGCGTGAGCCGCGCCGACGGCCGCGCGGCCGACGACCTGCGTCCGATCGAGATCGTCCCCGGCTTCATCAGCAGCGCGACCGGCTCCGTGCTGTTCGAGATCGGCCAGACGCGGCTGATCTGCACGGCGATGGTCGAGGAGACGGTGCCCGGATGGATGCGCGGCCGGGGGACGGGGTGGGTGACGTCCGAGTACGGGATGCTCCCCGGATCGACGTCCACCAGGAAGTCGCGTGATGCCTCACGAGGCAAGCAGGACGGGCGCACGGTCGAGATCCAGCGTCTGATCGGTCGCTCGCTGCGGTCGGTGGTCGACTTCGCCGCGCTCGGCGAGCGGACGGTGTGGATCGACTGCGACGTCATCCAGGCCGATGGCGGCACTCGCTGCGCTGCGATCTGCGGCGGCTACCTGGCGCTGCACATCGCGTTGTCCGATCTGATCGACCGAGAGCTGCTGCGCGAGCTGCCGTTGCGCGACTCCGTCGCAGCGGTGTCGGTGGGCATCGTCGACGGCGAGCCGATGCTCGACCTCGCCTACGTCGAGGACTCGGTGGCCGAGGTCGACATGAACGTGGTGATCGCCGGCAAGGGCGAGCTGATCGAGGTGCAGGCGACCGCCGAGCGGACGCCGTTCGGGAAGGCGTCGCTCGACCGGCTGCTCGAGCTGGCGGCGGGCGGCATCGAGGAGATCGCGGGCCTCCAGGCGCGCGTGATCGCCGAGCATGCGAATCGTTCTCGCGTCGGGTAACACGCACAAGGCCGTCGAGCTGACGCGGCTGCTCCCGGGATGGGACGTCGAGCCGTGGCCGGGCGCATTGCCGGAGGAGACGGGCGAGACCTTCGAGGACAACGCGTTGCTCAAGGCGCGGCACGTGTGGCGGGAGTTGGGCGGCGCCGAGTGGGTGCTGGCGGACGACTCCGGCATCGCCGCCGACGCGCTGGGCGGCGTGCCCGGGGTGCGCTCGGCGCGGTTCGCCGGCGAGGACGCGACCGACGAGCAGAACCTGCAGAAGCTGATCGACTCGTTGGCCGGCATGGGCGACCGCCGCGTCGCCTACGTCGCCGTACTGGCGGCGATCTCGCCCGACGGCGACGAGCGGGTCGTCCGCGGCGAGCTCCGCGGAGCCTTGGCGGCCGAGCCGCGCGGCACCGGCGGGTTCGGCTACGACCCCGCGTTCGTGCCCGAGGGCGACTCGCGCACGGTTGGGGAGATGTCCGCCGACGAGAAGGATGCGATCTCCCATCGCGCACGCGCCGCCGCCGCCCTGCGGGAGCTGCTCCCGTGACGATGGTGGAGACGGAGCGGCTGCTGTTGCGGCCGCTCGAACTGGGCGACCTGGACGCGTTCGCGCCGGTTTGGGCGGACGCCGTGGTGATGCGGCACATCGGGAGCGGTGCGCCACGCGATCGCGAGCGCTCGCAGGAGCTGCTGACGCGGCTCGTCGAGCACTGGGACGAGCATGGATTCGGGCTGTGGGCCGTCGTCCCGAAGGGCGAGGCGGCGCCGGTCGGCTGGGCCGGCCTGATGGTGCCGTCGTTCCTGCCCTCCGTGCTTCCGGCCGTGGAGGTCGGCTGGTTGCTCGCCCGCCCCTGGTGGGGCCGTGGGCTGGCGACCGAGGCGGGGGCTGCGGCGATCGACTGGGGCTTCGGTGGCCTCGGTCTCGATCGCCTGATCAGCATCATCTACGCCGACAATGCGCCGTCGCTCCGCGTCGCCGACAAGCTCGGCATGGCGCGCTGGGCGACCGAGCAGCACCCCCGCAGCGGCCGCGAGCTGGCGCTCTACGAGCGCCGGGCCGATCGCAACGCCCCGCCTGACACTTCCGCGACATCCGCGTGACGCACCGGTGCCGGGCACCGTGCCGGGCTCGGTGCCGGGCGTTGTGCCGGGCTCGGTGCCGGGCACAGTGCCAGGGCCGACGGCGGCCGCGACGGTCTCGGCACGCGGCCGTGACGGATCCGCGCGTGGCCGGGCACGCCGGGTTGCGGGCGGCGCGCCACGCTCGTTGCGGGTCCGTGGCGGTTTGCCCGCCCGCTTGGCCCGGGCGGGTCAGCCGCCTTCGGCGGCCTGCCGCTCCTCCATCAGCGCGACCAGGTTGCCCTCGCTGTCGCGGAAGAACGCCAGCACCAGCTCGGTGCCGCCGGCGCTGTGTACGACGTGCGGCCCGCTGACGAACTCGACGCCGCGGCCGGCCAGCGTCGCATGCGCGTCCTCAATCCCCTCGACCGCGTAGTAGAGCAGCGCTCGCGACTCGAACTCCGGCGACTCGGCCCGGCCGAGGTAGAGCCGCACGCCGCCGCAGTCGAAGAACGCCATGTCCTGCCCGGGCACCTCGAACAGCAGCGGCAGCTCGAGCACGTCGCGGTAGAACGCGACGGCGCGGTCGATGTCCGTCACCGAGATGTGGATCTGCCCGACCCGCTGGATCACGCCAGTCCGCTGACCTCCTCGGGCGGCTGGGTGCGCGCCCAGTGCCGCCAGTTGATCTCCGCACCGAGCACGATGATATTGGCCATCAGGTAGAGCCAGACCAGCAGCAGGACGATGCCGCCGAACACCTGGAGCGTCACCAGGTTCGTGGCGAACTGGATGTAGATCGGCACCATCTGGAACGAGATCGCGAACAGGACGGCCCCGAACATCGCACCCGGCCAGACGTCGCCGCGGTGCAGCTCGACGTTCGTCAGCACGCGGTAGACGACGACCAGGAAGACGAACGACGCGATCCCGGAGGCGATCAACGGGATGCCGATCGTCGCCAGCGTGGTCACGGCCCCCTCCGACGTGTGCCGGTGCACCCATCCCGCCGCCGTCGTCGATATGGACAACATGACGAACAGCATCCCCAGCGATCCCAGGACGAACACCACGCCCAGCCCCTTGCCGCGGATGAACCCGCGGTTGGACACGCGGAAGATGATGTTCAGCGCCGATTCGAGCGCCGAGTAGAAGCCCAGCGAGCTCCAGAACATGCCGATGATGCCGATCCAGAAGAACGTCTGCGCGTTGTCCTGCAGCGTGCGCACGTTCGAGATCAGGCTGTCCTCCGACTCCACCGGCAGGATCCGCTTCAGCTCCTGGATCACGTACGAGCTCTCCGACACCTGGCCGAGCAGGCCGAGCGCGGACAGCGTCAGGAAGACGAACGGGAAGATCGCCAACAGCGCGTAGTACGCGACCATGGCGGCGAGGTGTGGCCCCCTGTCGGCGAGGTACTTGCCGAGGATCGATGTGGTGCTCCTGGCGACCCTCCGGTAGGGCATTCCGCGGAGGATATCGGCCGCTCCGGCGTGTGCTAGCGTGACCACGATGAACCCGGCAGAGGCGATCGCCGAGCTGAAGGAGCTCTCGACCCAGATCGAAGCGGTCGTGCTGGCAGGCCGCGACGGCCGGGCCATCGCTTCCAGCCTGGCGACGGATCCGGCTTCACGGCTCGCGGCGGATGCGGCGACGCTGGTCGCCGGCGCCGACGACGTGCGCCGCGACCTCGGCCGCGACGCCCTCCACCAGGTGCAGGCCGCGACGCCCGAGGGCAGCGTGTTCGTCGCTCTCGACGGCGACCGGATGGCCGTCGCCACCACGGGCGGCGATCCCACGGTGGGCCTGGTGTTCTACGACCTGAAGACGCTGCTCCGCCAGACCATGGACGACCCGGTGGACGACGTCGTCTCCGCCGCGAAGGACGACGATGTCGAGGCGTAAGCTCTGGATCCCGTTCGTGGTCGGCGCCGGCTCGTTCCTGGGCACGGTGGTCTACCGCCGCCGGTCGGTGCGCAACCGCAACCGGCTCGACGTCTACTTCGACGACGGCTCGATGGTGTCGCTGGCGTCGGGTTCGCCGGACGCCGACAAGCTGTTGCCGCTGGCCGGATCGATGCTGGCCGCGGCGCGCAACGCCGGATGACGCGCGACGAGCTGGCGACGCGGCTGCTTGAGCGCGCCTACCTCGAGGGCGACTTCCTGCTCCGCTCGGGCCGCCGTAGCCGCTACTACCTGGACAAGTACCGCTTCGAGACCGACCCCGAGATCCTGGCCGGCCTGGGACGCGAGCTGGCCGCGCTGGTGCACGAGCACGCGCCCGATGCCGAGCTGCTGGCGGGTCCGGAGCTGGGCGCTGTGCCGCTGGCCGCCGTGACGTCGATCGAGGCTGGGCTGCCCTACCTGCTGGTGCGCAAGGCGGCCAAGGAGTACGGCACGGCCAAGCGGCTGGAGGGTGTTTTCGAGCCCGGGCAGCGAGTCTGCGTGGTCGAGGATGTGGTCACCTCGGGCGGCGCGCTGCTGTCCGCCGTGGAGGCGCTCAGGGAGGCAAATCTCGACGTTTCCGCTGCAATTTGCGTCGTTGACCGCGAGGAAGGCGGCGCTGAGGCGATCGCCGAGGCGGGCGTCGCATTTCTTGCGCTGTTCACCAGTTCGCAGCTGGGGATTGCGAACAGCTCCAAATCGGCCTAGTCAAGCGGATTGTTGCCGTCCGGTACCCGTGGTAGGGTGACGCCGCTGTACCGATTCCGGCCCATTTCACGACCAGGAGGATCAGGGTGACGAAGAGCGAGTTCATCGACAAGGTCGCCGATCGTAGCGGCCTGTCCAAGAAGGACGCCACCGCCGCGGTCGACGCCACGCTGGAGTCGATCAAGGACGCGCTGTCCAAGGGCGACGACGTCGTCTTCACCGGGTTCGGCAAGTTCAGCGTCCAGCAGCGCAAGGCGCGCACGGGCGTGAACCCCCGGAACCCGGGCCAGAAGGTCACCATCCCCGCGAGCACGGTGCCGAAGTTCTCAGCCGGCAGCCAGCTCAAGGCCGCCGTCCGCTAACGGCGCCCACCGGAGATCTCACGCGGCCGCCCGCCGCCCTCAGGGTGCGGTTGGCGGCCGTGCGTGACCCCGCCGGTCGTCGGTGAGCTCTGCGCCGACGATCCGGCGGGCGCGCGAGCACCGCGTCCGGTCCGCCGTCAGCTGGCGCGGTAGAGCCGTACCTCGGTGACGTGCTCGAGCGGGAACCGCTCGGGATCTGCGTCGCCCAGCGCACGAACCTCGGCCAGGGCCTCCGCTCGCTCGTCGTCGGGCAGCGACGCGATGATGCTGGTCGACGCCACCCGGTCGACCAGCGTTTCCGCGGTCATCTCGACCGGATTGGGGAACGACGCCTCCCCGTCCGGCGTGAACCGGGTAGTGGCGTCGATCACCTCGCGCCAGCGGCCGGAGCGGACGCTCGGATCGCGGTCGCCGCGGTGGCGGCTGACGATTTCCTCCAGGCGCCGCTGCAGCGGCTGCTCCAGGTCGCGGCGGTTGTAGACGATGGCCAACCGGCCGCCCGGCCCGACCACCCGCTGGAACTCCGCGAGCGCCTCGTCGTGGGCGAACCAGTGGAATGCCTGGGCCACTGTGACCGCCGCCGCGGCGCCGTCGGCCAGGGGCAGGTGATCGGCGGTGGCGTTCACCGCTTCGGCGGCGGGCACGGCGGCGGCCAGCGTCGACCGCATGCCGTCGCTCGGCTCGACGGCCACGACGCGGCCGACCATCGGCACCAGCCTCCGGGTCAGCTTGCCGGTGCCGGCGGCGACGTCGACGACCACCGACCCGCCGTCCAGGCCGGCGTGCTCGACCAGCCATGCGACCGCCTCCTGCGGGTAGCCGGGGCGGCCCCGTTCATACTCATCCGCGACCAGTCCGAACGTCGTCGCTGTCGGGTGCACGCCCATGCCGGGCTCGGAGTGTAGTCCCGCCGCCGTCCGCCGCTTTGTGCGAACATATGTTCGATGGCGAGCGCTCTGGCACAGCTCTCCCTGGACGGCGCCGACCGGCTGGTCGAGCGTCTCCGCGAGCGCCGGGCGCCGTTGCCCGTCGCCGAGGCAGCGCGCTGCCTGTTCGCGCTCAAGGGGGCGCCGTCGGCGCTCGTGCACCAGCTGGTGGACGAGGTCGTCTCGACCGACCCCCGGCTTGACCTGGCGGTCCGGGCGCGAGGTCGCGCTGACCGAATGGGAGGAGCTGCAGTCGCTGGTCGACCTGCTGGTCGAGGAGGCGCCGTACGTCGTCTTCGACCTGGAGACGACCGGCACCCGGCCGGGGGTCTCGCGGATCGTCGAGATCGGGGCGGTGCGGATGCGCGGCTTCGAGGCCGTGGATGAGTTCGAGCGGCTGGTCGATCCCGGCGTGGCGATGCCGGCGACGATCACCCGCATCACCGGCCTCGAGACGCGTGATCTTCGGGGCGCGCCGCGGATCGAGCGCGTGCTGCCCGAGTTCCTGGAGTTCGCGGCGGGCGCCGTGCTGGTCGCGCACAACGCCAGCTTCGACGTCGGCTTCGTCGACGCCGAGCTGTCTCGGCTGCGCGGCCGCCGGCTGGCAGCGCCCGTGTTGGACACGGTGATGCTCGCCCGGCGGCTGCTGGCCGGCCGGCTGCCGCGTATGAACCTGGGCACCCTGGCGGAGCGCTTCGACACCGAGGTGCGTCCCTGCCACCGCGCACTGCCCGACGCCCAGGCCACCGGCGAGGTGCTGGCGGCGCTGCTGGGGCTGGCGCAGGAGCGGGGTGCGCGGACGGTCGCCGACGCCATCTCGCTGGCCGGCCCGGCCCGGCGGTCGGTGCGCCGCCGCCGCGACCTCGCACGCGAAGTGCCCCGCGGCCCCGGCGTCTACCTGTTCCGGGACGGCACCGAGCACGTGCTGTACGTCGGCAAGGCCAGCGACCTGCGTGCCCGCGTGCGCTCGTACTTCTCGGGGCCGCCGCAGCGGCGTGCGGTCGAGCACGCTCTGGCCGCCACCGAGCGCGTCGAGACCCGGCCGCTGGGCTCCGAGCTGGAGGCGGCCCTGGTCGAGCTGGAGCTGATCGGCCGGCTGCGGCCGCCCGCCAACAGCCGCAACGCCCACCCCGAGCGCGCGTGCTACCTGACGCTGACCCACGGCGATTCGGTGCCGCGGCTGGCCGTCACCGACCGGCCGCAGCCGACCTGCGCGACGATCGGTCCGCTGCCGTCGCGCAGCCGCGCGCAGGCCGCCGCGGCGGCGCTGCGGTCCGCCTTCGGCATCCGCTCCTGCCGGCCGGCGATCCCGGACAGCGAGGAGGGATGCCTGGCCGGCGTGCTCGGCACCTGCAGGGCGCCGTGCCGCGGCGGCGCCGACGCCGAGCGGCACGCGGCGTCGGTGCTCGCGCTCCGCACCTGGATGGAGACGGGGGTCGAGTGCGAGCAGCTGCGGGCGCTGCGGCTGCGAATGGCTGCCCTGGCCGAGGCCCAGCGCTACGAGGACGCAGCGACTGCGCGCGACCAGCTGGAAGCGGTGGACAGCGTCCGCCGCACGATGACCAGGCTGCGCCGCGCCCGCGGCCGCAGCGGCGTGCTGCTGGCGCCGGATGTGGACGATCGCTTCGTCCAGGCGTTCGCCGTCGCACGCGGCCTGGTGGTCGCCCGCCGCCGCGTGCCGCGCAGCGGCGACGGCCGGCTGGAAATCGCGCCGCTGGTGGTCGCACTGGAGGCCGGCATGACCGGGCCGCCGGGGGTGCTTCGAGCCCGAGCAGGCGGAGGCCGCGCGGATCGCCGCCGCCGCGTTCGCCCACCCCGGCGTCCGGGTACGTGCCGTGCCGCTGGTGGAGGACGGCTCGCTGGCTGGTGCGGTGAGCCGGGTGCGGCACTCGGTAGGCTTACGGCGATGACGTTCGGAGACCGGGTCGCCGAGGCGGTCGAGCAGACCGGCAGCACGCTGTGCGTCGGTCTCGATCCCCGGATCGACCAGCTGCCGCCCGAGCTGATCTCCGGGCTCCGCCCCGGCCGCGCGGGCCGGGCCCGGGCCTACGAGAGGTTCTGCGCCGGGGTGATCGACGCGGTGGCCGGCGAGGCGGTCGCGGTGAAGCCGCAGGTCGCGTTCTTCGAGGCGCTCGGCGGCTACGGCATCACGGCGCTCGAGCGGGTCTGCGAGCTCGCCCGCGAGGCCGGTCTGCTGGTGATCGTCGACGCCAAGCGCGGCGACATCGGCTCGACCAGCGCCGCCTACGCCGAGGCGTGGCTGCATGCCCGCGACGGCGAACGACCCGTCGCCGACGCGCTGACCGTCAACCCGTATATGGGCGGCGACTCCCTCGAGCCGTTCCTGGCCGCCTGCAGCGACGGGGCCGGCGTGTTCGTGCTCACCCGCACCTCGAACCCCGGCGGCGCCGACATCCAGGAGCAGCCGCTGGCCGACGGCCGCCCGGTGTGGGAGCGGACGGCCGAGCTGACCGCCGCATGGGGGGCTCCGTACGTCGGCTCGAGCGGCCTCTCCGGCGTGGGCGCCGTGGTCGGCGCCACCCACCCGGAGGCAGTGGCCCGGGCCCGCGATCTGATGCCGAACGCCATCCTGCTGCTGCCGGGCGTCGGCGCCCAGGGCGGCGGCACGGAGCTGCTGGCTCCCGCGTTCCGCGACCATCCGGCCGGCGGCCTCGTGGTGGCGGCGCGCTCGGTGATCTACGCCTGGCGCGAGCGGCGCGGCGACTGGCAGCAGTCGGTGCGCGCCGCGGCAGCGGAGCTGCGTCAGTCCGTGCCGGCCGGCTGACGCTCGGGTCGCACCAGCCAGGCAACGCACGCGGCGGCGACCAGCACCGAGAACATCGGGTCGGCATCCGCATGCAGCAGCATGGCCAGCAGCAGTGCGACCTCCAGGCCGACCAGGTCGGCGAGCATCCGCCGCCGGGTCATGCCCCACAGCGTGTCGGCCGCGGTGACCGCCAGCGTCGCGCCGAGCAGCCAGAGCATGCCGTGCCCGAGGACCCACCCGGCGATCCCCACTTCGATCACCACCGTCAGCGTGACGATGGCGTGTGCGCGCGACCCGAACACCTCTCCACCATACGAATCCCTGGGCCGCGGTCAAGGGGCGGTGAATTCCGCCGTGTAGACTCCGGCCCCAGGGGATGATCCTTACAGTCACCGTCAATGCCGCGGTCGACAAGACGCTGACCGTCGCGAACCTTCAGCTCGGTCACCGGCACCGGGCGCAGCAGGGAGTCGTGATGCCAGGGGGGAAGGGCATCAACGTCGCTCGCGCGCTCAAACGGCTGGGGGATCCCGTGATCGCCACGGGCCTGGCCGGCGGCCGTGCCGGCATCCAGATCGTCGAGGGTCTTGCCGGCGAGGGCATCCTCAACGATTTCGTGCGGATCGGCGGTGAGTCGCGGACGTCGACCGCGGTGGTCGACCCGACCAGCGGGCTGCAGACCGAGATCAACGAGTACGGCCCCGAAGTGACCACCGCCGAGCTGGAGACGCTGGTCGAGAAGATGCGCTACCTGTCCGGCGCTGTGTCGGTGGTGGTGCTCTCCGGGACGCTGCCGCGCAAGGTGCCCACCGGCTTTTACGCGGACGTGATCCGCGACATGGCCAAGCGGCGCGTACGCACGGTGATCGACTCCGAGGGCGAGCCGCTGCGGCTGGCGCTGGCCGCCGAGCCGGGGCTGGTGTCGCCGAACCAGCGCGAGGCGGAGGCGATCGCGGGCCACGAGTTCCAGACCGACGAGGACTTCCAGCAGGGGCTGACGGAGCTCCATGACAAGGGCGCCGCCAACGTCGTCATCACGCTGAAGACCGGCTGCTACGCGCTGCTGGCCGCCGGCCGCGGCCGGCACCGCATGTACCGCGCGTGGATCCCCCGGGTCGAGGCGGTCTCCGCCGTCGGATCCGGCGACGCATTCCTGGCCGGCTTCGTGTCGGCGCAGGAGGCGGAGCGGGGGCCGGAGGAGTGCCTGCGGATGGGGCTCGCAGTCGGCGCGGCCAACACGCAGATGGTCGGCGCAGGCGTGTTCGAGCCCCGCGAGGTGGGCCGCTACTCGGCGATGGTCGAGGTGCAGGAGATCCGCCCGCGCGCAGCGCGCGCGTCGTGATCGAGGCGGGCGGTTCCAACCGGTCGGGTTGGTAGACTCCGCAGAACGTTGAACATTCGGCGTCTCAGAGCGAGTTTCCTTTCACGGCCCGGTAGGGCCGTGTGTGTTTTCAAGGGGGTTTACGGCGTTGGAGATTGAGATCGGGCGCGGCAAGAAGGCACGTCGTGCATACGGATTCGACGACATCGCGATCGTGCCGAGCAGGCGCACGCGCGATGCCGAGGACGTGGATATCGCCTGGCGTCTGGGCCCCCACCTGCTCGAGCTACCGCTGCTGGCCGCCGCCATGGACGGCGTTGTCTCACCTGCAACCGCGATCAAACTGGGCGAGCTGGGCGGCCTGGGAGTGCTCAACCTGGAGGGCATCTGGACGCGCTTCGACGATGCCGACGAGCAGCTCGCACGGATCGCGACGTTCCCCAAGGACGAGGCGACGCGTGAGATGCAGAAGATCTACGCGGAGCCGGTCAAGCCGGAGCTGATCGAGAAGCGGGTGCGCGAGATCAAGGCGGCCGGCGTCATGGCCGCGGCGTCGCTGACGCCGCAGAAGGTGCGCGAGCACTATCAGCTGGCGCTGGACGCCGGCCTCGACGTGCTGGTCATCCAGGGCACCGTCGTCTCGGCGGAGCACGTGTCGACGGTGGTCGAGCCGCTGAACCTCAAGGAGTTCATCGCGTCGCTGCCGGTGCCCGTGATCGTCGGCGGCTGCGCGAGCTACCAGGCGGCATTGCACCTGATGCGCACGGGCGCCGCCGGCGTCCTGGTCGGCGTCGGCCCCGGCGCCGCATGCACCACACGCGGCGTCCTGGGAGTGGGCGTCCCGCAGGCGACGGCCATCGCCGACGCCGCCGCGGCCCGCGTCCAGCACCTGCTGGAGACCGGGCAGTACGTCAACGTGATCGCCGACGGCGGCATGCGCACCGGCGGTGACATCTCCAAGGCGATCGCCTGTGGCGCCGACGCCGTGATGGTCGGCTCGCCGCTGGCCCGCGCCAAGGAGGCGCCCGGCCACGGCTACCACTGGGGCATGGCGACGTTCCACCCGACCCTGCCGCGCGGCGCACGGGTCAAGACCGAGCAGGTGGCGACGCTCGAGGAGATCGTCGTCGGCCCGGCCAAGGAGAACGACGGTACGCTCAACCTGATGGGCGCCCTGCGCACGTCGATGGCGACCACCGGGTACGACAACATCCAGGCGTTCCAGAAGGCCGAGATCATGTTCGCGCCGGCCCTCCAGACCGAGGGCAAGAAGCTGCAGCGCGAGCAGGCGGTGGGGATGAGCCATTGAGTCTCGGCCATGACCAGCCGCGGGGGTCGGAGCTGTGGAGCCGGATGAGCTCAGGCAGCGAGGGTCATCGCCCCGTGCTGGTCGTGGACATGGGGGCGCAGTACGCGCAGCTGATCGCGCGGCGCGTGCGCGAGTGCCGCGTGTACTCCGAGATCGTCCCGCATGACGTGTCGGCGGCCGAGGTGGCCGCGCGCGAGCCGGCGGGAATCATCCTGTCCGGCGGCCCCGCCTCGATCTACGAGTCGGGCGCACCGGACGTCGACCCGGAGCTGTTCCAGCTCGGCGTGCCGGTGCTCGGCATCTGCTACGGCATGCAGGCGATGGCCGCCGCGCTCGGCGGCACCGTCGGCAACACCGGGATCGGCGAGTACGGCAAGACGCCGGTACGGCTCGAGGAGGGCAGCCTGCTGTTCGGCGAGATGCCGCGCGAGCAGACCTGCTGGATGAGCCACCGCGACAGCGTGACCGAGGTGCCCGCCGGCTTCCGCGTCACCGCGTCCACCGAGACGACGGCGATCGCGGCCATGGAGGATCGCGAGCGCGGCCTGTTCGCGGTGCAGTTCCATCCCGAGGTGCTGCACACGCCGCGGGGCACCGAGATGCTCGGGCAGTTCGTGCTCGAGGCGTGCCAGGTGCCGCCGACCTGGACGGCACACCAGTTCATCGAGGAGCAGGTCGAGCGGATCCGCGCCCAGGTGGGCGACGAGCGGGTGATCTGCGCGCTGTCCGGCGGCGTCGACTCGGCGGTGGCGGCACTGCTCGTCCACCGCGCCGTCGGCGACCAGCTGACCTGCGTCTTCGTCGACCACGGCCTGCTCCGCAAGGACGAGGCCAGCAACGTGGTGGAGGCGTTCGAGGAGCACTTCCAGGTGCCGCTCGTGCACGTCGACGCCGTCGACCGCTTCCTGTCCCGCCTGGCCGGGATCACCGAGCCGGAGCAGAAAAGGCGGATCATCGGCGAGGAGTTCATCCGCCTGTTCGAGGACGAGGCGGCCAGCCTGGGCGACGTCCGCTACCTGGTGCAGGGCACGCTCTACTCCGACGTGATCGAGTCCGGCAGCCGCACCGCCGCCAAGATCAAGTCGCACCACAACGTCGGCGGCTTGCCCGAGGACATCGAGTTCGACTTGGTCGAGCCGCTGCGGCTGATCTTCAAGGACGAGGTGCGCCGCGTGGGCGAGGAGCTGGGGCTGCCCGAGCGGATGGTCTGGCGCCAGCCGTTCCCCGGCCCGGGGCTCGCGATCCGGATCATCGGCGAGGTGACGGCCGAGCGCCTGGACATCCTCCGCGAGGCGGACGCCGTGCTGCTCGAGGAGATCCGCCGGGCCGGCCTGTACGACGAGCTGTGGCAGTCGTTCGCGATCCTGCCCGCCATCCGCTCGGTCGGCGTGCAGGGCGACTCGCGCACCTACGCCTACCCGATCGTCGTCCGCGCGGTGACGTCCGAGGATGCGATGACCGCCGACTGGGCGCGCCTGCCGTACGATGTGCTCGAGCGGATCTCGAGCAGGATCATCAACGAGGTCGCGGGTGTCAACAGGGTGGCGCTGGACATCTCCAGCAAGCCGCCCAGCACGATCGAGTGGGAGTAGTGATGAGCGACGACATCATCGTCACCACTATGAACGACCTGCCCGGCTACGAGGTGACCGAGGTGTTCGGCGAGGTGTTCGGCTTGACCGTGCGCAGCCGCCACGTCGGCTCCGACATTGGCGCGTCCCTCAAGGGGTTGATCGGCGGCGAGGTCAAGGGCTACACGAAGATGCTGCGGGAGAGCCGCGAGGAGGCGATCGGCCGGCTGCGCGACGCCGCCCGGGAGTCCGGCTCGAACGCCATCATCGCGATGCGGTTCGACTGCAACGAGCTGATGTCGAACATGACCGAGGTTGCCGCGTACGGCACCGCGGTCACCGTGCGGCCGACTTCGGGTTAGGGCACGCGCACCCGGTACTTGGCCGGGTGCGGATCGACGTTGCCGCCCGTGTCGACGGCGCGCGCGTACACGGTGTAGTACCCGGGACGCAGGCCCTTGAGCAGCAGCGTCGTGCCGGTCGCTCGCTTCCAGCGCCCGCTGTTGACCTTGAACTGGTAGCCCAGCGGGTTGCCGTGGCTCGGCGGGTCGGCGTCGCTGCCCGCCGCCGTGAACCAGATCGTGTTGTAGTGCGCCGGGTTCGGCGGCTTGTACGTGAAGTGCGTACCGGTGGGCGGGATCCGGTTGGTCGCCCACCAGAGCGCGCGCGACACGAGCGCCGCCCCGTTGGACACCGCGGGGTCGTAGCCGCCGCCGGCGACGGCGTTCGACCACGGGTTGAAGCCGAGGTCGACGACGCGGCCGCCGGCGATCTGGCGGGCGGCGAGCAGGATCTGGCGCTTCTCCGCCGCCGGGCAGCCCGTCGAGCTGCCCAGGCGCGCGAGCACGACGCCGGAGAAGTAGTCGTTGATCGTGCACTGCCCTGAGCTCGGGCCGAGCACCTGGAAGCTCGACACGTACCGCGTCAGGAAATGCTTCACCTTGGTGCCGGCCACCATCGTGCCCCCGGTGACCACGTACGGCTGGGCCACCGGGTACATGCTCCATTTGGAATCCCAGATGCTCGACAGCCCGTTGGTGATCGCGCTCCCGACCGTCCAGTCCGGGCCGGCGTCCGACCAGTGGGTCTGACCCGCGGTGACGATGCCGTGGCCGTTGTTCGCGAACCCGGCGAGCGCCTTGGCCAGCGCGCCCGGCGAGCCGACGGCGCGGTCGGTGACGACCAGCGCGGACTGGTAGCCCTTCAGGTCACCGGCCGTCAGCGGGCGACCGGTCGCCTGGGAGACGTCGACCAGGTCGCCGAGCTTGGGGACGCCGATCTGGTTTGTGCGGTCGAGGCGCCGGACGATGTCATCGACTGCGGCCGGGTCGAGCGCGGTGATGATCTTGGCGTGGAGCGCCGGGTGCGCCGGCACGCCGCGCGTCTTCCACGACCGGGTGTCCGGCGTCGCGTCGCCGTCGGGCAGCACGCTCGCCACGTAGCTCGTGTTGGCTGTCAGCGACGCATTGACCGAGATGGTCACCGTGCCGCCGTTGACGTCCAGGTCGAACGGCAGCATCACGGTGCCGCCGACCCTGTGGACGGATACGTTGGCCGGCTGGACGGCGACCGCCGACGGGTACGCGAAGGCGATCGTCGGGCGGTAGCGGTCGGCCGTGGCCGTGACCGTCGGCGCGCCCGTCGGGTTGCTCCCCTGGGCAGCCGCAGGCACCGCCAGGCAGGCGAGCAGCAGCACTGCGAGAGCGCGTCGTCTCATGAGCACACGATCTGCTCGTGACAGCTGTCGCGCATCACCCCTCCGGGGGGTGCGATGCCGGGTCTAGGAGGCGGCGACGCCGGCGGCGGGGTGGATCCGGCCCGCGGCCTCGGCCAGGCGGCCGCCGTTTCGCCCGCGCTGGGCGGCGATCACCTCGGCCATGATCGAGATCGCCGTCTCGGACGGGGTCAGCGCGCCGATGTCCAGGCCCAGAGGCCCGGAGATGCGCTCGATCTCGGATTCCTTGTATCCGGCGTTGAGCAGGCGCTCGCGGCGCTTGTCCTGCGCACGCCGGCTGCCCAGGGCGCCGATGTAGGCGGCCTCCGACCGCAGCGCCGGGCCCAGCGCGGGCTCGTCGAACCGGGCGTCGTGCGTCAGCACGACGACGTACGTCGCGGCGTCCGGCGGGTGCTGCTCGTAGGCCATCGCCGGCCAGCCGATGATCACCTCGTCGGCGTCGGGCAGGCGCTCCGGAGTGGCGAACTTCGCGCGGGCGTCGGACACGATCGTCCGGAAGCCCACGGTCTTGGCGATCCGGCACACCGCCTGGGCGGTGTCCACGGCGCCGAACACCATCAGCACGGGCGCCGGGGCGTACTGCTCGACCAGCTCGTCGCCCTCCCGGCGTGCGGCCGAGTGGGCCTCGCCGTCGCCATAGCTCTTGGTGCCGGCGGCCTCGCCGGTCAGCGTGGTGGTGACGGCCAGCCGCTGGTCGCCCTCGACGGCCTCTCCGACACGGCGCACCTCGTCGGTGTCGAGCGGCTGGATGAACACGTCGATCTCGCCGCCGCAGGGCAGGCCGACGTCGAACGCGTCGTCGTCGGAGATGCCGTAGGTAATCAGCTCCGGAGTACCGGAGCGCAGAACCTCCTGCGCGCGCAAGGCGACGTCGGACTCGACGCAGCCACCGGACACCGAGCCGTACATCTCGCCGGAATCCGTGACCAGGAGCCGCGATCCGATAGGTCGCGGTGCGGAGCGCTTGGTACCCACCACCATGGCCACTGCGGTCGGGCGCCCCTCGTCGGCGAGGCGCCGGGCCTCGGGCAGCACGTCTCTCATGGACTACATCGTAGCCGCCGTGTAACAACGGGGTCAGACCCCTTTGTTACACCGCGGGTGCCCTGCCTGACACCACAAAACGGGGATGGCGCGGAGCGCCGCGGTCGGGCATCCTCCCGACATGCCTCGACCAGGCCTCCCGGCAGGCGGAATGCTCCGCCGCCTGCGGCGCCCGAGCGACGCGGAACGCGTCGCCGCGCAGGCGCGCGCGCTCGAGGCCGCCGCCCGCGGGCTGGGGGAGCGGGCGACCCTCAGCCTGCTCTGCGAGGCCGTGGCCGAGCTGGTCGAGGCGTCGGACTGCCTGGTGTCGACGATCGACGAGGAGCTGGAGACGCTGACCGACCACGCGGGGTTCACCCGGGTGCCCCAGCGCTGGGAGTTGTACGCCGGCCAGTACATGCTGGAGAGCTATCCGGCGACCTTCGAGATCGTCCACGGGGGCCCCGGCCGCCTGTTCCGCGCCGCCGACCCGGCATGCGATCCCGCCGAGCGCGAGTTCATGCTGCGCTTCGGGCTGGCCGCCGAGCTGGTCACCTGCTTCACCGCGGACGGCCGGCGGTTCGTGCTGGAGGCCTGGCGGGACGACCCGCAGGCCGGCCTCGGCGAGGCCGAGCTGGCGCTCGCCGAGTCGCTGGTCGCGGCCTGCATCCCGGCGGTCGAGCGCAGCTTCCTGGTCGACCGCGAGCACGAGGACCGGTTCGGCGCCGCCGTGCTCGAGGCCGAGGAGCTGGGCACCGCGGACCGCGCGTTGCCCGACCAGGCCGTGGCCGTCGGCGTCGCCATGTCGCTGGACGAGGACGCGCTGCGCGACGTCCGGCTGGTGGCGCTCGTCCACGACGCCAGCCGCCGGTCGATCCCGGACGCGCTGCTCTCCAAGACCGACCCGCTGACGCCCGTCGAGTGGGCGGTGGTCCAGCGCGGCACGCTGGTCGGCCAGCGGATGCTGGCCCGGATGCCGTTCCTGGCCGGGGCCGTGGAGGGGGCGGGCGCGGTGCGCGAGCGCTGGGACGGCACCGGATATCCGCGCGGGCTCGCCGGCGAGGCGATCCCGGTGCCGGCGCGGGTGGTCACCGTCTGCGCCGCCTATCGTGCGATGCTGCGCGGCCGGCCGGGCCGCCAGCCGCTGGAGCATGAGACAGCGCTGGCCCGGCTGGACGCCGCCGCCGGCACCCAGTTCGACCCGGCCGTCGTGCGTGCCGCCCTCGGCGTGCTGCGCCCGGAGGGCCCGCCGCCCCTGATACGGCTCCGGCTCGCGACCATCTGAGGTACCATCCCTCGGTGCGCCGGCCCCCGGTCGGCTGCTTGCTGCTGTCGCTTACCACCGCACGAGGATGATGAAGACTTACACCGCCAAGCCGCGCGAGATCGAGCAGATCTGGTATCTGGTCGACGCCGAGGGCAAGACGCTCGGCCGGCTCGCGACCCAGATCGCCGACCTGCTCCGCGGCAAGGGCAAGCCGCAGTACACGCCGCACATCGACACCGGCGACTTCGTCGTCGTGGTCAACGCCGAGCGGATCCACGTGACCGGGAACAAGCTGCAGCAGAAGCTGTACTACCGCCACAGCGGCTATCCCGGCGGCCTCCGCGTGCGGACGCTCGCCGAGCAGCTGGAGCGGCGCCCGGAAGAGGTGCTGCGCAAGGCGGTCAAGGGGATGCTCCCCAAGAACAAGCTCGCGGCGCGGCAGATCGTCAAGCTCAAGGTGTACGCCGGGCCCGATCATCCGCACGAGGCCCAGAACCCGGTAGCTATCGAGGAGCGCAACAGTTGAGCACCACCGTTTCGTATCGAGGCACGGGCAAGCGCAAGAACTCGGTCGCCCGCGTCGTGCTCGTCCCCGGCTCGGGGGCGGTCACCGTCAACGGGCGTGAGATCGCCGACTACTTCCCCCGCCAGACGCTGCAGGCGATCGCCACGGCGCCGCTGCGGGTGAGCGGCACCGACGCGAGCTTCGATGTGCGGGCGCGGATCGACGGCGGCGGCATCTCCGGCCAGGCCGGGGCACTGCGCCACGGCATCGCCCGGGCGCTGGTCACCGCCGACGAGAACCTGCGCACCGACCTCAAGCGCGCCGGCTTCCTGACCCGCGACGCGCGGGCGGTCGAGCGGAAGAAGGCGGGGCTGAAGAAGGCCCGCAAGCGGCCGCAGTTCTCGAAGCGCTAGCCGGATCCGCATCCGCAGGCTGTTTGGCACCGATGGCGTCCGCGGCATCGCGGGCGTCGACCTGACCGACTCGCTGGCGCGCGAGCTGGGCGCCGCCGCCGCGCACGTCGCCGGGCCCGGCGCGGCGATCGTGATCGGCCGCGACACGCGCGAGTCCGGCCCCGGGCTCGAGTCCGCGCTGGTCGAGGGCATCGTCTCCGCCGGCGGCGTCGCCCGCACGGCCGGCGTCATCCCGACACCGGGCGTGGCGGTGCTGGCGCGGCTGTCGGGCGCGGCTCTGGGCTGCGTCATCTCGGCGTCGCACAACCCCTACCGGGACAACGGCATCAAGTTCATCGGCGGCGACGGGCGCAAGCTCTCCGACGAGCGGGAGGCCGAGATCGAGGCGGCGATGGGCAGCGGCGACGAGCGCGACGGCGGCCGGGCCGAGACCGTCCCCGGCGCCGTGGCGGAGTACGCAGCGTGGCTGCGCGACACATTCGGCTCGCCAGCCCACGCGGGGCTGGTCGTCGACTGCGCGAACGGCGCCGCGGTGCCGGTGGCGCCGGCGGTCTTCCCGGCGGCATATCTGATCGGCATCGAGCCCGACGGGCGCAACATCAACGCCGGCGTGGGGTCGACGCACCTGGAGGCGCTGGCGGCGGTCGTCCACGAGCGTGGCGCGGTCGGCGGCATCGCGTTCGACGGCGACGCCGACCGTTGCCTGGCGGTCGATGACCGCGGCGACGTCGTCAACGGCGATGCCATCCTCGCGGTGCTGGCGATCGACCGCCACGAGCGGGGCGAGCTGCCGGACGACCGGGTGGTCGTCACCTCGATGACCAACCTCGGCTTCCAGCGGCGCATGCGCGAGCATGGCATCTCGGTCGAGGTGACCGACGTCGGCGACCGCTACGTGCTCGAGCGGATGGTCGGGACGGGGGCCGCGCTGGGCGGCGAGCAGTCCGGCCACGTCGTCGATCTCGACCGCCACACGACCGGCGACGGGATGGCAACGGCGCTGATGCTGCTGGGCGCGCTGGAGCGGCGGGGGATGAGCATGCGCGACGCTGCCGCCCTGGTGGTGCCGTTCCCGCAGCGGCTGGTGGCGGTGCCCGCCGATCGCAGCCTGCTACCGTCAAGCGACCGGATCTGGCAGGAGGTGGAGGCCGTGAGCGCGAAGCTGGGTGAACGTGGCAGGGTCGTGCTCCGCGCCTCGGGGACGGAGCCGGTGGTGCGCGTAATGGTCGAGGCTGAGGACGAGGCCGAGTGCGAGCGGCTCTGCGAGGAGCTCTCGGGGCTTGTGCAACGCGAGATCGGGACGTAGAGAGGACGTAGGCAGCTATGTGCGGAATCGTCGGATACGTCGGAGAACGGCCCTGCAAGGAGCTTCTGCTCGAGGGCCTGGAGCGGCTCGAGTACCGCGGATATGACTCCGCCGGCATCTGCCTGATCAACGGCGAGGTGGACATCGTCCGCCGCGTTGGTCGCGTCGGGGTGCTGCGCGATGCCGTTGGCAACGGCTCGCACCCGGCGACGCTGGGGCTGGCACACACCCGCTGGGCGACGCACGGCGGCGTCACCGAGGGAAACGCGCACCCGGTGGAGGCCTGCGAGGGCTCCGGCGTCACCGTCGTCCACAACGGGATCATCGAGAACTACGTGGCGCTCCGCCGGCGGTTGGCCGAGGAGGGCCACACCTTCCACACGGACACGGACTCCGAGGTGATCGCGCATCTCGTCGAGAGCCATTACTCCGGCGACCTGGTCGCCGCCGTCAAGGATGCGTACGCCGAGCTGCGCGGCCACTTCGCGTTCGCCGTCGTGCACCGCGACCACGCCGAGGAGATCGTGGCGGCGCGCCGCCAGTGCCCGCTGGTGGTCGGCGTCGGCGACGGAGAGACGTTCATGGCGTCCGCGATCCCCGCGTTCCTCAAGCAGACGCGACGCGTGCAGTACGTGCTTGACGACGAGATCGTGGTCGCCCGTCCCGAGGGTGCGACGTTCATGACCGGCGCCGGCGACGCGATCGTTCGCGAGGTCGAAGAGGTCGACTGGGACGACGCCGCGGCCGAGAAACAGGGCTACGAGACGTTCATGCTCAAGGAGATCCACGAGCAGCCGGACGCCATCGCCGAGACGATCGGCGAGCGGCTTTACCACGGCGAGCTCCAGCTGGACGGCCTCGAGCTGACCGAGGATCAGATCCGCAACCTATCGCGCGTGGTCATCCTGGCCTGCGGCACGGCCTACCACGCCGGGCTGATCGGCCGCTACCTGCTCGAGGAGTGGGCGCGGCTCCCCGCCGAGTCGGACATCGCCAGCGAGTGGCGGTACCGGCGGCCGGTGATCGACGAAAACACCCTTGTCGTCGCCATCTCACAGTCGGGCGAGACCGCCGACACGATCGCGGCGATGAAGGAGGCGCGCGCCCGCGGCGGACACGTGCTTGCGGTGACCAACATCATGGGCAGCCAGATGACCCGTGAGTGCGACTCCGTGCTCTACACCCGGGCCGGGCTCGAGGTCGGTGTCGCCGCCTCGAAGACGTTCACGGCGCAGGTCACGCTGATGTATCTGCTGGCGCTGAAGCTCGGCATGGTGCGCGAGACGATCGACCCCGCCCGAGCGGAGAAGCTGCTCGCCGAGGTGCGCTCCCTGCCCGAGCTGGCGCAGCGGACGCTCGACCGCGGCGACCTGATCGAGCCGGTCGCCGACCGCTTCTGGCAGAACGAGTTCTTTCTCTACCTGGGTCGTTACATCGGCCTGCCCGTTGCCCTGGAGGGCGCGCTCAAGCTCAAGGAGATCAGCTACATCCCGACCGACGCGTACGCGGCCGGCGAGATGAAGCACGGGCCGATCGCGCTGCTGGACGACTCGACACCGGTGGTCGTCGTCGCCACAGACAACCATGTGTACGAGAAGGTGATGTCGAACGTCCAGGAGGTGCGTGCCCGCGGCGCCCACGTCATCGCCGTTGCGACCGAAGGCAACGTCGAGATCGAAGATGTCGCCGAGCACGTCTTCCTCCTCCCGCGGACGGAGCCTGAGCTGCAGGCGGTGTTGGCCATCCTGCCTCTGCAGCAGCTCGCCTACGCCATCGCCCGGCGCCGCGGCCTCGACATCGACAAGCCGCGCAACCTCGCCAAGACCGTCACGGTGGAGTAGGCGCCAGGGGCCTCGGGGATGTTCGACCACGTGGGGATCGCCGTGTCCGACCTCGTCGGGTCCGAGCGCTTCTACCGAACCGTGCTCTCCGTGCTCGGCGTCGAGCCGAGCCATGCGGACGCCGAGCTGGTCGAGTGGGAGGACTGGGCCATCGGCCCGACGGACCGCGAGCACCCTGTGACCCGCGGCCTGCACGTCGGCTTCCGCGCGCCTGACCGCGCGGCCGTCGACGCCTTCTGGCAGGCTGGGATCGAC
Organism: uncultured Actinomycetes bacterium; assembly: GCA_963809205.1. GTDB lineage: Bacteria > Actinomycetota > Thermoleophilia > Gaiellales > JAICJC01 > DATLLN01. Next base: position 296,471 of record CAWEIS010000028.1, on the reverse strand, counting down.
GCCGGTCACCCGCACGACGGCGCGCCCGGGGCTCGCACGGTCTACGGCCCCGACTACTACGGCGGCTTCCTGCTCGACCCGGACGGCAACAGCGTCGAGGCGGTCCACGGCGACCGCGGGCGCCCTGTGCCCGACGGCCGGGTCGACCACCTGTGGCTCCGCGTCCGCGACCCGCAGGCGTCGCGGCGCTTCTACACGACGATCGCGCCGTACGCCGGGCTCCGCCTCGCGCACGACGCGCCGGATCGCGTGCAGCTCTCCGGACCCGACTTTTCCTTCTCGCTCGTGCGCGACGGGCGCCCGCTCACCCAGCACGTCCACCTCGCCTTTCCCGCGGACGCCGACGCCACAGTGCGGGCGTTCCACGCCGCCGCGGTCGCGGCGGGCTACGAGGACCACGGCGTCCCCGGCGAGCGGGCCATGTACCACCCGGGCTACTACGGCGCCTTCGTGCTCGACCCGGACGGCCACAACGTCGAGGTCGTCAACCACAACCGCTGATACGGGTTCTTGACGGGCTGTCGCTCCGATCGGTGTGATTCAATCGCGGTGAATGACCGATGGCGCGGTCGCAGACGTTCCCGAGGAGGGGGCGGGCAACAACCGTCTCGCTCTGCTCCTGGCGGCGGCGATGTTCGTGCTCGTCGTCGACACGTCGCTGATGAACGTGTCGATCGCCTACGTCGTCCACGACCTGCACACGACGGTCAGCGGCGTGCAGTCGACCATCGCCCTGGAGGCGCTGGTGTCGGCCGCGTTCATCCTGATCGGCAGCAAGGTGGGCGACCTGATCGGGCGCAAGCGGGCGTACGTCCTCGGCCTGCTGGCCTACGCGCTGGGCGCGTTGTCCATGGTGCTGGCGCAGAGCCTGACGCCGATCATCATCTTCTGGGCGATCATCGGTGGCCTGGGCGCCTCGCTGCTGCTGCCCGCGATGCAGTCGCTGATCCACGGCAACTTCACCGGCGCGGCGCAGAAGCGCGCCTACGCGCTGGTCGGCGCGTCGGCGGCGGTCGCCGCGGCCGTCGGGCCGCTGCTCGGCGGGTTCATCACCACCTACCTGTCCTGGCGGATCGGGTTCCTGCTGGAGGACGTCGTCATCATCGTCGTCCTCTCGGGCATCAGGCTCGTCCGCGATGCGCCGTACACCGGTCCCCCCGGGGTCGACTGGATCGGCGCCGGCCTGTCGATCGTCGGGATGGGCGGCATCGTGATCAGCATCCTGGTTTGGCAGGAGGGCGGGGAGTCGGTCGGTGCGCTGCTCCTGCTCGGCGGCGCCGCGATGTCGGGCTTCATCTGGTGGATCGTCCGCCGCAAGCGCCGCGGCGAGATCCCGCTGATCGACCCCGACCTGTTCAGCTCGGCGCCCTTCCGGCTGGGGATCAGCCAGCAGATGATGCAGCAGATCGCACTCGGCGGGATCATGATCGTGCTGCCCATCTACCTGCAGATGGTGTTCGAGTACAGCGCCATGCAGGCCGGCCTGTCGCTCGCGCCGCTCTCGCTGACGATGTTCGCGACGGCGCTGATCGCCGGCCGTAAGGCGGGTGATCGCCGCCCGAGCAGCCTCGTGCGGATCGGCTTCGCCTTGCTCGTCATCGGATTCGTCCTGCTGGTCCCGATCGTGCCCCGGGCGGACTCCGGCTGGTACCTCGTGATCCCGCTGATGATCGCGGGCTGCGGCCTGGGGCTGCTGGTCTCGCAGCTCAACAACTACACGCTGGCGCCGATCTCGGAGGAGCGGGTCAGCGAGGCGGCGGGAGTCAACTCCGCCTGTGGCTCGTTCGGGCTCTCGTTCGGGCTGGCGTTCGCCGGCGCGATCATGCTGGCGACGCTGTCGTTCAGCTTCACGAACTTGGCCAACGACAGCACGGTGTTGACGCCGCCCCAGCAGCAGCGCGTCGGCGACGTCCTCGAGCACGACGCCGAGGTGATGCGGAACTCCGACCTGCAGAAGCAGATTGCGGAGTACCCGCCGGCGACGCAGCAGGAGATCCTGGACATCAACACCGACGCGCGCCACATCGCGCTGCAGATCGCGCTGCTAGTGCCGATCCTGGCCGGGCTGGTGGGGCTGTTCAACGCCTTCCGGATGATGCGGATACCGGAGCCGATCCCGTCGAGCGATATCGAAGGCGTGGCGCTGGGCTGACTCGGTCAGCCGACGAGCTCGCGCAGTTCCTGTGCGCGGCCGCCGTCGCAGAACACGACATCGATCGCCCGGTGCTGGGCAGCGCGGACGTCGTCGATCATCCAGCCCAGGCTGGCGCCGACGTCGGACAGCTCACCCGGCAGCGTGATGCCCACAGCCAGGCAGTCGTCGCTGTTCACGGTGATCGGCACGCCGGCGGCGAGCATCGGGCCGACCGGGTGCTCGGCAAGGCTGGGGAAGATGCCGAGCTTGACGTTGGATGACGGGCACATGTTGAGGGTCATTCGCTCCCCTGCCAGCCGCTCGACCAGCGCCGGGTCCTCGATCGCGCGTGCACCGTGGTCGACCCGCTGGACGCCGAGCAGGTCGATCACGTCGCGCACCCCGTTGGGGCCGGACGACTCGCCGGCGTGGGCGGTCAGGCCGAGGCCCAGCTCGCCTGCCCGCCGGTAGGCCCGCACGAACTGCGTGCTGTTCGGACCGGTCGCCTCCTCGTCACCGTCCAGGCCAAGGCCGACCACGCGCGGGGGTGCGTTGCGGCCGAGCCACCCGACCAGCTCCTCGGCCCACTCGGCCGGCTGGTCGCGGCTGATGGTCGGGATCAGCCGGCAGTCGGTGTGGCCCTCGTCCGCCGCGCGGTCGAACCCGGCGCAGACGGCGGGGATCAGCTCGCTGTAGTGGATGTGGGGCCAGTAGCGGGGGCCGGCCATCACCTCGGCGTAGACGATGCCGTCGCCGGCCATCCGCGCGGCGTCGCGGTAGGCGATCCGCTCGGCGATCGCGGGCGTACGGAACAGATCGCACCACCACTCGCAGGTGCGGAGCAGGTCGTCCAGGCCGGTGTACGTGTAGAGCCGGTCGACCGGTCGCGGCATCGGCTCGCCGAGCGACGCCGCGAGCGCCGCGATCGTCTCCGCCTCGACGCTCGACTCGAGGTGGACGTGGATCTCGACCTTCGGCAGCGCGCGGATCTCGTCGAGCATGGGAGCAGCAGGGTAGCGAGTGAGGGGTTCCTGACCCCCTTGGCACACGTCCGGTGTAGATCCGTCACAGCCGCCGCCCGCACCATGGCTCCATGGACATGGAAGCGAGACTCAGCCGCACCGAGTGGCGGCCACCGCCGCCGATGTGCCAGTTCCAGGTGTTCCTGATCGGGGAGCCGGAGCGCTCGGACATCGCGGCCCGGGCGGCGGAGTTCGGCCTGTGGGCCGACCTGGGCGGGTTCGGGCCGGACGGCGGCTGCCCACCACCGCCCGAGATCTGGCCGATGGTCGGCGCCGGGCCGTCGATCGCCGACGCGGTCGCTCGGGCTCGCCACCTGGTGATGCTCGATATCGCGGAGCCGGGCGCCGACCGGCTGGCGCAGGTGCTGGCCGCCACCCGGCTGGCCAGCGAGCTGGCCGCGGACTTCGACGGCGTCGTGTTCGACGTCGGCGCGCTCCGCCACTTCCACCCGGGCGGATGGCGCTCCCCGCTGGCGAAGACCGACACGTCGATTGTCAACCACGTGGGGATCCGCATCTCGGCGGCGCGGACGACCGGCCGTTTCCATGCGGCGACGGTCGGGCTCGGCAAGTTCGGGCGGCCGGAGTTCCAGGTGCGGCGGCTGCGGCCGAAGCTGGTCACCGTCGCCGCCGAGCTGCTGCTCGACCTCGGCCAGTACGTCGCCGAGGGCGCGTTGGTCATCCCCGGCGACACCGTCGGCGACCCCGACCTGCAGCTCCGCGCCGTGGAGGACACGTCCGCCGTGCCCCTGCCGCTGCCGCTCCCGGCGCTACGGCTGGTTGACGCAGAGACCCACCGGTCGGCCACGCGCGGCTTGCGCGCCTGGGCGCGCACCAACGGCGTGAGCTGAGCCGTGGCAAGATCCAGCCCGTGCGGCGCACGCTCCCGGACGGGTACGAGCTCGACGACGATCCGCGGCGGATCGACGTCGACGCCGTGCACGCCTACCTGACCCGCTCGTACTGGGCCGAGGGCCGGAGCCGCGGGGCGGTCGCCCGGCTGGTGGACGACGCCGCCCGCGTGGTCGGGCTCTACCACGGCGGCGAGCAGATCGGCTTCTGCCGGGCCGTCTCCGACGGCGAGACCTTCGCCTACCTGGCGGACGTCTACGTGCTGGACGCTCACCAGGGCAAAGGCCTGGGCGTCGAGCTGGTGCGCGAGATGGTCGACAACGGCGACCTGGCCGCCGTCCGCTGGTACCTGCACACGCGGGACGCCGCCGGCCTGTACAGCAGGTTCGGCTTCGGCCTGCCCAGCGAGCGGGGGATGGAGCGCAGCGCCGGGGGAGCGGCCGCGCGATGACCCGGCTGATCGGCATCAACCACGTCGCCATCGAGGTCGGCGACCTGGAAGAGGCGCTGGCGCTCTACGGCCGCCTGTTCGAGGTGCGCCTGCGGGGCCGTGCGCACGGGATGGCGTTCATCGACATGGGCGACCAGTTCCTGGCCGTCGCCGAGGGGCGCAGCCAGGGGCCGGACGACCACCGCCACTTCGGCCTGGTCGTGGACGACGTGGAGGCGGTGCGCGAGGCGTGCAAGCGCGAGGGCCTGGCGACCAGCGGCCGCGGCAGCGTCACCTTCCGCGACCCCTGGGGGAACCAGATCCAGGTCGTCGCCTACCAGGACATCCAGTTCGAGCGCTCTCCGGGCGTTCGTCGCGCGCTGGGGATCGGGGATCTGTCGAAGTCGCCGGCGGCACTCGGCGAGATCGAGGATCGCGGCCTCGCCTGACGCCTACACGAACTGCCAGGCGATCAGGGCGACCGCGTAGATCGCCGCGTACGAGACGACCAGCCCCTGGACGACCACCGGCGCGACCTCGCGCACTCGGAACCCGGTGGTGCGCAGGAAGCCCAGCTTGATCACCTCGCCGGAGAACATGAACGCGCAGAACAGCGACAGCAGTACGCCGGGCCCCGGCTCGGCCAGGAGCGCGAACAGCATGCCCAGGTGCGCCGCGTTGGCGACGCACACGAAACCGAACGCGATCAGCTCGCGCTCGATGATCCGGTCGCCGACGGCGAGGATCAGGCCGAGCTCCGCGACGCCGAGTAGGATCAGTTCGAACACGTGGATGCCGTGCGGCCGGACGAGCTCGCGATCCAGCGCGTGCGCCAGGGCGACGAACGCGATCGCGAACGCCACGGCCTTCACCCCTGTCTCGGCCCATCCCAGCGGGCCGTAGTCGCCGATGTGCCAGCCCTTGCCGGAAACCGCGGTCATGGCCCGAACTCGGCCACCAGCACGCGGATCTCGCCGACCACCCGGAATCCCAGCCGGGCCAGGATCGGCTGGGACATCGGCTCGGACTGGGTGACCAGCACGGGCTTGCCGAGCCGCACCGCCTCGTCCCAGCGCGCGGCGACCAGCGCCCGGTAGGCGCCCCGCCCGCGCGCCCGAGGGACGGTCACCGCACCGCCGAGGAAGACGGCCGTGTCCATCTCGGTGATGTCGGCAGTGGCAACGGCCTCACCGTCGACGCGCGCGAGCCAGCGCGGCGTCGCCCGTAGCCAGTCTTCGGGTGGGTCGAAGCCGTCGTCCTCGCGGAAGATCGACGACACCAGCGCCAGCTGGTCCTCGGTGCGGACGGTTTCCACGGTCACGCCGGGCGTATCGCTGTCGGGCTTCTCGGTACACGCCAGGGCGAGCATGTGCGGCTCCTCGTGCGGGCGCATGCCGAGCGCCAGCAGCCGTTCGTGGAGGTCGCCGGGCGTTGAGGCCGTGGTCACTTCCCACGTACAGGCGTGGCGGCCGAGCCGCCGGTACCAGGCGCACACCTCGTCGACCGTCGCGTCGACGTCGGACGAGCCGAGGCGCAGCCGCGAGACGACGTTCATCTGCGGATCCGACCCGGACCCGAACGTCGCGATCAGGCGGTCGTCCGCCATCCGCTGCTCGCCCGCGGGCGGCTCCATGTGCTCGACCGCGTCCTCGGCCAGGCTCCGCAGCTGCTCGTCGTCGAGCGTCATACCGCCGCCGCCCGGCACGCGTCGCGCACGTTGTTGCGGTGCGCGTCGTCGTCTTCGGCGCCGCCGCGCTGCGGATGGGCGACCGCGTCCGGCCGCCCCGGGTCGCCGCCGTCCGCGGCGTAGGCGAGCACGGCGTCCAGGTACGCCATGTCCTGATCGGCGATGGTGCGCGCCGCATCCGCGTCCAGCGGCGCGCCGTGGCCGATCGCCACCCACTGAGGCCGGTGGTCGTCGATCAGCCCGGCCAGCGTCTCCAGCGTCGACCGGTAGGCCGATACCGAGTCGTAGGCGAACGGGATCTCCAGCGGCGACAGGTAGTCGCCCGCGATCAGCAGCCGCTCCTCAGGCAGCAGCGTCGTGATGCAGTCGGGCGTGTGGCCCGGGGTCGCGACCACGGACGCCGGCCACGCGCCGAACGTCGCGTCGCATGGCGGCTCGAGCACGTCGTCCACGCGCAGCGGCCCCAGCCCGTCCAGTGGGATGCAGAACGCCGCGGCCTGCTTGACCACGCTGTCCCACGCCTCGCCGGAGGCGATCCGCTCGGCCGCGGACGGCCCGGCGTGCACCGTCGCCTCGGGGAGCAGGGGGATGCCGAGGACGTGATCCCAGTCGGCGTGGGTGATCAGCACGTGGTCGACCGGGCGGCCGGCCGCGGCGCTGCGCACCTCCCACGGCGCGATGCCCGGATCGACCATCAGCCGCACGCCGTCGCGCTCGATCTCGAGCGTCGTCGTCTGCCACAGGGTGCTCGGCCACCAGCGCAACCTCGCAGAGAGCTCGATCGGTCGCTCCACGGCGGCATCATATGATGCGGCCGTGCGCGTCGGAGTTGACCTGATCGAGATCGAGCGCGTCCGGCGGGCGCTGGAGCGCAGGCCGCGGTTCGCGGAGCGCGTCTTCACCGAGGCGGAGCGCGCGTACTGCTTCTCGCGTGCGAACCCGGCGCAGCACTTCGCCGCGCGGTTCGCCGGCAAGGAGGCGGTCGGCAAGGCCCTCGGCTGCGGCGTCGAGTTCATGTGGCGGGACATCGAGATCGCGGGCCGTCCGAAGCCCGGCGTCACACTGTCCGGCAAGGTGGCCAGGTTCGCGCAGCACGTCGGTGCCGGCCCGATCGACCTGTCGATGACCCACTCCAAGGAGCTCGCAGGGGCCGTCGCAGTCGTCATGGAACCGGCGTCGTGATCGGCACCGTCGCACTCCCGGACGCGGCCGAGATGCGCTCGCTGGATGCGGCGGCGATCGACGGCCTCGGCATCCCCGGCGCGGTGCTGATGGAGCGCGCCGGCCTGGCGGCGGCTCACGAGGTGCTCCAGCGGCACCCTGATGCGCATCGCGCGGCGATCGTCTGTGGCGCGGGCAACAACGGCGGCGACGGCTTCGTCGTCGCCCGCCACCTGCGCAGCGCCGGTCTCGAGGTGCGCACGGTGCTGGTCGGGCCGCTCACCCGGCTGTCGCCGGACGCCCGCACCAACCACGACGTCTGCAAGCGGATGGGGATCCCGGTGATCCGCACCTCTGAGCGGGCCGCCGTCCGCCGGCTGCTGCGCACCGCCGACGTCGCCGTCGACGCGCTGCTCGGCACGGGCGCGACCGGCGCACCGCGCGGCGCGATCGGCGCCGCCGTGGCCGCGCTGAACGCGGCGTCCTGCCCGGTGGTCGCCCTCGACGTCCCGTCCGGCGTCGACGCATCGGACGGTACCGTCGCCGGCGATGCCGTCCGCGCCGGCTGCACCGTGGCGTTCCACGGCCCGAAGGTCGGCCTGGTGGTCGCCCCCGGCCGCGACCACGCCGGTGTCGTCGTCGTCGCCGACATCGGCATCCCCTCCGGCCTGGAGGCGCCCACGCGCGTGTCGCTGGCGACCCGCGGGCTGCTCGAGCTTGCGCCGCGCAAGGCGGCGATCTCGACCAAGTATGCGGCCGGCGCCGTGCTGGTGATCGGCGGGGCAGCGGGCATGACCGGAGCTCCGCAGCTCGCCGGGCTGGCCGCGATGCGCTCCGGCGCAGGGCTCGTCTGGCTGGCCGTGCCGGAGCCGTTCGCCGCGGCGGCGGAACTGATGGTGCGGGCGCTGCCGGAAGGGCTGGAGCTGGCAGAGCGCGCCGACGCCGTGGTGCTGGGGCCCGGGCTGGGCCGGGCCGACGAGGCGGGCGATCTGGCGCGCAGGCTGGCGCGACGGCACCGCGGCCCGATGGTGATCGACGCGGATGCGCTGTTCGCCCTGTCCGGCCGGCTCGAGCTGACCGCCCGCCGGCGGATGCCAGCGGTGCTGACGCCGCATGAGGGCGAGCTGGGCCGGCTGCTCGAGCGCGACTCCGGCTGGGTGCGGGCCAACCGGATGGAGGCCGTGCGCAGCGCGGCGTCGCTGAGCAAGGCGGTCGTGCTGCTCAAAGGCCCCGACACGCTGGTCGCAGCGCCGGGCGGCGACCGCGTTATCGTGTCGACCTCCGAGGCCCATGGACTCGCGACCGCAGGCTCGGGCGACGTGCTCTCGGGCGTGATCGGCGCCCTGCTGGCCGGCGGCCTCGACCCGCTCGCCGCGGCGGTGGTCGGGGCTGTCGCACACGCGCGCGCCGGCGTCCTGGCGCAAGAGCGCGTGGGGCCCGACGGTATCATTGCCGGCGACGTGATCCACGACCTACCAAGGGTGTTTGCCGACCGATGAGCGACCAGACAACGCCAACCGAGCCCACCGTTTCCCAGATGATGCGTACCGACGTGCCGACGATCCCACCGACGATGGAGATCGGCGACCTCGCCCGACTGTTGTCCGACGAGCGCATGTCCAGCGTTGCCGTCGTCGACGACGGGAAGCTGGTGGGCATGGTCGGGCAGTCCGACCTGATCTTCCAGGAGATCGAGGACGACGTCGAGATGCCGCACACCATCCCGATCCTGGGTGGCGTGATCTTCCTGGAGCGGATGGACCACTGGCGGGAGAAGTTCCGCAAGGCCTTCGGCGTGACGGCGGCCGACCTGATGACCTCCGACCCGGTCAGCGTTGCGCCGGGCGACTCGGTGCACGAGGCCGCGAGCGAGATGATCAAGCACGACGTCAACCGCCTGCCGGTGGTCGACGACGCGGGTGCGGTCGTGGGGGTGATCTCGCGGGCGGATGTCGTGCGAGCGCTCGCGGAGGAGTGGTAGCCGACTCGTCGCCGGCTCATGCCCGCGCCACCGTGACGGTCGACCTCGGCGCGGTGGCCGACAACTGCCGCCTCCTGGCGGACACCGTGGCGCCGGCCGAGCTGTGGGCCGTCGTCAAGGCTGACGGCTACGGCCACGGAGCTGCAGACGTGGGCGCCGCTGCGCTCGCGGCCGGCGCCGCCAGGCTGTGCGTCGCGACCCACGAGGAGGCCGTCGCCTTGCGCGAGCGGCTGCCGGACGTCCCGGTGCTGGTGATGGGGCCGCTGGTCCCCGGCGAGGAGCCGGAGGTGCACGACGTCGAGGTCGCGGTCTCGTCGCGCGACGCATACGACCGGCTGTGCGCCGGCGCCACCGCGCCGCTCGCCGTGCACGTCAAGCTCGACTCGCGGGATGGGCCGGTGGGGGATGGCACCGGCGGACGCCGTCGAGGTCGCCGACGAACTGGCGGCCGGAACCGGCGGGCTGCGGCTGGGGGGCCTGATGAGCCACCTCGCCTCGGCCGAGTCGGACGTCGAGCTGACGTCGCGGCAACTGGAGCGGTTCGCCGAAGTGTCCGCGCAGGTCGCGCCGTGCCCGCGCCATGTCGCCAACAGCGCTGCGGCGCTGGGACGTGCCGACGCCCGCTGGGACGCCGTGCGCTGCGGCATCGCGGTCTACGGGATCTCGCCGTTCGGCGACGATCCGGAGGCGCACGGGCTGCGGCCGGCCATGCGCTTCGAGAGCTTCGTCGCGCAGGTCAAGCGGCTCGAGCCGGGGGACGGCACGGGCTACGGCCATCGCTTCACGGCCGATCGCCCGGTCTGGATCGGCCTGGTGCCGACCGGCTACGCGGATGGCGTCCCGCGGCTGCTGTCGGGGAGGATGGACGTGCTCGCCGGTGGGCGGCGGCGGCCCGTCGTCGCAACCATCAGCATGGACCAGCTGACGTTCCTGATCGGCGATCGGTGCGACGTCGCCGTGGGAGACGAGGTCGTGCTGCTGGGCAGGCAGGCGGACGAGACGATCGGCCCGCATGAGTGGGCCAGCCGGTCGGACACCATCGGCTACGAGATCGTCACCGACATCGCGCCGCGGCGCAGGAGGGTCAAGCATCTCGTCGTCGGAGGCTGAGCTTGAGCGGATCCGCGGCGGTCGTGCCGCTGGACGGCGCGTGGCTGGTCGGCGGCAGCGTGCGCGATCTGCTGGTCGGCCGCCCGGTGGCCGACATCGACGTGATGGTCGATGGCGATCCGGGCTCGGCCGCCCGCGGTCTGGCGTCCCGGGCGGGCGGCTCGCCGTTTCCGCTGTCGGAGCGCCACGGTGCCTGGCGGGTGGTGCAGGAGTCGCGGACCGTCGACGTCACGCGCACCCGGGGCACCGTCGAGGAGGACCTGGGGCTGCGCGACTTCACGATCAACGCCATGGCGCTGCCGCTCGCGGGCGGCGATCTGGTCGATCCCCACGGCGGGCGCGCCGACCTCGACGCCGGGCTCGTGCGGGCGGTCAGCGACCGGATCTACGACGACGACCCGCTGCGTCTGCTGCGCGTGGCTAGGATCGCCCGGCAGCTGGGGTTCGTGATCGAGCGCGGCACCGAACAGCTGACCCGGGAGCGGGCGGCGCTCGCCACCCAGCCGTCCGGCGAGCGGGTGTTCGCCGAGATGTGGCGGCTGCTCGCGGTGCCCGACCCCGCGGACGGCATCCGCATGCTCGAGCGCTCCGGCGTGCTTGCTGCGGTATTGCCCGAGGTGGCGGCGCTGCGGGGCGTCGAGCAGAGCGGCTACCACCACCTGGACGTCTACGAGCACACGCTGCAGGTGCTCGACGCCGTGGCCGACGTCGGCGCCCACCCCGCGCACTACCTGCCCGAGCACGCGGCGCTGATCGACGAGCGCCTCGGAAGGGTGGTCGGCGACGACCTGCCGTCCTGGCTCATCCTCCGGCTCGCGGCCCTGTTCCACGACGTGGCCAAGCCGCAGACCCGGTCGGTGGCGGCCGACGGGCGGATCGGGTTCATGGGCCATGACGCCGAGGGAGCGCGTGTCGCGCGCGCCGTCGTGGGCGGCCGCTGGAAGGCGTCCGGGGCAGTCGTCCGCTGCACGGCGCTGCTGGTCGAGCAGCATCTCGTGCTCGGCTTCACCGTTCCCGACCGGCCACTCGACCGCCGCCGCGCGTTCCGCTACCTGCGGGCCACGAGGCCGTGGACGGTGGAGAGCATCGTGCTGTCGCTGGCCGATCGGATGAGCACGCGCGGGCCTCGCACGCGGCACCGGCACGTCCGCGCGCACGCAGAGGTGGCGTCCGAGTTGCTGGCGCTGACGGAGGAGGTCGCGGCGGGGGATCCGCCGCTGCTGCGCGGCGACGAGATCGCGAAGGCCAGCGGCTGCACCGGGTCGGACATCGGGGCGCTCGTCGATGCGCTGGCCGAGGAGCAGGCCGCGGGCACGGTGACCACCAGACAGGAGGCGATGGACTTTGTCCGGACATTCCAGGTTTGACCGCACGGCGCACCGCTACGCGGACGAGGCACGCAAGCGCGACTACTCGGAGCTCGCCGGCTGGTGCCTGCCGGAGGCGGGCGACCGCGCGCTCGACGTCGCCGCGGGGCCGGGCTTCCTGTCCGCGGCGCTGCTCCCCCAGGTGGCGTGGGCCGTGGCGTTCGACGAGTCGGAGGCGCTGCTCGCCCACGCACCCGACGGCGTCGAGCGCGTCTCCGGGGATGCCGACGCCCTGCCGTTCGAGGACGGGTCGTTCGACATCGTCACCTGCGTCCACTCGTTGCACCACGTCCCGCATCCGGAGACGGCGCTGGCCGAGATGGCGCGGGTGCTGGCACCCGGCGGCCGGATGGTGGTGCAGGACTACCTTGCCGATCCCGACCCCGAGCAGGCGTGGGAGTGGGACGAGATCGAGCGGCTCCGCGATCCGGGCCACGGGCGGCTGCTGCGCCGCGGCGAGGTCGCCAGGCTGGTCGGGGCGTACGGGCTGGCGCCCGACGACGAGACGGAATGGACGTCGACCTGGGACGCCGGCCGGTGGATCTCGATGGCCGAGCCGGACGAGGCCACGGCGGCCCGCCTGGCCGAGCTGATCGGCTCAGACCGGTTTCAGCTGGTCGACTGGCGCGGCCGGTTCAAGCGGTAGCCGGGCCAGCGTCTCGTACGCCGCGCCGCCGGGCCTCAGCCGTGAGCGGACCAGCTCGACGGCGTCCACCGGGATGGCGGCCGTCAGCTCCGCCTCGCCGGCCGGCGGAGCGCCGCGATGCCGAACGAGCGTGATGTGCGGTCGCGCGGTGCGGGGCGGCAGGGCCCCCGGCGCGAAGGGCGCAGCGGCGGCCGCGACGACGTCCGCGAGCTCGTCGAAGCGTGGATCGCGTTCGATCGTCGCCCAGAGCATCCTCGGGCGGCGCCGCGGGCCGGGCACGACGCCTGTCACCGTCAGCGTGAACGGCGACACCGTTGCCACCGCCGCCCGGAGCGCACCCTCGAGAGGGACCGCGTCGGTCTCGTCGACGCGGCCGAGGAAGTGCACTGTGACGTGCAGGTTCTCGGCCGCCATCACGCGGCCGCCGCCGGCCAGTCGTTGAGCGTGCGCCGCCAGGCGGCCGCGCAGGGGGTCGGGCAGCTGTACGGCGCAGAAGAGCCGTAGAGCCATCGGGCCCGTCGTCAGGCTGCGGTGGTCGCGGAGGCGCGCTCCGCGCGTTCGACCTCGCGCAGCAGCGCGGCGAGCCGGCACTCGAGGTCGTGCGGTGTCCGCACGGGGTAGCCGGTCTGCCATTGGCCGCTGATCTCGGTCACACGCACGCAGTACATCAGGGTCTGGATGTCGCGTCGGTCGAGCATCTTCTCTGGCTCGACGTTCGACGGGTGATGGCACATCCCCTGCATGGGTGATACGCGCCACAAAGCGCGGTGTTCGGCGCTCCGGAGGCCTGTCCGGCTCTCGCTTCGCCGTCCGCACGCACCCGCTATAGTCCTCGGCGCGATGCTCAAAGTCCTCGTTGCTGCGCTTGTCGGAACGGTGGTCGGGGTGGCCGTGATGGTGACGGTGATAGCGATCGCCGGCACCGATACGGAGGGTGCCACCAGCGTCGGCCTCAGCTCGCTGCCGCTCTCCACGCAGACGCCGGGCAGCACCGCGGCGCCCAGCAGCGGCCCGTCCTCGACGCCCGGCTCGTCGGGCAGCAGCGGTGACGTCGCCGCCGGTAAGACCGTCTTCGACGACAACTGCGCGAGCTGCCATTCCGCGGTGGCGGGCACCCCGTCGCCGCTGCCCGCGGCGCCCAACCTCGCCGAGCTCGCGCCGACGCTCGATACGGAGACGATCCTGACCCAGATCAAGAACGGCGGCGGTCCGATGCCCGCCGGCCTGGTCAGCGGCGCCGACGCGGACAACGTCGCCGCGTACATCCTCTCGCTCGGGCAGTAAGCTCGCCGGGATGGCGGCGTCCCACACATCGGTCCGCACCGCGGCGCACGCGCTGGTCGAGGCGCTGGAGGCGCATGGGGTGGAGGTCGCGTTCGGCATCCCCGGCCAGCATGCGCTGGCGCTGTGGGACGCGCTCGAGTCGTCAAGCATCCGCACCGTCGTCGTGCGTCACGAGCAGGCGGCGTCGTTCGCGGCCGTGGGGTACGCCCGGACGTCCGACAAGGTGGGCGTCTGCATCACGAGCACCGGACCCGGCGCGTTCAACACCTTCGCCGGGATGGGCGAGGCCGACGCGTCCAGCCTGCGCGTCCTGCACATCACGACCCAGGTGCCGAGCGATGCCGGCGAGCGGGGCTGGATGCACGAGTCGGTCGGCCAGTCGATCGCCTTCACGGCGGTCACCCGCCACCACGTCCGCCCGGGGACGCCGCGCGCGCTCGCCGCGTCGGTCGACGAGGCGCTGACGGCGATCGCCAGCCGCCCCGGCCCGGCGATGATCGAGGTGATGACCGACCTGCTGAAGCAGCCGGCCGACGGTGCGGTGGGCCGCGTCACCCGGCTGGCGCCGCCGGCGCCCGATCCGGCCGCCGTCGCCCGCGTGCGCTCGCTGCTCGACGGCGCCCGCGCGCCGCTGGTGTTCGCCGGCGGAGGCTCGCGGCTGGCCGCTGACCGGGTGGTCGCGCTGGCCGAGGCACTGGACGCGCCCGTCGTGACCAGCTTCAACGGCAAGGGCGTGATGCCGCCCGGGCATCCGCTGCACGCGGGCTCGTCCGAGGAGGAGCCGTCGATTCGCCGCCTGATCGAGGACTCGGACGTCTGCATCGCCCTGGGCACGCGGTTCGCGGAGGAGTACACCTGCCACTGGGCCGTCGGCTTCCCTGCGGCGATGGTGCAGGTCGACCTCGACCCCTCGCGGATCGGCCGCAACTACCCGGTGGCCGAGGGCGTTGTCGCCGACGTCGGGCTGTTCTGCGATGCGCTGCTGGAGCTCTCACCGCCCGCAGGCGCGCGCGACGGCGCCGGCGAGGCGCGCGCGGCGCTCTCGGGCCGGCAGGCGGAGGTTGCGGCGCACGGGTTCGAGGAGGAGCGCGAGCTGATCCGGCAGATCGAGAACGCGCTGCCCGACGACGCCGTCGCCGTGTCGGACATGACGATCGCCGGGTACTGGGGCGTCCTGTACCAGGACGCGAAGGTGCCGGGCGGCTTCTGCTATCCGATGAGCGGTGCGCTGGGGTCGGCGATGCCGACCTCGCTGGGCGTCGTTGCCGCAGACCCGGGCCGGCCGGTGGTCGCGATCGTCGGCGACGGCGGGTTCCAGATGGGCGGCCACGAGCTTGCGACCGCTGTGCAGAACGGCCTGCACTTCGTCACCCTGCTGGTCAACGACAGCTGCTTCGGCGTGCTCCGCAACTACCAGATGGAGGCATACGGCCGGGCGACCGCGGTCGAGGTGCGGGGGCCTGACTTCGAGTCGATGGCGGCCGGCTACGGCGTCGGCTACCGCCGGGTCACCAGCGCCGCCGAGGTGGGCGACGCGCTCCGCGACGCCATCGCAGCCCTCGGTGAGCGTGGCACGCTGATCGAGCTGCAGGCCGAGCTCGCGGTGCCGCCGCAATCGCTTTGAGCGAGCCGCTCGTTGTCACCGTCGCTCCGACCGGCGCCGATACGACCCGTGAGCGGACGCCGCACGTCCCGTACGAGCCGGCCGAGATCGCCGCCGAGGCCGCCGCGTCGGCGGCCGCCGGCGCGGCGGTGATCCACATCCACGTGCGCGACGCCGAGGGCCGCCCGACGATGGACCTCGGCCGCTACCGGGAGACGGTCGCCGCCGTACGCGACGCCGCGCCCGGACTGCTGATCAATCTGACGACGGCCGGCTCGTGGGCGATGGAGGAGGCCGACCGCCTGGCGGTGGTCTCGCTGCGGCCCGATCTGTGCTCATTCGATGCCGGGACGCTGAACTTCGGCGACGGCGTGTTCCTCAACCCGCCGCCGTTCCTGCGCGCCCTCGCCGAGGCCTGCCTGGAGCACGGGGTGAAGCCGGAGCTCGAGTGCTTCGACGTCTCGCATGTCGAGTTCTGCCTGCGGCTGGCGGAGGAGGGGCTGCTGCGCGCGCCGATGTGGTTCCAGTTCGTGATGGGGATCCCCGGCGGCATCGCGGCGACGCCCCGGAACCTGCTGCACCTTGCGGGCGGCGTGCCCGAGGGATCGAGCTGGTCGGCCATCGGCGTCGGCCGGGCGCAGCTGCCGATGACCTCGCTGGCGATCGCCTCGGGCGGCCATGTCCGTGTTGGCATGGAAGACAATGTGATGATCTCCCGGGGCGTGCTGGCGACGAGCAACGCCGAGTTCGTCGAGCGGGCCGCCGAAACGGGGCGGCTGGCAGGTAGGCCGGCTGCGACGCCCGAGCAGGCGCGCGCGATCGTACTCGCGTAGCCGTCTAGCCAACCATCACGTGCGCTCGTACGCTCTTTGCAGGATGAGCATCAGCGCACATCCGCCGCGACGGCGGCGATTGAGCCTGACGGCGGCGCTTGCGATCCTGTCGCTGATCGGCGCAGCGCTGCTCGTCGCCGTGGCCGTCGCCTGGCCGTTCCAGTCCGACGACGTCGTCGTCGAGCCGACACCGCCGCCGACCAGCGCGTCGAACCCGCAACCGAACCTGCTGCCGGCCGTCGGCAAGCAGGGGATCGGCGTCAACCGGATGGTCGCCGCCTTCCACACCCACGGCTTCACGCTGGTGCCCTACGACACCGCCGGTGCGCGGTTCGACCCGATCCGCAGGCGGATCGTCGCCGCGTACCGCTTCGACAACGATGCCGGGCGCTTCGTCATGGTGATCGCGCGCGTCCCGCTGGTGCGGTTCGCATCGGGTGTGGCGCAGCTGCCCACGCCCCTGGACGGGAACGAGGCGTCGGGCAAGCTCTACGTCGAGTACGACTCGTCGCTCTCGCATGCGGTGCTCGGCCGGATCCGCGCCTCGATCCGCGCGGGCGCTCCGGCGAAGCGCTGATGCGACGCGCCGTCCGGCGCCGATCTGGAAGACTTCGGCGGTGAGCGCGACCGACATCCGCACCGACTACTCGATGACCGCCGGCGAGGCGCTGCCGATCGCTGTCCGGGCCGCCGGATGCCGGATCGAGACGGAGGACGGCACCTCGTATCTGGACGCGTGCGGCGGCGCGATGGTGATGCTGCTCGGCCACGGCCACCCGCGGGTGGTCGAGGCGCTCAAGCGGCAGTCCGAGGTGCTCAACTTCACCTACCGGTTCTCGTTCCGCAACGAGCCGATGCTGGAGCTCGCGGAGCGTGTGCGGCGCGTCGCGCCGGGCGACCTCGAGTGGTGCTTCTTCAACTCGTCTGGCTCCGAGGCCAACGAGTCGGCCATGCACCTGGCCGTGCTCTACTGGGAGCTGTGCGGGAAACCGGCGAAGCTGGACTTCCTGTCCCGGGTGACCTCGTACCACGGCTCAACGATGGGCGCCCTGTCGCTGTCGGGGTCGCGCTGGCGCGCGCCGTTCGAGCCGCTGCTGCACAAGTACGCGGCCGTTCCCAACAGCCTGACCGCCGAGGAGGGTGCGGCCGAGCTCGAGGCTGCGATCATGTCCCGCGGCGCCGACCACATCGCGGCGTTCATCCTGGAGCCGGTGACCGGATCGTCCGGTGCCGCCGTCGAGCTTCCGCCGGGCTACCTGCAGGCGGTTCGCGACGTGTGCGACCGGTACGACATCCTGCTGATCGCCGACGAGATCATCACGGCGTTCGGCCGCACCGGCCGCTGGTTCGCGGTGGAGCACGACGGTGTCCTTCCGGACGTCGTCACCTTCGGCAAGGGCATCGGCGGCGGCGTCATCCCGCTCTCCGGGATGGTCGCGACGCGAACGGTGCGCGAGGTCGTCGGCAGCTCGCCGACCGGGTTCTCGTACGGCCACACGTTCTCCGGATATCCGCTGGGCTGCGCGGTCGGCTGTGCCGTGATCGACACCATCGAGGACGAGGGGCTGGTGGCCGGCGCCGCCGAGAAGGGCGACCGCATCCGGGCCGAGCTCGAGCGGATGGCCTCGACCCACCCGATGATGGCCGCGCTGCGCGGCCGCGGGCTGCTGCAGGGCATCGAGCTGCGGCATCCGGCGACCGGTGAGCGGTTCGCCGAGTCCGAGCGGATCTCCGGGCGGGTGGCGAGGGCGGCGCGGGAGCGCCGCCTGATGATCTACTCGTGCCCGACGCCGATCGTCAACCGGCACATGGACGCGGTGATGCTGGCTCCGCCGCTGATCATCGCGGACGCCGAAATCGACGAGATGCTGGAGAAGCTCGAGGCGTCGATCGGCGCCGTCGAGAGCGCGCTCTGACCTGGCGGTAAACTGGACGGCTGTGAGCGCGGTCCTGTTCCTCGCCGTGATCTGCCTGCACATCCCGGGCACGCTCCTGCTCTGGTGGCTGCTGCGGGCGATGTCGCGCGAGGACGGCTCGGACGGCGGCGGCGGTGGAGGAGGCGGCGGCGGCCCATCCACGCCCGCACGCCGGCCGCCCCGCATGCCCGCCCGCCGCGACGTGCGCGGCGCGTCGCCGCGGCGGCCCGATCGCGGGAGGCGGTCGCGGACACCGGTGCCGAGGTGACGGCCGGGCCGGCCCTGCCCGGCCCCGGCGAGGAGGAGCTGCATGCGGCGCTGCTCGAGGCCGCGGAGTGGGTCTCCACGTACCTGCGCACGGTGGGCGAGCGGCCCGTGCTGGCGCAGGTCGCGCCCGGCGATCTGCTGGCCGCCCTGCCCGAGCACCCGCCGGCCGAGGGCGAGCCGCTGGACGCGATCATGGCCGACGTCGACCGGCTGATCCTGCCCGGCATCACGCACTGGAACCACCCGTCGTTCTTTGCCTACTTCGGGATCACCGGCAGCGGCCCGGGGATCGTCGGCGAGCTGATCTGCGCGGCGCTCAACGTCAACGCGATGCTGTGGCGCACCTCGCCCGCGGCGACCGAGCTCGAGGAGCGCACGCTGGCCTGGGTGGGCGAGCTGATCGGCCTGCCGGACTCGTGGTTCGGGCAGATCACGGACACCGCGTCGAGCTCGACGTTGTGGGCGCTGGCCGCGGCCCGCGAGGCGGCGGGCCTGGACATCCGCAGCCGCGGGATGGCCGGCCGCGCCGATCTGCCGCCGCTGCGGGTGTACACCTCGGCCGAGGCGCACTCGTCGGTCGAGAAGGCCTGCATCGCGCTCGGGCTGGGGCAGCAGGGCCTGCGTAAGGTGGAGGTCGACGATCAGTTCCGGATGCGCCCGGATGCGCTGGCGGCCGCAGTCGAGGCGGACGTCGCGGCGGGCGTGCGGCCGATCGCCGTCGTGCCGACGGTGGGCACGACGTCGACCACGAGTGTCGACCCGGTGGGCGCGGTCGCCGAGATCGCGGCGCGCCACGGCATCTGGGTGCATGTCGACGCGGCGTACGGCGGCGCCGCGGGGCTGCTGCCCTCGCACCGCCACCTGCTCGACGGGTGCGAGCGCGCCGACTCGCTGGTCTTCAACCCGCACAAGTGGCTGCTGACGCCGGTCGACTGCAGCCTGCTCTACACCTCGCGGCCGGAGGTGCTGCGACAGGCGTTCTCGGTCGTGCCCTTCTACCTGACCAGCGGCGATGGCGACGTGACGAACCTGATGGACTACGGGCTGGCGCTGGGCCGGCGGTTCCGCGCGCTCAAGCTCTGGTTCGTCCTGCGGGCGTACGGCGCCGACGGGCTGGCCGGGATCGTTGCCGGCCACATCGCGATGGCGCGGGAGCTGGCGGGCTGGATCGAGGCCGCTGAGGGATGGGAGCTGCTGGCGCCGGTGCCGCTGTCGACCGTCTGCTTCCGCCGCCGGCCGCCGGGTGTCGACGACGAGGCCGAGCTCGACCGGATCAACGCCGACCTCGTCGAACGCGTCAACGCGAGCGGGACGGCGTTCATCTCACACACGCAGGTCGCCGGCCGATATGCGGCGCGAATGGCGATCGGCAACGTCGCGTCGCGGCCCGAGCACGTGCGGCGGGCCTGGGAAGCGCTGAACGGCTAAGCGGGCAGGCCGTCTGGCCCGAGCACGACGGCGACACCGGTGGTTGCCGTCGACGGCACACCGGCCGCCGAGGCGAGCGGCACCGGAGCGGGCAGCCCGAGTTTCGTGGCGACCACCTGGGCCTCGGGCTTGTGACCGGGCGCATAGACCACCGTCGTCGTGGTCGTCTCGGTGCCGGCGTCGCCGGTGACCCCGGTGTGCCAGCCCGCGCCGCTCATGGTGGTCGAGGCGGCCGCGGCCGCGCCGCTGATCCCCGAGCCGTTCAGCACGTCCACGGTGATGGTGTTCCACGCGGGCGCCTTCGGCTTGTTCTTGCTGCCGCCGTTGGTGTTGTTCGGGGTGCCCGAGCTGTTGGGCGACGTGGAGCTGGTCGACGGCTTGGTGGTCGGTGTCGCCGACGAGGTGCTGCTGCCCGGTCCGGCGACCGAGAACGCCCAGATCAGGCCGAGCAAAGCCACGGCGAAGCCGCCCACGGCGAGGATCCGCGTGTTCACGCCGCGGGGCATCTTGGTCGGGATCCCCTGCGACTCGAGCCGCCTGGCGAACCAGTCCTCGAGATGGCTGTCATCGTCGGCTTGCTCGGGCGCAACCTCGCGGTCGCGCTCCCGTCTGGTCTCGACACGTGCCATTACCAGGCGAAACGATACCCGAGATATCGCCGGGTCTGACGGATACGATGCCGCGGATGGCGCTCGAGGCAATCGACCGGTGGGTGGCCGAAGGCCGCGCAGACGCCGTTGCTGCAACCGTTCTTGACCGCCGTGGCACCGTCGTCGAGCGCCGATTTGCAGGCGATGCCGGCGAGCGTTCGCTGTTCGCGCTGGCGTCGCTGACCAAGCCCGTGGTGGCGCTCGCGGCGCTGGTCGCCGTCGAGGAGGGGGTGCTGGAGCTCGACGTTCCCGCGGGTGCGCTGCTGCCTGCGCTGGACGACGCCGACCGCCGATCGATCACGCTGCGCCACCTGCTGTCCCACGCCTCGGGCCTGCCCGAATCGGCGCGCGGCACGCCGCCGCTCGAGGTCGGGCTCAAGTACCCGCCGGGTACGCACCGGGCGTACTCGAACGAGGGCTACCACCTGATCGGGCTGCTGCTGGAGGCGGCCACCGAGATGCCGTTTCAGCGCTACATCACCGATGCCGTGATCCGGCCGCTGGGCATGGATGCGTTCCTCCCGCTGCGGGAGTCGGAGGAGGGGCGGGCGCTCGAGGTGCGGGACCCCGGTCTCTCGTCGCCCGGCGTGCCGCTGTTCAACGCGCCGCAGTGGCGTCGCCGAGGCAACGCCGCCGGCGGGATGTTCGCCGCCCTGGAGGCGTATGCGCGCGTCGTGGCGCTGCTGCTGTCGGGCGGAGCGCCGCTGCTGCACCACGACACGTGGTCGGAGCTGGCGGCGGTGCAGTTCCCCGGCATCCCGGGCGGCCTCGAGTCGTTTCCCAAGCTTCACTGCCCCGACTGGGGAGCCGGCGTGAACATCCGCGGCACCGGTGGTCCGCACTGGGCGGGCGACGCCGTGTCCCCGTCGACGCTCTCGCACTTCGGGGCCAGCGGGACGCTGATGTGGGCCGACTTGGAGCGGGGCCTTGGCCTCGTCTGCCTGGCCAACCGCGGCACCTACTCCGGCTGGATGCTCGCCGAGGGTGGATGGACGGAGCTCTCCGGGGAGGTGATCGCCCGGCATGGCGCACCGGGATGACTGGGTTCACTGCCCGCGCTGCGGAGCACCGCTCGTCCACCGCGCCGAGCTGCACTGCCCGGCGTGTGGCCTGGTCATCTACGACAATCCCGCGCCGACGGCCAGCGCTCTGGTGCTCCGCGACGGCCGGCTGATGCTGACGCGCCGCGCCCGGCCGCCGCAGGAGGGGATGTGGGATCTGCCCGGCGGATTCGTCGAGCCGCTCGAGCTGCCCGCGGACACCGCCGTCCGCGAGCTGCGCGAGGAGACCGGCCTCGACATCCGGATCGAGCGGCTGCTCGGCTTCTTCCTGGACACCTACGGCGACGGCGGCGTGGCGACGCTGAACGTGTACTTCACGGCCTCGGTCGTGGGAGGCGCCGAGGCTCCCGCCGACGATGTCAGCGAGATCGGCTGGTTCCCGCTGGACGACCTGCCGATGGCCGAGATCGCCTTTCTCAACGGGCGTCAGGCGATCGAGCAGCTGCAATCGTCACAGAAGTCGTAAAGCACGGGCCACCTGCGGCCGATTACTGAACCATCGGAAACCCTTGTAGCTCAGGGTACGAGCTCGAGGGCAAAGGCTTCATTTCCGGGGAGACCCCGCCCGGAGGAGATCATCAAGATGGACGAGCTGCAGGAAAAGCATGTCGAGATCGACGAGCGCTGGCTCGCCGAATGGTTCGAGTTCGGATTCGCCGAGCTCGGCTCCTACCTCGCCAAGTACGCCGCGTTCGACGACTACTGCCACCGTCACGAGCTGGACTAGCCCCGCCGGGCGCCGCGTAGAATCCGCGGCGTGCCCGGATTCAGCCCCGTCAACAAGCAGCCCGACCACGTCGCGCTCGAGCAGCGCACGCTCGAGCGGTGGAAGGCCGAGCGCAGCTTCGAGCGCCTGAGGGACGCCAACCGCGGCGCCGAGCAGCGGTTCTCGTTCTTCGACGGCCCGATCACGGCGAACAACCCGATGGGCGTGCACCACGCCTGGGGCCGCACGCTGAAGGACGTCTGGCAGCGCTACCACGCGATGCTGGGCGAGGATCAGCGCTACCAGAACGGCTTCGACTGCCAGGGCCTGTGGGTCGAGGTCGAGGTCGAGAAGGCGCTGGGGCTCAACTCCAAGCGGGAGATCGAGGAGTACGGCCTCGACCGCTTCGCCCGCGCGTGCCGCGATCGGGTTGCGCAGTACGCGCAGGTGCAGACCGACCAGTCGATCCGCCTCGGTCAGTGGATGGACTGGGAGCGCAGCTACTTCACGATGACCGACACGAACATCTCGTACATCTGGGGCTTCCTGAAGACCTGCCAGGAGCGCGACTGGCTGTACAAGGGCCACCGGTCGATGCCCTGGTGCCCGCGCTGCGGCACGTCGCTCTCCCAGCACGAGCTGATCGATTCCTACAAGGAGATCACCCACCCCTCGCTGTTCGTGCGGTTTCCGCTGGTCGGCCGCGAGCACGAGGAGCTGGTCGTGTGGACGACGACGCCCTGGACGCTGCCCGCGAACGTCGCGGCGGCGGTGCTCCCCGACGCGGACTACGCGCGGGTGCAGACCGGCGCCGGGATCGCCTACGTGGCCCGAAGCCGGCTCGACCACGTGCCGCTCAAGGGCAAGGTGGTGGGCACGGTCAAGGGCTCCGAGCTGGTCGGGCTGGCGTACGCCGGGCCGTTCGACGACCTCGCCGCACAGGAGGGCGTCGAGCACCGGATCGTCGCCTGGGATGAGGTCTCGATGGACGAGGGCACGGGCATCGTCCACATCGCGCCGGGCTGCGGCGCCGAGGACTTCGAGCTGGGCCGCCGCGAAGGGCTCGCGACGATCGTGCCGGTCGACGAGTCGGGCGCGTTCTACGACGGATTCGGCTGGTTGCACGGCCGCCACACCGCCGACGCGGCGCAGCAGATCCTCGAGGACCTCGGGCAGCGCGGCCGGCTGGTCGATGCCGGCGAGATCACCCACCGGTATCCCGTGTGCTGGCGCTGCGGCACGGAGCTGATCTACCGGCTGGTCGACGAGTGGTTCATCCGCTGCGACCAGCTGCGCCAGCCGATGATCGATGCCGCCCGGCGGGTCGAGTGGACGCCGGCGCAGTACGGCAAGCGGATGGAGGACTGGCTGCGCAACATGGGCGACTGGTGCATCAGCCGCAAGCGCTACTGGGGACTGCCCCTACCGTTCTACTTCTGCCCGGACGGCCACATGACCGTGATCGGCTCGCGCGAGGAGCTGGCCGAGCGCGCGCTGCGCGGCCTCGATGCGGTCCAGGAGCTGCACCGCCCGTGGATCGACGAGGTCGAGATCGGCTGCGCCGAGTGCGGCGCCGACGCTCACCGGTTGCCCGACGTCGGCGACTGCTGGCTGGACGCGGGGATCATCCCGTTCTCGACGCTGGGTTGGGGGAACGACACGTTCGTGGAGCACGGGTACGCCGCCGGCGCCGGTGAGGGTCTGACGATCGCCGACCTGCCGACGCACGAGGACTGGGAACGCTGGTTCCCGGCGGACTGGGTGACCGAGATGCGCGAGCAGATCCGGCTGTGGTTCTACTCGATGCTCTTCATGAGCGTCGCCATCACAGGCGACACGCCGTACAGGCGCGTGTTGTCCCACGAGAAGGTGAACGACGAGACCGGCCGTCCGATGCACAAGTCCTGGGGCAACGCGATCTGGTTCGACGACGCGGTGGAGTCGATGGGCGCCGACGTCATGCGCTGGATGTACGCGAACCAGACGCCGGGACAGAACCTGAGCTTCGGCTACGGGCCGGCCGATCAGGTCAAGCGACGGCTGCTGACGCTGTGGAACAGCTATGCGTTCTTCGTCACCTACGCGCGGATCGACGACTACCGGCCGTCGTACGGGATGCTCGCGTCGGGGCCCGAGGGCGACGCGCTGCAGCCGCTCGACCGCTGGCTGCTGGCGCGGACGCAGCAGATGGTGGAGGAGTGCCGCGCAGCGCTCGACGCGTACGACTCGCCGCGGCTGGTGCGCGCGGTCGAGTCGCAGATCGACGATCAGTCGACGTGGTACGTCCGGCTCTCCCGCGGGCGCTTCTGGAAGAACGCGGACGACGCCGGCAAGCGCGCGGCGTACGACACGCTGTGGTACGCACTGGTGCAGCTGAGTCGTTCCGTGGCGCCGGTGATGCCGTTCCTGGCCGACGAGCTGTGGCAGAACCTGGTGCGCGGCGTGTGCGACGAGGCGCCGGACTGCGTGCATCACTCGGGCTACCCGGCCGTGCACCCGATGCTGGCGAACGACGCGCTGGTCGCCGAGATGGACAGCGTTCGCACCGTCGTCGAGCTGGGCCGCCGCGCCCGGGACGCGGCGTCGGTCAACCTGCGCCAGCCGCTGGCGACGCTCGCAGTCGCGACGGACGATCCGGAGAAGCGCGCGAGGATCGAGCGCCACGCCGGGCTGATCGCGGCCGAGCTGTCGGTCAAGGAGGTGCGCGCCGCGACGTCGGCTGAGGAGTTCGCCGAGGCGTCGGTGATGCCGCTGCTCAAGGTGCTCGGCCCGAAGTACGGCCGCGACCTGGGGATGATCCAGGGCCTGCTGCGGGAGGGCGAGTTCCGCATCGCCGGCGACCGCGTCGAGGTCGGCGATTGGGTGCTCGAGCCCGGCGAGTACGAGCTGCGGACGAAGGCCCGCGAGGGCTTCTCCGTGCTCGACGATCACGGGTACGTCGTCGCGCTCGATACCGAGATCACGCCCGAGCTGGCGCTCGAGGGGTCTGCCCGCGACGTCATCCGCCGCATCAACCTGATGCGCAAGGACGCCGGCCTCGAGGTCACCGACCGCATCCGGCTGACCTATCCCCGCGACGACGGCCTGGCCGAGGCCTTCGCTGCGCACGGCGACTGGATCGCCAGCGAGACCCTGGCCGTGGCCGTCGAGCCCGGCGCCGAGCTCGCCATCGCCCGCGCCTGACGGCCGCCGGCGCGGACGCCTCCCGAAAAAACGGGGTCAGACCCCGTTTTTTCACCGTTCGCTGTGACCACCGCTTTGTTCGGCTAGCGGCGGTGTAACAAAGGGGTCTGACCCCGTTGTTACAGTGCGCCGATGCGATTGCTGGTCCTCGGGGGGACGGTGTTCCTCGGCAAGCATGTGGTGGAGTCTGCGCTCGGCCGGGGGCACGAGGTCACGCTGTTCAACCGCGGGCAGACGCACCCCGAGCGCTTCCCGGCCATCGAGAAGCTGGTCGGCGACCGCGACGGCGGCCTCGACGCGCTGCGCGGCCGCGAGTTCGACGCGGTGGTCGACACCAGCGGATACCTGCCGCGCATCGTCGCGGCGTCGGCCGAGCTGCTCAAGGACTCGGTGAACCGCTACCTGTTCGTCTCGAGCGTCTCGGTGTACGACGGCACGGGCCTGACGGCGGTCAACGAGCAGACCCCGGTGGCGACGATCGACGACCCGACGGTCGAGGAGATCGACGGCGAGACCTACGGCCCGCTGAAGGCACTGTGCGAGCAGGCGGTCGAGCGCGCGCTGCCCGGCCGTACCATGGTCGTCCGTCCGGGCCTGATCGTCGGCCCCGACGACCCGACCGACCGCTTCACCTACTGGCCGCGTGCGGATGGCCGACGGCGGCGACGTGGTCTGCCCGGAGCCGCGCGACCAGCCCTGCCAGGTGATCGACGTCCGCGACCTGGCCGGCTGGATGGTCACGCTGCTCGAGAACGAGACGACCGGCGTCCTGAACGGCGTCGGTCCGGCGACGCCGGCAACGCTCGGCTCGACGATCGAGACCTGCGCCGAGGTGGCCGGCAGCTCGCCGTCGCTGCACTGGGTCGACGGCGAGTTCCTGATCGATCAGGGCGTCGAGCCGTGGAGCGACCTGCCGATGTGGCTCGGCCCCGACCCCGCCGAGCACTGGCTCGACTGCACCGACCCTGCCCCGGCGATGGCTGCCGGCCTCACCCACCGCCCGCTGGCGGAGACCGTGGCCGACACGCTGGCGTGGCACCGCGCCGCGCCGGAGACCGGCCGCTGGGGATTCCCGATGAGCCTCCAGCGCGAGGCCGCGCTGCTCACGATCTGGCAGGCCCGGGGACGATAATCACCGGTTTGGCCTCCGAGACGGCCACGCCGGACCTGCTGACCGCGCTCCTCGAGCACATCCGTGTGCTGCTCGGCGCGGATCACGCGCTGTACTCCGAGTGGGAGCCGGAGCGCGGCGTCGTCACCAACCTGGCCTGGACGGGCACGCTCGACTCGCCGGAGGTGGCGACGGTCGGGCTGTCGCAGCCGATCTCGATCTACGTCGACGACGGCGTCGAGCTGGGCACCGACGCGTTCCCGCCGCTCGAGCCCAAGGTCGGCGACGCCGCCGACCCCGCCTGCGACGAGAAGACGCTCAGCTACCTCGGCGGATCGGGTTGCCCGCGAGGCCTACGTGCACCTGCCCTGCCGCGAGGGCGGCTACCACGAGCTCGAGGTGTTCTTCCGCGACCGCGACCGGGAGATCGGCGAGGCCGACCTGGCCGTGCTGGTCGATCTCGGCCGGCTCGCCACCGTGGTCATCGACCACAGCCGCACGGCCGATGCGCTGCGCAGCTCCGAGCTGCGTTACCGCACGCTGGCGCAGCAGCTCCCGGCGATCGTCTACGTCACGAACCCGATGGACGCTCCAGCATCCCCAACCCCGACGGCATCCGCCACCTGCTCGGCCATTCGCCGGAGGAGTGGGCGGCCGATCCGAAGACGTTCTGGGAGCGGACGATCCACCCCGACGACTTCGCGCGGGTGATGAGCTGGGTCGAGGACCAGTCACCCGACCCGCCGTACTCGATCGAGTACCGGATGCGCCGCGCGGACGGCGAGGTGATCTGGGTGCGCGACACGGCGCTGCCGGTGTTCGACGCCGACGGGCGCAGCTGCGCTGGCAAGGGCTGATCGTCGACGTCACCAGCATGATCTCGACCCGCGAGGCGCTGGAGCGCTCGGAGGCGCGCTACCGCACGCTCGCCCAGCAGCTGCCGGCGATCGTCTACGACATCGGCGAGGACGACGTGATGACGATGCACAACACGCCCGCCCTGAACGGCCTCGGCTACACGCCCGAGGAGTGGGCCGCCGGGGCGTACGAGCTGTGGCGCAACAGCCTCTACCCGGAGGATCGCGACCGGCTGGAGGCGGCCTGGCACCGCGTCGCGCGACACGCGCTCCGCGTGGTCGTCCGAGTACCGGTTCATCGGCGGCGACGGGCGCACGCTGTGGGTGCGCGACACCGCCGTGCCGATCGAGCTCGGCCAGGGCCAGGGCACCGTCTGGCTGGGCATCGTCTTCGACATCACCGATCTGATCGAGAACGCCGAGCGGCTGCAGGCGTCCGAGACCCGGTACCGCCTGCTCGCCGAGCAGGTGCCGGCCCTGACGTACTTCCGCACGGTCGACGGCGCGGTGTCGACGCTGGTCAGCCCCGAGCAGGGCGTCACGCTGACCGGCCACTCCGCCGAGCAGTGGGACGCCGACCCGCACGGGACGTGGCAGGCCGCGCTCCACCCCGACGACCGCGACGAGGTCGTCGCCGGCTACCACGCCGCGATCGCCGAGGGCCGCCCGCACGACGTCTCCTACCGGATGATGACCGTGGACGGCCGGGTGATCTGGGCGCGCGACATCGAGACCGAGGTGCGCGGCGACGACGGCCGCCTGCTCGGCTGGCACGGCGTAACCGTCGACGTCACCGAGATCGAGCAGTCCGGCGAGGCGCTGCGTGCCGCCGAGGCCCGCTATCGCAACCTGGTCGAGCAGGTGCCGCTGGTCACCTATCTGGACAGCGCCGACGGCATCGGCATCTACGTCAGCCCGCAGGTCGAGGAGATCCTCGAGGTCGCGGTCGAGGAGTGGGTGGGCAGCTACGCCGCCTGGCTCGACCGCGTCCACCCCGACGACCGCGACGACGTCGACCGCCGCTACCGGGCGATGCTCACCGGCGGGGACAACTTCGACCTCGAGTACCGCGTCGTCCGCCGCGACGGCAGCGTGCGCTGGATGCACGACCAGGGCCGGCGGATGACGGAGCCCGCGGCCGTGGCCGGGCTGATCCAGGGCGTGATCTACGACGTCACCGACCGCCACCGCGCCGAGCAGGCCGCCGAGCGGCGGGCCGGGCAGCAGCGCGTGCTCGCCGAGCTGGGGCTGCGCGCCCTCTCGGGCGTCGACCGCGCCCGCCTGGTGCGCGAGGCGACCGAGGCGGCGGCCGAGACCCTCGGCGTCTGGGCGGCGGCCGTGCTCGAGCTGACGGCCGACGGCCGCGACGTCGAGATCGTCGCCGGCACCGGCCCGATGGCGGGGCGCCGTCGGCGCCCGCCGCCCGGCCGGGGATGCCACCGCGGCGGGCTACACCCTGATGACCGAGGCGCCGCTGATCAGCGGCGACCTGGAGCAGGAGACCCGGTTCCGGGTGCTCGACGAGGCGCGGCGGGTGGGGATGCGCAGCCTGATCTGCGTCAAGATCGCCGGCACGCCGGCGCCCTACGGCGTGCTCGCCGTGTACAGCACCGAGGTGCGCGCGTTCACCGAGGACGAGGTCGACTACCTGCAGGCGACCGCCAACATCCTGGCCACCGCCGTCGAGCGTGACCGCGCCCAGGCGGCGCTGGCGGCCAGCGAGGCGCAGCGCCAGCGTGTGCTCGGCGAGCTGCTGCGCTCGGCCGACGCGGAGCGGGCGCGGATCGCGACCGAGCTGCATGACGACACGATCCAGGTGATGACGGCCGCCCTGTTCGCCCTCGACCGCCAGATCGCGGCGCACCGGCGGGGCGACGAGACGGCGGCGGCCGAGGCGGCCGGCACCCTGCGCGACGACCCTCGCCGAGGCGGTCGAGCGGACGCGCCGGCTGACCTTCGAGCTGCGCCCGCCGCTGCTCCAGCAGCGCGGTCTGGTCGCGGCGGTGGCGGAGCTGCTCGAGGAGACCCAGCGGACGACGCCGATCCGCACGCGGCTGGAGGCCAGCGTCTCGCGCCACTCGGGCGATGTCGAGTCGCTCTGCTACCGGACGGTGCAGGAGCTGGTCGGGAACGCGCGCAAGCACTCGCGGGCCGCCAGCCTACGCGTCGCGCTGGCCGACCAGAACGGCGCGGTGGTGGCCGAGGTGGTGGACGACGGGATCGGGTTCGACGTCGGCCGCGCGCTCGATCGCAGCGTGACGCGCCTGCACCTCGGCCTGGACAGCGCGGCCGAGCGCGTGCGCCTGGCCGGCGGCAGCTTCGACATCGAGTCCGACCCGGGGATCGGGACGACCGTCCGGTTCACCCTCCCGGCGCGGGCTACGGGCTGACGGAGGAGGCCCGTCGCAGCTCGACGGGCAGCGAGAAGTGGACGTTCTCGTCCACCAGCTCGTGCGACTCGACGTTCTCGACGCCGAGCGACCGGAAGTACGAGACGACGCGCTCGACCAGCCACTCGGGGGCCGAGGCGCCCGAGGTGACGCCCACCGTCCGCGACGCCCTCCAGCCAGGCGGCGTCGATGTCGGTCTCGTCGTCGATCAGGTAGGACGCGCACGCCCATCTCGCGCGTCACGTCGACCAGCCGGTTCGAGTTCGACGAGTTCCGCGAGCCGATCACCAGCACCAGATCGACCTCGCGCGCCAGCTGCTTGACCGCGTTCTGCCGGTTCTGGGTGGCGTAGCAGATGTCGTCCTTCTTCGGCCCGACGATCGCCGGGTACCGCTCGCGCAGCGCGCCGATGATCTCCACCGTCTCGTCGACCGACAGCGTGGTCTGCGTGATGTAAGCGACGCGCTCGGGATCGGCGATCTCCAGGCCGTCGATCTCGGCGACCGACCCGATCAGCTGGATCGAGGCCGGCGCCTCGCCCATGGTGCCGACGACCTCCTCGTGGCCCTCGTGGCCGACCAGGACGATGGTGTAGCCGTCGGCGGCGA
This sequence comes from uncultured Actinomycetes bacterium, assembly GCA_963809205.1. Taxonomy (GTDB): domain Bacteria; phylum Actinomycetota; class Thermoleophilia; order Gaiellales; family JAICJC01; genus DATLLN01. Next base: position 266,184 of record CAWEIS010000028.1, on the reverse strand, counting down.
ACCGCCTGGCCTCCGTGTGCACCTTCGTCACCAGCGGGCAGGTGGCGTCGATCATCCGCAGGCCGCGGGCGCTGCAGTTGCGGTAGACGTCGGGCGCGACCCCGTGGGCGGAGAGGACGACGACGCCGCCGCGCGGGCACATCGAGCTCGCTGTCGACGAACACCGCGCCGCGGTCGGACAGATCGCGGACGACGTGGCCGTTGTGCACGATCTCCTTGCGCACGTACACCGGCGCGCCGAAGTGGTCGAGCGCGCGCTCGACGGTGTCGACCGCCCGATCGACACCGGCGCAGTAGCCACGGGGAGAGGCCAGCAGGACCTTGGTCGGGGCCATGCCGGGGATCGTACTGGCTGGGCGGCTAGCGGTGGCCCCAGTCGGCCGTCCAGACGGCCGCCGAGGACTTGCCCTCGAACGATCCAGCGGCCCGGCCCACTCCGACCCACGTGAAGCGCGAAGAGAGCAGCACCGCGCGGTGCGTCGGGCTGGCCAGCCACATGCCGATCACGTGCTGTGCCTGCGCATACGACCCGGATCCCCAGGCCAGCGTCTCGCCGGCCCACCAGGCGCCGTATCGGGTGAACCCGGAGCGGCTGATCCGGTCGAACAGCGTCGAGCCGGAGGGGCTGGTGTGCGCGAAGTAGTGGCGCGCGACCATGTCGGCCGAGTGCGACTGGGCGGTCTTGTCGAGCCCGGGCGCGTGGCAGACGGGTGCGAGGCCGTGCGCGTGGCGGGTCTTGTTGATCGCGAAGATCAGCTGCCACCGGTAGGCCTGGACGCCGGACGCGTTGGCGGCGGGGGCGATGGCCAGGACGACCAGGAGGACCATCATCGCCGCTGCAAGGATCCGAGTTCGCATAGTCGCTACATCGGCTGTGCACACTCCGGCTTTCGCAAAGTTTTCGTAAGAACCGCGGCAGATGACCGGTTACGCGTGCGGCTCGCCGCCGACCAGGCCCTCGGCGACCAGGATGCCGGCGAGCACCAGTCCGGCGCCCGCCAGCTGCGAGGCGGTCAGCGACTGGCCCAGCCAGACCCAGGCGATCAGGCCGCCGGCGACCGGCTCCCAGGTCGAGAGCAGGGTCACGCGGGCGGCCGGCAGCGCGTGCAGCGCCGACACCAGCAGGGCGAACGGCACCAGGGTGCCCAGCACGACGACGCAGGCGATCAGCAGCCCCAGCGGCAGGTGCCAGGCTGCGAGCCGGCCGTCCAGGCTGACGGCGTCGGGCATCCGGTCCCACGGGAAGTTCCACCACGGCGCGGCGAACACCCAGAACACGCTGCCCACGCCGAAGCCGATGCAGATCGTGGCCACCGCCGGGCGACGCGGGATGCCCCGCTCGGTGACGATGATGTAGAAGGCGTACGCGCAGGCGCAGAGAAGCGCGGCCGCCACGCCGCCTGCGTCCAGCCCACCGCCGCCGGACAGCACGTTGACCATCAGCGCGAGGCCGAGGACGACCAGCCCGATGGCGGCCCACAGGCTCCGGCCGACGTGCTTGCCCAGCCATAGCCAGGCGTAGAGGGCGACCAGCACGGGGGCCAGGTACTCGATCAGCACGCTGATGCCGACTGGCAGCGTGCGCAGCGCCACCAGATACAGCAGCTGCACTCCGACCAGACCGATCAACCCCAGCGCGATCAGCTCCGGCCACTCGCGCCGGGCGACGCGCAGCGTGTGCGGCTGGGTCGCGAGCAGCACCGCAGCCAGCCCCGCGAACGCGCCGAGCATCCGGCACTCGGTCAGCTCGGCAGGGCTGATGCCGTGCGTCAGCACGACCTTCGAGATGACGCCGTTCAACCCCCAGAGCGTGGTGGCCACGGCGACCATCACGTATGCCTGCCCACGCGTCACATGGCCGAGCCTACGGGCCGCGGCGGTCGCGGTACCCCGGCTATCGCAGGTCGGCGAGGTCTCCCGCGAACAGCTTCCGGTCGTCCTCCTCGGCGATCGCCTCGCCGGCCTCCGCCGCGGCCGCCGCGTGCGCCGCCGTGCGCTCCCCGTCGCCCAGCACCCGATACGCCCGGGCCATCGCCTCGTGCGCGTACGCCAGGTCGAAGTCGCCGATGTCGTGCTCGGTGCAGAGCGTCGAGGCACCGCTGCGCGTGGAAGAGGGCCGGCTCGCCGCGGCCGAGGGTCGCGTAGACGCGCGAGATCTGCCACTCGCCGCGGGCGACGTTGACCGGCGTCCCGACCTCGCCCCAGTGATGCCGGGAGGCGTGGGCGGCGTGGATCATCTCGACGTCCTGCGCGGGCGTGCGCGGGTCGGTGTCGAGCAGCGTCCAGACGTGGTTGAACAGGTCGACCGCGAGCTGCCTGCGGGCGGCCTGGTCGATCGCCGTCGCCGGGTGGTCGGACATGCGCCGATCCTAGTCATCGCCTGGGGCCTGGCGCTCGCGATGCAGCGCGACGATGACGGTCTTGCTGCGCTCGATCGAGGAGCTCGCCGGGCTGCTCGACCGCTTCCTGCTCTACGGCGAGACGACGACGTCGGTGATCAACGCCACGCCGGTGCCCCGCCGCGACCCGCCGCTGGACGTCGTGTAACAACGGGGTCTGACCCCGTTGTTACACGCGGGCGTGCGGCTACTCTGCATGGTGCGCCGGGGGAGAGCTGGTAGTCGCATCTGGTCGACGTCACTCGCCGGCCCGGCTGCGTCTTCGCCATGATTCAGGTCGATCCCCCGGACTATCCCCCCTGGCCGACTGCGCGCCGGCTGACGCCCCTCTGGTGGGGGCAGCGGACCCTGGTCCTGCTGGCGCTGTTCTGCGCGTTCGTCTACGTCGGCCTGTCGCTGGGCATCCCGATCCTGATCCAGCGGGCGATCGACAACGCCATCGTCCCGGGCAACCCGAGCGACGTCTGGCCGTACGTGATCGCGATCATGGTGCTGGCGGTGATCCGCTTCTGGATCAACTTCACCCGCCGCTACGCGACCGCCCGGATCGGCGTGCGGATCGAGGCGCAGCTGCGCGAGATGCTGTTCGCGGGCTACCTGCGGTTTCCGCGCGCGTTCTTCGACCGGCACCCGACCGGCCAGGTCGTCTCGCGCGCGACCAACGACCTGTTCCCGATCCGCTACTTCATCGGCTGGGGCGTCGTGCAGGGCGTGCAGAGCGCCATGATGATCGTCGGCGGCGCCATCGTGCTGGCGTCGATCAACCCGCGGCTGACCCTGTACACCGGCGTGGCAACACCGCTGATCGCGTTCGTCGCCTGGCGCTTCGCCCACCTGGTGATGCCGATCTCGCGGCAGGTGCAGGCGCGCAAGGGCGACGTCACCGAGGCGGCGGACGAGGCCGTGGTGGGCATCGAGATGGTGCAGGCGTTCGGCCGTGAGGACGATGTGCGCAGGCGCTTCGGCGGCAAGGCGCAGGCCGTGCGCGACACGGTGATCCACCAGGCCGGCGTCGAGTCGCAGCACCTGCCCGCGCTGTTCTTCCTGCCCACGATCTCGATCGCGGCCGTGGTCTTCTTCGGCGGTCGCGACGTGATCAACGGCGACCTGACGATCGGCCAGTTCGTCCTCTTCAACACCATCCTGCTGCAGCTGGCGTGGCCGCTGGAGGCGCTGGGCTGGATCCTCAACCTGGCGCAGCGCGCGATCGCCTCGGCCGGGCGCTCGTTCGCCTGGCTGGAGGAGGTCTCGTACCTGCCGGAGCCGGACGAGCCGGCCGAGCTGCCCGAGGGCGGCCTGGGGCTGCAGTTCCAGAACGTCCACTTCGCCTACGTGGGCGAGGAGCCGGTGCTGCGGGGCATCGACCTCGACGTGCCCGCCGGCGAGATCCTCGCGGTCTGCGGCCCGACGGGCTCGGGCAAGAGCACGCTGCTCAACCTGGCGCCGCGCCTCTACGACCCGACCGAGGGGCGGCTGCTGCTCGGCGGCGTCGACGTCCGCGACCTGAGGCTTGCCACCCTGCGCAACGCGGTCGCCGTCATCACCCAGCGGCCGATCCTGTTCTCGATCACCCTGCGCGAGAACGTCACCGCCGGCCGCCCCGATGCGCCGTGGGACGAGGTGGAGGCGATGTGCCGCGCGGCCGGCGTCAGCGAGTTCGCCGACGAGCTGCCGGACGGCTACGAGACGCTGATCGGCGAGCGCGGCGTGAACCTGTCGGGCGGCCAGCGCCAGCGCGTCGCCCTGGCCCGCGCGCTGATTGCCGGCACGCGCGTGATCGTCATGGACGACCCGTTGTCGGCCGTGGACACGCACACCGAGCACGAGCTGGTCGACGGGCTGCGGCCGGTGCTGGAGGGACGCACCGTGCTGCTCGCGACGCAGCGGCTGTCGACCCTCGAGCTGGCCGACCGCGCCGTCGTGCTGCGGGACGGCAAGATCGCCGAGGACGGCCTGCCCGGCGAGCTGCTGGTCGGCGACGGCGACTTCGCCGCGCTGTTCGGCGAGGAGCTGATCGGTGTCTGAGCGGACGGGCATGACCAGGCTCGGGTGCTACCTGCAGGGCCGCTGGGTGCTCGTGACCGCCATGATCCTGGTGGCGACCGGCAGCGCCGCGGCGCAGTCCGGCGGCTGGCTGCTGGTGCGCGAGGCGATCGACGACGGCATCGCCAAGCACGACGAGCGGACGCTGTCGATCGTCGTCGCCATCTACATCGTGATCAACGCGCTGGGCTGGCTGTGCCAGGTGGCGCTGATCCGCGGGCTGGCGAGCATCGGCCAGGGGATCGTGCTCGGCCTGCGCCGCGACCTGTTCGACCACCTGACGGCGCTCTCGCTGCGCTACTTCTCGGAGCAGCGCGCGGGGTGGATCATCGCCCGCCTGACCAGCGACGTCGACGCCATCTCGGACGCCCTGTCCCAGGGCCTGCCGACGCTGGTGTCGAACGTCGTGCTGCTGCCGACCACGCTGATCGTGCTGTTCGTCGTCGACTGGCGGCTGGCCCTGGTCGCGATGGTGATCCTGCCGCCGACGATGATCGCCACCCGCTGGTTCCAGAAGACCTCGGCGGTCGCCCAGCTGGAGGTGCGCAACCGGATCGCCGGCGTGACCGCGCACGTCGCCGAGTCGGTCGCAGGCATGCAGATCGTGCAGGCGTTCAACCGCGAGCGCGCGTTCCAGGGCCAGTTCGACGAGCTGAACGGCGAGAACCGCAGGGCGAACGTCTACGCCCAGAAGCTGTTCTCGGTGTTCTTCCCGACGATCGAGCTGCTCGGCGCCGTGTCGACCTGCGCGGTGCTGGTCGTCGGTGCGCAGTTCCTGGCCGACGGGACGCTGACGATCGGCACGCTGATCACGGCCGTCTACCTCCTGCAGCTCGTGTTCCAGCCGCTGCAGGAGCTCTCGGACGTCTACGGCCAGGTGCAGGCCGCCGGCGCGGCGATGGTCAAGATCAGCACGGTGCTTGACGCGGAGCCCGAGATCGGCGATCGACCGGGCGCGAAGCCGATCGCCCGCATCGAGGGCCGGATCGACCTGGACGGCGTCCGCTTCTCGTATGGCCCGACCGAGGTGCTGCACGGCATCGACCTGCACGTGCCGGCCGGCGGCTGCATCGCCCTGGTCGGGCAGACCGGTGGCGGCAAGTCGACGCTGGCAAAGCTGATCGCCCGGTTCTACGACCCCCGCGAGGGCACGGTGCGGGTCGACGGCGTCGACCTCCGCGAGGTGCAGCTGCGCAGCTACCGGCGCCAGCTGGGCGTGGTGCTGCAGGATCCGTTCCTGTTCTCGGGCACGATCGCCGACAACATCCGGTTCGGCCGGCCCGAGGCGAGCGACGAGGACGTGCGCCGCACGGCGGCGGCGATCGGCGTCGACAAGCTGGTCGCCCGGCTGGTCGGCGGGCTCGAGCATCCCGTCCGCGAAGGCGGGGCCGGCCTCTCGGCCGGCGAGCGCCAGCTGATCTCGATCGCCCGCGCGCTGCTCGCCGACCCGCGCATCCTGATCCTCGACGAGGCGACCTCGAACATCGACCGGCCGACCGAGGCGCTGATCGAGCGCGCCCTCGACACGCTGCTGCACGGGCGCAGCTCGATCATCATCGCCCACCGGCTGGCGACCGTCCGCCGCGCCGACACGATCCTCGTCGTCGAGCGAGGCAACATCGTGCAGGCCGGGTCGGAGCGTGAGCTGCTGGCCGTCGACGGATCGTTCCAGCGGCTGGCCGGCAAGCTGCATTCGCCGACCGCCCGGCTGCGCGGGAGGCCCGGCCGCGGGCCGGGGCGCAGGCGACCGGCGCAGCCGGATGCCGTCTGAATAGACTGGTCCGATGACGGTCTGCGCGCGCTGCGGCACCGAGAACCCCGACCAGGCGAAGTTCTGCCTGGAGTGCGGCGCGCCGCTGTCGCCTCCGCCGGCGACGTCCGAGGAGCGCAAGCTGGTGACCGTGCTGTTCGCCGACGTCGCCGGCTCGACGCAGCTCGGCGAGCGGCTCGACGCCGAGGCGCTGAAGGACGTGATGAGCCGCTTCTTCGCCGCCATGCGCGCCGAGATCGAGGCCGAGGGCGGCACGGTCGAGAAGTTCATCGGCGACGCGGTGATGGCCGCGTTCGGCGTGCCCGTGGCTCACGAGGACGATCCCGAGCGCGCGCTGCGCGCCGCGCTGCGGATGCAGCGCCGGCTGCCGGAGCTGAACCGCGAGCTCGCCGCCGAGCACGGCGTCGAGCTGGCCATCCGGATCGGCGTCAACACCGGCCAGGTGATGGCCACCACCTCGCCCCGGCCGGGCGAGGCGATGGCCACCGGCGACCCCGTCAACCTGGCCGCCCGGCTGCAGCAGCTGGCCGAGCCCGGGGCCGGTGCTGGTCGGCGAGCGCACCGCCGCCGCGGCGCGCGGGTTCGCGCTGACGCCGTTCGACCGCGCGCTCGACGTGCGCGGCAAGGCCGAGCCGGTGGCCGCCTTCCTGCTGGTCGGCGAGCGCGACGAGCCGCACCGCGGCATCCCCGGCCTGCGCGCGCCGATGGTCGGCCGCGACAGCGAGCTCGAGCTGCTGGGCAGCCTGCTGCGCCGGGTCGCCGAGGAGGGCCGCGGCCACCTGGTCACGATCTACGGCGACCCGGGCGTCGGCAAGAGCCGGCTGGTGGCCGAGTTCACGGCCACCGCCGACGCGCGCGTCGTCCGCGGCCGCTGCCTGCCCTACGGCGACGGCATCACCTTCTGGCCGCTGGCCGAGATCGCCAAGGCCGAGCTCGGCGTGCTCGACACGACCGACGACGCCGGCGACGGCGCTGGCCAAGCGTCGCGGCGTGCTGGGCGATGCCGCGCCGGCGATCGCGCACACCATCGGCCTGGACGACTCCCGACTCGCCGCTGCGCGACCTGCCGCCGCGGGCGGTGATCGCCGAGATCCACCGGGCCTGGCGCGCGCTTCTTCGCGCGCATGGCGGCGGACGGCCCGCTGGTCGTCGTGGTCGAGGACATCCACTGGGCCGACGCCGCGATGCTCGACCTGCTGGAGGAGCTGGCCGACCGGCTCCCGGCGCCCGTGCTGTTCGTGTGCCCAGCCGGCCCGAGCTGACGGCGCGCCGGCCGGGCTGGGGCGGCGGCCGGCGCAGCGCGTCCAGCCTGGCGCTCGACCCGCTGGGCGCGGCCGAGGCCGAGCAGCTCGTGCGGCTGCTGCTCGACATCGACGACCTGGCCGACGGCGCTGCGCGCGCGGATCCTCGAGCGCGCCGAGGGCAACCCGTTCTTCCTCGAGGAGATCGTCCGCCGGCTGATCGACGAGCGGCTGATCTCGCACGAGGACGGCCGCTGGCGGGCCGTCGCCGGCATCGACGACGTCGACATCCCCGACACCGTGCAGGGCGTGCTCGCCGCGCGCATCGACCTGCTGCCGGCCGACCGAGAAGCGGGTCGTGCAGTCGGCCGCGGTGGTCGGGCGGGTGTTCTGGCCGGGCGCGGTGGCAGGGCTGCTGAACGGCGAGGCCGAGCGCGTCGAGCAGCTGCTGGACGGGCTCGAGCAGCGCGACCTGGTGCTGACCCGGCTGACGTCGTCGATGGCCGGCGAGCGCGAGCTGATCTTCAAGCACATCCTCACCCGCGACGTCGCCTACGAGAGCCTGCCCCGGCGCGACCGGCCGCACGCGCACGCGCTGCGTGGCCGACTGGATCGAGCGGATCTCGGCGAGCGGCGGCTGGAGGTCGCCGAGCTGCTCGCCCACCACTACGACCTGGCGGGCCACCGCGAGCGGGCGCGCAGCTATGCGCTGGACGCCGCGCGCCGCGACCTGGGCCGGCTCGCGCTCGACCAGGCGCTGATCTTCGCCGCCCGCGCCGCCGAGCTGGCGCAGACGCCGGCCGACCGCGCCGCCGCGCTGGCGGTCACCGGCGAGGCGCACTACCAGCGGGCCGACGGCGACGACGCCTTCGTGGCCTGGCGGGAGGCGCCGAGCTGCTCGAGTCCGACCCCGCGGCCGGCCGCGCCGCTGGCGGCCGTCTGCGGCCGGCTGGCGCTGCTGGCGACGCGGGCGCCGGGCTGATGCCGAACACGCCCGACGCCGAGGAGGTGCGGCGATACCTCGAGCTCGGCCTGCGCCGCGGCCGGCGACGAGGACTCGACGCGCTGGTGGACCTGCTGATGGCCGAGGGCGGCTGGGCGTTCGGGTTCCCCGACGGCACGACGGGCGATGATCGACCGGCGATGCGCCTGCGGCGCGCCGGGCGGTCGCCATTGCCGAGCGGCTGGACCGCGCCGAGCTGCTGTCGCTCGCGCTGGACGTCGCCTACATCACGTACGAGGTGCGCGACGACGTCAAGGCGATGGTGGCGGGTGGGAGCGGCGGCAGCGGCTCGCCGACCGCATGCACGCGATCATCGACCTGGACGACATCTTCTACATGTCGGCCCAGGCCTACTGGGAGCAGGGGCGCTACCGGACGCGCGGCGGTGTCCGAGGAGGGCGTCGCCCGGGTGGCGGCGCTGGGCGGCCACGCGATGGGCTCGGCCTCGACCTCGGCCATCTCGCGGATGCTGATGGGCGACTGGGATGCGGTCGTCGAGCAGTGCGCGCAGATCCGCGAGCGCTTCGGCGACAGCCCGCCGGGGTTCCTGCGGATGGCGTGGGCGGCGGCCGAGTACGTGCTGGCCAGCCGCGGCGGCCGCCGAGGAGCGGCGTGCGGCTCTGCACATGGGGACGCCGATGCGGCTGGGCTTCCGCGCGCTGGGGCTGGCGGCCGAGGGCCGGCTGGACGAGGCCTGGGAGCAGTGCCCTCGGCGCTGCTGACATCGGCGTCGCGTTCGAGCTGCAGGCGAAGGCGAGCTGCTGCGGGCGGCGGCCGCTGGGACGAGCTGGCCGCGCACTGCGCCGTCATCCGCGCGCGCCGCCGCGCATCGGCTGGCGGTCGGCCCGCGCTGGCCGACCGCGGGGAGGCCGCGATCGCGATGGCCGGCGGCGACCCGGCGCGCGCGGCGGCGCTGGCCGCGCGGTCGGTGCCGGCGGGTTCGCCGCAGCCGGCGCCGAGTGGGAGGCCGCGGTGTCAGGGGTCGACCTGGCCGAGGCGCTGGTCGCGCTGGGTGAGACCGCGGAGATTCCCGGCTGCTGGCTGCGGCCGAGCCGGCGCTGCGGCGCGCCGGCGCGCTGGCCGAGCTGGCTCGGTGGGAGGTGCTCGCCACCGGCTTCCGGTGATCTGAGCCAGACGGTGGCATGTGGGGCTCGAGTGTCCCGGCCACCACCGCCGCAGCTCGCTGCAGAGCGCGTCCAGGTCGATGCTGTCGCGGAGCCGCTCGCTGAAGCCGTCGACGGCGGCCGGGCGTCGTATCCCGCGCGGTTGAACCGCCGTTCGAACGCCCGCTGGATCGCGCTTCGCGCTGGATGGAAGGCGCCGGCCACGGCGAGCGTCGAGAGCGTGACGGCGATGGTGCCCGAGGAGCCGGTCAGGCGCAGCAGCGTGCCGGTGATCGCGACGGTGCACAGGTAGACCGCGACCAGCGACACGGTCAGCGTCGCGTAGACGAAGGTGCGGCGGATAATCACGTCGATCTCGTACAGGCGGTGGCGAAGCACGGCAGCTGCGATCGCGACCGGGATCAGCCCGATGCTGCACAACGCGATGTTGTCGAGACGACGAGCCACGCCGGCTCCTCGTTCGTCGAGCCCGACACCAGGATCGCTGACAGAACGAGGTCGGTCAGGAACAGCGCGGAGGTCAGGGACGCGGCCGTGGCCAGCCACTTGATCTGAAGCCGCTCCATCGGTCCCGAACGGCGGAACCTGACGACCAAGCTGGCGGCCGCCGTGACCATGCACACCCCGAGGACGATGATCGCGTACTCGAGGACGTCGAGCACCGGCTGCAGCGCGTCGATGCCCAGCGGGTTCTCACTCCCGGGAACTGGCCGCCTCGACCTTGCCCGGCGACAGGACGATCGCCAGCGTGATCGCGGCGATCGCCACTCCGCCTGTGATAGCGACCCATCGCCAGCGACGGCTGGGCAGGCGGCCGTCCGGGAACAGCAGCAGCAGGAACACCGCTGCCATCCCGAGTGGGGGTGCCCACAGCGCGCCGCCGAGCGCGGCTCCGGCATCGGCTCCCGGAAGTGAGCCGGGATGGAGCTTGAGTCCGTAGTCGGCCCAGGCGACAGCGCCGGCGAGCAGGCTCCAGCCGATGCCGATTGCGAGCAGCAGCCACCCGATCACGTTGTCCGGCCGGCGCGTCGCGATCAATAGTCCGGCAAGCGGGAACAACAGGAGCATCACGCCGCTCACCATGGTCAGCAGGAAGTCGACGTCCGGATCACCCATCGTGCTGCCGCGGGAGACATTCCGCGTCAGCCACTCGAGTACGAGTGCCGCCAGCCACAGGATGACCACAACGGCGAAGGCCGCCAATGCGAGACGGCGTGCGGTTGTCGGGCTCACCCGGCCATCATCCCAGCAGCGGCGTTCCGGGAGCGTTACGGCGCGTACCGTGCGGCCAGCCCGCGGCCGGCCGCAGCCAGCCTGGTGCGGAGCTCCGCCGGCGCCGATCACCTCGACCGCGCCGGCCAGCGGCACGAGGTCGGCGTAGGCGTACTCGACGCGCTCGAACGTGAGTGTCAGCTCGGTGCGGCCGTCGCCGGTGGGCTTCCCCGGACGGTCGACCGTGGGGCGGACGGTGGCGTCGACCGCCGCGCGCAGCGCCGCGATGTCGGCTTCGGCAACGCGCAGGGTCACGTCCATCCGCGGCCGGCTCGACTCGAACTCGTCGCGCGACTGTTCCCAGAATGCGGCGAGGTCGAATCCCGCGGGCCGCCGGAAGCTCTCCGCACCGGCCACCACCGAGCTGAAGCGGGACACCCGGTAGATGCGCGGATCGCCGCCCGCCGGCCGAGCCGCCAGGTACCAGACGCCCGCCTTCAGCACGAGCCCAGTGGCTCCAGGCGAGCGGTTCCTCGTCCCGCCGGTAGTCCGCCTGCACCCGCAGGCGATCGGCGGCGGCGCTCGCCAGCTCGGCGACGAACGCCGAGTCGTCCTGGTCGCTGAACCAGCGCGGCTCGTCGACATGGATCAGCTGCTGCGCCTGCGACGCCGCCTGGCGCAGGTCGCCGGGCAGCGACGCCAGCACCTTGCGCTGGGCGTCGACCAGCAGCGCGCCCAGGCCGAGCGCACCGGCGGCGCCGGGTGCGCCGACCAGCAGCGCCTGGGCCTCGCCGGCCGACAGCGGCACGCGGCTGCGGTGGCCGGCCGGCAGCGCGAAGCCGCCGCCCGGGCCACGATCGGCCTGCACCGGCACGCCGGCGTCAAGCAGCGCATCGATGTCACGGTGCACCGTGCGCACGAGACGCCCAGCCGCTCGGCCAGCTCGGCCGCGGTGAACCGGCGGCCGAGCTGGAGGAGCAGCAGCAGCGAGATCAGCCGGCGGGCGCGCATGCATCCGATGCATAGTTGACAGGTATTGGCATGATTTCCGCCTAGCCTCGGGACATGCATCTCGCACGCCGCGCATTCGGTGGAGACGTCGACCCCCGGGTGCGGCCGGTGGTGGCGCTCAGCCTGGCGTACAACCTGTCGTTCTCGACGTTCTGGGTGCTGCTCGGCGTGTTCGCCGTGCGCGGCCTGGGCTGGTCGCCGGCGTCGGTGGGCCTGCTGTTCCTGGCCTCGTCGCCGACGGCGGCGGTCGCCAACTTCGCCAGTGGCCGGCTGTCCGACCGGCTGGGGCGGCGGCGGCTGATCGTGGCCAGCTTCCTGGCGGCGTCGGCGATCGTGGCGGCGCTGGTTCCCGCCCGCGGGCATGATCCGCTGCCGGCAGGCCTGGTCGTCCTGCTGGGCATGGCCGGCGCTCCCGCGTTGACGCTCGGGCAGGTGGTGGTCGCCGACCTTGTGCCCGGTGAGGAGGAGCGCGAGCAGGCATACGCGACCGTTCGTCTGGCCGGCAACCTGGGTGCGTTGGCCGGGCCGCCGGTGGCCGCGCTGGTGATCGCCACCGCGGGATGGAGCGCGATGCTGGCCGCGATCGCCGCCGTCGGCCTCGGCGGCGCCGCGCTCGCGGCGCGGATGCTGCCCGAGACGCACGCCGCCGCAGAGCCAGACGGCGGCCCGAGAGCTGTTCGCCGGCTCGCCGCAGATCGCCCGTTCCTGCTGCTGGTGCTGTCGACCCTGCTCGGGTTCACGGTGTACTGCGGGTTCGAGACCGTGCTGCCGGTGATCGCCGTCGCGGACTACGGGGTGCCCGCGGCCAGCTGGGGGCTGCTGCTTGCGATCAGCCCGCTGCTGGTGGTGCTGTTCCAGCTGCGGCTGACCCGGGCGACGTCCGGGGTTCCGCCGGCGATCCGCCTGGCCGCGGCGATGGCACTGATGGGGCTGCCGCTCCTGGTGCTGGCGGCCGCCGCGTCGGTGCCGGTGATCGCGGGCGTGATCGCCGTGTTCGTGATCGGCGAGATGCTGTGGATCCCGACGTCCCAGGCGGTCGCCGCACGGCTGGCGCCGGCGCCCCTGCGCGGCACGTACTTCGGCGTGCTGTCGGCGACGACCGGGCCCGCCTGGACGTTCGCGCCGTTCGTGGCGCTCCAGGTCGAGGCGACGTCGGGGCCGGGCGCAGTCTGGGCGATGTTCGCCGCCGTCTCGCTGGCAGGGGCTGCCGCGGGGGTCGCGGCCATCCGTGCGGCTCGCGTCGATGAGTTTCGGGTTTGCTCCGGGTCTACCCGGGAAACGCAGCCTGAGAACGATGAAAGGATGACGAGATGGGCAAGTCACTGACACCCTGCCTGTGGTTCGACACCGAGGGCGAGGAGGCCGCGAAGTTCTACACGTCGGTCTTCCCGAACTCGCGGATCGTCAGCACGTCGACTACGGCGAGGCCGGGCCGCGCGAGGCCGGCTCGGTGATGACCGTCGAGTTCGAGCTGGACGGCCAGCCGTTCGTCGCGCTCAACGGCGGCCCGGAGTTCACGTTCAACGAGGCGATCTCGTTCCAGATCGACTGCGACGACCAGGACGAGGTCGACCACTACTGGGAGCGCGCTGACCGAGGGCGGCGAGGAGGGCCCGTGCGGCTGGCTGAAGGACCGCTACGGGCTGTCGTGGCAGGTCGTCCCGACGCGGCTCGCGCGAGCTGCTCGAGGATCCGGACCCGGCGGCGCAGCCGGGCGATGGCGGCGATGCTCGAGATGAGGAAGATCGACGTCGCCGAGCTCGACCGGGCCGCCGACGGCGCCCACGTCGCGTAGCGCATTCAACTCCGGGCGCTTCCCGGCGCACGGCCGCCACCGGCGAGGGAGAATCTCGCATGGTCGAGCTCGACGGCAAGGTGGCCATCGTCACGGGAGGCGCCCGGGGTATCGGGCGCGACATCGTGCTGCAGCTGGCCGGCGCCGGCTGCAACGTCGCGATCAACTGCATGGGATCGGTGGACGAGGCGGGGCGGCTTGCCGATCAGCTTTCGGCGGACGGCAGGGAGGCGATCGTGCTGCAGGGCTCGATCGCCGATCCCGCGACCGGGCCGATGCTGGCGGAGCGGACGATCGAGCGCTTCGGCCGGATCGACGTGCTCGTGAACAACGCGGCGATCAACCGCGACACCACCATGCGCAAGATGACCGATGAGCAGTTCGGCGAGGTCGTGGACACCAACCTGGTCGGCACGCATCGTGTGACGAAGGCGGTGCTCGACCCGATGTGCGAGCAGGGCTTCGGCCGCATCGTCACCATCTCCAGCTTCGTTGGCCAGCTCGGCAACTACGGCCAGGCCAACTACGCGGCGACCAAGGGCGGTCTGATCGCCTGGACGAAGACCCTGGCGTACGAGGTCGCCCGCTTCGGCGTCACCGTCAACTGCGTCTGCCCGGGGTTCATCGACACCGACATGCTGCGCGGTGTCCCCGAGCACGTGCGCGAGAAGCTGCTCGCCCGGGTGCCGCTGGGCCGCTTCGGCGAGTCGGAGGAGATCGCGCGCGGCGTGCTCTACCTCGTCCGCGACGGCGAGTACATCACCGGCACCTGCCTGAACATCAACGGTGGGCTCTACATGTGAATCGCCCGCTGGCTGGGCTACCTCCCGCGGTTACCCAACCGGCGCTGCTTCTCGCTCGACCGCGTATTCCAGGCCGCCGACCCGGTACCAGCGGTAGCCGTAGCCCTCGAGCTCGATGCGGTGCTGGCCGTCGCCCGTCGGCCTCGCTGATCGTCGTCGGCGAGCAGGTTGGCCAGCTTGCCGCTTCTCGTCGCGTGCCCGGCCGCAGCGTCACCTCGACGGCCTGCGCGGCGAGGTTGTGCACGGCAGACCAGCGCCGTTGCCGCGCCAGTCGTACCGCATCGCGAGCACCTTCGGCGGCCGCGTCGCGATGATCTGCCACGTCCCCCAGCCGATCTCGGGGCACTCCTTGCGCGTCGCGGATCATCCGGCTCGTCCAGCGCAGCAGCGACGCCGGGTCGCGCCGCTGGTGCTCGACGTTGACGCGCTCGTAGCCGTACGGCCCGCGCGCGATCGACCGGCCGGACCGGCGTCTCGCGCCGTCGAGAAGCCGCCGTTCGGCTCGGCCGACCACTGCATCGGCGTGCGGATCGCGCGTTCGCTCCGGCAGGCGCAGGTCGTCGCCCATGCCGATCTCCTCGCCGTAGCGGATCACCGGCGTGCCGGGCAGCGTGAACTGCAGGCTGTAGGCCAGCTCGAGCCGGCGGCGGTCGCCGAGCATCGGCGCCAGCCGCCGGCGGATGCCGCGGTCGTAGAGCTGCATGTCGGCTCCGGGCCGAACGCGGCGAACACGCGCTGCGCGCTCGTCGGCGTGAGTCGGCCGAGGTCGAGCTCGTCGTGGTTGCGCAGGAAGTTCGCCCACTGGCCGTCGCGCGGCGAGCGCTCGCGTGTCGCGCGCAGCGCCTGCGCGAGCGGCCGCGCGTCGCCGGGCGAGCGCGAGAACAGGTGCTGGTTGAGCAAGAAGTTGAACAGCATGTGCAGGCCGTCGCCGCCGCGCCGAAGTACTGCAGCGTCGTCGCGCGGGCTCCACGTTCGCCTCGGCGAGCAGGACGGCGTCGCCGCGCCGCCACTGCAGGAACTCGCGGAACTCGTGCAGGCAGGTCGAAGTGCGTCGTGCGGCTCGCCGTCCGGCGCCGGCTTCTCGATGACGAACGGCGCGGCGTCGATGCGGAAGCCGGCGACGCCGAGCTGCAGCCAGAAGCCGATGATCTTCTCGATCTCCTCGCGCACCCGCGGGTTGGCCATGTTCAGGTCGGGCTGGAAGTCGTAGAAGCGGTGGTAGTACCACGCGCCGCGCCTCGCGTCGTACGTCCAGGTCGTCTTCTGGTCGCCGGGGAACACCATGCCCTGGTCGCCAGTCCGGCGGCCGCTTCTTCGACCAGACGTACCAGTCGCGGTACGGCGAGTCGCGGATCGCTGCGCGCGCGCGGAACCACGGGTGCTGGTCGGAGGTGTGGTTGACGACCAGGTCGATGATCACGCGGATGCCGCGTTGCTCGGCCTGGTGCATGAGCTCGACGAAGTCGCCGAGCGTGCCGAGGCGCGGGTCGACGCCGTAGTAGTCGGTGATGTCGTAGCCGTCGTCGCGGTTGGGCGAGGGTGGAACGGGTTCAGCCAGAGCACGTCGACGCCGAGGCGGGCGAGGTAGTCGAGCCGGCGCGCGAGCCCCTCGAAGTCGCCGACGCCGTCGCCGTTCGCGTCCATGAACGTCTCGACGTCGAGGCAGTAGATGACGGCGTTCTTGTACCAGAGGTCGGCGAGCACGACCGGCATTGTTCGCCGAACGCAGCTCGACAACCTGTGCCGGTGTCAGCGTCGCCTCTGCCGGGACACGACCGCACGATGCGCGATCGACGGCACGTTCCCTGGTGGCGCGCGCGGTCGTCTACCAGATCTACCCGCGGTCGTTCCCCGACACGAACGGCGACGGCGTCGGCGACCTGAGGGCATCGAGCGGCGGCTCGACCACCTCGTCGTGGCTCGGCGTCGACGCCCTCTGGCTCTCGCCGTTCTTCCGCTCGCCGATGGCCGACTTCGGCTACGACGTCAGCCGACTACTGCGACGTCGACCCGCTGTTCGGCACGCTCGCCGACTTCGACCGCCTGATCGCCGAGGCCCACGCGCGCGGCCTCCGGGTGCTGATCGACTGGGTGCCGAACCACACGCTCCGACCAGCACCCGTGGTTCGTGCGAGTCGCGCTCGTCGCGGCGATCGCCGAAGCGCGACTGGTACGTCTGGCGCGACCCGGCCGCGACGGCGGGCCGCCGAACAACTGGCGCGGCCGCGTTCGGCGGCGCCGGCCTGGACGTTCGACGAGGCGACCGGGCAGTGGTACCTGCACCTCTTCCTGCCCGAGCAGCCCGACCTCAACTGGGCGCAACCCCGAGGTCGTCGACGGCGCATGCACGACGTGCTGCGCTTCTGGCTCGACCGCGGCGTCGACGGCTTCCGCATCGACGTCGTCCACTGATCGGCAAGGACCCGGCGCTCCCCGACCAGCCGGCCGAGCTCGGCGCAGCTCGACCGCGTCGGCATCAACGACGAGCCCGCGACGCACGAGCTGTCTGCGCGGCATCCGCCGGCTGCTCGACGCCTACCCCGGCGACCGGATGATGGTCGGCGAGGTGTACCTCGGCTCGACCGGCCGTCGTCGCGACGCTACTACGGCCACGGCGACGAGCTGCACCTCGCTTCAACTTCCCGCCGCTGTACGCGCCGTGGGACGGCCGCGCTGGCGGGACGCGATCGAGCGCGTCGAGCGCGACGCTCGCCGCCGGACGCCTGGCCGACCTGGGTGCTCTCGAACCACGACACCCGCCGCAGCCGCACCCGCTACGGCAGTCGGAGGCCGCGGCGCGCGCGCCGCGGCCGTGCTGCTGCTCACGCTGCGCGGCACGCCGTTCCTCTACGCCGGGCGAGGAGCTCGGGCTCGAGGACGCGGTCGTGCCGCGCGAGCGCCGGTGTCGACCCGGGCGGCCGCGACGGCTGCCGGGCGCCGATCCCGTGGGAGCCGGCGCCCGGCCACGGCTGGCCGGCGCCGACCGTGGCTGCCGTGGCCGCCCGCAGCCGGACGCGCGCAACGCCGCGTCGCAGCAGGCCGATCCGGCGTCGATGCTCCACCTCTACCGCGACCTGCTGCGGCGCGCCGGGCCTCGCCGGCGCTGCGCCGCGGCACGCGTGCAGCTGCTCGATGCGCCCGACGATGTGCTCGCCTACGAGCGCGCGCGGGCGACGACCGCCGCCTCGTGCTCGTCAACTTCAGCGAGCGCCCGGTCGACGTGCCGCTGGCCGAGCCGTGGCGGGTGGAGGTGGCAAGCGCTGCACAGCGAGACGCCGGGTCGCTGCCGCCGCTGGGCGCGGCGCTGCTCCGGCCGGCCGCGTTGTAGCGGCGGGTCGACGAGGCCGAAATAGCCTGTATGCTATGACGTATGCAGCGTGTCATCCGCGTCTCCTCTGCGTTGAGGACAACCATTGGGTGCTGGACGGTGGTTTTCGCCTGTGGTGTCGGTTCCGGATGTGACGGCTCGGGGATGGGCGAACCAGACGGCACCGGCGGGCGCCCCGGAACGATCAACGAGCGAGCAAGCTCGTTCACAGGCGTGTCGATCGGCGGGGAGCAGGAGACGATTCAACCGGCGTTGGGAACCCGGGGGCCGGCATCTCTGAACGAGCCGATCATTCCGGCCAACCAGGACATCGAGGACTACCGCGGCCCGGTGTCGTTCCGCGGCTCCGATGAGGTGTACCGCTACGACGGTGTGTCCGTCTTCGTCACGGACGGCGCGGTCGAAGGGTTCATGGTGACCTCTCGGGGGTCGCACACGACACGTGGGCTGGCCATCGGCGACCCACTCGACGACGCCCGGCGTGCGTATCCGGATCTCGGCTGTGGCACCGCTCACACGGAGGGCGGTGGGTACCCGGCCTGCGCGGGCCAGCTGCCCAGCGGCCGGTGGATCTGGCTGGGCGGCGACCCCGTGTCCAACATCACCCTGAGCAGCGCGCGGCTGGAAGGCGTCACGGGCGCTGGGCCGCCTGCGCGTGGTGCGTTCGGGCTGACGTCGCGCGACGGGTTCCGCGCGCTGGTGGCTGATACGAACGGCCGTGTGACTGGGGACCTCGGGGTCTCTTCACCGGCTGGTCCTCGGACGGCCGGCAGATCGCGTGACTTCGGGCACGGCCTCGCGCGCGTCAGTGGTGCTCTGGCGGTGTGGGCGAACGTCGACCGTGACACCGGCGGACAGCAACGCCGGCTGGGCGGCGTTCTCGCCGGACGGCCTTCACCTCGCCTGGCTCGAAAGCGCCAGGCCGCATGACACGAGCGGCTGGATCGTGCTCGCTGATTCCGACGGCCGGCATCCTCGGCGGCTCGGCGGCCGAGTGCCGATCTCCCCGTTCGTCTGGTCGCCGGACGGCCGCCGGTTGGTGTACGAGCACGATGAGGTGCTGCGCGTGGTGGACATCGCGACCGGCGCGGCCCGGATCGTGGACGACCGGAACGCGCGGGGGCCGGCGTGGCGCCCCGACGGCGCCCTCACCTGGCGCGACTCGGAGCTCGGCATCGCGATCCTCCCACCGGGGCAACGAGCCCACGCTCGCTGGTGCCTCCCAGCTCACGGCGCATCCCCTTCGGACTGGACTGGTCACCGGACGGACAACGGCTGGCGTACGCCGAGAACGACGAGCGGTCCGACACCACCCGGGTGGTGACGGTCGACGCGGACGGCTCGGGCCGCAGCTTCCGGTCCGATCCAGGGCGCGGCGGTACCGACGCCGTTCCCCGCTGGTCGCCCGACGGATCGCAGCTCGCGTTCCTCCGGATCGTCGGATACCAGGACGAGTTGCCGCTGCTGCGGCTGATGACGGTCCCCGCCGACGGTGCGGGCGGCGCGCAGCCGGTTCCCGGTGCACCGGTGGCCACAGTCGGGTTCAACGAAGACGGCGGCTACGACTGGCGGCCGCCCGGCGCATGCCGGATGCAGTAGCGCCCGAGCCGGGCGGATCAGGAGCGGGCGAGGGGAGTCGAACCCCCGTCTGAAGCTTGGAAGGCTCCGGCTCTACCATTGAGCTACGCCCGCAGGACGATCCATCGTAGATGATGCGGGTGGGCATGGAGTCGCTCATCGCAACGGTCAGCGGCGCAGCGGTCAGGCGCCGCCGGTGGTTCGTCGCCGCCTGGATCGTGCTGCTGCTGGTCGCCCTGCCGTTCTCGGGCAAGGCCCAGGGCGTGCTCTCGTCCGGCGGATTCGACGTGCCCGGCTCGCAGTCGGAGAAGGTGATCGACTACCTGAACAGCCAGCCGGGCGGCGGGGCGTACGCGTTCACGTTCCTGATCGCCGCGCCGACCGCGCAGGAGGCGGCCGCCCGCGAGGCGCAGCTGCGGAGCGACGTCGCGAAGCAGTTCCCGCAGGTGCGCATGCGGTCGGACGTCGCCGTGTCGCCGGACAAGACCACCGTTGCCCTCACCGGCTACGCACGCGTCGACCAGAACAAGTCGCTCGAGCTGTCGCGCCGGCTGAAGGATGCGCTGCAGGTGACGGACGGCCCGACCCGGACGTTCCTGCTGGGCGCCTCCGCGAACTACGCGACGTTCCAGCAGATCACCGAGGACGACCTGCGCCAGGCCGAGGCGCTGTCATCGCCGGTGATCCTGATCGTGCTGCTGGTGCTGTTCGGCGCCGTGGTCGCCGCCCTGCTGCCGGCGCTGCTCGGCCTGTTCTCGGTGGTCATCACCTTCGCCGGCGTCTACGCCGTCGCATCGGCCACCGAGGTCTCGGTCTACGCGACCACCATGGTGACGATGATCGGGATCGGCGTCGCCGTCGACTACTCGATGTTCGTCCTCGCCCGCTTCCGCGACGAGCTCGAGGACGGCGCCGTGGTCGAGACGGCCGTGGCGACGGCGATGCGCACCTCCGGCACGGCTGTCGTCTTCTCAGGCATCACCGTGATCGTGTCGCTGGCATCGATCTGGATCGTCCCCGTGCGCGCCGTGCAGTCGATGGCGCTGGCGGCGATCATGGTGGTCGCGGTCACGATCGCGGCGACGCTCACGCTGCTGCCGGCGCTGCTGGCGATCGTCGGCCGGCGCGTCAACCGCGGCCGCATCGGGCGGCGACGGCAGGAGCACCTCGCCGGCCTCGTCCGGCTTCTGGCAGCGGTGGACGGCGGGCGTCATGCGGCGGCCGCTGCTGTGCTTCGTCGGCGCCGCGGCGCTGCTGATCGCGCTGACCATCCCGGCGCTCTCGATGGTCACCGCAGAACCGCGCACTGGAGCAGCTGCCGCGGTCGACCGACGTGCGGGTGGGCACCGCGCTGCTGACCAGCCGGATCACCGGCGTCGGCCAGGGCCGCGAGGGATCGATCGACGTGCTGGTGCGCCCGGCCGGCGGCTCCGCGGACGAGCTGGCCCGGCGGATCACGGCCAAGCTGGGCGACGACCCGCTGATCACCAAGGCGACCGTGGAGCCGGTCGCCGGCGGGCTGCTGGTGGTCGGCTACCTGGGCGTCGATCCGGAGTCGTCGCAGGCGGTGGACGTGCTGGTGCCGCGGGTGCGGACGATGGTGGCGCACGAGGCCGCCGGGTCGCGCGGCGTCGAGGCGGACGTGGACGGCGTCTCCGCCTTCAACCACGACCTCAACGAGGAGGTCGGCGGCGACCTGTGGAAGGTCATGGTGCTGGTGCTCGTGCTGTGTTACCTGGTGCTGCTCGTGCTGCTGCGGTCGGTGCTGTTGCCTCTCAAGGCAGTGATCATGAACCTGCTCTCGATCGGCGCCGCCTACGGCGTGATCGTGATGGTCTTCCAGTGGGGCTGGCTCGACTTCACCGGGTATCACTCGCTGGGACATATCAACACGCTGAACCCGGCGCTGATGCTGGCCATCACCTTCGGGCTGGCGATGGACTACGAGGTGTTCCTGCTGTCGCGGATCCGCGAGCGCTACGCCGAGACCGGCGACAACGCTCGAGCGGTCGAGGAGGGGCTGGCGTCGAGCGCCAGCGATCATCACCTCGGCCGCGCTGATCATGACCACGGTGTTCGCCAGCTTCGCGCTGACCGGCGTGCCGGCGATCAAGGAGATCGGGCTCGGGCCTGGCGGTCGCGATCTTCATCGACGCCACCGTCACGCGGCTCGTGCTGGTGCCCGCGGCGATGCGGCTGCTGGGCGAGTGGAACTGGTGGATGCCGGACTGGCTCGACCGGATCCTGCCGCACGTGGCCTACGAGCGGCCCGTGTCCGTCCGGCACGCCTGACATGCTTCTTCGTCCGGATGCAATCGCTTCTGTTCATCGTCCTCGGCATCGTGATCGGCGGCCTGGCCGCCCTTGCCGCGCTGCGCGGGCGCATGGTCACGCTGCAGCGCGAGCTGGCGCACGAACGTGACGGCTCGGGCGAACGGCTGGCCCAGCTGCTGCGGGCCAGCAACGAGCAGCTGCTGCAGCTGCACAACGAGTCGATGACCCGCCAGCAGGCGGAGTCGCGCAACGAGCTGGAGAAGCGCGAGAAGGCCGTCGCCGACATGGTGCGCCCGCTCAGCGAGTCGCTGACCCGGGTCGACGGCAGGCTCGAGCGGCTCGACCGCGACCGCGTCCAGACGACGACCATGCTCCAGCAGCAGCTGCGCACCATGGTCGAGTCGCAGGACAAGCTGCGCGGCGAGACCGGCGCGCTGGTCGCCGCGCTGCGCAAGCCGCAGACCCGCGGCCGCTGGGGCGAGCTGCAGCTGCGCAACGTGGTCGAGATGGCCGGCATGACCCGCTACAGCGACTTCATCGAGCAGGCGACGGTGCGTGACGACGACCGCCAGCTGCGGCCCGACCTGATCGTGCGGCTGCCCGGCGGCAAGCAGGTGGTGGTCGACGCCAAGGCGCCGCTGCAGTCGTTCCTCGACGCCTACGAGTCGAGCGACGAGCACCAGCGCGAAGCCCATCTCGAGTCGCACGCCCGGCTGCTGCGCGAGCACGTGCGCAAGCTGTCGGCCAAGAGCTACTGGTCGCAGTTCGCCGACGCGCCCGACTTCGTGCTGCTGTTCCTGCCCGGCGAGCACTTCCTGAACGCCGCGCTCGAGGCCGATCCGACGCTGATCGAGCAGGGCGTCGCCCAGCAGGTGCTGATCGCGACGCCGACCACGCTGATCGCGCTGCTGCGCGCCGTGCACTACGGCTGGCAGCAGGAGAAGGTGGCCGAGAACGCCCGCGAGATCAGCGAGCTGGGCCGCGAGGTCTACACCCGGCTGGGCACGATGGCCGAGCATCTGGGCACGCTCGGGCGCCGGCTGACGGGAGCTGTGGACAGCTACAACAAGACCGTCGGCTCGCTGGAGACGCGGGTGCTGGTCAGCGCCCGCCGGTTCAGCGAGCACGGGGCCGTCGGCCCCTCGGTCGAGATCCCCGAGCTCGAGCCGGTGGACAAGCAGGTGCGCACGCTGCAGGCGCCGGAGCTGAGCGAGGTTGTCTCGGCGCGGCACAACGACGCCGCCTGACGTCGCCGCCTAGCGGTGGAGGACGGCGAGCTCTCGCCACGCGAAGTCGCGCGTCGTCGCCGCGTCGTACAGGCTGCCGCCGGGCAGCCCGAGGTCGCGCACGGCCTGGACGAAGCCGTGCACTTCGGCGTGCGTGGTAGCCGCGGCGCCGCCGCCGATCATGTGCACCGGGATCGTCGAGTCGCCGGTCTCGTTCCAGATGATCCGCGCGTTCATCCACGTGTACAGGTACGCGTCGCGCTCGCCGCTGACCCGGTTCGTGTAGTAGCCCATCGGGGCGAACACGTCGTACATCGACGCCAGGCCGACGTACGGGAAGTTCGGCCAGTAGGTCGGCGACAGCTGCATGCCGCGGGGCGCCGGGATGATCGCGCCCAGCTTCGCCCCGGCCGGCGCCCAGCGGCGCAGGTAGGCGGAGACCGCGAGCAGCCGTGCGTTGCGGGTGCTGACGGTGTGCACTGCGGGGGACTCGATGTCCAGCGCGAACCCGTCGAACGACTGCCCGAGCGGCGTGCGGAAGCGGATCGCGCCCAGCGCCCGGCGCTGGTCCTTGCCCTGGTCGACCAGCGTCGGCAGGTACCACGCGACCACCTTCATGTGCCGCTTGTGCGCCGACTGGATCAGCGCCGCGGCGGCGGCCGGCCGGACGAACGCGTCCTTTGCCGAGCTGTTGCCGGTCTCGAGGTAGATCGTGTTCACGCGGCGGGCCTTGAGCGCAGCCGCGGTGCGGTCGGGCGTCTTCATCAGGTTGCCGTCGTAGATGTCGATCCACGCGCCCAGGCCGGAGTACGCGCCCAGCGTCATCGTCCCGGCGGACGCCGTGGCCGGGCCGCCGACGGCCAGCATTGCTGCGGCCACGGCGGGGACGGCGAGCAGGCGGCGGATCATGGCCCTTCCATCGGCGCCAGCGCATCGGACCTGAGCGCGAAGCCGTCCGGATGGCCCAGCACGTGCTCGTCGACCGACCACTTGCGGGCCGGGCGCCACACCAAGATGGCGCTGGGCACGAGCAGTGCCAGGTCGCGGAGCACGCTCCCGGCGCCGATCGTCTCCTTGTGCAGGCTGCCGAAGCAGCCGCAGTCGACGGACAGGCCGCGGGCCCAGGCCTGCGACTGGGCGACGATGAACACGGCCATCAGACCGCACGAAGCGATCGCCGCCGGGCGCACCAGCGCACCCACCAGCAGGTAGATGCCCAGGACGATCTCGAGCAGCGGGATGCCGTACGCCGCGAGCGTGATCATGCCGTCGGGGAGCATCTTGTAGGCGGTTATCTGCTGCTCGAATGTGGTCACGTCGAGCAGCTTCGCGACGCCGGCGACCAGCCAGATGCCCGATGCCAGCAGCCGCACCGCGAGGCCCAGCCACGGCATCAGGCGATCACTCATTCGCGGCCTTGAGCAGCAGCTGGCGGAGCAGCGCGTCGGGCTGCTCACCGTCGCTGGCCCAGGTGATCGTGCCGTGCGGGTTGATGACGTAGAACGTCGGGTACGACTCAACCTTGTACTGGGTGCTGACCGGGCCGCGGCCGCCCTGCTGCGTGAACGATCCGGCCGGCTGTCCGAGGTCGAGCAGCGAGGCGAACGGGAGACCGAAGTAGCGGTGGTAGGCGAACACGCTCGCGGCGTCCTCCGAGTCGGCGTTGACTGACACGAACTCGACGTCCTGCGGTTTCAGCTCACGCGCCAGCTTCGACAGGTGCGGCGCCTCGGCCTGGCAATGCGGACACCAGGTCGCGAAGAACTCGAGCAGTACCGCCTTCCCGCTGAGGCTCGCCAGCGACACGGACTCACCCTGTGGTGTCTTGAGTGTAAACGGCGGCGCAGTCGTTCCGGCCCTCAGCAGGTCGGCGTTGGACGGCCCGCCAGCGGCGCTCGCCGCGTCGTTCTCGATCTCCCCGACACCGGGCTCGGTCACCGTATGGAAGCCGATCTGGTCGGCCGCCTTGACCAGCGCTGGGGACGCGGACGCATCGCCCAGGCCGGCGGTCTTGGCCGGGGGCGGGCCCGGGCCGGTGCGGTGCATCATCGCCAGCACCGAGACGGCGCCGACGAGCACGAGGAACACGACGCCGGTGATCATCCACAGCGATCGCGTCCGGTCCGCCGCCGGTGGAGGGGTCTTGACGCGGGCAGGCGCACGGCGCTTCTTGTGCTTCGTGCTCACGACAGGACGAGTATGGCGCGTCGAGATTTGATCACGGTTCGATACATTCGACGATTTGTTAGAACTTCCGGTTTTTCGTGCGTCCGGCCGGGTGCTCTGGCATTCTTCGACGATGGCAGTCACGGATGCACCAGTCGAACACGCGCGTGAGGACATTGCAGCGCTCCGGCGACGTATCGTCAGTGAGATCGTCGACCTGAACCATCGCATTCCCGGCCGCAAGCTGTCGCGGCGGGAGCGATTCGTTCGCTCGTTCCGCCGCTACACGGGGCGCGGGCGCTCGCTCCGGTCGCGGCTCGGCTTCTAGGCTCTCAGGCGACTGACGGATCAGGCGCCGGCTCCGCGCCCTCATCGGGCGGAGGCAGCACCACGCGCCGCCGCGTGCCGATGGTGATCAGCAGCACCAGCTCGACCACGGTGATCCCCAGCCGGTTGAGCACGACCGTGCCCAGCGCTGCCGCGGGGCTCATGACGGCGACCAGCAGGCCGTACATCGCCCCCTCGCGCACGCCCAGACCGGACGGTGCGATCACGACCAGCACGGCGACGATCGCCCCGACCGCGCTGACGCCGCCCAGGTAGGGGATCGAGCTGACCGGCGGGTTGCCGACCGACCGGGCGAGAAAGAACAGCGCCACGCCGGCCAGCAGCCAGGTCAGGCAGTAGTACCCGACCAGGCCGAGCAGGACGCGCTCGCGGATCCGGGGGATCGGGCCGGTGCCCAGCCGGCGGGCGATCCGCGTCATCAGCGGAGAGAACACCCGCGGGTGCAGCAGCACGACCAGCACCAGCACGAACGCCGCGAGCGGCCAGACGGGCGCGTTGCGTGAGCTCACGGTGCCCAGCGAGACGACGAACACGGCGACGCCGGCGATCGCCGAGAGGCCGGCCTCGAGCGCGATCGACCCGAGGACGAGCGGCGTGTTGCGGACGCCGACCTTGCGCACGGCGACCACCCGCGCGGCGGGCGTCCAGACGCCGCCGGGGATGTACTTGGCGAGCATCGAGAGCATCTCCGCCCGCAGCGCCGTGCGGTAGTCCAGTTCGATGCCCATGGCGCGCAGAATCAGCTGCCAACCGACGACGAACGCCAGGTAGTAGGCCGCGATCGCGCCCAGCCCCAGCGCCAGGCTCAGCGGATCGGCTGTCCGCAGCAGCTCCTCGGCGTCCGACCAGGAGTCGCGTACGGCGTAGACCAGCGACCCGGTGAGCACGGCGAACGCCAGCATCTGCAGCGCGAGCCGCAGGCGCGGGCGACGCCCAAGGATGAGCGCGCGGTCTCCGAACGCCCGGAACGACGAGGCCATGAATGCCAATGGTACTTGGGACAACCAGTTGACTCATTACGAACCGCGCGTATGCTCGATTGGCTTCATCATTTGAAAGGACAGCTATGCGTAGGCTCCCGCGTGGCCCACTCATCGCGATCATCGCCGGACTGGGGGTCGTCGCCGCCTCATTTGCGTCGCATGCGCCCTCGCGTGCCAGCGCCGCCAACGTCGACACCGGCGTCTGGGGAACCCCATTCACGCCGCCCAACGCGATCACCGCCGTCCACATGGCGCTGCTCAACAACGGCAAGGTGCTGATGTTCGGCGAGGAGGGCGTCACCGCGATCTGGGATCCGGTGTCGAACACCACCGTGCGCATCAACAACCCCGGCCCGATCTTCTGCGGCGGCCACACGATCCTGCCGGACGGCCGGATCTTCTCGGCCGGCGGCCGCACCGTCGGCATCCATGGGCCTCCGATCACCGCGATCTTCGACCCCAAGACCAACACCTGGACGAAGGGCCCCGACATGGCGGCCGGCCGCTACTACCCGACCGCCACGCTGACCGCGAACTCGAAGGTGTTCATCACCGGCGGCAGCGACGAGAACGCGCAGCCCAATGCCACCTCCGAGCTGTACACCCCGGGCGTCCCGCCGAGCACCGGCTCGCTGCAGGTCGTCGGGAACCACTACGACAACTGGTACCCGCACGTCTACGTCCTGCCCGATACCCGGCTGGCCGTGGTCAGCCGCAGCGAGGCCTCGATCATCAACACATCGAGCTGGGCGCGGACGTTCCTGCCCAAGCCGCAGACGCGCGCCGGCCAGAAGTCGGCCGTGCTGCTGCCGGGCGGCCCCGGTGGATCGTCGAAGGTGATGATCGTCGGCGGCACCGGCGCCGGCTCGCTGGCCACGCCGACGGCGCAGGTAATGGACTTCTCCGCCGCCAACCCGACCTGGCAGTCGCTGGCGTCGATGCCGCAGGGCCGCCACGACATGAACCTGGTGATCCTGCCCGACGGCACGCTGCTCGGCGTGGGCGGAAACGGCAAGGGCAAGGATGAGCTGCCCCAGTACAACACGCTGCTGTACGACCCCGCGATGAACACGTGGCGGACGATGGCGGCTCAGACGCTGCGCCGCGCGTATCACTCGACGGCGATATTGCTACCGGATGGGCGCGTGCTCTCCGGCGGCGACAACCGGCCGGGCGGCGGCCAGAAGAAGCTCGACATCTACTCGCCGCCGTACCTGTTCAAGGGCGCGCGGCCGACGATCACATCGGCAACCGCGAGCGTCGGCAACGGCGGCACGCTGAACGTCGTCACGCCAAGCGCGGTGAACCGCGCGGTGCTGATGGCGCCGGGCGCCACGACCCACGCGAACGACATGCACCAGCGGATGGTCGAGCTGCAGTTCACGAGCACGGCGAACGGGATCTCGGCCCAAGTACCGGCCGCCGGTGTCGCGCCTCCCGGGTACTACATGCTGTTCATCCTGAACTCCTCGGGCGTGCCGTCCGTGGCGTCCTGGGTGCACGTCGGTTGACGTCCCGGCCTGAATCAGTAGGCTGAAAAACATGGTGACAGATCGGATCCAGTGCTCGCAGGCAGGTCAGGCCACGTCCGAGTACGCGATCGTGCTCGGTGTGATCCTGTTCGCGGTGGCGGCGCTGTTCACCGCGCTCTCGGGCGCGTTGGGGACCACGATCCAGTCGGTCGCCTCCGGCCTCTAGCGTTCGGCGCGCAGCTGGTGCGTCCAGCCGTCGACGCCCGCGCACCCGAACTCGGCGCACTCCACCCCGCAGGGGTCGGCCACCGCGACGCCGGCCTCGGCCATCGCCGGGCCGGCATGTTCGTCGCAGGCGTTCGCGAGCCGGCCGTCCGTCGTGCGGACCGCGTACGTCGCGAGAGCCTGGCAGGCAAGGCAGCGTGGGCGCTCCACTGTCCTACCGCCATTGTCAGTCCGCCCCCGATGGACCCGCCATCGCCAGATCGTGGTATCGGCGCACGGCGCAACAACGGGGTCAGACCCCTTTGTTGCGCCGGTAGGATGTCGCTGTGAGCTACCACCCCGCGTCGGACGAGGTGCACGTCACGCTCGAGATCCCGTGCGGCACCGCCGACCGGGCGAGCGGGGTTGAGGTGTGGCCGGACGTGTTCGCGACGATGCGCGACGGCGTGCGGTTGGGTGCCGACGTCTACGTTCCGGCCGGCCTCGGCCCTGCGCCCGCCGTGATCATCCGCCAGCCGTACGGCAAGCAGACCGACGACATGGAGATGGACGTGGTCGGTGGCTTCTTCGCCCGCAAGGGCTATGCCTGCGTCGTCCAGGACGTGCGCGGGAAGTTCTCGTCCGGCGGCGTGTTCGACCCCGGCGTGCACGAGGTCGAGGACGGCTACGACACCGTCGAGTGGGCGATCGGGCAGGACTGGTGCGACGGCCGCGTCGGGTTCTGGGGCGAGTCGTACTACGGCATCACCTCCTACGCCGCGGCGATGAGCGGGCATCCGGCGATCGCATGCATCGCGCCGGGCGACATCGGCGTCGACCGCCGGGCGGCGTGGTTCAGGCAGGGTGCATTCCTGCTGAACACCACCGGCTACTGGGCGCTGGCCATGGATGCGCAGGAGTATGCCGACGTGTCCGGCGTCGACCCCTACGCCATGCCGCTGACCGAGCTTCCCCGGACGGTGGGGCTGGACGGCGCGTTCTTCCTCGAGCTCGTTGCCCACGCGGACGATCGCGACTGGTGGGCGCGCCACGGGCTCGCCGACCGGATCGCCGATATCCATGTGCCGGTGCTCTCGTGGGGCGGCTGGTACGACGTCTACATCGGGCCGCAGCTGGCCGATCACGCCCGGCTGATGGACGTGCACCCGCGCCCGGAGGACGTCCACCTGATGATCGGCCCCTGGGATCACGAGGGCTCGGGCGACTACACCGACCGCGCCGTCTGCATGCAGCTCCCGCCGACCGCGCAGCACCGCTGGGACCGCTACCAGGCGTTCTTCGATCACTATCTGATGGGACTCGACAACGGCTTCGGCGCCGAGGGCAACGTCAACGTGTTCACGCTGGGCCGCAACCGCTGGGCGAGCGTGCCGGCCTGGCCGCCGCCCGACGCCGTCGCCACGCCGCTCTACCTGCGCGGTGAGGGATCGTTGTCGCTTGAGGCACCAATCGCCGACGAGCCGCCCGACGAGTACTCATACGACCCCGCGGATCCGGTTGCCGAGACGGTCGGCGGCAACTGCTGGGCGCTGGCCACGGCGATCGGCGACCGCCGGGCGCTGGACGGGCGAGCCGACATCCTCCGGTACGTCGGCGAGGTGCTGGACGAGGAGCTCGAGCTGCTGGGACCGGTCGAGGCCCACGTCCACGCATCGTCGAGCGCACCCGACACCGACTTCACGGTCACGCTCTGCGACGTGTTCCCGGACGGCACCGTGAACACGATCCAGGACGGCATCGTTCGTGCGCGCTACCGCGACGGCCTCGACCGGCCGTCGCCGATCGAGCCGGATCGCATCTATGAGTACGTCGTCTCGATGTGCGCGACCAGCTACGTGCTGGCGCCCGGCCACCGGCTGCGCGTCGATGTCTCGTCGAGCAACTTCGACCGCTTCGACCGGAACCCGAACACCGGCGAGCCGTTCGGCACCGCGTCCGCGACGATCGTCGCCCGGCAGCTCATCCACCACGACCGCGAGCACCCGTCCCACGTCGTGCTGCCGCTGCTCCGGCGTGGCTGATGTCGGCGCCGCGTCCCGGCGCCCGACCCTGTACGGCTCGCGCCACGCCGTCTCGGCGGGACACCACCTGGCCGCTGCCGCCGGCTTCGCCGTGCTCGAGGCGGGTGGCAATGCCGTCGACGCCGGCTGCTGCGCCGGCATCTGCCTGGGCGTGCTGCATTCCGACGAGGTGAACGTGGCCGGCGTGGCGCCGATCATGATCCGCACCGCCGACGGGCGGGTCGAGACGATCGCCGGCCTCGGCCACTGGCCGCGAGCGCTCGACCCGCAGCTGTTCATGCGCGAGCACGACGGCCAGATTCCGCTGGGCGTGCTGCGCACCGTCGTGCCGGCCGCGCCCGACGCCTGGATCACAGCGCTGCGCGACTTCGGCACGATGACCTTCGGCGACGTCGCCGGCGCCGCGATCCGCCACGCCCGCGACGGGTTCGCCGTGTTCCCGTACCTGGCCGAGGACATCGCCGAGAACGCCGACGCCCTGGAGCGATGGCCGTCCGTCGGCGCGATCTTCGCGCCCGGCGGCCGGCCGCTGAGCGTCGGCGACCGCTTCGTCCAGGCCGACCTGGCCGCGACGATCCAGCACATGGCCGACGAGGAGACGGCGGCGCCGGGCGATCGCGCCGGCCGGGCTCGAGGCCGCGCGCGCGGCGTTCTACGAGGGCGACATCGCCGCCGCCATCGTGGCGCACCAGTGCGATCAGGGCGGGCTGCTCGACCGTGACGACCTGGCGGCGTTCCGCTCGCGGTACGAGCCGCCGGTGCGGATCCGCTGGCGGGATTTCGAGGTGCTGACCTGCGGCCCGTGGTGCCAGGGGCCGGTGCTGGCGCAGGCGCTGCGGATGCTGGAGGCCGCCGGCCCGATGTCCGGCGACCCCCACGCCGCCGACCACATCCATCTGGTCACCGAGGTGCTGAAGTCGGCCTTCGCGGACCGCGAGTACCGCTACGGCGACCCGGCGATGGTCGACGTCGGGCTCGACGAGCTGCTCTCCGACGCCCACGTCCGCGCCCGCCTGGACGGCATCGACATGCGGCGCGCGGAGCCGGCGATGCCGCCGCCGCTCGGCCGGCCGTTCGACCTCGGCCTGCTGCCGCCGGTGACGGACGAGATGCTGGGCGGCGTCCGGCCAATGGACACCTCGTACGTCTGCGCCATCGACCGCTGGGGCAACGCCTTCTCGGCGACGCCGTCGGACGGCGCGTTCTGCTCGCCGGCCGTGCCCGGGCTGGGCATCGTGCCGTCGTCGCGCGGCGACCAGTCGCGCCCAGACCCGCGCCACCCGTCGGGGGTCGCCCCGGGCAAGCGCCCGCGCCTGACCCCCAACCCGGCCATTGCCGTGCGTGACGACGGCTCGGTGTTCACGTTCGGCTGCCCGGGCGGCGACATGCAGGTGCAGGCGATGCTGCAGGTGTTCCTCAACGTCTTCCACTTCGGGATGGACGTGCAGGAGGCGATCAACGCCCCGCGCTTCTCGACGTGGAGCTTCCCCGACTCGTTCGCGCCCTTCGAGTACCGGGCCGGGCTGTTCGGCTACGAGGATCGGTTTCCGCAGTCAGTGGCCGACGACCTCGAGTCCCGCGGGCACCGGATGGAGCGGTGGCCGGAGTTCACGCGCTGGGCGGCGGCGGTGGAGGCGATCTACCTGGACACCGAAAGCGGCTTCCTGCGGGCCGGTGCCGACCCTCGGCAGCCGGCTTACGCCATCGCCGACTGACGCTGGTGCCGTTGGTGATCGCTGGTTTTGCTCGTAGCCTTGAGGGGTGAGGCTCCATCCCGAGGTCGATCTCGCCGACCCGTTCTGGCGCGAGCAAATGTTCTTCAGCCGGCTCCCGGCTGCGCTGTCGGCCGTCTTCCAGGAGGACGATCTGGCGGAGTGCCGCGAGCAGATCGAGGCACAGACGGCGCAGCTCGTGCCGTGCAAGCGCGCGCGGGTGATTCTGGCCTCCCGCGGTCGCAGCGGGCCGCGTCGCAAGTCCGGCGTCGCGCGGCTGAGCGTGCCGCTGTTCGCGCACGGCCGCGTGCTGGGCTCGCTGGCGCTCGACCGGCGGGAGCGGTGGTCGTCGCCCCGCGAGCGCGAACTGGTGCGATCGTTTGCTGAACTGGCATCGCAGGCGCTGTACGCGCTGACCGTGCGCTGCGAGCTGTTCGACCTGGCGCGTACCGATCCGCTGACCGGCGTCGGCAACCGCCGCCGGCTGATCGAGGAGCTGCTGCGCCTGACCGAGACCGGCACGCCGTTCCGGATGCTGTTCGTCGACGTCGACGGGCTGAAGGCCGTCAACGACAAGCTGGGGTTCGAGCGCGGCGACCAGCTGATCATGGCGCTGGCGAATGCGCTGACCTCGACGATCAAGCCCGGTGAGCTGGTGTCGCGGCTGGGCGGCGACGAGTTCGTGGTCGTGCTGCCGCGGCTGTCCAAGAAACAGGCGCGCAAGCGGGCGAAGCGCCTCGAGGAGGAGATCGACCGGCTTGGCCGTCTCCCGCCGCGTGCGGAGGCATTTCCATGGCGCGAGCACGGGCATCGTCAAGGCACGGAAGAACGACTCCGCCGCCAAGGTGCTCGGTCGCGGCGAGCAGGCGATGCGCGCCGAGAAGCAGCGGCGGCGCAAGCGCGCGGAGGAGAACGGCAACGGCTCCTCCGGCCGGCCGCAGAGCCGGGTGGTTCGCTGATTGCTCACCGCGGATAGACTCGGGCAGCTGTTTCCGTCGTCCGAAAAGGAGCAAGCATGCCCGCGACCGCGACCATCACCGAGCACGAGCAAGAACAGATCGAGCGCGCCAATGCAACGACCCTGACGCCCATCGTCTTCGTCCACGGCCTGTGGCTGCTGCCGAGCAGCTGGGACCGCTGGGCCGAGGTCTTCGAGGCGGCCGGGTACGCCGCGCTGACGCCAGGCTGGCCCGACGATCCGGAGACCGTCGACGAGGCGAACGAGCACCCCGAGGTGTTCGCCCACAAGACGATCAAGCAGGTCGCTGATCACTTCGACGACGTGATCGGCGCGCTGGACCGGAAGCCCGCCGTGATCGGGCACTCCTTCGGTGGCCTGCTGGCGCAGATCCTGGCCGGCCGCGGGCGCTCGGCGGCGACCGTCGCCATCGACCCGGCACCGTTCCGGGGTGTGCTGCCGCTGCCGATCTCGGCGCTGCGGGCGGGCAGCCCGGTGCTGCACAACCCGGCCAACCGCGGCCGCGCCGTCCCGCTCACCTACGAGCAGTTCCGCTACAGCTTCGCCAACGCCGTCAGCGAGGACGAGGCGAAGCAGCTGTACGAGACCTACGCCGTCCCGGCGCCGGGCGCGCCGCTGTTCCAGGCGGCGTCGGCGAACCTCAACCCGTGGACCGAGGCCAAGGTCGACACGAAGAACCCGGAGCGCGGCCCGATGCTGATCATCTCCGGCGAGAACGACCACACGGTGCCGTGGGCGATCGCGAACGCGTCGTTCAAGAAGCAGGAGAAGAACGAGGGCGTCACGGAGATCGTCGAGATCCCGGGCCGCGGCCACGCGCTGACGATCGACAGCGGCTGGCGCGAGGTCGCCGACACGGCCCTCAACTTCGTCAAGCGCTTCGCGTCGTAGCGCAGCGGCCGGGCGGGCTCGCGGCTCGCCCGGCCGCGCTCCTCGGTCAGCCCGGCGGGTCGGGCACGGTTCGTCGCAGCCGGCCGCCGTATGCCGCCAGCGTCGAGACCAGCACGAGCACCAGCCCGGCGACGATCAGGATGTCGGCCAGGTTGATCACGATCAGGTAGTGGCTGACGTTGAATCTGATGTAGTCGCTGACGCCGTCGCCGTCGACGAGGGTGCAGACCATGTTGGCGACGCCGCCGGTCGTGCACATGGCGACGCCCACGCGGCCCAGCGTGCCCACCTGGTCGCGTGCCCTCCAGAGCACCGCCACCAGCAGCAGCGCGGGGAGCATCAGCAGCAGCGGCCGCGGGTGGTGGAGGGTGCCGGGGCTGTCCGCGACCATCCGGTCGACCACCACATCGACGGCGATGAACAGGCCGGCGAGCAGGAGGAGGGGTGCGTATCGCACCCCTCCAGCATGCCGTTCTTTTCCGTCCAGCGCTAGGCCGCCGCTGCGTGATCCTGGATCCTGACCCCAGTGGCACTGCGCTAGTGCAGGGCTCGCGCCTGGCCGTCGACCGGATGGGTCAGCGGGATCCCCATGGCGCGCAGGATCGTCGGCAGGACGTCCGTGGTGTGGAACGTCGCCGACGTGTTGTTGCCGGAACGCCATGCCCGGCGACCAGAACACCATCGGCACGCGCTGCGACTCCTCCGTGCGCGCCGCCGTGGTCGCCGTACACGCCGTAGCTCGTCGGTCATGCAGCAGCCCGACCACATCCGGGCCGTTCGACGACGCCATCGTGTCGACGATCGTCCTGGCCGTGCTGATTCCACCACCAGCGCTCGCGCGGCGTCATCGAGTTGGTGCCGGCAGCGCGTAGTCGTCGCCGGTGCGGTAGTAGCTGGCGATCACCCCGGGCAGCGTCTTCATGATCGCGGCCGCCTCGCACCTTCCTGGCCTTCGAGTGATCGTTCAGCCAGGTCTCGATCGCCGGTCGACTGGTACGAGAACTGCATGTTCCCGGTGGCGATCAGCGGTGCCAGCGCCGGATCGGGGTAGTGCGTTCGATCAGGCGTCCGATCCCGCGTCCTTGACGCTGTCGGCGCGTAGTACCAGTTGCGTGTCGCCGCCGTCCGGCTTGTTCTTGCCGTAGAAGTGCTGGCCGTAGGTCGCGCCGTGGTCGGCCGTCAGCACGACCAGCGTGTCGCCGCCGCTCGCGCGTCGAGCTGGCGCAGCTTGTCCAGCATCTTGCCGAGCTGCACGGTCGGCGTTCTCGCGCGGCGCAGCGCACGTGGGTCTGGAACGTCGGCCGACCCGGGTGGCGACTGCCGGTCGTGGTCAGGCGCCCCACATGTGCGCCGGCCTTGTCGATCGCTCCCATCGTGACGAACATGCCCGACCAGTCCTCGCTGCTCCATCATCTTCGATCGCCGCGTCGGCCGCCCAGGTGTCGCCGCCGAGGTGCCGCCTTGTCGATGGTCGTGCCGGGGAAGAACCGGTTGCCGTCCTCGGGGTACATCCACGACGGGAAGGCGTCGTGGCGGTCGTGTAGTTGTTCGACGAGTCCGAGTTGATGTAGAAGCGCCCACACTTCGGCTCGCGTGAGGTACGCCGGCACGTTCTTGCCGAACGGGTACCGCCACCTGGCCGCCGAGGTTGGCGCAGCCGGTGGCCGCGGACGTGTCGGACTGGCGGCTGGACAGACGCACGGCGATGTCGCCCGACGGGGCGGTCGCCGACTCCACGGCGTATGACTTCTCGCCGACCGTGATGAACTTCGTGCCGGGGAACTGCGCATGCAGGTAGTCCGCGAGCTTCGGATAGCCCTCGTCGGTTGACGAGCGTGCCGAACTCGGCGAGCTCAGGTCGCCGGTGATGCGCATGTGCCGGCGCCGCCGCCCAGCAGATTGCCCGCGTCGCGATACGCCTCGTCGACCCATCCCATGTGCTTCGGGCGCCTGGCCGGACGTGATCACGTTGTGGGCGATCACCGTCTCGGATGCCATGTAGCCGAGGTACGCCGTGCTTGAAGTTCGTGCCGGCGTCCCGCACGCGCTTGAAGTTCTGCATGTCGAACCTGGTCGGCGTACTCCGGGCAGCATCTGGTCGAACAGCACGATCAGCACGCGCTTGGGCGTCGTCGCCCGGTGCGGCTGGACGTGTTTCGGTGTGGCGTTGTGCGCGGCGGCTCCCCCGCCGCCGGCCAGCGCCGCGAGCGCCACCAGCGCAACTGCGGCGAGTCCCCGTGTTGCCCGTCTCATGACCCCTCCCTCGTCGGTGCACGGTGCCCGCCAATCCTTTCAGGCGCAGGCCGCGGCGGCAACCGGCCGACCGGCGCGGATAGAGTCGGTGCATGACCGTCGTCCGCATCGCTGTCGCGTCGACGCCGCTGACCGCGACGCTCGACGAGGCGGTTCCGGCGGCGGTGGCGGCCGTCCAGCAAGCGGCGGGGCAGGGCGCGGCGCTGGTCTGCCTGCCGGAGACGGGGCTGCCGGGGCATCGCAACCAGACGAGCGAGGTGCCGGACGTCCCGGCCGGCGCCATCGGCGATGCCCTTGCCGCGGTGTCACGCGCAGCCGCCGACGCGGGCATCGCGGCGATCGTCGGACTCGAGCGGCCGACCGCGGCCGGGCGGCTGATCGTCTCGGCCGTGGTCGACGCCGCCGGCCAGGTGGTCGGGGAGCAGGTGAAGACCCAGATCGATCCGTCCGAGGAGCCGCACTACGTCCCTGGGGCGGGCCGAAGCGTGTTCGAGGCCGGCGGTCTCACGTTCGGCGTCGCGATCTGCCACGAGGCGTTCCGCTACCCCGAGATCACCCGCGCGCTCGCGCTGTCCGGCGCACAAGTGGTGTTCGTGCCGCATTACGTGACGACCGGCGACGGCTCCCTGCCCGCCGTCTGGTGCGACGCGGCGAACCCGTATAACGAGAAGGCGCTGCTCTGCCGGGCGCTCGAGAACTCGATCTACGTCGCTGCGTCCAACGTGGCTGCGCCCGACCAGGGCTCGGTCACCGGCGTCATCGCTCCTGACGGAACGCTTGTCGCCCATCTGGACTACGGCGAGGTCGGAGTCGTCTCCGCGGATATCGACCTGGATGTGGCCGACGCACTGATCGCACGCCGCTGGTCGCCCGAGCGCAACGCGTTGGTCTGACCTATTTCGGACAGCGTGTCGGGTTGTCGGATGCGGTTGCTACATTGCGTGCGTAGTTGACATCCCCGCGAATCCGGGGATGGTGAGAGAAGAAATGGGGAGGCTCTCTGTGTGTCGTCGTGCGCTCGTTGTGCTGCTGCTGCTCGCAGTGATGATCTGCGGTTCCGCCGCATCGGCCGGTGCGAGCGTCACCGGCGTGACACTTCCGATGACATTGCCCGGCTACATGGCCGTCGACGACGCGCACCAGCAGCTGTTCGTGTCCGGCTCGATGACCGAGGCGACCGTCAAGGTGGTCGGCTTCGACGGCGCCGCGGTGGGCACCATCACACAGCAGGGGGCATCCGGGCTCGCGATCGCGAACGGGAAGCTGTACGTGGCCGGCTGCGGCACCGACACGGTCGCGATCTACGACACCTCGACGCTGGCGCTGTCGACACGCTGACGACGTCCTCAGCCAATGCGATCGCCGTGTGACCTCGCGGTGGCGGGCGGACGGGTCTTCGTCGACCTGAACCACGGCGGCAGTATCACGCGACCTGCATGGATCGACCTCGATGCCCCGCACGCCGGCGGCGAGCTCCCCAACCTGAGCGCCGGCGCGACGTTCGTGACGAACCCCGCCGATGCCGCGCAGCTGGCGACGGTGTCGAACGGCAGCTCCCCGGTCAGGGACGCGGTCTTCGACGCGTCCGCGAGCTGCCGCCCCGGTGTGGTTGGGCGGTGCCAGCCTCGCCGCCAACGACGGCCACGACAGCGCGGCGCTCTCGCACGACGGATCGATGCTCTATGTCCTGGCCGAGGACGGCGTGACACCCTTCACGCTTCCTGATCTGACAACGGCAGGCTCGGCGCTCGATACGACCGGCCTCGCGTTCCCGGACGCGGTCGCGGTCTCGCCGGACGGCGACCAGATCGGCGCCGGATGGCACGACCGAGAGCCGGACAGGCGTTGACATCTTCCGCGACGGGGAGACGGCACCCCGACGCGGAGCGTGACGTTCCCCGCGGAGATCCACACCGTGCGCGGCGTCGAGTTCTCCGCGGACGGCTCGCGGCTATTCGTGCTGACCGAGATGACCGGCACCCGGGCACCGGTGCTCGAGATCGTCGACCACGCCGATCTCCCGGGTGCGGCGCTGACGCTGCAGGCGACGCCGGCACAGCCGATCCCCGGCCACCCGGTGACGCTCAGCGGAACGCTCGGCCTCCACGACGGTCTCGATCCGGTCGGGAAGACGCTCGACTTCGAGATGACGCGCCCCGACGCGACCACTGCCAATCTCGGCTCGACCGTGACCGGCGCCGGCGGCGCGTTCCAGCTGACGCTCCCGGAGACGCTGACCCAGACCGGGCAGTACGTCTTCACCGTGAGCTTCGCCGGGGATGCCGACACCGCCGAGAACGCGAAGTCGATCGTCGTCACAGCCTCGCAGGTGCAGACCGAGATGACGCTGACGAGCCCGAGCACGACCATCATCTACGGTCGGTCGGCGTCGCTCACCGCACACCTGACCGGAGGCGATCCGGGCTCGCCGGTCGCCATTTACCGCACCGTGGCAGGCGTGACCACGCTGGTCACCAGCGGGCTGACGAACGCGTCCGGAAACCTGACCGTGTCCGTCAAGCCGGGCCGAAACACCTACTACTTCGCCAGGTTCGACGGCGACGTCGGCCACAGCGGCTCCCGCAGCGACTCGCGGCTGATCAGCGTGGCGCCGCTGATCACCGGCACGATCTCGTCCGGCTACGGCAGGAGCGGGGCGTACCACCTGTTCCACTACCAGCCGGCGTGCGCCAAGAGCGCGCAGAAGTGTCCGCTCTTCACCGCGCGGCTTGCTCCGAACCACGCCGGCAAGCGGGTGTACCTGGTCGTCCAGCAGCATGTCACGTCGGGCTGGAAGTCGGTCGTCTCGTGGCATCGCACGCTGGGGAAGAAGAGCGCGGCGACGTTCCCCATTCGCTATGCCAACACCGGTGTGATCGGCAAGTCCTACCGGGTGCTGGCCGTGTTCCGCGGCGACACGGACCACCACGACGTGGCGTTCGGATACTGGTACTTCAAGGTCACGCGCTGAGCTGGGCGGCGTTGCGCGCACCGGGCGCGAGGAATAGCGTTGCCTGGATGAGCGAGACCGCGTATCAGACGGTGCACCGCATCCGGACGGCGGATGGCCGGACGATCCGCGCCTTCGACGGCGGCGCCCCGGAGGGCGCGCCGTTCATCTTCCACCACGGCACGCCGCTGTGCGGGCGACTGGAGGCGCACGTCGTCAACGACGCC
This sequence comes from uncultured Actinomycetes bacterium, assembly GCA_963809205.1. GTDB lineage: Bacteria > Actinomycetota > Thermoleophilia > Gaiellales > JAICJC01 > DATLLN01. The sequence continues at coordinate 227,149 of CAWEIS010000028.1, read as the reverse complement.
GCGGTCCATGGCCTGCGCGTCATCACCTACGACCGGCCCGGCTACGGCGAGTCCTCGCGGCTCCCCGGGCTGCGCGTCGGCTCGTCCGCGGTGGACACGCAGACGGTCGCAGACCACTTCGAGCTCGGCCGGTTCGCGACCGCCGGGGTGTCCGGCGGTGGCCCACACGTGCTTGCCGCGGCCGCGCTGCTTCCCGACCGCGTCGTCGCGGCGGCGGTGGTGGCGGGCGATGCGCCGTTCGACGCCGAGGATCTGGATTGGTTCGACGGCATGGGCGATCTCAACACCGAGGAGCGCGACGTCATGCAGCAGGGCGAGGAGGCGTACCACGCCTACCTGCGCGCGCAGGCCGCGGAGCTCGCCGGGAGCACGCCGGACGAGCTGCGGGAGGCCATGGCCAGCCTGCTCTCGCCGGTCGACAGCGCGGCCCTCACAAGCGACGTGATCGAGCACATGCATGCCACGATGACCGAGGCATTGGCGGCCGGGATCGAGGGGTGGGCCGACGAGTCGGAGGCGGTCTACGAGCCGTGGGGGTTCGACGTGGCGTCGATCGACGTGCCCGTGCGGATCTGGCACGGCGAGCACGACCGCTTCGTCCCGGTGGCCCACGGGCGGTGGCTCGCACAGCACATACCCGGCGCGGAGTTCGACCTGCGGCCCGACGATGGCCACGTCAGCCTGATCGAGTCGAGCCCGTCCGAGATGCACGCATGGCTGGCGGAGCGGCTGGCCGCGCGGTGACGAGCTAGGAGCTGGGCTCTGTCTCGGTCTCGGTCACCGTGTCCGTCTCGGTGACCGTCGTCGGCGGCGACGTCTCGGTCTGCGTGACGGTCGATGTCCCGCCCTTGATCACCGTCGTGCCGGCCCTTGCTGTCGGAGCTCGAGTTGTCGCCGATCGTCAGCCCGGCCAGCAGGCCCAGCAGCAGGCACACCAGCATGCCGGCGCACGGCCAGCAGCACCCGCTGCGTCGTCCACCCGTCGCTCCGGGACGGTGGCGGAGGACCCTGCATGGGCTGCGGTGGCCCGGGCTGCGGAGGCTGGTTGTACGACATCCCGTGCCGATCCTATCCGACGCGGTGCGCGAGCCGGAGCCGCACCTCGTCGATCCCCAGCCCCGGCACCGGTCGCCGCGCGCCGTCGGGCCGAAACCCGAACCGGGCGTAGACGGCGGCGGCATGCTAGTTGCCCACGAAGTGCCAGAGCACGATCGGATCGAACCCCCGCGCCGCCAGATCGTCGACCAGCCAGGCGAGCATCGCCGAGCCGACGCCCTGTCCCTGCGCGGCCGGATGCACGTACAGCCCGGCCACCTCCCCGGCTCCCGGCACGTCGGCGTCGGGGCAGGGCTCGCTGCGGCCGTAGCCGACCACCGCGTCGCCTCGACAGGCGACGATCAGACGGTCATCCGGCGGCGTCTCGCCGGCGTACGCGGCCCATTCCGCCCATTCCTCGGCGACATCGAGCCCGCCGAGGACGGAGGCCGGAAGGATCGCCGCGTACGCGTGACGCCACGCCTCGACCTTGATCGCGCCGATCGCCGGGCCGTCGGAGCCGCGGGCGGCGCGCAGTGTGATGTCTGTCGGCTGCATGGCGGTGACGCTAGCCCCTCTGGATGGCCACGCTGAGCGCTGGTACTCATCGGACGCCTACCGGGCTATCCGGCCGCTGCGGAGAATGTGGTGATGGTGGCGCTCGGTCCCGGCCACCGCGCCACGGACGTGCTCGCGGCGCGGTAGCCGGGCGCCGGCTACGGCGTGTACACCTCGATGGTGTCGTCCAGCGGGCCGCTGTGCGGATCGCTGCGGTAACGCACGATGTCGATCAGCCGGGCCGGCGTCCCGGGAGCGAGATCGAGGAACTGGCGGCTGAGGTTGGTCGTGTCGTTCGGCGCCGCCGTCCAGTGCGCGCCGAGATCGTTGCTGATCAGGAGCTGCCGGCGGTCCTTGACGCCGCCGTCCAGGAACAGCCGGTTGGGGTTGTTCGGGTCGAGCATCAGGCGCGGCTCGATCAGGTTGCCGCCCCATGCCTGCTCGGGCGCGATGTCCGTCCAGTGCGCCCCGCCGTCCGTCGATCGCAGCAGCTGGGGCCGGGGAGCGGTGTTCACCGCGGCGTAGACCACGCCCTGGTGCACCGGGTCGGCCACCACCCAGCGGCAGAACGCGGAGCTGAGCAGCTTCGTCCAGCCGGTCGACGTCTGCTTCCAGAGGGCGCCGTTGGTGGCGTACAGCGCGCTGCCCGCTCCTGCCGAGATGCTGCTCATGAACCGCGGTGCGCTGATCCGCGTCCAGGTGTCGCCCTTGTCGTGCGACGACCACACGCCGCCCGGTTGGGTGACGGCGAAGATGCCGCCTCCGCCGCCGACCGTCAGGTCGTCGAGCGACGGCGATCCGGGGATCGAGACCGGCTGCCAGGTCTGGCCGCCGTCGGCGCTGCGGTAGCCCTCCTGGCCGTAGGCGAACACCGTGTCCGGCGTCCCGGGAATCACCTTGATCCGGTTGAAGCGGGTGAAGAACGGCCCCTCGGCGGGCGAACCGCTCCAGGTTGCGCCGGAGTCGTGCGAGACGAAGTGCCCGGTCTGGCCCGACGCGTACATCACGCCCGGGTGGTCGGGCGACAGGGCCACGGACCCCAGCGGCACGGGTGCCAGCTGCCCGTGCTGGGACGGCGACCAGCCGGCGCCGTCGTCGGTGCTGCCCAGGATCCCGACCGGGCCGGGACCGGTGAACGGGAAGAAGATCTGCGGCGCGGCCAGCACGTGGTCCGTCTGCGAGGTGTCGAAGGCCAGCGGGTGCAGCCCGAACGTATCGGCGTGCACGGCGCCCACGGCGGTCCAGGTGGCGCCCGCGTTCGTGCTGCGGATCAGGTGCGTCGACCCGTTCCGTGCCCAGAGCACGTCGTCGTGCCAGCGGTCGACGGCGAGCAGCTGGAAGTATCGTCCGAACGTCACGCCGGTTGCCGACCAGTGCGCGCCGCCGTCGGTGGTGCCGTAGATCGCCTTGGCTGACGACGTGTAGGCGACGCCGGCGTGGGCGGCCGAGACCACGGTCGCGCCGACCGGCTGATCGCCGTTCGGCTTGCGCGGGATGCCCGTCGACCCGGATGTCCAGGTCGCGCCCCGGTCGGTGCTTCGCATCACGCCGTGGCCATCGGCCCCGGTGTACAGCTGCCCCGCCTGGTCGACGGCGAGCCGGCATGTGCGCCATGGCGTCGTCAGCACCGTCCAGGTCGCCGCGTGGTCGGAGCTGCGCAGGAATGCGCAGCTGCTGCTCTGCTGGATCGACATGTAGAGCAGCCCCGGATGCACCGGGTCGGGCAGGATGTCGACTCGGCCCTCGAGGTCGCCCTCCACCGTGAACGGCAGGTGCGGGTCGACCTCGGTGAAGCTGGTGCCCCCGTTGGTGCTGATGCCGATCCTGGTCAGCTGGGGGTTGCCGTTGCGCTCGCGGGGCCAGTGCGTGCGCCACGCGTACACGCGCTGCGGATCGAACGGGTCGGCGGTCAGCGCGCCCAGGCTCTGGCTCCTGACCGACCAGGTCGCCCCGCCGTCGGTGGTGCGGAACGCCCGCTCACCGCCGGACGCGTAGCCCACACCGCCGGGGCCGAAGCTGATCGACGTCACGCCCGGCACCATCTGCGGGGGCTGGGCCAGCGGCGTCCAGGCGTTCGTCCCGGCCTGGGCCGTGGCCCCGCCGGCCGCGCTCGCGGCGAGCGCGATGCCAACCACCGCGCCGATCCGGCGCACCCCCGTCCGCGTGGTAGCGCTCTCAGCCGACTTGACTGTCTGTCGCCTCCGCATGCCGCACCTCCGTCACGATCTCACTGCCTGCCGCTCGACCGTAGACCCTCGGCTCGTCGATCGCGTCGGGGATTTTCCCGGTCAGCCGGTGGCCGTCACACGCAGTCTCCGGTCGCCTTGAACTTCGTGAACTTCGCCTTGACCGGCCCGGGAAGCTGGTCCATGTCGCCCCAGATCTGCAGCCCGACGGTGACCGGCTCGGTGTAGGCCGGCGACGTACCGATCTTCTGCCACTTGCCGCCGGTGGTGGAGTCCTTGTAGTACGTCGTGATCACGGCGCCCTTCTGATTGGCGCGCAGGTCGCCGGTCGTCGATCCGGTCGGCACCGTCTGGAACGGGCCGCCGGGGTCGACGGCGTTCATCACGTAGTTCTCACCCGTGCCCACGTCGCCGGTGGCGGCGAAGCTCGTTCGCTCCACCGTCAACGATCCGTTCGGCGAGGGGTAGTCGGGGTTGTTGACCAGCAAGCCGACGCGCACCGAGTTGGCCGCCGGCCAGCTCACCAGGTTGTAGTGAACGCGCACGTCGAAGTCGCCTGTGGCGACACAGTCCGAGGTATACGTCGAGGCCGGCTCCGCGGCGCGGCCCGTGCCGATGGCAACCGTCAGGCTGGTCGTCGTCTGCTTGACCACCGTGTCGCCTGACGAGCTGACGTTCCAGACCAGGCCGCGCCACGTCGACTGGTCGCAGGCGACCGCACTCCACTTCTCGAACGCGGTCTGCGAGTGGGCGATTCCGTAGTTGTCCTTCTGGACGACGACGTCGTCGCCCGGCGAGATGAGGCCGGCCGGGATGTCCACCGCGAACGGCGCTGCCGCGTAGATCCACACGTCAGGCCCGTACTGCTCCTGGGGGTTCAGCGCGGTCGGCGCCGCGGTCGTCGTGCTGGCGACCGGCGGCAGCACGGTGCCGGTGGGTGACCCGAACGGATGCAGCCCGCCGGTCACGGCTGTCGCGCCGTTCAGCGACCCCGGCGCGCCGGCGTACACATTGACCGTGACGGGCGCGTAGGGCAGCGGCGGCGCGGCCGGCGGCGGCCCGGCGGGATCCCCGAATCCGTGGAGCCCGACGCGGCCGTGGACGCGCGTCGTGCACACGTCGAACGGGCCCGCGCTCACCGGGTGCACCGTCCACAGGTCGGCCGGCCCGTTGCCGTACGACCATTTGCCTGCCTGCGCCGGCGCGACGGAAACCAGGAACGCGCCGACGACAAGTGCGAACGCAACACTCTTGGGTTTCACGAGAGACACCCCTGTGGCTCGATGAATCCGCGAGCGATGGCCGGGGTCAGCATACGCCTGCCCGAGCTCGCCTGCCTGTCCCCACGACGCGGCCCCCGTTAGCGATCTTCCCGAGGCCGTATCGTGCAGCCGCAATGGACGGCTCGCCGGATCACATGTACGACGCGCTGATCGTCGGCGGCGGCGTGTCCGGGCTGGCCGCCGCGTGGGACCTCCGCGACCGCGACATCCTGGTGCTGGAGTCGACTGAGCGGGTCGGTGGGCGGATCCGGTCGGAGCCACGGGACGGCGTGTGGCTGAACTTCGGCGCGCACGTCTTCAGCGGTCCCGAGTCCGCGGCCGGCAGGCTGATCGAGGAGACGGGAACGGTCGCCGTGCCGGTGCCCGGGCGGCTCGCGGCCGTCGCGCTGCGCGGGCGGATCGCGTGTTCCGGACCGGTCGAGACGTTCCCGCTGCAGCTGCCGATGAGCCTCGCCTCGCGGCTGGCGCTGGCCACGAGCGGCGCGCGGCTGCGGCTGGCGGTCGCCCGCTACGGGCGAATCGCTGCGCCGCGCCCCGGCGAGCCGGCGGCCGAACGACAGGCGCGGATGCTGTCGTTCATGGACGATCGCTCGTTCAGCGAGTTCATCGGCCGGCTGCCGGCCGATGTCGACGCCGTCTATCGGGCGACGCTGACCCGCTCGTCCGGTGAGCCCGAGCAGCTGGCGGCCGGGTACGGCATCGGCTACTTCCACCTGGTCTGGAACCGCTCGGCGGGGCTGTCGCGGGTCATCGTCGGCGGCGCCGGACGACTGATCGAGGGACTGGCCTCGCCGCTCGGCGATCGGCTCCGGCTGGGCTGCGAGGTCGAGTCCGTGACCCAGGACGAGCAGGGCGTCGAGGTGCGCTGCCGGTCGGATGGTGTCGGGCGGACGCTGCGCGCCCGCGCCGCCGTGGTCGCCGCGCCCGCGCCCGTCGCCCGGCGGATCGTCCAGGGATTGCCGGCGCCGACCGCCCGGGCGCTCGAATCGATCCGCTATGGGCCGTACGCCGTCGTCGCGTTTCTCACCGACGAGCAGATCGTCACCCGCTGGGACTCGGTGTACGCGCTGGCGACGCCGGGGCGGCCCTTCTCGATGCTGTTCAACATGGCGAACGTGCTGCGGCCGGCGGACGAACGGGAGCCGATGGGCAGCATCATGGCCTACGCCGCCGCCGACTCGGCCGCCCGCATGCTCGAGCTGGACGACGACGAGATCGCCGCGGCGTTCGAGGAGTCCCTGGTCGACTTGCTGCCGCACCTGCGCCGCCGCGTCCGCGAAACCGTCGTCCAGCGCTGGCCGCAGGGGCTGCCGTATCCGAACGTCGGCCGCTCGGCGCTCCAGCCTGCGCTGACGGCGCCGCTGGGCCGCGTCCACCTGGCCGGGGACTATCTGGGCACCTGGTACACCGAGACGGCGGCTCAGACCGCAGGGGCCGCTGCGCGCGCCGTGCGGGTGCAGCTCGGGGGGTAAGCAGCCGGCCCGATATCCTGGCGACGTGTCGATGGTTGCGTGCACGTCGTGCGGTCGTTCGAACGCCGGAGACGCGCGGTTCTGCGACCGATGCGGAGCCCCGCTCGCCGACGCCGGTGCGGCGGCGGCCTCCAGGCGGACCGTGACGGTGCTCTTCTGCGACCTGGCGGGATCGACGGCGGTTGGTGAGCAGCTTGATCCTGAGGCGCTGCGCTCCGTGCTGTCGGCCTACCACGCGGAGATGCGCGAGGCGGTCGAGCGTCACGGTGGGACGGTGGCGAAGTTCATCGGGGATGCGGTGATGGCCGTGTTCGGCCTTCCCGAGATCCATGAGGACGATGCATTTCGCGCGGTCAGGGCTGCGGATGAGATGCGCGATTCGCTGGTCGGCCTCGGATCCGACCTTGTGGAGACACGGGGCGTGCGGCTGGCATGTCGGATCGGCGTGAACACCGGCGTGGTGGTCGTCGGCCGTGGGGAGGAGCTCATCACCGGTGACGCGGTCAACGTTGCCGCCCGGCTGGAGCAGACCGCCGAGGAGAACCACGTCGTGATGGGCGAGGAGACCGAGCGGCTGGTGCGGGGCGCCGTCGAGACGTCGCCCGTCCTCGTCCAGGCGAAGGGCAAGGCGGAGCCGCTCACCGCGCACGTCCTGGTCAGGGTCGTTCACGGCGCCGATCCGCTGGCTCGACAGGCCGATGCCCGAATGGTCGGCCGGGAGGACGAGCTCGCACTGTTGCAGGCGATGTATACGAGGACCGTGCGGGTCGGCAAGTGTCATCAGGTGACCGTGCTCGGCCCGGCGGGGATCGGCAAGTCGCGTCTCGTGCGCGAGCTGATGGCGAGCGTCCCCGAGGCGCTGATCGTCTCGGGCCGGTGCTTGCCATACGGGGAAGGGATCACCTACTGGCCCGCCCTCGAGGCGTTCATCGGCGCGTTCGGCGACGACCCGATCGCAGGGGTGGGGCGGCTGATGGCCGGCGATCCGGATGGCGACCGCGTGACGCGATCGGTCGCGGTGGCGCTCGGTCGCTCGGATGGTATCGGCGGCGAAGGGATCCCGTGGGCCTTCCGGCGGGTCTTCGAGTCGTTGGCGGGGGCCCGGCCGGTGCTGCTCGTCCTGGACGACATGCACTGGGCGGAGGAGGCGTTTCACGAGCTGATCGAGCACGTCGTCGGCTTCGCACGACCGGTGCCTCTGCTGGTCGTCTGCATGGCGCGCCCGGAGCTGCTTGATCTGCGCCCGGGGTGGGCCGGCGGACAGCGCAACACCGCCAACCTGCTGCTGGAACCGCTGACGGTTGGCGAGAGTCGCGCGCTGGTGGAGCAGCTCGCAACATCGCAGCTTTCGGACGACGTCCGCGAGCAGATCACGGAGACGGCCGACGGCAACCCGCTGTTTGCCGAGCAGCTCGTGGCGATGAGCACGGAGACTGCGAGCGGCGACCTTCGGATGCCACCGACCATCCGCGCGCTGGTCGCAGCGCGAATCGCGAGCCTGCAGCTGTCGCATCAGACGTTGCTTGAGCATGCGGCCGTCGAGGGCAAGGTGTTCCACCTCGGCGCCCTCGGCGCCGTGCTCCCTGACTGGAGCGCCGACACGATCGAGCGCGAGCTGGGTGAGCTGGTACGCCGTGACCTCGTGCGGTCGGCCGTCAGCGGGTTTCCCGGCGAAACGGCGTACACGTTTCATCACCTGGTGATCCGCGATGTTGTCTACGAGCAGCTGTCGAAGGACCGGCGAGCCGAAGTGCACGGGGGTCTCTCGGACTGGCTCTCCGATCGCGGGGCCATCGCCGCGGAACTCCGCGCGTACCATCTCGAGCGAGTCTGGCAGCTGCGCCACGAGCTCGACCCGTCGGGCGATCCGGCCCTGGCCGCTGCGACCGTGGCCGGCGAGGCGCTTGCCGCCGTCGGTCGGCACGCAGCGGAGCGTGGGGATGCCGCCGCCGCCTCGAACCTGCTCGGGCGGGCGGTGGCGACGGGCGCGGTGGCCGATCCGGTCGGCGTGACCGTCGAGCTCAGCTACCAGCTGATGGAGGCGGGCCGGTTCGATGACGCGGCCACGATCATCGACCAGCTCGCGGCGATGGCTGGTGAGCTGGCCGCGGCGTACGCCGACGTGGCCGCATTCCACCTCTCCCAGTCCACCGATCCCGACCGGGATCTGCAGGAGGTGTACGAACGGGCCGTGGCCACGACGCGGCTTTTCGCCGAGCGCGGCGACGATCGTGGCCTGTCCAGAGCCTGGCTGGCGATCGCCGATTACCACGCGGTGGCCGGCCGAAACGCCGAGTCACACCGCGCCCGGCTGGAGGCCCTGGCCGCAGCTCGTCGTGCCGGCGACCGCTCCCAACAGGTTCGGGTTGCGGCGGAGATCCCCGTGGCGGTCTGGTTCGGACCGACTCGGGCGAACGATGTGGCCAGGGAGGTGCAGGAGATGCTGGATGCCGCCGATCCGCCGATCCCAGTCCAGGCAGAGGCGCTGATCATCCGCGGCGTCGCGCGGGCGGCGGCGGGAGACGTCGCCTCCGGCCGCGAGGACGTCGCACGAGGCAGGGCGATCCGAGCCGACCTTGGACAGCTTGTCGGATGGGCGGTGACCGCCCAGATAGCCGCGCGGGTCGAGATGCTGGCGGGGGATCCGACCCGGGCGGAGGTGCTGCTTCGCGAGGGATCGGACGAGCTGGCCCGGCTCGGTGAGACCGGCTACCTCTCGACCAATGAGGGACAGCGCGCGTTGATCCTGATCGACCTTGGTCGTCTGCGCGAAGCGGCTGAGGCAGCGATCGTGTGCCGCCGAACGGCGGCCCGAGCCGATGTGGCCTCTCAGGCGGCCTGGCGGTCCGCCGAGGCGCTCCTGCAGTCGCACGAGGGTCGACACGCCGAGGCGATTACGCTGGCCCGCGAGGCATGCGCGCTGCATGACACCACCGACCTGCTCGACGACCGGGCGATCGACCACATGGTTTTCGGGCGAGTCCTCGCCGCCGCCGGAGACGTCGGCGGCGCCCGCCGGGAGTTCGGTCGAGCGGCCGACCTGTTCGAGCAAAAGGGCATTGTCAGATCGGCCGCCGAGGCCCGCGAGCGGCTCGCCCTGCTCGATCAGCCACCTGCGGCCGTACCGCCGGCGATCTGAACCTCACCAGTAGGCGGTCGACGACGTGGATGCATCGAGAGCGGAACCGCCTGGTGGTTCCGGTGCGATCGAAGACAACCCGTACGGCCCGGACTCGGGCTACGGGGTCGGTGACTGGTTGGAATCTCACCCCGTTTGAATGTTGCAGCGGACGCGCTGCCCCAACGATCCTGTGCGAGGATTTCTCAGCGAAGATGGCGCGGTGACCGTTGCAGCGTCATTGACCGGACTGGAGACTCGCGTGCCTGAATCCGAAACTCGTGCGAATGCGCTGGATCATGTGGTCGTGGTGTTGTTCGAGAACCGATCGCTGGACAACGTGCTCGGCCACCTGTACGGCCCGGAGGATGGCAGGACGTTCGACGGAGTGATCGGGAAGGGTCTCTCGAATCCGATTCCGGACTGGGCTGAGCACGGCGCGGATCGCAAGGTGGTGCCCTACACGGTCGCCACCGACATGGATTCCCCGAACCCGGACTCGGGCGAGGAGTGGTACCACACGAACACGCAGCTCTACGGCACGCTGGACGAGCACAATCGATTCAAGATCGGGGAGGGCGTGACGAAGCCGTGGAACGCGCCGCCCCCGGGTGCGAAGCCGGACATGAGCGGGTTCGTCGCTGACTACATCAGCACGTTCACTGGGGAGGTAGGTCGCCAGCCGACCTACGACGAGTACGCCCACATCATGACCGGATTCACTCCCGATCAGGTGCCGGTGCTGTCGGGGATCGCGCGTGATTTCGGCGTGTTTGACCACTGGTTTTGCGAGGTGCCGTCGCAGACGTTCATGAACCGCTCGTTCTGGACGGCAGCGACCTCGTCGGGCCTGGTCGTGAACACGCCGGCGAAGAAGTGGCTGGAGAAGAACGACGCGGAGACGATCTTCGAGCGGCTCGAACAGCACGGCAAGACGTGGAAGGTGTATGTCGATGAGCCGATGCCCCTGTCGTTTGCCGGCATCATCCACTACTCCCGCTTGAAGGATCGGTTGGCGACCCACTTTGTGCCGTTCGCCGAGTTCGAGCGCGACGCAGCCGCCGGGACGCTCCCGGACTTCTCGCTGATCGAGCCGAACATGCTCACCGGCCACGGCGACTACCACCCGGCCGCGGGCCGGTCGCTGCTCGGCAATGGCATCGACCTTGGGATCGACTCGCCATCGTCCATCCTGGGCGGCGAAGCCTTCCTCGAGCGCGTCTTCAACATCTACCGGTCGGCCACCTCGGAGTCAGGCACCAACGTCTGGAACACGGCTCTCCTGATCGGGTGGGACGAGCCCGGCGGCACCTACGACCACGTGCCACCCGGCCCGGCCGCCCCACCTGACCCGGCGGCCCCGGCAGGCGAGTTCGGCTTCAAGTTCGACCGTTCCGGATACCGCGTTCCCGCCATCATGGTCTCGCCGTGGGTCGAGCCGGGATCGGTCTACAACGAGGAGTACCGCCACACTTCGCTGATCGCCACGCTCCGCAAGACCTGGGGTCTCGGAGAGCCGTTGACCCAGCGCGACGCCCGCGCGCGCACGTTCGACCACGTCTTCTCGCGCGAGACGGCACGCCACCCTGACACGTGGGTTTCGGTCGAAGCGCAATCCGTCCCCGACGCTGGACTATGACGTCCTCGGTAAAGCCCTCAGCCACCTCGGCAAGACCGCTGGCCCAGCCCTCATCGAGAAGGCCCGAGCCATGGGAGCGACACTCCCACCCGAACTCGACGACCCCGACACCGAACTCACACCGCAGCTGATCATCGAAGTCCTCAGGGACGTCGCCTGGCACTTCTTCCCGCTACTCGCACCGGGGGACAGAGCATCAGCCTAAGCGAGCGCGAACTCAGGCGGCCCTGATATACGAGACGTGCAGGGCTTTCTGGACGGAGCGGCGCAGGAGTCGAACCTACCAAACGTTGGGTTACAACGGCGTGGCGGTTTTCAAGACCGATGACGTTTCTCGGGCACCATGGTGCAAAGCGACCTATTCGTGGAGGTGGCGGCCGTCCAGGAGATCGTCGTCTTACCATTTCCCTACCACGCCACCGAGTCGGCGCATTCTGGCGACCGCGATAGGCCGGGTTGAGCTGCATGGTTGAGCCAGAAGACTGAGTCGGGACGGCGAGATTTGAACTCGCGACCCCCTGCTCCCAAAGCAGGTGCGCTACCAGGCTGCGCCACGTCCCGCGACCCGACCAGTGTACGCCGGGGTGCGGCGGCCGGCGGTCGCCGGGGATCGACGGTCGCGTCGGCAGCCGGGGCAACCCGCGCGCCCAGCCACCGGTAGGATCGCCTGGGGATGGCTTCAAGAGCTCTGCCGGTCGGCGACGTCACCCTGGTCTTCACGGACATCGAGGGCTCGACGACCCTGCTCACGATGCTCGGCGAGCGGTACGCCGATCTGCTCCACTCGCACCGCCGGGTGCTGCGGGCGGCGTTCGAGGAGCACGACGGGGTCGAGGTGGGGACTGAGGGCGATTCCTTCTTCGTCGTGTTCCCGTCGGCGGCCGATGCCGTCGCCGCGGCGGTCGACCTGCAGCGTGGACTGGCCGCGGCGACCTGGCCTGACGACGTCCAGGTGCGCGTCCGCGTCGGCGTCCACTCCGGGCGTCCGGCCGTCGTCGCCGGGGACTACATCGGGCTGGACGTCCACCGCGCCGCGCGGATCATGTCGGCGGCGCATGGCGGCCAGGTCGTGGTGTCCCAGACCACGGTCGACCTGATGGCCGGCGGCCTGCCGGACGACGTGCAGCTGCGCGACCTGGGCGACCACCGGCTGAAGGACCTGACGCACCCGCAACGCCTGTACGACCTGGCGATCGGCGGGCTCGAGGGATCGTTCCCAGCGCTCCGGACGCTGGAGAACCGGCCGACCAATCTGCCCACCCAGGCAACGCCGCTGGTCGGGCGCGACCAGGAGCTGACTGAGTTGGCCGCGCTCGTCGCCGATTCCGCGACCTCCGTGATCACGCTGACCGGCCCCGGCGGCGTCGGCAAGACCCGGCTTGCGATGCAGATGGCCGCGGAGCAGGTGGAGCACTTCGTGGGCGGTGTCTACTTCGTCAACCTTGCGGTGCTGGACGACGCCGGTGCCGTCATCCCCGCGATCGCGCAGACGCTGGGCGTGGCGGGCGCCCACGGCGACGCGGCGTCCGACCAGCTGAAGGCGTATCTGGCCGACCGGCGGATGCTCGTCGTGATCGACAACTTCGAGCACGTGATGGACGCGGCGGGGGCGCTGGGCGACGTCGCCCGGGTAGCCCCGCGGGTGCGCTGGGTTGTCACCTCGCGCGCCGCTCTGCGCATCGCCGATGAGCGCGAGTATCCCGTACCGCCCCTGGGCGTCCCGGACGACGACCGGCTCGACACCCTGTCGCAGGTGGGATCGGTGCAGCTGTTCCTCCAGCGGGCGCGGGCCGTCAGGCCGGACTTCGAGCTGTCGGAAGCCAACGCCGCGGCCGTCGCCGCGATCTGCCGCGACCTCGACGGGCTGCCGCTGGCACTGGAGCTGGCCGCTGCGCGGCTGCGGGTGCTGTCGGCTGAGGCCCTGCACTCGCGCCTGGACGACCGGCTGCGGATCCTCACCGGCGGGCTGCGCGACGCCCCCGAACGGCAACGCACGCTGCGGGCGACCATCGAGTGGAGCCACGACCTGCTCTCGGAGCACGACCGGACGCTGCTGGCACGGCTCGCGGTGTTCGAGGGCAGCTGGACGTACGACGCCGCGGAACAGGCGTGCGGCGAGGACGACATCGACGTGTTCGACGGCCTCTCGTCGCTGGTCGAGAACAGCCTGGTGCGCCACGACGAGACCGTGCCCACCGTCTCGCGATTCAGCATGTTGGAGACGATCCGGTCGTTCGCGCTGGAGCGCGAGGTGGGCGATCGTGAGGCGCTCCGCGACCGCCACGCCCGGTTCTACCGCGGGCTGGCGTCGGAGGTGAAGCTCGCCTGGCTGGGCGACGCGTACCGGCTGGTGAGCCGCCTGCAGCCGGACGTCGCCAACTTCCGCGCCGCGATCGACCGGTTCGCCGAGCTCGGCGAGTACGAGACCGGCGCGGCGATGACCGGCGAGCTGGCGTGGCTCTGGCAGACGACGATGGAGTACGACCTGGCCGACCAGCTGGTCGCCCGGCTGCTGCAGCACCGGGAGGCGCTGACGCCGGGGTCGCTGGGCATGCTGCTGCTGACGGAAAGCGCGTCGGCGCTCGACCGCGGCCGCGGCCGCGCGGCGCTGGAAGGCTTCACCGAGGCAACCGAGCTGCTGTGCGACGCCGGCGAGCCGGCGCCCGCGGCGTACGCGGCGAAGTCCGCCGGGTGGGTGTATGTGGCGGCCGGCGATCCGACCGCCGCGCGCAGCTGGTTCGAGCGGTCGCTGGCGCTGGCCGATCCGATCGGCGCGGCGGTGGTCTCGTTCGAGGTCGAGTTCGGCCTTGCGGCGGTCGCGTCGATCGAGGGCGACCACGGGGCTGCGCGCGAGCATGTCAACGCCGGGCTGCGCCGGGCGGAGAAGCTGGCCGATGAGGGCCGCGCGTTCGCGGAGTTGCACGCCGGCGACTGGAAGGTGATGGAGGGCGAGTACGACGAGGCGCTCGTGCTGCTCGAACGGGCGCTCGACCGCGTCATCGCCTTCGACATGCGGCGGGTCTTGCCGAACTGCCAGCTCTCGCTCATCACCGCCCATGTGCTCCGTGGTGACGTCGGCAGCGCACGAACGCTGCTGGCCGAGCCGCTCGCCACCGCACACGACCGCGGCGGCCTGGGCGAGCTCGCCTGGGCGCTCCTACTGGCCGCGGGCGTCGCAGTCCAGACGGGCGACCCGCGGACGGCCGCTTTGCTGATGGGAGCCGGCGATGCGGTGCGCAGCCGAGGCGGGGTCGGTGTCTGGCCCCCGCAGCAGCCCGTGCTGGCGCAGGTCGAGGAGCGGTCGACCGGGGAGCTCGGCGAGGCGGAGTACCGTGCGGCGTTCGACCGCGGCGCGGCGACGCCGGTCGACGAGGCGGTGCGGATTGCGATGAGCGGCGTCACCCAAGGCTAGGCCGCGATGGCGCTGCAAAACCGGGTCACGCCGCTGGGTGAGCTGGTCGCCGATCCGGCCCGCGGGCTGGTGTACGGGAACCGGGGCTGCCTGCACGACTCATCGGGTCGGATCCGCCGGCGATTCCCGACGCGGCGCTGGATCGCCTGTCGCCTGCAGTTCCGAGGCTGGCAGCGCGGCCCGCTGCTGCAGCCGGGGAAGTTCACGGAGCTGTTCTTCCTGGACGACGCCACCGCGATGGCGGCGGGCCACCGCGCGTGCGCGCTGTGCCGGCGCGAGGACTACAACCGGCTGCTCGACGTCTGGTCGCAGCTGCGCCCCGGGCAGGCCGGCGCCGATGCGATGGACGAGCAGCTCGACGCCGAGCGCCGCGACCCGGCAACGCGCGAGCGGCGGCTGCATCCGACGCCGGCCGGGTCGCTGCCCGACGGCGTGTTCGTGCTCGAGGACGGCGCACCGCACCTGGTGCTCGGTGACGCGCTGCTGCGCTGGTCGTTCGCCGGTTACGGCGCTCGGAGTCCGCGGCCGGCGCGCGGGGCGATGCAGGTGATCACACCGCCGTCGCTGGTCGAGCTGCTGCGGGTCGGCTGGGATCCGCTGGTGCCGCTGCTACACCCCAGCGCGATCGCCTAGGGCTGGATGACGACCGGGGTGCCGAGCCGCAGCTGCGCCTTCAGCACGGACAACGCGCCGGCGGACACGCGCAGGCAGCCGGCCGATGCGGCCGTGCCGATCGAGGACGGCGCGTTGGTGCCGTGGATCGCCAGCTGATCGCCGCCGCCCCAGCCCGCCGGCAGGTTGGGCTGGTGCCCCGAAAGCCCGAATGCGTACCAGCCGAACGGCCCGTACGCGTCGCCCGTCGCGACCAGGTCGGTGACGCTGAACCTGCCGGTCGGCGTCGGGGTGGAGGGCGTGCCGATCGCGGCCGGGAAGGTGGCGACGGCGCGGCGGCCGCGCAGCAGCGTGACCGTCCGCCGGGAGAGGTCGGCCTTCACCCAGGTCGCCGTGCGCACGAGACTGCGGCCGCGGAGGTCGATCCAGCCCGTCTGCCCGTTCGGGCGCCAGGGCAGGACGATGCGTCCCCAGCGGCCGCGCGGGGTGGTGGAGACCGCCCAGGCCCAGCTGTGGGAGCCAAGCGGCGTCGTCTGCGCCATCGTGCCGATTGCCTTGCCTCCCGGCCAGGCGCGTACGGTCGCGCCGGCGGCGTCGACCAGCAGGAAGCGCAGGGGCTTTGGCCTGGCCGGCTTGTCGGCGTGTGAGACCGGTTGTGTGGCGGGGGAGGACGTGAGCACGCGCCCACTGGTACCGGGGGCGGCGCTGAGCGACCCGGCCCAGACCGAGAGCATTGCGATAACGACAAGTACGGAGCGGCGCATGGCAAAACTGCTCATCGGCGCGGCGCTATTGGGGCTTTAGTCAGATCTCGTCACAGCCGATACACACCCCGTTCTTGCTGACCGTTTTCAAGGGGGGCACATGCGACATCGCGGGGGTATCCGGTGGGCCGTGTTCGCGGCTGCCGTCGCCGTGCCTGTGGCCGTGTCCGCCTACCGCCTGTCGCGGCCGGCGGACTACACGCGGTCGCGTGAGTTCAAGGCGCTGGTCGGCGACTACCTGATCTAGGCGGCGAGCAGGCCGCGGTGGCCGATCGCCCGCTCCAGGGCCGCCACGCAGCGCGCATCGAACTGCGTCCCGGCCGCGCGCCGCAGCTCCGCGATCGCCTCGTCGACCGTGCGGTGCTGCCGGTACGGGCGGTCGGCCGTGATCGCCTCGAACGCGTCGGCCACCAGGATGATCCGCGACTCGAGTGGGATCCGGTCGCCGGACAGCCCGGCGGGATAGCCGGCGCCGTCGATCCGCTCGTGGTGGTGCAGGATCCAGCGGGCCTCGTCGTGCCGCTCCGCGGCCACCACGATGTCGTGCCCGAGCTTCGGGTGCGCCTTCATCACCTCGTACTCCTCCGCTGTCAGCGGTCCCGGCTTGTGGAGGATGGAGTCGGTGATGCCGATCTTGCCGACGTCGTGCAGCAGGCCGGCGAGCCGCAGACGGCTGAGGTGGGACGCGTCCAGCCCCAGCTCGTGGCCGATCATCGCGCACAGCTCGGCGACGGTCTCGCAGTGGCTGTGCGTGTACGCGTCCTTGGCGTCGACGGCGCGCGCCAGCGCGGTCGCCAGCGTCGCCCGGTGGCGCGACTCCTCGGCCTCGTCGGGCGACTGCAGAATCGGCTCCAGATCGGGCGTGTAGATCATGGCACCGCGGTTCATCCGCTTGGCCTGGATCAGCGCCAGGTCGGCGCGGCGCATCAGGCCGGTGCGATCACAGCCTGCTTCGGCCTGCGTGACCCCGGCGGTCGCGGCGACCGCCAGGCCTGACGGCGTCCGGCCGAGCGTCGCCTGCAGCCGTTGCACCGCGTTCAGTGCCTCGACGGCGCCGGACTCGTCGAGCAGCAGCGCGAACTCGTCGCCGCCGACCCGGTAGGCGCCATCGCCGTCGCCCGCGGCCTTGCTGATCGCCGCGCCCAGCGCGATCAGGCACTCGTCGCCGACCTGGTGGCCGTGCAGATCGTTGGCCTGCTTCAGCCCGTCCAGGTCGATCAGCACCAGCGATACGTACGGGTCGTCGGCGCACAGCCGGCGCTCCAGATCCTCCTGGAACGCCCGGTGGTTCTGCAGGCCGGTCAGGTTGTCGGTGAGCGCGGCCGACCGGAGCCGGGCCACCTCGGCCGAGCGGGCGGCCTCGAGCTGCTCCCGGTAGCGGACGACCGTGGCGAACGCGAGCACGAGCAGCAGGCCGAGCGCGAACGCGAACGCCGTGACGCCGACCATCACCCGTTCGCCCTTGCGCGACTCGTCATGCGCCTGGGCCGCCTTCCGCTGGTGGGCGGCGGCCGCCCGGTCGAGCCGCCGCAGCAGGTCGGGGAGCGCGGTTGCCAGCTCGTTGTTGGCCTGCTCAGCCCGGTCGGCGCGGTTCTGGTTGACGGCGGCGATCACGTCATCGATCAGCGTCAGCACCTGCTGGTTCGTGGTCAGGACGTCGGTCGCCAGCCAGCGGTCGGCCGTCGTCCCCTCGCGGCGGGTGACCGCCAGCGCGGACGTCAGGTCCCCGGCGGCCCGGTCGGCCCGGGCCCGGACGGTGGGGTCTGCCGTCAGCCGGTAGAACAGCGTCGCCTCCTGCTCCTGCGCCAGCGCGTAGCGCGCCCGCTGGTAGGCGTCCGAGATCTCGGTCGATCTGCGCACGTCTGCGGCCGTCCGCGTCATCGTCCGGGCCGACCAGGTGGCCAGCACGGCGAGCATGATGATCACGACCGCCGAGATCGGGACCATGGCCCGGCGGTTCGCGAGACGGTGGAGGACTGGCCGGGGCAGGGGAATCGGACCGCGCTGGTGCGGCATGGAACACTCATCGACCCGTCCGGGTGAATCCCGACCCACCCATCGGTGGATCATCGATCCCCCGCCTGGGGGAGGGAACGTGTCACGTCGTGGTACATCGTGAGAGAGGCGCACAAGCTGCGTCACACACATGCGAAGGCTCCTGCTCCCCATCCTCCTGTTGCTCGCGCTGCCCACAGCGGCGTATGCGTCGTGCAACTACAAGATGTCGCTCAGCTCCGGCACCGACACGGACGCCCGGGCTGCGTCGAAGTCCTGCTCGATGGCCGGTGCGGCGGGTGTGCTGACCACGACCTGCTGGCGGTCAACCAGCCAGGTCACGCTCACCTACGACCTTCGCCTCGACTGTACGCCGAAGGGCACTCCCAGCGTGCGCGTCTCCTCGGTCACCGCCTACGGCGAGAACCCGAAGGCGACCCTGACCCGGCAGTCCGACCGCGCCTATCAGGTGCGTGTCAAGATTGGCGGCTACAGCTCGGTTGCCGTCCGCCGGATCAGCCTCGGCTACTACTGCTGAGCCGGGCGTCGTGCGCCCGGCTCAGCAGATCTTCCTCTCCCGCTAGGGCAGGCGAACGACCTGGCCGTTCGCGCCGCCGAACGGGCCGCCGGCCGGCGTGTGGCCGGGCAGGATGCTCCAGTTGGAGACGTACACGCCGCCGCTCGGGCCGATGGCGAGGCCGGCCGGGAACTGCAGCTGGCCTGAGCCGAGATGCGTGCGTGCCCCGCTCGGGCTCACGCGGACGACGTCGCCGTCGGGCGTGAAGTTGACCGGGTCATGGGTCAGCTGGGTCACGAACAGCGCGCCGCTGCGACCGAACGCGATCCCGGTGATCGACGTGAAGCCGGTGCGGAACACCGCCGGCTTGTGTCCGGGCACGATCCGCCAGACACGGCTGCCGCCGGCCTTGGTGCCCTCGCCGCCCAGCTCGCCGACGTAGATCGCCCCGTCGGGGCCCTTCGCCAGGCTGGTCGGCACCGCCTCGCCGCCCCACTGGTTCTTGGGCAGCACGGCGAACGTCGAGATCTTGCCGTCGACGACCTCCAGGATGTCGTTCCCGGCGGCGTCGGCGACCAGCTGCCGGTGTGCCGACAGCGCGAGCACGGCGTACGGGTCGGAGTCGAGCTGTGCGCCGTCGGGGTTGTGATCCCACTCGTACTGGTCGATCGCGGCGACCTTCGTGATCCGGCCGTCGGGCCAGATCCGCAGCAGGTGCCCGAGCGTGTTCCAGCGGGGCGGGAAGCCCGGCGGCAGGCCGTCCTGGCCGGCCGACGTCTCGATGGCGAAGACGCTGCCGTCCGGAGCGACGGAGACGCCGTCGACACCGACCGTGAACGAGCCGTCCTTGCCACCCGCCGACGGCAGGTTGGAGACGAGGCGGCTGTTCTTGCCGTTCGAGCGCTTCCAGACCGCGCTGGTCAGCCCGACGCACTCGCCCGGGGCGAGGCACTGCGTGCCGGCGCGCCCGGCGGCCGCGGCGTACAGCGTGCCGTTGGACGCGAAGGCGAGCCCCCGCGGATTGTCGACGTGGTTGATGACAACCACGGGCTGCGGCGTGCTCTTCGCAGCGGCGCTCCCGGCGCCGGCGGCGAGTGCCGCGCATGCGAGCGCGCAAGCGCTCAGGGTGCGTACTAATCGCACTTTGTGAACCCCCTACTTTCGGACTCCCGACGTCAGGTTTGGAGCGCGTCGGGACCGGTGAAGTCTGCGTGAGACCGGGGCGGCTGTCAACGATCGCCGGAGCTCAGTCGTGCGGCGGGGTGCGGCCGGGCAGCTCCTGGTCGGAGCCATGCAGGCCATGCTCCGCGGAGCGCACCAGCTCGTCGTCCCGCTCCTCGGCAGAGCGTTGCTGCTCCCGGCGGTAGGCCCCATACCAGACCACCGCGCCGAGGACGAGGATGATGACGATCGCCCAGACAACGATCATGTCGTCAGCCTACAGCAGATCGGCGCCACCAGTTTCCTGAGCGGCGTGGGGCTGATGATCGCCACGCAGCAGCTGATCGCCCCCGACATGCTGCGCAGGTACGGGACGACCGCTCAGGCCCGGTCGCCGCACGACCAGCTGGTGGCCGCCCACCGCCTCTACCTGCGCTACGGGTGGGAGCCCTGGCCGAACACGTCGCGGATGTCCGGTCCGGCGTAGCGGCAGGAAGCCACCGCCGACGGCGCGAACTGATACGCCATGCCCCGACGGTTGGCGGTGATGTTCGCGCTGCTCGTGGCCGCCGGCACCCAGGCGGTCCCGGTGCAGGCCGCGCCGGTGGCGCTCGGGCCGACCCACTACGTGCGCGACGTGGCGGGGTTCCAGGCGGCCGTGGGGGCGCTGCGCACGAGCGGCGGCCGGATCGTGCTCGCGGCGCACCTGTACGAGCGCCCGATGACCGTTGGGCCGGGCCGCAGCGGATACCTGACGATCACCGGCTCGCGGTTCGCGCGCGTGCGCTCGCTGCACCTCGACCACACGAGCAACGTCACCGTCAGCGACATCACCATCGCGCCGATCAACGCCAACGCCGGGCTGCACGCCGAATACTCGCAGCACATCGTGCTCGACCACCTGACGGTAACGGCCTACAGGACGGTGCGCCGCGCATCGGTCAATCTCGACCATTCGCAGTACGTCACCGTCCGCAATACGTCGTTCGCACACTGCGGCGACCGGAATCCCGACTGGTCGTTCTGCCTACTGCCGTACTTCGCGAGCCATGTCGTCATCTACGACAACCACTTCCACGACTGCCGCGGATGTGACTTCATCCATGGCCGGTTCGGTCCCGGTGCGACGATCCGCGACAACCGCTTCGAGCGCGCGCTGGCGTGCCCGTACAACTGGGTGAAGTGCGCGCACCAGGACCTGATCGAGCTGTTCACCGCGAACGGGCTGCAGGTGACACGGAACTTCTTCGGCGTCACCCAGCGGGGCGGTGCGCAGCTGTACCTGGCGTCGGCCAGCGACAACGTCACGGTCACCAACAACGTGTTCCGCGGCGCCGATCCGCTCGCCCCGGGCATCAGTCCGCGGGTCGGCATCCTGGTCGGCACCCGGATCGGCACCCGGCTGCCGCGTGACGTGCAGATCATCAACAACACGGTGCTGTCGGGCAAGCTCAAGTTCGGCATCCACGCCCCGTCCTCGATCGTTCTCAGCCCGCGCTACGCAAACGTGCTGTGGGTCAACCGGCCGCTGATCGCCAACAACATCCTGGCCCATCAGGAAGCGCCGTCGGTGACGTGCGACCAGGTGCGCAAGGCGGTGCACAACCTGATCGTGGAAGGCGTTGCCTGTTCGCCCACCGACCAGGTCGGCCCCGCCCTGCTCGACAAGTACGGACGGCCGACGGCCGAGTCCTCACTCGTCATCAACCAGGCCGACCCGGGACTGGCACCGCCCCGCGACTACACGTACTTCTCGCGCGGCGCCCATCCGGACATCGGAGCCTACGAGTTCCGCTAGCCCATCAGGCCGGCGATGGAAGAGCCGAGTGGGGGCGGCAGGAATCGAACCTGCGACCAAGAGCTTAGAAGGCTCCTGCTCTGTCCTCTGAGCTACGCCCCCCGGGGCGCGGCACCGTGCCGGTTAATGTACCGGCCCGGGTGGGCTCGACGGTCAGGGTTGAATCACTTCGCACCGCGGTGGAGCTCTACCCGCCGGTGTAGCCGTCGCGCACGGCGCGCAGCGCCGCCTGCGTGCGGTCGGCGACGCCGAGCTTGGCGAGCACGCTGGACACGTGCGACTTGACGGTCTTCTCGGAGAGGTGCAGCCGCGCGGCGATCGCCTTGTTGGGAAGCCCCTCGGCGATCAGGCGGAGCACCTCGAGCTCGCGCGGCGTCAGCTCCTCGGCGAGCGGCGGCGGAGGCGTCCCCTCGTGCGGCACCTCGTACAGCGGCTGCTCCCCGGCCAGCCCCTTGAGCTGGCAGCGGCAGACCTCCCGGCCGGCGCGCTCGGGCACCAGGCTGCGGGTGGTGGAGGAGATCAGGATCTGGCCGGGCTCGGCGCGGTCGGCGATCCTCGCGGCGAGGAAGACGGTGCGGCCGAAGTAGCCCTGCTCCTCGGAGATCACCTCGCCGGTGTTGACGCCGACGCGGAGCCGCAGGGGCGCGGCGTCGGCCTGGACGGCGATCGCGCAGTCGATCGCCCTGCGGGCGCCGGGGAACGCGAACATGAAGCCGTCGCCCTGCAGGCTGACCTCGTGGCCGCCGTGGTCGACGGCCACGGCTCGCACCCGCGCACGGTGGCGTTCGAACAGCTCGAGCGCCCGCTCGTCGCCGAGCTCCTCGACCATCCGGGTCGACCCGACGACGTCAGTGAACAGGATGGTCACCGTCCCCTCCGGCCGCGGCCGGTCGGCGGACAGACCGCGCATCAGGCGACGCAGAGCGTCCGGCTCGAGCAGCGGCTCGCCGGCCGCGACCGCGCGGATGGCGTCCGCCACGGCCGCCGGCGGGCTGTCCTTGGACAGGTAGCCGTCCGCGCCGGCGCGGAGCGCCGCGACCACCGACTCGTCGGCCGCCGAGCTGGTCAGCACCAGCACGCGCGAGGCGCCGGCGCGGCGGATCTCGCGGGTCGCGGCGACCCCGTCCATCCCCGGCATCGCCAGGTCCATCAGCACGACGTCAGGTTCCAGCCGGGCGGCCAGGTCGACGGCCGCCTCGCCGTCCTGGGCCTCGCCGATCACCTCGATGCCCTCCTGGAGGTCGAGGAACAGCCGCAGGCCCTCGCGAACCACGGCGTGATCGTCAGCCACCAGCACGCGCACCATCGTGCACCTCCAGGACGACCGTTGTGCCCGACCCTGGGCGGGAGCTGATCCGCAGGTCGCCGCCCAGCTGCTCCGCCCGCTCGCGCATGCTGGTCAGGCCGAGGTGGTGGGAGAGCAGCGCCGGATCCTCCGGGTCGAAGCCGGCGCCGTCGTCGGTGACGGCGAGGCGCAGGCCGCCGTTGCCGTCGCAGGCGAGATCGACGCTGATGTGCTGGGCGCCGGAGTGGCGGACGGCGTTGGCGATCGCCTCCTGGGCGATCCGATAGGCGGTCTCCTCGACCGCCGGGCTGTGCTGCCCTTCTCGGCCCGCCTGGAACTCGACCGGCGCTCGGTGCACCCGGCTGACGACCTCGACGTGCTTGCGGAGCGTCTCGGCCAGCCCCGATCGCTCGAGACCGGCGGGACGCAGCTGGAAGATCAGCGCGCGCAGCTCCGTCGACGCCTCCTGCAGCAGCTCACCCGCCCGCCGCATCTCGCGCTGGGCGGCATCCGGGTCGGCCGGCACCAGGGCCGCCGCGGCCTCGGCCGTCAGCGCCGCGGAGAACAGCGTCTGGGACACGGCGTCGTGCAGCTCCCGGGCGAGCCGGTTGCGCTCCTCGACAACGGACAGCTCGCGGCTGCGCTCGAGCAGGTCGGCGTTCTCCAAGGCGACGGCGGCGTGTGCCGCCAGCAGTTCGATCGCCTCCTGGTCGCGCTCGCTGAAGTCGCGGCGGCCGCGTTTGCTGGTCAGGTAGAAGGCACCAAGCACGGTGCCGCCGCGGACGATCGGGACGCCCAGAAACGAGTGCATTACCGGATGCTTGTCCGGGTAGCCCTCGAACCGCGACTCCTGCGTCAGGTCGTGCGACCGGTACGGCGCGGCGGACTCCAGCATCGCCCCCAGCATCCCGTGGGTGCGGGGCAGGGGCCCGATCGCTGCCATCCTGCTGGGCGACATGCCGACGGTGATGAAGCGGCGGAACCCGCCCTCGCCGTCGGGGACGCCGAGCGCGGCGTACCGGGCGCCGGCCAGGTCGCGGGCGGCCGACGCCAGGGCGCGCAGGCTGCCCTCGACCGTGCGCTCGGACGCCATGCCGAGCACCGCGTCGGAGACGGCCCGGAACAGGGCTTCGCGGGAGCGCGACATGGGACGAACGATACGTGCAACAAGGGGGTCTGACCCCGTTGTTGCGCTACGGCGCGAGCCGCTCCCCGATCCAGCTGGCGCCGGCGCGGCTGTAGCGGATGCGGTCGTGCAGCCGGTGGGCGCCGTGCTCCCAGAACTCCACCGCATCGGGCACCACGCGGAACCCATACCACTGTGGAGGCCGCGGCACTGGCCCGTCCCCGAAGCGGGCGGCGGTCTCGGCGTAGCGCGCCATCAGCGCCTCCCGCGACTCGATCGGCCGGCTCTGGTCGGACGCCCACGCGCCCAGGCGGCTGGGCAGCGGCCGGCTCGCGAAGTAGGCGTCGGACTCCTCGTCGTCCACCCGCTCCACGGTCCCTTCGATCCGAACCTGCCTGCCCAGCGGCTCCCAGTGGAAGACCAGGGCGGCCCGCGGATTCTCGAGCAGCTCCCGGCCCTTGCGGCTCTCGGCGTTCGTGTAGAACACCGCACCCCGGTCGTCCAGCCCGCGCAGGAGCACCATCCGGGCGGACGGCGAGCCGTCCGCCGAGGCCGTTGCCAGGGTCATCGCATCGGGCTGAGCGACCCCGGCCGCGCGGGCTTCGTCGAGCCACGCCGCCAGCTGCTGCAGGGGAAGTTGACTCACAGTCGAAAGATCGTAGGCTACCGCTATGGGACGGCTTATCGCAGTCATCGTTGCCGTTGTGGCAGTCGTTGCCATCATCGCCGGGGTCGGATACTGGTACGTCAAGGAGCACCAGCGGATCTCGCTGGCGGCGGTCAAGAGCAAGGTTTCCTCGAGCGAGCACGCCGACGGCGTCGTCTGCGTGCAGAAGGCGTCTCACGGGCGCCGGTGGCACTGCGCGGGCACCGTCAACACCGCCGGAAAGAGCACTCCGACGTGCTTCAACGTCGTCGTGGACTGGCACGGGAGCACCACCGTCCGGGCGCTCAAGCCGAACCAGTGCAACGACGACACGGCGCTGCAGCCGGTACTGTCGGGCTAGATCTGGCCCGCGGCCTACGTGACCTTGAAGTGCGTGACCATCCCCAGGCCAAGGTGGCCAGGGAGGCGGCACGCCAGGTTGTAGGTGCCGGGCGGCAGGTTCACCGTGATCGAGCGGTGCTCGTCGGGCGCCAGGCGTGCGATCAGCCCGTACTGCTTGCTGTTGCGCCCGACGTAGAGCTGGTGGTCGTCCTCCCCGTGATTCCAGACGTTGAACTTGATCGCGCCGTGTCTGGCGCTGATCTTGCCGGTGAGATGCACGTAGTACTCGCCCTCGATCACGCCGACCGGAACCGGCGCCCGCGCCGAGCTCCCGGGGACGCTCATCAGCCAGAGGCTTCCGCAGGCGATCGCGAGCAGCAGCAGACGACCCTTCATGCGTCTCGGTGTAGCCGACGTGGGGTGAACGGGCGATCCCCCGCCCGGGTGGGTTGCCATGCGTAAGGCCCTGCTCGCCGCCTCGGCCGCCGTCGCCGTGATCGCGGTGACCGCCCTGATCCTCGACTCGGGGCGCGGCGGAGGGGGCGGCGGATCGTCGGCGCAGCCGCCGCTCCCGCCCGCCAAGCGGATCACCGGACCGCTGCACACCGATGGGAAGCAGCTGGTGGGCGCGAACGGGACGGTGCGCCTGCTCGGGCTCGATGAGCCGGGGCTCGTCAGCGGATCGGGCAACAACAAGCTGGCGAACCCTGACTCCTGCGGCGACGGGTACCTGCCGGTGCCGGCCACGGAGTTCGACGATTTCAGGCGGCTTGGCTTCAACTCCGTGCGCCTGGGAGTCTCCTGGGCGAACATGGAGCCTGATCCGCCCACCGCGGGGCGGCCCGCGTGGAATCGGCAGTACCTGACGGCGGTCGACGATGCGGTCAGGGGGTTCACCTCGCGAGGCATCGCCGTTGTCCTCGACATGCACGCGAACAATCTGTCGCCCGCGTTCAAGAACCCCAAGCCGGGCCGGTGCGAGGGCAGCGGCCTGCCGGTCTGGCTCTTCCCGCGGCCAGACGCGACGACTCCGAAGAGCGCTGAATGCGCGTTTCTCAGAGGCGGCTCCTGGCCCGGCGGGCCGAGCGATCCGCAGGCAGGGTACGCCGCCGCCTGGTCAATGCTCGCCCGCAGGTACGCGCGCAACCAACTGGTCGTGGCAGCGGACATCTTCAACGAGCCGAGCACAGCCGGATGTCGTGATCTGGACATGCTCCCGTTCTACCGGCGTGTCGGCACGGCGATCCGAGCGGCCGACCCGAACCTCGTGCTGATCTACCAGGACAACGCGGCCCACCGTGGGGGCTACCTGCTGACCTCGCCGCTGGAGATGCCGAACGTCGTCTACTCGTTCCACCTCTATCCGCATGACTGGGCCGAGGGCGAGCCCCTGCTGGCGGCGCATCTCGAACACGTTTCTGGGTGGAACCAGCCCGTGTGGATCGGCGAGTTCGGCGTCTTCCGCGAGAAGGGTCGCGGACAGCAGCCCGATCCTCACTGGTTGCCCGACCTCGCCGCGATGATGCGATATTGCCGTGAACGCGGAGTGGGGTGGGCCTTTCATCAATACGCGGGCGGCCGTGGGGCACTCGTCGACGCCGACACCCGACGGCTCAGGGTGGACTGGCTCCGCGGTCTCCAGGGCGGATTTTGAGGTTGTTGCCCTGCCAGGTGACGGCCCCAGCGCCGCGTCATGCACTTCACAGGTGCCGACTGGCGCCTTGCGCCGACTGCCACTCTATGGTATCCGTTGTGGGTTGGGCGGAACTCGACGACGTTCGCATGGCAGGGCCTAGAGGCGGGAGTAGTGGGTGATAGAGGCAGGCTCGACCTCCGAGGGGCAACCCGCTGGGTATTACCTGCGGGTGATCCTGCGACGGGGTTGGATCCTCGTCATCTGCATGCTGCTGGGTCTCGGTGGCGGGTACCTGTACTCCAAGCACCAGCAGAAGGAGTTCCGCGCCAGGGCGGATGCGGTCGTCAACATGCGCGATCCGATCACCAACACCGACTGGACCCACGATCCGACGGTGTACATCACCACGCAGGCGGCGCTCGCTCAGAACCCCAAAGTCGCCGATCTGGCAGTCACGTGTGCCATGCGGCTCTATGGGGCGGCCAAGAGCGGTGCAACTCCCGCGGCAGGCCCCTCCTGCCGGCTGTACCCTGAAACCGCGCCGGCCACGCCGACGCAGGACGAGGTTAAGGCCTGGCAGACGCGAGGCCGGGATCTGTTCCCGGGCGGCCGTCGCTGGACGGCGAAGCAGCTGCTCGCGAACTCGACTGTTACGGCGGACAGCTCGACGAACCTGATCCAGTTCGCTGTCAGCGCACCCACGAGGACGCTGGCTCAGTGGCTCACAAACGGGTATGCGGAGGCGTTCTCGGAGACCAGTCTGGACCAGGGCATCAACGCCCTCGAGGCGAAGCAGGCTCCACTGCGCACTGAGCAGGCTGTCGTGCTGAACAAGATCAAGGCGCTGAACGCGACCGTAGGCGCTGGGACGCAGACGCAGCTACAGGCCGCATCGAAGGAGCTCACGGACATCAACGCCCAGCTGCGCGAACTCACGAATGCAGAGGACTCGCCTGGCGGCTCGAGCTCCATGGCTGCCGCCGCGACCTCGGCGGCGCAGACGGCGCCGATGACGAAGCGCAACATGCTCGGGGGCGCGGTCATGGGATTCGTGATCGGCATCGGGCTGATCTTCCTGCTCGAGGCGTTCGATCGGAAGGTGCGATCGTCCGAGGAGGTGTCGGAGCTGCTCGGGATGAGTCTGCTGGCCCGAATCCCTGCACCGTCGCGCAAGCTCCGGCGCAACGACGAGCTCGCACTCATCGCGGACAACGGGTCGGCGGCCGCCGAGGCCTACCGTAAGCTTCGGGTGGCGCTCGACTTCGCGAACCTCCAGGCCCACGCGCGGGTGATCGTGGTCACCAGCGCGGTGGAGCAGGAGGGTAAGTCGACGACGGCGGCGAACCTCGCGGTCGCGCTTGCTCAGGTCGGCCGCAGGGTGGTGATCGTCGACCTCGACTTCCGGCGCCCCTACCTTCACAACTATTTCAAGGTCGGCGTGGTGCCGGGCGTCACGGACGTCGCGCTTGGTCACATCAGCCTCGACGATGCCGTCCACCGGATCGCGCTCGGCGCTGGAACCCCATCCGGCAACGGGGCGGCGCCTGCGAACACGAACGGCGGCGGGTCGGTCGGGGGCGTTCTCCAGGTCCTGACGGCGGGGACTCAGCCGACGGATCCGGTCGCGTTCCTGGAGTCCGAGGCGATCGGAGATGTCCTGGCCGCGATCCGCGAACGCGCCGACGTCGTGTTGATCGATGCCCCGCCGGTGCTGCCGGTGTCCGACGCGATGGCGATTTCGGCCCGCGCGGACGGCATGGTCGTCGTCGCCCGGCTCGACGTCGTGCAGAAGCCGGTGCTGCGCGAGCTGCGCCGGGAACTCGACGCCGCGCACGTGCACCGGCTCGGCCTCGTGCTGACGGGCGCAGAATCCGAAGCATCGTATGGCTACGGCGGGGGGTACAGCTACGGCTACACCCCGGGCGCCGAGCCTCCCCGGGCCGCCGCCCCACCGGCCGGGAAAGCGAAGCTCGACGCCTGATCGGCGGACGTCCGGCAGATGGATGCGGGACGGTGGATCGATCTCCAGGCTCCGAACCAATGAACCCGAGTGACTTCCTGACGCGAGCGGCCCGCCCGGAGTGGCGCACATGAAGGTGCTGCTCGTGCACAACCGCTACCGAAGCGCTCAGCCGAGCGGGGAAAACGCCGTCGTGGAGGAGGAGCGCTCGCTGCTGGACGAGCGTGGGGTCGAGACCCACCTGCTCACGGTGGAAAGCGATTCCATCGCCGGCTGGTCGCCGTGGCGCAAGGCCACCGTCCCCGGCCGGGTGATCTGGTCCGAGGCCGGCCGCAAGGTTGTTCGCGACAGGATCGACGACCTGCGTCCGGATGTCGTGCACTTTCACAACACCTTCCCCCTGCTCAGTCCCAGCGCCCTGTGGGCCGCGTCGGCGTCCGGTGCGAGGGTCGTGAAGACGCTCCACAACTTCCGGCCGATCTGCCCCTCCGGCATGCTCTTTCGCGACGGCCACGTCTGCGAGGAGTGCGTGGGGCGGGCACCCCTCCCTGCCGTGCGCCATGCCTGTTACAGAAATTCGCGAACGGCGACGCTACCGCTGGCGATCGCCGATGCGGTGCACAGCCGGGCCGGGACGTGGCAGCGCTGCGTCGATGCGTACATCACGCCGTCGGCGTTCGCCCGCAGCAGGTACGTCGCCGCCGGCTGGCCACCCGAGCAGTTGGTCGTCAAGTACAACACCGTTCGTGACGTCGCCCTGCGCCGGGACGTGCCAGGGCGAGGCTTCGTCTGCCTTGCACGGCTGGGACCGGAGAAGGGCGTAGCGGTGCTTCTTGACGCCTGGGCCGGGGCGTTCCCCGACGGTGGCGAAGGTTTGACCGTGATCGGTAGCGGCGAGCTCGAGCGCGAGCTGCGATCGATCGCCGAAAACATTCCGGGCGTCGTCATGACCGGCCAGCTCGGCCGCGAGGACGCCCTCGAACACGTTCGGCGGGCCCGCGCCGTCGTGATGCCGTCGATCTGGTACGAGGTCTTCCCGCGGACGGTGGTGGAGGCGTACGCCCTGGCCGCCCCGGTCGTCGCGTCGCGGCTCGGCAGCATGACCGAGGTGGTCTCCGACGGCGAGACCGGCCTCCTGTTCCAGGCGGGCGACGCGCAGTCGCTCGGCATCGTGCTGAAGCGGATGGCCGCCTCCGACTCGCTATGCGTCGACCTCGGAAACGGCGCCCGGGATGCCTACGAGCGTCGCTTCAGCCCACAGACCACGACGGATCGCCTCCTGTCGATCTACCGCGGCGATGCCGTTGAGACCGAGACGCCTGTGGCGGCGGCAGGAGCCGGGTGACGCGCACAGTGACTCAGGCTCCGCTCACCACTCCTCGCAGCGTCACCGCCATGCGGCCACCGGTCGCCTCGACGCGAGCCGGCGCCGCGGACTTGCCATGGTGGGTGATCATCGTCCTGCTCGTCTTCTGCGCGGTCTACTTCCATTCCAAACTCGACCCCGGCACCCGGTTCGCGATCAGAATGGGGCACACCAACTACGGCCCGTCCTGGTTTCAGAACCAGTCTTTTGGGCAGTTCGCTCCGGCCGACCTGGCGATTATCGGATTCGCCTATCTCGCGCTGATCAACCGCTTCGCGAAGGGATGGTTCACGGTGTCGAGGCGCGCCGTCAAGGCGACCGCCCTGGCCGCGTCCGTCGTGGCCCTGGGCACGGTGGTAGGCATCGTCCACGGCACGCACAACCCATTCGGCGACTGGCGCGACCTGGTGATGGGCGCGCTGTTCGCGTTTGCCCTCTGGTCGACCGTGCTGCGCAGCGAACAGGGGTGCTTGCGTTTCGCCCAGGTCTTCGTCGCCATCGTCGGCGCGTACGGCGCCGTGCAGCTCATCCAGTTCATGGGCGGCGGCGGTGAGATCGCGTTCTACGGTCGGACGCCGACGGGCGACCACGCGACGCTCGAGTACATGGTGGCGATGGTCGGCGTGTCGCTGGCGATGCTCCGCACCCGGCGCTCGCGCTCGCTGTGGCTCTTTGGTGCGCTGGTGGGCACCGCCGTGGTCGCGCTCGGGTTCCGCCGCTACGCGTGGGTCGAGCTGGGGGTCGTGTACGGCGTGTTTCTGCTGCTCACGGATCGGACCTCGAGACGGCAATATCTGAAGGGGCTGTTCGTGGTCTTCGTGGCGGTCGCCGTCGCGGTGGCGATGACATGGTCGCAGCTGCAATGGAGCGAGCGATTTGCGAGCCTCGACCCCTGGCAGACCAAGGTCGAGAACAAGTACGCGACGACGAATCAGGGCCACCTCGACGAGATCCGCGACGGCCTCGACCAGGTGCAGAAGAGCCCCGTGGTCGGGCTCGGGGTGGGAATCACCTACGTCGGCCAGCGCACCGCTCGGTGGAAGGGCGACGCCGGGATGGTGCACAACGGGATTGTCGAGATGTGGATCAAGTTCGGAATCCTCGGCCTCATCACCTACGTCGGCCTCTACCTGGCGCTGTTCTGGAGCATCTGGAAGCGCCGGCGCGGCACGCGGTACTCCGATCTGCTCGCATGGGGCGGCGGCGCCTTCCTGTTCGGGAACTTTCTGGTCAATGCCACCGTGTATCCGTGGCCGTTCGGCGTCTGGGAGAAATCCATCCTGATCTTCGCGATGATCGCCGTCGCGTTTCCTGTGAGGCCCGAGTCGGAAAACGCGGTCTCGATCAAGGACGCTGTTCGGTGACCGATTCCGGGATCGATCTGTCCGTCCTGACGCCGTCGTACGGGTACGCCCACTTCCTTTCCGACGCGATCGAGAGCGTTGCAGCCCAGCGGGGCATCACCGTCGAGCACATCATCCAGGACGGCGCCTCCACCGACGGCACGGTGGAGCTGCTGGAGTCGCTCGGCGAACGAGTGCGCTGGGTGTCCGAGCCCGACGCCGGTCAGTCGGACGCGCTCAACCGGGCAGCGCGCCGCGCTCGTGGCCGCTGGATCGCGTGGCTCAACGCCGATGAGTTCTACCTGCCCGACGGCCTCGGAGAGCTCGTCACGGCAGGGGATCGCGAGGGCGCCGACGTCGTCTACGGAGACACGATCTTCTCGGACGGAGAGGGGCGGATGACGCGCCTCGTTCCGCAGCATCGGTTCTCCGGCGTCGTTCTGCGCTCGTACGGCTGTTTCATCGGCACGGTGTCCTGCATCGTCCGCCGCGACGCCCTGGGGCCGGACCCGATCGATGTCGAGATGCGCCGGATGATGGACTGGGATCTGTATCTCCGGCTGGCGGCCGAGGGCAAGCGGTTCCTCTACCGGCCGATCCCGGTCGGGGTGTTCCGCGCGCACGACACGCGGGTGACGGCCACGGAGCGCCGGGGGTTCTTCGAGAAGCTCAACCGCGACGACGGATTCGGGCGCGAGTACGACATGGTGCGCAGGAGGTATGGGGCGATGCGGGCACGCCGTGTCGGACATCTCGCCCACGGCGCCGCTAAGGTGCTGTCCGGCGCATACCACCGCCAGTTGCGCGGACGCTCGGTAACCGGCAAGTCGCTTCGCTGGTTCGCATCCGACGTCGATGCGCGCGAGTACTCGGAGCTGTACCAGCACTGTTATCGAGGCGCGGGGTGAGAACCGCTTGGCATCCGGAAATGGGGGATACGTGTGAGTGAGCCGACGGTCGTGTTCTTGCACATCGGCAAGACCGGTGGGACGACGCTGCGGCGGGTGCTGCGGCGGCAGTACCCCGAGTCGGAGATGATGGTCGTGCGTGCCCGCGCGCGGCCGCGGGAGGAGACGCTGGCCGATTTCGCCAAGCTGCCCGAGGTGGAACGTGCGCGGCCTCGGCTGATCCTCGGCCATACCGTGTTCGGCCTGCACGAGCTGGTGCCGCGTCCGTCGACCTACATCACGTTGCTGCGACGCCCCGTGTCGCTTGTGCTGTCGCAGTACGGATTCGTGCGGCGGACGCCCGGTCATCGCCATCATCAGGCGGCACAGAGCATGGGGCTCGAGGAGTATCTGGCGAGCGGCCTTGCCCAGGAGATGAACAACTCGCAGACCCGGGCGCTCGCGGGCGCAGTCGAGGTGCCATATGGGGAGAACCCTCCGGAACTTCTCGAGCTGGCGAAGCGGAACGTCGAGGAGCACTGCCGGGTAGTCGGACTCACGGAGCGGTTCGACGAGTCGCTCGTGCTGTTCGGGCTGGCGTTCGGGTGGTCGCGGCTGAGCTACGTGCGTGCGAACGTCGCGTCCAAGCGGGTCGTGCCCTCGCCCGCGGGGCTCGCCGAGATCGAGCGTCTGAACGCACTGGATCTCGAGCTGTACGACTGGGCAGAGCAGCGGCTCCAGGCCGCCATCGACCGCGAGCCGCGGTTCGCGGCCGCGTACGCACGTTTCGAGCGCCGGAACCGTCTCTACCAGCCATGGGGGACGATGACGTACACGCTCCCGAAGCGCCTTCACACCCGCCTGCAGGCACCGCGAAGCGCCGGCGAGCCAGCGTGAGGTGACGCGGCAGTCCGACCGCAACCGCCGCGCGCGCGAGGCGGAGAGTCGCCGCCACCGCCCGATCCTGGTCACCGGATCCCATCGATCCGGAACCGGCTGGCTGGGCCAGGTGCTGGCGGCATCGCCGGCCGGCGTGGGGTGGATCTGGGAGCCGTTCAGCATCCTGCATCGCCCGGGCACGTGCGCGGTGGAGTTCCCGTACTGGTTTCCGTACGTCACCGATGAGAACGGCCAGGCGTACGAGTCCGCCGTCGCGGATACGCTCGCCTGGCGGTACCGGCCGGCCGCCGAGCTTCGGTCGCTCCGTTCGCCGAAGGACGCAGCGCGGATGGCGCGCGACTGGTATTCGTTTTCAGGCCATCGGCGTCGCGGGTCGATCCCCGTGCTCAAGGATCCGATCGCGCTGTTCTCATCGGAATGGCTGGCGTCACGGTTCGGCATGGATGTGGCGGTGCTCATCCGCCACCCCGCGGCGTTCACGGCCAGCGTGAAGCGGCTTCACCTGCGGCACCCTTTCGAACACTTCCTCGCGCAGCCTCTGCTGATGGAGGACTGGCTCGAGCCGTTCGCGGGCGAGATCGAGCGGTTCGCGGCGGCGGAGCAGGACATCGTCGATCAGGGCATCCTGCTCTGGCTCATTCTGCACCACGCCATTGCCGGGTTCCAGGGAGCGGCACCCCGAGTGGCTGTTCGTCCGACTCGAGGACCTGTCTCGCAATCCTGTCCCCGAGTTCCGGCAGGTCTT
This sequence comes from uncultured Actinomycetes bacterium, assembly GCA_963809205.1. GTDB lineage: Bacteria > Actinomycetota > Thermoleophilia > Gaiellales > JAICJC01 > DATLLN01. Next base: position 193,363 of record CAWEIS010000028.1, on the reverse strand, counting down.
CGCCGAGCTAGATCTCCAGTTCGACGACGGCGTGGAGCGAATGGTGGCCGGCACCAGTGCGTCGACCAATCCCGCGGAAGCATCGCGTGCCGATTCGGTTCGACGTGACAGCGCGTCGCATATGTGGAACTGGACGCGCACACTGACCAGTGAGGAGGTCGACCGGGTCCGTGAGAGGACACAGGATCTGTCGCGCCGGTTTTATTCGGACGAGGACTGGTCCGGGCCCTCGTAGCGTTCTCTGGGGGCCGTTGTCAGCTCCATTCCACCTGTGGCTGCGTGGCGATCTGCTTGCGTTCCCACAGGGGGATCGGCGTGTGTGCGAGCGCCGGTGGTTGCGTCGGTGTCTGCGTGTAGTCGAAGGCATCCGCGTACCACGCTCCCCCGGTCGGGTCGTTGTAGGCGAGGGTGTCCATCTCGGCCAGCGGTGCAATCCCGAACAGGTGCTCGGCGTAGGCCAGGATGCCCACCCACGTCGTCGGCGTCCTGTTGACGTAGCGCGGCTTCGCATACGGGCTGATGATCAGCAGCGGTGACCGCGGCCCCCAGTTGGGGTTGTACTGCAACGGATTGACGTGGTCGTACAGGCAGCCGCAGTCGTCCCAGAACACGAACACCGCGGTCGAGTTCGCCTGCGGGCCCGACATCAGCGGATCGATGATCGAGCCCAGCCAGTTGTCCGCCTGCTGGGCGGAGAACCTCGGGTGCATCGAGTTCACGCCCTTGGGGATCACGAAGGAGAAATTCGGCAGCGCACCGTTCGCGGCGTCGGGGAGCAGCTGGGTGTCCTTCACCACATTGTTGTGCTGGGCGCTGTTGAAGCAGGACGCGAAGGACGGGCAGATCGCCCACGGCGACCCGTTGCCGTTCGCCACGTAGATCTTCCACGACTTCCCCGCCCCGTCCAGCCTGTCGAAGATCGTTGAGACGTGCGGCGAGGTCGGACCGCGATACGGCCCCTGGCCGTTGGCATCCGGGATGCACGACGGTCGGAGGTCGATGGTGGACTGGTTGACGTCGAACTGCGCGTCCTTGAAGCTGTTGCAGCCCCAACCCTTGCCCGGCGCATGGAATGCCGATGGATCAGGGTTGTTGCCATGCCAGAAGTCGCGTGTTCCCGCGGCGATGGACAGGTGCGCGACCCAGCTCGACGAGGTGTACGGCTCGAACGTGTGGTCGGCGATGGCATACGTATCCGCGTATCGCCAGATGTTCGGCAGCTGCGCCGAATTCGGATTCCCCGGGATCATCTGCGCGAGGCAGCCGGGCCGGTTCTTGCCCTTGCAGCCGCTGACCAGGTCGAAGCGGTCCATCAGCCCACCGTGCATGCCGATCAGCTGATTCTCGTGACCGTGGTTCACGTCCGTGCGAAGGTCCGGCTCCGGCACCAGCGTGATCACCTCACCCGTGGATTTCTTCCCAGTCGTCGTCCCCTCGCAGCGGTTCCCTTCGTCGACACACAGGTGTCCCAACACCTGATCGAATGTCCTGTTCTCCTCGATGACAACGACGACATGCTCGATCGGAGAGTTCGCGATCGCCGATGCGGCGGGCGACGGCGCAGCGCTGGCAGTCACCGACCCCCGACGATCCGCTCGCGCCAATCCAAAGACCGTTGACCAGTCCCAACACAGCAACGATCGCAATACGAGTCCGTGCGTGGCCCATAGCTTCCGTCCCCTTCGAAGCACAAACACTCGGCTGAGCATCGCCGATTTGAGTGGAAGAGCATGACAGGTTCTGCGGACGCTTGCAAGCGTCCCCGCACGCTAGAAAGGCCATGCCTCCAGGCCGTGGATGGCGTTGCGCACGTCCATCGTCAGGTTGACCGAGGCGATCGGTTCGTCGCTGGAACGCGCGTACAGCGAGACGGTCGCGGGTGAGGAGCCACCGACGATGAACGCGCCGCCGTTGAGCGTCGTGAGCCCCCGTCCGAAGCCCTGGCGTGCGCGCTCCTCGCCGAGCACGTTGGTCAGCAACTCGGAGGGATACCGGGGAACGGCGTGCGATTCGCGCATGGTGCCGTCCTTCTCGATGAGGCAGATCCTGTCGCTTCCGGTGTGGTTGAGCAGCGCTCCGCCGTCGAACGGGCGCGCGTTGTGCGTGTGATACGGCGTGACAGCATGGCTCGTGATCCGGCCGTCTCGAACCGCGAGCAGGTGGCCGACCTTGGTTCCGCAGGCGTATGTGATTCCGTCGCTGACAACGACACTGTTGAGGTGCGTCGTGTCCGCCGGCTCGGGACCGCCCGCGGCCTCGGGGTCGAACTGCCGGTACGACGGGATCGGTCGGTGGCCCGCCCGTTTGGCAAGGCGGTGCCGCCGGCCGAAGCGCAGGCAGTGACCTTCCCTGAAGCGCCCGCTTCCCAGGTCGAGGACGAGGATCGAGTCGAAACCCGTCGACGTCATGTAGAGGTGGTCGCCGTCAACGGCGATCTCGTGGCAGTGCTTGAGGTAGCGGTTGCGGTGGGATCCGACCAGGCGAAACTCCGCTGTCGTACACGAAGATCTCGTCGCTGGCGGCGAGCAGCACGCGGTCCTCGTGGAAGGCGATGCCCCTGAGGCCCCTGTCGGCGCCGCGCCCTTCCCACGAGATCGACGCCTCGTTCCAGTCGATCACCTGCTCGAAGCCGCCGCCGAGCAGATCGACGAGATAGACGCCGCCGTGGCTCTCACCCTGGTTTGTGGCGCGCACGACCGAGGTGGCGATCATCCTCGGCAGCGTCGCCGGCAGGGGCCGGCGACGGCTGCTCACCAGTCAAGGTCGTGCTCATAACCCAGGTCGATGAGCTGCTGCCCGCAGACGCGCTTGAACGTTGCGGTGTGCTCGGCGGCGAAGTGTTTTCGCCACCCGCCGGTGCGGCCGGCGGCGAACGTCGAGCTCGTCCGTGACCAGACCTGCGCACACACCCGATCGAGCTCGCTGCCCTGAAGCGGCCGGGAGACGTGGTCGGCCACCCGCGCGGCGACGTCACGCTGCGCCCGTGTCGACCCGCCGCCGGATGGTCCGACGAGGTCCTCGAACCGGACGATCAGCACGCCGGGCTCCTCGGCCCAGGCGAGGTACCGGCCGATGCGCGTGCCGATGTCCTCCTGGCCGCGTCCCAGCTCGTCCGCCTGGAATCCGGCGATGGTTGCGAGCAGGCGGTCGCCGAACGTGCCGATACCCCACCGTGAACCGGCGATGCAGGTCATGATCGTGCATCGCCATCACATATCCGACGGCCGACACGGCGATGTCGCGGGGGTCGCGCAGACAGACGAGGCTCGCGAACTCCAGCTCGCCGAGCATCGCCACGAGCCTGGGGTCATGGGGAAAGTGCCCCGTCGCGTACTGCCCGTTGCGAACCGTGCCCAGATCGCCGGCCAGCTGCTCCCAGCCGTCACGGTCGACGTCGGCGCGGTCGCGGTGGAGCCCGCTGGCCATCATCCGCGGCAGCCGTCCGAGCAACGATGCGAGGAGGTGGGTGCCTGCCTTGGGGAAGCTGTTCGCGAACACGCGGGGCGGGGGATAGAACACGTTGCCTCGCGCGAGCGTCCGGTACGCTGGCACGACGGCGCGCTGCTTGAGCGTCTGGTTGCGGGCAATCAGCTTCGCGAGCTTCGGCATGGGCCTGCCTGCTCCTCTGTCGCGGGGCCTCGGGTGGAGCTGCAATTGTCCGAGGCCGGATCGTGCGGGATGTCAAGTCCGCTCGCCCAGCTCAGCGCCGGCTCATTCCGCGCCAGGGCCCGATAGCGGGCGTACGTCTCGCGCAGCCGCTGCCGTTCCTGGTCGCTCAGTGTTTCGGCGAGACGTTCCCGAATTCGTCGGCCTTGCTCGCCGCCCTTGGCCTCGGTGGGGCGCGCCAGCACGCGGTCGGCGCCCCCTTGCACGCCCGGCCGGTCGCGGCTCTGGCCGTCGATCAAGGCGAAACACCGCGCGACGTTCTCGTCCGTATGGTGGAAGGGGCTGAACGCGGTTCCGTAGCGGTCGTTCACGCGTCGGATCACCGCTCCGAAGTCGGACGTGACCTGATCGAAGTCGGCGACCACGAGCCGATCCGCGACGGGCACGAGGCTGTCGTGGAATCGCTGATAGCGGTCCGCCGTCCCACCGATCGACAGGGCGGGCTTGCGCAGCACGGAGGACACGATCGCGTCCTCGGGATCGCGCACCAGCAAGACCGTCGGCACGCCGCGCCGCGCCGCCGCAAGCACGTGGGCCGGTTCGTGCAGATGGTGCGCCACGCGAACCGGACTCGGCTGGGCCAGCTGGAACGCGTTGACGGCGAATGTGTTTGCCGAACGGGGAAACCCTTCGATCACGACGGCGGTGCGGTCACCAAGCACGCGCTCCGGTCCGTATCGGAGCCGAGCGACTGTGAGGTAGGCCGTTGGCCAGCGTGACAAGAGACCAAGGGGCCGGACTGCGCTCAGGTGCGCTCGAACGTTCGCACCGCCCGCTGCTTTGCCCGATAGCACAGCCGCCCCCAGGGTTTGTAGAGCCGGTTCCCCGTCCGGAATCGCCGAAGATCCGCCTCCAGTGTCGGGAACGATGACGCGGAGGTGCGCATCCAGCCTGTCGGAGACGTACTCGTACAGCTCGCAGTCGAGCCAGTTCTGCGCCGCGATCGCTCGCTTGGCGGACTCGCTGATCGGCGCTCGCTGCGTGTCGGGAGCCGAGTTGGTGCGGACGTAGTAGAGGTTCCGCCATCCTAATGCGCTGTCCAGCAACAGCAGGGTCTCGTCGAATCGCTCGGTCAGGCCGACGATCGAGAAGTGCTGGTCGATGTGCCGCTTTGCACGCTCCAGCATGTCCCGACCGCATTCGCCGAACGGCGTTTCGACGTCTCCCGCGATGGCACGCGTCTGCGCGTTGTCCATCTCCAGCGCCACTCCGCTTGTGACGTACTCCTCGATCGTCATGCCGGCGGCTGCGCGTTCGTGCAGGCGATGCCCAGGCGTGCGCACCGACGTGACGGTACTGCGAGATGGCACGGGGGACCGGGTGCCTGAGCATCGAGATGTACGTCGACGGCCGTGGTACGGACTCGTGAATGCCGAAGATCATGTGGCTGACGATCAGCCGCGGTCGTTCGCGGTCGGCCGACGATAAGGCCGCGAAGTCCTCGAGCGGCTGCACGTTCAGGAAGCCTCGGGGTCGTTCGCGCGGCGGTTTGACGCGCATCACCTGAGACCGGCCGACGTTGCGGTACAGCACCTGTCGCAACGTCCAGCCTCCGGTCTTCCCGACGTGCAGGAAGATCACCGTCGGATCACGGATCGTCGACCCCGCGGCAGGGGCCTCGTCGTGCCGGGGTTGACCCACGTCGCTCGCCATGCGGTTCACCTGCTCCGGTGCGTGACGATGCGGCGGATCACGGACTGGACGATCGGGTCGAGGGCGTCCACGAGCCGTTCCAGCGATGCTGCGATGCGTCTGACGTGAGCTCCTTCGCCCTCGAGGGTGGCCGACCGTTCGCTGCGTCCATGCTACACGGGGGTCGGCGAGGCGCAAACACGGGCCCTGCTGCCCGGCTCCTCGGCTTTCCAGTACCTTGGAGACGATGGGACGGGGAGCATCGTGGCCAGGCCGGTACGCCCGGCACGTCCGCTGGACGCTGCGCAGCCGCGCGGCCGAGCACTCGTGGTACCTGCCGTTCGCGCGCCGCAAGTACGGGCACATGATGGTCTGCGACGCAAGCGAGATGCTGATCGACGGCTTCACCCGCAGCGCGTGCGTGTACGCGGCGGTCGCGTTCCAACTCGCGCAGCCGAAGCCGGTGCGGCTGGCCCATCTCATTCACTCGCCGGCGCACATCATCGACGCCGTGCAGCGCGGCGTCCCGACGCTCGTCACGATCCGGGAACCGGAGGACGTGGTGATGTCCTGCCTTCTGCGCGAGCCGCACACGTCGGCGCCTCAGCTCCTGGACGCCTACACGCGGTTCTACGATGCGCTGTTGCCACATCGATGCGGGTTCATCGTCGGCGACTTCCGTCGCGTCACGAGCGATTTCAACAGCGTTGTCCGAGAGGTCAACGATCGGTTCGGCACCAGCTTCGCCGAGCCCGATACTGTCGGCGCTTTCCCCGAGCGGGTGTTCGCGTTCATCGACGAGCGCGCCCGTCGTCCACCGTGGGAGGCCCACATCGGGTACGTGATGTCAGGGCTCGAGACCCTTGACGACCTGGCGGCCGCTCGCCGCCGCTCTGCGGGTGACGTTGCGCCCACAGGCGGCGCCCCCTCGCCGTTCGAAGACCGGGTGGCGCGACCGTCCGCGTACAAAGAGGCGCGCAAGGCGGCGATGCGCGATCGCTACCTCGTCGCGGAGCTCGATCGGCGTCGCCGCCGGGCAGTGGAGATCTACCGGACGTTCGTCGAGCGCTGAGCAACCCAGATCACGTGACCCTTGACGATTGCCGGACATGCAGGGATCCTTCACCGAACGAACACCATTGAACCAGGGGGGATTCTCGGTGATGCAGGACGCAGGCTCCAATGCCGTTCCCGGCCGTGGCACGTGCCGGATCAATCTCGTTCGTCACGGTCGCACCGTGATGAACGCGCAGGTGCGCTTCCGAGGGCGGCGCGACGTGCCGCTCGACGAGGTCGGTCAGGCCGAGGCCGTTCAGGCGGCGGAAGCACTGGCACCGTTCGGCATCACCGCCGTGTACTCGAGCCCGCTCCAGCGTGCCCGTGACGTCGGAATCGCGATCTCGCGATGCTCCGGGGCCTCGGACGTGGTTGACCACGCCGGCCTGATCAACGTCGAGTACGGCGAGTGGGAGGGGCTGACGAAGGAGGAGTGCGCCGCGCGCAATCCCGAGCTCTTCCGCCTTTACGCCGAGGAGCCCGAGCGCGCGCACTGCCCTGGCGGTGAGTCCCTGTCGGATGCTGCCGACCGCGTCGTCGAGGCGCTGATCGACATCGGCATGAAGCACCCGGGTGAGTCGATCGCGGCCGTCACGCATGGTGCGATGGTCAGACTCGCAGTGCTCCGTATCGAAGGCGAGTCAGACGGCGACTGGCAGTTCAAGTTGCCGACCGGATCCGCGACTGTGTTCGATGTCTCGGACGGCATGGTGTCGGTCATCCGCGTGCCGGACCGCACGGTGCGCGACCCGGTCAAGGGCAGCGCCCGCCGCGTCGTCCCTATCGACGGGTAGCACAGAGGGCGCATCACGGCCGCCCGCCGAGAGTGGGCGGCCCGTGCCGCTGCGCGCGGACGCCGGCAAACGGCTCGTCGCGGCTCGCCCGCCGGGTACTCGCTGCAGCTTGACAGATTTTCCGCTCGCCCGCACACTCACGGTGGCTCCTAACGATGACGCGGCCTGACCGTGGCCATCGGCAACGACCCGAAAGGCTCTCTGAAATGGCTCTTGCACGCTCTGCACGGACACTGCTCGCGATCCTGGTGGCGGCCGGCGTCACGCTCACCTTTGCTCCAGCTGCGTTCGCTCTTTCGACAACACCCGATTCCACCTGGCAGACAAACGGCAAGGTCTACGCGATGGTTCGCGTCGGGAACACCATCTACATCGGTGGCAAGTTCACGCGTGTCGTGTCGCCCGACGGCTTGTCCAAGGTCGCTGCCAAGAACCTCGCTGCACTCGACATGACGACCGGCGCGCCTGTCCCCGGCTTCAGCGCGCGGATCGACAGTACGGCCAAGGGCGCGATCGTCCGGTCCCTGGGTGCCTCGCCCGACGGCTCGGTGCTCTACGTCGGTGGGCAGTTCGACCTGATCGGCACGACGCCAGTAACAAACTTCGGCGCGGTCAATTCGAGCGACGGCTCCGTCAACGCGACCTTCGCGGCGCCGGCGGTCAACGGCAACGTTCACGCCATCCTGGTCGGCCCCAGCCGGATCTATCTCGGCGGTGCCTTCAGCAAGGTGGGCGGCATCGCGCGATCGAATCTGGCCGCGGTGCTGCCGAGTGGCGCCCTGGACAGCTGGGCACCCCTGGCCAACGACACGGTGCGGTCGTTCGCAATGGCGCAGGACGGCGCGACCGTGTTCGTCGGGGGCCACTTCACGCAGATGAACAGCGTCGCCCGGCAGTCGGTTGCGCGGGTCGACGCCGTGAGCGGGGTGCTCAACGCGTGGACGATCCCGGCGGGGGTCATCGACTCCCCCCAGACGGCCTGGGCCATCCTGCCCTACGGATCCCGCGTGTTCATCGGCTTCGGCAAGGGGCCCAACTACGTCGCCGCGTTCCATCTCGACTTCGGCAGCGTTGGCAGCCAGGTCTGGCGCTTCAACACGGTCGGCAACGACGAGAGCCTGGCCATGAACGCGGACGGTACCCGGCTGTTCGTGGGCGGCCACTTCGGGACGGCTCGGCTGCAGCAGGAGGTGTGCCAGACGGGCACCAGCTCCCAGTGGCTGCACGGGCTGATGTCCATGAATCCGGCGACAGGACAGCTGTTCTGCGACTGGATTCCGACGGTGACCCCCTATGGCGCCAACTTCACCGGCGTGTGGGCCATGTTGTCTACTGGAACGCAGCTCTGGGTCGGCGGTTTTATCGAGACGATCGGCGGCGTCAGTCACATCGGCGTCGCCCGGTTCACGCTGTGACGCGTGGCCGGGGCGTGCCGAGCGCCACTTGACTTGAGGCGCGATGCGGCGTAGTTCTACGTATCCGACCGATTATTGGCCGAGGGGGGAAGCATGAGCGAGGTCATCGTCGTCGCCGGTGGCGGAGGATTCATCGGCGGCCACCTGGTCGCGGATCTTCTGCGCCAGGGCAAGCAAGTTCGAGCCGTCGACATCAAGCCGGCGGATGAGTGGCACCAGCGGTTCGACGACGCAGAGAACCGTCACCTGGACCTGTCGGAGAAGGACGCCTGCCGGGAGGCGGTGACGGGTGCCTCGCGCGTCTATCAGCTGGCGGCCGACATGGGTGGGATGGGCTTCATCGAGAGCAACAAGGCGCTCTGCATGCTGTCCGTCCTGGTCAACACCCACATGCTGATGGCTGCTCGAGCGGCCGGTGTCGAACGGTTCTTCTACTCCTCGTCGGCGTGCGTGTACGCGGCGGAGCACCAGACTGACCCCGACGTCACCGCACTGCGGGAAGAGGATGCATACCCCGCCATGCCGGAGGACGGCTACGGCTGGGAAAAGCTGTTCAGCGAGCGCATGTGCCGCCACTTCCGGGAGGACTTCGGCCTGCACACCCGGGTGGCCCGGTATCACAACGTGTATGGCCCCAACGGCACCTACGACGGCGGGCGCGAGAAGGCGCCGGCCGCGATCTGCCGCAAAGTGGCCGCGGCCAAGCTCTCCGGAGACCACCGGATCGAGATCTGGGGCGACGGTCAGCAGACCCGGTCGTTCATGTACGCAGACGACTGCGTTCATGGGAGCCAGGCGCTCGCCGATTCCGACGTCATCGAACCGATCAATCTCGGGAGCTCCGAGCTCGTCACCATCAACGAGCTCGTCTCCATCGTCGAGGAGATCGCGGGCGTCGAACTGCGGCGGGAATACAAGCTGGACGCTCCGCAGGGTGTGCGCGGGCGGAATTCGGACAACACGCGCATCCTCGAGCTGCTCGGGTGGGAACCGTCGATCAGCCTGCGAGAAGGGCTCGAGCAGACCTACCGGTGGGTACACGACCAGATGGCGGCAGGCGAACGCTCGATGATGGTCCCGTGAACGCTTGATGATTCTCCGGTATGTGGAGCGCGCTCTTGCATTGGCCTGCGCGGCAGAGTAGGTTCACTGTGACCTGCGAACCCACGGGGGGTGGGCCACGGCGGTCCCAGCAGACGCACGACGAGGGCCAGAGGCCATGAGGCCGGCATTCGAATCGCCGGTTGGGCAGCTGGCGGCAGAGGAGGCAGCGGCGGTCGACGAGCTCACGCTCGAGATTCTGGCGCACCGCAGCCGCACGGCGCGGGTGCACCGCCGGGGATGGATCGTACGGCGTGCTTTGGCCATCGCCGACCTGGTCGGGTTGACGGCGGCCTTCCTGGTGGTCGAGTTCGTGTACCTCCAGACCCGAAAGCCACTCGGGGAAATCTCAGTGGGGACCGAGATGCTGCTGTTCGTGGCCTCGCTCCCAGTATGGATCCTGTGCGCGAAGCTGCAGGGACTGTACGACCACGACGAGGAGCGCGCCAACCACTCGACCGTCGACGACCTGGTGGGGGTGTTCCATCTGGTCACGGCCGGTGTTTGGCTGCTGTTTGCCGTGTCGTGGCTGCTCCCCCAGACAGAGACGATCTCGCCTCCCAAGCTGGTCTCGTTGTGGGTTCTTGCGATCACGTTCGTCACGCTGTGCCGCACGCTCGCTCGCGGCATCGCCCGGAGGCGGCTCGACTATCTTCAGAACACCATCATCGTCGGAGCCGGCGAGGTTGGGCAGCTGATCGCGCGCAAGCTGGCCGCCCATCCCGAGTACGGCCTGCACCTGGTGGGGTTCGTTGACTCGAACCCCCGGGAGCATCGTGCGGACATCGGACCGCTGCGTATGCTCGGGGCGCCCGGGCAGCTAAGCGCGATCCTGCGCCGCTACGACATCGAGCGCGTGATCTTCGCCTTCTCGCAAGAGGCCGAGATCGACACGCTGACGCTCATTCGCCAGCTGAAACAGTTCGACATCCAGATCGACGTGGTGCCCCGAGTGTTCGAGGTGATGGGGCCGCGCATTCAGGTGCACACGGTCGAGGGCATCCCGCTTGTGGGCATGCCGCCGGCTCGCCCGTCGCGGTCATCTCGGGCGGTGAAACGGGCGATCGACATCGTCGGAGCTTCGTGCATGCTGCTCGTGACCGCGCCGTTGTTCCTGTTCATTGCGTGGCGCGTGCGGCGGGAATCTCCCGGGCCAGCGTTCTTCCGGCAAGAGCGACTGGGGCTCCATGGCCAGCCGTTCACCATGCTCAAGTTCCGCTCGATGCTCGTGGACACCGCCCCAGAGGCGCATCGCGAATTCACCGCCTCGATGAAGGACTTCCGCTCGATGCCGAGCACGACCGGCCTGTACAAGCTCGATCAGTCGGACAAGGTCACCCGCACGGGTCGGTGGCTGCGAAAGACCAGCCTCGACGAGCTCCCTCAGCTGGTCAACGTGCTGCGCGGCGAGATGTCGCTCGTCGGCCCGCGGCCCTGCCTGCCCTATGAGGTCGAGGTGTTCCGGCCGCACCACTTCGATCGGTTCCTCGTGCAGCCTGGCCTGACCGGCCTGTGGCAGGTCACCGCCCGGGCGCACTCCTCGTTCGGCGAGGCGCTCGACATGGACGTGGTCTACGCGCGTGACTGGTCGCTGGGCCTCGATCTGCGCCTGCTGATGCGGACGCCCCGCGAACTGCTGCGGCAGCGCGACGCCACCGCGTAACGCCTCCCCCGGGCGGTTCCATTCTCACCGGTTGCCTGGTTGCGGACCTTCCGCTACCGTAACCGCGAGGTTCCACTGAGGGGGAAGTGCTGTGGGGGGCAATGGCGAGTGCCGTCGCGGGTGGCGCCCGTTGGTCGCCATGATCATCGTGGCGGGAGTATTCGCGTGCGTGGCTCAAGCGGGTGTCGCGTCGGCGGCAGTCATTGCAGCGGCAGGCGATATCGCGTGCGACCCCGCCGACGCCGGCTACCACGGCGGCCTCGGGACGGCCAAGACGTGCCGGCAGATGTACACGTCCGACCTGCTGGTGGCCGGCACATGGGACGCCGTGCTTCCGCTCGGCGACAACCAGTACGAGTGCGGCGGCCTGCTCGCATTCCAGCAGTCCTATGCGGCGTCCTGGGGCCGGGTCGATCCGTCGATTGTCCACCCGGTACCGGGGGATGGCGAGTACGCGACGTCCGGTGGCACCGACTGCTCATCAGCCGGCGATGCCGCGGGCTACTACAGCTACTTCGGAAGCGCCGCCGGGAGCCCGGGACAGGGCTACTACTCGTATGACGTCGGCGATTGGCACGTGATCGCCCTCAACGCCCAGTGCAGCCACGTTCCGTGCAAGAAGAACTCGGTACAGGAGAAGTGGCTGGTCGCGGATCTCCAGGCCCACACGAACCTGTGCACGCTGGTCTACTGGCACCAGCCGCACTTCTCATCCGCGAAGGGCGGCGGGACCGGCAAGGTGGCCCAGTTCTGGACGGACATCTACAGCCACGGCGCAGATGTCCTTCTCAACGCGCACGCCCACGTTTACGAGCGGTTCGCGCCCATGGATCCCACGGGTGCGGTCGATCCCGTCGCCGGCGTTCGCCAGTTCACGGTCGGTACGGGCGGGAAGAGTCACGGCAAGATCGCCACAGTCCTTCCCAGCAGCGAGATCCGGGACGTGAGCACGTTCGGGATCCTCAAGCTGACGCTCGACTCGGCGAGCTACTCCTGGGAGTTCATGCCGGCGGCAGGAACCGGGACGTTCACCGACTCGGGTTCGTATCCCTGCCACTGACGCCGGGCGGCGGGGGAGCGCCGCCGCAACTCCTGCCTCAGTTCGGCCAGGTCCGCCTGGAGCTCGGGGCCGCTATCGATGCGCTGACGCCGCCAGCGCTGCCTCGTTGACTCTTCGAGCATCGCCGTGAGGCGCGGGCTGCCGGATCGCGCGGGGCTCCGGCGCTGCGGGGTGCCCGGGCCACGGCCGGCTCTGAGGCACGCGCCGGCGACGCGTGAGACGACCAGGAGCGCCAACAGCGCCGACGGGATCTCGATGGCGAGCTTCTCGGGGGCAGACGCGTCAACCGCCGGGTTAGCGGGATAGCCGCCCACCATGAGCACGGCGTGCGCGACTCCCAATGCAAGCGCTGGATAGGCGGCGTAGTGCACCCGCCGCCAGCCGCGGCCGAGGCGGCGGCGCGCCGGTCTGCATGACGACCCGGCGACGATCAGGAGCATCCAGAGGCCGGCGATGCCCGCCGCCACCGCGAGCGTCTGTTCCGGGACTGCGAACGGCACCGTCGCCGAGATCGGATCGAGCCGGGTACGTCCGACCGCGAGCGCTGGGAGCGGATGCAGGAGCAGCAGGGTGGTGCCGAGGATCGCCCATCTTCGGTGCGACAGGTGCGCGACGACGCCGTTCACGCGGCTTGATCGGCGCCTGCGCGGCGATGCTCGGACGACTCCGGTAGTCGCAGAGACGCCGAGCAGCGCGAGCCCCGACAAACCGAGGAGCTTGCACGCGAGGAGTAGCAGGGCGTCGATGTCCATGAGCGCGGCCGGAAGCCCCGGCTCTCATGTCCCATCGGCTCTACGGAGCGCTGCGATTTGTAAATAATCGTGGTGTTTTCTTGCATGTTGGTAAACATTTGCCGGTCCGTCTTGACGTTCGGTGTGGCATCCCCCAACAGTGAGCATGGCAGTGCCTGCTCGCCGTGACGACGCGAAGCATGGTGCGGCCGAACGGAATCACGATCGGCCCGGGGGTCACGGGCTGGGGAGGTCACTCGCATGCCCAGGTACAGGTCGACATTGCTGCCGCTTTTCGCAGCCATCGTTCTCGGGAGCGCCGTCCTTGCTGTCAGCGCAACCTCCAACGCGGCGTCAGGCGTGCTGCGTGTGGCATGTGACTTCGACCACCGCGCGCCGAACGATCCGATCGTCTTTCCCGGTCGTCCAGGCGCGTCGCACATTCACAACTTCTTCGGCAACACCAGCACCGACGCGGGCTCGACGCCCGCGAGCCTGCAGGCGAACCGGTCGACCAATTGCAAGCTCGCAGAGGATACCTCCGGCTACTGGTTCCCCGAGATGATCAGCCCGAGCGGCCAGCCGCACCCGTTGCGACAGGCCGTCGCCTACTACTCCGCGAAACCGGGCAGTGGCTACGTCCACACGATGCCCGCCGGCGCAGAGCTGATCGGCGGCGACGCACACGCCCTGGGCACCCAGGGTCTCGACGCCGTGAAATGGGACTGCCTCGCCCACCCCGAGGTCGCGCCGAGCCCCACGCCCGTCGACTGCACTGGACACGGTGAAGCCCAGGTCACCATCCGCTTCCCGAACTGCTGGAACCAGCAGGATCCAGGCGACAGGCTCAACTTCGTCTACGGCTTCAAGGGAAACATCTGCCCCCAGGGATACATCGCGATCCCTCACCTCCGCGTCAGCTTCGAGACGGGCCTGGCCGACCCGCGGGACTACACCCTTCGCAGCGGCCCGCTCTACACCGCGCATGCCGACTTCATGAACGGCTGGCAGCAGGCTGACCTCGATGCCCAGCTGCGCAACGCGGGCGTCATCCAGTGATCAACGTGGCGATCGCGATCGCACACTGAACCGCCGCGTCGCGGATCTTCGGGGATCCGCGACGCGGTTTTCGGTGCAGGGGTCCCGCCGTCGTCAGGCGGAATTGGCCGCCATCGTGGATGCATCGGCGCTGTCCTGTACCTCCTCCCGACGAGGAGGTCGGCTTGACAAGTTCTCTGCCCGATGGAATAGTCGGGCCCTCCAAAAGGCTCAATGGGCAACCGCAAGGGGGGATGAAGCGTGTCCGGACAATGGGGGCGGGCGCTTCGACTGTCGGCCGTTCTGCTGGGGGTCGTGGGCGGATGGACGATCTGGGTGGCACCTGCGTTCGCGGGGACTGCCACGCAGACCGGTTCCACAGTTAGTTATGTTGCCAGTGCGGGCGAGTCGAACACCGTCACGATCACGGTGTTCACGACACCCGCACCTTCGACCGGAATCCAGATCGTTGACCGAACGGCGAACATCACGCCTGGCGCGGGGTGTTCGGCGGTCGACGTTCACACCGTTCAGTGTGCGGTCGGCACGTCGTCACCAACGGCTACCGACCTGAGCGTGGACGTGGGGGACAAGGACGACACCGTCACGAACTCGACCGGACTGCCGTCGGCGATGTCCGGTGGGCTCGGCAATGACACGCTGAAGGGTTCGAGCACCGCGGCCAACGACGCGATGCACGGTGGTGACGGGAATGACCTGCTGTTCGGCGGGGACGGTGCCGACGCGATGTTCGGAGATGCCGGCACGGACACCGCCGACTACACTGGCCGTCCGTCGCGGGTAGTCGTTTCAATCGACGGCGTTGCCAACGACGGCAAGACCGGTGAGGGCGACAACGTGATGGGCGACGTCGAGAACGTGATCGGCGGCCTTGCCAACGATCAGCTGACCGGGAGCGCTGTCGCGAACCGACTGGACGGCGGCGCCGGAGACGACACCCTGCTGGGTGAGGGCGGGCCGGATGTGCTCGTCGGCGGGCTTGGCATCGATACCGCCAGCTACGCCGATCAGAGCGCCAGCGTGACGGTTGTCGTCGATAACCTCGCAAATGACGGCCTTGCCGGCGAGGGCGATCTGGTGTCGATGGACATCGAGAACGTCACCGGCGGCTCGGCGGGCGATTCCCTGACCGGCAACAATGCGGCCAACGTCCTCAGCGGCGGCCTGGGAGACGACACGCTCCGGGGAGACACCGGCAACGACGTGCTCAACGGCGGCCTCGGCGCAGACGTCATGTTCGGCGGCACCGGGACCGACACGGCCGACTACTCGACCCGGAACCCTGCCCTGAACATCACGATCGACGGCGCCGCCAATGACGGTCAGGCCGGCGAGCTCGACAACGTCCAGACCGATGTCGAGAACCTGATCGGCGGCTCCGGGGCGGATATTCTGTCCGGCAAGTCGGGCACGAACCTGCTGATCGGCGGAGCCGGAAACGATCAGCTAAAGGGTAAGAGCGGCAACGACGTTCTGCTCGGCGGCCTGGGCGCGGACACCCTCACCGGGGCGACCGGTGTCGACACGGCCGACTACTCCGACCACACGACGCCCGTCACCGTGACCCTCGATGGCGTCGCCAACGACGGATCGGCCGGTGAGAACGACCGCGTCAAGGCCGACGTCGAGAACATCATCGGTGGAACGGCCGTCGACACGCTCACCGGCAACACGCTCGACAACGTGATCACGAGTCGGGATGGCGTCGCCGACTCGGTGACCTGTGGCACTGGTAACGACACGGTAAACGCCGACATGCTCGACAACGTCGCCGCAGACTGCGAGACCGTCGTCCGGCTGTGACGATGAAGTAGTACGCGAACGACGCCGCGGGGCGGGCGGACAACGGCCCGCCCCGCGGTCTGCCTGGTCGCGCTACCTGGACGTTCGACTTTCCCAAGCGGCCGCAATGTCCAAAACGCGCGTTTGCATCCGTGGCGCTACGGGAATGCTGAGGGTGGCGGCCCGGAGGTTCTCCGTGCCGCGAGTGCTCCCAACCAAGCTCTCGCCGGTGATCTCTGCCTGAGCGCGGGATCCGGGTCGCCGTTGTCGATTCGCATGCCGGCGAGCGCCCGTATGGCAGACCCTTCATCGCCCACCAGACGCTGGGTTTCGTGGCGGCGTACGGGCACCCGATAGCGCGCAGCGGATCTCTCGGCAGCGGCCGCAGACCGATGGATTCGGGGTTCTCCGCCCACTTGTCCGTCGGGAGTTCCACTGTACACTGGCATGGCTGGCAGGCAAGACGAACCAGCACGTTGTGCCGTTTGCTACCGACCCCCGGCCCGCATGACCCTTCGCCCTGAACTGACCCCCAAGCGCGCCATCAGTGCGGTCGTGCGCTGGAGTTGGCTGATCGCAATCATCGCGGTCTGCACAGCGGTGGCCGGGCGTGCGATCGCCGAGAAGCGGTCCGGGACGACGTACACCGCATCGGTCCAAGTGCATCTGCAGCAGGTCAAGCTCGACAACACGCGGGGCTTCCCTTCCGCCGACAGGCTGACGCCCAAATCCTTTCCCGACGGCAGCGTCTTTCTCGACCCAGCCGCCGCGAAGGCTGCGGCGGACAAGCTGAGGACGATCACGCGGGAACAGCTGCTCGCTGACATCAAGGCCGCAGGCGTCGACGTCGACACCGCCCTGCTCACCTACAGCGCTCCCTCGCGAGCGGCTGCTGCGACGAACCTGAGCGCTTACGCGACCGCATTCGTCGACCAGCGGCGTGCCGAGCAGACGAGCGAGCTGACCAACGCGATGCCGGAGGAGGTCCAGTCCTACCGCGCCAACGGGACGCCCCGGACCGACATCGGGCTGCTCGGCTCCCGCGCCAACCTCACGGCCGCGATCGCCGGCGTCCCGGACCGCGTCCGACGCGGCGACGTCCAGATCGAGCAGCAGCCGGCGTCGCTCTCGCCCAATGCGGCCACGCTGACGGGGCTGCTCGCAGGCCTAGCGACGGGCGTGCTGCTCGCGCTGGCCCTGAACCGGTTCGACCCTCGTGTACGGCGGGGATCCGAGCTTGGTACGCCGGGCGTCAAGGCGTTCCCCACGACGCCCTCGGGGCGGGCATCGCTCCGGGTCGACCTGGAGCTGACGGCCGTCGGAACGGATGGCGGCGTCGTCGCCCTCAGCGATGTCGACGGCCGTGGGGCCGAGGGTGCTGCGATCGAGCTCGCGCGAGCGTTCGTCGCGGCGGGCACCCCGGCGCTCGTGCTCGAGATGACGGTCGATCCGACGGCCGGCGGCATCAGATCCTTCATGGACGGTTCGTCGACGTCGCTCCCTGTCAGCGAGATCGCGCCGGATCTGCGCTGGGTCGGCGGCGGTTCCAGCGAGCTCGACGACGCCTCGCTCTTCTCGGCCGGCCGGGTGCGCGAGCTGTTCGAGGAGGCACGGAAATCCGCTCCGGTGGTGCTGGTCTCGACCGGCCGGCTCTCGGACGACGCGTCGTCGTTGCTCGTGACCGGTCTGGCGGACGGCGCGGTGTTGCTCGCCACCCCGCGAACGCAGTGGTCGGCGCTGGAGGCGGTGGTCGATCGGTTCATCGGCGTTGCCCGGACGCCGGTGCGGATCTGGTTCGGCAACCACGGGCACGGCGCTCTCGCGGCGGGGAGCGAGCACCGGGTGCAAGCGCCGGCGGTGACGCGGGCCCGGTCGTGACGTGCTGACGTCGTATCCGGCTGCCCTCGCGGGCGTGCCACGGCCAGCCATCACCCTGCCGCGCTCGCTCACCTGGCTGGCCGCGCTGGCGTACAGCGCCGGTCTCCTGACCGCGGCGCTGCTGTCTGGCAGCCCAAAGGCGCTGGCGGCGACGGCGCTCCTGGTGGGGCTGACGGCGGCCTTCGTCGTCCGTCCGCTCTGGGGAGTGGTCGGCGTCCTGCTCGTCCATCAGAGCGCTGATCTGTGGGCCGACGGCCAGTTCGATTCGCTCGCAGGGCTGAAGCTGAATCTGACCACGGGCATCACGCTGATGATCGTGGTCGTGGGCGGCGCGTACGTGGTCGAGAACTGGAGGTCGGCTCGGCGGGCGCCATCGCTGTGGCCGTTCATCGCGCTCACCGCTCTGGCCATCGTCAGCCTCGTCAATACGCCATCCGTGACGCTGGGAGTCACCGACGTGATGCGGCTCGCCCAGATCGGTGTCCTCTACGCGCTGGTGTACTCGCTGGTGCGTTCCCGGCGCGACATCGAGCTGATCGTCGCTGCCTTGCTGATATCGGTGCTGGGCGTGATCGGCGTCGCGATCGAGCAGACGATCAACGCGGAGCGTTCGTCGCTCGGGGTCTTCCAGTTCGACCGTGCCACCGGCGGCTTTCCCGGGCCGGACGCCCTCGGGATCGTGCTCGGCGTGCTGCTCTGCTTCGCAATTCCGTTCGCGCTCGGGACTCGTCTGGTCTGGAGGTGGCTGCTGGTCGCCTGGATCGCTGTCGCGGGCGTCGCGCTCGTCGGGTCGTACACGCGCACTGGGTGGTTGACCCTGATCGTCGGGCTGCTGGTGATCGGCGTCGTGCGCTACCGCATCCTGCTGATCCTGATTCCAGTCACGCTGGCCGTTGTCGTGCTCGCGGTGCCCAGTACGGTGCAGCGCTTCAACGATCTCAACCAGGATCCGGCTCACCAGGGGCACTACGGCAACACGTTCAGCCAGCGCCTGAGCCTGTGGCGGACGAACCTGCCCAAGGTCAACCAGTCACCGGTTATCGGTCACGGGTTCGCCTCCATCGGCGAGCAGGAGGGATCCCTGACCCACAGCGATTATGTCCGGACGGTGGTCGAGACCGGGATCCTGGGCTTGCTCGCCTTCCTCGCACTGCTTGCCTCGGGGGTCGGGGGTGCGATCGGCGCTGTGCGCAGAACGAACCGTCTGTCGGATGATCGAGTGCTTCTCGCAACCGCGGTCGGCGGCCTGGGCGTCGCCGTCGTCTACGTCCTCGCCAGCGCGGACTCGAACCTGCTCACCAAGACGGTGATGAACGGGGCGGTGTGGACTCTGGTCGCCCTCGCGCACTCCACTGGTCGCCTCGCCGCGGACTAGTCGCGGGCTTCCAAGCGGCCGTTGGATGGGTGTTCCTGATGCTATGCCGCATTTGCAGATGTCTTGACTTGACAAGACACCGATGGTATCCCTGGTTGACCAGGCTCCAACCTGGCGTACCCCAGACCTGAGGGAGAGAACGTGAGCGACGCTGTGACCGGCGGCCCCACCGTCGAGTATTACCTCCGCACCGTCCGCCGTCGCGGCTGGTTGCTCGTGCTCTGCGCCGTCCTCGGGCTGGCCGCGGCCTACGGGTTCGCAAGCCGCCAGCATGCACAGTTCCGCTCGGTCGCCGACGTTGTTGTCAACACGCAGGACATCTCCGGCGGGGTGACGTCCGACATCTCCAAGGATCCCAGCCGGGGGATCAACACCCAGGCACAGCTGGCCGCCTCGCAGGATGTCGCGGGCGACGCGATCCTGTGCGCCCAGCAGTTCTATGGGTACGACCACGGCGCCGGGAGTACACCGCAGCCCGGCACGACCACTGAGCCCTGCCTTCTGCCCCCGGCGGGATCGACGAGCACCCTGAAGCCGACGCCCGCCGAGACCCGGGCTGCCGAGGCGCAGGCGGCCGGTGCAGCGCTGTTCAGCGCGGCGCGCACGGCCGCGTGGTCGCCGCAGCAGCTCCTCGGTGCCTCAACGATCACCGCCGACACGGACACGAACCTGATCCATCTCGGCGTGACCGCGCCGGACCGGACGCTTGCCGTGTATCTCGCGAACGGGTACGCCGCGGCATTCGTGATCAACAGCCAGCGGGCGGTGGACAGCCAAATCATCGGACTGGTCAAGCAGACGCAGGATCGGATCAAGCACTCCAGCGGAGTTCTCACGAAACTCTCCGCACAGATCTCCAGCCGGCTCGCGCAGAACCTCAGCGCCGCTGACCTGCAGTCGCAGAGCCAGAGTGCGCAGGCACGCCTGCAGGCCTTCACAGGAACGCTCCAGAACCTGCAGACGGACCTGTTGACCAAGCCCGGTGCTGCGAGGATCGGCACGCATGCCGAGGTAGCGGTGCAGACGGCTCCCTCGGTCAAGCGCGACCTGATTGCAGGCGTCGCCATCGGGTTGATCGTCGCGCTCGGGCTGATCTTCCTCCTGGAAGCGCTCGACCGCAAGGTGCGTTCCTCGGAGGAGGCGTCCCAGCAGCTCGGTCTGCCCATCCTCGCCCGGATCCCGGCACCGTCCCGATCGCTCCGGCGGCGGGATCAGGTGTCCCTCCTGGCGAACCAGTCTGGCCCGAACGGAGAGGCGTATAGGAAGCTGCGGGTGGCACTCGACCTCGCCAACCTGCAGGCCGCTGCGGGCGTCGTGATGGTGACGAGCGCCGTTGAACAGGAGGGCAAGTCGACCACGATCGCCAACCTGGCCGTGGCGATGGCGCAGGTCGGGCGGCACGTGGTGCTCGTCGACCTCGACCTTCGGCGGCCGTTCCTGCACAAGCTCTTCGATCTCGGGGACGGCCCTGGGGTGACCGAAGTGGCGCTCGGGGACATCAGCGTCCAGGATGCACTGAGCACGGTCGCGGTCATTCCCCGCACCCCGTCCCGGACCGGCGTCCTGGCGATCGCTCGGCATGGCAGTGGACACGGCCACGCGAACGGCAACGGCAATGGCAACGCCTCTCGCGCTGGGGCCGGCGGAGGAGTACTCGAGGTGCTGACGGCAGGCACACAGCCAGCGGATCCATCCGCCCTCCTCGAGTCGGAGGCGCTCGGCGCGATGCTCGACCAGCTACGCGAGCGTGCGGATATCGTGCTCGTCGACACGCCGCCGGTGCTGCCCGTGTCGGATGCGGTTTCCATCTCGTCGCGCGTCGATGGGATGGTGGTCGTGAGCCGCCTCGATGTCGTCCAGAGGCCGATGCTTCGTGAGCTCCGCAGGGAGCTGGATCGCGCTCATGTCGCTAAGCTAGGCCTCGTGCTGACGGGCGCGGACTCCGATTCCGCGTATGGCTACGGATATGGGTATGGGTATGGCTCTGGCTCCGAGCGCGGCCCGGCGTACGCCGGCGACTGACGGGTGCGCTCGATGACCGTGAGAAGCCGGGGTGGGTGCTGTTCGGTGCTGGGCACCACGTTCTTCGCCGGCTCGCTCAGCGAAGCCGCCGATCTGGTGATCGACCGCGCGCTGTCCGGCGAGGGTGGATATGCGACGCTCACCGGCGTGCACGGCATCACGCTGGCGAACGACGACGACCTCGTGCGCACGGCGCTCGACGGGGCATGGATGAACTTTCCCGACGGCGCCCCGATTGCGTGGTACCAGCGGCGGCTCGGGATGGCCGGCGCGGAGCGAGTGGGGGGGCCGGACCTGATGCCGCTGGTGATCGACCGCGGCCGACGGGTCGACCTGCGCCATTTCCTGTTCGGATCCACGCCGGAGGTGCTCGAGCTGCTCGAGCGACGGATCGGTCGGCTGTACCCCGGCGCGCTCGTCGTCGGCAGCCACTCGCCCCCGTTCCGCGCGCTCGAGGAGGATGAGGAGCGCGAGATCACGTCGCAGATCCTGGCGGCCGAGCCGCACATCGTCTGGGTCGGATTGGGGGCGCCGAAGCAGGACACATGGTGCCACGCCAACGCCCACCGCGTGAGCCCCGCCCTGTGCGTCGGGGTCGGCGCCGCCTTCGACTTCCTCGCCGGGACGAAACGGCGGGCGCCGCGGTGGATGCAGAGGTCCGGCCTGGAGTGGTCGCACCGCCTCGCGTCGGAGCCTCGGAAGCTCGCACCCCGTTACCTCCGTGCGAACACGCGCTTCGCGCTGCTCACCGCGCGTTCGCTCAGGGGGGCTCGTCGGGCGCGCGGACGATGATCGCGGGTCTTGTAGTGTTCTCCCTCGTCTGAGGCGCCGTGACTGAGCCTGTCTTCCTGTTCTCGCTCCCCCGCTCGGGGTCGACGCTGGTGCAACGCCTCATCGCAGGGCATCCCGAGGTCGCCACCACCTCAGAGCCGTGGGTGCTGCTGCCGTTGCTCTACACCATGCGCCGGCCGGGTGCGTTCACCGAGTACGGCCACCGGACGGCGGTCAGGGCGATCGACGATTTCACGGGCCAGCTGCGCGGCGGCCGCGACGAGTATCTGTTCGAGATGCGGGAGTTCGTGGAGGCCCTCTACTCGGCCGCCGGGAACGGTGAGCGCTACTTCCTTGACAAGACCCCGCGGTACCACCTCGTGATCCACGAGATCATGGAGCTGTTCCCGGACGGCAAGTTCATCTTCCTCTGGCGGCAGCCGCTGGCGGTCGCGGCATCGATCATCGAGAGCTTCGGTCGCGGACGCTGGAATCTCGACCGGTACGCGGTCGATCTCGAGGACGGGTTGGAGCACCTGGTCGCCGCCGCCCGCCCGAACGACCCTCGATGTCTCACGCTGCGCTACGAGGACGTCGTCGCGGACTCCGAAGGCGAGCTGCAGAAGGTGTTCGCGTTCCTCGGGCTGGATCCGGCGGAGGCACGCGGGATGAGCGACGATGCGCTCCGCGGGCGGATGCGGGACCGGGTCGGGGTGGACACGTACCCGACCGTGTCCGCCGAGCCGCTGTCGAAGTGGCAGCAGACGATGGGCACGACCGTCCGGCGGCGGTGGTGTCGGAGGTACCTCGAGCGGCTGGGGCCGGTTCGGCTCCAGGCGATGGGCTACGACTACGACGAGCTCGCGCGCCAGGTTGCGGCGCTTCCGCTGCGACCGCGACATCTGGCGTCCGACGTCGCCCGCCATGCGTACTGGAGCATCCATCGTTCCGCGACGGGCCGGTTCATGTACCCGACGGCGTCGGAGATTCGTCGCGGCCGGGGTCGGGAAGGCAGCGTCTGACACCCCAGCTCGGACGGGATGTCCTCAGTTCTCGCAGAGCAGAATCTGTCGCGCTGGATCTGCCGGTGAACGCCCTTGGGCTACCAGTCGTGGTGCTTCCAGCATGCATCGCAGTACACCGTGAAGAACGGCTTCGAGCAACCACAATCGATGCACAGATGAGCCAACCAGCGGCGCAGGAGCCTGGTCACATGCGCCCCCTTTCCACCCCAGCGTAACCGTTTCTCACGGCGTCGTCAATTCGAGCCACGGTGGCCAGAATCGGTTATCCGGACGACCAGCCGGGACCCCGGGCACGAGGGGCGGGTGGCAGATCGCCAGAAACGGCTGAGGCCGCTCCGAAGAGCGGCCTCAGCGAGCGGTGGGAAAGTGGCCGGGCTAGCAGCTCACGAGGTGATGTCGAACTCAGCGTTCCGCTTCTTGGTCACATCGCCACTCGTGCAGATCACGATCAGTCGGTACTCGCCGGCGGTGGCCCCGTGGCTGTTCACAGTGAAGATCTTGGTCTTCGGCGGCGTGAATGTCCGGGTGGTCGGGGTCACGGTGGGCGGTGTTCCCGTGAAGCCCTTCTCACTGATCTTGATGCTCGCCGTGCACTTGACCTGCCCGGAGAATCCGTGGCGCGGCACGACGGTCACCTGGAAATCGGCCGATTGCGGCTTGTCGATCTTCACGTGGTCAGGGGACAGGGTCACCTTGAACTTGCGGTTCGGATACGAGTTCTCGACTGACCCGCTCCCCTGAACACCCTTGCTGTTGGTCGGCGCGACGTGACTCTTGACTCCCGACAGCGCCGACGACGCGTAGCCGATACCGCCCAGCCCAGCGAACACCACACACACGGCGGCGGTCAAGCCAAATGCGAGCACCGGCCGCGCCACGCCCCGGCGAACCGGGCGACGGCTGATCTCGCTGCTCATCCGTGCCATGAACTCGTCGCTGGGAGCCGGACGCTGATCGCGCAGCGACCGCTCGAGCCTATCTTCCCTCCATCGTCCAAACATCCGATCCACTTCCCCTCTGGCTCCGAAACAAAGCTTCCGAAGACAGATACGGCCGGCGGGTGAAAAACCTCACAGCTCGTCGCCGACGATCGTCCTCAGCCGGTCCAGGGCGCGGCTCAGAGCGACCTCGACGGCATGGGTGTCCATGTCGAGCAGGCCGGCGATCTGCTTGGCCTTGAGGTCGGCGCCGTAGCGCAGCGCCAGCAGCTCGCGGTCCCGCTCCGGGAGACCGGCCAAGGCATCGGCCAGCGCCAGCCTGTCGGCGGTGCGCTCCTCGACCCGGGACGGCTCGACCAGCGTTGGCAGCGCGTCCTCGCCGAGCGTCTGGGCGGCCCGACCGTTCTCGATCAGCACGGTGCGGGCGATCCCCGTCAGCCAGGTGATCGGCTGGCCCTTGGCTGCGTCGTAGCTGTCCCGGTAGCGCAGCGCCCGAACGAACACCTCGCTGGTCACGTCCTCGGCATCCGGCCCGTCGCCGATCCGGTAGGCGACGTAGGCGTAGACGCGGCGAATCATCGTCTCCGGCTGTGCGAGCGGATCCCCCACGGCCACCTATGGTACGTGGTACCCGGCCACTTGAAACCGGATCTTGTTGCCAGGAGACTGTTTGACCATGGAAACCGCCGTCGCTGCCGTTCGCACATGGTCGCTTCCCGAGCGCTGGTACGACCGGATGGTGGGGGCGCTGGCGTTCCTGGCGGTGGCCCCGCTGGCAGCGGCGTCTGGCGGCTTCTTCCCAACCACGTGGGGCTGGGCCTCGCTGGGCTTTTTGTGGATTGCGGGCATGGCGCTTGTGCTGCGCGACGAGATCGTGCTCTCGCGCCTCGAGCTGGTCATGCTGGGAGGCTTGACCGGGCTCTTCGCCTGGAGCGCGCGTGAGCCTGATCTGGACGTCCGACATCGTCGGCGGGATGCAGGAACTGGAGCGGCTGGTGATCTACGTCGCGGCCGTCGCCGGGGCGATGCTGGTCGCCAAACGATCGTCGGCGGACGCGATCGCGGCCGGGGTCTACGCGGGCATCGTCGTGGTCTGTGCCTACTCGCTCGCCACCCAGCTGGCTCCCGACCGGTTCGGCATTTACCGGGTCGAGGGGGCGCGGCTGTTCGAGCCGGTCGGCTACTGGAACTCGCTGGGCATCTTCGCGGTGATCGGGCTTTTCGCCGGCGCGCACTTCGCCACGCGATCACCGTCGCTGTGGATGCGTGCGCTGGCCGCGGCGCCACTGCCGGTGCTCGCCTCGACGCTCTTCTTCACCCTCAGCCGCGGCTCGTGGATCTGCCTCGGCCTGGCGCTGGTGTGGACGGTGGCGCTGGAGCCGCGGCGGGTCTGGCTGGTGACCGCATTGGGCGTTCTTGCGATCGCCCCCGCTGCCGCCGTCCTCGCCTGCAACCGGCATCGTGCGCTCTCCTCGGAGACGTTCAACCTGGCGCAGGCGTCGTCGGAGGGCCACCGCCTGGCCGTGATCCTGGTCGGGTTGAGCTTGATGAGCGCCGCCGTGGCCGCGCTGTTCGGCTTGGCCGAGCGTCGCGTGTCGGTGTCCGCCGACATCCACCGTGCCTACGCGCGATCGCTTGTCGCGCTGGTCGTGTTCGCGCTGATCCTGGCCTTCGCGCAGTTCGGGTCGCCGATCACGATCGCCAAGCACGTGCGCAACGACTTCCGCACGAACTCCCAGTCGGTCGGCGTCTACACCCCTGAGCGGATGATGAACCTGTCCGGCAACGGCCGGGCCCAGCTGTGGGCCGTCGGCGGGCGCAACTTCGCGCGCCACCCTGTTGCGGGTCGGGGGTCGGAAGTTTTGCGACCACCTGGTACCAGCACCGCTCGATCGGACTGAACACGCTCTGGGCCCACTCCCTGGCCGTGCAGGTGGCCAGCGAGTTGGGCATCGTCGGCCTGCTGCTGCTGGCGCGTGGTGTTGATCCCACCGGTCGTCGCGGCGGTGCGCCTTCGGGGAGCGGGTCTTGCCATCCTGAGTGGGGCATACGTGGCCTTCGCTCTTCATCTCGCCGGCGATTGGGACTGGCAGGTGCCGGGTGTGGCCGCCGCAGGCTGCTGGTCGGCGTGTCACTTCTTATCGACGCGCGTGCGCAGTTCATCGCGTATCCTCGGGCTGACCTACGGTTCGCGGTTCTCGGAGGTGCGTTTGCGTTGCTGGGCTGTTCTCGATAGTCGGCCTGATCGGGAATCTGGAACTCCATCGCGCGCAGCAGGCACTCGACAGAGGCGACTGGGCTTCCGCGATATCGCACGCTCAAGGCGCGTCCGACTGGATGCCATGGTCGTACGAGCCGGATGTCGTTCGTGGCGACGGGGAGCTCGGCTCGGGCGATCGACCGCGCTCGCGCTGCGTACAGGTCGGCGATGAATGACGGAGGTAGTACCAGTGGGAGGTGTGGCTACGCCTAGCACAGGCCAGTGCTGGCGCCGCGCAAGAAAGCGCCGCCCGGAGGGCCCTGTTTCTAATCCGCAGAGCATTGAGGTTAGTCAGTTCTGCCTAGAGCACCGGATAACATGCGGATGATACTTGCATGGGACAAGGATCGCCGAGGCGATAACAACGCCCTAGTTTAGGGTCGACGGGCTTCACTTCGTAGTCATTGTGGGCGTCCTGCTCTTCGAAGTCCGGCATTGGCTGGGTCGGTGCCGGCGAGGTCGAGCAATCGCTCGGCGATCTGACGGCGCTCGCTCGGCGGAAGCACCTCTATCTGTTGCTGGATTGCTTGAGCGGTGGTGGTTCCGGTGACCGCAACGGAGTTCGCCGGCGAGGCGGCGGCATGAACCCCTGTGGTCGCGGCACGGTGAAGGGGTCGTCGACGAATGTGATCGCCACCGGAAACCGTTGCCCATGCCGACTTCGGCGTACTGCTGAAGGAGCTCGGCTGCCCGGTACAACCCGATAGCGCGACTCCAGGTGTCGGAGTTGCGCCTCTGAGAGGGGCGCGCGGTGGGGAAGGTCACCTTCGGCCGTTTCTGCCGCGCCAGCTGCCCCCCAGTGTTACACGAGGACGACTGCGGCTTGCCGTCCGTAGGGGGAGCAGGCGGCTTCAAAATGGCTGTGACTCCGGCGCCGAGTCGAGCGATAGCGAACTGGAATGACCATTGGCGGCGAGTATCCGTCGGAGTCGGCAATCCGTTGGAGTCCAGGGCCAAACGACAGCCTTGTGGTCGGTGTGGAGCGCCGCGAGTGCACCACGGTGACGCACGACCCTGATCGATTGGGTCCAGGTGGGAGTACGTACAAGCGACTACGAGAGTGCCGGCTAACGTCGGCGTCGGCGGCGCCTGATAGCCCAGGCGAACATTGACAGTGCGCGACGCCGTACAAATTGCGGCGACACAGCCAGGACCCCAAGCGCATACGGGGCGGGTGCGGTCTGGCAGTAGTGTATCGACGTCGAAGCTCTCGGAGCGCGTCCGAACGGTGATCGAGTCGGACGAACATCTCCGCGCGCATGCGATGCCAACGAGCGAGGAAGCACCTGAAGTCCTTCACCTGCGCCGGTGAAATGTCGCCCAGCATCTGCGCCAGCTCTTGGCCAACGGGGTCGCCATGGTCGGGAATCCGTGTCGGCCGGCCGTTCGGTGGTGCACCGAACGCACCCCGAAGCGAAACGCTCGCCAGCGGCCGAGCCGAGTACGCGATTCGATAGTACACAGCAAGTCGCGCCCATGTGACGAGATCGCCGCCTATGACGACGTCTGCGGGGAAGCCGCCGATCGCCTCGAGTACAGGCTTGCGGGCGCACACGGACGACGAGCACATGGGAGGATCAGACCGCGCCGCGACCGCGAAGTAGTTATGCAAAGCTCCACGCCAATCCCTTGTTGGAACGGCTCGTAGCACCGGCTCCCTTGTAGCGCCGTCTGGTTCTTTCAGCACGTAACTTGTGCCATACACATCGCAGCTCGGGTAGGCCGCGGCGAGGGCGAGGACCTCCTCGAGGAACAGTGGACACCATTCATCGTCAGCGTCACAAAACGCTACAAGATCGGTCGTCGATGCGTGGATGCCGGTGTTGCGCGCCGCGCCTTCGCCGGCGTTCGGCTGCTCCACGATCCGGATGCGCCTGTCGGAGAACGTACGGATGACGTCAGCACTGCCGTCGGTCGAGCCGTCATCGACGATCACGATCTCGAAGTCCGGAACGGTCTGATTCAGCACCGACAGAACTGCCCGCCTAACGACAGAGCATTTGTTGTACACCGGCATGACGACTGTCACGCGCGCGCTGTTTGCGCCGTCGCTCGTCATGGGGAGCTGACCACTGGGACGTCATTGGGCGCCGGGAGCGAACGATGGCCTGGCTGTTCGACGACGCGACCGCCGGCGAATGCCAAGCCTACGCCGACCAAGATTCCGAGGGGCACCATGACGTCGACTTCGATCACTGGATTATCGACGACCATCTCAAGTGAGATCCCGACGAGCGAGAGGTACCCGGCCCACGGCCACATTTTTGCGCGTGGGGCTGAAACGACACCAGTGCCTTTATACAAGGTATGGATCAGGGTCGCTGCTGCGGCGATCCAGAGGAACAGGCCGACAATTCCGTAGTCGTGCAAGATCCGTAGGTAGTCGTTGTGCACGTTCCCGGCGCCGCCCGTACCACCTTGCTCCGGGCTTGACAGTTTCGCCGTGAGTGCGTCGCCCGTTCCTGGGCCGTGACCGATGACGGGTGACCTCAGGTAGTCATCCCAGACTGGCCGCCAGATCGATTCGCGGCCGCTGGTGTTGACTGCAAGCCCGCCGGCGACGGTTTGAACATCTCCAGCATAGAAACGAGATTGCAGACCGGGCACTAGGTCTAGGGCCAAGGAGAATGCAATGCTCGCGATTAGGACGACGCTTGCCGTCTTGACCCATGCTCCGACGTTTCGCACGTCGAACCAAGCAAGGGCGACCATGATCGTCGCTGCCACGAGCGCTCCACGTGAGAGGCTGAAGAGAATCAACATGAATAGCACCACGGCGAGCAGCCGATACCGTCGTTCGAACCTGATGTGGCTGAGGGCCCATCCGAACGGGACTAGGGCGAATAGGGCGTAGGAACGGCTACCCATTACTGCTCCGCTGCCGAGCCCACCCAGCAGGACGCTTGCACCATACAGCGCCGCTGCCAACCATGCCGCGAGATGAACACCCGTATCGATCCGATCCGGGAACCCATCGTCTTCCAGGGTGAACAGCCAGGCCATGGCGATTGTCGCGGCGAACAGCGCGAACACCAAGACGTTCTGGAGACCGAGGAACTCGACCGGCCAACTCAGGATCGAGGCAGTGACGACCCAGAGCACGAATATCCGGAGCCAGGGCGGGATGCGAACTACAGCATGTGCTTCGAGGAACCAGAAGGGCACGAACAGGAGACCGCAGGTGATGGTGAGTGCACCGAGGCCGGAGACCGGTCCTACCTCCACCAGCTGTGGGAGGTTCGTGGTCCCACTGATGACAATCGCCGCCACAAGCACTGCGACCTCGAACGACCAGGTGGTGGTCGCCAGGAGGGCGCAGGCCGCGAGCAGCACGCCGACGAGGAGCGCGGCAAGTCGGGCGTCCAGACCAGGAGGATTCCAGCCGAGAGGGAGGCGGCTGATACGGCAACGACAATCAGGCCGTCGCGCAGTGCCACTCGTCGGTTACGGTTCAGGCTGGGACCGACCATGGCCTTGCACTCAAGGAGTTCCGCCTCGAGGGCGCCGGACAGGGAGGCTAGGATCAACGACATGCCAGACCATCCGTCAATAAGATCCCGGTGCTCTTCGTCGGCGGCGAAGGCCGAAGCGGCAGCACGGTGCTGGCTGCGCTGCTCGGCGGGCACGACGGGCTCTTTCCCGTCGGGGAGTTTCACGGCGTCTGGCAAGCCGTGCGGACCAACGAGCTCTGTTCGTGTGGGATGCCGTTTCGCAGCTGTGCATTCTGGTCGCAGGTCGGAGTCGACGCGTTCGGAGGATGGGACGCCGTCGATCTCGTTGCCATGCTGCGATTCGACAGGATGTTCACACGGCACCGGTCTCTGCATCGGGTTCTTCTTCCGGCGTGGCGCCGTCGATATGAACGGGAGCTCGCTGAGTATGTTCGCTGTCTTACGTCGCTCTACCGAGCGGTGCAGTCTGTGTCGGGCTGCGACGTCGTGGTCGACTCGTCGAAGGATCCGCCGTACGCCTTCCTGCTTCGAGAATCCGGCGAGATTCGGTTGCGGGTCGCGCATCTCGTCCGGGACTGTCGCGGCGTCGCGTATTCTTGGGGGAAGCGCGATGTGGCCCGTCCTGAGTACGCCCATCATCCGCTCCTATCAGGGACGTTCATGAACACAAGGTCGGCTTGGCGGTGCGCCGTTGAATGGGATGTCAAGAACATACTGTTTGAATGGCTCGGCAGAAGCGGCGTTCCAACGCTTCTCGTCCGGTATGAGGCTCTTGCGTCATCGACCGATGAGGTGGTGGAAGAGGTGGTCACGCACGGGAAGCACGACCAACGAGCGACGCACGACGAACGAGCGATTCGACAGCGGGATGCTCTCGGCGCGCGACCGGAACCAGTGCGGAAGGGCCATATGATCGGCGGAAATCGCGTGCGGTTCGGTTCAATCGACACCGTCAAGGCAGATCTCGAATGGCAACGCCGAATGCCCACCCGCGAGCGGGCAGTCGTCACGGCACTCTCGGCTCCGTTGCTGCTGCGGTACGGGTACATCGGGCGACCGAGCGAGAGGCGCGCACTTACTGCCGAAATGGTATGAGGACGGTCACTCACAGTGGGCGGCGACCGTGTCTCGGTTCGTCGAGCCGCGCGAGCTGATCGGAGAAAACCGCGGCGGCCCACTGAGCCGTTCGCTGCTGCGTCTGGGCGCTTCCCCTGTTGATCAGCCACTGGCGACGTGCATCGTCGGACTCCAGCTCCCGGATGACACGTAGTGCCTGTGAGGTGTCGGCGACGATCAGGTCTTCACACAGCGGCGCCACCACGTCAGCCGCGCAGCCGACCCCAGGCGAGACGACCGGAATCACGCCGTTCGCGAGTGCCTCGGGAACGACGAAACCCCACGTATCCCCCTTTGACAGGAGCAGTAGGTAGCGCACGGACCGCTCACGTAATCGCACCCAGAGATCGTCACCTGGGAGATAACCGAGGTAGTCCGCTTGGGCCGGCAGCCGACGGTCCAGGACATGCCCCGCAATGACGAGCCGCGTCCGAACGGAAGGATCGCGTCGGAGATCATGAAAGATCGTGGCATGCTCGTCTGCGCCTTTGCAATGACTCCAGTCACCGACGTGCGCGAGAACGAGGCCGCGCGTTGTGTGGGCCGTGGCTGCCGCGGGAAATGGAGCAACGTTCGAAACGTTGGGTAATAACAGGACCTCGGAGGCTCCGAGCCCGCGCAGGTAGCGCTCAGATTCTACGCCGACTGCGACGCCGGCTCGGCTCCGTCGCACCAGGAGGCGGCGCAGCGCTTCCCTAACCGCGCTTCGTCCCGACTCGGTCGCGGGAGTTCCTCCGACCAGATCAACGTCGATCGAGGCCGAAGGAGCGAGGTGACCATGGCCGGCGCGCCGAAGCCTCCCACCATGATGTAGTCACTCCGCCGAAGCCAGGTCGGCATCGCGATGTACCACGGTCGTCGACCGCCATGTATGGCGACCGACGGCGTCCGAACTGCGCGGTAGGGGATCGTGCGGTCGCCCCAGCCGCGGTTCGGCTCATCGGCGGCGAGCAGGTACACCTCCGAGTGCAGTCGCCGCTCGAGCTCTAGGAAGACGGCATCGCGGTACGGAGCCGCGACGTTCGTCACGATCGTCAGGCTGCGTCTGCCGGACGTCCGTCGGCGCGTGATCAATCTCATACAGCGACGCCAGGTTGCCCAAGCTGACCGATGAACGTCCGGTGCCACAGCTCTACCATCGCCATCATCTAGATCGCACATCCGAAGTCGCCGCGGCCGGCGCGACGATCGCTCACCGCCTGTAGTGTTCCCGTTCGACCGCCGGACCGTGCCACCACAGCGTGGCACGGCAGCCGACGGGGTTC
Source organism: uncultured Actinomycetes bacterium (assembly GCA_963809205.1). GTDB lineage: Bacteria > Actinomycetota > Thermoleophilia > Gaiellales > JAICJC01 > DATLLN01. The sequence continues at coordinate 161,302 of CAWEIS010000028.1, read as the reverse complement.
CCAGGGTTTGGGCTCTCGTCGGTGAGTGAAGAGTCCGGTGCGGCCTGCCCTGGATTGGGCGTCACTTCGGCTAAACGTCCTTCCCGCTGTTCGGCTCCGTTCATAATAACGGCTCGAGCCGAACAGACGCCGAAAAAGTCGAGGCGCTGCCGGAAGTCCCGGAACGCCCCGCCCGACCCGACAAGCTGAAGTTGCCACCTGGCAGATCAGCCACACCCCTCCTAACCGACTCCGTTGCCGTCGCTCCGCTAGCCGACGCGGCCCACAGGGTTGTGAACGGGTAGGGGGGGTAATGCGAGCCTCCCGGTTGGCTGTGTCTGCCACGAGTAGCCGGGGAGGCTCGCCTGAGTTGCAGGGTAAATGCGCGGCTCGGACCTGCGGGGTGGCGGGGTCGTCGGGGCGGTCGAGTCGGGGGCGTCGTTGCGGGTGGCGTCGTCCCTTTGGGCGTCGCCAGCGACGGCGCATCGGTGGTGCGTGCGGTGGCGGCAGGCGAGCGAGCGCCAGCGAGCCTCGCTCGCCTGCTTGTGTGACGGCTCGTCGCCACGTCGCAGCCCACGACTGTTGTCGGCGGCTGAGCAGCGGCGGATTTGTGCGGCGCGGCAGCGCACCGGCCGGGCGCCGGCTGGCCGCACAGTGAGGTCGGACACCCACCTTCCACGGTGTGGATGGCGCGCCGATGGCGCGGTGCGATACATCGATGCCAGCGAGGTGATCGCGTGATGGTTCGGTGTATCGCTTGCTTCGCGCCTTCGCCCTGCAAGCCCTCACGGCAGCCGACTTCCAGGATCTCCGGGCCGGCCAAACGCCCGCTCGAGGCGTACGCTGGTTCGCGGAGACGGGCGTGCTCGTCCTCGGAGTAAAGGTCGCAGGCGGATTAGAGACGACGTATGCCATATTGAGTCGCGCAGTGTTATCGTCTTGGACGAGATCGCGCAGCGCGTAGCGCATCCACGGCCATTTCGCCGACAGCGCGCCGACTCCGGGAAGCCTCATGGTGAGGAGAGCATATGCGCGATCCAATGGACGGCCAGACTCAGCGACCTCCCGCGCGACTGGGTCTTCGGCACGACATTCTCCTCCCCGCTAGTGTGCCACGGGGGACGTGCGCGAGAGATTGAAGCCCACAACCGCAGAGAACCTGGCTCACGTCCGCGGCGCACGCACGACGGCCGCCGTCCCGGCCCGAGGCGGCTGGAGGCCAGCACGCCGAGCCGTGTATCGGGCCGTCGAGGTGGAGGCATCGTGACGCGTCCAGGCGGCGTGGGAGGGCGCCGCCTTGCCTGGGGTACCGGCATGATGCTGTTATCGGGCGCGGTGAACGCGATCGCGAACTTCGGGGCGCTCGTCGTTGTCGGCCGTGCGCTAGGCGCTTCTGCATCGGGTCGGCTGTTCGAAGTCGTCGCAGTGTTCTCAATCCTTGTCGTGATCACCCAGCTCGGAACCGGAACGGGACTTGTGTGAACGGTTGCCGGGTATGCAGCCGTTGGGGACGAAGGCGCCATCAGGCGACTCGGCGTGAGCACGCTCGTCCCGGTCGGGCTCTTCGCCACCGCCCTGGGGGTGATCCTCATCGCCGGCCGGGATGTCATCGCAGCCGCTCTCGCCGGCCGCCACGAGGGCGAGGTTGTCGGCGACTACCTGGATCGTCGCGGGAGTCTTCCTGCCCTTTGCTGTTGTCAGCGCAGGGATCCTCGCGATTGTGCGCGGCATGGGATCCGTGATCGTCTATCCGCTCGCGGAGAACGTCGCGAAACCTGTTGTCCGCCTGCTGCTGCTCGTCGTCGTCGTGACGATCGACGTGGATCCCGTCTGGCTGAGCGTCGCGTGGTTCGGACCGCCCATCCTGATCCCGCTCCTGATCTCCGCAGTGGGATTGATGAACGGCCTCTCTCGAGTCCAGATCCGTGGGCGGGTTGCCGCACCACTGGATCGTCTGGAGTTTTGGACCTCTGCCTACGGCAAGCGCTCGCCGACATCTCACTGATCGGAGTTGGATGGCTGGATCTCATCCTTGTCGGTTCGCTTGTCTCGTCGGCGGCCGCCGGCGTCTACGCGGCCGTGGGCAGATATCTCTTCGCGGGAGAAGCCGCCATGGTGGCTCTCTCCATCGTTCTGGCGCCGGAGATCGGCGCGTTGTTCGCGAAGGAGCAGCTGCCTCGACTGCGCGTGGTGTACCGCACGGCGACGCTCTGGCTGACCATCGCCGCCGTACCTCTGCTTGTGCTGATGGCGTGGTTCCCATCGCTGTTGCTTTCGATCGTCGGAGGTTCCTTCGCCGGCGGCGGCAAGGCACTCGCCGTGCTGTCCTTCACCAACATCATCTCGATCGCTCTTGGGCCGATCGTCATGGTTCTCTCGATGGGTGGGAGAAGTGGCTCTGTGCTCGTCGCTTCCGTGACATCCCTGGTGGTGAATCTCGTCATCAACCTGGTGTTGATCCCACCGTTGGTGTGGTCGGCGCCGCGATCGCGTGGTCGGTAAGCATCGTGACGATCAGCGCGATAAGCGCAGTACGCTGCTGGCGACTGTGGGATCTTCATCCAGTGAGTTGGGCCCTCGTGCGCACGGTGATCGGAGCCGTGCTGTGTGTGAGCGCCGGCTGCGCCGCCGCCAGATTGTGGGCCGGTGAGAGTTGGCCCGCGTTTCTCTCCGGGTCGGTTGCCAGCCTGATCCTGTACGCACCGGTAGTCTTCTCGGTCAGGGACGAACTCCGGATGTCGTCGCTTCTCCGCGGCGAGCCTATGGGCGTGGCATCTCGGCTGTCTGCTCGCTAACGAGGCGCGTTCGCTTTGGCCTCGCCCGGACACCGCGAGGGTCGGTCGCAGGTGCACACCGGCGCAGGAGCGGTGTCGCCATCTGAAGCGTGAGATGCCCCTGACCGTCGGGACGCCGCCGACGGGTCCAGCTTCAGTGGCTCCGACAACGAGTGGACTCGTCGTCGTCCACCGCGAATCCTCAGACGAAGCCCGCTGCGCGGCCATCGAAGCACGCGAGGATCTGCCGCGCCATGGGGTACGCGATCATCGTCGGCCGACGGCCGGTCGGCTGTTGGAGCTGAATGCGACCTGGCCACATAGCCTCTGCAGCGCCCCTCGAAAGGGTGGGCAGGCGGTCACGGTGAAGCGTATGAAGCCACATGCATGCCGGGCTCCGCGAGTCGCTGAATACCGCTCAAGTGTCGCAGCGCTGCCGACGGCTCCTGCAACCATGCTGTAAGCGAAGCTGTTGCCGTCCGTCGAGACAGCCCGTGCAAGCTTACCGGGAACACGATCAAGTGAGTCGAATCTGAGCGTTAACAGAGGGTACTTTGCCACCTTCCCATCGATCGTCATGGAGATCGCCTCCGTGCGCCCGCCCACGCGACCGCGCGTCGGATCACTCCCTCACTGCGCAGCCAGCTCAGGGGGGAGCCGTCATGACCAAGGATAGGATGCCGTTAGGACGAGTGCATATCTGGGAAACGTATTCTGGGTCGTGTCGATGGTGATGTGCTCCGTTAAACGCGGGCGCCATAACGTGAGTGTCACGGATAGGAGGAGTAGATGAGTCCATCAGTTCCAGACGCGATAGTCGACGGCGCCGAACTGATCGATGAACGTCCGGTACCACAGCTCGACCATGGCCATCGTCCAGATCGCGTATCCGTAGTCTCTCCGGCCACGACGATGATCCTCGACCGCGGCACGGGCGGCTGCGGGATTGAAGATGCCGCGGTTCTGAAAGCTGCTGGAGGAGACGACGTCGGCGACACGCTCGCCGAGCTCGCCTCGCAGCCATGTGCGGAGGGGTACGGCGAGTCCCACCTTGGGCGCTGACACGAGCTCCGGCGGAATGCGGTCGGCTGCCACCTGGCGGAGAAACCACTTATATGTCCGCCCGTGCCGCTTCCAGCATGCGGGGAGCGAGGCGGCGAACTCGACCACCCGCCGGTCGAGCAGCGGTGACCGGCCGGCGACGCCGTTGTACATGAACGTGCGGTCGACCTTCATCAGATCGTTGGGCGGCAGCTGGAACTTGAGCTCCGCGTAGAGCAGCCGGTTCAGGTGATCGGCGGACGCGCAGCGACGGTAGTACCCCAGCGCGTCGCGCTCCGCGTCGGCGCGCACCCGCGCCGCGATGCCAACCGGGCCCAGCAGCTGGGGATAGCTGATCGGCAGGTTCTGTTCGTGGAGCGACAGCCACCGCCGGTCCGGCCGTGTCTGGGACACGCGCATCAGCTGGTGCGCACGCCGGAAGCTGGGCCGCGGCCCGGCCAGCTTGGTGCCGATCGAGGATCCAGCGCTGGCCACGGCGACCAGCGGTCTGGGGGCGCGCGCCACCTGCGTCGCGATCTCCTCACCGAGGTGCCGCATCGTGCCGGAGAACGCATGATCGCCGCCATCACCGGTGATGGCGACCGTCAGCTCCCCGGCGATCGCCTGCGCGACGGCATAGTTGGCGAACGACGCGTCGTTGAAGAACGGCTGATCGAACATCCACGGGATCCGTGCGCCGATCGCCACCGGGTCGATGGCGTCCAGCCCGACCTCGTGATGGTCGGACCCGATGCGGGCGGCCATCGAGGCCGCGGCGGCGGACTCGTCGTCGGCGTCCTCCCGCGTGACGGTATAGGTCTTGAGTGAGGGTTCGTGCTCCACGATGAACGACGCGACCAGCGTCGAGTCGATCCCGCCGGACAGCATCATCCCGTAGGGAACGTCGCCGAGCAGCCGATCGCGGGTGACGTCGGAGAGGATCTCGCTGAACTCCTCCTTCGCATCCTCGACGCAGCCCGAGAACGGCGGGACCGCCGCGAAGTCCCAGTAGCGCTGCTCGGACGGGGTCGTCTCGCCCGCCTCGAACACCAGCGTGGTCGCGGGCAGAACCATCTCGATGCCGTCGAACATCGTGTTGGTCTCGGTGACGTAGCCGTACGTCAGCACGTCCAGCAGCCCGGCCATGGACGGCTCGCGCGAGAAGCTCGGGTCGGCCAGGATCGCCTTGGCCTCGCTGGCGAAGCGGATCACCCCGCCCCGGTTGCTCCACAGAAGCGGCTTCTTGCCCAGCCGGTCGCGGCTCAGGAGGAGCCGCGACCGGCGCTCGTCCCAGAGGCCGATCGCCCAGTTCCCCTCCATCCGGCGCACGAAGTCGTCGCCGTGCTCCTCGTACAGGTGGGGGATCACCTCCGTGTCCGTCTGCGTGACGAACAGGTGCCCGCGCTGCTCCAGCTCCGCGCGCAGCTGCCTGTAGTTGTAGATCTCGCCGTTGAACACCACCCAGACGCTGCCGTCCTCGTTGGACAGCGGCTGCTGGCCGGTCACCAGGTCGGTGATCGTGAGTCTGCGGTGCGCGAGCCCGCAGCGGTGAGACGTCCAGAAGCCCTCGTGATCGCGTCCCCGGTGCGCGAGCAACTCGGACATCGATTCGAGTACCCGGCGGTCCGCCTCGGCGCCCGAGCTGACATGGACGATTCCCGCGATGCCGCACATCAGCGGCCCCGTCGCCGGCTGGTCAGGCGCGTTCGGACGAGCTCGCGGGCCACGAGCCCGATGAACTGCGAGTTCGTCACCGCGTACCGGCGACCGAGCCGGCGCGGCTCCTGAGCCACCCGGAAGAACCACTCCAGCCCCACCCGCTGCATCCACACGGGCGCCCGCTTGGTGACGCCGGCGACGACGTCGATCGACCCGCCGACGCCGAGCATCAGCGGCACGCCAAGGTCGCGGCCGTGCTCGGCCAGCCAGTACTCCTTGCGCGGCGAGGTCATCGCCACCAGCAGCAGGTCCGGCGACTGCCGGGCGATTTCCTCGGCGATCCCGGACGACTCGGCGTCGGTGAAGTACCCGTGGTGCCAGCCGCAGAAGTCGACGCCCGGGTACCGGCGGACGAGCCGGTTCATCGCGATCGCCAGCACATCGGCCCGCGCGCCGAGGACGTAGACCCGGTCACCCCGACGCTCCGCCCGCGCCAGCAATGCGAACATCAGGTCGATCCCCGCCACCCGTTCCGGCAGAGGATTGCCGAGCAGCCTGGACGCCCAGACGACGGGCTGGCCGTCGGCGCTGATCAACGCGCAGTCCTGGACGATCCGCCGCAGCGTGGCGTCGCGCCGCAGCAAGATCAGCTTCGCGGCGTTGATCGACACCTGCTGGCTGGCCTCGCCGGCGTCGATCAGCTCGCCGCAGCGCTCGACGGTCTCCGTCATGCTGAGCGCGTCGATCGGGCAGCCCAGCACCGACACTCGCCGCGGGGACTCACGAAGCTTGTGGGAGTCAGTGGTTCGCATGCATGCTCCTTGCTCTGGCGACGGACGACAGCGCCAGGAGCATGTGGGCGTCGTTCCAGCGGATATATGACGTCGAGTTCCGGTACCGGCGGTGCCGCTGGAAGGCAAACCTTCCGTCTCTGCGGCGCAGGTTGTCGAGCGTCCAGGCCAGCACCGAGTCCGCCAGCGGCCGCGCGGCCGGAGACCACTCGTCGAGCTGTGAGAGTGCCCAGATCGCCGACGAGGCGGCGTGCACGTCGATCGGGTACACCGACGTGGACGTTGCGCGGGGAATCCCGCCGGGGTCGAAGAGGTTCGCGATGTAATAGCCGAGCCCGCGGCGGAGCGCGGTCTCGGCTGCGCCGTCACCGGTCGCGTCAGCCCAGCGACCGAGCGAGACAAGGATGTACGCGGTGTGGTAGCCGTCGACCCATTGCAGACGTGGATGCTCGCCGTACGGCCACGATCCATCCGGCCGCTGCTTCGCGACCAGGCTGGCCACGGCCCGCTCGGCCGCATCCGCGGCGTCGGTAGGCATCGGTGTGCAACGGGAGAGCAGTCCAACGACCAGCGCGCTGGCGTTGTGGATCTCCATGTCAGTGTCGCTGTAGTACGCGAAGAACCCGCCCTCGGGCGTCGGCCGAAACAGTGTGGTCACCGCATACCGTGCCGCGAGCTCAGCGGGCTCGCGGAGGCGGCCGTCGGCGTTGTCAAGCGCCGCAGCATCCAGCAGGGCGTTCCCGGCGAAGCTCGTCACCACGGCATTCGGCTGATCAGCGGCGTACCCGCCCCACCGTGTCTCGACGTCGAACTCATAGCCCCATCCGACACCGCCGTCGCGAACCAGCGCGCTCGCCACGAGGCACTCGCTCAGCGCCCGGGCCAGTGTCCGGTACCGGTCGCCGTCGGGCAGGTCGGCCAGCAGCGCGTATGCGGACACGCAGAGCGCGAGCGCTTTGGTGTGCTGCTGCGCGGGCACGCCGACGACACGGCGGATGTTGAGAGGCGACCGCTTCATCAACTGGATCGCGGCGCGTCGAGCCAGCGGGGTGACGGCCAGCCGTCCGAGGATCGGCGACGCCAGGGCGTCGTAGGGATCGAACCCGCGAAAGCGCTGAGCCTCCAGCAACCGCGAGAGCTGCTCCGCCTCGCACAGCACGTCCGCCCGGCGATCGGACATCACAGCGACCATGCGACCTCCAGATCCTCCCGCCGGGCGAGCCGGCTCCGGATGAGGTCTGCGATCCGCCCGCCGGCGTGCCCGTCCCAGAGCGGCACCGTGCAGGCGACCGGCGGCTCGCCGCTCGGGGCCACCTGACGGATCGCCAGGGGATCGTCGTGGAGCAGCGTGTTGGTGCCCAGGGTCAGGGTGACCGGCCGTTCGGTGTTGGGGCGCAGCGTGTAGCAGCGGACGCCGAGGGCGGTCGACTCCTCCTGGACGCCCCCCGAGTCCGTGAGGACTGCTCCCGCGCCGAGCTCCATCGACAGGAAGTCGATGTACCCGAGGGGCTCGCAGCAGCAGACGCCAGCATCGCGGACCCGGTCCAGCTGTCCGGTCGCCTCGAGCAGCGCCGCCGTGCGGGGATGGAGCGGGAACACCACCGGCGCTCTCGACGCCAGCTCGCACAGGGCGCCGACGATGCCGGTCAGCTGATCGGCGACGTCGACGTTGGAGGGGCGGTGCAGTGTGACCAGCACGTAGGCATGCGGCTCCAGGCCGAAGCCTCGCCACACCGCTCGGCGCCGCGCGAAGGGCTCGGCTCGGCGCAAGGAGTCGATCATCGTGTTCCCCACGTAGTGCACCCTGCCCTCGTCGATGCCTTCGGTAACCAGGTTGTCGCGGGCCTCCGGACTGTGCGTGAAGAGCAGCGCCGATATCCGGTCTGTGATCGTGCGATTGATCTCCTCCGGCATCGTCCAGTCCCACGACCGCAGGCCCGACTCGACGTGGGCCACCGGAATGTGTGCCTTCGCGGCGGTCAGCGCGCACGCCAGCGTCGCGTTCACGTCCCCGGCGACGACAACCAGGTCTGGGCGCTCCTCGAGCAGCACCCGCTCGAAGGCGATCATGGTGCGGCCCGTCTGCTCGGCGTGCGTGCCCGACCCGATCCCCAGGTACACATCCGGTGTGGGGAACTGGAGGTCGGCGAGGATGTCGTCGGACATCCGTGCGTCGTAATGCTGCCCCGTATGCACGACGAGCTGCTCGACCTTTGCGTCGTCCGCGAGCGCCGCGATGACGGGGGCAAGCTTCACAAAGTTTGGGCGAGCACCGACGACGTGCATCAGCTTTGGGCTCATGCGACGATCACCGACTCTCCCGACATCAGCGAGTCACGGGCCGCCAGGGTGGCCTGGGTCGACGCGATGACCGATTCCGGGGACGGGGCATCGTCGATGCCGCGGCACACGGCCAGGAACCGGCGCATCTCGGCCCGGTGACCCTTGTCCTGGCGGCCCTTCGTCGCCGATCGGCGGCCGTTGGCGTAGCGCTCGAGGCGACGGTAGTCGTCGACCACCACGCTCTGTCCGGCGGCGAAGGCTTCGATGCGCTCCTTGCCCAGCGCCGAATCGCCCTCCGAGCTGTAGAGCAGCGAGCCGATCGATCCGTCGGCGAACCGCAGCGTGACGATGAAGTTCTCGGCGCAGTGGAGCGGGAGTCCCGTTCGCGGGGCGGCGACCGCGTGCACGGCTCTGACGCGCGTGCCCATGCAGTGCATCAGCAGATCGACGAAATGACACCCCTCGCCGAGCAGTCGGCCGCCACCCGTCTTGGGGTCGTGGAGCCAGTGGCCGTCCGGCAGCGCACCCGCATTGACGCGGATGCTCATGGACCGGTGGCGCGCACCGCGCAGCACGTCGCTGACGGCGGCGGTGAATCGCGCGAATCGGCGGTTGAATCCCACCATCAGCGACCCGCCGTCCGCGAGCGCCAGCTCGACGTCCAGCAGCTCGTCCCAGGTCAGCGCGAGCGGCTTCTCCACGAACACCCGCTTCCCGGCCCTGAGGGCGGCGCTCGCCAGCGCCGCGTGGCTGTTGTGTCGGGTCGCGATCACGACGGCACCGATCCGATCGTCCGCGATGATCTGCTCGGCCGTCAGCGCCCGCTCGAATCCGAACCTGGCGGCGGCATCGGCCGCGCTCAGTCCGCCTTCGCTGGCGACGGCGGCGAGCGTTGCGCCGGCCTCGGAAAGGTGGGGTATGACGATGCTTCGCGCGAACGACCCCGCTCCGATCACACCGATCCTGGGGTTTCCCTCCCGGAGCCGGCGCGGAACGGCGCGGACGACCGGTTGCGCCGGAAGGGGTGTCTCGCCGGGATACTCGAGCAGTACGCCGAACGCTCGCGCGTCGCCGGGCGATTCGACCACGCCGTATGCCTCCTCGGCCGCGTCGATCGGAAACCGGTGGGTGGTCAGCGGCGATGGGTCGAGGCTCCCGGCGGCGATCAGGTCGACGAACGCCTGGAGATTGCGCTGCTCCGTCCAGCGCACGTACTCCACCGGCAGATCGGCGCCGTGCTCCTCGTAGTCGGCCGAGTAGCGACCCGGGCCGTACGATCGCGAGAGGCGGAGCTCAAGCTCTTTGTCGTACATCTGGCTGCGCTCCGCCTCGACCGGGACCTCGCCGACGACCACGATCCTGCCACGCGGGCGGAGCATCCGGCATGCGAGGTCGACCGGGTCTCGGGAACCCGTCGCGGCGCAGATGATCACCGCATCCAGGCCACCTTCGCCCGTCCCGGACACGACGATTCGCTCGAGCCCTCGCTGGCTGCGCAGGAATGTCGTTGCCCCCGCCGATCGGCCGAGTTCCACCGCATCCCCGTCGGTGTCGATTCCGACGACCCTGCATCCGGCGGCGGCGAGGATCCGAAGTGCGAGTTGGCCGACCAGCCCCAGCCCGATGACGCCCACGTGCTCACCGAGGCGAGCATCGGACCGGTGCACCGCGTGCAGCGCGATCGATCCGATGGTGGCATAGGCGGCAACATCGAAGTCGACGTGATCGGGGACACGGGCGACGAGGTTCTTCGGAACGGCCACCAGCTCGGAGTGGTTGGCCCAGCCGGCGCCGCCGCATGCGACCCTGTCGCCCGGGGCGAGGCCGGCGACGCCCTCACCGACCTCGACGACGACTCCGGCGGATGAGTACCCGATCGGTGTCAATCCCGCGAGTCGATCCCTGACGATCGCAAGGGTCGCCGAGACGCCTTCCGATCGGGCCTTCTCGACGGTCTGACGGACCAGGTCAGGGCGGGCTCGGGCCTTCTCAAAGATGTTCTTCCGACCGAGCTCGATCTTGCTTCGCTCGGTGCCGGCGCTGATGACCGACACCCGGTTTCGGACGAGCACCCACCCGGGCCGTACCACCGGCGCCGGCACCTGCTCGACCGTCACCCGACCGTCACGTGGGCGCTGGGCCACCTGTTTCACGGCAACCTCGAGCCGGCGGTCACCGCGGGAGTCTGCGGCGCGTGGTGCAGCGTGCGGCGCCGCAGTACGCTCTGCCAGACGTCACCCAGTCGATCTGTGAAGCGGTCGGCTGTGAACTCGCTCTCGTACCGTGACCGCGCGTTTGCTCGCAGGCGTCGCCGAAGTTCTGGATCGGTCACGATCTCGGCAATTCGGCAGGTCAGGCCCTCGACATCGCCGACGTCGACGAGAAAGCCTTCCCGACCGTTCGTGATGATCTCGGGGATCGCCCCGGTGCGGGTGGTGACGACTGGCAGGCCCGCCGAGAGCGCTTCCAGCACGACCAGCGGATGACCCTCGCTGTGCGAGGGGAACGCCATGACCGTTGCGGACGTCAGCAGCCGCATGCGCTCGGATGGCTCCACGGGGCCGAGGAACTCGACCTCGTGCGCCAAGCCTTCGCGTGCGACGAGCTCCATTGCGCGTGCTCGTTCGTCGTCGCTGTACCAGGTGCCCGCGAACTGGTACCGAATCCCCGGGATCCGGCTCCGCAGGCGTACCGCGCTTTCGAGCACCTCGAAGACGCCCTTGGCGCTCCAGAGCGTCGACAGGTGCAGCACCGTCGGCGCCGAGCTGAGCCGGCCGGCATCGACGCGCTGATCCGCGACCCCGTTCGGCACGACGTGGACTCGGTCGTGGGGGATGAGTCCCTCGAACTCACCGGACAGGCAGGCGCCGAGCACGATGACGTGTGTCCGCGGCGTCCGCAGGGCGAGTCGGACCAGTCGTCGCATCCACCAGGCTTCGGCGGTCACGAACTCGTCGAATCCACGAGCGTGGAAGTGGACGATGGTTGTCCGCCTGAGCGCGCGTGCCTCGAGCAACAACACGGCGTCGCGCAGGAAGCCGACGCGGTTCTTCGCGATCGGCAGATAGATCGCGTCGACGCGGCAAAGGATCGCATCTCGCAGCAGTCGCACGGCCGACATCACCCCGAGCGCCACGTTCTGGACGTCCACCCGGCCGACGTTGGAGACGGGTCGGTGATCCGACGTGTCGAGGTGGACGATGTCGAAGACGTCGCGGAGCCGCGAGCGCAGCACCATGCTCGTGACGACCGTCATTCCGTTGTACGGCTCCGGGACCGGCCCGACCACGAGAATCCGCGGCCGAGGCTTCCTCGACAAGAACCGTCCTGTAACCCGACCTATCAACACACACCCCCACCAATGGGCGCTGCGCGCCCTGCTGCGTCTCTACGTTCGCACCTTCTCCTGCGTTCGCGGTTCAGCCTCTGGCGCGCTGGCGTAGCCGTACCCGGCTCCATATCCGTACCCGTCCTCGATGTCCGTCCCCGTCAGTACGAATCCCAGCTTCGCCGTCGGCACGCTGTCGAGCACGCGCCTCAGCTCACCCAGCACGTTCCGCCGAACGACCCCGGCTCGCACGACGATCAGCATCGCGTCGACCTCCGCGCTCAGCGTCAGCGCATCGCTGACCGGCAGGATCGGCGGCGCATCGACCAGCACGAGGTCGAACCGGTCGCGAAGTTCCGCCATGATCGCCGCCAGCTCCGGCGTGGAAAGGAACTCGGCCGCGTCACCCGGGACCAACCCCGAGGGCAGCACGTCCAGCCCACCGGTTGTCCGATCGAGTTCACCGTGGCCGTTCACCGATGGCGAAGCCGGAGCTTCGATGGCGATCGGCGCCAGCGCATCATCGAGTGACAGGCCGCCGATCGCCACCTCGGTCACTCCGGGACGCCCTTCCAGACCGAAGAACGCGGCGACCCGCGGTCGCCGCAGATCGAGGTCGACCAGGGCCACGCTGCGGCCCGAGCGGGCGAGGGCGATGGCCAGGTTGGCGAGCGTGGTCGACTTGCCCTCACGGTCGAGGGCGCTGGTGACGATCACCGTCTTCGCCCCGAGCCGGAGGTTGGCCAGGTCGAACGCGGTGCGGAGCGTCCGGTACGACTCCGCATGGGAATGCTGCGTCTTCGCGAGCATTGCCAGCCGGTTCTTTCGCGCGAGGCTTGCGGGTGGTGCCGGGACGCGGCCGAGCAGCGGCAGGCCGAGACTCTGCGTGACCTCTTCCGCGCTCCGCACGCGCGTATCAAGGGCGTGCGCGAGGAACGCCAGGCCCAGGCCGGCTATCAGACCCAGCACGACCCCGATCAGCGCGTTCCGGACTGTCCTCGGCTGCACCTGCGAGGCATCGGCGGCCGGGCGGATGATGAACAGCGTTCCCCCCTGCAGCTGCTCGAGGGTCTGCAGGTTCTGTTCGCTGTCCAGCAGGCTCCGCAGCTGTTCGCGGAGCGACGGATCCGGACTCGCCTGTCCATCGATCGTCCGCTGGAGCTGGTCGATCCTCGTTCGCAGGTCGCCGACCATGCCGCGGACGACCTGGGTGTCGAGCTCCTTGCGATAGGCGATGTACTGCTTGGCGTACTCGTTCACCAGGCGCTTCGCGACGCCTGGCCGCGGATCGGTGACCGAGAAGTTGAGGATGTCCGCGTCTGACGCCGCCGACACCGACGTCTCACTCAGCAGATCGAGGGCCGACCGATCGTGCAGTCCGACGCCGTCCAGCGTCCGCTGGGCGACCTCGGGCACGGTCGCGACGTCGACCTCGGTGGCGCTGCGTCGGGTCGGGTCGGTCGGCACGTTCGTCTGCGTCACGTTCTGGACGGGGACAGGGTTGGTGATCAGCACCTTGGTCGTGGCCTGAAACAGCTTCTGCTGCCGCATCGAAAACCCGACCGCCGCGAGTGGCACGATGAGCAGCGGGATCAGGACCAGGAGCCACCGCCGTCTGATGATGCCGAGATACCCCGCGAGGGACGTCGCGGTTCCGTGCCGAGGTGTCTCCACCTAGGTTGTCCTCTCGTACGCGTGGGGCGCCAGAGACCCCACCTTCACGCCGACCGGACTTGAATACCGTTCTCCGACGCTCCTGTCAAACACGGATGCACGACGACGCGTGGTACCGCGTTCGGAGCCCCATGAGACCCCGGCCGCGATCCTCCCAACTGGCAGACACCCATCACGGCAAAGACGGCAGTCCGACTGGTTGCTGACCACTTCGAACGTCGTCGTAGGGTAGCGAGACTCGACCGAGCACGCCAGTCATTCGCCAGTCCGATCTCGCACAAGGGCAATCCTGCGCATAACGCCCGATTACTCGCAGCCGACACCCTGTCGCCATCAGCGATTCGCGTGTGTCGCAGTGATCTGACAACGCCGGAGCTTCGCCCACTACCCAGCTGGGATCGCGGGAACACGTCGCGCCGACTGCCGTGGCCGAGCCGCGGTCGCCGGCGATCTGATCAGCGGCCGATCAGCTCCCGCACCGGACGAAACGAGAGCTCGGCGTGGGTCCAGATGCCGAGCGCCCGTTTGGTCATCAGAAGCTGCATGGTGTTCTGGAGGATCTGGGCTGCACAGGTGGCGCACGCGACGCCGATGATGCCGAACGGCTGCACGAGCAACACCTCCAGGCCGAAGCTGACCGCGGCTGAAAGCAGCGTGATGTTCATCATCAGCCGCTGATGACCGGTCATCGTCAGGGCGACGCCGCACGAGCCGGTGAGCACCGCATAGAGGCGGGCGCAGCCGAGGATCACGAGCACCGTGCTCGCCTGCCGGAAGAACGCGCTGCCGTACACCAGCTCGAGCACCCAGGCGCCGCCGGCCATCAGCACGATCAGCGCGGCGGCCGCGGGCAAGCCGGTCAAGGTCGCGGTCGCGCGGAGTGCGTGCTCGAGCTCCGGATGGCGGCGCTGCTCGTGGAGCTGGGCGATGATCGGTGGGACCACTTGCGAGACGATGATCAGCGGCGTCGAGACGATGAACATCAGCTTCGCAGCCGCGCCGTAGAGTGCGACCTGGTCGATCGGTTCGAAGTAGCCGACCACCCAGATATCCACTCCCGTCCCCACGAAGAACGCCGACAGGCTCACGATCAGCAAGGGCAGGGAGATCCCGAGCACCTCCCGGGTATCTGTGAAGCCACCTCCCCGTCGCATCCTCGGGAGCTTGAGCAGGATCCGAATCACTCCGTACACCGCCGGCAACGCCGTCACCACGAGCATGATGAACAGCACCTCGGAAAGCGACGGGTGTGCGTTCTGCAGCCAAAGTGTGCCGAAGACCGCGAGGGAGAAGACATCGACGATCAGCCCCGAGAACAGCGTTGCCGCCCTGAACCGCTTGAGGCCGCGGTAGGTTTCGGCCACCAGCGTTTGCAGGGTCATCGCCGCCAGCCAGCCCGCGACGAACGGCATCGCATCGGCGACCACGCTGGATCCGAAGAGGTGCGTGGCCAGGGCACGGCCTGGCCCCAGTGCCAGCACGGTGGCGAGCAGCAGGGCGCTGGCCGTGCCCACGGCGAAGGTGATGCGGATCGCGTCCTCGGCCCGGCCGGCTCGGTTCACGGCGAGGGAGCCGGCCACCAGGCGCACGACGGTCTTGTTCATGCCCAGACAGGCAAGCGTGGAGCCGATCATCACCATTGAGGACGCGACGAAGTACCCACCCAGTCCGTCCCGGCTCAGGAGTCGCGCGAGCAGTGCGTTGATCGCCAACCCGATCACGATCGACCCCATCCTGCCGGCGAACACCCAGGCGCTGCCCCGCAGGATCTTGCGCCGGATCTGAGCCCCCGGGGACACCACGGGCGGCGCCTGGCCGCCCGCCGTGCTCACGGCGATCCCTCAATCCGGCGCGAGCGTCGCCACGGAGCGGTCATCGCCATCCAGTGAGCGGCGCCGGGCGGCGTCCATCCGCTCACCATCCAATCGAGGTCATTACGACCAGCCCTCCTCCGGCGTCTGTGCGCGGGACAGCCTACTGCGACACGCCCAATTCTCCGGGGCAGCCGCTGAACGGTCAA
Organism: uncultured Actinomycetes bacterium; assembly: GCA_963809205.1. Classification (GTDB taxonomy): domain Bacteria; phylum Actinomycetota; class Thermoleophilia; order Gaiellales; family JAICJC01; genus DATLLN01. Next base: position 145,753 of record CAWEIS010000028.1, on the reverse strand, counting down.
GCTCACGCCCCGGGCGGCGGCCCTAGGTGCTCGGATCTGCACCGCTCGGCCGGGGAGTCCCGACCTCGCGGATCGCCCCGATCAGCTGGTCGCTTCGCATGACGATCAGGTCGCGGAGGTCGATGCCAAGATCGCGGCCGATCTCGAACAGTGCCTGGCGGGGCAGGCCGGTGAGCTCCGGATCGCTTGTGCGGACGTCCGACCGGCCGCCGGCGCGGTGCGCGTATAGCTTCGGCGGCGACGTGTCTGGCTCCGCGTCTTCCGTCGCGATGCGAGGCGGTGAGGGACGAGAGCTCCGTGCGGGCCAGGAGGACCGGTTACTGGAGCGTCGGTGTTCCGCCAAGACCAGCGCGACACCAAGCGTGATTCCCAGGAAGAGGAAGATGCGTCGCATACTCCGTCATCGAGTCTACCGCGGGTTCGAGCGTAGTGAGAAAGCGGACACCCAGTCCCGGATGGACGTCACAGCCCTCTCTCCGTGAGGCGCCGTATCGGCCCGTGGGCCGGACGCGGGTTGTCCAGTTCCGAGGCCGGTCGTGCTACTCGTTCGAACCATCCGGTCCCGCCGTCACCCGCCGCCGCCAGAGACGGCGCGCGGTCGTCGGCGAGACCGGCATGCCGAAATCGTTCGTCAGCCGCTCCGAGATCTGGCGATACGACAGACCTTCGTTCCGCAGCGCCACCACCAGATCCACGCGATCCGTCGGCGCCGTCTCGGGGGGTGGTGTGGGGAGGATGCCCGTAGGTGCCTGGAGGGACTCGGCCGGTGCCGCCGGCGCGCCCGTGCCGGGAGCCGGTCGCAGCCGATCGATCTGAGCCGGCGTCGGCGCCGCGGGGATCCGCGGTGCGCCTCGACGCTGGCTCGGACCCCGGCGGAAGGCGAATCGGACCCGGTCGACGCGGTCGAGGACGGCGTCCCCGATCGGGGCTCGCGGCGGCTTTGTCGAGTACGGGCTGCGGCGTCGCCAGCGCCAGAGATCCCACGAGTCGGCGAACCGATCGAAGGTGCGGGCTGCCAAACCCGGCCCTGCCGGTGCCGGCTCGTGTTCGCCAGGCGATCGCCGCCGGATCAAAAGCCATAGCGCTGCCGCAATCACGAGGAGAACGACAACCAGGTTGACGATGAACACGTACGCTCCGTACCGGCTGACGGCTTTTGCGCCGACCTCGAGGATCGCCGCACTGGCGATGGGGGTCACAGAGTTCGCGGAGCAGAAGGGCGACGTGCCGGCCTTCGCCTGGAAGACCGCCACAGCCGAACTGGAATCGCCCTGGGAGAACGAGCTCGCCCGGGAGAGATTGCAGTTGACGACGCGCGTGGCATGTACGCGAACGGCGACGAGGCCGATGATGTCCGATGTCGTGAGGTCGGTCTCCGTCTTCTTGGCGACCTCCCCGGCTGTGCTGGTGAGGTGGGTGATATCCGACGGCCGGATGAGGTTGTTCACCACCGCCTGCAGAACCCGCAGCTCGTTCGCCTCGCGGAGCGCTCGCTCGGACTCCGTGGTGGGCTGGATCGACAGGTACGCGGCGGTGCGGGCCCCGTTGAGTTCCACCTGACCGGCCGGGAAGCGGACGTAGCGCGTGTCGTCCAGGAGCACGTTGAACGGTGCGGGATTTGCGACGGTGATTCCGCCCAGTGCATCGACGATGCCGCTGATGCCGGAGAAGTCCAGGAGCGCGACGTGCTGTACGCTGACGCCGGCCGAGCGGTTGAGCAGGTCGATCAACCGGGCGATCGCCGCTGCGTCGGGACGGTCGGTGGAGTAGGGGGCTCCCGATAACCGGCGTGGCACCGTGAGGAACGAGATCTCGTCACGAGTGGGGTCGCTGCGGAAGAGCAGCATGCTGCCCGTCGCGAGGCCGCCGTAGCCGCGCACGAGGATCACCTGTGGCGTATCCGCGGTCGGGCCGGCCTTGCTCAGGTTGCTCTCGATGACGCTCGGGAGGCGGGCCTGAGCCTGGCCCGCGGCACCCGACAACTGCTCGTACTGCCATAGCGCCCACGCCAGCGCGGCGGCGCCTGCGGTGAGCACAACGATTGCGAGCACGAGAGCCACGCGTCCAATGACGCTACGCACCCCCACAGGGCCGAATACTTCCAGACCGGGGATAGTCGGTCAAGTGTTCCCGGCAACCATCCCGTAGGCGGCGGCAACCGAGCCCGGTCAGGGCACGGGGAGTGGCGTGGCACTGGTCGCGCCGTTGAGGCGGCCCACTCCATAGTGGTTCTCCAGGCCGGCCAGCAGACCGAAGTGCGAGTACCGCGTCGCGTCCCTGCCGGCGGACTCGCCCGCGCCGTACTTGACCGTCACGATGTGCTCGTCTTTCGGGGTGCCCTCGTCCCATGTGAGGATGACCGTCGCGCCATGCTGAACCATCGCCGGGACGTGCGACGCCAACCAGCTGTCACCCCGCGCGACGTTCGATCCGCCGCACTGGCTGTGCATGTCGTTGCACTGGTTCGGAACGACGAACGAGAACTGCGGCATGCCGGCCGGGTCGAAGCGGGTGAACGGCAGCACATGCGCCTGACAGACGGCGGCATTGTTCCGGATGTTGGTGTATTTCACCGCGGGATCGTGCTGCACCGTGTAGAGGGGGTCGGTGCCGCCAGGCACGGTGCCGGACTGCCCGCCCTTGAAGCACGGCGTGGGCATCGACTCCTCGTACTCCGCCCAGGTGATTCCGCGCTGCTGGAGCTGGTGGAACAGGTTCTCGGAAGCCGGAGCGGTCTTGTTGTTGGTGATTCCCGAGGTCATCGCGAAGTAGTTCCGCAGGCTGCCGTTGATGTTCGCGACGTAGTTGGTCGCCAGCGTCCCGCGTGCGATCATGACGGTGTTGATGAACGGCGCCTGCTGCGACCCCACGATCGTCGCGTAGGGCTGGTTCTCCATCACGATCACGACGATCGGATCGGCGCTTGCGGTGGCGGGTCGGACCAACGCCAGGCCCGACATCACGATGATCACGACTAACCGCAGAGCCCGTCCGCGAGGCACCGTCGATCTCCCTTCTTACAAGACCTCCGCAGACCACGATACCGTTACCCGGCAGAAAGGTACAGCCCGGCCGACCAGCATCGATGGGGCAGGCACCCGGAGGTGCCTGCCCCATCGTCGTCAGCGACTCTAGATGATGCCGTTCGAGTGGAGCAGGAAGTTGATGCGCGACTGCTCCCAAGCCTCGAAGACGTCGGCGTGGAGGGTGTAGTACGGGCCGCTGGAGAAGCTGATGGCGACCGACCCGTTGGCGTTGAGCGGGTTGACGATGGTCGTCTCGATGCTCTCGCGGATGTGCGGGAGGATGTGTGGGAAACCGGACGGACAGACCTCGTGCTTGCCCGGGTAGACCACGTCCGACGTGGTCAGCCCCTTGCCGTTCCAGCAGTTCGGGAACTTGATCGTCGCCTGGACGGTGGCGTGATACGGCGCGCAGTTGTACGGAGCGGCGCGAAGCGGCGCCTGTGGATTGCCCAGGCAGTCCCATTTGACGATGCCGATCGGCTGCGGCCCGGTCGCGTCATGATTGCCGGCGACCATCCTCAAGCCCTGTGGGATCGTCTCGGCGATCTGGCCACCGGGGAACCGGGAGTAGTAGACGGCGAGCTTCGGTGCGTGCACCGGCTGGCCGCGTAGGTACATCGTCGGCACCCAGTAGCCGCTGTGATTCTGCGGCTCGCCCCGGCAATTCGACGGGGTCGAGAGCAGCGACGATAGCGTCGAGCTCGCCGTGACGCCGGTGTTGCCGTAGAAATCGTGCATATGTGCCGACGTGGCCCGACCAAACGACACGATTGGATCGACCTGTTTCGAGTTGCTGTAGTTACACGTTACACGCAGGACACCGCCGGCTGCACCAGCCGTCGATGGCAAAATGGCAAGTGTGGTCACTCCGAGCGCGAAAAGCGCAAGCAGGACCCGGATTCGGCTGCGGACGCAGCCGTCGACCATCTTCGTGAACACGGGCATGGAACTGCACCTCCCCCCGGCCGCGACTAGGTCGGGCCGGTCAATGTGCGGCTTCGCCCAGCCGACTGACGTCGTGGCCGGGCGCTGGCCGTCGTTCACCCATGTCCTATGTCGCGGCTACCGCCCGGTCAAGCGAATCCGGCAATCCTTACGGGATCGGCATGCGCCTTCTAACGTCCCGGCAGCAAAGTTTACGGATTTCACATTCGTTGCGGAAGGCGCGCGACGCGGCGAGAATCGGTCAGGCTAACCGACGGCGCCGTTCGCCGAAGGTGGTCCCACGGCCCTCGTCTCCCACTTGCCGCAGCGGGCGCACCGGCGCCCGATCAACGAGACCTCGTACACCGAGAGCGTCTCGTCGATCCATCGATGTCCGCCGTGTGCGCAGAGCAGGCGGAGTCGCAGCGGGATGGCCTCTCGCGGTGAGCCGTGCATCGTGTAACCCCCCCGGGTTCTGATGGAGCCGCCCGGCGCTGGGCCGTCGGGCGTATCGACCACCCTAGAACATGTCGAGTTGGATTGCAGGGCGCACGCCTCGATCAGCTCGATGGGGGTCCATCCGGCTCGCCCGTTACTGGACATTGCCAGGCGAACGTGGTAGAAGCCCTCCAACGGCTCCCTGGGTGTGTCGGCGGTCTGTCGACTTCATTGAGTTCTCCAGACTGCGTCACTCGGTGACCGGTGCGTCGCCGCCGTCCCGGGGCGGCGGCGACGCACACCGTTTCCATGTGCGAAACCGTAGTCGTACGACCCTAAGCCGCTGGGTCGCGCGGCAGGGCGGTCGACGTCGACGAACTCCCGGCCAACTCCCACGCGCGATCTTGCGGTGGGCGCCGTCGAGCGACCTGCGCCGGCCGTTGTCGTTCCTGACGAACGTCGTCTGCTCGAGCCGCGATGCGAGCCAGACTGGCGGTGAGGACGCTGGCGGCCATACATCCCAGGATCAGGAGCAGTCCAGCGGCGATCAGCATGACTTCAGCGGTTGGAGCGTCTGCATGCCGACATGATCGCAGCGATGCGATGCCCGGTGGGAGGAGATCCGGTGAGGATCCGGTAAGGATCTCGCAAATCAGCCGGGTGCGTGTCGGAGGGTTCTAGCCGGCGTGCGCCGTCGAGTCGAGCCGGTTGATCGCGTCGATCAACTCCTCCCGGCTCATGACGATCGTCTCGCGCGTCGGCACGCCGCGCTCGCGGGCGATGACGAAGAGCGGCTGTCGCGGCATCTTCTCGAGCTCGTCGCGAAGATATGTGCGGACGTTGTCGATGAGATCCGCATGATGCTCCGCCAGCGCCCGCGCATCGGCAACACGCTGCTCGTCGAGACTCGCTGCCGTCGTCCCTGATCCGTCGCTGACCAACGTCAGGTTCCGCTCTACCTGCGGCGCGGGCTCCAGCGGGTCGTCTGGGACGTCGGCAACCTCGGCGATGGGCGCATCATCGGGCGGGTCAGAGACTTGGTCGGGCACCGGCTGCACCGGTGGGTCGGAACGTTTGAGCGCAAGCAGAATCGCGAGCACAGCGGCCCCGGTAAGGACGACCACCACACCGACCACGACGCGTCGCATTGATCCGATGGTAGCCCTCTCTCGTACCACTTGCAACAGAACTTGACAAACCGCGATGCCCTGCATATCGCCTGGAAAACTGCCGGTTCGAGCAGTTGCCCCTGGTTCCTCGAGGGTTTCCCGGTTTTTGCGATGGTGAGACGGGGTGCCAGTGGCCCGCGAGCCATGAGTCCAGATTGCGACCGCCGTCGTTCGGTGCTACGGTGATCGCGGACCGGGCATCGGCAGGAGGTTCGGAATGGGGACTGCATGGGCGTGTCGGCGTAAGCGGTGCGCACGCGTCATAACGCTGGTGGCGATGACCTTTGTCATCGCCTGCTGGGTGGCGAGCGGCAATGCTCGTGCGGCCGATCCGGTGAGCGGCGATCCGGTGATCGTCGCAGCCGGTGATATCGCGTGCAGTCCGAACGACCCGCATTTCAACGGTGGTGCGGGGGCGCCGTCCTCGTGCCAACAACGATCAACCAGCGACATCTTCGTCACTGATTCGACTGTTGACCGGGTACTCGCACTGGGTGATCTGCAGTACGAATGCGCCAGTTACGGCGATTTCCTCGGCTCCTACGCACCCTCTTGGGGACGTGCCAAGACGATCACGCGTCCGGCGCTGGGGAACCACGAATACATCACGGGAACCGACCCGTTCGGCGTCTCATGTCCGGGTGGCGGCGGCGGATACTTTCAGTACTTCGCAGCCTCTCCGAGCGTGAACGTTGCGCCTCCCGGCGGGTACTACAGCTGGGACATCGGTAGCTGGCATATGGTGGTGTTGAACAGCAACTGCAAGTTCGTCTCATGTAAGGGAAGTGGTGCACAGGTAACCTGGCTGAAGAATGACCTCGCGGCATCGAATGCGCCGTGCACGCTCGCCTATTGGCATCACCCGCGCTTCAACGGAAAGAAGAATGGGCCGGTCGGCTCGATGGGGCCGATGTGGAAGGCGCTCGAAGCCGAGGGCGCGGAGGTCATCCTCAACGGGCATAAGCACGCGTACGCCCGGTTCGCGCCGCTGACCACCGGAGGGGCGATCGACCAGGCTCACGGCATACGCCAGTTCATCGTCGGCACGGGCGGCGAGAACATCGGAGTCATCAGCAATCAGTTCGCGATGGTTGAGAAGATCGACCCTGGGCGTCACTTTGGCGTCCTGCGCATGACGCTTCACCCCAACAGCTACGACTACAGGTTGGTAGCGACCGACGGGACGACCGTCGATTCCGGGACCACAGCCTGCCACTAAGGTGGCATGCACGATCGGAGCGCGAGTATGCCGTGGTGCGTCGCGCGGCGGTCGGCCAGAACCGTCATCTGCTCGCGCAGCACTCGAAGCGCGAAGGATCCGCCCGATGGACCTCGCGCTGCAGCTGCCGGCCTCGCGCTCACGGTCATCAGTCGGTCAGCCCGTGGGCTTCATGCCGGTTTGACGAACCGCGCGATGTCTCCAGATTAGCCGTCCTTCGAGGCTAATGGCAGGGGTAGCTGCCCGAGTCGATGATGGATCCGTTGATGGCGATCATCTGCCAGTCGTAACTCGTGGGATGCAGCACCATCCGGATCACGCCGTAGCGTCTGGCGGGGTCGATCGCCTCCACCATCGACAGAGAGTTGCTGATGGACCCGACGTTGATTCCGCCGGTGCCGACGATGAACTCGCGAATCCCGCTTACGGGATCCATGACCCCTGACGGAGTCAGCGGCGCAAACCTGGCGTACGCGTGCTTGTGGCCGGCCAGGAACACCTCGGCGCCTTCGTTGTAGAGCAGCGTCCACAGCGGGCCCGTCTGCCCCGTCGGACTGGCGCTCTTGCCGTTGAAGCGCGGGTGGTGTGCATACGCCAGCGTGCACTGAGCGTTGGAGGCGGCCAGGTCGGCCTGCAGCCACAGGTACTGGGCGGTGTTCTTCTTGCACGGGGCGAACTTGCAGTTTGAGTTCACGACAACCATGTGCCAGGTGCCGAGGTCCCAACTGTAGTACCCGTTCGGCCCACCCACGTCGACCACCGGATCCTCGGCGAAGTATCGGAAATAGCCGGAGCCGTCGCGCGGACACGGAAACCCGAACGAGTCGGTCGGGCCGTACTCGTGGTTGCCGAGTGCCGGCTTCGTCATCGCCTTGAAGCGGCCCCACGTGATGGCATACGAGGCGATGATGTCGTTGTAGTTTCCGCATTCGTACTGCAGATCGCCGAATGCGAGTGCCCTGTCCACGCTGGAGTCCGCGAGGATCAGGTTGCTCGTCGCCATCATCTTGCAGCTCGTCGCATTGCCCGCGCCGCCGTTGAACTGCGGGGCGTGCGGGCTGCAGGCGATGTCTCCCGCCGCCATGATCACCGGATCGCCGCTCAGCGGATCGGCCGCATGTGCGTTCGTCGTGCCCACCGACCCCGCGACCACGGCGGCGAGCAGGAGCGTGACCACCAGCCGCTTCGCGTACCAAACTTTCCCAGACCGTTCCCGAGAAACGGAAGCGGTCAATCCCACGCGGGTCATGGCATTCCCCCATTTCGGAGCCTCACCCACCGGCTGTCGCCGCGAGCCAATCCACGACAGCATGACAGTTTCTGGCCAAGGTTACAAGCGCAACGGACTTCCGTAAACCACTCTTCGAGCTGACGCCGGCGAGAACCTGGACGCCGTGTTCGGCATCGACGCCGCGCTCAGCGCGCTGTGGGTGCTCCGCGGCGAGGGCGCGCTCCAGTCCCAGCGTGGCGCCGCGGTCGTCCGGGCCGTGAGGAGCACGATCCGGGCGGACGGTACGCCGTCCGCGGAGGCTGTCGCCAGGGTCATCGCGTCGGGCTGGGCGAGTCTGGCGGCCTGCGCGTCGTCGATCCATGCTGCCAGTTGCTGGAGGGGAGTGCGGTTCATCTGGGGAAACCTTTAGGCTATCGGCATGGGTCGGCTGGTTGCGGTCATCGTCGCGGTGGTGGCGGTCGTGGTGGTCATCGGTGGCGTCGGGTACTGGTACGTCAAGCAGCATCAGCGGATCTCGCTGGCGTCCGTGCAGCAGCGGGTCGCCTCGAAGGAGGGTGCTCAGGGGGTGGTGTGTGTTCAGAAGGCGTCGCATGGACGGCGCTGGCACTGCGCCGGCACGGTGGCCACGTCCGGCAAGACCACGCCGACCTGCTTCAACGTGGTTGTCGACTGGCGGGGCAACACCACCATCAAGGCGCTCAAGCTGAACCAGTGCAAGGACGACGCATCCCTGCAGACTGCGTTGGCAGGCTAACGTTCGGTCGACCCAGGGTTCCGGGTGTAGCAGCAAGGCGCAGGAGGGTACCGCGGTGCCAATGAACGGCTCCCGGCGGTTGACTGGCGAATGAGCCAGCAGGATTGGGTCATCGTCTCGAGCTGCATCGCGCTCGTCCTGGTCGTCGCCGTCTGGCTGGTGCTTCGCAGGGTGCTGGCGGACGACGAGGAACTCGGCCCCGAACACCGATCGGCGGCGGAGGTCGCGTCCGCAACCGCGGGGGCGGTTGCGGCTGGGGCGAGAGGGGCGGGCGGGCTGTTGCCGCGCGGCGGCCGCGCGATCGGCCGGGGGTGTCGCAAGCTCGGCCACGCGGTGGGCGCTGCCGGCTCCGCTCTCGCCGACGTGGTTCGAGTCATGGGACGCGGCACCGCCTGGGCGGGCAGAGGGATCGGATCGGGGACCACCCGTACCGTCGCAGCTGTGACTCACGCGGCGGGCGCTGCCGGCTCCGCTCTTGCCGACGTGGTTCGAGCCATGGGACGCGGCACCGCCTGGGCGGGCAGAGGGATCGGATCGCGGGCCACCCGTACCGCCGCAGCTGTGACCGGTGCCGGTGCCGTTGGGCGCCGGTCGCGAGACGACCGGCCGGCCCCCGTCAGCTCCCCGCCGCGGGCACCGGCGCCGCCGCGTCCGCTCGCGGAGCGCCGGGAGCCTCCCGCACCCCCGCCGTCGCCGGTCGTGGCGCCGCCGGTCGTGTCCGCGGGCACTCCACGTAGCGCTCCGCGACCGCGGGAACGCGGGCGTCGCCGCGCGTCTGCGTTGCAGCCGCGGCGCGTGGCCGGCGGCGTGATCGTGCTCGCGGTGGTCGGCATCGCCGGGGCCGCTGGGTGGGGGTACCACAACCTGGCGAACGACCTTGACGCGTCCAACAACCGCGTGGATTCAGCCGTCGAGCAGCAGCTGGCGTCGGGCGGCTCGATGGCGAGCGACTCTCAGGTCACGATGATCACCGGCACCGGAGTCTCCGGCGGGCAGCGGGGCATGTCGGCCGTGCTGGTTGCGACGCGGCCGGGTCACGATCAGATGGCGACGCTCTCCGTGCCGCGGTTCACGGTCATCCGCAAGCCCGGGGGCACGGAGACGCCGACGCTGAACTCGATCTACCAGAAGGGCGGCATCCCGGCGGCCATCCGGGCGGTTTCGCAGGCGCTGCACACGCCGATCAATCACATCGTCTCGATCGAGCCGACCAGGGTCTCGGCGCTCGTGGACGGCCTCGGCGGCATTACGCTGTTCAATCCGACCGAGCTGACGATCCCGCCGCGGGGTGGGGGGCCGGGCGGCCACTTCGTGAAGGGGCGCATCCATCTGAACGGCGCACAAGCCGCCGTCTACATGCGCAGCGGCCCCGTGGGTGTCGCCACCGACGACCGCGCCCAGTCAGCCCGCCAGACCCGGGTGTTAGGTGCCATCGTCAACCAGATGCTCGGGGTACCGGTATCCCAGGCGCCGGACGCCGCCGCCGCGATGCTGCACGACACCGCCTCAGACCTCTCGCAGGGCGATGTGCTGGGGCTTGTATGGCTGCGCTTCCACACGTCATCGGTGAACCAGTGCGCGGTGCTGCCGCGAGGCCAGCTCGCGCTCGCGTCCGGGAACCCGAGCAGCGCCTTCGTCAACGGCACGTCGTCCTCGTCGTGCCACGAGCGCACGCTTGCCGCGAGCCCGCTCGCGGTCCCCGACTCGCTGGTCGGCGTGCCGGTGTGGACGTTGATCCTGGTCGTGGTGACCGCGCTGGTCGCGCTGGTTGCGATCGGCGGGGGCGTCCTGCTGGTTCGCCGGCCCCGCGGCTCGCCGGAGCCTCCACCCGACCCGGCGCCGCAGCGTCCTGTGGCAGCTCCATCGGTCGGCGAGCCGCCAATCGGCGATCCACAGAGGCCGTGGCAAGCGCGGGTCGCCTCGCCCGATCCGCCGGCGCAGGTGCATCCGACGGACGAGTAGTCGGAGGCTACGTCTGATGGTTTCATCGGCAAGCGAGGCGGGCAATCCATGTTTTCACCGTTGCAGCGACTACGAGTAACACGGGGATGAGTATGGGCTTCAACCGAACAGCAGCAACCAACGCGCATCAAACATGCTGGCCAGGGGCGACTCACACCGCGCACGGCGGGGGGTGGGAGGTTCGGATGGCGCGCAGCGTTCTGCTTGCTGTCATCGCCGGTGCGGCGTTGCTCGGCTTGGTGAGACCGGCTCAGGCTCAGGCCCAGTCGAAGGTCGCGGTGATCGTGATGGAAAACAAGGCTTATACGAAGATCGTCGGCAGCCGAAACGCGCCCTATATCAACTCGCTGATCCCGCAAGGCAAGCTGTTCACGAACTACTCCGCGGTGATCAACGGCAGTCTCCACAACTATCTGGCGATGACCAGCGGTCTGACAGCCAAGCAATCTCCTCCCTCGCCGAATGTCTTCCAAGCCATCGATGCGACCGGCGGGTCGGTGACGTGGACGGAGTTCGAGGAATCGATGTCAGGCAACTGCGGGGCGGGGACGATCGGAAACGTGCCGGGAAGCACCGAGCCGCTGTACAGCAGGGGGCACGATCCGGCTTACCAGTATCGCCAAAACGCGTCCTGCGCGCAGCACGACGTGCCGATGACCACGGCCACCTTCCAGCCGGCATCGCTACCCAGGTTCTCCTACATCGTGCCGAACCAGTGCAACGACATGCATACGCTGCCGACCGCAGGCCAGGCATGCCCGACCTTCTACGGCTCCAACAGCGCCTCGAACACCATCACGATGGGCGACAACTGGCTCAGAGTGGTGGTTCCGCAGCTGCTCGCCCAACCCAACGTCACCGTGCTGCTGACGTTTGATGAGGGCAGCGGCCGCAATCAGCGGATCCTCATGCTGGAGCTCGGCGCTGGCGTCGCCAGCGGATCCTCTGACGGAGCGGCCTACACCCACTACGGCCTCGAGGCAGGCCTCTACAGCACATTCGGGCTCGGCACCGCGCCCAACAACGGCAGCACCGCAGCGCCGCTACCAATCCCCTGAGACGCAAATCGGCCGACGGTCGCCCTGGCGTGGTTCGCCAGTAGACACCCCTACGATCGCGGCCTTCACCCGTGCCTGGGCGGCCGCCATGACCGTTGGCTATCACAGAGCTCCATCCCGCGCGGCGCGGGCGCCGCACGATGCGGCGGGACGCGCGACACTCCGGCGATGACGTCCTCGCGCATGGCAGAGTGGCTGGCCGGGAAGGTGCTGGTGGGAGACGGCGGCATGGGGTCGCTGCTCGCCACCCGTCTGCCCCGGCTGCTGTTCCCCGAGGAGGCGAACCTCGAGGCGCGGGAGGTCGTGCTGGCGGCCCACGTCGAGTTCATCCGGGCCGGTGCCGACGTGATCCAGACGAACACCTACGGCGCGAACGCCGTCAAGCTCGGCTCGCACCGGTTCGAGCACCGGGTGGAGGAGCTGAACGAGGCGGGGGCGAAGATCGCCCGCGAAGCCCGCGAGATCGCCGGCCGCGACGTGCTGATCGCCGGATCGATCGGCCCGCTGGGCACGTCGGTCGAGGTGATCGGCGGAGCGACGCCGCGCGGAGCGGCGCTCTACGCCGAGCAGGCCGCCGTGCTGGAGGGCCGCGGCGCCGACCTGATCATGCTGGAGACGTTCACCTCGCTGGAGGAGCTCGCGGTGGCGGTCGGCGCGGTGCGCGCCCAGTGTCACCTACCGGTGGTCGCCCAGATCACGGTGCAGGAGGACGGCGAGACGGTCACCGGCTCCGGCGGCGACGAGGTGGCGGACGCCCTCGCGCAGCTGGGCGTGACGGCGGTCGGCATCAACTGCAGCCTCGGTCCGCAGTCTGCGCTGGCGGGCCTGCGCGAGATGCAGCGAACGGCGACGACGCCCCTGACCGTCCAGCCGAACATCGGGCTGCCGCTGTACCGGGACGGACGGGTGCTGTATCCCGACGCGTCGGAAGCCTACGTCGGCGAGTTCGCCGCCCAGGCGCTCGAGCTCGGTGCGCGGCTGATCGGCGGGTGCTGCGGCAGCCAGTCGCACCACATTGCGGCGATCCGCCGCGCCGTGGACGAGCACCGACCCGCCCAATACGCCTTCAGACGGCGGGAGCCCGCGCCCACTCCGGCAGCCCCCAGGAACACGGCCTCCAGCAGACTGGCGAAGCGGCTCGCGGCCGGCGAGTGGGTCACGTCGGTGGAGCTGGACCCGCCGAAGGGCTCGAACCTCGAGCGGCTGTTCGAGCTGGTTGACGAGATCAGCGCGACGCGCAGCGTCGAGTTCTTCGACATCAACGACAACCCGATGGCTCGGGCGCGGATGAGCTCGCTGATGACCGCCTCGCTCGTTCAGCAGCGGGCCGCGGTGGAGACGATCCCGCACCTGACGCCGCGGGATAGCACGGCCCGGGGCCTCGAGTCGCAGCTCTTGGGCGCGCACGCCGGCGGCATCCGCAACCTGCTCGCGGTGACCGGCGACTACCCATCGCCCGGCGACCACGGTGGCTCCGACGCGGCCTACCAGCTGGATGCCATCGGGCTGGTCGAGATGATCGCGGCGATGAACGCGGGCACGGACCGGGCCGGCAGGGTGCTCGACGCGCCGACGGACTTCCTGGTGGGCGTGGCGGTCAACCCGACCGCCGACGACCCCGACGTCGAGCTCGAGCGGTTCCACCGAAAGGTCGCGGCCGGCGCGCAGTTCGCGATGACGCAGGTGCTGTTCGACCTCGATCCGCTTCGCCGGCTGCTCACCGACCTGGGCGACCCGCCGATACCGATCCTCGTCGGGCTGTGGCCGGTGACCAGCCACGCGCTGGCGCTCCGCCTGCACCACGAGGTGCCCGGCATCACGGTGCCCGACGCGGTGCTCGCCCGGCTCGTCCGCGCCGACGCCCTGGCCGCCGCCGAGGGCGTCGCGATCGTCCGCGAACTGCTGGCCGGCGCACGTGAGCTCGCGTCAGGTGCCTACCTGGTCGCGCCGTTCGGCCAGCCGGAGCGCGTGCTCGACGTGCTGGCCTGAGCGGCTACGACGAGGCGCGCCGGCCGCACCAGGACATCAGTAGTCCGCGGCGACAGTGTCCGCCCTCGTCCGCGCGTTGAAGTACACCGCATCGGGATGGTGGATGACGATCGCAGCGGTCGTCTGCTCGGGAATGAACTGGTATCCCGGCGACAGCACTAGCCCGAGGTCGGCCTCAGCCTCGGGCAGCAGTGCGAGAACGGTGGCGTGCGCTTCGAGATCTGGGCAGGCTGGATACCCCCATGAGTAGCGGCGTCCCTGCTCCGCATCGAGGCCAAGCTCGCGCTTGATCATGCGGTGGACGTACTCGGCCGTTCCCTCCGCCGTCTGCACCGCCAAGCCGTGAGCAAAGAACGCTTCAGCGTAGTCTCCGCGTGCCTGTAGCTCGTCGACATGCTGTGTCGCGGCCGGTCCGATCGTGGCGATCTGCAGTGCGATCACGTCGCCGTCAGGACGCTCGCGAAGGTAATCAGAGATGCAGAGCTGCTGGTGCCGCGCCTGGCGCGGGAACCCGAAGCGCCCGACCTCCTCCCCCGACTCTCCCAGGAGAACGGTGTCATCACCCTCGGCAGCCGCCCGAAAATAGCCATACACCGCTGCTGGTGCTATCCACTGCGTATCCTCGGCGTCGCGCTGCATGCGCTCGCGGCGCGGCTCGAAATCGTCGCGCAGGAGCGCCTCCCACGCATTGCCCCGCACTCCCTTCCCGCCCCAGGACAGCTTGTAGAGCGACTTCAGGTCCATCAACGAGAACGCCTCGGCGGCCGCGATGTCGCGTACGACCCGCGTGCCGAAGAACGGCGGGTCTGGGACGCGAACGTCACCGCGCAGGGCTGCCCGGCCGGAACGGCCCGGAGCCTCCTCTGCGTCCTCGACCGGTGCCTGCTTCGGGGCGTCGCGCGCAGCCAAGGCCTCCTCCCGCCGCTCCCGGATCAGGACATCGCGGGCGTCGCCGTCCGAAAGCCGGTCCATCGCATCCAGCCCCTCGAAGGCATCCTTGCAGTAAAAGACCCCCGGCTCGTACGGCCGCCCGTCCTCGAGGAAGGCGATCCGCCGGCCGAAGCTGCGGTTGATGGCGGCCCCCCCGATCAGGACGGGGATCCGCAGGCCGCGGTGATCGAGCTCCCCGAGCGCGAGTGCCATTTGCTTCGATGTCGATACCAGCAGTGCCGAGAGGCCGATCGCGTCGGCCTTCTCCTCGACGGCCCTGTCCATGATCACGTTCAGGGGCACTTGGCGACCCAGGTCGATGACGGTGTAGCCGTTGTTGGAGAGGATCGTGGCGACCAGGTTCTTGCCGATGTCATGCACGTCTCCGAACACGGTGGCGAGCACCACCCGCGCTTTGGACGTGCCCTCCAGCCGATCCAGGTAGTGCTCGAGGTGCGCGACCGACCTCTTCATCACCTCGGCGGACTGCAGCACGAAGGGCAAGATCAGCTCGCCCCGCCCGAACCGGTCGCCCACGTCCTTCATCGCCGGTAGCAGGACCGTGTTCAGGACGTCGACCGCAGTGTCGTTCTCGCGGGCGCCGCGTTCGTCGAGGGCGGCGTCGATATCGTCCTCCACACCCTCGCGCCGGCGGTGCAGAATCTTCGCGTGGATCCGCTCGTCGGTGCTCATCCCCTCGAACAGGTCGGGGCGCTCCTCGGCACCCTCGAACGTGTGCTCGTCGAAATGGGCGATGAACCGCGGCAGCGCGTCGTCGCGGCGGTCGAAGACCAGGTCTTCCGCAAGCTCGCGCTCCTGCTCGCCGATCTCGTAGATGGGTACTACGTGCGCGGGATTGATGATGGCCGCGTCGAGCCCGGCCTCGATCGCGTGGTACAGGAACACCGAGTTCAGCACGGGCCTCGAGTGTGGTGCCAGGCCGAACGACAGGTTGGAGACTCCGAGCACGGTCCACACACCGGGCAGCTCCCGCTTGATGGACGAGATCCCCTCGAGCGTCTCGATCGCACTGCGCCGGAACTCCTCTTGCCCGGTCGCAAGAGTGAACGTGAGCGCATCGAACATGAGGTCGTTCGGCGCAAGGCCGAACTCCGACACGCAAATGTCGTGGATGCGCCGCGCGATCGCGAGCTTTCGCTCGGCCGTCTTTGCCATCCCCTCCTCGTCGATCGTGAGTGCGATGCAGGCCGCGCCGTGGCGCACTGCCAGCGGTACGACGCTGTCGATTCGCTCGCGCCCGTTTTCCATGTTGATCGAGTTGATCAGGCCGCGGCCGGGGTACATCTCGAGCGCGCGGCCGACGACGGCGGCGTCCGTGGAGTCGATCACGAGGGGAGCCTCGATCCCCGACGACAGCCGCTTGACGACGTGCTCCATCTGCTCTGCCTCGTCGCCTCGTTCGGTCAGCGCGACACAGACGTCGAGCGCATGCGCCCCACCCTCCACTTGGTGTCGCGCAACCGCGAGCACGCCCTCGTAGTCGTCGCGCAGGAGCAGCTCCTTCAGCGCGCGGCTGCCCTGTGCGTTCACCCGCTCACCGATCAGCAGCGGCTTGGGCTGCTGCTCGAACGTCGATGCGGCGATGCCGCTCGCAAGCGCCGGTTCGAAGACCACCTGGCGGACATGTCGGCGGATCGTGGTGAGCGCGTCGCTGAGCGCCGCAATGTGCTCGCAGGTCGAGCCGCAGCATCCGCCGATGATCTCGGTGCCGAACTCAGACACGAACGCCGCCAGCGCCTCGGCCATGTCCGCTGGCCCGAGTGGATAGCTGGCGACACCGTCGACGTTCTTCGGCAGGCCCGCATTCGGGATCACCGAGACCGGAACGGGCGACCGCTCGCACATATAACGCACCGGCTCACGCAGATGCTCGGGGCCGACTGAGCAGTTGGCGCCGACGACCTCTGCCCCCATGGCCAGGAGGATCGTCAGCACCGCCTGGATGTCGGTGCCGAGCAGCATCCGCCCGGTCACGTCGAGGGCGACCTGCACCTGGATCGGTACCGACCGCCCGGCGGCCCGGAACGCCGCGCGTGCACCGTCGATCGCGGCACGCGTCTCGAGGACATCCTGCTGCGTCTCGATGATCAGCAGGTCGACACCGCCTTCGAGGAGGCCGCCGGCCTGCACCGCGAAGGCGGCCGATAGCCCGCCGAAGCCGACGCCGGAAAGCGCGGGGTCGGTGCCTGACGGCAGCATGCCGCTTGGTCCGATCGATCCCGCCACAAAACGCGGTCGCGAAGACGTGGCGTGCTCGTCGGCAGCGCGGCGGGCGATCTGTGCCGCCTTCAGGTTCATCTCGAAGGCCAGCTCCTCGAGCCCCCATTCACGCATCCGAATAGGGGAGGCCTGGAACGTGTTCGTTTCGACGGCGTCCGCGCCGGCTTCCAGGTACTCGTGGTGGATCTGCTCGATCAGGTCAGGCCGGGTGATTGAAAGGTGGTCGTTGTTGCCGACCTGCCGCTCCCCGCCGAAGTCGCCGGCCGTGAGGTCGGCCTCCTGTATGCGGGTGCCCATCGCACCGTCGAACAGCACTGGGCGCTGGGCGACGACGTCGAGGTAGGAAACGGCTACGCGACCACGTCGTGTCGCCACCACGTCACCGGGCCAGAACGCTAACGGAACCGCGGAACGCCGTCGGGCGGAGCTCGAAGCCGGTCATCCGCTGCAGCTCGCGCACACGGTCCTCGACCTCGCCGCAGGTGAGCCTGACGAGCCTGTCCGTACCAAACTCCTCAACGTTGAACGAGGCGACGGTCGTCGCATGAGCCATCGCCTGGCAAAGCACGTCGTGCGAGATCCGTTCTTCGCGGTGCGCCGCGATGTGGCCGAGAAAACCGCCGGCGAAGGCATCGCCGGCACCGGTCGGATCGACGACGGTTTCGAGCGGATATGCCGGCAGTCCAAAGAAGCCGTCGTGAGTGAAGAGGCACGCACCGTACTCGCCTTGCTTGGCCACGACGACAGACGGCCCCATCGCCAACACCTCCTTGGCGGCGGCGGCCAGGCTCGGCTTCACGGTGAGCTGCCGCAACTCGGCGTCGTTCAGAAGTACGCAGTCGACGTCCCGCATCACCTCGACCAGCTGATCCCGTGCCACATCGATCCACAGATCCATGGAGTCAAGAGCGACGAACCGTGCGCCCGGGCACTGCCGACGCACTTCCAGTTGGAGCCCAGGCTGGATGTTCGCGAGAAACAGGACGTCGCACTCGCAGGATCCCTGGGACAGCTCGGGCGCAAAGTGCTCGAACACGTTCAGCTCGGTGTCCAGGGACTCGCGGGAGTTCAGATCCCATCCGTACTCACCTCGCCAGAAGAACGTGCGGCCACCGGGGATGCGCGCGACATCGTCGACGTTCGTCCCCCGGGTCTGCAGCAGCTCGAACTCCGCGTCACCGAAATCGTCGCCCACGACCCCCACCACGCGGACCTCGTCGAAAAACGACGCACCGAGGGCGAAGTGCGTTGCTGCACCGCCGAGCATCCGGTCCCTGACGCCAAAGGGCGTCGCCACGCTGTCGAACGCTATCGAGCCCACCGCCGTGATACCCACCAAATGCTCCTGAGGCCGGTTTGCCACCTACGTGTCCGGACCAACTGCGCGCGATCCCCCCGATCGCGCGCACCCTCTCCTCGTCCGCGAAATACCGGGGAAGGACAGTTTGGCTCTTCCGGTGGAGAAGTCAAGCCCGAACCTTGCCTAATACCGCTGGGCAGTGGGCACTTGGGGCTGGGTGCTCTTGACCCGAACTCGTTGCTGGTGTATGAACAACGCGGATCCCGGAGCAGGAGCTCCATGCGCGCGTCGCGATCGGGGGAGGCTGAAGCGTGGCTCTTGAAGATGAGTTTCTCTTCACTTCGGAGTCTGTCACGGAGGGTCACCCGGACAAGCTGGCCGATCAGATCTCGGACGGCGTGCTCGACGCCGTCCTCCACGAGGATCCGGCCGGGAGGGTCGCGTGCGAGGTGCTCTGCACAACCGGCCTGATCGTCGTCGCGGGCGAGCTCACGACCAAGGCCTATGTCGACATTCCGGGCGTCGCCAGGAACGTCGTGCAGGAGATCGGCTATACGAGCTCGGAGCTCGGATTCGATTCGGCGACGTGCGGGGTCATGGTCGCAATCGACGAGCAGTCGCCCGATATCAGGCGCGGCGTGGATTCGTCTTACGAGGAGCAACACGAAGCGGCCGGGGCCGCTGAGGACGCACAGGGCGCCGGCGACCAGGGCATGATGTTCGGCTACGCAGTGCGGGAGACCGACGCGCTGATGCCGCTTCCGATCACGCTTGCCCACAGGATCTGCGAGCGGCTCGCGAACATCCGAAAGGCCGGTGTGCTGCCGTACCTGCGTCCGGACGGCAAGGCACAAGTCACAGTCCGGTACAGGATGGTGAACGGGCGCCCGGAGCCCAGCGCGATCGAGCGACTCCTGGTGTCTACGCAGCACGACCCGGCAATGGACAATCCAGCGCAGCTGCGGGCCGACGTCGTGCAGCACGTTCTCCGTCCGGTAGTCGAGGGGCCACTCTGCCCAACGGAGCGGTTTTCGGCACCCGGGTTCGTTCTCGTCAACCCGACGGGTCGCTTCGTAACCGGGGGGCCGGCCGCTGATACGGGCCTGACGGGACGCAAGATCATTGTGGACACCTACGGCGGTTCTTCACGCCATGGGGGCGGAGCCTTCTCCGGCAAGGATCCCTCGAAGGTCGATCGTTCCGCCAGCTACGCGATGCGCTGGGTGGCGAAGAACATTGTGGCAGCAGGTCTTGCAGATCGCGCCGAGGTGCAGGTTGCGTACGCAATCGGCGTTGCGCATCCTGTGTCGCTGATGGTCGAGACCTTTGGGACCGAGACGGTCGACCGCGGAACGATTGAGCGCGCAGTACTCGAGACATTCGACCTGCGACCCGCGTCGATCATACGTGACCTCGATCTCCTTCGGCCGATCTACCTAGATACCGCTGCATACGGGCACTTTGGCCAAGAACGCTTCGACTTGCCATGGGAGCGGCGTGACCGGGTTCATACGCTTCGCGAGGCATGCAACCTGCAGTCCACGGACGCAGCTCTTGTGTAGTTCGGCAGTCCGCTCAAGCGTGATGCCCCATACCGGAGTCCAGCCCGACACGACGCGAATCCAAGGAGACGTATGTCCACGATCGCCAGTAACGTGCTAGCCCCCTCAGACTACCAAGTCAGCGACCTGTCGCTGGCAGCCTTTGGTCGTCGGGAGATCGAGTTGGCCGAGCACGAGATGCCGGGACTGATGGCGATGCGAGCGCAGTACGCCTCGATACGCCCACTCGAAGGCGCGTGTATCACCGGCTCGCTTCACATGACGGTCCAGACTGCCGTCCTGATCGAGACGCTGGTCGACCTGGGAGCGAGCGTCCGCTGGGCTTCGTGCAACATCTTCTCGACTCAAGACCACGCTGCGGCGGCTGTCGTTGTCGGCCGGCGAGGCACCGAACAGCAACCGGAAGGCGTTCCGGTCTTCGCCTGGAAGGGAGAGACGCTCGAGGAGTACTGGCAATGCACCGAGCGTGCCCTCACCTGGTCCCAGGCCGAGTCAGGCGGCCCGAACATGATCCTCGACGACGGCGGTGATGCCACGATGCTCGTGCTCAAAGGCGCTGAGTACGAGGTCGCGGGGTCGGTTCCGAATCCCAGCGAGGCACAGTCAGACGAGTTCCGAGCGTTTCTTTCGCTCCTCGAAACAATCATCCTCGATGACCCGGGCCGGTGGAGCCGTGTGGCCGCTGGAATCAAGGGAGTCACAGAGGAGACGACTACCGGCGTGAGTCGTCTCTACCAGCTCCACGCGGCCGGCGGACTGCCGTTCTCGGCCATCAACGTGAACGACTCTGTCACCAAGTCGAAGTTCGACAACCTATACGGGTGCCGTCACTCACTTATCGACGGAATCAATCGGGCGACCGACGTGATGATCGGAGGTAAGATCGCGGTCGTCTGCGGGTTCGGAGACGTCGGGAAGGGCTGCGCCGAGTCTCTGCGCGGCCAAGGCGCGCGTGTGATCATTACCGAGATCGACCCCATCTGTGCCCTTCAGGCGGCGATGCAAGGCTATGAGGTGAAGACGCTTGCCGACGTTGTCGAGATCGCCGACATCTTCGTGACCGCTACCGGCAACTATAACGTCATTACCGTGAATGACATGACTCGGATGAAACATCAAGCGATTGTCGGAAACATCGGTCATTTCGACAATGAGATCGACGTTGCCGGGCTTGCAAGAATCGACGGTATCGATAGGATCAATATCAAGCCGCAGGTCGATAAGTGGGTGTTCCCCGACGGGCGAGCGCTACTCCTACTTTCTGAGGGACGCCTGTTGAACCTCGGCAACGCAACTGGCCACCCCTCATTCGTGATGTCATGCTCGTTCACGAATCAGACTCTTGCACAAATCGAGTTGTTCACGAACGGGGGTGAGTATGGGAACGGCGTCCACGTGCTACCGAAACTGCTCGACGAGAAGGTCGCGAGACTCCATCTCAACGCGCTGGGCGTGCGGCTCACAGAACTGACACCCGACCAAGCGGACTACGCGGGGATACCGGTCGGCGGACCGTTCAAGCCGGATCACTATCGGTACTGACGCCCCACGACACGGCCATTGGACAGGCGAGAAGGAACCGCCTTGATGCGGGCAATGGCCCTAGTTTGGAGGTCGGCGGAGAACCAGGATCAGCTCGGTTCGCTCGGCCTCCACCCGGCCGAAGGTCGCCGCGTGGACGAGGCGCTTGGTGATCCGCCATGCGCGGCCCTCGAGATGGAGCCTCTTTCGAAGCGCCGCCTGCGGTCGGGCTTCCCGCGTGGAGGCGTACTCCACCAACAGATCATGGTGTTGGGCGAACCGTCGCAGACCGGCTGGGGAAATCGCCAGCCGAAGCGTGGTTGGGAATGGTCCGCCATCCTCCATTCGGCCGGCACCGCGCCGCCCGAGCAGGGTGCGGTACGCCCACACGTGGAAGCGGTACGGCGTCAGTTTGGTCACCAATCCCTTGACCGACATGACGTTCGGTAGCACCAACACCATGAGCCCGCCCGGCTTCAACGCGTTGGCGTAGTTGGCCAAAGCCAGCTCAGGACGGTCGAGATGTTCAAGCACGTTCCAGCAGGTGATGGCGTCGAATGACGCGGCCGCGAGCGGGTAGGACTGAACGTCGCCGACGATCCGCTCATCCAGATCAGGATTGCGGTCGAGCTGCAATGCCGAGATGTCGATTCCAACCAGGTACTGGTGACTGTCGTATCGAATCCGCGTGCGCGACCCACATCCGGCTTCCAGCACTCGCCAGTTCTCGGCGCCTGCCGTGATGCCATCGATCGCCGACTGCAACCGGGTAACGTGCTGATCACCCCTACCGGGGCTCTGCGCCGTCCGCCCCTGCCGACGCTCTTGGTTGGGATCAGCCGCCGCATCCGCGTCAGCCGGCATCTGAGCAGCGACAATCGCACCCGGCAACGCGAGGCCCAGCAACGAACACAACACGACTAAGCCGAGAACCCGTCTCATCAGGTGGCGACTACCCAGTTTCCCCCTCCAGTGGGGCGATAGTACGATCTGGCGCAATCTAAGTCAAGCCGTCCTATGTTTGGGAACACTGCTCCATCATGGTGATGCAGCGTTGGCCGGCATCGGCTCGGCTGAGCAGCGACACTCTGGGGGCTGCTAATAGCGGATGCAGACCGGAGGCCGCTGCATGAACTTCACCCCGTCGTGCGGAGCGCTGAGCGGGCCCGTCCGAGGGATGTAGTACTCATCCTCGATAAGCCGCCACCGGCACGGGCGTCCGCGCCGAGTTGCCCGGCACGCTCATCAGCCCGAGACTCGATGCCGCGATCGCGAGCAGCAGCAGACGCCCTCGCATACGGCTCGGTGTAGGGCAGAGGCGCCGGCAGGGCGTGCCCACGCGGGTGATCTAGATGCTGGAGCGGCGTGAGCGCGCGGGCGGCGAGACCAGATCGACGGCCGCCGAAAGCCCGAAGCCGGCGACCAGGCCACCGGCGATGTCGGAAATCGTGTGGATGCCCTTCAGCTGGATCGCGATCACGGTCACGATCACCAGACCGTAGAATGCTGCTCGACGGCGGGGCCAGAGCTCGATCCCGACCTGCGCGATCAGCACCGAGCGCAGCACGTGGCCGCTCGGGAACCCGGGATCGACGAGCTGCTTGCCGATCAGCTCGATGGCGAGCGCGGCGACAAAGGCGCCACCCCAGGCCAGGGCGCGGCGGCGTTCGCGCCGGGACCCGAGCAGCACGCACTCCGCCCCGAAGATCAGGGTGCTCAGCACCGGCCCCAGAAGCAGCGTGTCGACGGCCAGCCACTCGTTCAGCCAGGTGAGGAGGAACGGGTGGGAGCGCTGCGGCCCGTGGGCCAGCGGAGCCGCGTGGTCACGCAGCAGGTCGTCGAGCCAGCCGGTGGCGCCGCTGGCGACCAGGCCCGCGATCACGAGCAGGGCCACGGCGGAGACCGCCGCGCGGCGGCCGGGCGTCCGCAGCCCCCTGCGGGCCCCTGCCGGTGCGGCTCCCGGGCGGCGGGCGGCTTCGGGTGTTGGGGCCAGCTCGGTCATCGCGGAATGATCTACTTGTCGCCCAGGCAGTCCACTGTACACTGGCGTGCGTGGGCAATAGACCGCGGGCCGGCAGTCCGCGTTCTCCGACTGACCGGGAGCCGAATGAGTCTTCGACCTGAACTGACCTTCCGTGGTGCGCTGGCGGCCATGCTCAGGTGGTGGTGGGTGATTGCCATCGTGGCCATCGGGTTCGGCATCGTGGCTCGCCAGGTCGCGAGCTCGCGGCAGCACGGGGCATACCGGGCCACGGTCACCGTGCGCGAGGTCGAGTTCGACATGAGCGGCTCCAATGGACGGTACTCGCTGCCGCGGGTGGTGCAGCCCAAGGTGCTGCCGGATCCCGCGAGCTACGAGTTGTCGGCCGCGGTCGCGAACGCCGCGCAGGCCCTCGGCGTGTCGCAGGGGATCGTGCGAGACGCCGTCTCGGGCAAGGCGCTCGACGCCACCGAGGCCCAGCTGGCCTACGACGCGGACTCCGCAGCCGCCGCCCGCAGGGGCGCAGCGGCCTACGCCGCCGCCTACGTGAAGGTGCGCCAGGGCGAGCAGATCTCGATGCTGACCACCGCGCTGACTAGTGTGCCGGCCGTTGCGGACACCTCCGGTGGCCAGGATGCACACCTGGCGATCACGAATGCGCTCGCTGCCGTGCCGAAGCAGATCACCGTCGGCGGCGACCCCAGCGTGGAGAAGCAAACGGCTTCGATCAGCCCGGCAGCCGCCTTGCTGGCGGGTCTGATGACTGGGCTCGCGACGGGCGTCCTGCTCGCGCTGGCCCTCCAGCGGTTCGATCCGCGAGTGCGCAACGCATCCGCGCTCGACCCGGCCGACATGGACGTGTACGACTCGACCCCCGCGGGCATCGCCGGGCTGCGCGTCGACCTGGAGCTCTCCGCCGTCAGACCGGACGGTGGCGTCGTCGCGGTGGTTCCCACCGACGGTCGGCGGGGTGTCCGTGCATCCGCGACCGAGCTGGCTCACGCGTTCGCGGCAGCCGGGACGCCGGCGCTCGTCATGGATGTGGCGCCGGACGGTGTCGGGTCCGGCGTGCGGAGCTTCCTCGACGGCACCGACGACGCGCTCGCTGTGCATCAGATCGGTGAGAACCTGCGCGAGGTGGCCGCCGGCGCCAGCGCCCGGCCCGACGAGACGCTCTTCTCGTCGTCCCGTGTGTCGGACCTGCTCCGCGAGGCCCGCAAGCACGCCGACGTGGTCGTGATCGCGACCGCCCCGGTGTCGGATCACCCAGGTTCGCTCCTGGTGACAGGGCTGGCGGATGGTGCGGTCCTCGTGCTGCGGCCGGCGAGCCGCTGGCAGGATCTCGACCGGTCGGTCGAGCGAGTGCGCCGCGCGGCGCGGACGTCGCTGCGGCTGTGGTTCGAGCGCAAGCCGCTCGAACCCGGCGCACGGGCGGCATCGAGCCGCGTCGAGCCCGCGCCGGTCCGGGCATCGTCGTAGGGTCGCCGATGTCGACGCTCGCCCTCCCTCCGCGCCACGGCGCCGTCCCGGTGGGCGTTCGCCTGCCGCGGTCGCTGACGTGGATGGCGGCGATCGGCTACAGCGCCGCGCTGTTCGTGCTCGCCATGTCATCGAACCGCTTCGCCGCGTACGCGGCGACGGCGCTCCTGATCGGGCTGATCGCACTGTTCGTCGTGCGCCCGGTCTCCGGGTTGGTCGGCGTGCTGCTGATCTTCCAGAGCGCCGACCTGTGGGCGGACGGCAGGCTCGTGACCGTCGGCGGGTTGAAGTACAACCTGTCGACCGGGATCACGATCATGCTCCTGGTCGTCGGAGGCGCCTACCTCATCGAGAACTGGCGTGAGGTGTGCCGAGCCCCGTCGGTCTGGCCGTTCATCGCGCTGACGGCGGTGGCGGCCGTCAGCCTCGTCCACGCCCCGGACCTCGGGCTGGGGGTGTCCGAAGTAGCGCGATTCGCCCAGATCGGTGTGCTGTACGCCCTCGTCTACACCGTCTGTCGGACCCGCCTCGACATCCAGCTCGTGCTGGGCGCCCTCTTCATCTCGGTGCTGGGCGTGATCGGCGTGGCAATCTGGCAAACCTTCAATAGCGGCGGCCGCGCGGTGCTCGGCCAGTTCCAGTTCGACCGCGCGACCGGCGGCTTCACCGGCCCCGACGAGCTCGGCATCATCCTTGGCGTCCTGCTGTGCGCCGCGATCCCCCTCCTGCTCGGCGGACGTCTACGCTGGTGGGCGCCGCTGCTCGCCTGGACGGGCGTCGCCGGCGTCGCGCTGGTCGGCTCCTACACGCGCACCGGGTGGATCACGTTGATCGTCGGGCTGATCGTGATTGGGATCATCCGCTACCGCACGCTGCTCTTGATCGTTCCGCTCGTGGTGGCCGCCCTCGTGCTGGCCGTCCCCAATACCGTGCACCGGTTCAACGACCTCAGCCAGGAGCAGACGGCGCAGGACAGTGGCAACACGTTCGTCAGCCGGGTCGGTCTCTGGCGGCAGAATCTGCCGAAGGTCAACCAGGAGCCGGTGATCGGCCACGGCTGGGGCTCGATCGGGGTGACCGCCGGCAGGCTCACGCACAGCGACTACGTGCGGACGGCCGTCGAAACCGGGTTGCTCGGATTCGGAGCATTCGTAGCGCTGCTCCTGAGCGGGTTCATCGGCGCCGTCAAGGCGCTGCGGCGGACGCTCCGCTACAGGCCGCGCGGCTTGCTGACGGCCGTGTCGGTGGGAGGAGTCGGCGTCTCGGTCGTCTACATGCTCGCGAGTGCGGACTCGAATCTGGTGACAAAGCCGGTGGTCGCCGGTGCCGTCTGGGTTGTGATCGGGCTGTCGCACGTCGCGGGCGTAGTTCGCCCACCCGCACCGTGATCCCCGGCCGATAGGCTAAACGGGTGCGTGTCGCGGCGATCTACGACATCCACGGGAACGCGCCCGCCCTGGACGCGGTGCTCGAGCAGATCGCGGAGGAGGAGCCCGACGTGGTGCTGGTCGGCGGTGACTCGGCGGCCGGCCCGATGCCCGCGGCGACCCTCGACCGGCTGATCGCGCTCGGCTGCGGGGCGCGCTACATCCGCGGCAACGCCGACCGTGAGCTGGTCGAGCCGCCGTCGGGGGACGATATCTGGGCGTGCCGCGCCCGCTGGGCGGCGGCGTCGTTGACCGCCGCCCACCGCGAGCTCCTGACGGCGGCGCCGCTCCGGCTGGTGCTCGATGTCGAGGGCCTCGGCCGCACGCTGTTCTGTCACGGGTCGCCGCGCAGCGACGAGGAGATCATCACTCGCCTGACGCCGGAGGCGCGGCTGCGACCGATGCTGGAAGGGGTGGATGCCGACCTCATCGTCTGTGGTCACACGCACGTGCAGTTCGACCGCCGGGTGGCCGGCGCGCGGATCGTGAACGCGGGGAGCGTGGGGATGCCGTACGAGGGCACTCCGGGCGCACGCTGGGCGATGCTCGGCCCGGTCGTCTCGCTGCGGTGCACGGACTATGACCTGGACGCCGCCTGCGCGCAGATCCTCGCCGGCGGCATGCCGGATGCGGACAAGCTCGTCGCCGACCTCCGGGCGCCGCCGACCGCCGAGGAGGCGAGCCGCCACTTCGAGCAGCTCGCCGGCTGACAACCCGCCGCACGCTTGGCGGACGTGGCCGCTGGTGATGTTCGGCTCGACCTGCGCGACGTCGCGCAGGTGCGGGTCGTGCTCGATCGACGCCGAGGGGGATGGTCGACGTCGCCAACCTGGCGTCTACGCGCGGCGCGCTGAGCCGGTCAGGCGAGGACGTTGCGGCGGACGAGCTGCTCGACCGTGCCCAGCTGGAGCCGACCCGCGTCGCGCTGTTGCTCGAGCCAGGCGGCGTAGCCGCGGAGCGCGTCCTCGGGCACCGCCAGATTCTTCACGGGCGGCCCGACGATGTGCGCCAGCCAGGCCAGGTCGCGGCCCGCGTCGAGGCAGCTCGTGCGCGTCTGCTCGATCAGCTGTGACGCGGTGAGGTTCGCCATGTTCGAGATCGGCAGCAGGTAGAGCAGGCCAGGGTCGTGGATCGGCGGG
The DNA here is from genome assembly GCA_963809205.1 of uncultured Actinomycetes bacterium. GTDB lineage: Bacteria > Actinomycetota > Thermoleophilia > Gaiellales > JAICJC01 > DATLLN01. Next base: position 118,403 of record CAWEIS010000028.1, on the reverse strand, counting down.
ATGGAATCGCCGTGCTGGTGCCCGCCCCGGGCGTACCAGTGGTTCGCGGCCACCACGGCCGCGGCGCGCGGATCCTCGTGCGAGAACGGGTACGCGAACCCGGGTGCGGCGAACCCGCGGTCGACCAGGTCCTGCTTGGCGCCGAGCACCTCGTGGTCGAGCCTTGTGGCCGTGACGTCGCTCAGGCGCGGGTGCGTGCGCGTGTGGTTCGAGATCTCCCAGCCGGCGTCGGCCAGGTCGCCCACCTGATCCCAGGTCAGCGCGGGCTCCGGCACCAGCGGCGTGGCCAGCCGCGACACGAACCAGGTGGTCACGTAGACGGTTGCGACCATGCCGTGTGCCTGCAGGATCGGCAGGGCGGTGGAGTGGACGGTCTGCCAGCCGCCGTCCCATGAGAGGGCGACCGTCGGCACCCGCGGCCGCGACTGGGCGGCGTGCGTGCTGACCCCACAGCCGGCGGCCATGGCGGCGGCCGCGCCGGCGCCGCCGAGCAGCACGGATCGCCGGGTGAGTGCAGCGCGCGTCAGCATCCGCGCGGGCGACTGTACCAGCCAGGTGGGATCGCTAGGCGGCCGAGGTCTGTACGGTCGGCGAGCGGCGCTCGGCGCTGCGCGCGGCCTCGAACGCGCGATGGATCTGGGCGACGCACTCCGCGGTGAAGCCGCCGTCCCGCAGCGCGCGGTCGATCAGCGCGAGAGCATGGGCGTCGTGCCGGTTGATGGCCTGTGGCATGGTCGGGGATCTGTTTCGGGTTGGAGCCGAACGGGGTAGTCGGAAGGTGCCACGACGGGTGGTGTGCGGCAACCCCCGTTCGAGGGGCGATTGAGGATTGGCCAAGTCGGGTACCGCCACCGGTGTTCGACGGATCGCCGGTGGCGTCCCGGATCTACCCCGGGGGGCGCGCCGCCGGCGGGTACAGCTCCGCGGGGTGGTGGCCTTCGTGCCCAGGCGCCCGCCCCGCGGACCCATGCATGTTTCGGCCCGGCGGGCGGAGGGCAGAGGCTGCGACTCATGCTCCTGCTCCAACTTGCATCCCGGGTATGGGACCGGGCGATGTGTGTGCGCGACGGCCACGACTGGGTGCGCGTACGAGCACGGCTGGGGGACATGATCGTCGTGCGGACGCAGTGCTACCGCTGCCGCACGGTGCGTCGCGTCGAGGGCGCCTGGCGGGACGTCCGCCGGGCGGCGTCAGGGTAGTGATCGATCCCGCCGGCGCCCCCGTCGCGGCATATGAACCGATCGACCGGGCCGTCCGAACGACGGTCGGGAGCAGTTCTGCGACGGACCGGAGAAGGGCGCGTGCCGTGCACTCGGCATCCACCCTCTACCCATCTCACAACGGGACGGCGCCGGAGCGTTCCTGGGGTCGAGTACACGGTCTCGACTTCTCTGGGGAGGCGAGTGGCCGGTCTGTATACCCCATCCAGGCCTGGTCACCGCCTTCAGCGTCGCCCGGCCACGCGACGTATGCTTGCCGCCGAAGTCAACGGAGGTGACGAGATGAGTGACCAGCCCGACCAGTCCTGGCATCCCAGCGCACTGATGGAGTCGATCTGGCAGCGGGATGTCGATCGGCCCGATGCAGGACTTCCAGGATCCGTCGCAGGAGTGGCGGCGCCTGTTCTCGGAGCTGCTGGGCACCTTCTTCCTGGTGTTGGTCGCCTGTGGCGGCGGCGTCATGGGGCAAGCGTTCCCGAACACGATCAGCCGCACCGCTGCGGTGACGGCGCCCGGCCTGATGGTGCTCGGCGTCATCCTGTTCATGGGCAAGGTGTCCGGTGCGCATCTGAACCCGGCGGTCAGCGTCGCCTTCTCTCTGCGCGGCGACTTTCCGTGGCGGCGGGTCCCGGGTTACATCGTCGCCCAGCTGGTCGGCGCGGCGCTGGCGGCCTGGTTCGTCCAGAGCGTGATCAACGCCTCGGCGGTGTTCGGGTCGAACTACCCGGCGTCGGGGTACACCAACACCGACGCGCTGTTGATGGAGGCCGTGCTGACGTTCGGCCTGGTCAGCGTGATCCTGGGCACCGCGTCCGGCGCGCAGAACCTGGGCGTGATCGGCGCGCTCGGGGTGGGCGCCTACATCGCCCTCGCCGGGCTCTGGGGCAGCCCGATCTCCGGCGCGTCGATGAACCCCGCCCGCACCTTCGGGCCCGACCTGGTGGGCGGAGACTTCACCAGCTACTGGGTGTACGTCGCCGGCCCGCTGATCGGCGCGTGCGTGGCGGTGGGTGCCGCGTTCGTCCTGCGAGGGCGCGGCGGCGGCGCGGCCGGATCGGGCGCCGCGCAGGGCGGCGCTGTACACCGAGGTGCAACACCCCGACCAGACATAGTCGGGTGAGCACCGTCCACCATGGTCGGTAGCCTGTGCAGGGGAGGAGCGCACGTTGCCGAAGGTCAGGTTTGAGATCGACTCATGCGTCGTGTCGGGATGTGTCTGTGGTGGTGACCGCCTGGTGTGGCTGACCGTGACGCGTCCGCTGGTGTGGAGGGACGAGTCGGGTCGGCTGCTGCGGAAGGGCGATGGGCCGCTGCGGACGGCGGTCTGTAGCGCCGAGACGCGGTACTGGATCGGCGACGACCTCGTCGATGACGCTGACGGGTAGACAGTGTCGCGGGCCTCGACGCTCGCAACGACGAGGTTGGTGAGGCGCACCGCGCCCGGTGGGGTTCAGCGCGGCGCTTCCCCGTTACTTGGTCGCCTGGATCACATGCCGAAGCGTCTGGCCGGAGTTGGTGGTGCCGTAGGGATACACCACGACCGTGTAGTCGGTGTTCAGCTTGGCAACGTCAACACGAAGGTTGTACATGTAGAATCCGTCCGCATACCGCATCACACGTTCGTAGCGGGCTCGCAAAGCGGCACTCCGCTAATGGAGAATACGAAGCGTGTCGCGGTGCTTGTTCAGCTCGCTGGCGGGTATCAGCGCTTCCCTGTACGGCGTTGCGTGCTGAACCCGCTCGTAGGCGGCGAAGACGGCGTCGGGGATCACGAGGCCGAGTAGCGCGTCGCCGGTCGCGCCGTGGTTGGTGTCGAGTGGCCGGTCAGATACCCAAACGCCGGGGCATTCGTCCGTGGTCAAGTGGCGGCCGGTGGTGTCGCGGAAGCCGTCGCAGAAGATGGCTTCGGCGGCGTGTGTCCGGTGATAAATGAGCATGTGCTGGTGACACGCGGCAAGGGCTCGACTGGCACTGTGCGGGCGCCGATCTGGAGCCGCGGCGTCCGCACGGTGCCTCCCCCGACGGGTTTACTCGTTCCCACAGGCTGCCATTCGAAACGGGCATCCGAGGGGACCCGGAGCCAGCAGGAACATGCGCCGCTGTTAGGGGGTTCTCGTTGTGGGCGGCCGGAGCCAGAGTGTCGCGTGGCCTGGTTGGAGCGTCTCGCGGGCGACGTCGAGTACCTCGTTTTGCAGTGAGTCGAGGTCGATGTGCTCGCGGAGTCGTCCGTTGAAGGCGTCGAGAGTGCGTTGGGCGTCGTAGGTTTGGCGGTAGAAGCGTCGGTCGACGGCTTGCTGGATGCGGTGGCGTAGTGGTTGGAAGGCCGCGGCTACCGCGAGTGTGGAGAGCGTTATGGCGAGCGTGCTGGACTGCCCTGCGACGTTGCGTAGCGTCCAGCCGATCAGTGAGATGCCACCAAGGTAGACGAGCGCCAGTGCGCCGATCAGCACCGTGTAGACGAGTGTTTTTCGGATGATCACGTCGATCTCGTATAGGCGGTAGCGGAGCACCGCGATCCCGATCGCGACCGGGATCAGGCCGAAGCTGAGTAGCGCGAGATTCTGCAAGGCCGACACCCACCTGGATCCGCTCACCGCGGCTGGGGTGAGCAGCGATGCTGCCATGGCGACGAGGTAGGTCGCCGCGACGGCTGCGGCCGCGGCGGCCAGCCATTTGATCTGCTGGCGCTCAACGCCGTGTGAGCGGCGGAAGCGGACGACCAGGCTGGCCGCGGACGCGGCCATCATCACTGGCAGCAGGAGGATGATGGTCTGAGCGAACCCGATCACGCCGTCGAGGGCCTCGATCCCGAGCGGGTTGATGGTGTCGGGGTAGCCGTTGTCGCCCATCGTGCCGGGCGAGACCAGGAGCACCACGGTCGAGCCGGCAATTGCGAACGCGCTCAGATACGCCACCCAGCGCCACCGTGGCCCAGGAAGCCGACCGTCGGGAAACACCAACAGCAGGAACGTCCCCATCAGCCCGATCGGCGGAGCCCACATGTCGGCCGCGATCGACGCCACCAGAGCTGTGCCGGGGAGCGATCCAGGATGGACAACGATCCCGTAGTCGGCGTAGCTGGTCATGCCCGCGATGCCCCAGAAGATGCCGATCGCCAGCAACAGCCACCCGATCGGCGTCTCCGGGCGGCGAAGCGCGATCAGCAACCCCACCACCGGGAAGGTCGCCAGGATCAGTGCGAATGCGAGTTCGACCGCGTCGCTGCTCTCGCCCCAGCCGTTGTTGATGTGGGCGCTTCGCGTCAACCAGCCAAGCACGCCGGAGTTCACCCAGAGCGCGAACGCCATGGCAAACGCAGCCCAGGCGATCCATCGCTTCGAGCGCGCGCTCATCGCGCGCCTCTGCCCGGCCGAGCCAGAGCGTGGCGTAGCCGTGCGATGGCACCATTCATCCGTTCCACTCTCACCGCTCCCTCCGGATCCACGCACGCATCGACCGCCGTCGTTGCCACAAGGACATTCTCCAGCACGGCCGTTCCGAGAACGTTACGCGGCGAAGGGGAGCATCGCCCGCCGGGCGGACACAGCCTGATCAACGGCAGCGCCGGAACAACGCAGACTTGGAGGGAATCGCCGCACCTTGGCAACTTCGCTGTGAGGGGGGAGCTGGTGCCGCTTCAGCCGAGCAGGATGCCGCGAGTCTCTCTGCCAGGGCTCTGGCGGGCGGTCCCTGGGTGCCTCGGGTGGCGCGGTGGCGCGGATCGGGTGAGGGTTGGCGGGTGCTCAGCCGGTGAGCGGTGAGCACGCGTCGCCGGCCATCGTCTGCCGGTCGAGCCGGATGGTTGGTGATCGAGCCGACACTTGGGGAAACCGCTGGTGCTGGGCGTCGCGTATCACGGCGTATCGGCGTCCGTCTTGAAGGAGGGGTCATGGGACTCACGGCAGCATCGAGCAATCGGCGATCGTTCTTGCTGAAGGGAGCGGCGGTCGGCGCGGGAGTCGTCGGCGCGGGGCTGTTGGCCGACGCCTCGGCGGCAGATGCCGGTGGCGGCCTGACCAGCGGTGACGCCGCGATTCTCCGCTTCCTGGCTGCGGCCGAGATCCTCGAGACGGATCTCTGGCAGCAGTACAACGAGCTGGCCGGCATCCAGGACAGCGAGGTTCCCGGCGGCAGCGGGAACCCCGCCTACACCGCGGCGGTGGCGGTGCTGGACGAGGACATGAACCAGTACATCCACGACAACACCGACGACGAGATCAGCCACTTCACCTTCATCAACGCCTACCTGCAGGCGCACGGCGCGCAGACCGTCAACCTGGACAAGTTCCGCACCCTGCCCAGCAGCACGGCGACCGGAGCCCAGCAGATCGGACGGCTGACCAACCTGATGCAGCTGACCGTCAACACCAGCTTCTGGACGCGCTACCGCAGCGACTCGCAGAACACCGACCTCGGCGACACGCTGCCACAAGCCGTTCCCGACCTCGCCACCGGCCAGCACCCGGCCATCCCCCGGTCGGATGCCGACCTATCGCCGAAGAAGCATCTCCAGGCGATCGCCAACACCGCCGGCTTCCACTTCGCCTGGGTCGAGCAAGGCGGCACCAGCCTCTACGCCGCGCTCGCCCAACGGGTCACCGACCGCGAGGTGCTGCGCATCCTGCTCAGCATCGGCGGCTCCGAGATCATGCACTTCCAGACCTGGCAGGACAAGGCCGGCAACGCGCCGCCCCTGACCGACCCCACCACCGGACTCACCTTCCCCGACCTCAACGCCGACGGCGAGCTAACCCAGACCAACCTGATCATGCCCGAACCGACGAACTTCCTCGACCGCAAGTTCCCAGTCGTCTCAATCATCCGCCCCACCGAGACCCACAACGCCGCCACCGGCGCCGTCAACGCCCTCACCGCCGACGGCCTGTTCATCGGACAATCACCAGAGTTCTTCACCCACCTCACACGCCTCGCCAAGGCAGCAGACACAGCCCAACACGAATCGTAACCACATCCCGCGCCTCGCCTCCTGTAGCCGGGGGGTATCGGGGTGCGGGCGCCGGGAACGTGCTCGCCTCGCGCGCGCCACGCCGCACGCATGTGGCCGGTCGTACGAGGCGAGCCGGCGTGCCAGGCGTGAGCGGGGTCAGCCGACGCGCACCGAGGTGGCGCGGAATTGATTGAACGGGTTGTCGTCCAGCTCAGGCTCCTCGGTCGACACGCCACCCTTGACGACCACGGCACCATGGGTCGCGGTCACTCGCACTCGGTATCTCGTGGTCAGGCTGGTCCCTGGCTCGATGAACCCGTACTCGCAGAATGGCGTATCCGGGGAGATGCCGAGGTCACACGTCTCCGTGACGAGGACTCCACCGCTGATCTGTGGCTGCGCGTCCATCTCGACGGTCTCCGGACCGTTGTTCCGGATCACCTCGGTGAAGGTGATCACCGATCCGTGAGTCGCCGACGTGACACTCGCACGCATCGAGGTTACCGCCATGTCGGCGGTCGGTGGACTGGTCACCGCGTCGGCGGCGGTGACGATGCCGACCAGGCTGACTGCTACTCCGACAATGATGAACGAGACGAGCTTCCCACTGAGCCTGCGCATGGTGTCCCCCTGGTCGATGAGTCCGGCGAGTATCCCGCCGTCGGAGAATGCCGTCTAGTGCCGTTCACCACAATGTCACCCCGTTTGGAGTACGGCTGGGATATCGTCGATGCGGAGAAGTGATCGATCTAGTTGAAGGGTGGGGTCGAAATGGGGCAACGTACGCGCACCGGATCGCGGTGGTTGTGGCTCACGATGGTGGGGCTGGTATTGGTGGTCGGGCTGGGACTGCCATCGGCCGCACTCGGAGACGGGGCGGTGCTCCAGGTCACGCCGCCGCACACCCTGAAGTTCGGAAAGCAGCCCTACGGCAGCTTCACGACGCGAACCGTGACCATCGCCAACACTTCGGAGCGGACGTTGATCGTCACCGTCTCCGACCAGTCTCCGGACGACTTCTCCCCGGGCCAGCCAGGCTCGACATGCCTGTTGTCCTACACCGTCAACGTGCTCGGCGCCGGTGAGAGCTGCACCATGATCATCGGGTTTCAGCCGATACCGGAGTTTGGCGGCCACGAGACCGCGACTCTGACGATCTCCGCTGCGAACAGGAACGGAAAGGTGCTGCAGACTCGCCTCGTCAACATCGTCGGCACCGGCGTGGCCGGCTAAGAGGCGAGGCGCAAGGGACGGTCGCGATGGCGGTGCAGCAGATCCGCGCCGACACGCGCCGTGGAGGATCGCTACGCCCTGCTCGGCGCGTGCGCGCGCCCGGCGAGGCCCGTTCCGCTCCCGCCGAGTCGCGCATCCTCGTCGGCGCAGTGCGTCCTGTCCGCGGGCCGCTACCGCCGGCCGCCTGACGTTCGCCCGTCGGCGCGACCTAGACACGGCGGGGGCTCCCATGGCGAATGGGGTCGCTCCGACCCCATTGGTCGCCACGCGATGCTCCGCGACTCGGATGCGCCCGGGCGGGCGGCCGACGGGATCCAGTGCCGGAGCCCCGGGGAGGGGGCTCGGGGGGATCCCGCCGGCTGAGGCAGGAAGCACCCGTGCTCGTGTGTCATCAGGGAGCGCGGAGCAGGCCACTAACGTACCGCCAACCGTGGTGTCCGTGTGGAGAACTCGCGGTTACGATCCCGTGCCTCCGCGGCGACGCCGCGCTTACTCGTCGTCGTCGGAGTCGTTGTCGTCGTGCCGAGCGCGCTCGGCCAGCGCGCGGAACTCCTCGCGCTCGTGAGGAACGTACTCCTCGGAGCCATCCGACTCGGCGACCTGATCCTCAGGTCGTTCCGCCATAGGCGAACCGTACACCCGATTCGGGGCGAAACAAGACGACCGCTGCCGGCCACTCCTCGAATAGGCGACGAATATCAGAATGCTGTATCGACATGTTTTACCTATACTACGAGGGTGGCGGGGATCCGCCAGGTCTGCGCGAGCGTCGAGCCGCCAACCGGCGAATAGGCACCTGCGGCTAGGCCACGGCTAGGGATAGGCGCAGTATGTACGTAGAATCCGCGGTCGAACCCGGACTAGACTCTCAGGACGACCGCGCCGGCTAGGGCGGACGAGGGGGTGGAGTCGCCCGCCCCGGCGCGAGGTGTCGGCGACCTGCTCCCGAGCGAATATCGCCGACGGGTGACCCGGCCGTCACGGGAGAGTCCACGCCGGGTCACCCACACAAGCTTACGAGCGACCGCGATCGCGGGCTAGATGTGGCGCGCTCTCGCTCCCACCACCAACGTTCGAGTCGGCGGCGGGGTGTTGTTCGAGTTCGTTGACGCTGGCCTGCAACTCATCCCGCGCGTCAACGGTGTCCCCAGGACGCGGCTACAGCGTCAAGCACCGCGCCCACCGAAGGCCGCAGGCGATGACGATCGCACCCCGCCTCGACGGCAGCGTCGCGCTAGGGCACGCCAGGCGGCAGCTGTCTTGCGCTCGGTGCGCTTGGCAAGGATCTGCGGGTGGTGTAGCCTGGTGGCTTCGGCAACTTGGCTTCCGACGGGGTGAGAAGGAGGAGGCACCGATACTTGTGGGATCTCGCTGGTCGCGGCGGTTTGCGGCGGTTCTTGTCTTGGCCTCGTGTTTCGCTTGTGTGGTGGGCGTAGGCAGCGCGCATGCGACGGATCCAGTGAGCGGTGATCCGGTGGTGGAGGCGGCCGGAGACATCGCTTGCAGCCCGTTTGACGCGCGCTTCAACAAGACCTGCGGGATGCGTGCCACGAGCGATCTGATCCTCGGGGATACGGCGGTCGACAATGTGCTCGCGCTGGGCGATCTGCAGTACGAGTGTGGGAGCTACAACGACTTCCTGGCCTCCTATGACCCGACGTGGGGGCGAGTGGCGGCGATGACGTGGCCGACCCTGGGCAACCATGAGTACCAGACACGCAACGATCCGTGGGGGCACCCGTGCCCGGGCCAGGGCTTAGGCTACTTCCAGTACTGGGGATCGCGCGTGGCCGGCCCGAGCGGCAATGGGTATTACAGCTGGAACCTTGGTACCTGGCATTTGATCTCGCTGAACAGTGAATGCGGCTTCGTGTCGTGTGACGTCAACTCGGCGCAGACGACGTGGCTGAAGAATGACCTTGACAACAGCAACGCCCAGTGCACCCTGGCCTACTGGCACCGGCCGCGGTTCACCGGCAAGAAGAATGGCCCCAACGGCCAGACCGGCCCGTTCTGGGATCTGCTCTACTCCCATAACGCAGAGCTCGTGCTGAACGGTCACAAGCACGCCTACGCCCGGTTTGCGGAAATGACCTCGGCCGGCGTGATCGACCCCGGCCGCGGGGTGCGCCAGTTCATCGCCGGCACAGGCGGCAAGAGTCGCGGGCTGGTGCTGAGCACGTTTGCGATGGTCGAGAAGGTCGATCCGGCTCGTCGCTACGGCGTCTTGCGGCTCGTCCTTCACCCAACCAGCTACGACTACCAGTTCATCGCCACCGACGGCACCATCGTCGACTCCGGCACCACATCCTGCCACTAACCAACCATGTGCCGATGGTCGCGCTCTCGCCCTACACCCGGCGGGGGTCGGTGCTGGGCCGGCCGTTCACGCACTACGACCTGCTGCGGGCGATCGAAGACGCGCTCGGCTACCCGCCACTGGGCGCCGCCCGGACCGCCGGCCCCGCCCTCGGCCGCGAGCTCGGCATCGCCGCCTAGCGTCACGACGTGGGCATACGTCCGCCCGGCGCAGCAGCTGCGTTGGATGCCGTCCTTGTGGACGCGCTTGCCGACCTGCCAGAAGCGCCCCAGCTGCTTGATGTCCAGGTGCACCAGCTCACCCACCCTGGCGTACTCATACCGATTCGCCGGTGGCGGCGGCTGCGGACATAGCCGTTTGCCGATGGTAGCCGGCGTGGTCGGTGTGGCCGATTGGTGGGGACCGCCATCGACATCCCTTCGCGACAGCCGCCGCCCTCAGGCCGGTGGGGAGTCGATGTCGAGATCCCTTTCCGTGTCGTCGGCTAGCCCCAGCCGAAATCAGGCGGGGTTGGCGTGCAGAGCGATTCGGTCATCGTGCGGAGGTTTCCGAGCGGACCCTGCCAAGCTGGACTCCCGGCGAGATTCGAGAGCTGGTACGGATCCCTGACGTCGTTGTACAGTTCCTCGGCGCCGCCCGCGTAGTGGACGAAAGTGTAGCCCGGCGTTCGCAGGCCGCAGTAGTTCGGCGTGTACACGCGATCGCTGGGAGTCGACCGGCTCGCCGCCTGCTCCAGCAACAGGCTCGTGCGCACCGGCGGGCCACTCGGCCGCTTGATGATCGGCGCGAAGCTGACGCCGTCCGTCCTCGTCGGCACCGGCACGCCGGCGAGTGCGGCGAGGGTCGGAGCGACATCGATGTTGCCAACCAGCTGCCGGGCCACGACGTCTGCGGGCACGCGCCCGTCCCAGCGCACGACCAGCGGCAATCGCAGTGATTCGTCATATGCGACGCGCTTCGTCGCTGCGGTCATCCGATGGGAGCCCCACATCTGACCGTTGTCGCTCATAAATACGATGATGGTATTGCCCAGAGTACCGCGGCGGGCAAGTGCGGCAGTCACTCGGCCGATCATGTCGTCCACCGACCGCAACGTCCGATACTGCCGGCGGCGCAGCCAGTTCACCTGCCACCGCCCCGGAGCGCTGAGCGTCGGGATCCTGCGGAGGAATGATGGCTTGTCGGATACGTTCGCCTCATTGAAGTTCGGGCGCGGCCAGAAGCGGAAGGGGTCAACCGGAAGGTGCTTGTACCTGGGCTCAGGCGGGGCGTTGGCATGCGGTGCGTACGGCGTCAGGTACAGGAACAGGGGCGTCGACTGCGGCGTCCCGTCGATGAAGTCGACCGCCTGACTGCCGAACAGGGCCGTCGAGTATGTGGTGGACGGGTACTGGTGCTCGGTGCCGTTCTCGCACAACGTCGGGCCGAAATACCCCGGACCGATGTCCGAAACATCCCAGTTCGGTGGCACCCAACGGCACGCGAAGCCGTTGACATACTTGCCGACGATCGCAGTGCGGTAACCGGCGGCGTGAAACCATGTGGCCATAGTCTGGCGCTCGTAGCCTGACTCGTGGAACGTGTCCGCGGAGCCGTAGCTTGACGAGCGGTTGTCATACAGACCGGTGGTATGTGAGTACTGGCCCGTCAGGATGCTGGCGCGTGATGGCGCGCACAGCGGGTTCGACGCGAACACGTTGGTGAACCGCACGCCCTTCTGCACGAGCTGCGCCCGCAGCTTCGGCATTGCCCAGAGCGTCCGGTAGAACTGATCGTCGGTCAGGATGTAGACGACATCAGGCTTCTGCGATGGAGCCGCGGCCGCGATCGGCGCAGGACGGTACCCCCTGTACCAGTTGAGCAGCGCACCCACCAGGATCACTGCGCAGAGGGCGGCGGCCAAGGAGAGCTGCCGGGAGAACACTCGGGGTGATGGCTCATGCATAAGCGCGTCCGAAGGCTCCCCGCACCGCGCTCAGTCTAGACCATACGACGCGCCTGGTTCGGTGCCAGCCCCGCGAGCGCGTCGCGCAGTCGCACCGGCGGCGCACGAGTCCAGCGCCGCCGGCGTTGCGCGGTGGAGGCGGCGTCACTCGGTTCAGCGAGCCGATGACGTCCAAGGTCCCACACGAGCCGCAGGAACCGTCCTTCGGATCGCGGTTGGACGAGCAACACCCTCGGAACTCGTTCCACGCTTCTGGGCGGTGACGGACGCGCCGGACGTCATTCGCCGTATCGAGCGGATCGTCCGGAGCCCACGACCGAGGAACCTACTGCGGCCGTGGGACGACCGGACGACCACACATGAGCGGCATTCAGCAGGACGGGTTGCGCTGGTAGCCGTCCCAGCGGGCAGCGGTCTGTTGCCACAGGGGGTCGTGCGTGGTGGCGTAGAGTCGTCGCAGCAACTCCACGTGGTAGCTGTGGTAGCCGGCGGAGGCGGGCTGGCCGTTGAGGGAGTAGCGCGACCAGCAGCCGGTATCGAAGCTGGGCAGCAAGGCGTGTGCGGCGTGGTTGAACTGTTGTGCCAATGCCGCCGCGTCGGGGTCGCCGCTCTGCTTCGCGTACCGTTGCAAGGCGAGCAGGCTCTCGAGGTGTGCGTTCAGCACCAGGATGTCGCTGTTGCTGTACTCCACCACCCATTTGCCGCCCCCGGCAGGCCTCGTCAACCCCGTGGCCAGACCGGCGAAGGCCGCGTGGGCCGCCGTCCTCAGACTGTCGTCGTGCAGCAGCAGCCCGGCTCGGTACAGTGCGTCGGCCGCCACCGCCTGGGCGAACCCGGAAGTCCAGCGCGACGGCCCGCCGTCGAACGGGAAGTAGTACTCCCACACCAGCGCCTGGCGCTGTTTCACTGCGCGTGCCAGCAACGCGTCGGCCAGCTGCCTGGCCTTCAGGTTGTTGCTCTGGGCGACGTACCGGTTCAGGCGACCGAAGTCCGCCAGCGGGTGAAAGACGTAGCCGTGCCCGGCCATGTAGCGGTAGACGGTGCCATCCGGGCCGGTGATATCAGTCGAACCAACTGCAGGGGGTCGACGGTCGAGGTTCACCGCCAGCTGGGGGAACAGCACATGGACGCGGGGACTCGTGTACGCCGGTGCCTGTGCCGCAACCTCCGCCAGGGCGGTGCCAAGATCGCCCCCCGATGCCGTGCCGTCGGCCGCCAGTTTCGCCTCCGCCCTCGAGATCACCTTCGCGGCGGCAGCGGCCTCGGAAGGCCGCACGGTTCCCGCGTGCACAGCGGCACTGAGGCCGGACCTCGCAGCGGCACCGGCGGCGGTGATCGACGCTGCATCCCGCGCACCGGAGGAACTCGGACCTGCGCCCCGCCCGGTCTCGTCGCCGTTGTGTCCCTGCATCGGGACCGGCAGCGGCAGCGGCGCCCAGCCGGCGTTCGGTGCGGTGAGCTGGCGGCCGATCAGAATGATCGCGCCGGCGACGAGCAGAAGCGCGCTCGCCCATCGCCGAACCAGCGTCAGCGGAGGGGGCCTTCGCCGACGCTGGACGGGTGAGCGGCGGGACTCGGCGGCGCTGACCACCGAGCCACCATCCATCGCAGGCGGTGCCACGGTCTCCTGCCACACGAACTCGACCTCGGAGAAGAAGTCCGCGGACGGAACGCGCCGACCTGCCGAAGCTGACATCGTGACAACTAGTACAACAATTCCCGGACGACACCGCAACTCGCGCGGCTGCCTCGGGGATGCCAGGCGAAGGCGCGGTTGGACCCCCTGAGATTCAGGAATTTTGTGTCTTGTAATACTTGCCACAAGACCCTACGATGAGGGTATGGCACGCTGGCTGGCCTGCACGATCGCTGTTTTGTTCGGGATCGTGCTCCTCTCTGCGAGGGGGAGTGGCAGACCTGCGGGTCGCGCTGTGTCGGCCGGGCATCGGGTGGCTGCTCGGCGTCTTGCGTACTGCACGATCGTTGGGACGCCGGGAGACGACCTGCTGGTCGGGACAGACCACGCGGACGCGATTTGTGGTCTCGGCGGCAACGACCGATTGGTCGGCCACGGTGGGGACGACGTCTTGCGTGGCGGAGACGGCAACGATGCCCTGCTCGGAGGGTCTGGCAACGATCAACTGCTCGCAGGCCACGGCGCAGACCGGATGTGGGGCGATAGTGGCCGCGACCTGCTGGTGGGAGGTGTCGGCCGTGACCGACTCTACGGCGGGCCGTGGAGCGACCACCTGATGGCCGGCGATCACGCGCCGTTTGACCGGCTGGACGGCGGCATCGGCCTCAACATCTGCAGCGGCGACCCCACGGACTACCGCGTTCGATGCACTCACCCGATGGTGGCGACGCACCGCATGGCGATTCCGATCCTGATGTACCACGTGATCGCCGTTGCTCCACCTGGCGTCCCCAACCTGCAGCTGTGGGTCGCGCCGAAGACCTTCGCCCGACAGATGAACTTCCTTGCCAGCCGCGGCTACCACGTCATCTCACTGCAACAAGCCTGGGACTACTGGCACGGCGCATCCCTGCCCAGCCGGCCGATCGTCATCTCCTTCGACGATGGCTTCGCCGGCCACTACTGGGCGGCTCGCCCAATCCTCGCCAGGCACGGCTGGGCCGGGACGCTCAACCTCATCCGCACCCACGTCAACCAGGGCAGCTGGAGCCTCAGCACGAAGAAGATCCGCGGACTGATCGCATCAGACTGGGAGATCGACTCACACACGCTGACCCACCCCGCACTCACCAGCCTCTCCCAATCGCGCCTGTGGATCGAGGTCGCCGGTTCCCGCGCCTGGCTTCGCTCCTCGTTCGCCGTACCAGCCAGATTCTTCTGCTACCCCGCAGGAATCTACGACAGTCGCGTCATCTCGGCTGTCCACGCAGCCGGCTACCTGGCGGCCACCACCACAGAGTTCGGGCGCGCAACGCCACTCACCCCCTACAGCCTCGACCGAGTCCGCGTCAACCACGGCGACGGCATCTGGGGCCTCGCCGCCCACCTCCACGCCCTCGGCCTACCCACATGAACAGCTATAGCGCCCCTCGGCGCGCCGCCACCTCGGCTCCGGCGAGAGCGGCTGTGACCACGGCTCCCCGATGAGTCGGCAGACGCTCTCCCGCGTGACGTAGGCACCGCGGCCGAATAGCGGCGTCGAGCCGACCGCGCTTCGCCCGCATCCGCACCATGTTCGGCGAGCAGTCGAGCAGCCGCGCCGCCTGGCCACACCTGACGCGTACACCGACCCGTTGCCGGGGGCAACTACTTTTCTGGGGCCCAATCGTCCTTCAATAGCGCGCAGGCTATGCTTGTGGAGTTGGTCGTCCTCCCTGGATGGGCAGCTCGATCGATTTGGCCTCTCCGTTAACGGAGATCCGTTCCAACGGACGGCCAGCAAGGGCGTGGGCACTACATCGACCTCTCTTCGGCGACGGCTTCGGCCGCTGGCTTCGGATTCACGCCAGCGCGCTTGGCCGCGCGAGGAATCACGCTATTCGTCAACGAAAGAGTTACTCAAGTATGAGTCTGAAGTGGAACATGCAAATGACAGGCGCATCCGATCGCGATGCGGTACGCCGCGACCTCAGCCAACGAGCCGCGGGTGTGTGCCTGGTCGCTGGGTGCACCGAACCATCCATACCGGGTGGGGGCCGGTGCCGGGGGCATTCGCCCGCACCCTGGGCAGGGTCGGAGGAAACCGGCCGCCAGCTCGTCCCACCGCCTGCCGTCTACCGCCGGCTGCGGCGGGACGTCCGCCGACGCGCCCGCCACCACTGCGAAGTCTGCGGCAGCCGCATCCT
This sequence comes from uncultured Actinomycetes bacterium, assembly GCA_963809205.1. Lineage (GTDB taxonomy): Bacteria > Actinomycetota > Thermoleophilia > Gaiellales > JAICJC01 > DATLLN01. The sequence continues at coordinate 102,914 of CAWEIS010000028.1, read as the reverse complement.
CCCCCTGACCGGCCAAGTGAACCACCGCCGGCCGCTACTCCAGGGCGGCCTGACCGAGATGGGCAACCTGTGGCTACTCTGCGACGCCTGCGCCGACGTCAAGACCCGCGCCGACCTCTACACCATCGCCGACGAACAAAGCGAGCGAAACCCGCTAGCCCTGCCGGCTCGGCTGCGTCGATCGTCGCAACGCTCCTGACCGTCGCCATAGCCCAGCGGTTCGTCGGCGAACACGTCGCCCAGCAAATCACGGCAACGGAGGTAGACATCAGCGGGACGACGCTGAGCTACTGGCTGGCCTGCGCGACGTCCAGCGCAGGCTGCGCGACCTAGAGGGATCGATCCAGCGACTCGGCACACGCCGCTGACCGATCCGCCGCCGCGCTGATCGGCCGCTCGACGGTGACCCGCTGACTCATCGAGTGGTAGGACTTGCTCCCGTCGGTATAGGTAAATCGCCGCTGCGTGCGGTGGTACCACTCGACCATTGCGACGATACGTCGTTCCTCGTCCCGGGTCACCACGTCGCCTGCGACAACCCGCGCCGCGCTGATGCTGATGGCCTGAGTCTGCGTGCTAGTCATGCCTACTAATCGTGAAGCGGGTTCCTGGATTGTCAAGCCCAACCCAGAGAACGACGCGGTAGCAAGGCGGAGCGCAAGCGGGCGTCCGAACGACAGCACCGCACACGAACCGGCGCCCTCAGACGCAAAGACGGCCCCCACTAGAGGCGGCCATCAGTCTCAACAGCCGACGTAGGAGACAACCCCAAGTCTACCCGCACCCGCCGATCGTTAGCACCCCCCGCCGGCTGCCCAAACGATTCGCCACGCGGCGCGTGATAGGCAGCGTCATCACGACCAGGCGTGTCGGTCACGAGCGTATCGGCGGCGCTGCGCGGAGGCCAACAGGTCGGCGCCACCTGAGCACGACCCGACCCGGCGCGCGGAGCCCTAGAAAAGCGTCGAGTTTGGGGACAAGCCAGTCAGGTTGCTTCGGACGGCGGCAAACGCCTCAGCTGGGCTTCCCCAAAGCCTCGACCCAGTCAGGCACATCGAGGTCGTGCTTTGACAGTTGCGCGACGAGAGCAGCCTTGAACGCGACCAGTTTCTCGAAGCCGCCGGTGCCGAACACTGTCAGCATGTTACGCGGAGAAGAATGCGTAAAAATGGCGCGAGTGATTCCGCCAGTCAGTGGCGAGGGCCGAGGTCGGAGACCACCCGGACAAATCACCTGCAAGCACTGCGGCAGGCCCGTATGAGATCACCAGAACGACCGAACCGGTACCGAGTCCACATCAAAATGAAAGAGCCCAAGATGACTGGTGAGGCGGTCTGTCTGCACTGCGGCGAACTGGCGGCCCGGAACCTGCCGGGTCATAAGCGGGCGGGGTCAACCCCCGCCCACGTGGAGCTGATGTGGTCAGGGTCGAATGGGTTGCGCCCGCCGACGGGAGTGTGTGGGTCGAAACCGGCATCCGAGGGAGCGGCCCGGACGACCCCGTCATCTGGCAGGCAACACCTGCGAGAACCCGATGGATGGAGCACTCGCGGCGCGGGGGAAATCCGGGCCGCCAGCTTGAGATCGTACCCAACCTCGCCAACGATGCAAACGCTCGTTTGCCCCATTGCGAGTCGTAGGCGCCCGACCGGCACGGAAGTGTGTACCGGCCGGACGCTGGTCGAAGTAGGCGCGCCCTGCCTGTGCACGCGCCTACTGGGGCGCGCCCGGAGAGGGGGTGCGCCACGCCTCGTTCTCGCAACAAACACGGGAGCCACCCACAGTCCGATTGCAAGGATGCGCAGGTTACAGGCTCTCGACTTGGCGGTCAACTGACGAGCTCGCAGCCGTTTGCGAACCACCGTCAACCAGGTCGTCCTTTCCTCGGATCGCCGCTGTTTCTTGCCGGCCGCACCTAGCGCAGACGCGGCCGAGGACGAGGATGTTGCCGTGTTCCGTCGCGTGCTCGTGCCATCGATGCCCGCGGGTCGTCGTGTTGCGGCCGGTGAGGAAATTTCTGCGTTCTGGTCCGGCGACGCAGGAGTCGGGGCGGCTAGGCCGGTCGCCGTCGCCGCGGTGCAGACGAACCCAGGATGCTGGATAGTGGTTGGCAGTCATCGCCGGCTTACGGAGAGCTTTCATGCGGCTACGCCTGGTTGTGTACGTTCTTACCGCAGCGATCGCAGGCGTGCTGGTTGGCGTGCCGGCGTCATCGGCCCAGCGCCTATCTCCGTCGATCACCGGGCATCCCATTCTCAGTGGAACGCTTCGTGGCAGCAGCGTCTACCCGGCGATCCGCGGAGGCGTCGGGTTTGGGCCGTTCACCAAGACTGAGCAGGATCGCCACTTCTCTCTGAGCCTGCGGAATGCCCCCGGCAAGCTCACCGGAAAGTTGCTCACGGTCTTCGCCGCGGGCCACAAGCTTGGGTTTATGCGCGTTGGGAGTCAGGGTACCGCGCAGCTCGTGCGCTACCAATCGAAGGGGCAATACGTGCCAAGACTCCAGTCAGGCGACCACGTCAGGGTACGAAACCGTTTCGGCACCACCCTCATCGCTTCGTGCACGCTGCACCCGCGCCTCGTCTAATCAAGGGCCGACCAACAGCCCGCTGAACCCGGGCTCGTCACGAATCGGGTCGAAGTCCGAGTCGCTGGCGACCCACGTGCGAAGCTGGCTGTCGAGCTCGATCGCGCGCCGCAGATGCCCGATCGCGTCGGCCGAGCGGCCCGCGAGGCTCTCGCAGCACGCGATGTTGAAGAGCAGGGCGTCACCATCACGCTCCCCCTGGCTCCCGCTCCTCAAGCCTGATCCAGCAAGCAACAAGAGCCACGACCGCCTATGATCTCACCGTGGCCGTACGCGCCGCATCGCTCATCGAGCGCGAGCGCGAGTTAGAGACGCTCGGCCGTTTGCTTGCTAACGCACGAGCCGGAAGCGGCGGCGCGCTGGTCATCGAAGGGCCGCCAGGCATCGGCAAGTCACGGCTGCTGATCGAGGCCCGGGAGTCCGCCGATGACTTCTGCGTGCTGACGGCACGCGGATCGGACCTCGAGCAGGCATTCCCGTTCGGGATTGTGCGGCAGCTGCTCGAGCCGCTGCTTGCCGCCGCCGACGAGGAGGAGCGCGAAGCCTTATTGGCGGGGGCTGGAGCACTCGCCGGCCCAGTCCTGTCGCAGATCCAGACCAACGCCGCGTTCGAGCCGCCGCTGACGGCGCTGCACGGCCTCTATTGGTTCACGGCCAACGCCGCCGCGCAGAGGCCGCTGCTGCTGTTGATCGACGACGCGCACTGGTGCGACGGGCCGTCCCTGCGCTGGTTGCCGTACGTCGCGCGCCGAGCCGACGGGCTCAGACTGGCGATGGTTGTGACCTCGCGCTCGAACGAGCCCGGCGAAGTCCAGGAGGCGATCGACGACCTGTGCACGCTGGCCGGCGCGTCTGCCGTGCGGCCGGCACCCCTTTCTGAGGCGGCGGTGGCGGGTCTGGTCGCGCAGACGCTGCACGGCGCCGATGCCGAGTTCCTGGCCGCCTGTTATGACGCCACCGGCGGCAACGGGTTCCTGGTCAATGAGTTGGTCGGCGAGCTGGTGCGCCGCGAGATCGAGCCGAGGGCGGCCAACGCCCCGCTTGCTGATGGGCTGCGATCGGTCGGTGTCGATCGCTCGGTGCGTGCGCGCCTGCGAGGCCTGCCCGAGGAGTGCACGTGGCTGGCCCGCGCCGTCGCGGTGCTCGGCGGCGCAGCGGAGCCGCGTATGGCGGCCCGGTTGGCGGAGCTGGACGACGAGGTGGCGGAGCGAGCCGCCGACGACCTCACCTCGGCGGCGATCATGCAGTCGGGGCTACCGCTCATGTTCGAACACCCGCTGGTGCGGGCAGCGGTCTACGGGGAGCTCGGGCTGGGCGAGCGTATGCAGTGGCACGGCCGCGCGGCTGCACTGCAGTTGGCCGCAGGCGCCGAGCCCGATCGGGTGGCCGTGCATCTGCTTGCGTCGGGGCCGCGAGGTGACCCTCAGACTGTGGACGTGCTCAGGCTGGCGGCTCGAACGGCTCGCCAGCGTGGCGCGGCGGATGTGGCCGCGACGTACCTCCGACGCGCACTGGCAGAGCCACCGGACGCAACCCTGTCGCCCGAGCTGACACTCGAGCTCGGCTCGAGCGCGCTCGCCGCCGGTGATATCGGCACCGCGGTCGAGAATCTGTCCGGCGCCGGCAGGATGCCCGTGAGCGTGACGGTACGAGCGGCTGCTGCCGCCGAGCTGGGCACGGCGCTCACTCTCACAGATCGACCGGCCGAGGCCGTGCGAGCCTTGACCGAGGCAATCCAGGCCCTGCCGGAGTCCGAGCGTGAGCTGGGGCTGTTCCTGCAGGGGACCCGGTGTTTCACGGCGGCCAGCAGCCTCGAGGCCTGGCGCAGCCTCCCGACCCTGCCGACGCCGTTCGAGCCGGCCTCCGGACCGCTCAGTTCGCCGCGGGCGCGCATCGGCCTTGCCCACGCCGCGCTCGATGCCGTGATGACCGGCACGCAACAGGAGGTGCGCGTCATCGCGCTGCGCATTCTCGGAGACGGCGGCCTGATCGACGACCCGGGGCCGGACGCGGCGTCGTTCTGGATGGTGCCCACGGTACTGATGCTGGGCGAGATGCTCGAGGAGGCCACCGCGATCTTTACCGACGTGATCGCCTGGTCGCGCCGGCGCGGCGCCGCGCCGGCATACTCGGTGGCGAGCCACATGCGAGCGATGACCTGGTGGCTTCGCGGTGCGCTAGCCGAAGCAGAGGCGGACGCCGCGAATGCGCTCACCGGGATCACGCTCCGCGGCATTCCCTACGGCGCCCTGGCACTCGTTGACGCCCAGATCGCCCGCGGCCAGCTCGACGAGGCCAGCGAGACCTGGCGCAGCGCCGGTCTGGACGCCGATCGTGGCATCACCATCGGCGCGATCAGCCATCACGAGACCAAGGGCCGGCTCAACGCGGCGCACGGCCGCCGGGCACAGGCGCTGGAGGAGTACGCCATGTGCGGCCGCCTCGAACGCGAGTGGGGCATACTCACGCCCGCCGTCTCGGACTGGCGGTCGGACGCGGTACCCCTGCTCCTGGCAGCCGGCCGCGAGGACGAAGCGCGGAAGCTGATCGACGAACAGCTGGTTCGCTGTCGGGCGTTCGGCGCGCCGCGGCCGCTGGGCGCTGCGCTCCGCGCAGCCAGCCTGCTTCACCAAGGCGACGACGCCATCCCGCCGCTCGAGGAGGCGGTTGCGGTGCTGGAGACGTCGCCTGGCCGGTTGGAACTGGCGTACGCGATGCTCGCCCTGGGAAGCGCGCAGCGACGGGTCGGACGTCGGGCGGAGGCGCGCTCGATGCTGGCCGAGGCGCTCGACCTAGCGCTTGCCTGCCAGGCCGATTCGGTCGCCCGCCGCGCTCACGAGGAACTGATCGCCGCGGGCGCACGGCCGCGGCGCAATCCGATCGAGAGCCGCAGCAAGCTCACCGCCAGCGAATCACGTGTGGCCCGGATGGCCGCCGAGGGCATGACGAACCGCGAGGTCGCCCAGGCGCTCTTCGTCACCGAGAAGACGATCGAGAACCATCTGCGAAGCGTCTTTCGAAAGCTCGACATCGGATCGCGCACCCAGATCGCCCGGGCCCTCACGGTCGCGAGCTCCTAGGCAGATTGGGGGTACTTCGGGGGTCGACCCCAATGCGGGCCGGGCGTGGGCCTGGCGAGGATGTATCGCACATACCCGGGGGCGCTGAATCAGGCAGACCGGGTGCCCCGTGTCGTACGGGACACGCTCATCACATACAGGGGACAATCGTGTACCGATTCAGACGACCACTGGCCGCGCTGGGCGCGGCCTGACGGCGCTGCGACGGGCGGCCAAGTTCCAGATCTTCGTGTCACGGGGCATCTCCGGCGACGCAACCTGCGCTGGTGTCACCCCAGGCAGCGGCACGTCCGTGAACAGCTTCTGTCCCAGCAGACCAGCATCAAGCGGCTGAGCCACATCGCTCACGTCGGCCGCGGGCGATCCGACGCTGAGCATCGATCCCACCCGCAACAGCGCGTCACGACCAACCCGGCCACCGCTGTGACCGCAAGCGACGCCACGCTGCACGGCCGGGTCGACCCCGGCGGGGCCGTGGTCAATGTCAGCTTCCAGTTCGGCCTGACCACCGAATGCGCGGACACCGGTCGTCCGCATCGGGCCTGCGGTAACGGTGCAAAGCGTCTCCCAGGCGGTGTCAGGCCTACCCGGCGGAACGACGTTCCACTACCGCGTCAGCGTCCAGTCCGATTTCGGCACCTTCACCGGCGCCGACCAGACGTTCACGACCCGCTGCCGTCGCTCCACAGCTGCGGGCCCGGGGAGACGACTCCGGGCCCGCGGCGCTGCCGAGTTCGCAAGCCAGGGCCACAGCAAACCCTGGCACGTGTAGTGGTCAGGGGAAAAGGCAGGGGGGTCACCCCATTGCGAGCGGACGTCCCCTCGGTGACCATCGGCACTACATGAAGCCGACCCACCACGCTCTGGGCTCAGAGAGGGAGACATCCGGGATGAAGACCCCGATTCGACACAACGCCTGTACTCACCGAGAAACCGGACCACCCCGAGCCGTATGCGGCGCGATGGCCGGCGCGGTGATGGAGCAGCAGCCTCGGCGAGCCTCACCGCTCGGTGCCGTGCAGCTATCCTCGCGCAGCGACGAGGATCTGCTCGAGCTGGTGGCCGAGCGGCGGGACGAGGCGGCCTTCGACGAGTTCTACGGGCGCTACGGTAGGGCTGTGTACGCGGTCGTAGTCCGTCTGATCGGCGACTGTGCTCACGGCGAGGACGTCGTCCAGCATGCGTTCACCAACGTCTGGCGGGCGGCCGCCGGATACCGCCGCCAGCGGGGGCCGGCCGCGGGCTGGCTGTTCGCGATCGCCCGCAACGCCGCCATCGACGCGATGCGTTCGCGCGCGGCCCCGAGCCGGTGGGAGGTACCCGATCTGCCGGATGACGGGCCCGGCCCCGACGAGCGGGCCTCGGCGGCCGAAGAGGCCTTCCGCGTCCATGCGGCGGTCGACGGGCTTCCCGATCACGAGCGGGAGGTGATCGAGTTGGCCTACTTCGATGGCCTCTCACAGAGCGAGGTGGCCGCACGGCTGGGCGCGCCGCTGGGCACGGTCAAGACCCGTACGCGCTGCGCGCTCGCGCACCTCGCCGACCGCCTCGCAGCGGAGCGGGTGATGGGATGAGCGGCGAGCTTAGCTCCGCTTCGCGCAGTTGAGCCCTCCCTTTCTGAGGAAGGGCTCAACGGTGGGCTGGGTCTTCACAACAGTCGCCATTTGCGGCACGATTAAGAGAGGGCAACACAGGTGGCTAACACCGGCGCAACGCGGCATCGGGCCCCCATACCCCGCGACGACTCTCACCGCGGGGGTGAGAGTGCGGAGCCTGGCACGGTCGCCCCGATCTCTGCACGCGCGCACGCATGGGACGGCTCAGACGACGCGAAGGAACCCCATCCTCCGCCTCGGCTCCTGCAGCGGGGGGTGGGGGTGCGTAGCCTGGCACAGTCGACCCGAGCTCCCTACACGCGCGCACGCATAGGGCCGCTCACACGAGACGAAGGACCATGGGCCTGCCCAGAGAACGAGAATTACGGTACTCGGGTTCCCGCCGAACGCGGCCAGGCGACCGTCGACAATGCCGGTCTGGCCATGGCCATGCTCGACCGACTCAGAACACATACGCTGTACGGGGTGAACATTGAGTTCCGCCTGCGCGGCCTTCCTGGCACAGTGGAGGTTGCCGTCGAACACAACCTAGACCCCAACACGCTGGGCTTGTCCCAGGTCTCTCTCGGGTTTCCCACCTGCACCGCTGAGGTGCGTTATGCAGGACGCGGATACAACGCCGCATTTGGGTGGATTCAGGTCGTTCGTTCGACCGACGGAGCGCGCGGCCCCGACGAGTTCGAGATGGATCCATTCACGCCCTTAGGAGATGTCCCACATCCCTTTGGATTCTTCGGGCTCTGTCCAACGCTCTTTGACGCGCCCTCGCGAACCTCTCGCGGCTCAATGGATTGGGTGGCGCACAGTTTTCTCTCGTTCATCACGAGGTTCTCTGCGCCGCCGCAAGAGATTCGCGCGATCCTCGGATTTCGCTGGGGCTTCTCGATCCGAGAGGCCCGAATCACCCTCGACCCGCCCGCGCCTCTATCAGCGGCCGACTGGGACGGCCATGCGCCTCTCCTACGCCGCGCGTATCGCGATTGGCAGTTTGTGGAGGGATTTCGGGAAGAGTGACAGGCAACCGGGTCGAGTACGCCGGCCTGGCGATGGTGCGAGCATGGGCGTGGTTACTCGCGCCACGGCCACACAAGCGGGCTGCTGTGGTTCGGACTAAGCCTGTTTCTGATCTCCGATCTCGGTCGCGAACGCTGCAATGTTGCTCGTAGTAAAGATGATCAAAGTCGCGAAGGCATAGGTGTTCGCCCCGGCGATCGTGAGATCCTTGAGGGCAACATTGGCCACGATCAACGAGACCGCGATCGCCGCAAGATCGATCAGCCAGGCGAGAATCTTGGAGTTGCGGTGGAGAAGCACTGGAGCCGCCACCCAGATGGCCAATACTCCGTGGATGATCCAGATCACCACCGTGGCCACAACGATTCCGACCGCTCCCGCTGACAGGCCGTTCATGACCGCATCGCTGACCAGAAGGCCAGCGGCAATGCCCACGATGACGAGGATCACGCGCGCACCTCAGGCAACGTACCATTCGTGGCGAACGAGGCGACGCGCACCGGCGTCCACCGAGTGGTAGCTAAGCACGAGCAGCGTGAGGGTCAGCGCCCTGCCCACGGGCCGAGTATCACTGTCCTCACCTGGCCTAGGGCACGACGGTGTTCAGGGTGGCAGACTCCGAGCATGGCCGACCTTGAGCAAGACGGAGGGCTGTCAGGTGTGGCTGACGTCCGGGATTGCTGAGGTCTGGAGGCGTCGGTTCCTGCGTCGCGTTCGGGAGCCGGATGAGGGGTACTGCGAAGTCGAAGGGGTGTTTCTGTTCTGGCATCGGCGAGGTGGGGATCGCTTGGAAGACGCGTGGCGAGAAGCAGAGGCGGAGGGTTGCGACCTCGACTACCTGTCCTACGCTGGGGTGGCGTGGGACTTAGCGCCCGATGCTGGTGTCCGTGTCGCCCTTTGCGGGATCACCGTGGTGGATGGGTCAGAGCAGTGGCGTCCGCGGCCGGGTGTACCGGTGTTCGCGTCCTCTTGGGCCGCCCAACGGGAACCTGTGCGCTGGTCAACTTCAGCCAGAACCAGAACGCCTCCCGCTCGCTCGGCCGCGTCAGCGGCTCTGGTTGCGGCGGTGGCTGGCTGCGTGTCACGCTGGCCGCCATCCGGTGCCACTCCACAGGCTGTAGAGCGCGTCGTAAAGCGGCGCAGTCTGGTCGATCAGCTGCTGGTCACCGCCCGCGGTCAGCGCGAGACCGCGCAATAGCGCGTCGATGCCAGGCGCCTCGGGCGCGTCGTAGCGCTCATCCGCGATGTCCGCCTCGTGGACGAGTTGCCCGATCCGCTCAAGCGCGGGATCGTCGATTTGGTAGCGGATGAGGATGTTCTCGAAGGAGCAACGGCCGTCGCGGTGGCCGAGCTCCGCGCCGCGCATATCAAACGGCGTCGCGCCCGCCGGTACCTCGTCGGGATCGTCGACGAACACGAACTCGGCGTCCGGATCGACGAAGCGGCGCAGCAGCCACGCGCAGGCGGTGCGGTCGATGTGGACATGCCGGCGGGTCGCCCAGATCACGCCGCCGCCTCCGAAGCCACTGCGTCTGCCAGGGCCTCCACCGCGTCCCGCGCCACCTGCGCCTGATCGGTGGGGAAGTGTTGGCGGGTGCCGACCCGGCGGAGCTCTCGCCGCAGCCGAGCGAGGGTGCGGCGCCGCTCCGTCGCCGGCCGGCCGACAGTCGACTGCGCCTCGCCTGTGATCGTGCGGTACTCGGCGTCGATCCGCTCGGTCATCGACGCGGCGAGGCGGCGGTGCTCGGCCGCCGTGGCCGGCTCGGCCAGCCAGATCGTCGCCTCGCCGTTCGCCTCGACCACATCCTCTGCCAGCCACTCCAACTGCTCACGCGTGTCCGCTGTCGCCGGCAGTGCTACGACGCCGTCCACGATCTGGGCGACGCCGAGGCGGCGCAGCTTGCGCCACAGCGCGATGCGCGGCGTCGATGGTGTGCGCGGCAAGCGGTAGGCGAGCATCACCCATTGCGAAGTCCCCACCCGAGGAGCATACTGCAACCCTGGTTACACCACTCAGAGGAGGCGACTCATGATCGTCTGCCTGCGCACCGTCGAGCGTCCCCGCCGGGAGCGCGAGCGCTACCTGGCCTGGATCGCCGAGGGCCGCGAGGTCCGCGAGGCGCACGGCATCCTCGCCGAGCTCGTGCTCGAACCGTCCGACGGTGAGGGCGACACCGTGGTGATCACCGTTGGCCGGGCATGAGGTGTTCGACGCCTGGATCGCCACACCTGACCGCGACCGCCTCACCGCCTCCGATGTGCACCAGGCGGTCGACTACCGGCCGATCACCCGCTACGACGTCGCCGGCGGCTACCTCAACCTCGGTCACGGCGCTGCCCGAAGAGGAGCAGCCATGAAATGGGTCACCCGCGACCGCCCCAAGACCGACCGGATCGCCTGCCCCTGGCTGATCCGCAAGTTCATCGACCCCGACGCCGAGTTCCTCTACGTCCCCGCCGACCAGGTGCTCGACGGTCGCCGAGCGCGAAGGCGCGCACTCCTTCGACGCGCCCGGCGCGACGCTACACCCACCGCGACGGCCTCTGCACGCTTCGAGGTGCTCATCGACGAGTACGACCTCGAGCGACCCGGCCGTGCAGCGGCTGGCGCGGATCGTGCACGGCGCCGACATCGCCGACGACCGCGACGCCACCCGCCAGTCGCCCGGGCCTGCTGGCCATCGCCGAGGGCTTCCACTGCTCGAAGCCGACGACCACGGCAGCTCGACGCGGAGCCTGCCCGTCTACGACGCCCTCTACGCCTGGTGCCACCACCAGGTCGCCGCCAGCTGACCAGCCACCACGAGCCGTCGCCGATGCGACGCGGATCATCCGCGTCCAGGCCCTGCGCGCCGTCGCCTACGGGCCGGCAGCGTCCTGATCGGCGTCAGCTCGCCGACGCGGACTCTCCGGCCTCGCGGTCGGCCTCGTCCTCGCCGCCTGCTCGTCGGCAGCGCCTCGCCTCGCTCGCTCCTCGGCCGCTACGGCGACCGCATCGGCCGGCGCCGCTGCTACCGGCTCTGCTCGTCGTGATGGCGCTCGCCGGGCACGGTGTTCGCGCTCACCACTGGCCGCCGGCGCTGATCCTGGCCGCGCTCACCGGCACCGTCTCGACCGACGTCGTCGAGTCCGGGCCCGTTCACCTCGCTCGAGCAGGCGATGCTCCCGCACACGACGGCGGGCACGATCCGACGCGGCTGTTCGGCCGCTACAACACGGTCGCCACGCTCGCCGGCTCGCTCGGCGCGGCGCTGGTCGCGTCTGGCGCTCGGCCGACGTCCGCCGCGCTGGCTGCTCGATCTACCCGCTCGCTCGCGCTGCCGGCGCTGCCGATCGCCGCCGGCCTCTCAGCCGGCGTCGAGCGCGGGCACGAGCTCGACGGCCGAGCCGCGCCGCCGCTGCACGCGTCGCGCTCGATCGTCCAGCGGCTGGCGGCGCTGTTCGCGCTCGACAGCTTCGGCGGCGGCTTCGTCCCGCAACGCCTCATCGCCTACCTGTTCGCCCGCCGCTACGGCGCCATCGCCGAGACGCTCGGCGCTCGTCTTCTTCTCGATCGGCATCCTCCAAGCGGTCTCGTTCCAGGCCGCCGTGCGGCTCGCCGGCCGGATCGGCCTGCTCCGCACGATGGTCTTCACCCACCTGCCCTCGAACCTCCTGCTCGCCGCCGTCGCCTTCGCGCCGAACCTGGCGACCGCGATCGCGCTGCTGCTCGGCCGCTTCGCGCTCTCGCAGATGGACGTCCCGACCCGCCAGGCCTACGTCGTCGCCGTCGTCGACCCCGACGAGCGCACCGCCGCAGCCGCCTACACCAACAGCGCCCGCTACGCCGTCCGCCCGGTCAGCCCGCTGCTCACCGGCCTGCTCGTCCAGGCCAACCTGATCGGCGCACCGTTCGTGATCGCCGGCGCGTCAAGTCCGTCTACGACCTCGGCTTCTGGACGCTGTTCCGCCGGGTGCCTCTGTCGGAGCAGGCAGCGGATACGCCATGAGGTGACCCACAGATGGAGCGCCAGCCTGATGTCCTCGGCGCGCGCAGGCAGAGAGCCTCCCGCAAGTGGCGGATCTAGCCCCGGGTGGCGGGGTCGCTCAATGATTGGCCGTCGATCAGGGGACGGAAGAAGGCGACGAACTCTGGGTGCAGCAATCCCTTCTTCGGCGGCGAACTCGAACACTTTGAGGAAGGTCGGCATTTTGGAGTAGAAGCGGAAGAATGTGTTTGTCCAGACGTGCCAGTGTCGGTGACGATGCGGTCCTTTCGCAGGAAGTAGATGTCCTGCATGGTGTTCATTGCCGCGCGCACGGCGATGGAGTCTGTCCATCCTTCGCAGGCGTCGAAGCATCTCGTACGGAAGCGTGGCTGGTGTGTCCCGCCATTCCGTTTGGCAGATTCGGGAACCTCAGGAACTGGTTGCGCGTCTCGCGGAAGCGGGAGTACATCTCGAGGTTGCTGTGCATCAGTGCCAGCCGGTCGGCGTGTTCTGACTGATGCTTTGCCTCCTCCGCTTGGTGGCGGGCTCGATAGTCTCGCTTGTGAGCGGAAAGTACACGGCGGAGGCGGCGCTGGCGACACAACTCACGCCCGCGAGCGCAACGGCGAAAAGGGCGGTTGTGTCGGCCACAGCCGCCTAGTCTCCACGTCCGTCACCGCCCCACTGGCAACCGCCGCCAGCCAAGACCTCGATGGACATCCTCCGCCGGGCACGACGATCGCCGCAACCTGCAATGGTGATCCTTGGCGACGGTGATCGGCAAGCCGTCAGGGTGTCGGGGTGGCATACGACGAGCTACTGGCCGAGCGGGTGCGCGAGCTGCTGCAGGCTGATCCGGGCTACCGCGAGCAGAAGATGTTCGGCGGGCTGTGCTTCATGCTGCATGGCCACATGTGCGCCGGGGTGGTTGGTGACCGGCTGATGTTGCGGCTCGGGGACGAGGGCGCGGCGGCGGCGTTGTCCAGGCCGCATGTGGCTGCTATGGACTTCACCGGCCGGCCGATGCATTCGATGGTGTACGTCGAGCAGGCGGGATTGCGAGGCGTGGCGATCGCCCGATGGGTCGATCAGGCCGCCGAGTACGCTCGCACGCTCCCTCCCAAGAGTGGCTAGCGCACCCGGCATCAGAGCTGGATCGTTGATGAGATGGCTTCTACGATGCGCGCGCTCAGCCCGGTGCCAGACGCGTCGCAGCGACGCGGCGAGCCGCGCAGGTTCGGCGCGGTGTGGCGGGTTGAAGTGGTGTCGTTCTGCGAAGACCTCGAGTTCAGAAGTCCGGGAAGACACGCGCGAGCTTGTTTCGCGATCGCCGCGAACTGCCGCTTGTAGCCGCGGACGCGCCGGCGGCTCATTCTCCAGATAGATAGTGACGTGGCAGTTGCTGCCGATGGCGCCGCGTTGGCGCGGCGGTTGGGGCTCGGCACTCCTGACTGATTGCACCCGGCGAATGTGTGTGAGAATGTGTCATTTCACACGATCAAGGAGGCTCCCCTTGCGGCGCACCATCCTCAGTGTTGGTTTCGCGATAGGAATGATGCTGGTGGTCGCGGCTCCTGCTAGCGCGACCACGCCTCAACGCGAGTCCGACAGCTTCTTGTTTTCGGACAGCGTGGACTGCGGCAGTTTCAGCGATGATTTCGCCGGCATTGTACGGATCACGGCAACGACGTTCATCGATGCGGACGGCAACCCGATCATCGAACGTGCCAAGGTCCTGCAACGCGAGACGGATACCAACTCCGAGACGGGGAAGACCGTTCGTGTGAAGGGCTCATACACGGTGACAGTTGACCTGCGCACCGGCATTCGGCGAACCACAGGCCAGGTGTTCATGGGCGTCGGCGGGAAGGGCGCGAACGTCATCCACGACACCGGCTTGGTCATCTTCAACGACGACACCGGCGAGGTGATCAAGGTGGCCGGCCCGCATACCGTGGTTGAGGGCGGCAACGAGCCGTTCTGCCAAGCGCTGAGCTGATCTCTATTCTCGGCCCGGTCGGCGGCCACTCCGAAGATGGCCGACGGGTCGGCTCGGCCGTTCCGAGCCGACCCGGGCAGTTGTGTCAGCCGGCCGGCGTGAACTTCGCGCCAGGGATCAGGTGTGCCCACGAGTTGGTCGTACCGTCGCAGGGGCCGTCCCTGTTGAATTCGCCGGTGACGAATGGGCCGCTGTTGCCGTCGGTCGGGTCTGCGCAGGACAGCGCCAGGGTGCTTGTGTCCCAGAAGACCGAGTCGTCGGAGCGGTTAAGTCCTGTCTTCACCGCTGCAGTGAGGCCGAAATTCAAACTATCTTGAGGCGCGCCCGTCCCACCGATTGGGCTCGGACCCTGGTGGTCGGTGTTGAAGCTGACTCCCCAAACGACATCGATGGGTAGCTTCCTATTGGGGAAATCGAACACAACGTTTTGCTTGACACCGCTATAGCAGTTGCCATCCGAACCTCTGTAGAGCGTCGGATCTCCGCAGGTCGGATCGGCGGACGGCCGGAACTTGATGTTGGCCGTCTTTGTGTAGGTCAGGATCTTCGTTCCCGGCGTCACTTCGCCCGTGTTCGGGTTGGTGGTGCTGTGCCTATACAGGTTCAGGGCGAACAGGGTCGGGAACGTCGCACCAACGTCCGTGTGACAGTCGGTTCCGTTGCCAGTCTGGCAAGCGTGGGAGACCAGAGTCACCGACATTTTCGCGACCGTCGTCGACTTGGTCAGGATCACCTCGTTTCCAAACTGATTGAACTGTTGGGACTCCTCGCCGACCGACACAACCGAAATCGTGCCATCGGGCGGCAGGCTGTCGTACAAGGGAGAGGGAGTCGCCGCCGCGGCCGACCCAACCCCCCACGCCAGACAGCCGACCACCGTCGCCACCAATATCCGGAGCCTCCGCATATCGTCCTCCTTCTATTGGATTCCGCAACGCGGAGTCGACCCGGCACATCACTCCCATTCGCGACCGATGCGTTACCCCCGCCGCATCGGACCCTGCCCAGAACGACTCCGCGACCGCGAACGTATCATATCCCACAATCGCACGCTTGGTCCGATGCTCCGGGCCGCGTTTCCTGCGGCCGATCGCTGCCGGCACCCGACCTTTCGGTCGCGGTTGCGTTTGGGAAGACGCATTGAGGCCGTCCCGCATGGGCGGCCTCGCCTTGTCCGCGGCCATCGGCGCCGGCGCGTTTCTAGGCTGTGCGCCGGCTTGCACAAATGTGCAGGGTGCGACCCGGCGTGTTCGAGGGCGTCGGCGTGCGCCGGTCGAACGCTGCGCGTGGGGTTCGACGCGGCGCGCTTCGACGGCGCCGGCCGGTCGCTCGAAGGTCGCCGGCGAGGGCGTCTAGAGTCGGGGGAGTTCGGGCCGGCGAGGGCGTGCCGGCGCCCGGTCTCGGTGTTGCACCGGTGTATGTACGCGGCGTGCAAACCCGGCATCTATGCGCCGTATGGCGGAATCGCCGATGCCGGGTTTCCCGCGTAACCGTGCGGTTTTGGCGTGGTTGGCCGGTTTCGTGGTTTCCGGGTGATGCGCCCGGGAGGATTCGAACCTCCGACACCCAGATTCGAAGTCTGGTGCTCTATCCCCTGAGCTACGGGCGCGCGGCCTCGGACCATAGCGCCCGGTTTGGGGGCGAGCCGGCGGGTGCGACTGGCTCCCCCAGGCCGGCTCAGTCCGGGGGCGGCTGCGGTTCCGGCTCGGCCGCGCGACCGCCGGCGTCGGGACGCTCGGCCCGTCGGGCGACCGAGCGCGTTCGCCGATCCCAGAGCGTGGCGTTGACGATCGCCGCGCTGACCGCGAGCCGGCTGATCAGGAACAGACTGAGCAGCAGCGCCGCGGCGACGCCCAACGAGCCGTACGTGCCCTCGAGGTTCGCCGTGTGCGGCGCGATGTAGAACTCCGTGACGAGATGCAGCACCTCGACGCCGACGGCGAACAGCGCCGCCCCCGGCACCAGCGCCTGCCAGGGCGCGTCGCGCCGGGGGAGTTCGGCGGCGACGGCCAGCCACAGCGCGGCATAGGGCACCATCAGCAGGATCGTCAACAGGAACCCGCCCGGGCCGAGGAGCGGCTCGGCCCGGTGGGAGACTCCTGCGATCAGGAAGTACGCGACCAGCGCGACCAGCAGCCGCGCGCTCGCGCCCCATGTCGGCTTGCGCGTCCGCGATCGCAGGTCGGTCCATGCCAGCCGATGGGTCACGATCAGCGTGCGCAGGACGCTGCGGGTCGCGATCATCAGCAGCGGCACGCCGATCAACAGCGCATACACCCGGGCGCCGCTGCGAGCGGCATTCGCCACGGATGACGACACCAGGCCGGACACGCCGAACGACGACGCGGCGTCGGAAGGCGAGCTGGACGCAGCTTCCGAGACCAGGCCGAGGCCGCCCACCACGACCAGTGCGAGGGGCAACAGCCAGACGAACAGCCGGTAGGCCAGCGCCCCGGCCATGATGCCCCCGCCGACCTCAAGATCCCGCTCGACGATCTCGGCCAACGCGTCGACCGGCCCACGGCCCTGGCGCCGGTCCTCGACCGTCGCTTCGAGCCGGTCGCGCAGGGCGCGCGCGGCCTCGAGGCGAGCCTCGACGCGCGCCCGCCGGGTTGTCGGGGGCGGGGAGGGGTCATCGCCGGGCGTGCCCGAGTCCATCGGGCAACCCTAGTACCGTCTATGCCCGAGCTGGTCTCAGAGTCCGCAGCGCAGGTACGAGAACGACACCGTGTACCGGATGCCCGCGCCCTTGGAGACACACGCCTTCGAGCGGCCCGTCAGCCAGGCGCCGATGGCGGGGTTGGAGACGCGCGGATTGTCGACCTGCGCGACGCCGCCCCCGTTCACGTACAGGCCCCGCACGGACGACCGGTAGAAGTGCCCCGCGCCGCCGGCCACGCGCACGCCGCTCTCGCAGGAGTTCGCGTGCACGCCGACCATGTGGACGGCGTAGTTCGTCTGGTTGTGCGGCGAGAAGCTGACCGCGGCGTGCCCGTTGAAGCAACTGATGCCCCTGCCGTGCACGATGTTGACGCGGCTCGGGTTCGGCGTGTCGGTCTCGAACCGCAGGCCGATGCCGCCCCAGGACACGATGTTGCGGAAGACAAGCCGTGATCCGCTCGTGATCTGCGCGGCGCCGAACCCATACGGTGAGTGCGACACGGTGATGTTCGCGATCCTGCCGTACAACGGGTGGTAGTACGGGCCGCCGGACCGGGACGCCATGCTCGACTGGAACGTCATCGCGGCGACGTAGCTGGAGGGCGAACCGCCCATGTTGTTGGCGTTGTTCATCACGATGTTCACATTCGCGACGCGGAAGCGCTTCGCGTTGATGAACTTGAAGGCGTGGTTGCGTGTGGTCGGGGCGTTGGTGAGGTCGATTGTGAACCGGCCGTGATAGCCGACCACCGATGAGCTGACCGTCCAGCCGGTCGCCGACGACGTGCGCGAGTACACGCCCTGCTTGGCGAAGTAGAAGGCGGGCGTGTTCTTGATCGCGCCGCCGGCCAGCACGATCCGCGTGCCCGGCTCGACCCAGACGTGGACGTCCGAGCCGATGTAGACGCCGGAGATCGCGTAGGTGCCGCGCGGCACCCAGACGACGCCGAAGTAGCGCGACCGGTGGGCCGCGTCGACGGCCCGCTGGAAAGCACCCGTGTCGTTCGTATGGCCGTTCCCCGTGGCGCCGAAGCTCTTCACCCCGAACTTGACAATCCGGTGATTCGCGAAGGCGGGCGTCGCGGTGGTGCCGAAGATGACCGCGGCGAGGGCCGCGACCAGCAAGGCCATGACGATGCGAGCACGTGTGTTCCCCATGGAACCTCCCCTGTTCTCAATGGGCGGCGGTGCGATCGAGTGCGACCTGGGCGCCGCGTGCCGCCGGAAACCAGCGTTCCTGATCGGTCGGACAACTCTCATTCTTGAGCCGATGTCTCAGGAAACTGTGAAGAAGCGTTGAGGATCCGGGCGGGAACATGTAATGGTGCCGTCCGGGGCAACGTATGCAGAGAGGGGTGACCGGTGGGACTCGAACCCACGACCTCCGGGACCACAACCCGGGGCTACCACCAGCTGAGCTACGGCCACCGCGCCGAGTCACACGATACCAGCCGCCCTGGCCGTTCCCTGCCGCGGTGCGTCAGGCAGCGTGCAGGTCGCCGGCCGCCGAGTCGCCCTCGGAGTACTCGGCGCTGGTGGCCTGCTGCAGCAGCTCGTGGTCGAGCACGTAGCGCTCCATCAGCGCCCTGAACTGGTCGTCGACGTCGCTGCGCTCCGACAGCGCCTTCACCCGCTCGACGATCGAGCCCGGCTCCAGGAACGGGCGCAGCCGGCGCTGGTCGAGCCGGTTGGCGACCCGCGGGCCGCGGGCGCTGGCGCTGGGAGACCCGGCCTCGCGCATGAACGGCTCGAGGAACGCGAGCAGCCCGTCGTCGGTCTCGATCGTCCGGGCGACC
The DNA here is from genome assembly GCA_963809205.1 of uncultured Actinomycetes bacterium. Classification (GTDB taxonomy): domain Bacteria; phylum Actinomycetota; class Thermoleophilia; order Gaiellales; family JAICJC01; genus DATLLN01. Next base: position 84,193 of record CAWEIS010000028.1, on the reverse strand, counting down.
CACGTCCGGCACTCGCCGCGGTTCCAGGTCGACCAGCACTGCAGCACGTCGGGCATGCGGGGCACGCGTACGAGCCGGTCCTCGGCCGCCGCGTCGCGGACGAAGGCGAGGCCCAGGTTCTCCAGCTGCGCGAGCTGCGACAGGGAGACGATGGTGGTCGAGCCCTCGCGCCACTCGCCGCCGTACTTGCCGTGCTCCTGGCCGAGCATGACGACGGTGTCCACGATTGTCGCCAGCGAGGCACCGGCCGCGAAGGTGCTCTCCAGCAGATTGACCCGCTCGCCCGGCTCGATCTGCAGTACGAACCGCCGGACGATCCGGCGGATCTGGGCCTGGGCGTCGATCGAGCCGTCGCTCCCGGCCTGGTCCTCGCGGCGCAGCAGATCGTCGGCCGCCTGGAAGATCGCGCGCAGCGCCGACTCCACCTCCTCGCCGCTGGCGTTGTCGCCGATGTGCGTCTCCAGCCGCTCCAGGAAGGCGCGCAGCCGGGCCGGCGCGTCGGGCCGCGAGTCGCGCGCCAGCTCGAGCAGGATGGCGGCGAACTGCGCCGGATCGTCCAGGTGCTCGAGCCGCGACTGCAGGTCGGCGTTGGAGATCGCGCCGGCCGGGATCGAGAGCTGGAAGTAGACCGGGAACAGCTCGGCCGTGCACACCCGCAGGTTGGCGCGCCACTGCTCCTCGGCGTCTGCGCCGATCTGGCGCATCCCCAGCACGTCGGTCACGCGCGGGAACAGCCGCATGACCAGGAAGTCGACCGCCTCCCGGTCGTCGGGGTCGATCCGCTCGCGCCAGCGCTCGTGGAACTCCTGGGTGATCTTCAGCATGCCGGTGTCGGCCCGCCGCGCCTCGGGCGGCAGCAGGAACGCGTCCCGGCGCTGGCGGATGCTCTCGTAGGCGATCGGCGAGAACAGCCGCAGGGTCTCCAGGGCGACGAAGTCGACCGGGTTCACCTCGCCGTGAACGGAGGGCAGCGTCGCTGTGACCGCGTTGGCCAGCCGGATGGCGTCCCGCGGCGTCGCCAGGAAGTGGTCGAGTCCGTTGACGCACACCTCGCCCCAGTACTCCTCGTCCAGCAGGTGGGCGTCGCGCTCGGCCGTCAGCACCGGTGAGAGCAGGTCGACGAACATCTGCTGCAGCGACGCGCGGTCGGGCAGCGGCAGTTCCATCGGCACCTGCACGACCTTGCCCAGCAGGTCGGAGCCGGGCATCCCGTGCTCCAGCGTCAGCACGAACACCAGGTTCGGGGTGCCGGCGTACCCGGCCACCAGCCGCAGCAGCTCGCGCGCCTCGCGCTCGTCCAGCCGGTGGACGTCGTCGACGGCGACCACGACCTTCGCGTCCCCGGCCAGCGCGGCGGCCACCTCGGCCCGCAGCGCGGCCGTGTCGCCGTCGGAGCCCAGCAGCCACGGATTCCAGTCGACGACCGTGAAGCCGGCCAGCGCCGGATCCTCGCGCAGCGCCTGGCGGACGAAGCTGAGCACCGTCGAGCGCCCGGAGCCGGGCGCGCCGTAGACGCCGAACACGATCCCGTCAGCGGGCGCGTGCTCGGCGATGCAACGCGACAGGTGCCGAGCAAACGACGAGTGCCCGAGCGAATCGGTGGATGCGTCGGACAGCGGCCGGTCGGCGTGCAGCGTTACGGCGGGGTGCGGTGACGGGTTGGTCAAGCCTCGCGGGACGGAGGGAGAAGGGACGGGACGGTTCCAGAGGAGGTCATCGGCGTGAAACGCCCGGCGCTTGATGGGTTGACGCACTTTTCTCGACTACTGTGGTCAGTTCACGCGGGCGTGGCGGAATTGGTAGACGCGCCGGCCTTAGGAGCCGGTGGCGAAGGCCGTGGAGGTTCGAGTCCTCTCGCCCGCATCGAAACCGGTGAAAGGAGCCGAAGATGGCGATCAAGCTGCATCGATGCTCGGCACTGTTCGTGAAGGTCGGCGGCCATCCGTGCTGGCGCGTGCAGAAGGCGCTGGACGACGCCGGCGTGCCCTACGAGATCGTCAAGCACGAATGGGCGCCGTGGTCGAAGCGGCCCGAGGTCCAGGAGCTGTCCGGCCAGCGCAAGCTGCCGGTGATCGAGCTCGAGGACGGAACGGTGATCCGCGAGGAGTCCGCCCGGATGGTCGAGCGGATCCGCACCGGCGAGTTCTCCGCCGGTCCGCCGGCTACTTGAGGTAGGCGAGCACCGCCAGCACCCGGCGGTGATCCTCCGTCGCCTGGGGCAGCCCCAGCTTCTGGAAGATGCTGGTGACGTGCTTCTCGACTGCCCGCTCCGTCACCACCATGTGCAACGCGATGCCGGCGTTGGAGCGACCCTCGGCCATCAGCGAGAGCACCTCGCGCTCGCGCGGTGTCAGCTGGTCGAGCGGGTCGTCGCCCCGCGGCCGTCCGACGAGCTGGCGGACGACGGCCGGGTCGAGGGCCGAGCCGCCCTGGGCGACACGCCGCACGGCATCGGCGAACTCGTCCACGTCGGCGACCCGGTCCTTCAGCAGGTAGCCGATCCCCTCAGCGCTCTCGGACAGCAGCTCGACGGCGTAGGCGGGCTCGACGTAAGAGGACAGCACCAGCACGCCGACGCCGGGGAACCGCTCGCGGATCCGTGCGGCGGCCTGCAGGCCCTCATCCGTGTGGGTCGGCGGCATGCGGATGTCGACGATCGCCACGTCGGGCTTCGAGAAGCCGATCCGGCGCAGCAGGTCGTCCGCGTTGTCGACCTGCCCGACGACGTCGAAGTCGGCTTCCTCCAGGATCCGGGCGACGCCCTCGCGGAGCAGCACCGAGTCGTCGGCCAGCACCACGCGCAGCGACTGGCCGGCGTGGCGCCCGATCGTGTTCGGCTCGGCGAACTCCTGGTTCAGCCCGTCGATCACCAGCTGGTGCAGCCGCTCCGGCCGGTCGAGGTCGCGCAGGTGGTGCTCGCCCAGGTCGCGCACGGTGACGCCCTGTGGGAGGTCGCCGCCGGTCAGCGCCAGGGCAGTTGAGGAGATCAGCACCTGCCCGCCGTGCCCGGCGTCGCAGATTCGCGCGGCGCGGTGGACGTCGAGGCCGATGTAGCGGTCCTCGGCCAGCACCGGCTCGCCGGTGTGGATGCCCATCCGCACCTGGACCTCGCCGTCCGCCGGCCACTGGTGCCCGGCGTGGGCGCGCTGCGCGGCGACCGCCGCCGAGATCGCCTCGCGGGCGCCGCGGAAGGCGAAGAAGCTGGAGTCGCCCTGCGTGTCGACCTCCTCGCCGCCGGCGGCGGTGACCGCCGTCCGCAGCAGCGAGCGATGGTCGTTCTGGACGCCGGCGTAGCCGTCACGGAGGCGGGAGAGGAGTTTGGTCGACCCCTCGATGTCCGTGAACAGGAAGGTGACCGTGCCGATCGGGAGCTGGGGCATGAACGGCACAGGTTACAGGTGTGCCAGGGGGTCAGGATCCTTGGCACATGTGCCAAGGATCCTGACCCCCTGGCACAGGATCAGGCTTCCGCCGGAGCCGGGGCCGGAGCGGAGTGCTGCAGCGTCGGCACCCAGGACAGCCAGCTCGGCATGTACCAGTTCCAATCACCGAGCAGCTTCATCGAGGCGGGCAGGAGCACGCCACGGATGATGGTCGCGTCGATCAGCACCGCGATCGCCGCACCGACGCCGAACTGCTTGACGTCGAGCACCGACAGCGTGCCGAACAGTGCGAACACGCCCACCATTACCACTGCGGCGCTGGTGACCACGCCCGCCGTCGCGCGGATGCCCGTCGACACGGCGTCCGGGGTCGACATCCCGCCGTCCACCAACTCCTTCACCCTGCTCAGGATGAAGACGTGATAGTCCATCGAGAGGCCGAACAGCACCACGAACAGGAAGAGTGGTAGCCAGTTCGCGATCGTCCCGGTCGAGTGGAATCCGATCACCGACTCGCCGATGCCGTGCTGGAAGATCGCCACGAGGATGCCGTAGGCAGCGGCGATCGACAGCAGGTTCAGCAGGATGGCCTTGATCGGGATCACGATCGAGTGGAACGTGATCAGCATCAGGATGAACGCCAGTCCGAGCACGAAGGCGAACACCACCGGAGTGCGCACGCCCATCAGGTCGTTGAAGTCGACCGATGCGGCGGTGCCGCCGGTGACGCCGACGTCGGCGCCGCGGAGCTGCCCGACGGTGGCCGGAACGACCTTGTCGCGCAGCGTCTTCAGCGCCTGCTGGGACTGGGCATCCCTGCCGTCGCCGGTCAGCGGGATGCTGACCACGGCCACGGTGTGGTCGGGGTTGACCGTGACGTCCATCGGGTTGTTCATCTGGCCGGTGGCCAGGGCCTGGCTCTTCAGCTGGCCGATCTCGAACTGCGCCTGCGGCGAGCTCACGTTGTCGGCCTTGACGACCACCACGGCCGGGTCAGGCCCGCCGGGGAAGTCCTTCTGCACCTGGTTGTAGGTCTGGACGATGCCCAGGTCCTGCGGCAGGAACGCCACGCTGGGGGTCTCGGTCTTGAGGGCCAGCGCGGGCAGCGCCGCGAGCACCAGGAACGAACCGGCGACGATCACCGAGACGGCCGGGCGGGCCAGCACGCGGTCGACGATCGCGCCCCAGAACCGGCTCTCGCCGTCCCGGGACTTCGTGATCCGGCCGACCAGGGGCACGCGGCCCCGCTCGACCCGGTCACCCAGCACGGACAGGATGGCGGGCAGGCCCGTCAGCGATCCGATCAGGGCGACGAGGACGACGATCATGGCCGAGATGCCGAGCGTCATAAAGGTGGGATCGCCGGCCAGCAGCATGCCGGACATGGCGATGAACACCGTGATGCCCGAGATCAGGACGGCCTGTCCCGACGTCGACGCGGCGACCTCGAGGGCGCGCTCGCGGTTGGTGCGCGAGGTGGCCTTTGCGGCCTTCAGCTCGGCCTGGGCGGCCTGCACGGCGACGTCGTCGCCGGCCTTCTTGGCTGCCTTGACGGCGGCCTTCGCCTGCTTGATCGCAGCCCGGTCGTACGGCTTCGTGGCGGCCCGCTCGTCCCGCTCGCGGCGGAGGTAGAAGAGCGAGTAGTCCACGCCGACGGCCATGCCGATCATCAGGATGATCTCGGCGCTGATCGCGGTGGACGGCATGACGTGGCTGAACAGCGAGTTCAGCCCGAACGTCGCCAGCACGGCCGAGAACGCCAGCACCAGAGGGACGCCCGCCGCCACCATGGCGCCGAAGGCGAACAGCAGGATGATCAGGGTCAGCGGCAGGGACACCGTGCGTGCGTGCTCGAAGTCCTTGCCGATCTTGTCGTTGAGGACGTGCGCCGCGCTGGCCTCACCGAACTGCTCGACGGTGAAGCCGGGATGCTCGGCGGACAGGGCCTTGACCGAGTCCATGACCGGGACGACGTTCGTGTCGGCCTGGGTCTCGTCGCCCTTGACCTCGAAGGTGACGAGCGCAGCGTGACCGCCGTCGGCGATCTTGCCGTCGACGCCCGGCTCGCGGGGATCGACGACCTTCTGCACCTGCTTGTCCTTCTCGAGCGTGGTGACCACGTCGTCGATGGTGGCGCCGAAGCCGTCACTCTTGACGGTCGTGGCCGGGCTCGTGATCAGCACCATCTCGTTGGCGCTCTCCTTGAAGCCCGCCTTGTCGATGACCTGCGAGGCGTGCCCGGATTCGCCGTTCCCGGTCTGGCTGGTCTTGAGGTCGATCTCGCCCGCCATGGCACCGCCGACGACGGCGATGATGACGAAAGCGAACCACAACCCCAGCGCAGTCCACCGGTGGCGGACGCTCCAGCCGCCGATGCGGGCAGCCAGGTTCTTCTGGGGATTCATTGTTCCTCCCGATCCAGAGGTGTGAGAGTTCATTCGCACAGCCTCGCGGCTGAGGAGCGGGGGAGAAATGAGGGTGGCTGGCGTCCCTAGGTGCGGTTATCCGCACGGGCGGTGCACGGGATCTCCGCGATCACCCGGGTGCCGGCACCGCGTGAGCTTTCGACGCGCAGCCTGCCGCTCAGCGCCTCGACGCGGTCGGCCAGGCCGCGCAGCCCGCCGCCGCCGTCCGCCGCCGCGCCGCCGATGCCGTCGTCTGCGACGATGACCACGACCGTGCCGTCGGACTGCGTCAGGCTGACCTCGGCGGCGCTGGCCTGCGCGTGTTTGGCGATGTTGGCGAGCGACTCGGAGACGACGTAGTAGACGGCGACCTCGACGGACTCCGGCAGCCGGTCGTCGGGCACGCCGACCACCGACACGGGAACTCCCGAGCGGTCGGCCAGCGCGTGCAGCGCCGGGCTCAGGCCGCGGTCGGAGAGCACGGCGGGATGCAGGCCGCGGGCGAGCTTGCGGAGCTCCTCGAGGGCGCCGTCCAGCTCCAGCTCGGCGCGCTCCAGCGTGGTGTCGGCCGCGGCCGGGTCGGACTCGAGCTGGCGGCGCGCCATGCGCAGGCCGAGCCGCATCGACACCAGCTGCTGCTGGGCGCCGTCGTGGAGGTTCCGCTCGACCCGCCGCCGCTCGGCGTCGCCGGCGGCCACCACGCGGGCGCGTGATGCGGCCAGCGCCCGGCGGGCCTCGGCACTGGACAGCGCCAGTCCGACCAGCTCGGTGAAGTCGGCGATCCGCGTCTCGGCACCGGATGGGAAGGGGCCGCCGGTGGAGGAGATGGTGATCGCGCCCCACAGGTCGCCTCCCACGTAGACCGGGGCGGCGACGGCGGCCTTGAACCCGAGCGCCCGCAGCCGGTGCGCGAGCTCGCCGGGGATCGGCCCGTAGTCGTCGATCCTGGCGGGGCGTCCGGTCTCGCGGATCAGCTGCGTGACGGTGTGGCTGTCGATCTCCAGCTTGGTGCCCGACGGCACCGAGCCGACGCCCGGCTCGCTCCAGCCGGAGACGACCTCGATCGTGGTCTCCGACTCGTAGTGGACGAGGTTCGCCGTCGGCGACTCAAGCAGCCGCGCGACCTCCTCGGTGACCGCGTCGAACACCGCCTGCGGGTCGGTGGTCGAGGCGACCAGGGTGGCGACCCGGCGGAGGCTGGCCTGCTCGTCGGCCAGGCGGCTGACCGCCCACAGCTGCGCGCGCAGCTCGGCCTGCAGCCGCTGGTTCTCGAGCGCCAGCGCCGCCGTGGTGCACACCGAGTCGAGCAGCGCGCCGTCCTCGCGCACCATCGGGTCGTGGATCAGCGCGGCGACGACCTGGTTGCCGCGGACGACCTCGGTCACCGCCTGGTACCCGCGCTCCGTCGGCCGCTCGACCGGCTCGCCGTCGACGTCCACCCAGCGGCCGTCGGACAGGTGGAAGACCAGCTCCAGGTGTGGGTCGTTGAGCGCCCGGCGCAGCGATGCGCGTGTGCGCTCTGGGTCGGCGCCGCGCTCCAGGGAGGCGACCAGCTCGGACACAGCTCCGCCCTGGGCCAGGCGCGTGCTCAGCAGGCCGGCCAGAAAGCCGAGCGGCAGCGTCACGAACAGCAGCGAGAACAGGTAGAAGGCGATGTCGCTGCCGGTGTTGGCGAGCGCCAGCCCGCCGACGCCGGCCATCACGATCACACCCGTGCCGTACACCGGCAGCAGGACGCGGCGGCTGGCGGGCGACGCGCGGCGCCAGCGCTTCGCGGTGATCACGATGGTGATCGCGATCAGCACCAACCCGATTGCCAGCGAGATCGCGTCCAGCGTTGCGACCACCGAGTGGTGGTGGTCGACCAGCAGCAGATTCGAGGCCGACCGCTCGTCGGCGTCGCCATCATCGCGCGGCTGGGCGAACGGCGCCGCCAGCAGGCGGACGCCGACGGTGTCGATGTAGCCGGCCGCGACGACCCAGCGCGCGCGGCCGGTCACCCGGCCGCTGGGGTAGGCGAGCAGCAGGTGCAGCAACAGCGGCGCCCACAGGCTGCCCAGGATCATCCCGGCGGTGAACGAGAGGTCGTCTGGACTCTCCGTCAGGCCGGCGAACAGCCAGGCGATGCCGACCAGCGTCATCAGCGGGCCGGTGCGGTTGTCCGGGCGGCGGTTCCAGGCGACCAGGCCGGCGACCACGAACGACCACGCGACAAAGCCGCCGATCAGGATGAACGTCCAGCCGTTCTCGCGGACGTGCGAGTTGACGGCGCCCCAGCCGGTGATCACCGTCATCACCGCGCAGCCGGCAATGACCGCCACGCGGAGCCTGGAGTCGGTCATCCGAGGAGCGCGAACAACGCGGCGCCGGACAGCTCAGCCTTGGGAATGAACCCGCGGGCGCCGCTCTCCTCGATCAGCGGTCCGAAGTCCTGTGCGTCGCGGCTGGAGGTGAGCACGACGGCCGGCTCGTTCGCGTTCGCGGCGGTCAGCCGGCGGGCGACGTCGAAACCGTCGGTGTCGGGGAGCTGGACGTCGAGCAGCACCACCTGGGGCTGGAGCTTGCCAGCCGCCTCGACCGCGGAGGCGCCGTCCTGGGCCTCGCCAACGACCTCGAAGCCTTCGGATTCGAGCAGTGTGCGCGCCAGGTACCGGAAGCTTGGGTGATCGTCAACGATCAGCACGGTGGGTGGCGGCATGGCCACATCGTGCCAGAGGGGCAAAGGGCGGGATATACGGCTAACCCCACTGTCAACACGTGTTAATCCCCGGATGCGATGAGCAGTACGGTGGCCAGCCCGAGCACCAGGCCGACCAGCGTCAGGGCCAGCGTGATGCGCGCGTCGGGCGGCGCGTAGCGCCCGCTCTCGATGGCCTCCTCGACGGCGGCCTGGCGGCGGAACGCGTAGCCGATGCAGGCCATGCCGAGCAGCGCGAAGCCCGCTCCCACGATCTGGTAGCCCCAGGTGTCGGTGTTGTTCGTGATCCCGGGGACGAGCTTCCCAGCGCCTAGGCCGACGGCAAGCGAGGTCAGCCCGGTGCGCCACCAGGCGAGGTAGGTGCGCTCGTTGGCAAGCCGCGTGCGCCGGGTGGCGTCGCCGGCCTCGTCGAGCGCCCGCCGGCCCGGCGGGTGCTGGCGTCGCTCGTCCATGCCGCAGACTGTACCGGTGGGGACGAGTGCCGGTGGCGCTCGTGGTGGGCGTGAGCCACCTCACGTAACTCTCCGGGTGCGGTCGCGTGGTGGGGTGTAACCAACCTCAGGAGGACGTGATGAAGATGGTTCGCTGGATCGCGCTCTTGGCCCTTGCGGCAGTCGCCTTCGCGGCACTGCCGGCCGGGGCCCAGGCTTCCGGCTCGGGCACCCAGCTGCGGGCGACGCTGCATGGCAGTGCGGCATTCCCTGGCGCCGACGGCAAGGCCCGCTTCCGCGACCGCGGCGGCGAGCAGGAGCTCGAGGTCGAGGTCGAGGACGCCAACCGGCTGGCCGGCACGCGGCTGCGCGCGCTGGCCGGCGGCAAGCAGGTCGGCACGCTGCGGATCAACCGGTTCGGCATCGGATCGCTTAACCTGAACAGCGACCAGGGCGACACGGTGCCCGCGGTCAAGGCCGGCACCAGGGTGCGCGTTCGCACCGCGGGCGGCACGCTGGTCGTCTCCGGCAGCTTCTAGGCACTCGCCGGCTGCTACAGAGGCCGGGCCGCTCCGGGCCCGGCCCCGCGCTGGTGGCGCACCCAGCGGGGGGCGACTAAGGTTAGTGGGATCGGGGAGGAACCCCGCTGGCCGTCCCATGAAGACCACGCTGCAAGAGCTTCCCCAGAATCGCATCCGGCTTGAGGTCGAGGTGCCCGTTGCCGACGTCGATCACGCATTCGAGCATGCGCTCCACGACCTGTCGTCCAGCGTGCGGATGCCCGGCTTCCGCAAGGGCAAGGCGCCGGCGGCCCTGGTCAAGCAGCGGATCGGGCTCGAGGCGCTGCGCGACGAGGCCCTGGAGTCACACCTGTCCGGCTGGTACCAGCGGGCCGTGGCCGTCTCCGGGATCGACCCGATCGACCGCCCGACCATCGACTGGGACGACGCGCCGGCCGAGGGCGAGCCGTTCGCCTTCAACGCCGAGGTTGAGGTCAAGCCCAAGCCCGAGGTGAAGTCGTACACGGGCCTGGACGGCGTCCGCATCCCGCCCGAGGTGCCCCGCGAGGCGATCGACAGTGAGCTTGAGCGCCTGCGCCTGTCCGTCGCCGAGCTGGTGCCGGTCGAGCGCGGGGCGGAGGAGGGCGATTTCGCGGTCATCGACTTCGTCGGCTCGATCGACGGGGCCGAGTTCGAGGGCGGGAAGGGCTCCGACTACGGCATCGAGCTCGGCGGCGGCCGGCTGCTGCCCGACCTCGAGCGCGGCATCCAGGGCATGAAGGCCGGCGACGAGCGCGACGTCACCGTCGCGTTCCCGGCCGACTATCCCGCCGAAAACCTGGCCGGCAAGGTGGCGCAGTTCCACGTCACCGCCAAGGAGGTCAAGGAGCGGCGGCTGCCCGAGCTCGACGACGAGTTCGCGAAGAGCGTCAGCGAGTTCGACAAGCTCTCCGAGCTGGAGGCCGACATCACCAACAGCCTCCAGGACCGCGTGCAGGTCGAGTCCGACCAGCTGTTCCGCCAGACCGTCCTCGCCTCGCTGGGCCGTGAGCTGGCCACCCCGCTTCCCGAGGCGATAGTCCGCAGCCGGATGTCGGAGATGGCCCGCAACCTGATCGACGACCTGGCGCGGCGGGGGATGACCACCGAGCAGTTCCTGGCGATCACCGGCCAGACTTCCGAGGACCTGGTCAACGAGCTGCGGCCGCAGGCCGAGGAGTCCGTGGCGCGCGACCTCGCCCTCGAGGCGGTGGCCGACGCCGAGAACGTCGAGGTCGCCGACGAGCAGGTCGAGGCCTGGATCCGCGAACAGGCGGAGTCCGCCGAGGAGGACGCCGACTCGGCCGTCGAGCGGCTGATGGGCGACGCCGCGACGCTGACCGCGCTGCGCATCGACCTGCGTCTTCAGAAAGCCCTGGACATCGCGGTCGATAATGCGAAAGAGATCTCACCCGAGCAGGCCGAGGCGCGCGCCCAGCTCTGGACTCCCGAGAAGGAATCCGACGACGCGAGCGGTAAACCCTCTGCAATCTGGACGCCCGGCTCCGGCGAGCCGGCAACGAGTTAGGAGAACGCGTGAGCCCACTGGTCCCCATGGTCATCGAGCAGACGTCCCGCGGCGAACGGGCTTTCGACATCTACTCGCGCCTCCTCAACGAGCGGATCATCTTCCTGGGGACCCCAGTCGACGATCAGGTCGCGAACCTGATCGTGGCCCAGCTCCTGCACCTCGAGTCCGAGGATCCGGACAAGGACATCTCGCTGTACGTCAACTCTCCGGGCGGGAGCGTCTACGCCGGCCTCGCCATCTACGACACGATGCAGTTCGTCAAGCCGGACGTGCAGACGATCTGCGTCGGCATCGCGATGAGCATGGGCGCGCTGCTCCTGGCGGGCGGCGCGAAGGGCAAGCGGATGGCGCTGCCCAACGCCAAGATCCTGATCCACCAGGTGTCCTCGGGCTTCCAGGGCCAGGCGACCGACATCGAGATCCACGCTCGCGAGATCATCGACATCCGCAAGCGGCTCGACCAGATCATCGCCGACCATACAGGCCAGTCGATCGAGAAGGTCACGCGCGACACCGAGCGTGATTACTTCATGTCGGCCGAAGAGGCCACGGAGTACGGCATCATCGACCGCGTCATCGCGCATCACTGAGGAGGACGGATGGCCCGGCCGAGTGACGGAAACGAGCAGCTTCTCTGCAGCTTCTGCGGGAAGTCCCAGCGGCAGGTCAAAAAGCTGATCGCCGGACCTGGGGTCTACATCTGCGACGAATGCATCGATCTCTGCAACGAGATCATCGACGAGGAGCTGACGGCCCCGGCCCAGCTCGACCTGGACAACCTCCCCAAGCCCCGGGAGATTCACACCGTCCTGAACGACTACGTGGTCGGGCAGGAGGAGGCCAAGCGCACGCTGGCAGTGGCGGTCTACAACCACTACAAGCGCGTGCAGATGGCCGGCCAGGGCGACGCCGAGGTGGAGCTGCAGAAGTCGAACATCCTGCTGCTGGGCCCCACCGGCTGCGGCAAGACGCTGCTGGCCCAGACGCTGGCGCGGATCCTCAACGTGCCGTTCGCGATCGCCGACGCGACCGCGCTGACCGAGGCCGGCTACGTCGGCGAGGACGTCGAGAACATCCTGCTCAAGCTGATCCAGGCCGCCGACTTCGACGTGAAGAAAGCCGAGACCGGGATCATCTACATCGACGAGGTCGACAAGATCGCGCGCAAGGCGGACAACCCGTCGATCACGCGCGACGTGTCCGGCGAGGGCGTCCAGCAGGCGCTGCTCAAGATCCTCGAGGGGACGGTGGCGAGCGTGCCCCCGCAGGGCGGGCGCAAGCACCCGCACCAGGAGTTCCTCTCGATCGACACGACCAACATCCTGTTCATCTGCGGCGGGGCATTCGCCGACCTCGACCGGATCATCGAGCGGCGGATCGGCCGCAACTCGATCGGGTTCGGCTCCGAGGTACGGTCGAAGAAGAACCGCGACACGCAGGAGCTGTTCCAGGACGTGATGCCCGAGGACCTGATCTCCTACGGGCTGATCCCCGAGTTCATCGGCCGTCTGCCGGTCGTCTCGGCGGTGCACCAGTTGAAGAAGGACGACCTCGTTCGGATTTTGCTGGAGCCGAAGAACGCGCTGGTCAAGCAGTACCAGAAGTTCTTCTCCTACGACGACATCGACCTGGTGTTCACGGAGGACTCGCTGTCGGCGATCTCCGACAAGGCGCTGGTGCGCGCCACCGGCGCCCGCGGCCTCCGCTCGATCATCGAGTCGGCGCTACTCAACGTGATGTTCGAGTTGCCCTCGCGCAAGGACGTGAACAAGTGCGTGATCACCCGCGAGACGATCGAGCGCAACCTCGATCCGACGCTCGTCACCGAGGGCGGCAACACGCTCGACGTGACCGAGCAGCTCGACCAGGAATCGGCCTGACCGTCCGCCTCGGGCGCTAGCGCCCGGACCCGATGCTCAGGCTGCTGATGTTGCTCGCGGCGTTCGCCGCGCCGCCCGCGCCACCGCACGGCCACGTCGCCGTATCGGTGCCGCGCAGCTACGAGGTGTGGGACGGGACGGTGGCCGGCCGTGTCTCGGCCGGGACGGAGGCGGTCTCGGTGCGCGCGGGCAAGCACCGTTGGGTGGTGCCGGTCGGGCCGAAGGGCCGGTTCTCGGCGACCGTCGGCCCGGTGCCGTGGGGCGACCAGCACGTGCAGGTCGCCGGCGCCAAAGTGGCACCGGTCTACGGCGTCCCCGAGGGGTCCGTGCGGCCGCTCGAGCCGCCGCGCAATGATCGCCGTCTTGCGGCGAAGCTGGCGCTGCTGGCGCACGACGCCTCGCCGCACGTCGGCATCTACGCGTGGAAGGCCAACGGCGACGCCGCCGCGTACAACGCCGGCGCGCAGTTCGAGGCGGCGAGCACGCTCAAGCTGCCGGTGATGATCACTGCGCTATCGGGGCTCTCCGGCGAGCTGTCGACGTCGCAGTACTGGGATCCGTTCGGGCGGATCACACGCTACTCGGACAACGTGGCCGCGAACCAGGTGCTGGAGCTGATGGCGGGCAGCGACGAGGCCGGCGCGGCCAGGATGGTCGCCTTCGTCAAGTCGCTGGGGCTGACCGGGACGTTCATGGAGGGCGGGTACCTGACCGGGGACGGCGGCGGCAGGCCGGGCGTCTCGATCGTCGACCCGCCGCCGACGGCCTACAAGCACACGACGCCGGCGGACATGGCCCGGCTGGCCGGCGACCTGGTGGCCGCGGCCGCCGGCAGGGGGCCGCTGATCCGCAAGCGCGTGTCGCCGCACGAGGCGCGCGAGCTGCTCTACCTGATGCTGCACGCCGAGGATCCGGGTCTGGTGCCGGCCGGTGCGCACGGCCTGCCGGTCGCGCACAAGATCGGCTGGCTGGAGGACACCGACAACGACGTCGCGATCGTGTTCGCGCCCGCTGGGCCGACGGTGATCACGATCTACACGGTGGGCGCGGAGGACAGCACGACCGCCCGGTTCGGGGCGGACGCGACGTCGGCCGTGCTAGCGGCCGGATGATTGATTCCACGAGCTGCGTGGCTCTGGAGCTGGTCCGAGACGTCCCAGACGCCACGATCGTCCTTGAACAGGCCTCATCCAACCTGCCCTGCGGACGCTCCCGTCGTCTGGACCGCCTCGTCCTGTGCCCAGAAGCCGCGGATCCCGTGAAATCAACCATCTAGGTAATCAGCAGGCGCCGGACGAGGGGCGTCGCCGCAAGCAGCGCAGCCCAGGCGTGCGAAGCAGCGGGCCTGACGACGTCGGGGATCCGCCGGCTCGTCCACCCGCGCTTGACCGCCTGCTCGTGCCACGCGTCCTGCGCGGCGACGGCGACGCCGTAGGTCAGCATCAGCGCCAGGTACCAGGAGTGGACGGTGCCGGTACGCCGCCGCGAGAGGAGCAGCGCGTCCCAGGCGAGCAGCGCGCCGTCCAGGCCCTCGTGGTGTCCCAGGTGGATGCGGTCGACGCCCGGCTCGCCCGGCGTGGGCTGCGCCATACCGGCGGTCTGCACCCCGGCGCCCGCCAGCAGCCATGGGAGGGACACTACCCCGAGTGCCGCGGCCAGTGCGGGGCGAAGCCCCGACCTGTGCCGCCGCAGCGGCGGCGGATCGGCGGCCGGCGCCAGCGCGGCCAGGGCGACGCCGGCGAGTCCCGGCGCGTTGCGCGGCCGCACGTCGAGGTGCCGCTCGTCGACCACGCCGGGGACGGCCACGGTGGCGCACAGCGGCAGGGCGGCCAGCCGCAGTGCTCCGCGCGACCGGGGCAAGGTGGCCACGGCGGCAATCGCGGTCGGGAAGCAGCCGAACACGGCCGCCCGGGAGAGGCCGCCGCGGCGCGTGTTGTAGAGCCGCTCGGCCGGGACGCGTGACTGCGTGACCGCGATCGCGGCGGCCACCGCGGCATGCAGCGCGAACACGGCTCGCCGGTCGTCCATCGCCAGCCGATCCTAGATCCTGGGCCGTCAGTACAATCCGGAGCCCATGGCGATCCCCACAGGCGACGAGCTCAGGGAGCGCAGCCGCTTCGAGCCGGCTGCCGTCGAGCCGCGCGTGTTCTCCGAGTGGGAGGCCGCCGGCGCGTTCGCCGCCGACCCGTACTCCGACCGGCCGCCGTACACGATCGCCGTGCCGCCGCCCAACGTGACCGGCGCGCTGCACATGGGGCACGCGCTGAACGGCGCGATCCAGGACACGCTGATCCGGCTGCGCGGCATGCAGGGCTACGAGACCCTGTGGATCTGCGGCACCGACCACGCCGGCATCGCCACCCAGAACGTGGTGGAGAAGGAGCTGCGGAAGGACGGGCAGTCGCGCCACGACCTGGGACGCGAGGCCTTCGTGGAGCGCGTCTGGGAGTGGCGTCGCGAGTACGGCGCCGAGATCATCCAGCAGTACAAGCGGCTGGGCTGCGGGCTCGACTTCGACAACGAGCGGTTCACGATGGACGACCAGTACGCCCGCGCGGTGCTCGAGGTGTTCGTCGCCCTCTACGGCAAGGGCTACATCTACCGGGACAACCGGATCGTCAACTGGTGTCCCAGCTGCGCGTCCGCCATCTCCGACCTCGAGGTGCGCTACGAGCACGCCGCCGACACGCTGTACGAGGTGCGCTACCCGGTCAAGGGCGGCACCGAGCCGCTGGTGGTGGCGACCGTGCGGCCGGAGACGATCCTCGCCGACACCGCCGTGGCCGTGCATCCCGACGACGAGCGCTACCGGCACCTGGTCGGCGGCACGGCGATCGTGCCGATCGTCGACCGCGAGGTGCCGATCATCGCCGACGAGTACGTGAAGATGGACTTCGGCACCGGCGCGCTCAAGGTGACGCCGGGCCATGACCCCAGCGACTTCGAGATCGGCCGCCGGCACGGGCTCGAGGAGCTGATGGTGATCGGGTTCGACGGCCGGATGACCGAGGCCGCGGGCGAGTTCGCGGGGCTGACCGCGGCCGGCGCCCGTCAGGGGGTGGTCGACCGGTTGTTCCAGCTCGGACTGCTCCGCCACGAGCAGCCGTACGAGCACGAGGTCGGCCACTGCGACCGCAGCGGCGACCGGATCGAGCCGCTGATCTCGCTGCAGTGGTTCTGCGAGATGGGCGAGCTGGCACGGCCGGCGATCGAGGCCGTGCGCAACGGCACGGTGACTTTCACGCCGAAGTCGCAGGAGAACACCTACTTCCACTTCATGGAGCAGATCCGGCCATGGTGCGTGTCCCGCCAGCTCTGGTGGGGGCATCAGATCCCGGTCTGGTACTGCCCGGACGGGCACGTGACGGTGGCCACGACCGAGCCGTCGGCGTGCGCGACCTGCGGGTCGGCGGAGCTCGAGCGCGACCCCGACGTGCTGGACACGTGGTTCTCCTCCGGCCTGTGGCCGTTCGCGACCCTGGGCTGGCCCGACCGCAGCGACCGGCTGGATCGATTCTACCCAGGCAATGTGAACTCGACGGCGCGCGAGATCATCAACCTGTGGGTCGCCCGGATGCTGATGCTGGGCATCGAGTTCATGGGCGACGTGCCGTTCACGGACGTCGTCATCCACTCGGTGATCCAGGCGGCGGACGGCCGGCGGATGTCGAAGTCGCTGGGCACCGGCGTCAACCCGCTCGACCTGGTCGACCGTCACGGCGCGGACGGCACCCGGTACGGCCTCCTGAAGATGAGCTCGACGCAGGACGTGCGATTCGCCGAGGGGATGATCGAGGAGGGCTCGAAGCTCGCGAACAAGCTCTGGAACGCGTCGCGGTTCGCGCTGCTGCAGGCCGATACGTCCGTCGACCCGGCGCCGGTCGCACAGACCGCCGCCGACCGCTGGATCCTGTCGCGCCTGGCCGCCGCCCAGGCCGACGTGCTGCGGCTGATCGACGGCTACGACTTCGCGGCGGCGGTCAAGGAGCTGTACGCGTTCGTCTGGAACGACTTCTGCGACTGGTACGTCGAGGAGGTCAAGCTGCGGCTGCTCGAGGACGGCGGTGCGCGAACGGCCGCGTCGGCGACGCTGCTGTGGGTACTGGAGCGGATCGTCGCGCTGGCGCACCCGGTGATGCCGTTCGTGACCGAGGAGATCTGGCGCTTCCTGCCCGGCGAGCGCGGCCTGCTGATGGAGTCGGCCATGCCGCGGCCGGAGGCGGGCCACCGAGACGACGCTCTCGAGCAGGCCGTGGCCGCCGAGATGGTGTTCGTCACCGAGGTTCGCAGGCTCGCCGGCAGCGGCGACGTGCCGGTCGAGGTGCCGGCGGGGATGGCCCTGCGCGGGTTGCTCGACCGCGTGCGCCGCGTGACCGTGACGGGCGAGGCCGACGCGCCGCGGATCCTGGTGGACGACCGCGCCGAGCTGGAGCGGCGGCTGGTGGAGGCGGTGGCCGAGCGCGACCGCGCGCAGGCCAAGCTCGCGAACAGCGGGTTCACCGACCGGGCGCCGGCCGAGCTGGTGGAGGCGGAGCGGCAGAAGGCGGAGCACTGGGCCGCGGAAGCTGAGGAGCTCGAGGCACGACTGAGCTAGTGCCCTGGCACAGCGGACAGGCGTACGATGTTCGCAGTGGCCTCTGCTCCTGAGTCCTACATCGAGTCGCTCGAGCTGTTTGGCATGCAGTTCGGGCTCGAGCGCATTCACGACCTGCTGGATCGGCTGGGCAACCCGGAGGCAGAGTTCGACGCGATCCACGTGGTCGGCTCCAACGGCAAGTCGTCCACGGTGCGCTTCTGCGAGGCGCTGCTCGAGGCGCAGGGCGTCCGCACCGGCGCGTACAGCTCGCCGCACATCACCACCTTTCGCGAGCGGATCCGGGTGGGCGGCGAGATGCTGTCCGAGGAGGCCTACGCCCGCGCCGTGCTCGCCGTCCGCGACGCCGTCGGTAAGAAGGTCACGCAGTTCGAGGCGCTGACCGCCGCGGCGCTGCTCGCGTTCGCCCAGGCGGACGTGGAGTGGGCGGTGATCGAGGCAGGCCTGGGCGGCAGGCTGGACGCCACCAACGTGCTGCCGCGCTCCCGCGTCCAGGTGCTGACCAACGTCGCCCTTGAGCACGTCGAGCTGCTCGGACACACGCGTGAGCAGATCGCGGCCGAGAAGCTCGCCGTCGTCCCGGAGGGCGGGGTCGTGGTGTTCGGGGAGGCCGGGTGGGAGGAGATGGTGCCGCAGGCGTCGCGCGTCCAGGTGGTCGCCGTCGGCGGCAGCTATCAGGAGCAGAACCGGACGGTGGCCCGGGCGGCGGTCGAGGCGGCGCTCGGCCGGCCGGTCTCGCCCTCGCCGATCGAGCACCTCGAGATCCCCGGACGGCTCGAGGTGCGCGCCCGCGACCCGCTCGAGATCTGGGACGGCGCCCATAATCCGGCCGGGATGCAGCGGCTGGTGTCGGAGCTGCCGGCGTTGCTCGGCGACCGGGCCGCGGTCGGCGTGTTCTCCGCGCTGGCGGACAAGGATGTGGCGACGATGCTGTCGTTGCTGGCGACCGTGTGCCCGACGATCGTGGCCACGACCAGCTCGAACGAGCGGTCGCTGCCCACCGAGGACATCGCCCGTCTGACCGGAGGGGCCAGCTCGTCCGATCCGCACCAGGCGCTGGAGGCCGCGCGGACGCTCGCCGGGCGTCGCGGCGCGGTGGTGGTGTGCGGCTCCCTGTACCTGCTGCACGACCTCGCGACATGACAACCCGCTTTGCATGTCGACCGGTGCCCACCGTAGACTGAGTTGACCAGCCTCGTGCCTTTCCTCGATACAACCAGCACGGCGACGTCTTCGGGACCGTTCTCGGGCGTCAGCGACTTCTTCAGCTCGGGCTACTTCACAGCCTTCGTGCGCGTCGTTGCGCTGTTCGCGATCGCGATGTGGCTGGCGCTCGCGTTCTGGACGGCCAAGGACGCCCGCCGCCGGATCGACGACCCCGTGATCGTGGCCGTCTGCGTAGCAGCCGCGGTGCTGTTCGGCCCGCTGGGCGTGATCATCTACCTGTTGCTCCGCCCGCCGGAGTACCTGGAGGACGTGCACGAGCGTGAGCTGGAGATCCAGGCGATGCGCCGCCGGCTGGGTGCCGACCAGGTGTGCCCGTACTGCCGCAACCCGGCGGATCCCGGCTTCCTCTCCTGCCCGCACTGTGGCACCAAGCTGAAGAACGCCTGCCGCCGCTGCAAGGCGCCGCTCGATCCCGACTGGCGCCTCTGCCCGTACTGCGAGACCGCCGTCTCGGCGCCCGCCCCGTCGGCATCAGGCCGGCCGGCGCGCGACCCGGTGACGCAGCGCAGTACGACCGAAGCATAGGCTTCCGGCATGCCTGGTCTTCAGCGGACTTTCGTCATGATCAAGCCCGACGCGTTCGCGCGCGGGCTGTCGGGTGAGATCATCGCCCGCTTCGAGCGCCGCGGCCTCACGCTGCGCGGCGTCCGGCTTCTGCGGGTGACCGAGGAGCTCGCCGGACAGCACTACGAGGAGCACGTCGACAAGCCGTTCTACCCGGAGCTGGTCGAGTTCATCACCTCGGGACCGGTCATAGCGATGGTGATCGAGGGCCCGGCCGCCGTGTCCACGGTGCGGACGATGATGGGCGCGACGAATCCGCTGGATAGCGCGCCGGGGACGATCCGCGGCGACTTCGCGTTGGAGATCGGCCAGAACATCATCCACGGCTCCGACTCGCCGGAGTCGGCCGAGCGGGAGATCGCGATCTACTTCTCGCCAGACCAGCTGGGCTGATGGTTTCCGAACTGCTGGCGCGGCCGCTGGTGCTCGCGTCGCGGTCACCGCAGCGGCGGGCGATCCTCGAGCAGCTCGGCCTCAGCTTCACCGCGGTCGTTCCGGACTACGACGAGGCCGATCCGCCGGGGATGCCGCCGGACGAGCTGGCGCTCGTGCACGCCCGCGGCAAGGCGCGCTCGGTGCCCGGCGACCTGGTGCTGGGTGTGGACACGATCGTCGACCTGGATGGCCGTTCGCTGGGCAAGCCGGCCGACGAGGAGCGGGCGCGGGAGATGCTGCGCGCGCTGGCCGGGCGCACCCACCTGGTGCACTCCGGCCTCTGCGTGACGTCCGCCGGCGCAGAGCATGTCCGTCTGGTGACGACGCGTGTCACGTTCCGGCCGCTCGACGAGGCGGACGTCGCCTGGTACCTGGGCTGCAGAGAGTGGCAGGGCCGGGCCGGCGCATACGCCGTCCAGGGGCGCGGCGCGGCGCTCGTCGAGCGGGTCGAGGGTGATCACTGGAACGTCGTCGGCTTGCCCGTTTCGGCGCTGGTTGACGCGCTCTCGGAGGCCCTGCCGACGGCACCCTGATACACTCCTGCGGCCCGTTTGCCGGGATTTGCAGCGGGAACCCTCGAGGACTTTCCCATCAGCTTCTGGAACTCACTCACCGGCTTCGGCGGCCGGGACATGGCCGTCGATCTCGGCACGGCGAACACGCTCGTCTACGTACGCGGGCGTGGCATCGTGCTGTCCGAGCCCTCGGTGGTGGCGATCGACCAGCGGACGGGCGACGTGCACGCGGTGGGGATCGAGGCCAAGCGCATGCTCGGCCGCACGCCCGGCGACATCCAGGCGATCCGGCCGCTCAAGGACGGCGTGATCGCCGACTTCGACGTCACCGAGCAGATGCTGCGCCACTTCATCCAGAAGGTGCACCAGAACCGCTGGGCGCACCCGCGCGTCGTGGTCTGCGTGCCCTCTGGGGTCACCGGGGTCGAGAAGCGGGCCGTCGAGGAGGCCACGTACTCGGCCGGCGCGCGCCAGGCGTATCTGATCGAGGAGCCGATGGCCGCCGCGATCGGTGCCGGGCTCCCCGTGTCGGAGCCGACCGGCAACATGATCGTCGATGTCGGTGGCGGCACCACCGAGGTGGCGGTCATCTCGCTGGGCGGCATCGTCGTCTCCCAGTCGATCAGGGTCGGCGGCGACGAGCTTGACGACGCGATCATCGAGCACGTCAAGCGCGAGTACAAGCTGATGATCGGCTCGCAGACGGCTGAGGAGGTCAAGCTGGAGATCGGCTCGGCGTCCGAGCTGCCGGAGGAGGTCGAGGCCGAGATCCGCGGCCGCGACCTGGTCACCGGCCTGCCGAAGACGGTCGTGCTGTCGAGCGCCGAGGTGCGCCAGGCGCTCGAGGTGCCGCTGTCGCAGATCATCGACGCCGTCAAGCAGACGCTGGACAAGACGCCGCCCGAGCTGGCCTCGGACATCATGGACCGGGGGATCGTGCTGGCCGGCGGCGGGGCGCTGCTGCAGCGGTTGCCCGACCGGATCCGCGCGGAGACTCAGATCGCCGTGCACCTGGCCGAGTCGCCGCTGACGTGCGTCGCGGTCGGCTCCGGCCGCTCGCTGGAGGAGTTCGACGCGATCCACCGCGCAAACCAGGCCGCGGCGAGCAAGCGTCGAAATGGTCGGCGCAGCTACTCGTACTAGCGCCACTAACTCCAACGTGACCGCATTCCAGGCAATCGTGCTCGGCATCGTGCAGGGCCTCACCGAGTTCCTGCCGATCTCCAGCACGGCGCACCTCCGGTTCGTTCCCGCGTTCCTCGGCTGGGACGACCCCGGCGCGGCGTTCACCGCCGTTGTCCAACTGGGCACCATGGCCGCGGTGCTGCTCTACTTCCGCGCCGACATCGCCCGGGTGTTCATGGCGTGGCTGCGCGGGCTGCGCGACCCGGAGCAGCGGGCGTCGCTCGACTCGCGGATGGGCTGGTACATCATCCTGGGCACGATCCCGATCGGGGTCTTCGGCGTGATCTTCAAGGATCAGATCGAGACCGGCGCCCGTAACCTCGAGCTGATGGGCTCGACCATGATCGCCTTCGGCCTGATCATGCTGGCCGCCGACCGCACCGCCTCGCTGCGCCGTGACCTGACCTCGCTCAACCGGAGCGACGGCATCTTCATCGGCTTCGCCCAGGCGCTCGCCCTCGTGCCCGGCGTGTCGCGCTCCGGCGCGACGATCAGCGCAGGCCTGTTCCGCGGCCTCGACCGCACCGCCGCCGCCCGCTACTCGTTCCTGCTGTCGATTCCCGCGGTCGTGCTCTCGGGCCTCTTCGAGCTGCGCAAGATCGGCGAGCCCGGCGGCGCCGACCCCGTGCCGACGGTGATCGCGACGGTCGCGGCGTTCGTGGTCGGCTACGCATCGATCGCCCTGCTGCTGCGGTATCTGACCCGGCACGGCCTCGGCGTATTCGTGGTCTACAGGGTGGCCATCGGCATCCTGGTGCTGGCGCTGGCGACCAGCGGCACCATCTGCTGATTCCGCTGGACTTTTCCGGCGAACTAACGGGTTTCAAACACCGGTTCCGGTAGAGTTGGCGCCCGAAACCGCCTGCAAAATGCTGCTCGGCAATAACCGTCTCATCCGGCGGCGGGTCATCGTGGGCCTGCTTCTCGCGGCCTCGCTCACGCTTCTGACGCTCTCGTTCCGGGAGGGCAACGGGGGAGTGATCGGCGGCATCCAGCGCACAGCGCTGGCGATCACGGCACCCGTCTCCAGGCGTCGTCCACCGCGTCACCCAGCCGTTCGTCGACGGCTGGAGCTGGACGACCGGCCTGGTCGATGCCCGCCAGGAGAACGCAGCGGCTGAAGGACCAGCTCAAGGAGATGGGCGCCCGTGAGGTGCAGAACCAGGTGTCGCAGGATCAGCTGACGAAGCTCGAGGAGCTGCTCCAGTACAAGCAGAGCAACGTCACCAGCGACTACCAGCAGGTCGGCGCTGCGGTGATCGGGCAGTCGGGGAACAGCCAGAACGTCCGCACCGTCACCATCAACGTCGGATCCGCGGACGGCGTCCAGCTGAATGACCCGGTGATCGGACCGTACAAGGACGGCGGCGGGCTGATCGGGCGGGTCGTCCAGGTGGCCGGGTCGGCGTCGACGGTGCGGCTGATCACCGACCCTGCGAGCGGCGTCACCGCCGGTATCCTCGGCGGCTCCGCGAAGGGCATCCTGCTGCCATCGGATGCCGGCGACGGGCTGCTCTCGATGGAGAACGTCAAGCAGGAGGACGTCGTCAATCAGGGCGACACGGTGATCACCTCCGGCTACGACGTGAAGGGCTACACGTCGTTGTTCCCGCGCGGCATTCCCGTCGGCAGGGTGTCCAGCGTC
Source organism: uncultured Actinomycetes bacterium (assembly GCA_963809205.1). GTDB lineage: Bacteria > Actinomycetota > Thermoleophilia > Gaiellales > JAICJC01 > DATLLN01. The sequence goes on along the minus strand of CAWEIS010000028.1, from coordinate 61,161 downwards.
AGCCAGACCGACGTCGGCGACCCGACCAAGGTGATCCAGGTGACGCCGTTCGTCGACCTCGGTGACCTGTCCGACGTGCTGGTGGTCAAGGTGGGCGCCGGATGACGCTCGTCACCGACACGCTGAAGATCCTGGTCGCCGTGTTCCTGCTGGTGGTGCTGCAGGTGTCGGCGATGCCGCAGCTGATGCCGACCGAGGCGACACCCGACCTGGTCGCGGTGCTGGTCGTCATGCTTGCGATCCGCCGCGGCATGGAGGCGGCGGCGCTGGCCGGGTTCATGGGCGGCGTGCTGCTCGATGCGCTGTCCTACCAGCACCTCGGGCTGACGTCGCTGCTCTACGTGCTGGTCGGCGTGCTGATCGCAGCCCGCCTGCAGCCGGCCGAGGCCATCGGCCCGCTACCCTCCCTGCCGCCGGTGCTGTCGCACGCCCGTCAGTTCGCTTGGGTGATCGCCGGCACGGCCGCCGTGCAGGTCGGTATGGCGATCATGCTCGGCCTGGTCGGCGAAGGCGCCGGCATCCGGTACGAGCTCACCCAGGTCATCATCCCCACCGTGCTCGAGACGGCGCTGATCGCCCTCGCGCTCGTGCCGCTGCTGCGGTGGGTCTTCCCCGTCAGGATCCGAATCGATGTTGCTGCAGCCGCCCCAGCCTAGACGCGAGCCCGAGCCCGACGGCACGAAACTTGCACTCCGCGCGGCGACGCTGGGCATCGTCGCGCTGCTCCTGTTCGGCGTCCTGGTGTTCCGCCTGTGGGCGCTCCAGGTGCTGCGCTCGGCGGAGTACGTCGCCCAGGCCAACGTCCAGAACACGCGCGAGATCCCGATCCCGCCTCAGCGCGGCGACATCGTCGACCGCAACGGCGTGACGCTGGTCGAGAATACCTCGGCGGTCGTGCTCCAGGTCGACCCGAGCACGATCTCGCGATCGATTGACTGCTCCTCGATGGGCGACCAGGCGGCCACCTGCAGCACGCTGATGGCCGCGATCCCGGTCGGCGCCGTGCCGCGCTGCCGCCAGCTGCCGCAGCAGCCGCGCTGCTTCGAGCTGTCGAGGCTCGCCCGCGTGCTGAAGACGCCGGAGCGCGAGGTCTGGCGGACCTATGAGCGGCCGCTCCTGAACGGCGACAAGGGGGCGCGGTACGTCATCAACGCCGGCCCACCGGTTGCACTGGGCAGCGCCAAGGACGCACAGGTGGCGTTCGTGCTGGAACGCCGTGACCACTACCCCGGCGTCAGCTTTCTGCGCACCTACAAGCGCAGCTACACACCGTGGCCCGCCCTGGGCAAGATCCTCGGCTACGTCGGCGCGATCACGCCGGACGAGCTGAAGGATCCGCAGTTCAAGGACCTGCCGTTGAACGCGACGGTCGGCCAGGACGGCGTCGAGTACACGTACGACAAGATCCTCCGCGGCACGCCGGGCGAGCTCAACCAGAGCTTCGACGCCAGCGGCCATGCGATCGGCCAGCCGTACATGGTGACCCCGCCGCAGACCGGCCAGCAGCTCAAGCTGACGGTGGACGCGAAGCTGCAGCAGGCGGCGATCAAGGCGATCTACGACGGCATCAACATCGCCCACACGGACGGCGAGGTGAGCGCGTCCAAGGGCGCGATCGTCGCCATGGATCCGAAGACGGGCGGGATCCTGGCGCTGGCGTCGGTGCCGAGCTACCGGTCGAATATCTACGGCTCGACGAAGCTGTACAAGGAGGCGCTGAGGGCGGGTGCGCTCAACGACGAGGCGATCAACGGCCTGTTCGCACCGGGGTCGACGTTCAAGCCGTTCACGGCGGCGGCTGCTTGGTGGAAGGGCTTCATCGGCCCGGGCTCGACCCGCGAGTGCGCCGGGTCGTTCGAGCGGCCGGGCGATACGTCGCACACCGTCTTCGAGAACTGGGACACGGCCAGCAGCGGGACGATCGACCTGTCCAAGGCGCTGGAGATCTCGTGCGACACCTTCTTCTACCAGCTGGGCAACCAGTTCTACGACAACTACCTGCATGGGCAGGAGATGTTCCCGCCGCTGCTTCGCCGCTTCGGCTTCGGCCAGTCGGTGCCGCTCGACATCCGCGCGGGTACGGCCGCCGGCCTCGTGCCCGACCCGCAGTGGCGCGAGCGGACGTACACGAACCCGATCGACCAAGACTGGCAGCCGGGCTACGACATCACGATGGCGATCGGCCAGTCCGACCTGCAGGTCTCGCCGCTCCAGCTCGCCACCGCCTACTCGGCGCTGGCCAACGGCGGGACGCTGGTCAGGCCGCACGTCGCCCAGTCGTCGACCGACGTGACCACCGGGCAGACCACCGAGATCCCGTTCAAGCCCCAGCGCAAGCTCGACCTCTCGCCGGAGTTCGTGACCGAGGTCCGCAACGGGCTCTACCAGGCGACGCACGCCTCGGACGGCACATCGACCTCGGTGTTCGGCACGTTCCAGCCCGCGGTCGCCGGCAAGACGGGCACAGCGGAGAAGGCGCTCCAGGATCCATACGCCTGGTGGGCCGGGTGGGCGCCCTATGACGACCCGAAGATCGTCGTCGTCGCCCTGATCGAGAACGGCGGCCACGGCGGCGTGTCGGCGGCGCCCGCCGCCCGCGAGGTGCTGCAGGCGTACTTCCACCCGAACACCCAGACGACGATCGTCAAGGGCACCGACACCTCGCACTGATGCGCCACTACCTCCGCCACCTCGACCACCTGATGCTCGCAACGGCGATCGCCATCTCGGCGTTCGGCCTGTGGATCATCGAGAACGCGACGGCCAACGACATCCCGGGCAACCCGCGGTACTACTTCAACCGCGAGCTGGCGTACGTGGTCGTCGGCACGGCCGGCCTGCTGATCCTTGCCGCGATCCCACCCAGCGTCTTCCGCCGCTACCAGTGGTGGCTGTACGGCTTCGTGCTGGTCACGACGGCGTCGGTGCTGGCCGTCGGCAGCACCGTGCAGGGCGGCCAGCGGTGGATCAACCTCGGCGCGTTCCAGTTCCAGCCGTCCGAGTTCGGCAAGCTGCTCCTGATCCTCGGCCTGTCGGGGCTGCTGGTGCGCTACCGCGGCTCGGTGTCCGAGAACAAGCTGACGCTGATGGCGCTCGGGTATATGGCCGTGCCCGCGCTGCTCGTGTTCCTCGAGCCGGACTTCGGCACGGCGCTGGTCTACAGCGCGATCACGCTGGGCATCCTGTTCGTCCACGGCGCGCCGTGGCGGCACTTCGTCTGGCTCGGCCTGGCCGGGGTCGTCATGCTGGCGCTGGTCTTCTCGATCCTGCCGGCGGCCGGCGTCCAGGTGCTGCAGCCCTACCAGAAGGACCGCCTGACGTCGTTCCTGCACCCCGACCGTGTTGACACCAAGGGCGACGGTTACCACCTGACCCAGTCGCAGATCGCGATCGGCAACGGCGGCGTCACCGGGCGCGGCGTCGAGGGCGCAACCCAGACGCGGCTCGACTATCTGCCCGAGCACGCGACCGACTTCGTGTTCTCGGTCGTGGGTGAGGAGCGCGGATTCGTCGGCGCCGCCTGGCTGCTCGCGCTCTACATGCTGCTGATCTGGCGCGGGCTGAAGCTGATCACGTACTCGAGATCGACGTACGGGGGGCTGGTCGCCGCCGGCGTGGTGTCGATGCTGATGTTTCAGATCTTCATCAACATCGGTATGACCATCGGCATCGCGCCGATCACAGGCATCCCTCTACCCTTCATGAGCTATGGCGGTTCGCACACCCTCACGAACCTGCTCGCCGTCGGCGTGCTGCAGTCGATCCACGTACACGCCCAGACGGCGGACGAGCCCGTGAGCTACGGGTATGGCTACAGCTATGGCTAGCGGGGTCTTCACGGGCGCGAAGTCGGCGTTCGGCGCCGTCCGCGACGTGCAGGGCGACCAGGCCCAGCGCCCGCTGATCCTGTGCGGCGAGAAGGACGTGCTCGAGCCGGTGCGCGCGATCCTGGCCGAGGGCGCCGCCCCGGGGAGCCAGGCGCTGCAGATCTACGCGCTGCGCCGGCTGCAGCAGGACGACCGAAAGCAGCTCGCCAAGGCCGGGGCCATCGTCTACGGCGGCCGGCTCCTGAGCAGCCTGGACGACGCGACGCGCACCGACCTCGAGGTCGTCGGCGCGGCGAAGCGGCCGAAGCTGGGCCTGCTCGAGTCGCTCGACATGCCCAGCCGCGCGGTCACCGAGGCCACCCGGATCCGCGGCATCGAGCCGGACGACCTGATCCCGTTCCGCCGTGGGCAGCTTCCGATCGAGCGGGCGCTGCGCGAGCTGGCCGACCGCACGGACTCCTCGGGGCCGTACCTCGCTGCGAACCTGCCGGCCTTCCGGCCGTACGTCACCGACCGGCTGATCGAGGCGGCGGCCCGCCGCAACGCGCGTCTGGCCTTGATGATCTTCATCCCCGGCGCCGACATGCCGGTGCTGACGGCGACGCAGATGCACCTCGTGCTGCGGATCGCCGCCTGCTACGGCGAGGAGGTTTCCCAGCAGCGGGCGATCGAGCTGCTGGGCGTGCTGGGCGCGGGCCTCGGCTTCCGCCAGCTGGCCCGCTCGATGCTCGACTTCATCCCCGTCGCCGGCTGGCTGCTCCAGTCGGCGATCGCCTACGCCGGCACCCGCGCCGTGGGGACGGCTGCGGTGCAGTACTTCGAGCGCGGCGCTGTCGCCGACGTGTCCAACGTTCGCGCTTTCGCCGAGGGCGCGCGCGTGGAGCTGCAGCAGCTGGTCGACCGGGTGCGGTCGGAGGGCGTTGACGGACTGCGTGAGCGCTTCCGCGAGATGCGCTAGATGGCCATCTGGCAGGGGCGGCCGCCGGGGCGGCGAACTCTCCGGTCATGCACGAACAAACGATCCTGATCCCCGCGGCGCCGCCGGCCGGCCACCGCGCGCGCCTGATCATGCAGACGGCCCTCTTTCTGCTCGTCCCCGTCGTCATCCTGCTCGCGGTGCTGGCTATCGCGGCAGCGCTCTTGATGTAGACAGCCGAGCCCCTGCGATACCATGCTGCAAATGACGCAGCAGCTTCTCGATCGCCGAATCGAGGCCGTACTGGAGACGGTGCAGAAGCCGTCCCGGTACATCGGCGGGGAAGCGAACCAGGTTCTGAAGCCCACGGCGACCAGTCTGGTGGCGCTCTGCTACCCGGATGCGTACGAGGTGGGGATCTCCAACCAGGCGCTCCAGATCCTCTACGCGCAGGTCAATGCGCGCGACGCCTTCGCCGCCGAGCGGGTGTACTGCCCATGGCCGGACATGGGCGACGCGATGCGGCGCGAGGGCATTCCGCTGTTCACCCTCGAGTCGTGGCGGCCGGTGCGCGAGGCCGACCTGCTGGGTATCACGCTGCAGGCCGAGCTGACGTACTCGAACGTGCTGGAGGTGCTCGACCTGTCGGGCATCCCGGTGCGTGCGGAGGATCGTCGCGAGGACGACCCGATCGTGCTTGCCGGTGGCCCCAGTGCCTCCAACCCTGCGCCGATGGCGCCGTTCTTCGACGCCTTCTTCATGGGCGAGTCGGAGGAGGCGTTCGAGCTGGTGCTGGACGCCATCGACGCCGGCGGCGGCCGCGCGGCGGGGCTCGCGAGGCTCGCCGAGCTGCCCTGCGTCTACGTCCCGTCGACCGGCCCCCGCCCGGTGGAGCGGGCGATCTACGCCGAGTTCGGCATCGAGACGCAGCCCACGCGGGTCGTCGTCCCGTACTCCTCGGCGATCTTCTCCCGCGCCTCCGTCGAGGTCATGCGCGGCTGCACCCGCGGCTGCCGCTTCTGCCACGCCGGCACGTGGTACCGGCCGGTGCGCGAGCGCCCGGCGGACGAGGTGATCAGGGCCGGGATCGAGCAGCTCTCGTGCACCGGCTACGACGAGCTGTCGCTGACGTCGCTCGCAACGAGCGACTACACCGACGTGATCGCCGCGATCGAGGGGATCAAGGCGGAGCGGCCGGATCTGCACCTGTCGCTTCCGTCCAACCGGGTCGATACAGGGCCCGTGGCCATGACCGCGGCAGCGAACTCGCGCCAGTCGTCCATCACGCTCGCCCCCGAGGCGGCGACGCAGCGGATGCGCGACATCATCTGCAAGACCATCACCGGAGAGATGATCGAGGGCGCGATCGAGGCCGCCTTCAGGGCCGGCTACACCAGCCTCAAGACGTACTTCATGATCGGCCTCCCGCGGGAGACCCACGCCGAGGTTCAGGGCATCGTCGACCTCGGCATCCGGGCGCGGGAGATCGGCCGGGAGATCAAGGGACGCGGCGGGCGCTTCAGCGTGCACGTCAGCGTCTCGAACTTCGTCCCGAAGCCCCACACGCCGTTCCAGTGGGAGGGAATGTCGAGCCGTGACCAGCTCGACGCGAAGCAGACGTACATGCGACGGGCGATGCCGACCCGCCAGATCCGGCTGTCCATGCACGACGTGCGCACCTCGATGCTCGAGGGCGCGCTGTCGCGCGGCGACGGTCGGACGGCGACGGTGATCGAGCACGCATGGAGGAACGGCGCCCGGTTCGATGCCTGGACGGAGATGTTCCAGGAGCGGGCCTGGCATGACGCGTTCACTGCCGAAGGCACCACGATGGATGCCGAGGCAACACGGGAGTTCGGCGAATGGGACGAACTGCCGTGGGACAACGTCCAGTCGGGCGTGTCCACTGAATTCCTGCTGGACGAGTGGCAGCAGAGCAAGGCCGACCGCGCGACGGGCGACTGTCGCTGGGACGGCTGCGCCGATTGTGGCGCCTGCTTCGGCCCCGTCCGTAACAAGCTCGTGAGATGAGTTTCACTTTTGACATATCGCATCACCTTCGCGGTCTCGCGGCGGGCACGGTTCCTGTCGCACCTCGAGACCGTTGACACCCTGCTCTCCGCGCTGCGGCGCGGGGGCTACCAGATCGCCCTGTCTCAGGGCATGAAACCCAAGCCCGTGATCTCGCTGGCGCTGCCCCGGGCGGTCGGCGTGGAGAGCGAGGCCGAGCTGGCCGACGTCAGGCTGACAACCGACCCCGCTCCGTCGGAGGTCGCAGACCGGCTGGCGCGGGAGCTTCCCGACGGCCTCGACGTGATCGCCGTCGAGGAGGCCATCGGCAAGCCGGCATCCAGCCGGCTCGCCGCGGTCAGCTACCGGATCGAGGTCGCAGACGACCTCGACTGGGACGCCGCCTGTGAACGGTTCATGGCGGCCGACGAGGTCACGGTGACGCGCTCGATGCTCGGCAAGGCCGACAAGCGCGTCGACGTCCGCATGTTCTGCTCGAGCATCGAGCACCGGCCCGGCCGGCTGCTTGTCAAGCTCGAGCTGTCGGACCGGGGAACCGCCCGGCCCGAAGAGATCGCAAACGCGGTCGCCGCCCAGGTGGGCGCGACCCCCGACATCGCACGGCTCGTGCGCACCGCCATTGCGCTGCGCGACGTGCCGGCAGGAGCAAACGTATGACAACGATCGCACACGTCCCCAAAGAGATCCTGATCTCCTCCGACCTCTCCGAGCTCCGCGTCGCGGTGCTCGAGGAGGGACGCGCCTCCGAGGCGTACGTCGAACGGCGGGGTGAGGGATCGATTGCGGGGAACATCTACAAGGCCAAGGTGGACAACGTCCTCCGCGGCATGGAGGCCGCGTTCATCGAGCTCGGCCTTCCCAAGAATGGCTTCCTCCACGTCGATGACGTGATGTTGCCCGGCATGGATACGTCCAGCCGGCGGAAGAAGAAGATCGACGAGCTGCTGAAGCCCGGGCAGGAGGTGCTCGTCCAGGTCGTCAAGAACCCGATGGGCACGAAGGGCGCCCGGGTGACGATGGAGCTGTCCATCGCCGGCCGGTTCCTGGTGCTGACGCCCGGAGGCGAGGGAGCGGGCGTGTCGAAGCGCCTGCCGGACGCCGAGCGCGAGCGGCTGCGCAAGCTCGTCAAGCAGCTGGAGCTCGACGACGAGGGCGTGATCGCCCGCACGGCGGCCGAGGGCGCCACGATGGAGGACCTGGAGCGCGACCTGCGCTTCTTGCGCAAGATCTGGGCGCAGATCGAGACGCGCGCCAAGACGGCCAAGGGGTCGTCGCTGGTGTTCCGCGAGGCCGACCTGTCGCTGCGCGTCATCCGCGACGTGCTGTCGCGCAACGTCGAGGAGGTGCTGGTTGACTCCGAGCGCCAGTACCGGCGGATCCTCGGGTTCGTGCGCACGACCCAGCCCGAGCTGGCCGAGCGGATCAAGCTCTACTCCGGCGCCAAGCCGATGTTCGAGCGCTACGGCGTGGAGGCGGCCATCCGCTCGACGCTCAACCGGCGCGTCGATCTGCCCTCCGGCGGCTACCTGATCTTCGACTACGCCGAGGCGTTCACCGTGATCGACGTGAACACCGGCCGGTACGTTGGCAAGACCGGCCGGCTCGAGGACACGATCACGAAGAACAACATCGAGGCCGCCCGCGAGGTGATGCGCCAGCTGCGGCTGCGCGATATCGGCGGCATCATCGTCATCGACTTCATCGACATGGAGAAGGCCAAGAACCGGGCCGAGGTGCTGTCGGTGCTGCAGGCCGAGCTGGGGAAGGACCGGACGAAGACGTACCTGGTCGAGATCTCGCCGCTGGGCCTGGTCGAGATGACGCGCCAGAACGTGACCGAGGGCGTGCGGGAGCTGCTCACCTCGACCTGCCCGACCTGCGGCGGCGAGGGCCGGGTGCTCTCGGTCGATACGATGGGCGTCGAGGCCGAGCGCAAGCTGCGCAAGCTGGCGCGGTCGGCGGCCTCCGAGGCGATGCTGGTCAAGATGAACGCGAAGGTCGCCTCGCGGCTGGTCGGCCCGGGCGGCGAGCGGCTGATCGAGCTGGAGCGCGAGCTCGGCAAGTGGTTCACCATCGAGGCCGATGGCCGCATCCCGCTGGAGGAGCTGGACGTGCTCAAGGAGGGCACCCGCGCCGAGATCGACGGTACGCCGCCGGTCAAGGAGGGTGAGGAGGTCAGGCTGAAGATCGCCGAGCCGCACCAGTTCAACCTGTCGGACGGCGTTGCCCGCGTGGGCGGCTATCCGGTGGTCGTGGGCGGGGGCATCTCGTACGTCGGCCAGGAGCACAAGGTGCGCATCGAGCGCGCCGGGCGCACCACGGCCTACGCGACGTTGCTGGACGCGAAGCCCAAGGCGCTGGAGATCCCCCAGGATCCGGCGGAGTTCGAGATCCCGGAGTTCGACCGCGAGATCGGCGAGAGGCTGGAGCTCGAGGACCGCAGCCGCAACCGCCGCGGCCGCACCGCCCGGACGCCCAAGAAGGCCGCGGAGGCGAAGCCGGCGGCGTCCCGGTCGAGGGCGAAGCCGGCGGCCGGCGAGGCCGAGGTGGAGCCCGCGGAGGTGGATGCCGTCGCCGAGGCGCCGGCCGAGGGTGACGAGGCCGCTGCGGCCAAGCCCAAGCGCCGGCGCGGTACGCGCGGCGGCCGGGGACGCACCAAGAAGCCGGCCACCGCGGCGACGTCGGCCAACGGCGACGAGCCCCAAGCGGCGGCCGAGCCCGAGGCGACCGAGGACAAGCCCGCGCCCAAGCCGCGGCGGCGCCGTGCACCGGCGAAGCCCCAGCCGGATGCAGAGGCGCCCGCAGCAGCGGAGGTGCCCGCGTCCCCGAACGGCGACGAGCCGGAGGCCAAGCCCAAGCCGCGGCGTCGCACCCGCACGACGAAGCCGAAGGAGGAGCCCGCCGCCGCCGTCGAGGCGTCCGCTCCGCCGGCGGAGGAGCCGAAGCGCGCGGGCGGGCTGTTCAGCAGGTTGCTGGGCGAGTAGGTATGTGCCTGGCACACCTCGCCTGCTACCATGCGCTCGCCCGCATCCGCGGGCATCGTTTTGCGCTGGAGTAGCTCATGTACGCGGTGATCAAGGTCGGTGGAAAGCAGTACCGGGTCGAGCAGGGGCAGACACTTCTGGTCGATCGGCAGCCCGTGGACGCCGGCAAGTCGTTCACTCCTGAGGTGCTTCTGACCGGCGGCGACAGCGTCGTGACCGACCGAACCAAGCTGGCGGGCACCGTCTCGGCCGCGGTGGTCGAGCACATCCGCGGGCCGAAGATCAAGGTGTTCAAGTTCAAGCCCAAGAGCGGCTACAAGCGCACCAGCGGCCACCGCTCGGAGCTCTCGCGCATCACGATCGAGAGCATCGGCGCGGCCAAGAAGCCGCGGACGCGCAAGAAGGCGGCGACCGCGGAGCCGGAGCAGCAGGAGGTGGCGGCAGATGGCGCATAAGAAGGGCCTCGGTTCCTCGAAGAACGGCCGCGACTCGAACGCGCAGCGGCTGGGCGTAAAGGTGTTCGCCGGCCAGGACGTGACGGCCGGTTCGATCATCGTCCGGCAGCGCGGCACCCGCTTCTATCCCGGCGCGGGCGCCGGGCTGGGCAGCGACGACACCGTGTTCGCCACGGTAGACGGCACGGTCGAGTTCAGCCGCCGCAAAGGCAAGCGCTACATCAACATCCTCGCGCCCACAGAATAGGGCGGCCAGCGGGCGGTGTTTTCGGACCGCGCCACCATCCACGTGCAGGGCGGTCGCGGCGGCGATGGCTGCGTCAGCTTCCGCCGTGAGAAGTACGTGCCACGCGGCGGACCCAACGGCGGCGACGGCGGCCACGGCGGCGACGTCACCCTGGTCGCATCCGGTGGCCTGCGCGACCTGTTGAAGTTCAGCTACGCCTCGCACTTCAAGGGCGAGCGGGGGCGCCACGGCCAGGGGTCGGGCAAGGACGGCCGGCGCGGCGACGGATTGACCGTCGAGGTGCCGGTCGGCACGCAGGTGTGGCTCCGCGACGAGGAGACGCTGCTGGCCGATCTGGCGCATCCGGGCGCCGCGGTGACCGTTGCCGCGGGGGGTGAGGGGGGCGGCGGCAACCGCCGCTATGCCACGGCGACCCGGCGCGCGCCGACGATCGCCGAGGTCGGCGAGCAGGGCGAGGAGCACTGGCTCGAGCTGCGGCTCAAGCTGGTCGCCGACGCGGCGCTGCTCGGGCTTCCCGAACGCCGGCAAGTCGTCCCTGCTGCGTCGCATCTCCAACGCCAGGCCGAAGGTCGCGGACTACCCGTTCACCACGGTCGAGCCCGTGCTGGGCACGGTCGAGTCGCCCGACGGCACCCAGCTGGCGGTCGCCGACGTCCCCGGGCTGCTGGAGGGTGCGAGCCAGGGCGTGGGGCTAGGGGACGAGTTCCTCGCCCATCTGGAGCGCGCCCGGTTGCTGATCCACCTGGTCGAAGCCGCGCCCGATGCCGCGGACGTGCGCCGCCGGCTGGCGGCCATCGACCGCGAGCTCGAGCTGCACGGCGGCGGGCTGGCCGACCGGCCGCAGCTGATCGTGGTGTCCAAGATCGACCTGATCGAGCCGGCCGAGCGGGCGGCGCTGATCGCGGCCGCCGGCGCGGAGACGGCCTGCTCGAGCGCGACCGGCGAGGGCATCCCGGAGCTGGTCGCCGAGCTCTTCCGCCGCGTGCCCGAAGCCGACCCCGCGGAGATCGAGCAGCCCGCGGCGGCCGAGGAGCTCGCCGACTACCTCGTCTACCGCCCGCGGCCGGCCGAGCGCCGCGCGTTTCGCGTGCTACGCGACGACGGCACGCTGCGCCTGGCCGGCCGTGCGATCGAGGCGCTGGCCGCGGAGCTCGACCCCGATGATCCCCGCGACGCCGCGCGGCTTGCGTCCGAGCTCGAGCGGCTCGACGTGGAGCCGGCGCTCCGCAACGCCGGCGCCAAGCCCGGCGACGACGTGCTGGTCGGCCCCCATCGGCTGACCTACCAGCGATCCGACCGGGAGCGGGCCTCGTGAGGATCGGCGTCTTCGGCGGCGAGTTCGACCCACCGCACGTCGGCCACCTGGTGATCGCGCAGGAGGCGCGCTACCGCCTGGAGCTCGACCGCCTGCTGGTCGTGCCGCCCGCGTCGCCGCCCCATCGGACACCGTCCGCCGTCCCCGCGGAGATCCGCCTGCGGATGGCCGAGGCGGCGTTCGCCGGCGAGCCTGACACGCAGGTCAGCCGGATAGAGCTTGAGCGGCCGGGGCCCAGTTACACCGTGGACACGCTCGAGCAGCTGGCCGCGCCGGACGTCGAGCTGTTCCTGGTGCTGGGCGCCGATCAGCTGGCCGCGGTCGAGCACTGGCACCGGCCCGACCGCGTGCGCGAGCTGGCGCAGCTGGCCGTCGCCGGGCGGCCCGGAGTGGAGCCGACAGCCGCCGCGGACATCATGCTGACCAGCCCGCTGCTCGACGTATCGTCCACCGAGATCCGGCGGCGGATCGCGGCCGGGGCGCCGGTGCACCACCTGGTGCCGGAGGCGGTTCTGGAGCTGATCCAGGCCGAAGGTCTGTATGTGGAAGGGCCGTGATACCCTCCCTGTCGTTCTCCAGGAGCACCCTCATCTGAACAGTTCACTCGAGCTCACACACCGGATCGCGTCTATTGCCGACGAGAAGCTGGCGAGCGACATCGTGATCCTCGACATGCGCGACGTCGTGAGCTACACCGATTATTTCGTCATCTGCTCGGGCAGGAACCCGCGGCAGACGCAGACGATCGCCGAGGAGCTGCGGGAACGGCTGAAGCGTGAAGGGGTGTTCGCTCGCGGCGCCGACGGCCACCAGAGCGGCGACTGGATCCTGCTCGACTTCCTTGACGTCGTCGTGCACGTGTTCACTCCGGAGGCACGCAGCTACTACCGGCTCGAGTCGCTGTGGGGCGAGGTCCCCAGCGAGGCGTACGCTGGCTGACGAGCACGTGTTCACCCTGCGGGAGGCGGAGGAGCTGCTCGATGGCTCGATCCGAGATCTGGCGGGGAGGATGGTCGAGATCGCACGTGAGATGAAGCCGCTTCGCACCCGGTGGCAGCGGATCGTGATCGCCATCGGGTCGAACGGCGGCGGGCTCGAGAAGCGGGACGCCGAGCAGCTGCGCGAGAAGCTGGAGCGGCTGAAGGCCGAGCTCGATGCGACGATTGCGGAGATCACCGGCCACGGCGTTCAGATCAAGGACATCGAGCGCGGCCTGGTTGACTTCCCGGCCGTGATCGAGGGACGACCGGCACTGCTCTGCTGGCACGTGGGCGAGGAACAGATCGGGTTCTGGCACGGGGAGGACGAGGGCTTCGCCGGCAGGCGGCCGCTGTGAGCGCCGGGGAACATCTGACCGACGCGCTGGCCGCCGAGCACGACGCGCTGGCGGCGCTGGCAGCCGGGGCGCCCGCCCACGAGCAGCTCGTCCGCGCACGCGATGCCTACATGGCCTCGCACGCGGAGACCGGCCCGCGTAGCTGGGGCCGGCTCATCGGCGGCCTGAAGATGGCCATCCTGGCCGGGGACGGCGCCGAACCGATCGCCAGGGAGGCGCTCGCCGAGACCGACGCGGCGGAGGACAGCCCTTCGGTCGCGTACGCCCGCGCGCTGGCCGCCGTGGTGAACGGCGTCCGGCCCGACGTCGGCGAGATGCTGGCGGCGGGCGACGCCTTCGAGCGCACCGGCCGTGCCCTGGCGGCGCTGGCCGCCGGCGACCGCGAAGCCTACGCCGCCGCGCTCGCCGAGATCGTCGACGACTTCGCCCGCCGCGACCGGCATCTGGCCGGAGTGGCCGTCGCCGACACCGCGCTGGTGCTGGAGCGGCTGGCTGCCGACCGGGGCATGGCGGTCAGGCCGGACAGCCCGATGGTGCCGGTATACTGACCGCCTGACGGGGCTATAGCTCAGTTGGGAGAGCGTCGCGCTGGCAGCGCGAAGGTCACCGGTTCGAGCCCGGTTAGCTCCATCCTTGGGAGCGCGTCAGACGTGGAGGCCGGCGCGCCGGCGGAGCGCAGCGGTGATGTCGTCGCGGAGCCGCTGGTCGTCGCCGGCCACGTCGGCGGCGATCTCCTCGGCCAGCAGCGGCAGCGAGCTGATGCACGCGCCCTCGCCGGCCTCCTGCAGCCGCGCCTCGAACAGCTCCATCGCGCGGTCGTGGGCCACCCCGCCGGCGTGGCACTCGGCGTCGATGCACAGCCGCGAGCGGTCGCGGGTGACGCACACCAGCCCGACGTAGCTGGCGGCATCGTCGCCGAGCACGACCAGCCGCCGCCCTCCCTCGCCGTCGAGTGCGAGCAGCGCTTTACCGGCGGGCGTCGAGGCGGTGGCGGTGGGCGGGTTCGAGCGCGTGAAGCCGGTGATCGGCTCCTCATCGCCCGCGCCGCCGATGTCGTCGCGCGACACCGCGCCCAGATAAGTCGTGCCGTCGAGCACGGGGATCAGCTGCACGGAGCTCGACTCGAACAGCGCGCGCGCGTCGCCGACCGTCGCATCCGCGGCCAGTTCCTTGCCGCGCACGGTGATCACCGAGCCGACCGGCCGGTCGGCCATGTCGAACACGTCGGCGTGGACGATGCCCATCACTCGACCTCCGGGCCCGCCGCGCGGCGGGCCGCCAGGATCAGGACGACGGCCCCGGTCGCGGCCGCCAGGGCGATCCGGCCGCCGGATCCACGCGTGCGAGACGCGAGCACCGCGCCACGGGATGCGAACGAGAGCACGGAGGCAACCGATCCCGCCGAGCCGATCGACAGCAGGGAGCCCGCCGAGCCGATCGAGCCCGCGGAGCCGACCGAGCCGACCGAGCCGATCGAAAGCACCGAGCCGTCGCTGGCGATCGAGAGGACCGAGCCGCGTGAGGCGAGCGACCATCGCGAATCCATGCGTCACACTCTAGCCATAACGATGCCGATCGACCGTAACAGCCTGCGCGCGGACTGCGAGGGCTGCATCGCCCTGTGCTGTGTCGCCCCGTCTTTCACCGCGTCGGCCGACTTCGCGATCGACAAGCCGGCGGGCGTTCCATGCCCGAACCTGCGGCCCGACGACCGCTGCTCGATCCACGCGTCGCTCTGCGCATCGGGCTTTCCCGGCTGCGCGGCGTACGACTGCTTCGGCGCGGGGCAGCGCGTCGTCGCCTCGCTCGCGGAACGAGTGCGGACGCCGGAGGTGTTCGAGGCGTTCGCGGCGATGCGGCGGCGACACGAGCTGCTCTGGTACCTGGCCGAGGCCGCCGGCCTGGCCGGGGCGGAGGGGTTGCGCGGGGAGGTGGAGGCGGCGGCGGGCGCGCTGGAGAATGGGACGATCGCGGCCGAGGACGTCGATTCCCTGCTCGACCAGGCCGCCGACCTGGCCCGTGGCGGTCCGCCCACCGTGAGCCGTACGGGCCCCGACCTGATCGGTCGCGACCTGCGCCACGCCGATCTCGGCGGGGCCGACCTGCGCGGCGCCTACCTGATCCGGGCCGATCTCCGCAGGGCCGATCTGGCTCTGGCCGACCTCCGCGGCGCCGACCTGCGGGCTGCCGACCTGTGCGGCGCGCGGCTCGGCGACGCGTTGTTTCTGACGCGATCGCAGCTCGGGGCAGCGGTCGGCGACGAGACGACGACCGTGCCATCGTGGCTGGAGCGCCCGGCGCACTGGTTGCGCCGCCATGGGCGATGACATAGGCTGGCCCGCCTGTGTCGGAGCCGTCGGTCGTCGCATTCGGGGAGGCGATGCTCCGCCTCTCTGCCCCCGGGCATGAGCTGCTGGAGCGGACGCCGTCGCTGGACATGCACGTCGGTGGGGCGGAGTCCAACGTCGCCACCGCACTGGCGCGGCTGGGCACGCCGTCCGCCTGGGCCAGCGTCCTGCCCGACAACCCGCTCGGACACCGCGTCGACCGAGCCGTGGCCGCCGCCGGCGCCGACACGTCGGCGGTGCGGTTTGTCGAGGGCGGTCGAGTCGGGCTCTACTTCGTCGAGTTCGGCGCGGCGCCGCGCCCGACCACCGTCTGGTACGACCGTGCGGACAGCGCGTTCGCGCAGGCGGCGACGTTCGACCCGGGGCAGCTCGACGGAGCGCGCTACGCGGTCGTATCGGGGATCACGCCGGCGCTGTCCGTGCGCGCCCGCGAGGCGAACCTGGCGTTCGCGGCCGAGGCCCGCGCCCGGGATGCTGCCGTCGTCGTCGACGTCAACTACCGGTCGCGGCTGTGGGAGCCCGGGCCCGCGCTGGCCGGCGTCGAGCCGCTTGTGCGGGAGGCGCGGATCGTCGTCTGCAGCGCGCGCGACGCGGCGACGGTATTCGGCGTCGAGGGCACGGACGCAGACGTGGTGGCGCGGCTGGCCGCGGACTGGGCGCCGGCGGCGGAGCTCGTCTGCCTGACCTGCTCGGAGCGCGGGGTCGTCGCCTCACGCGGCGGCGAGATCGTCAGCCGTCCCGGCGTCCGCTCCGAACCCGTCGACCGATTCGGCGCCGGGGACGCCTTCGTAGCGGGGCTGCTGGACGCGCTGCTCCGCGGCGAGGACGCCGGCGATGCGATCGCGTTCGGCTGCGGCCTGGCGGCGCTGAAGACCACTGTGCCCGGCGACATGTCGCCGTTCGGGCGGGCTGACGTCGAGACCATCGTCGCCGGGGAGGTGCTGCGCAGATGACCGCCCCGGCCCAGGCCCTGGAGCGAATCGCCGCCGCACGGCTGATCGCGATCGTCCGCACGAGCGACCTGGACGAGGCGCTGCGCGTGACCGAGAAGCTGCACGGCGCGGGGGTCGGGATCGTCGAGTACAGCCTCGCCGGGGATGCGGCGCTGGCCGCGATCCGCGCCTGCCGCGAGCGGTTCGGCGACGCGGTGCTGCTGGGCGCCGGCACGGTGCTGACCGGCCAGCAGGCCGCCGTCGCCGTCGACGCCGGGGCGGACTTCTTGATCGCCCCCAATGTCGACGAGGAGGTGATGGAGTCGGCGTCCGGCCTAGGCGTGCTCCACATCCCGGGCGCCCTGACACCGACCGAGATCGTGCTCGCCTCTCGCCTCGGCGCCGCGGCGGTGAAGCTGTTTCCGGCCGCGCGGATGGGAGCGGCCTACGTGCGCGACTTGCGCGGGCCGCTTCCCGACCTGCGGCTGATCGCCACCGGGGGCGTCTCGGCCGCCAACGCCGCCGAGTTCCTGGAGGCCGGATGCATCGCGGTGGCGGCCGGCGGCGCGCTGGCGGCTGGCGATCCGGACGCGGCGCACGCTCTGGTCGCCGTCACCTCAGGGTTAGATGGTTGATTCCACGAGCTGCGTGGCTCTGGAGCTGGTCCGAGACGCCCCAGACGCCACGACCGGCCTTGAATAGGCTTGATCCAGCCTGCCCTGCGGCCGCTCCCGTCGTCTGGAACGCCTCGTCCTGCGCCCAGAAGCCACGGATCCGGTGCAATCAACCATCCGTAGATCCACGGACGATGCAGCGGAACCCGATGTGGCTGGTCGAGGTGTCGACCGCCTGCGGCATCCGCGCCGCGGGCCGGTAGCGGCGGCAGTAGTTCGGCGCGCACAGGTGCGACCCGCCCTTGATCACCCGCCGCGGGATGGCCACGTCCGGCAGCTGCGGGTCGTAGCTTCGCTCGCGCTCGCCGCCCGCCGGGTTGCGCGGCGGGGCGCAGCACGGGCTGGCCGGCGCCGCGGCGTGATCGCGGTACCAGTCGGTCGTCCACTCCCAGACGTTGCCGGTCATCTCGTGCAGTCCGTAGCCGTTCGCAGGGAACGAGCCAACTGGTGCGGTGCCCGCGAACCCGTCCTGCTTCAGGTTCTCGACCGGGAACTCGCCCTGCCAGGTATTCGCCATGTGGATGCCGCCCGGCGTCATGTCGTCACCCCATGCGTACTCGGCGCCGTCCAGCCCGCCGCGCGCGGCGAACTCCCACTCGGCCTCGGTCGGCAGCTGCTTGCCCGCCCACTCGGCGTAGGCGGCGACATCGTCCCAGGCGACGTGCACCACAGGATGGGTGGGCAGCCGCTTGAGCGCGGCCGGGCCGCGCGGCCCTTTCGGCTTCCGCCACCTGGCACCGGGGAGGTGGATCCACCAGTTGTACGCGTTTCGCAGGTCGACCGGCCCCGGAGGCATCTGGAATACCGCGGAGAACGGCACCAGGTACTCCGGCCTGGCACCCGGGTACTCGGCCGGGTCGGGGGCACGCTCCGCGACCGTGACGTGGCCGGTGGCGTCGACGAACCGGGCGAAGTCGCGATTGGTGACGGCGCACCGGTCGATCCAGAAGCCGTCCACGCTGACCCGGTGGGCGGGAGCCTCCTCGGGATAGTGATGGTCGGATCCCATGGCGAACTCGCCGCCAGGGATCCAGACCATGTCCTCGTTCTTCACAGGTGCTCGCCGACTCATATCGAGTCAGCCTAGCCAGCATCAGAGCAGACCGTGCCCCCACGGTCCGGTGATCGCGAACGTGATCCCCGGCTCCTGGATGTGGACGATCAGCCACTTGCCGTCGGGCGTGTAGATCGCTCCGGCGAACTCCGCCTGCTCGGGCGTCAGGTTCAGGGCGAAGTCGACGATGTCGCCGCCCGCCGTGAGGCCTCGGATGAAGTTCTGCGGGAAGTCGCCGTCTTCGCACAGCAGCGTCGCGCCCCGCGGACTGATCGCCACGTTGTCAGGCCCCTCCAGCACATGCTTGTCCGTGGCCTCGTACAGCAGCGTGAGGCGCTCGCGCCCTGGCTCATAGCGCCACACCTGGCCGATCTTGGCGTCGCCGCCGTCCGACGCGACGAAGGTGACTTTCCCGTTCGCGTAGGTACAGCCCTCGAGGGCGATGAAAGCGGCCGCGCCCTTCCTCCGACCGGCGTGGAAGACCATGGCCGGGTCCGCGCCCGCGCCCTTCGGGTCGGGGTCGTCGATCGTCACCCAGGTGACGTCGAACGTTGTCCCCGGCGTCTGGCCGGTGCGGGTGTCGTATCGAGGCTTGCCCTTGATGGACAGCATCTGCAGGGTGCCGCCGGCGTGCAGGTCGTTCACGTCGTCGGGGAGGTAGCGGTAGAACCCGTCACCTGGGCCGTTGTCCTCGGTCATGTAGACGATTCCGGTGGTCGGATCCGTGACCGCCGCCTCGTGCACGAACCGGCCCATCGGGCGGATCGGCCTGGGGGTGATCTGGCGCGAGACCTGCGACGGAATCTCGTACACGTACCCGTGCTTCTTGGTGAAGCCGTCGGGAGGGCCGACGACGTTCTCCTCGCAGGTCAACCACGTGTGTCGCGGCGTAGCGCCGCCGGAACAGTTGTTGTCGGTGCCCGCGGAGACCACGAAGCTGTGCACGACCGACATCGTCTTCGGATCGACGTCATAGATTGTGTTGCCAGCCTGCGCGACGGGGTCATAGGCACGTGCCCGGTTGCCGATCGCGTGGCCGACGTCCTCCAGTTCGTGATTGCAGACGACCCGCCACAGGTCTGGATCGTCGGGGTGGGGGAAGAACGCCTGGCCATCCGGAACGCCAGGGACGCGGTGTCCATCGGACATCAGGTCGCCTTCCTGCCGCAGGATCTTGTATGTGAATCCCTCCGGGAGGGCGAGGTGTCCGGCGCCGACCGGCTTCAGCGGTCCGTACCCGGCGCTCGCGGCGCCAGCGAGGCGCGGGTTCCCAAGCGCGAGCAGGGCGGGCCCGGCGAAGGCCAGGCCGGTGAAGGTGACGCTGTGCTTCAGGAACGTTGCGCGAGTGGTCGTGCGCTCCATGTCTGTGAGCCTCCTGGTCGATCCGTCCCGGTGAACTGTCGACAGTAAACGATGATCGGGAAGCGGTCAACCCACGATCGGCGCGGAGGCTAGATCTCGGCCTCGGCCGCCTCGACCATCCGGTCGAGCTCGGCGAAGGCGACGCTCCACACGGACGGGTCGGTGATGTCCACACCGCAGCGTCCGAGCAGCGTCGCCGGGTCGGCGGATCCGCCCGCCGACAGCAGCTCGAGGTATCCGGGCACGAAGGCGTCGGAGTCCTCGCGGTAGCGTGCGTAGAGCACCAGCGCGACCAGCTTCGCGAACACGTAGGCGTACGTGTAGAAGCGGGTGTTGATGAAGTGGGGGATGTAGCTCCAGCCGAGCTCGTAGCCGTCGATCAGCGCCAGCGCGTCGCCGTAGTAGCGCTGGTTCTCCTCCAGCCACACTGCCGAGAGCCGGTCGGGCGTGAGCGTGGTCGGATGGCCGCGCATCTCGTACGCCCGCTGCTCGTAGCGCACCATCACGGTCTGCCGGAACACCGTGGCGAACGCGCCCTCGGCCCGGGCCGCGACCAGCGCCAGCCGTGTCCCGGCGTCCGTCTCGCCGGCCAGCAGGTGGTCGTACGTGACGAACTCCGCGAACGTCGAGGGCACCTCCGCCAGCGCCAGCCCTGTGTGCGCGGAGTGCGGCGTCTGCTCGGCGTGGGCGAGCTCGAAGTGCATGCCGTGGCCGAGCTCGTGGGCCATCGTCAGCACGTCGTTCATGTGGTCGGTGAAGTTCATCATGATGTAGGGATCGGCGTCCCCTGCGACCGGCGAGCAGAACGCGCCGCCCCGCTTGCCGGCCCGCGGCTCGGCGTCGATCCGATGCTCCGCGAACAGGTCGTCGGCCACCTGCCGCACGCGCGGTGCGAACCCGTCGAACGCGGTCGTCACGATCGTGCGGGCCTCGTCGTACCCGACGTCGCGGGCGTTGCCCACGGGGGCGTACTGATCGTGCAGCTCGAGCTTGTCGAGCCCGAGCACGCCGGCCTTGGCTCGGAACCACCGCTGGGCGATCGGGTAGTTCGCCTCGACCGCGTCCAGCATCGCGTCGACCACCGAGGCATCGAGCTCGTTGCGCAGGTGCGTCAGGGTGATCGGCGTCTCGTAGGAGCGCAGGCGGTCGAGCACCAGCCGGTCGCCGACCAGCGAGTCGTAGCACTGGGCCAGCACCGGCGTGTGCGGGCCGAGCGCCGCGTACAGCGTCTCCAGCGCGCCCCGCCGGACGTCGCGTCGCGGGTCGTGCACGTACGCCAGCAGCCGGTCGACCGTGTGCGGCTCCTCGCCGTCGCCGCCGTCGAACGGCACCTCGATCGTCGATGTCGTCTGGCCGAACAACGCCTGCCAGGCGCTGACCGCAGCGGGATCGCGCTCGGCCAGCACGCGCTCCTCGGGCTCGGACAGCGTGTGCGGCCGGAACCGGCGGAGCGCTTCGAGGTAGTGGCGGTCGGCCGCCACCTCCGGCGTGGCCGCCAGCTGGGCGGCGCGGTCGTCCTCCAGCGCGAGCCACTCGAGCTCGAAGAAGCGCAGCGCGTTCAGCACCTGGACGACGCCCTGCTCGACCGCCGCGGAGAGATCGCGGTTCTCCTCGTTCGTCACGTCGACCGCCTTGCGCAGCGACGCGTAGGAGTGGACGCGCGAGAGCAGGTTGTCGATCTCGCCGAGCTCGAGCAGCGCCTCGGCCAGCGCGGGCCGGTCATCTCGGGCATCGCGCCCCGCCAGGTCTGCTCGAACGCCGTCGCCCGCTCGAGCGACGTTGCCAGCGCGGCGCGCGCGTCGTCTGCGGAGCCGAACAGCGGGCTGAGATCCCAGCGCACGCCGGCTGCCTGTGCCTCGGTCGTCACGCGTCGAAGTTGTAGCAGAGCGGGTCGGCTCGCCCGGCTCCCGGCGGTCGACCTCTAGACTTCCCAGCTTATGGATCGATACGACCCCGCAGCAGTCGAGGCCAAATGGCAGGCCGTCTGGGACGCCGAGCGCGTCTACGAGGTGTCCAACCCCGAGCCCGGGGAGGACGAGTCGCGGCTGATGTACGTGCTGGAGATGCTGCCGTACCCGTCCGGCGAGCTGCACATGGGGCACGTCAAGAACTACACGATGGGCGACGTCGTCACGCTCGTCCGCCGTCGCAACGGCTGGCGTGTGATGCATCCGATGGGGTACGACGCGTTCGGCCTGCCGGCCGAGAACGCGGCGATCAAGAGCGGCCAGCACCCGGCCGTCTCCACCCGGGAGAACATCGCGGCGATCCGCAAGCAGATGAAGCGGATGGGCTGGTCGATCGACTGGACGCGCGAGGTCTCGACGTGCGAGCCCGAGTACTACAAGTGGACGCAGTGGATCTTCCTGCGGCTGTTCGAGGCCGGGCTGGCCTATCGCCGGGAGGCGCCGGTCAAGTGGTGCCCCGTCGACCAGACGGTGCTGGCCAACGAGCAGGTGATCGACGGCCACTGCGAGCGGTGCGGCAGCCTGGTCGAGGCGAAGAACCTCGAGCAGTGGTTCTTCAAGATCACGGACTACGCCCAGCGGCTGCTGGACGACCTGCAGACCGTGAACTGGCCTGAGCGGGTCGTCACCATGCAGCGCAACTGGATCGGCCGCAGCGAGGGAGCCGAGGTCGTCTTCCGGGTTGAGCACGACCCGTCGGTCGAGCTGCCGGTGTTCACCACGCGGCCGGACACGCTGTTCGGGGCGACGTTCTTCGTGCTGGCGCCCGAGCATCCGCTGGCGATCGAGCTGGCCCGCGGCACCGAGTACGAGGCGGCCGTCGTCGACTACGTGCGCCGGACGGCCGCCCTGTCCGAGGTCGAGCGGGCCGAGGAGAAGCAGAAGTCCGGCGTCTTCACCGGCCGCAGCGTGGTCAATCCCGTCAACGGCGAGGCGATCTCCGTCTGGGTCGCCGACTACGTGCTGATGGAGTACGGCACCGGCGCGATCATGGCCGTGCCGGCCCACGACGAGCGCGACCACGAGTTCGCCACGGCGTACGAACTGCCGATCCGCCAGGTGGTCGCCCCCCAGGCCGGCGACGGCGGATCCGGCGAGCGCGAGGCGTTCATCGCACACTCGGCCGACGAGGTGCTGGTCAACTCCGGCGAGTTCTCCGGGCTCAGCTCGCCGGACGGCAAGGCGGCGATCATTGCCTGGCTGGAGGAGCGCAGCCTGGGCCACGGCCGCATCGCGTTCCGGCTGCGCGACTGGCTGCTGTCGCGGCAGCGCTACTGGGGCTGCCCGATCCCGGTCGTCCACTGCGAGGGCTGCGGCATCGTCGCCGTGCCCGACGACCAGCTGCCGGTCGAGCTCCCGGACATCCAGGACTACGCCCCGAAGGGCCGGTCGCCGCTGGCGTCCGCCGAGGACTGGGTCAACGTCAGCTGCCCGTCGTGCGGCGGGCCGGCCCGGCGCGAGACGGACACG
Organism: uncultured Actinomycetes bacterium; assembly: GCA_963809205.1. Taxonomy (GTDB): domain Bacteria; phylum Actinomycetota; class Thermoleophilia; order Gaiellales; family JAICJC01; genus DATLLN01. Next base: position 38,243 of record CAWEIS010000028.1, on the reverse strand, counting down.
ATGGACACGTTCGTCGACTCGTCCTGGTACTACCTGCGCTACGCCGACCCGCACAACGACCGGGCGCCGTTCGACCGGCCTGCGGTGGACGCCTGGCTGCCGGTCGACCAGTACATCGGCGGCATCGAGCACGCGATCCTGCACCTGATGTACGCCCGGTTCTTCACCAAGGCCCTGAACGACCTGGGCTACCTGGGGTTCACCGAGCCGTTCACCAACCTGTTCACGCAGGGGATGATCCACTACCAGGGCCACAAGATGTCCAAGTCGCGCGGCAACGTGGTCGAGCCGAACCCGATGATCGAGCGCTACGGGGCCGACACGACCCGGCTGTACACGCTGTTCCTGGGCCCGCCCGACCAGGACGCCGAGTGGCAGGACGGCGGCGTCGCCGGCCAGCACCGGTTCCTGGCCAGGCTCTGGCGGCTGGTCAACGACGCCGTCGAGCGGTACGGCCAGGGGATCCCGGAGTCGGCGCCCGCCGAGGGCGACGGCGCCGCCATGGTGCGCAAGGCGCACTGGGCGATCGCCAAGGTCACCGAGGACACCGGCGAACGCTTCTCGTTCAACACCGCGCAGTCGGCGGTGCACGAGCTGGTCGGCGAGATCCAGGACGGCGCCGAGAAGGCGACAGGCGACCAGCTGCGGTTCGCCTGCGCGGCGTCGGTCAGCCTGATCCATCCCTGGGCGCCTCACATCGCCTGTGAGCTGTGGGACCGGATGGGCGGCGAGCGACTGTGGGACGCGCCGTGGCCGGTCGCCGATCCGGCGATGCTGGTGTCGGACACCGTTGTCTACGCGGTGCAGGTGAACGGCAAGCTGCGCGGCGAGGTCGAGCTGCCGGTCGACGCGGCGGAGGCGGACGTGCTGGCCCAGGCCCGGGCCGTGCCCAACGTGGCCGCGCACCTCGACGGCAAGACGGTGGCCAAGGAGATCCTGGTCCCCGGCCGCCTGGTCAACCTCGTCGCACGGTAAATGCCCTTGGCACCCTGCACCTAGTCCTTCCAGGGGTCGAAGACGTCCGAGCCGGCCATGCAGACGACCACCGGCAGCATCCGGTGCGTGACGCGGATCGTGCCGGTCTCCTCATGTGCGCGGACGACATCGTCGAGCCGGCGGTAGACGAATGGGGACTCGTCGACGTCACCGCCGCGCACCTCGAGCGCGATCCCGTGCTCGCGCCGGTACTGATCGAGGCGCTCGGACATCATCTCGCGGCTGATCACCCCGGGCCGTGTGCCCTTGCGGTTGCCCTTCGCCCGGGAGCGGCTCATCACCCGGCCGGCGCCGTGGACGGTCGAGCGCAGCGTGCGGGCGGCGAGCTCGGACTCGACGCCCTCGACGACCACCGCCCAGTCGCCCATCGAGCCGCCCACGAACCCGGTCTGCCCGGGAAACGCCGGGGTGGCGCCCTTGCGCACGACCTGGACGGTCTCGCCCGCGTGCTCCTCAGGCCACGCGAAGTTGTGGTGGTTGTGCACGCGCTCCAGCTCGGCCGCCCCGAGGATCGCCAGCACCTGGTCGATCACGTGCTCGCGGCCGGCGTAGGCGTACTCGCCGGCCAGCTCCATCGCCAGCCGGTAACCGCGCCCGATCTCGACTCTGGCAGCCGCGTCCTGCGGCCGGGCGCCCAGCTCCCGCGCGGCCTCCGGCGTCAGCGGCAGCAGCGCCGGAGCAGCGTCCATCGACTCGCGGCCGGGCATCTGCGAGAAGAACCCTCGGTGCGCCGTCAGGTTGAGGAACCCGGTGGCGACGCCGTGTCCGAACCCGCGGCTGCCGAAGTGGCACGCCGCCCACAGCTCGCCGGTGGCCGGCTCGACCAGCAGGTCGACGTAGTGGTTGCCCGAGCCGACGGTGCCGAGCTGCTGCTCGGCGCGCGTGCGCAGCGACCACGGCCCCCTCTTCGCCCGCACTTCCTGCGTCAGCTCCGGCACCTCGCGCCAGACCGGTGAGTCGAACAGCGCGTGGTCGACCGGCGTCGGGTTCTTGCGGCCGATGCCGAAGCTGATCCGACCCGCGATCTCGTCCGCCAGCCGGCTCAGATCGTTCGCGACGTCTGAGAAGGCGACGTCGGTGCGGACGGCCATCACGCCGCAGCCGATGTCGTACCCGACGCCCGACGGTGAGGTCATCTCGCGATAGGCCGCCACGCCACCGATCGGCATCGAGTAACCGAGGTGGTTGTCGGCCATCAGCGCGGCGCCGCTCACCCAGCCGTGCCCCGACACCGTCGCGATCTGCTGCACCGCCTGGACGTCGTAGCTGTAGCCGAACACGCGGAGCCGGCCGTCCTCGAACTCGCGGTACGGCTGGTCGTCCTCGACCATCGAGGTGTCGCTCATCCCTCGCAGTTTCTCCGGATCGCCACCATCCCGCAACGCCCCGGCACCCGATGTGAAGAACGTGTCCTCCTAGGGTGGCCGCATTCCGGACGTCGCGCCTGACCGGCGATGTCCGAGGGGGGGCGGGCGGGCACGCTCCCGGGCCGGGGTCCTACCACGGGGAGGGCCCCGGCCCGGCGCCCTGGACGCCCGGCGGGGCGTATACTCGCGCCGTGTTGACCGGTTCGGGGAGGCCACCGGATCGACATCGGCTGCTGGTGGTGCCCACTGCGCGGACTCCGACCACCTGTCGATCCGCCACCTGTTCGGCGTGTCGATGATCGATGGGATCCGGCTCGCGGCGACCTCGGCGCAGGACCGCAATCCCACCACCGGCATCCTCTGCGACGGGATTGCCGCCGGCCACCCGGGACACTTCACCGCGACGACCATCACTGACGAATGCATCGTCTCGGGCACGAACGCCGAACAGAACTACGGCTCCGACCTGTACCACTCGGATCCGCCGAGAACGACGTCCGAGAACGTGATCAGCAACGTCTCGACCGCGGGCACCGATGTGACGATCGCCGGCATCGGGTACGACCAGTCCGCCGCGCCGTTCTCGCTCGGCGCCGGATCGCCGGTCGACGCCGCCGTCCCGTGCTCGGCGAGCATCGCGCGGAGCGGCTGGCCCGGATTGAGCCCGCGCCGCCACCGTTTCGGCGCGGATCCGTTACGGGTCGGGCGGTGATTTGCCGGTCCGGCCGCGGCACCATTGCCGCATGTCCGACCTGCCGCCCCAGCGGATCGTCCTGATCGCGATCGCCGCCCTCGCGGTGCTGGCCATCGGCTACCGGTCGATGGGGTCGGGCGATCCACCGCGCGCGGCCTACCCGGCGTCATCGTCCCCGGCGCCGGCGGCCGCCGCGGCGGCCGTTGTGGTCGTCGATGTCGTGGGCGCGGTGCGCGAGCCGGGCGTCTACCGGTTCCCGGACGGCGCCCGGGTGCAGGACGCGGTCGAGCGCGCCCGGGCGCTCGCCGGAGCCGACCTCGCGGGACTGAACCTCGCCGAGCGGCTGGCCGACGGCGAGCAGGTCGTGGTGCCGAAGCGGGAGGGCAGCGGAGTGGAGGTGACAATCGCCCCGGGCGGGGCAGCGGCGCCCGAGATCGTGCACCTCAACTCCGCGACGCTGGAGCAGCTGGAGACGCTCGACGGAATCGGGCCGTCGCTCGCGCAGCGGATCATTGACTACCGCACGGAGCACGGCGGCTTCCGCTCGCTCGAGCAGCTGGACGACGTCAGCGGGTTCGGTCCGGCGCGGATGGCCGCGCTCGACGGGCATGTGGCGCTGTGACCCGCCGACGCGGATCGTGGTCGCCGCCCTGGCGGGGCTGGTCGCCTCGGCGATGCACCTCGGCCCGCTGGCCCTGCTGGCGCCGCTGGCCGGCCGGCCGCGGGCAGCGCTGCTGGCCGCCGCGGCGGTGGCGGTCCTCTGGGGCGGGCTGCGGGTGGACGCGCTCGAGCGCCAGGTGCTTCGACCGGGGCCGGTGCGCGGAGTCGTGGTCGTGACCGGACGCCCCAGCGGCGATCGCTCAGTCGCCCGCCTCGCCGGCGCGGGCGAGGATGTCGTGCTGGAGGTGGGGAGCGGCGGTCTCGTCCCGGGCGGCATCTACAGGGTCGAGGGCAGGCTGTCGCCGATCGACCCGGAGCTTCGCGACTACTACGCGAACCGGGGCGTGCACCTGCGGCTGAAGGCGTCCCGCGCCGTCTATGCCGGGCGCCGCGGCGGCGCGTGGGGCGCCGTCGACCGGCTCCACGATGCCGCCCTGGCGCGGCTGGGTGCGGCCGACCATCCGACTCCCGAGCGGGCGCTGGTCGCGGGCGTCTCGCTGGGCGAGGGGGACGCGCTGCCCTACGACTTGCGAGAGCGGTTCCGCGCGGCGGGCCTGACGCACATCGTGGCGGCGTCGGGCCAGAACGTCGCCCTGGTGGTGGTGCTGACGCTGCTCGCGCTGGGGCTGTGCGGCGTGATCGGCCCGCCGGCGCGATGGGCCGCGCTGTCGCTGACGCTGCTTTACGTGTTGATCGCCGGCGCCGGACCCTCGATCGTCCGCGCCGGCGTCGCCGGAGGGTTGACGCTGGCTGCGTGGCTGGCCTCCCGGCCGGTCGCACGCTGGCACCTGGTGGCCTGCGGCGCCGTCGTCGTTCTGGCCGTCAATCCGCTCAGCCTCTACGACCCCGGATTCCAGCTCAGCTTCGCGGCGGTCGCCGCGATCATGCTCGTCGCCCCGCGCGTGCGGGGCACGGTCGCCCAGGCTGTTGCCATCTCGGTGGCGTGCACGATCGCCACTGCGCCGATCGCCTGGTGGCACTTCGGGCGACTGGCGCCGATGTCGGTGCCGGCCAACCTGCTGGCGCTGCCGGCCGTCGCGCCGATCCTCTGGCTCGGCCTGTCGGCCGTCGTGCTGGGCGCCGCCTGGCCACCGCTCGCGGAGCCATTGCTGTGGCTGGCCGACGTGCTCTCGGCCTACGTGATTTGGGTTGCCCGGCTGTGCTCCTAGGTCGGGTGCTATACCGGCAGCGGGCGCTCGTCCGGGCCGACGTACAGCGCGTCGGGGCGGATCAGCCGGCCGTGCTCGGCCTGCTCCAGCGCGTGGGCGCACCACCCGGCGGTACGGGCCACGGCGAACGCCGGCGTGTAGAGGTCGGTCATCAGCCCGACACCGTCGAGCACGATCGACGCGTAGTACTCGACGTTCGTCTTCAGTGGCCGGTCGGGCTTGTGCTCAGCGAGCAGCCTAAGCGCGACGTCCTCGACGTCGATCGCCAGCTTCAGCCAGTCGGCGTCGGCGGAAAGCCGCTCGGCCACGCCGCGCAGCGCGCGGGCGCGCGGATCCATGGTCTTGTAGACGCGGTGGCCGAAGCCCATCAGCCGCTCGCCCCGCGCAAGCGCCTGGCGGATCCACTGCTCAGCGTGGTCGACGTCACCGATCTGGGTCAGCTGGTCGCGCACCTCGCTGGGCGCGCCGCCGTGCAGCCGGCCCTTGAGCGCGCCGACGGCGCCGCAGATGGCGCTCGCCAGATCGGACTGGGTGGACGTGATCACACGGGCGGTGAACGTGGACGCGTTCAGCCCGTGCTCGGCGCAGACGATGAAGTACGCGTCCAGCGCCCGCGCCCGCGCCGGATCGGGCTCCTCGCCCGAGATCGCGTAGAGCAGACGGGCGGCGGTGCCGAGCGACGCCGTGCGGGCCATGTCCACCGGCTCCCGCCCGTCGCGTAGCCTGGCGAACGCTCCGACCACGGCAGGCGCCAGTGCGATCAGCTCCCGCGCCTGGTCGGGCGCCGGCGGCCACGCCATCCGCCGCTCGGCGCCGAAGGCCGAGAAGCCCGTGCGCAGCGCGTCGAGGGGGGCGCACGAGGTCGGCAGCGCGCGCAGCGCGCCGAGCACCGTCGGCGAGACTTCGACCGGCGGCAGCACCTCGTCCGCCGACGGCCAGTCGCCGTCGAGCAGCAGCCCGACGACTCGGTCGTAGCTGCCGTGCTTGGCGAGATCCCCGATCTCGTAGCCGCGGTAGAGCAGCCGCCCCGCCTGTCCGTCGACCAGCGAGATCGAGGTCTCGGCGGCAATCACGCCCTCGAGACCGCTGCTGACCTGTACCGCCATCGGCGTCGATTGTATCCCGCGCCGCGGAACCCACGGTGCCAACCCGCCCGGCCGTGCGACAATACGGCTGTGAAGCTCTCCGCGAAAGCCGACTACGCGGTGCGGGCGGTGCTGGTGCTGGCCGCCCACGAGGGCCCTGGGCCGATGAAGGGTGAGCTGATCGCCGGCAGCCAGAAGCTGCCCCTGAAGTTCGTCGAGAACATCCTCGGAGAGCTGAAGCACGCCGGGATCGTCGTGTCCCAGCGCGGGCCGGAGGGCGGCTACCAGCTCGCCGTCCCGCCCGAGACGCTGAGCGTCGCCGAGGTGATCCGCGTGGTCGACGGCCCGCTGGCCGCGGTGGCCGGCATGCGGCCGGAGATGGTCAGCTACCCGCCGGGCGCCGAGGCACTCCCCGGCGTGTGGCTGGAGGCGCGCACGGCGCTGCGGGCGGTGCTCGAGCAGATCACGTTCGCCGACCTCGTCGAACGGTCGAAGCGTGCCTCGGCGACGCCCGGGGAGGCCGGTGTCGCATAAGCCGGCGTACCTGATCGCCGGGGGCGACTGGCCCAAGGTCGAGGCGGCCGCCTCGAGGCTGCGCAGCCAGTTCCCGGACGAGGCGGTCGAGCAGATCACGGCGACGGAGGAGATCGGCGACGAGATCGTGGCCGCCTGCAACTCGCTCGGGCTGCTGGGCGGCGAGCGGCTGGTGATGGTGCGCGGGGCCGAGGCGCTGACCGCCGAGCAGACACGCGCGATCGCCGGGTACCTCGAGGATCCGACGCCCGACACGTGCCTCGCGCTGTTCGGTGGCGACGGCATCGCGCCCGACGGCCCCCTGGCCGCCGCCGTGTCCGCCGCCGGCGACGTCCGCTTCTTCGACCCGCCGGACGAGAAGGAGGCCGCGAGGTGGGTGGTCAAGCGGTTCGGCGAGTCGGGGATCTCGTGCTCGCCCGCTGTCGCTCGCCGGCTGGTCGAGCTCGCCGGCGAGGAGATCGGCGACCTCGCCCTGGAGGTCGAGAAGGTCGTTGCCTACTGCGGCGGTGAGGAGCCCGACGTCGAGATGGTCGACCTGCTGGTGGTCGGCGAGATGGACATCAAGCCCTGGGACGTCACGGACGCCTGGGGGCGCCGCGACGCCGGACGCGTGATCGAGCTGGCCACCGCCGGCATCGAGCGGCCCGACGACGTGCACCGGACGCTTGCGCAGATCGCCAACCACGTGCGCCGCGTCAGGCGCGCCGTCCTGCTGATGGAGCGTGGCGCGAACCAGACCGAGGTCGCGAAGCAGCTGGGGATGAAACCGTTTCCGGCCAAGAAGCTGTGCGAGCAGGCCGGGCGGTTCAGCGAGGCCGAGCTGGCGGACGCCGTCGTCCGCCTGGCGCGGCTGGACGAGGCGGTTAAGGGCGGCAGCCGGCTCGACCCGCGGCTCGAGCTCGAGCTGGCGCTGGCCGAGATCAGCGGGGAATGAGCGCGCAGACAGCCGCCGCGGCGATCGCGGCGCTGGTCTCGCTGGCCGCCACCGCGGTGGTCGCGCATCGCGCGCTGACCCGTCCCGCCGTGCGGGCGCCGATGCTGGCGTGGCTGATCGGATTTGCGCTGTTCTCGGTTGCCGAGCTCGCGCTGTGGTACGGGGCGGCGAACGGCTGGACGTCGGCGGCCTTCCGCATCTACTACCTGGCCGGCGGCATCCTGGTCGTCCCGTACCTGGCCGTCGGCGAGCTGCTGCTGATCGCTCCCGGCCGCCGGTACACGCGGCTGGCGGTGGCGACCATGCTGTGGGTGACGTTCGCGTCGACCGCCGCGGTGATCGCGGCCGACGTCGACGCGGCGAAGCTGGCGAGCGCCGGCGCGACCCCGCCGAACGACGCCATGGGCGGCCCGTGGACGACCATCCTGGCCGTCGTGCTGAACTCGATCGGCACCGTGATCCTGCTCGGCGGGTCGATCGCCTCAGCCCGCCGGCGGCGCGACCTGCGGCCCATGCTGGTCGCAGCGGGTGTGATCGTGATCGCGCTGACCGCGTCGGCGACACGGCTCGACAGCTACAGCCTGTTCGCCGCCGGGCAGGCGACGGGCATCGTCCTGATCATGCTCGGCCTGGTGCTGCGGCGCTAGGCGGCGGTTCGCTCGCCGGACACCGCGCGGGCGGCCTGTGCCTTCTTGCGCGAGGCGGCGTTGCGATGAATCGCGCGATGCGAGGCGGCGCGGTCGAGCAGGGCCTGGAGCCTGCGGTGCGCGGTTGCGACCGCCTCGTCGTCGCCTGACTCGACGGCCACGTCGAGACGGCGGAACAGCGTCTTGATCTGCGTGCGGTAGCGCAGATTCTCCAGCCGCTGCCGGGAGGTGATCCGGACGCGCTTGGCCTGTTGTTTGGAGTTCGCCATACGAAAAACACCCCTCTCGGGGGCGGCATGATGATAGCAGAGCGGGCTCGACGGAGGCCGCCGGTAGACTGCCGCGGCGATGGCGGAGCACCGTCGACTGGCCGTATCCACCGCGGCGTTCGGGGCGGCCACCGCCCTGTCGCGCGTCGCCGGCCTTGTCCGGGAGAGCGTCGCGGCCGCGGTGTTCGGCGCCGGGCCGGCGATGTCGGCGTTCAACGTCGCCTTCAACCTGCCCAACCTCGTGCGCAGCATCGTGGCGGACAACGCCATCTCCGGAGCCTTCGTCCCGGTGTTCCTCGAGCTGAAGGAGGGCGGCCGGGAGCGGGAGGCGTGGCGCGTCGCGGGCATGGTGCTGTGGACCACGGCGGTGCTGCTTGGGGCGGTCAGCGCCCTGTTCATACTCACGGCCCCGCTGTACGTGCATCTGCTGTTGTACGGCCAGGACAACGTGTCCGCCGACCTGGTGGTCACGCTCACCCGGATCCTGTTCCCGATTGTGGCGATCCTCGGCATGACCGGCGTGGTCACGGGGATCCTCAACTCGGAGCGGATCTTCGGCGTGCCGGCGTTCGCGCCGGTCGCGTGGAACGTCGTGATCATCCTGGCGCTGGTGCTGTTCGCCCGCGGCAAGCCGCTCGACGAGGGCGTCGAGGTGTACGCCTGGGGCGTGCTGGTCGCGACCGTCGTCCAGTTCCTGATCCCGCTGCCGCTGCTCCGCGGGCGGGGTACGGGCCTGGCCTGGCGGCTGGGGTTCGGCAACCCGGACGTGCGGCGGATCCTGCGGCTGATGATCCCGGTCTCGATCGGCCTGGGGCTGATCAACATCAACCTGACGCTGGACACGGTGATCGCGATCCAGCACAGCGGCTCGGCCGCCGCCGACCTGAACTTCGCGTTCCGGCTGTTCATGCTGCCGCAGGGCCTGTTCTCGGTGGCCGTCTCGACCGTGCTCTTCCCCGAACTGGCGCGGCGGGCGGCCCAGCGCGACCTGGCCGGCGTCGGGCGGATCGTCTCGGATGGGTCGCGGACGATCATCTTTCTGCTGTTGCCTGCGGCGGCGATCTCGATCGTCCTGGCGCAGCCGCTCGTCCGACTGCTGTTCCAGCACGGCGAGTTCTCGGCGTCGGCAACAGATGCCGTCTCACTGGCGCTGATGGCGTTCTCGCTGGGCCTGGTGGCCAACGGGCTGTCGTTGCTGCTGACCCGCGCCTTCTTCAGCCTGCAGCGCCCGGACGTGCCGACCCGCGTGGCCGCCGTCAACCTCGTGCTGAACGCGGTGCTCGACGTCGCCCTGCTGGGCTACGGGGCCGCCGGCATCGCCCTGTCGACGTCTATCGTGACGGCCTTCAACGCAACCGTGCTGGCGATCGCCCTGCGCAACCGTGTGGGCTCGCTGCACTTCCGCGAGGTGCGCCGCCACACAGGGCGAATCGCGGTGGCCACCCTGTACTGCGCCGTGGCGGCGTTCGGCGTCTGGTGGCCGCTCGACCAGCTGCTTGGCCGCTCGTTCCCGGCGCAGGTGGTGACGTTGGGCGCCGGCCTGGCCGCCGGCGGATTCGCGTACCTGGCGGCTGCGCGGATGATGGCGATCCCCGAGATCGCCGTGCTGCGGTCGCTGCTCAGGCGGGGCTGAGCGCCGCGGCGTGAGGGGCGGCGGCTCCGCCGCCCGGTACGCTGTGATCATGGCGCTCGCGCGGATCCGCAACTTCTCGATCATCGCCCACATCGACCACGGCAAGTCGACCCTAGCCGACCGCATCCTGCAGATCACGGAGACGGTGTCCGACCGGGAGATGCGCGATCAGGTGCTCGACTCGATGGAGCTCGAGCGCGAGCGCGGGATCACGATCAAGGCGCAGGCGGTGCGCGTGATGTTCCGAGCGGCGGACGACCGGGTGTACGAGATGAACCTGATCGACACGCCGGGCCATGTCGACTTCACCTACGAGGTGTCCCGCAGCCTGGCGGCGTGCGAGGGCGCGGTGCTGGTCGTCGACGCCGCGCAGGGCCTGGAGGCGCAGACGCTCGCGAACGCCTACCTCGCGATCGAGAACGACCTGGACATCGTCCCGGTGGTCAACAAGATCGACCTGCCCGCAGCCGACCCGGAGGGCGTCTCCGTGGAGGTGTCCGACCTGGTGGGCGGCGCGCCCGACCAGGTGCTGCGGATCTCGGCCAAGACCGGCGACGGCGTCGCCGAGGTGCTGCAGTCGGTGGTCGACAACGTGTCGCCGCCGGTGGGCGAGCCCGACGCGCCGCCGCGCGCGCTGATCTTCGACTCCTCGTACGATCAGTACCGGGGCGTGGTCGCCTTCGTGCGAATGGTCGACGGCTCGTTCCACACCCACGACAAGGTGCGGGCGATGGCCCAGGGCACGCGGTTTGAGGTCGAGGAGCTGGGGTTCTTCTCGCCGGGCAGGCGCCCGGCGAAGCACCTGTCCGCCGGAGAGGTGGGGTACGTCATCACGGGCCTGAAGGACGTCTCGCAGCTGCGGGTCGGCGACACCGTGACGCTGGCGAAACACGGCGCTGCGGAGCCGCTGCCGGGGTACAAGGACGTCAAGCCGATGGTCTTCGCCGGGCTCTTCCCGACCGACTCCGACCAGTACCCGGAGCTGCGCGACGCGCTGGAGAAGCTGAAGCTGAACGACGCCGCGCTGTCCTACGAGCCGGAGTCGTCTCAGGCGCTGGGGTTCGGGTTCCGGTGCGGGTTTCTCGGGCTGCTCCACATGGACATCGTGCGCGAGCGGCTGGAGCGCGAGTACGACCTCGACCTGCTGGTCACGGCGCCCAACGTCGCCTACCGGGTGCAGACGCTCGACGGTCAGACAATCGAGGTGCACAACCCGGCGCAGATGCCGCCGGCCGGAGAGATCCTGTCAACCGAAGAGCCGTATGTGCGGGCGTCGATCATCGTGCCCAAGGAGTTCGTCGGCACGACGATGGAGCTGAACCAGGACCGGCGTGGCACCTTCGGGACGATGGAGTACCTGTCCGAGCACCGCGTGCTGCTGGTCTACGAGCTGCCGCTGGCCGAGATCGTCCTCGACTACTACGACCAGCTGAAGTCGCGGACGCGCGGGTACGCCTCGTTCGACTACGACGTGACCGGCTTCCGCGAGGGGGCGCTGGTCAAGGTCGACGTGCTCCTGGCCGGCGAGCAGGTGGACTCGCTGTCCATCATCACCCACCGCGACAACGCCTACGCCCAGGGCAAGGCGCTGGTCGAGGCGCTGAAGGAGCGGATCCCCACACAGATGTTCGAGGTCGCCATCCAGGCGGCGATCGGGTCGCGGGTGATCGCCCGCGAGACCGTCAAGGCGCGTCGCAAGGACGTGCTCGCCAAGTGCTACGGCGGCGACGTCAGCCGCAAGCGCAAGCTGCTCGAGAAGCAGAAGGCGGGCAAGAAGCGGATGAAGCAGGTGGGCAACATCGAGGTGCCGCAGGAGGCGTTCCTCGCCGTGCTCTCGATCAACAGGGAGGCGCAGGGTGGGGCGGGGTGAGCAGGCGCTGCCGCACCTGTACGTGCACGTCCCGTTCTGCGCGCACCGCTGCGGCTACTGCGACTTCGTCACGGTCACCGGCGCGGAGGACCTCCGTGGCCGCTACGTCGACGCGCTGATCGCCGAGCTGGGCCGGCTCCCGGCCGGGCCGGTCGAGACCGTGTTCGTCGGCGGTGGCACGCCGTCGCTGCTCGACGACGCTCTGCTCGCCCGGCTGCTGGTCGCCCTGCCGGCAAGCAGCGAGCTGACGGTGGAGTGCAATCCCGAGACGATCACGAGCGCAAAGGCTCGAGTACTTGTGGAGGGTGGAGTGACCCGCGTCTCGCTGGGCGCCCAGAGCTTCCGCCCGCATCTGCTCGAAACCCTCGAGCGGCTGGCGAGCCCGGAAACGGTTCGGGGAGCGGTCTCGACGCTCCGCGCTGCGGGCGTTCATAACCTCAACCTCGACTTGATCTTTGGGGTTCCTGGTCAGTCTGCATCAGACCTCGAGGCCGACCTCGACGACGTGTTGACCCTGCGGCCTGACCACATCAGCGCGTACGAGTTGGAGGCGAAGCCCGGGACGCGGTTCACCCACCGCCACGGCGCCGAGCTGGAGCGGCAGGCCGACCTGATGGAGCGCTACTACGAGCAGGTGGTCGCGCGGTTGCGTGCCGCCGGCTACCGCTGGTACGAGACGGCGAATTTCTGCCTGCCCGGCCGCGAGTCTCGTCACAACCTGGGGTACTGGCTGGGGCACGACTATGCCGGCATCGGCGTCGGCGCGGTCGGTACGCGTGGCCTCCGGCGGCGGCGGAACCTGCCGTCGCTGCCCCGCTACCTGGACGCGGTCGAGGGCGGCGGCGAGCCTCCGGCGGAGATCGAGGAGCTGACGCCCGCGGAGCGGATGACCGAGCGGCTGATGCTGGGGCTGCGGCTCGACCGGCCGCTTGAGCTGGGCGGGGTCGAGGACGCGCTCGACCGCCCGGCGGCCGAGCGGCTCGCGTCGGCCGGGTTGGTGGAGCTCCAGGACGGTACAATTCGGCTCAGCGAACGAGGGAGATACGTGGCCAACAGCGTCCTTGCGAGCATCCTGCGATGAGCGGTTCCCAGCCGGGGCTCACCCCCCGCCAGGCGCTGATCCTGACGCACGTGGTCTCCGAGTACATCGCCACCGGCCACCCGGTCGGCTCAAAGGCGCTGGTCGCGGCGGGCGTGGTCGACGCGTCGTCCTCGACCGTCCGCTACGAACTGGCCGAGCTGGAGACGCGCGGCCTGCTGGGCCACCCGCACACCTCCGCCGGCCGCGTGCCGACCGACGCGGGGTACCGGATCTACGCCGAGCACCTGATCGAGCAGCCGCTGGGCCAGGCGCAGCTGCCGATCGACCTGGGCGTGATGACCAAGGAGCTCGACGCCGCCCTGCGGACGACCACCGAGATGCTGTCCCACGTGACCAGCCTGCTGGCCGTCATCTCGGCGCCGCCGATGGAGACCACCGAGATCCGCCACGTCGAGGTGCTGCTGCTGCAGCCCGAGGTCGTGATGGTCGTCGTGATCAGCTCGACCGGGGGCGTGACCAAGAAGATCTTCCCGTTTCCGTCGAGCGTTGACCCGAAGCTGATCGAGTGGGCGCGCGAGTACCTGAACGAGCAGCTGGGCGGAGTGCGGATCGGTGCCCGGGCGCTGGCACAGCGGCTGTTCGATCCGGGGCTGTCGCCGCTGGAGCGCGCCTTCCTGGAGGCGATCGAGCCGGCGTTCACCGAGCTGGTGGGTTCCGACGAACAGCACCTGTACGTCGGCGGAGCCAGCCGGCTGCTGGCCGAGATGCGCTGGGCCGACATGACCGAGATCAACGACCTGATGCATGCGCTGGAGGAGCGGGTGACGCTGCTGGGCGTGCTCCGCGGTGCGCTGGACTCCGACCGCGTGTACCTGCGGATCGGCTCCGAGCACGAGGTCGCCGACCTGCGCGGGGTGGCGATGGTCGCCGCCAACTACGGCCTGGTCACCCGCAATCTGGGGACGGTGTCGCTGATCGGCCCGACCCGGATGGACTACGCCACCGCGATCCGCAGCGTGCGGGGCGCGGCGGCGCTGCTGTCGGACTACGTGGAGAGCGTCTACGAGCAGTGACCCCGGTGCGGCCCTGGTCGGACGGTCGGCTGCCTGCGACCGCGTCGACCGCCTGATCGCCGCCGCGGAGTCCGGCAGCGGCGGCGCGCTGCTCGTCCGCGGCGAGGCGGGGATGGGCAAGACGGCCCTGCTCGATCGAATCGCCGTCCACGCTGACGGTGCGGCCGTCCTCCAAGTGCGCGGGGTGGAGGCCGAGCACGCGCTCGCCTTCGCGTCGCTCCACCAGCTCCTCCGGCCGGTGCTGCCGCTGGCTGCCGACCTGCCCGAGCCCCAGCGTAAGGCGCTCGAGCACGCGCTGGCGGTGTCGCCCGGCCCGGCGGCCGACCGGCTGGCGATCGGGGCTGCCACGCTCGGACTGCTCGCGGCGGCGGCGGCCGAGTTGCCAGTCGTCTGCCTGCTCGACGATGCCAACTGGCTGGATGAGGCATCGGCCGAGGCGCTGGTGTTCGCCGCGCGCCGGCTGGGCCCCGAGCGGGTCGCGGTGGTCTTCGCCGTGCGGCCGTCGGTGCCCGAGTTCGCGCCACCGGGCGTCGAGGTGCTCGAGCTGGAGCGGCTGGGTGCCACCGACGCCCGGGAGCTGCTCGCCCGCGAGGCGGGCACCGAGGTCTCTGCCGAGGTCGCCGGTAAGCTAGCCGCCGCGGTAGCCGGCAACCCGCTCGCCCTGCGGCACCTGGCGTCGGCGCTGACCGCGGGCCAGCTTGCCGGCCGCGACGCGCTGCCGCACCCGCTGCCGACGGCCGACGTCCTGGCGCGGGCGTTCCTCGCCCAGGTGCTCCATCTCTCGACCGGGGCGCGCGAGACGCTGCTGCGGGCCGCGGCCGCCGACACACAGGCGCTGCTGGTGATCGAACGCTCGGCCGTGCAGGACGCAGGTGGCGGCCAGCTGGACGAGGCCGAGCGCGCCGGGCTGGTCTCGATCCGCGACGGCCGGTTCCAGTTCGCACATCCGCTCGTGCGGTCAGCGATCTACCAGGCAGCGGCCGCGGAGGACCGGCGGGCGGCGCACAGGCTGCTGGCCGACGCGCTGCAGGAGCCGCGATACCGCGACCGCCGCGCGCTGCACCTGGCCGAGGCGGCGACCGGGCCGGACGAGCACGTGGCGTCGGAGCTGGAGTGGGCAGCGGCGCGGTTCGCCGAGCGCAGTGGCTGTGAGGCTGAGCTGGTCGTGCTGGAGCGTGCGGCCGACCTGAGCGCGGACGAGCATGCGGGACGGCGCCGGCGGATCGCTGCGGCGGAGGCGGCGTGGCGCGCCGGGTCGCCCGACCGGGCGCTCCAGGCGCTGGAGCGGGTGGGCGACGCGGGGGGCGATCCGGTTGCGGCCGCTCGAATGGCCAGGCTGCGCGCCCTCGCGGAGCTGCGCGACGGCGACCCGCGGATGCCCTGCGCCGAGCTCGAGGCGGCCGCCGGCAGCATCGCGGGCGAGGATCCTGAGCTGGCCGCGGAGCTGCTGATCGACGCCGCCGGCGGCTCGGACGGCGATCGGGCGGTGGCGCTCGCCGCTCGCGCGCGCGGCCTTGCGCCGGAGGGCGGCGAGGCCGAGCTTCGAGCCTGTGTCGCCCTGGCGACGGTGCTGCGCGACTCCGGCCGCGACGTCGAGGCCGCCGATCCGTCCGAGCGTGCGGCGGCGATTCTCGACGCGAACCCACAGGCGGCGCACGACCCGGATGTGCTGCTGGCGGTCGCCGAGTCGGCATCCGACCCGGCGGTCGCCGCCCACCTGGTCGAGCGTGCCGTCGCCGCCTCGCGGCGGCGCGGTGCGCTGATGGTACTGCCGGCCGCGCTCCTGGCGAGCGCCGGGCACGCCCGCGACGCCGGACGGTGGACGGATGCGGAGGCGCTGCTGGGCGAGGCGGCCCCGCTTGCGGCGGACACCGGCCAGGGCCGGCTGGGGCGGCGCATCGATGTCGCCCAGGCCCGGCTCGCCGCGTCGCTGGGCCGGCGCGAGGAGTGCGAGCGGCTGGCGGCGGAGCTGGGCGCCGGCGACCGGGCCGCCGTTCTCGGACTGCTCGAGCTGGCCGTCGGCGATGCCTCGGCGGCGGTCGAACGCCTGGAGCCCGCGCTGCTCGATGCGAACGCCGGTGCCGACGTGTTGGCCGACCTGGCCGAGGCGCGTGCCCGGGCAGGGGATGTCGCGGGAGCCCATGGGCTGCTCGAGCGGATCGCCGGGGGGACAGCGGTGGGGCCGGCCGAGGTGCTGGTGGCGCCGGCGGACGAGCTCGACGAGCGGTTCTCCGAAGCGGTGGCCAGCGTCGACGACCCGTTCCGGCGGGCGAGGCTGTTGGTGGCGTACGGCATCCGGCTGCGGCGCGAGGGGCGCCGGGTGGAGTGCCGCGAGCCGCTGCAGGAGGCGGCGCGGCGCTTCGATGCGCTCGGAGCGTCGCCGTGGGCGGAGCAGGCGCGGCGCGAGCTGCGCGCCAGCGGCGAGCGCGTGCGGCGCCGGGGCAACGCGTCGGTGGTCGACGACCTGACGGCCCAGGAGCTGGAGGTGGCGACGATGATCGCCGGTGGCGACAGTTACCAGCAGGCGGCGGCGAAGCTGGTGGTCAGTCCGCGCACCGTCGACTACCACCTGCAGAAGGTCTACCGGAAGCTCGGCTGCACGCGCCGCGACCTCGCCGAGCGCCTGCGGGCGCTCGACCCGCCTGCGTGACACCCTGGTGCGATGAGTCGCACCCGGTTCGCCAACCGGCCGTGTGCCTGGCTCGGAGCCTGGCTCGCCGAGCGCGACAGCCACGAGCGTCGGTGGCGCCTAGCGAAGAACGAGCGACAGGAGTGCGACAAGGAGTCAGACACCCTGTCGCACCCACTACGTCGCCCGCCCACGAACCGAACCTCGTGCTGCACCACGGGGTCTGACCCCCCTGGCACCGAGCGTCAGTTGCGCCTGGTCGCACACCACCGGCCGTGTGCCTGGCTCCGTGCCTGGCACGTCGGACGAAGGCACGAGTGCGATGGGCGGTCCGGGCCGGTGCCTGGCTCGGTGCCTGGCTCGCCGAGTGCGACGGCCACCAGCGGCAAGGAGCGCACAGCAACGAACAACGCTCCTTAACTGAGTCGCGCGTCGGAGTGGGGCTCCAAACCACTCCGACGCGCTCGACTCCGACCCCCGGCCTTCACGGTTCTCCCGGTGCTGACCCCCGTCTGGAGACTCCCCTCAAACCTGTTTCCGGTACCCCCACCGGCCTGGCTTGTTGTCTCCGGCAACTTGGGTTTCCCGTTCATGCCGTCTTCGCGTTGTGCCCCTCACACTACCCCGGGAGTCCACCCTGGTCAAGTACCCGAAAAGGGTGAAATCAAGTATGTATTTCAGATCTACTTCACTTGACTGAAAATCGCTTGTTTGAGCCCTTTTCTCCCCCCTTCAGCAGATACCTCTTCCAGTACTGGTCAAGTTGTTGCTCGTGCGCTAGGCTGAGCGCATGAAGCAGCGAGCCGTTATCGCACCGGGCGCGCGCGCGACCAGGGTCAAGGGGTCGTCCGCGGTCGGCGAGCGCGTGCGTGCGAGGCGGATCGAGACGGGCCTGACCCAGGCGGAGCTGGGCGGCGAGCGGTTCTCGAAGGAGTACGTCAGCCAGGTCGAGCTGGGCAAGACGCGGCCGTCGGCGGCCGCGCTCGAGTGGTTCGTCCAGCGGCTGGGGGTCGACGCGCTGGAGCTCGCGGGGGAGAGCAGCGGTGCGGTCAGGGCGGCGTGCGAGGCGGCCGTCGCCCGGGCGGAGGCCGCGATCGAGGCCCACCGCTACGCGGAGGCGCTCGATGGACTGAGCGGCACACAGGCAAGCCTCGCGGCGGCCGGGGACACCCGGCTCGAGGTGCGCCACATGCTGACGCATGCGTGGGCCGCGCATCATGTCGGCCTGCTGGAGGAGGCGCTCGAGGAGCTGGCCCGCGCCGGCGACCTCGCAGACGACCTGCCCGACGGCGGCGACGTGCGAGCGCTCGCGCTCTTCCGGATGGGGGTCGTCCGGTTCAAGATGGGCAGCCTGGCGACCGCGGCGTCGCTGCTCGACGAATCGCTCCGCACCGCGGATGCGTGTGAGGCTCCGTCGGATGCGCTGCGCGCGCGCATCTACAACTGGCGGGCCAAGGTGCGCCGCCGCCAGAAGGACTTCACGGCGGCGGCGGAGGACGTGGCGCAGGCGCTCGAGCTGGCCCACGGCCTCAACGACGAGCGGGTGATGGCGGAGACGTACCTCGACGCGTCGCTGGTTGCCGAGCGGCGCAACGAGTACAGCCTGGCCCGCGAGTACGCCGAGCGCTCGAAGGTGCTCTTCGAGCGTGTGTCCGACCAGGAATACGTCGGCAAGCTCCTGAACAACCTCGGCCAGCTGCATGCAATCACCGGCAAGGCCGAGCAGGCGGTGCCGCTCCTGCGCGAGTCGTTCCGCATCGCGGTCGACCTCGACAACAGGATCGACGCCGCGTTTGCCGCTTCGTCGCTGGCCTCCGCCCGGATGCACACGGGGGATCTCGAAGGTGCCATAGAGAGTGCAAATCGCGCGATCGAGCTATTGCGCAACCGGGACGAATTCAGCGAAGAAGAGGGTAATGCCCGGATGGTCATGGGCAGAGCACTGCTGTCGCTCGACCGTGTTTCAGAGGCCGAGCAGGCGTTCAGGGCCGCCGCGAAATGCTTCGAGGCGGTTGAGACGGTGAGCCACATGGCCGGCGCATGGGTAGCGCTCGGCGATGTGGCCACTCGGAGAGGAGAGACCGGGAGTGCAGCGGACCACTATCGACGAGCAGCGGAGGCGCTGCAAGACGTTCGCTGGTGATCCGGGGCGCCCACCCGGTGGGGCACAACTAAGGCAGGTGGGGGTATATGAAGTACCTTGCGCGCCGCCCGACGCTGTTTCTGTGGGTGATGGTTCTGGCGGTGTTCGTGGCCAGGGTGCACCATCACCACGGCGGCCGCGGCTTCCATCAGTGGTAGCCGCGTAGTTCTGCGGGCCGGGCCCCTCGTGGGTCCGGCCCGTTTACCATGCGCCGCGTGTCCCGCCGCGACTACTACGAGGTGCTGGCGGTGCCTCGCGACGCCTCGGACGCCGACATCAAGAAGGCGTTCCGCGGGCTGGCCCGCGACCTGCATCCGGACCTGAACCCGGACGACCCGGCGGCGGCCGACCGCTTCAAGGAGGCGGCGGAGGCCTACGAGGTGTTGTCCGACCCGGAGAAGCGCGGCCGTTACGACCGGTTCGGCCACGACGGGCTCTCCGGCGCACAGTTCCACACCGAGCAGTTCATGGACTTCGGCTCGCTGTCCGACCTGCTGGGCGCGTTCTTCGGCGAGGACGTGCTGTTCGGCGGCCGGGCGGCTGAGCGCGGCCGCGACGCGACCGCCACCGTCGAGCTGTCGTTCGAGGAGGCAGCGTTCGGCGTCGAGCGCGAGGTGACCTTCCAGACCATCGGCGAGTGCGACCGCTGCGGCGGCGACGGCGCCGAGCCGGGCACGACCCCCGAGCGCTGCCCGACGTGCGAGGGCCGCGGCCGCGTCCAGCGCGTGCAGCAGACAGCGCTCGGCCAGTTCGTCCAGACGCTGGCCTGTCCGGAGTGCCGGGGCCGGGGGTCGATCATCGACACGCCGTGCACCACCTGTCACGGCGCCGGCCGGATCGCGATGCAGCGCACCGCGACCGTCGCGGTGCCCGGCGGCATCGCCGACGGGCAGCGGATCAGCCTGCGCGGCCAGGGCGGCGCTGGCGCCCCCGGCGCACCGCCGGGCGACCTCTACGTGAGCGTCGGCGTGCGCTCGGACGAACGGTTCGAGCGGGACGGCGACGACGTCGTCTCGGTCGTCGATCTGCCGTTCACGCAGGCAGCCCTGGGCACTCAGATGACGGTGCCCACGCTGGACGGCGACGAGGACGTCGACCTGCCCGCGGGCACGCAGCCCGGTGACGTGATCGTGCTGCGCGGCAAGGGCGTCGGCCGGCTGCGCGGCCGCGGCCGCGGCGATCACCGGATCCACGTCAACGTGCTGGTGCCACGCCGGCTGACGGACGAGCAGCGCCGCCAGCTGGAGGCCTTCGAGCGGGGTGCCGGGCCCGACACCTATGCCGGCGACGGCTCGCTGCTGGGGCGGATCCGGGCAGCCTTCCGGTGAGGCGCTGGGCCCTGCGGGTGCCGGCGGCGGCGTTTGACGCGGCCCTGCTGCGGATGCTCGATCTCTTCCCCGGTGGCGTCGAGCAGGAGGAGGACGGCGATCATGTCGTCTTCGCCGGCTACGCGGACGAGCCGCCCGCGCCCGACCTCACCGGGACGCCGGTCGAGGAGGGCTGGGAGGATCGCTGGCGCGAGTATCACCGGCCCGTGCGGTCGGGCAGGCTGTGGATCGGCCCGCCCTGGTGCGAGCCCGAGCCGCCGGCGGTCGTGATCGATCCGGGCCGGGCGTTCGGTACCGGGGCGCACGGCTCGACGCGAGCGGCGCTGGAGCTGCTGCAGCGCCTGGAGCCCGCTCCCGCGCTCGACCTGGGCTGCGGGTCGGGGGTGCTGTCGATCGCGGCGCTACTGCTTGGCTTTCGGCCCGCTGCAGGCGTTCGACATCGATCCGCTGGCCGTCGATGCCACCCGCCGCAACGCCAAGTGCAACGGGGTCGTCGTGGAGGCCGCCCGGGCCGACGTGCTGACCGATCTGCTGCCGCCGGCGCCGCTGTGGCTCGCCAACCTCGAGCTGCACCTGCTGGAACCGTTGCTGCGCCGCTCGGACGTGCCGCCCCGCGTGCTGGTGTCGGGGCTGCTCGAGACCCAGACCGTGGGCGGAGGCGAGCGCGTGGTCGTGGACGGCTGGGCGGCGGAGCTGGTCGAGCGGTGACCCGCCATGTCTACCGGTTCTTCGCGCGCGAGGTGCGGAACGGCGCCGCGGTGCTGTCGGAGGCCGACACCCATCACCTGATCCGCGTGCTGCGCCTGCGGGTGGGCGATACTTGCGAGGTCGCCGCCGAGGGTCGCGTGCACCTGGCACGGGTCACCGAGGGCGGCCTGGAGCTGCTCGAGGAGGTTCGTGACGTGGCCAAGGCGCCGACCGTGACCGTCTGGATCGCCCAGCCGGGCGGGCGCTCGGACGAGGCGGTGGAGAAGCTGACCGAGCTGGGCGTCGCCCGTATCGGCGGCCTGGTCACCGACCTGCTCAAGGGCAGCTTCACGCAGACCCGCGTCGAGCGCTGGAAGCGGGTCGCCGAGGCGGCCGCCAAGCAGTCCAAGCAGGTGCAGGTGCCGGAGATCATGGGGATCGCGAAGTTCGCCGAGGTGTTGTCCCCCGAGGCCATCGTGCTCAACCAGGACGGTGCATCGGGCGGCCTCGCCGACCGGGTCGTCGGGCGTCGCGCGGCAACGCTCCTGATCGGCCCCGAGCCCGGCTTCTCGGACGCCGAGCTCCAGCTGGCGGGCGAGCGCGGCGTCGCCGTCGCCACGTTCGGGCCGGTCGTTCTGCGCACCGAGACGGCGGCGATCGTGGCCGCGGCGCTGACCCTCCGCGAGATGGGGTTCCTGGGGTGACGTCGTTCGCGGTCGAGTTCCTCGGCTGCAAGGTCGCGCTGGCCGACTCCCAGGCCGTCCGTGAGCGGCTGGCCGCCGACGGGCACGCCGAGACCGGCCCGGCGGACGCCGACGTTCGCGTCGTCACCACCTGCTGCGTGACCAACGAGGCGCTCGCCAAGTCGCGCAAGGCCGTGCGCCGGGCGACGCGCACGGCGCGCGAGGTGTACGTCACCGGCTGCGGCGCGAACCTGTCGGGCGACGGGCTCGCCGGACTGCCGGCCAACGTGCGGATCGTGCGCGGCGGCCACGACCGCGCACCGGCGGCGGTCTCCGAGGCGGTCGGGGCGCTGGGCTGCGTGGGCGGGACGGCGCCGGCGTTCGGGCGCACCCGGGCCTACGTCAAGATCCAGGACGGCTGCTCGTTCGGCTGCTCGTACTGCGTGATCCCGTCCGTGCGCGGGCCGAGCCGCAGCCGCACCGCCGACGCCGTGCTGCGCGACGCCGCTCGCCGGGCAGCCCAGGGGCATCGCGAGCTCGTGCTGACTGGGATCAACCTCGGCTGCTTCCGAGACCGGGCCGCGGGCGTCGACCTGGCCGCGCTGCTCGGGCGGCTCGCGGAGCTGCCCGACGTCGAGCGCGTCCGCCTCAGCTCGATCGAGGTCAACCACCTGACCGACCGGCTGCTGCGGTCCATGGCCTCCGACGGGCGGATCGCGCCGCACCTGCACGTGCCGATGCAGTCCGGCGACGACGGCGTGCTGGCGACGATGCGGCGCCATTACACGTCCGCCCGGTTCCTGGCCAAGCTGGAGCGCGCCCGGCGGCTGGTGCCGGGGGTCAACCTGACGACGGATGTGATTGTCGGGCACCCCAGCGAGACCGCCGATGCGTTCGAGGCGACGCTAGCCGCGGTGCGGGCGGCAGAGTTCAGCAAGGTGCACGTCTTCCCGTACTCGCCGCGCCCGGATACCAGGGACGCGGCCGACGACCGGGTGCCGCCCGCGGCCAAGCGGGAGCGCTCGGCACGGCTGCGCCGGCTGTCCGATCGCCAGGGCGCGGCGCACCGGCGGTCGAAGCTGGGCGCCGTCGAGCGGGTGCTGGTCGAGCCCGGCCGCGGCGGGGGCTACTCCGCCGACTACACGGCGTTCCGCGTGGAGAATGCGCCCGAGGGCGCGCTCGTCAGCGTGCTGGCCACCGGGCTCGAGTCCGGCGCGGTCGTCGGTACGATGTGCGCGTGACCCTCACCGACAGCATCCAGTCCGAGCTCCGCACGGCGATGAAGGCGGGCGACCGCCCCCGGGTGGATGCGATCCGCCTGCTGATGTCGTCTCTGCAGAAGGCCGAGAAGGACAGGCCGGCGGGTGAGTTCGGCGACCGCGACGCCGAGGCGGTGCTACGCCGGGAGCGCAAGCAGCGCGTCGAGGCGGCGACGGCCTACCGCGACGCGGGCCAGGAGGAGCGGGCGGCGGCCGAGGAAGCCGACCTGCCGGTGATCGACGAGTTCCTGCCGCAGGCGATGGCGGAGGACGAGCTGGCCGCGCTGGTCGACGCGGCGATCGCCGAGACCGGAGCGACGTCGATGCGCGACATGGGCAGGGTGATGGGCCTGGTCACGCAGCGCTCCGATGGCCGTGCAGACGGCAAGACAGCGTCGGACCTCGTTCGCAGCCGCCTTTCGGCGTAGAATTCGAGAAGTGGTGCGACTCAAGTTGTCGGTCGGGCGCGACCTCGCAGCCGAGCTGGGGGGAGATCGCGACGCCGTGCTGGACGCGCTCGCCGAGCGGGCGGGCGTGCAGGTCTTCCTGCGTGGCAACGAGCTGACGCTGGACGGGGAGCAGGAGGCCCTCGATCAGGCGCGGGCGCTGGTCGACGGGCTGTCGGAGCTGGTCGACGAGGGCATATCGGTGGGCCCGCAGACTGTGGACGCCGTCGCCGGCGTGCTGGACGCCAACGGCCAGGCGGCCGACGTGCTGCACGACGTCGTCTGGCGGCACCGCGGGCAGCGGGTGACGCCGAAGACGCTGGGCCAGAAGCGCTACGTCGACGCGATCCGCCAGAACACCGTCACCTTCGGCATCGGCCCGGCCGGAACCGGCAAGACCTACCTCGCGATCGCCTTGGCCGTCGCGGCGCTCTCCGAGCACGAGGTGGCGCGGATCATCCTCACCCGCCCGGCGGTCGAGGCGGGCGAGCGGCTGGGCTTCCTGCCCGGCGACCTGCAGGCCAAGGTCGACCCGTACCTGCGGCCGCTGTTCGACGCGCTGCACGACATGCTGGATGCCGACCGGCTGGCGTCCCACATGGAGAAGGGGATGATCGAGGTCGCGCCGCTGGCTTTCATGCGCGGGCGGACGCTGAACGACTCGTTCATCATCCTCGACGAGGCGCAGAACACCAGCCCCGAGCAGATGCAGATGTTCCTGACCCGCCTTGGGTTCGGCTCGAAGGTCGTGGTCACTGGCGACATCACCCAGATCGACCTGCCGCGGGGACAGCGCTCGGGCCTGGTCAACGTCACCCGTGTGCTCCAGGGCGTGCCCGACATCGCGTTCATCAACTTCGACCACGCCGACGTCGTGCGCCACAAGCTCGTGCAGCGGATCGTCAACGCCTACCAGCAGCACACCGCGGCGATGGGCGAGGAGCGACCCGAGTGACCCTGGCCATCGAGCTGGACAACCGCTCGTCGGCGGCGCTCGACGAGGCCGAGCTGCGGCGGGTGCTGGAGGCTGCGCTGGCCGCAGAGGGGATCGACGACGGGGAGGTCGGCGTCGCACTGGTGGACGAGCCGGAGATGGCCGAGCTGAACGCGGCGCACCGCGGCAAGCCGGTCGCGACCGACGTGCTGTCGTTCCCGCTGGACGGCCGCGACGCGATCGCTGGCGACCTGCCGCGCCAGCTGGGAGACCTGGTCATCTGCCCGGCCAGGGCCGAGGCGGACGGCACGCCGGTCGAGGTGCTGGTCGTCCACGGCGCCCTGCACCTGCTCGGCTGGGATCACGAGACGGACGGCGGCGAGATGCTCGACCGCCAGGCCGCCGTGCTGGAGGAGGTGGCCGTTGCCGCAGAGCCTTCGTAGCCGCGAGGAGGCGGTCCGCGAGGCCCGCCGGCTGGGGCCGTTCCGGGCGGCACGCCACGAGGCGGCCAGCCTCGTCACCAGCTTCAACTACGCGTTCGAGGGGATCATCTACGTCCTTCGCACGCAGCGGAACATGCGCCTGCACTTCGCCGTCGCGCTGGGCATCCTGCCCGTTTCGGTCGCCCTCGGGGTGACCCGTTTCGAGCTGCTGGCCGTGATGCTGGCGGTGTCGTTCGTGCTGATCGCCGAGATGATCAACACGGCGCTCGAGAAGGCCATCGACGTGGCCACGAACTCCTTCGACCCCCTGGCCCGGGTGGCCAAGGACGTGGCCGCCGGCGCAGTGCTGGTGGCGGCCGTCAACGCGGTGTTCGTCGGCTACCTGGTGTTCGCCGACCGCCTGCGCGACCCCAGCCGCCACGCCATCGACACCGTGCGCGACTCGCCGGTGCACCTGACCGTGATCGCCGTCGCCGTGGTGACGATGCTCGTGATCAGCCTGAAGGCCGCCACCAACCGCGGCACCCCGCTGCGCGGCGGCCTGCCGTCCGGCCACGCCGCGGTCGCCTACGGGGGCTGGGTCGCGGTGACCTTCGCCGCCGCCGACTACGCGCATGGCCTGCTGATCTCCGGCATCTGCTTCCTGATGGCGACGCTGGTGGCCCAGACGCGGGTCGAGGCCGGCGTGCACACCACCGGCGAGGTCGTGCTCGGCGGCCTGCTGGGCGCGTCCGTGACCGCGCTGGTGTTCCGGCTGCTCACCTGAGCGATCGCCGGCGCCGCGTCTGCGTGGTACGGTCGCTGCGGAGTCCAGGGCCCACCTGGACGCGGCTCGCAGCGCTCTTGCGGTCTGACACGCGACGAGGAGGTCAACCGTGGCGAAGTACCTGGTCAAGGCGTCCTACACGGCGGAGGGCGCGAGCGGCGTTCAGCGCGCCGGCGGAGTGAGCCGGCGAGATGCCGTGGCGAAGATGGCCGAGGGCCTCGGAGGAAGTCTCGAGAGCTTCTACTTCGCCTTCGGCGACACCGACGCCTACGTCATCCTGGACGTCCCGGACAACCGAGCTGCGGCGGCTGCCTCGATCGCCGTCAACACGGCCGGCGGGGCGGCGGCGGAAGTGGTGGTGCTGCTGACGCCCGAGGAGATCGACGAGGCGGCCAAGCTCTCGGTCGACTACCGGCCGCCCGGCGCCTGACCCGCTGGGTGATCCGCGCTACGCGCCCTGAGCGGACGTCAGCTGCATTCCGCAGAGCTGACAGCAGGCCCCATGGTGGTCGTCGGCGACGATCACGCTGTGCCGGCAGAACGCTCGCTTGATCTGACGTGTGAACCGTGACATGCCGCCAGGTTCCCCGATCCAGGCGGCCGTGTCGGTACGGCCAGCAGGGGTGTGTGGTGCGGCCACCCACACTCAGTGCTTCCGCCTGGTGGCGACCGGGCCGGTCGCCACCAGGGTCGTTTCGTGGGCTCAGATCGGCCTCGCGGGGCGGTGGGCGGCAGCCGCGGCAGCGCCGAGGGCTCCGCCGAGCAGCGCCAGCGTGATTCCGCCGACGATCACGAGGTTCGACGTGTCATCCGAGCTGGTGCCGAAGGCCTGCATCCCGGCGGCTCCGTGGGCGAAAGTCGGCGCCTGGGATGCCTTCACCGAATCGGAGGGCAGGTCGCGGGCGGAGTCGATCGCCACCGCCGGCGCAGCGTGGTGGCCGCTCGGCAGGATGTCGCGGTGAGCGGAAGGCCCTGCCTGAGTCGTCTCCTGCTGCCCCTGAAACGGTGCGCCACCGGAGTACGGGCCCAGCTGGGTGGAGGAGGCTGCGCTGGCTGCGGCGACCGCCGCGGCTGCCTGGCCGGGGTTCGCTCGGGTGGCCGGTGCGCCCTCGATGGACGCGACCGACGCGCTCACCGAGTCGGCAGGCATGTCACGTGTCACGCCGGACCCAGCACCGTGTCCGCCGAGGACAGGCATCGCCTGCGCGCCGCCGGCCGCAGCACCGGTCGTGGCGACGACCACTGCCAGCACGGCCATCTTCTCGCGCAGGCCGTGGGCCTCGATGTCGGCTTCGCCGATTGCCCACGCCAACGCCTCGGCGTTGAAGCTGACCGAGACGTCGTCGCTGTCGTTCTCCAGCATGCGCTCGAGATCCTCCCGCGTGCAGCCGATCGCCAGGGCGTGGCGGCGCGTGGCACCACCGTTCACCTCGCCGGCCTCGAGGTCGAGCAGCAGCTCGAGGCCGTCGTCCGCGGAGCGCAGCGCCGTCTCGATGTCGCTTCGGCACAGGTCGATAGCCAGCCGCCGGTCGTCAGGCACGGCCGGCCCATCGGCGAGGGCCAAGCTCAATGTCGCATGCTGTCCCATGGAGCCTCCCTTCGTTGGGGCCGCCGAACGCGGTCCTTGGTACATGTGACGGTTGCAACACGTCGTCATCTTCCATCTGACCCAGTTCTGACGCTGCTCCGGCTGCTCGAGGACTCTCGTGACGCATTCGGCGCGCCGCTCGCGGTCACCTGGGTTTGGGACCAGGTGTCGGTGTGACGACGTATTCGCTCATGTAACTATCGGGGCTTGTGGCTCCAGCAGGGGGCTGATACGCCGCAGACTTACAACTCCTCAACTACGGGCACTCTGAACATTCCGTAACGCATTCGTGACGCCCGGCGTCTAGAGCCGTGACGGCCATCCGCCGTACCGTGAGGCGATGTCGAGTCCTGCCACGAACGCGTGCATGATCGGCGACCGCTACCTGGCCAGCGCGGCCGCAGTCGGCTCCAACCCGGCCGGGCCGGTGGATGCGCTGGACACCCGCTCCGGCCGGGCCGCGCAGGTACGGGTGCTGTTCACCGGCCCCGGCTGGGACGAGGAGGCGCTCGCCGGGGCCGTGTCGCGCTGGTGCTCGCTGGGCGTGTCGGAGGCGTGCGGCGTGCTGGACTTCGGCGCCCATGGTGACCGCTGGTTCCTGGTCGTGCCGCCGTCGCTGGGTATGCCGCTCGAGCGCTGGCGGATGGTGCGCCGCCCGTCGGCGCTGGACGCCGCCCGGCTGACGCTCGCGTTCGGACGGGTCCTCGAGCGCGTCGCCCAGGCGGGGTTCCCCGCGGACGGCCTGGCGATGCTCGACCTGGCCGTCGGGCCGGGTCCGACGCCGTTCCTGGAGCGGCCGCTGCTCGGCGACCCCGGCGCCGGGCCGGCCGGCGACCCGCTGGCGGGCCAGCGGTCGCTCGCTGCGATCGTGACGGCCGCGCATTTCGGCGAGCTGGAGGGTGGGCTCGCCCGCTGGCGCGACGATGCGCGCAGCGAGTCGTTCGCGTCGCTCGCCGCATGTCTGGATGCCCTCGAGGGGACGGCTGCCGACATCGGTGCGGCAACGCCGTCGGGGCTGGACGCCGAACTGGCGGGGCTGTTCGACGAGGACGACCTGCGGCTGGAGTCGCTGCTGCCGCCCACGGGCGAGCGGCGGGGGCTGCGCCGCGCCGGCGCCGCCGTCGGCGTCGTGCTCGCGCTGCTCGCCGCCTGGGCGGTGCTCGGGGTGGGTGCGAAAGGCTCCCCGGCCCCGGCGCCGGCCGCGCCGCCTGCGGCGGAGCCGGTCCCGGTCGACCCGGGCACGCTGGTCAACGCCTCCAACCCGCCGCCGCGTCGCCACGCCCACCGCCACGCCGCCCAGACGCGGCACCGCGTACATGTTCGCCGCCCATCGACCGGCCGGCACCATCAGCGGCCGGCCGCGGTGCAGCACCCGGCGGCGCCCCCGGCGACGCCTCCCGCGACCGGCGGGACGAGCGCCGCCGCACCGCCGCCTCCCGCGCCGCCGACCCAGCCGGCCACTGGTGGCGGTGGTGCGACGCTGCCCGACCCCGGCGGGGTCACGACCCTGCCGCCGCCCGCGCCGTGACGTAGCATCCTGGTCGATGCGAGCGGCGACGCCCGAGGAGATCGAGCTGCACGCCGAGGCGGGGCGTGCCGCGGTTCGGGCGCACGCTCCGTATTCGCGGTTCGCGGTCGGCGCCGCGCTCCGGGTCGCCGGCAGCGACCGCCCGGTGCTCGGCGTCAACGTGGAGAACGCCTCGTACGGCCTGACCTCGTGCGCCGAGCGCAACGCGCTGTTCACCGCCGTCGCGGCGGGGCACACCGAGCTGCGGACGATCGCTGTGCACGCCGAGGCCGAGTCGGCACCACCGTGCGGCGCCTGCCGCCAGGTGATGGCGGAGCTGGCCCCGGATCTGATCGTCGTCTACCGCCGGTCGGGCGAGCTGGTCGCCGCGCCGCTGGCCGAACTCCTCCCCGAGCCGTTCGCGCTGTGAACGCGCTGCACCGGTCAGGGCTTGCCGCGCTCGCCGGGCGTCCGAACGTCGGTAAGTCGACGCTGGTCAACCGCATGGTCGGGGAGCACGTCGTGGCGGTCTCCAGCCGGCCGCAGACCACCCGACGGCGGGCCCTGGGGGCCGTCAACCGGGACGATGCGCAGCTGGTGCTGGTCGACCTGCCGGGGTTCCAGAAGCCGTTTGACCGGCTGACCGAGCGGATGCAGCGGGCCGTCGACGAGACGCTGGCCGACGCCGACGTCGCGGTGCTGATGCTCGACGCGACCACCCCGCCGGGCCCCGGAGACCGCTACGTCGCCGAGCGCGCGCTGCGCCCGGGCGGAGTGCCTGGGATCATCGTCCTCAACAAGATCGACCTGCTGCGACCGCCGGCGATCGCCCGGGCCATCGCAGCCGCCGCTGCGCTCGGCGAGTTCCACGCCCTGCACCCGATCAGCGCGCTGACCGGCGACGGTGTCGACTCGCTGCTCGACGACCTGTTTGCGCTGCTTGAGGAAGGCCCGGCGTTCTTTCCGCCCGGCACCACCTCCGACCAGACCGAGGAGCAGCGGATCGCCGAAGCGGTGCGGGAGGCGGCGCTGCAGCTGACGCGCGAGGAGTTGCCGCACGCGGTGGCCGTAGCGGTCGACGAGATCGAGCGGCGCCGGCGGAGCGCCGACCTGGTGCATGCAACGCTGATCTGCGAGACCGAGTCGCAGAAACGGATCCTGGTCGGCAAGGGCGGAGAGATGATCCGGCGGATCGGTACCCGGGCCCGGCCGCAGGTCGAGCAGGTGCTGGGCGGACAGGTCTACCTGGAGCTGCGCGTCAAGGTGCGCCGCCGCTGGCGTCGCGACGAAGCCGAGCTCGACCGGCTGGGGGTGTGAGTTAAGCTTGGCGCGGATGCCTCCACCGGCAATCGAGAGAGTCGCCTCCGTCATCGACCACACGCTGCTCGACGCGTCGGCCGGCGCCGGGGACATCGACCGGCTGTGCGGCGAGGCGTCGCGCTTCGGATTCGCCGCCGTCTGCGTCCATGGGCGCTGGGTGGCGCGTTGCGCCGGGCGCACCGGCGCTGCCCGCGTGGCCTCCGTGGTCAGCTTTCCGCACGGGCTCGATGCCACCTCCGTCAAGCAGGAGGCCGCCCGCCGCGCCGTTGCGGACGGCGCCGATGAGCTGGACGTGGTGATCGCCTACGCGCTGCTGGACGAGGATCCGGCCGCGGTGGCGCACGACCTCGAGCGCGTGGTCGGCGCCGCCGGCGGCGCCACGGTGAAGGCGATCGTCGAGGCGCCGGTGCTGACGCCGGCGCACCTCGAGCGGGCCTGCGACATCGTCGCGGCGTCGGGTGCCGAGTTCGCCAAGTCCGGGACCGGCACGCGCGGCCCCGCCACGGTGGAGCAGGTTACGGCCATGCGCCGGGCGCTGCCCGGCGGCGTAGCGGTCAAGGCCGCCGGCGGGATCCGCACGGCGAGCGACGCCGCCGAGCTACTGGACGCCGGCGCCGCCCGGCTGGGGACGAGCGCCGGCACGGAGATCGTGAAGCAGCTGGACGTGCATGCCGTCGCTTGACCGGCTGATCTCGGCGAGCCGCAAGGCCGTCGACGAGCGGCGCGCCGCGCGCCCGCTGAGCGACCTCGAGCAGGCGGTGGCGGCCATGCCGCCGATCCGGCCGTTCACGGAGGCCGTGGTCGGCGAGGAGATCTCATTTGTGCTCCAGGCCGACGCGTTCCACGCCGGTCTGCTGGAGGAGTGCGATGACGCCGAGATCGCCGGCCTCTGTCTGCCGCTGGAGCGCGTGGGGGACGGGGACGCCAGCGGGCTGCCGGTGCTGCTGGCGGACATTGTCGTCGACCGATACCAGCTGTACGAGAGCCGCGCGGCGGGAGCCGACGGGGTCGTCCTGATCGTCGCCGCGTTCGACGACGAGGGCGAGGCGTTGTCCGAGCTGTACGGGGAGGCGGCCGACCTGGGGCTGGACGTGCTGCTCGAGGTTGGGCACGAAGACGAGATCGAGTGGTCGATGGAGCAGCTCGACCCGGACTCGTTCGTGATCCGCAACAGCGACGACAACGGCGGGGCCGACCTGGAGCGGACGTTCTCGCTGCTCGAGGAGGTGCCGGCCGGGATCGTCGTCCTCAGCGCAGGCGGCGTGCGCGACCGCGATGAGGTGCGCGCCCTCGAGCGATCCGGCGTCGACGCGCTGATCCTCGACCCCTGGGTGATCGGCGAGGGCGTGGCGGACGTCGTCCGAGTGCTCCGCGGCGACGCCCGCTGAGCGGCCGCTAGCCGAAGAAGCCCGACGCCTCGGCGTACAGCTCCGCCGGCACCGACTTCAGCTCGGCGACGGCGTCGGCCATCGGGACGTCGGTGAACGCGCCGCCGCGGAGCGCCGCCATCCGGCCCCAGCCGCCGGAGGTCACCAGGCGGTCGGCGACCACGCCGAAGCGGGTCGCCAACACGCGGTCGTGGGCCGTCGGCGAGCCGCCGCGCTGGATGTGGCCGAGCACCGTCACCCGCGTCTCGAACCCGGTGTGACGCTCGATCTCGCCCCCCAGGCGCTCGCCGATCCCGCCCAGGCGGACGTGGCCGAACGCGTCGGTGTCCGCGCTGCCGACCACCTCGCCGGTCGTCTCCTCGTCGAACGTCAGCGGCCAGCCCTCGGACACGACCACGATCGAGAAGTCCTTGCCCCGGGCGTGGCGGCGGCCGATCAGCTCGCAGCACCGCTCGACCGACAGCGGCTGCTCGGGGATCAGCACGACGTCCGCGCCGCCTGCCAGTCCCGACTGCAGCGCGATCCAGCCGGTGTGGCGGCCCATCACCTCGCAGACCATCACGCGGTCGTGCGACTCGGCGGTGGAGTGCAGGCGGTCGATCGCCTCGGTGGCGATCGACACCGCCGTGTCGAAGCCGAAGGTGACGTCGGTCGCGCTGAGATCGTTGTCGATCGTCTTGGGCACGCCGACCACGTGCGCGCCGTGTTCGGCGTGGAGTCGGGCGGCCACGCCCAGCGTGTCCTCGCCGCCGATGGCCACCAGCGCGTCGAACCCGGCCAGGTGCTCCAGCACCCGATCGACGGCGCCCTCCGTGCGGAACGGGTTCGTCCGCGACGTCTTGAGGATGGTGCCGCCGCGAGGCAGGATGCCGGACACGTGCACCGTCCCGAGCGGGCGGAACAGCCCCTCGACCATGCCCCGCCAGCCGTGGAGGACGCCGACGACCTCGTCGCCGCGGTCGACCGCAAGCCGCGTGACTGAGCGGATCACGGCGTTCAGCCCCGGGCAGTCACCGCCTCCCGTGAGGATGCCGATGCGCACGTCGGCAGCGTACCGCCCCTCCTGGATGGGGAGCCCGATTACCCCGAATGGGGGAGGCCGCGGCGTCGCCGGCAGGGTTGACTTTGCAGGTGGTGCCGGGGAGGGGTCCCGCAGCGGCACCACAGGGTCAATGATCACTCGAGGTCGCACAGCACTCGCGCTAATCGCGTTCGCCGTCGTGCTGACGCTGCCCGGCACCGCCCGTCCAGCGGCGGCGCCCGGGGAGGTCGCGCCGACGCCGGGCGCTGTCAACGTCACCAGCTTCGGCGCCAAGCCGAACGACACCGCGGACGACACCGCCGGGTTCAAGGCGGCCATCGCCAGGGCGGCGACGCAGCCGATCTACGCGGCCGGGCCGTCCGGCAAGCCGCAGGGCGTGGTCTACGTCCCCGCGGGCACCTACCGCGTCTGCGGCGTGCGCCCGCTCTCCAACGTCCGGATCGAGTTCGACGCCGGCGCCACGATGCAACTGGGCAAGGTCACCTGCGGCAGCCCGACGATCCTCACTCTCGACGGCGGGACGAGCAACGTCTCGCTGGTCGGCGTCGGCACGTCGACCGTGGGCAAGCCCGCGGCGGCCGCCGGGTGGGACATCTCGCACAGCTTCAGGATCAACGCCGACCCGGCCGCGACCGGCGCGTCGCCGCAGGTGCGGGGCATCGCTGTGCGCTGGGCGACCGACGCACTGATCCAGAACGTCTTCACCGTGCAGAACGACAGCCGCCAGGCGAACAACCACAACACCGCCTACACCAGCACGTCCCCGGCGCTGACCTTCTACGGGCTGCCCACGTCGACGGCGGCCTCGCCGCAGATCCCGCGCCGGGTGATGCTGGCGAACCTCTACAACATCAAGAGCCCGGTGTCGTACGGCGCGGTGCAGGTCAGCGCGTGCGTCGACTGCACGTTCGCCGGACTGTTCTCGCAGGGCGGGGTGACGCTGCGGCTGGAGACGGACGCCGAGGAGGCGTACTACCTGAAGAACCACAAGCACTACTACTCGACCGTCGACCGCCTGAACGGCTCCGACATCGAGAGCCTGAACGGGCGGCAGGCGGTCACCATGTCCCCGCACTCGCAAAAGAACGGCGTGGTCACCATCGACGGTGTCGTCATGGCCAGCTCGGTGTCCGCGGTGCGCACCAACTCGGCGCGGCCGGCCGGACTCCCGCTCGGCACCTTCTCGTCGGGGTCGTCGGTCTCGGACATCACCGCGACGCCGGGCACACTGGCGCAGATCCAGATGGCGGGGAGCGTCGGCTGGACGCTCGGCAAGTCGCAGATGGCGGTGGCCGACTCCGATGGGCAGTTCTCGGTGCGGTGGTCGAACGTGCACTGCGGCGGGCTGCCCAGCGACACGCCCTGCATGCCCTGATCGGGCTACGATCCGCTCGACGTCCAAGGAGGATCCATGGCAGACGACGAGCAGTCGATCGAGGAGATGGCCGCGGAAGAGCGCGAGCTCCACGAGCGGAGCAAGCTGGGTGAGCTCGAGCACGGGGCGAAGGAACGCCTGCATCATCTCCGAGAGCGGCTCGACCATGCCCACAAGGTGCTGAAGGAGCGCGAGGTGAACAGCGAGGGCACGATGAGCATCGACGATGCCCGCCGCCAGGGCGGCTCGATGCCGCAGTACCTCGAGTAGCTACCCGGCCTCGGCGAACGAGACCAGGTCTCCGCCGCCGGCATCTACCAGCGTCAGCGTGCGCTCGCCGAACCGGACGGCGGCCGTCCGCTCGAGCGCGGCGAAGTATGCGGCCTCCTGCTCCATGATGCCCTGCGGGGCGCCGCAGTGCATGCGGGTCGCAACCGCCGGCCCGATCGCGATGCGCTCGCCGTCCCGGGTGTACGCCGTGCTGTAGCGGTTGCATCCGGCGGTGCCGGTCAGCCTGCCGTCGTCGGCGAACGATGCATCGATCGTCGTCCGCGCCAGGACGGGCGTCGCGCCGATCGACATCGCGATCCAGCGGGTCACGGCACCGACCGGTAGAGCCGAAAGAACGCGGGGTCGAACCGGGCCGGCCAGAAGCGTGAGGCAAGCAGGTTGGTGGCTCGCCAGTCCGTGACCATGCTGGCGTAGCCGGCGGCGTGCGCCCACGCCATGCAGCCGGAGGTCAGGGCGCGGCCGACGCCGCTGCCGCGCACCTCGGGCAGCGTCGCGCCGAAGCTGAGCAGGCATTGGCCGGCGGGGCGGGCGGGGCCCGTGTGCGTGCTCGACAGCTCCACGGGCGCGACCTCGAACACGCCGGCGATCCGACCGTCGACCTCGGCTACGAGGATGCCGATGTCCGGCGAGGCGACATCCTCGGCCAGCACCTCGCGCAGCTCCTGGTCGCTCGGCGCGGGGCGCGTCGAGAAGACAGGCGACCGGCCGTGCACCTCGTCGACCACGCGTCCGAGCAGCACCAGGGCGTCGACGTCGTCCGTCGTGGCGACGCGCACGCCGCTCGGCCACGGGGTGTCGCGAACGGCCTGGATGCCGTGCACCTGCTGGCAGCCGAACGAGAGCCGCCACCAAGCGTCGAGCCAGTCGGCGGGGCCGGCCGGGAAGAGCGCGTAGTGCCGGTGATGCCCCTCGTCGACCCACCGCTGCGCTGCTGCGCCGTACAGGTCGCGGATCGTCTCGGCCCGGTCGGCGGCCGCGCCGGCGCTGCCGACGAGCACGTTCGCGCCCCACGCCTCGCCCGGCTGCGGTGCGGCGATCAGGTAGCCGACCAGCATCCCGCCCTCGAGCGCCACGGCGCCCGAGGCGCCGTCGAGGCTCCACTCGTGCTCGATCGCATCGCGGGCGGCCGCGGGCGCCTCGTACGACGCGTCGAGCAGCGGCGACCAGTCGCGGTGGGCGCGGTGGCGCGCGGCCAGCAGTCCGGCGGCGTCGTCCAGGTGCTCGTCGGCGAACGGCGCGGTCTCGAGGCGGGTCACGCCGGGTGGGTCTCGATCCAGGCGAGGCCGGGAGTCGGGATGAACCGGGCGGGCGCGAAGCCGGCCGACGTCAGCAGGTCGTCCCACTCCTCGCGGGTGCGCTCGCCCGACCCGCACAGCACCAGCATGTACAGGTCGAGCTGCGTTGCCAGCCCGGGCGTGTCCAGTTCGCGGATCGACTCGAAGAGGACGAGTCGCGCCGCGGCCGCCATCGCCCGCCGGCAGGTGCGCAGGATCGCTGCCGCATCGTCGTCGGGCCAGTCGTGCAGCACGCTGGCGAGCACGTAGACGTTGCCGCCCTCGGGCACCGCGTCGAAGAAGTCACCGCCGGCCAACGTGACGCGGTCGGCGTGGCCGGCCGCCGCCAGCCGCTCCTCGGCCTCAGCGACCACGTGCGGTTGGTCGAAGACGACGCCGCGCAGGCCCGGTCGCTCCGCCAGCAGCCGCTCGAGCAGGAGCCCGTTGCCGCCGCCGACGTCGACCACGGTGCCGGTCCCGGGCCAGTCGTACAGCGGCATTCCGGCGTCGAGCAGCGCGGCTGTGCGGTCGCGCATCGTGCGGTTGAACCACGTCGAGATCTCGGGGCGCTCGGCCATCCACTCGAAGTACGGCTGCCCGTAGTACGCCGTGAACGCGGCCTCTCCGGTGCGCAGCGTGTGGCCCGCCTCGGCCCAGGCGTGGAGCTCCCAGGGCTTGTACGTACAGATCCCGGCGATGCTGCCCGGCTCGTCCGGGAGCAGCCGCCGTCCGGTGGCGGTCAGCCGGTAGCGGCCGCCGTCGGTGCGCTCGAACACGCCGCGGCCGGTGAGCGCCGAGACGGCGCGGCGGACAACCCGCTGGTTGGTGCCGGTGGCCGCCGCGGCCTCGTCCGGATGCCGCTCCTCGCGGCCGAAGGCGACGAAGATGCCGGCATCGACGCAGATGCGCACGAGCAGCGGCGTCGCCAGGTCGATCAGTTCCAGCGGCCCGCTCAGATCGGCGTCCTGGGGCATCGCGCCACTCTACCCAAGCGCTCGTGTAACAACGGGGTCAGACCCCCTTGTTACACAGCGTGTACCGTCCGGGATGGCAATCCACCCCGGAGGCTTCTTGCCGGCGCGACTCCACCACGTCGACCTCGCGGTTGCGGATGTCCAGCGGTCGCTCGATTTCTACCGGGACCTGCTGGGCCCGATGGGCTGGGCCGAGCGCGAGCGCTACGAGACGTACCGCGGCACGGAGGAGGTCGTCTACCTAGCGTGCGGCGAACAGTACTTCGGCGTCCGCCCGGCCGACGGCGGCGAGCACCGCTACTACGACGTCGGAATCGAGCACGTTGCGTTCGAGGCGGCTTCGCGGGAGGAGGTTGACGGGGCCTACGCCCGGTGCGTCGAGGCCGGAGCATACATCCACTTTCCGCCCGAGGAGGATCGCGATGAGGAGGGGTACTACGCGTTCTTCGTCTTCGACCCGGACGGGATCCGGGTCGAAGTGTTCGCCTGGGATCGGAACCGATCATCCCGCTAGGCTGGCGCGCGGGTCCGGAGATGGAACGAACCAAGGGGGGTCGGCTATGTACGCGGTGCTCGGAAGGGTACGGATCAAACCGGGTCACGAGGACGAGACCCTGGCGATGATCAGCCAACACGGCGTCCCGATGCTGCAGGGCATGCGCGGTTCGGCGGGCGGTTACTGGGCGCGAAGCACGGAGGGCGACGATCTGATCCAGCATTCGGCGTGGCTGTTCGACACCGAGGAGAATGCGCGGGCCGCTGAGACGACGTTCAACACGCTTCGCGACATGCCCGACGCCCCGGCCGCGTTTGTGAGTGTGAACGTCTGCGAGGTGATCGGGCAGGTGTAGGCGGTTCGTGCGCGGCGCGAATCTCTCGCGGCTGCTGACGCGTTGTCACAACGCACGGATGACGTCCCTGAGCAGGAACCCGAGTGTCGCTCCGAGCCCGGCGACGAAGAGCGAGAATGACCCCGCCGCAATCAGCACCCGGCGCCGGCCAATCGGCTGGCCGCCGACCAGGTGCGCGACGGTGCCCTCCGTCTCGGCGTGCGTTGACGCTTGCCGGCCGACCACTCGCCGACATCGTCCCCGCCCTGACCGCGATCGCGTCGCGCCCGATGGCGACCTCCTAGGGCGCCTCGCTTCGAGGTACATTCGTGAACGCTCGCGCACGCCTACAATCTCTCGTTCGACCGGGCGTCGAACGGGGACCTAGGATGGCTATCTGTCAGCGTGGAGGAGGTTCGTCGTGACTGGCGAGGAATGGGCACTTGCAGTAACTATCTTCTTCTCGGGGCTCGCGGCCGGCCTCTTGGGGATGCTGTGCACCATCATGCGGCCAATGCTCCAAGCGATGGACGGCCGGGACTTCCGGAACTTCATGGAAGCGTTCCTTCGATTCGCGGGGAACTCCTTGGGAAAGGTGTACAACCTTGCCTGGTCGCTCGTGATGGGCATAGGGCCGATCGTCGCGCTCGTGTTCCTCTGGGACGATTCCGGCTCCACGTCGTTCATCCTCACCGCGATCGGCCTGGGGATCGTGCTCGTCGGTATCTGGCTCGTCTCCAACGTGTGGAAGACCCCGACCTACAACGTGATTTTGTCCTGGGACCCCGACGCGATGCCGCCGGACTGGGAAACGGGGCGACGCAGGTACTTCACGATCAACTGGGTCCAATGCGCGACGACCTGGACGGCGTTCGCGCTGTTCCTGGTGGCCCTGATCTCCCTCTAGGCGGCCTCAGCTCGCCGGGCGTAGGAGAAAGCGCCCTACCCCTCGAGTGGTGGCCTACTGTTCCGAGGATGGAGATCGTTGACCTCACGGTCCGCGACTGGCTCCGGGTCGAGGACTGGCACAGCGTCGGTGCGCATGCTGCGTCGGTGGCATTCGGGAGGGGTGAGGCCCATGTCCGTGTTCTTCGGCTCGGTGCGGGCAGCCGGGTCGGACTTCATGAAACCGGGTTCGGTCAACTGTTCGTGCCAATCGATGGAACCGGCTGGGTCAGACAGGGGTCGCACGAGGCCGCGATCCGGGCCGGGCAGGCCGCCTACTTCCCGAAAGGAGTGATCCATGCCAAGGGCAGCGCGACCGGCATGGTGGCCCTGGTAATCCAAGTGGACGACCTTGACCTCGGAGGCGAGGTGTAGCCCGGTCGAGAGCGCCGCCGCCCGCCAGTTCGGAGCGCATCTG
>CAWEIS010000027.1:0-10617 GCA_963809205.1 uncultured Actinomycetes bacterium | reverse complement strand
CTACGGCTCCTCGCCCATGCGCGGCCACGGCGCGTCGCTGCTCTGGAAGCTTGCGATCGCTCCGGCCGAGCCGGCCACGACAGGCACGGCCCACAGCTCGAGCGCCACATTCACCAGTCGTCCGGCCACGGTCAGCGGGTTGGCCATCGACGAGGAGACGGTCAAGAGCTGCGTGGTCACGAAGAACAGCGCCTGGCCGATCGTGTAGATCTGGGTTCGTGGGGAATGCCGCTCGGCGAAGAACATCACGACACCGGCGATGAGATCCAGCACGAGGGTGGCGCCGACCACCAGCAACAGCCTGGCAGCGAGCCGGCGGTGGCGCTCACCGACGGTCGTCAGACGGGTGAGTTCCTCGCCGATCGCAGCCATGCATCCAGTGTTCCTTCCGCTCCGGACGTTCGATCGCGCGCAAAGGCGCCGTGCACCAACTCACATGTACAGCCCGCCGTTGATGTTCAAGCAGGTGCCGGTGATGTACTCGCCGTCGCGCACCAGGTAGAGCACGCCGCGCGCGATCTCGTCCGGCTCGCCGAAGCGGCCGAGCGGCACCCGGGCGAGCAGCTTCTCGCGGACGTGCTCGGGCACGCCGCGCAGCATGTCGGTGTCGATGAATCCGGGGCAGACGCAGTTGACGGTGACGCCAAAGCGGGCGACCTCGTAGGCCAGGGTCTTCGTCCAGGCGATCAGCCCGCCTTTGGTCGCGGCGTAGTTGGCCTGGCCGTAGTTGCCGAGCTGGCCAACGAAGCTGGAGATGGTGACGATGCGGCCGAAGCCCTGCTCGCACATCGGGTCGAGCACCGCCCTCGTGACCCGATGCGTCCCGACGAGGTTGGTGTCCACCACCTCGCCGAACTGCTCGTCGGTCATCTTGCGCATCGTCGTGTCGCGGTTGATCGCCCCGTTGTTGACGAGAACGTCGATCCGCCCGAAACGCTCGATCGTGCGCTCCGCCAGCATCGGACCGGTGGCGGGATCGGCGATCGAGCCCTGCAGCACGATCGCGCCGGTGCCGGCAGCCGACAACTGCTCGGCGAGCCGACCGGCTGCGTCGACCGACCCCACGCAGTTGATCGCGACGTTGCAGCCGCCACCGGCCAGCTGCAGCACGATGTCGCGTCCGATCCCCCGGGCGCCTCCCGTGACGAGGGCCACCTTGCCGTCAAGCTCGACCATGTGAGATTCTTGCTCGCCGGCGGCCGCCGTGCGCCGGGAGGGCGCCCGAGGTTGAACGAGCTACGCGACGCCGGCGCCCTCGGCGGCCCGATCGATCTCGGCGATCTCGATCTTGCCCATCTTCATCATGGCCGCCATCACGCGGTT
This sequence comes from uncultured Actinomycetes bacterium, assembly GCA_963809205.1. Taxonomy (GTDB): domain Bacteria; phylum Actinomycetota; class Thermoleophilia; order Gaiellales; family JAICJC01; genus DATLLN01. The sequence continues at coordinate 9,294 of CAWEIS010000027.1, read as the reverse complement.
CACCTTGTCCGGATCCTGATCCTTGAGCAGCTGGGCGAGCCGCGACGGCACGACCTGCCACGACAGCCCGTAGCGATCCTTGAGCCAGCCGCAGGGTCCCTCCTCACCGCCCTCGGACAGCGTCTCCCAGTAGTGGTCGACCTCGTCCTGATCCTTGCAGTCGATCTGGAACGAGATCGCCTCGCTGAACGTGAAGTCGGGGCCGCCGTTCAGCGCGACGAACGGCGTGCCGTCGAGCTCGAACTCGACGGTCAGCACCAGGTCGTCGTCACGCGGGCCAGCCTCGCCGAAGTACGAGGTGCTGACGATCTTCGAGTTCGGGAACACCGACGTGTAGAACTTCGCGGCGTCCTCGGCCTCCCTGTCGAACCAGAGGCACGGTGTCAGTGACTTGGCCATCTCGTGTCCTTTCCATCGTTCTCAGGCTGCGGTTTCCCGGGTGGACCGGGAGCAAACCCGAAACTCATCGGCGCGCGCCGCGCAAGCTGGCCGCGGGTCTACGAGCGGTCGCCGTAGCGTCCGTGCAGATCGTCCCAGCGGGCCAGCTCGGCCAGCGCCCCGGCGCGGCGCAGCGGCTGCTCGGCCACGGCGAGCAGGCCGGGGATCTCGGCAGGCATGCCCTGCGCGGCCAGCGCCTCGACCAAGTCGACCCGTGACACCGCTTCCTCCCACTCCGCGCAGGCGGCGGCGTACCCGTCGGCGGCGCTGCGCAGGAGCTCCGCCGCGCGCACCGCCTCGCCGTTTGCCATGGCGATCGCCGCCTCGCCGCGGGCGGCCGCCGCAGGCCCGATCCGCCAGTCGATGCGCTCCGATCGCTCGCGGATGACGGCGCACAGCTCGGCCAGCTCGTCCCAGCGTGCGGCCATCTGCAGCAGCCGGGCCTTGGCCTGCAGCTCGAATGCGACGCCGATGGTCAGTCGTGCCAGCGGGAACTGCTCCCACGCCTCGTCCAGCCGGCCCTCGGCCGCCAGCCCAAGCGCCCGGAACGCCAGCCGCATCGGCGTCGCCATCTGCAGATCCCGGAGCGGGGCCACGTCCGCGAACTGCCCACGGCTGGACAGCACGTACTCGGTCACCCCCCACGCCACGCGCAGGAACCCTGGCGGGTTGTCGCCGAACCGGTCGCGAATCCGCTGCCCCTCCTCCAGCGCTGCGTCCCAGTCGCCGAGCAGGAACCGGGAGATGGCCAGGGTCGCGGATGAGCCCATTGCATGGCCGCCCAGCGCCGTCACCCGCGAGACACCCTGCTCCGACACCAGCCTGGCGTCCTCGTACCGACCCTGCTCCCAGTAGACCTGGGCGGACATGTAGAAGATGTCGTCGAGGTCGACGATCGCGTGCACTTGGTCGGCCAGCCGCTGCCGCCGCTCGGCGCCGGCGGCCATCGCCTTCACGTCGTCGCGCACCTCGTACGTGATGTGCTCGACGTCCAGCGCGAGCGAGAGCAGCTCCGTGTTGTCCAGCCGCTCGGCCATGTCGACCGCGCGGTGCGCCGCGAGGCGCATCTGCTCGTCGTCGACCACGCCGCCCGGATCATCGGGGAACCCGAAGGACCACGCGCCCTCGGACATCAGCAGGTCGACCAGCGGCTCGCTGTCCTCGTCGCCAGCCGCGGCCAGCCCGAGGTCGAGGTAGTACCGGCCCTCATCGGCCGTCACCGGCGTGTGCGGCATCAGCCCGGGAGCACGCGTTGTCAGCAGCGACATTCGGCCGCACACCGCCGCCAGCGTGCCGCGGTCAGCGGCAGGGTCGGACGCCAGCAGGTCGGCGGCCTCCCGCCACGCCACGTATGCCGAGTCGCCGTCCGCCTGCTGGTAGTGCGCCTCGCCGATGATCGCCAGGGCCTGAGCGCGATCGGCCGGAGACGGCGCCAGGTCAGCGGCGCGGCCGCCGAAGATCAGCGCCTGGTCGAGGGCCAGCCGGCTGAGATCGCGCCGCGCGGCGTCCAGCCCGTAGCGGTACGCCAGGTCGCTACGTCCCGCCAGGTCGTAGTGGTGCGCGAGCAGCTCGGCGACCTCCAGCCGCCGCTCGCCGAACACCCGCTCGATCCACCCGGCGACCTTCTCGTGCGCCTGCGGCCGGTCGCGCCGCGGCAGGCTCTCGTAGGCGACGTCCCGGGTGAGGATGTGCTTGAAGATCAGCTCGCGCTCACCGGCCATCGCCGACGTCAGGCGCGTCAGCACCAGGTCGCGCTGCTCGAGACCGTCGAGCAGCGACTCGACGGTCTCCGCCTCGCCGTTCAGCAGGCCCGCCACCGCCCCGGGCCAGAACACCCGGCCGACGACAGCGGCGGACTGGACGACCCGCTTCTCGGCCGGCGGCAGGAGGTCGATGCGGGCGGCCAGCACGCCCTGCACCGTGTCCGGGATGACGACGTCGTCGATACCGGCAACGGCACGCCAGCGACCGTCCTCATGGGAGATCAGCTGCTCGTCGATCAGGCGACGGACGATCTCCTCCAGGAAGAACGGGTTGCCCTCGGCGCGCTCCAGGATCCGCTCCCGCAGCCCGTCGCCCAGATCGTCGATGTCCAGCAGCAGCCGCACCATCTGCTCCGCCTCGGCCGCGCCCAGCGGGTCGAGCGCCAGGCTGGAGGCGCTGCGGCGCCCGCCCGCCCAGCCAGGCCGGCGCGCCGTCAGCTCCGGCCGGCTGGGGCAGACGAACAGCACGGGCGCCGGGAGCCGGTCGGGCAGCGACTCCAGCAGGTCGAGCATCGCGCCATCCGCCCAGTGGATGTCCTCGATCACGGCGATCACCGGACCGACATCCGCCATGCGGGCGAAGAAGCCGAGCCACGCCTTGTGGATCTCGGCGATCACGGCCCGCGGCGACATCTCGCGCACCGGCGAGGCCGGATCGTCCAGGCCGATGGTGTGGGCGATCGCCGGCGCGGCGTCGCCCAGCACGCGCACCTTGGCCAGCGCCGTCGCCGTGTCGTCGGTGTCCAGCACGCCGAGCTCACTCTTGGCGATCTCGGCCAGCGGCCAGAAGGTGATGCCATCGCCGTACGGCAGGCAGCGACCGCGGACGACGCGCGCCTCGGCGGTCGCCGTGAACTCGGCGATCAGCCGGCTCTTGCCCACGCCCGGATCGCCGTAGATCGTCATCAGGTGGGCTCGGCGCTCGTCCGCGACGCGGCGAAGCAGGCTGCCCAGCAGCTCGAGCTCGGCGTCGCGTCCGACCAGCGGCGCGCGCAGGCCCGGGATCCCGCGATGCGGCTCGTCGCGCTCGCCGACCAGCAGGTGGGCGACCACGGCCTCCGCCTTTCCACGCACCTCCAGCCGCTGGTCGAACGGCGTCAGCGCGAATCCGCGGGCCGCGGCGGCGGTGCGCTCGCCGACCAGCACGGCGCCGGGTTCCGCCATCTGCTGCAGCCGGGCGGCCAGGTTGACGGGATCGCCGGTCGCCATCGCCTCGCCCGGCCGGGGCGAGGTGGTCGCCATCACCTGGCCGGTGTTGACGCCGATCCGGACGGCCAGCTCGACCCCGTGCTCGGCGGCCAGCTCACGGTTCAGCGCGGGCAGCCGGCGCTGTATCCGCAGCGCCGCGCGGAGCGCGCGATCGGGGTCGTCCTCATGGGCCACAGGCACGCCGAACGCGGCCATCACCGCGTCGCCGATGAACTTCTCGACCGTGCCGCCCTCCGCCTCGATCTCGGCACGCATCGCCGCGAAGAACCGGCTCATGACGTCCTTCAGCGCCTCGGCGTCGAGCCGGTCGCCGAGCTGCGTCGATCCGGCCACGTCGGCGAACAGCACAGTCACCAGCTTCCGCTCCTCGGACGTCGCTGGTGGAGGCGACAGCGGAGCTCCGCACTCCTGACAGAACTTCGCCTGGTCGGAATTCTCGGTGCCGCAGCGGGCGCAGACCGTCATCGGACCAGTCTATTCAGACGGCATCCGGCTGCGCCGGTCGCCTACGCCCCGGCCCGCGGCCGGGTCTCCCGCGCAGCCGGGCGGTCGGCGAATGGAGCTTGCCTGCCAGCCGCTGGAACGAGCCGTCGACAGCCAGCAGCTCGCGCTCCGACCCGGCCTGCACTATGTTGCCTCGTTCGACGACAAGGATGGTGTCGGCGCGGCGAACGGTCGCGAGCCGGTGGGCGATGATGATCGAGCTGCGCCCATGCAGCAGCGTGTCGAGCGCGCGCTCGATCAGCGCCTCGGTCGGCCGGTCGATGTTCGAGGTCGCCTCGTCGAGGATCAGGATGCGCGGATCGGCGAGCAGCGCCCGTGCGATCGAGATCAGCTGGCGCTCGCCGGCCGAGAGCCCCGACCCGCCTTCGCGGACGGGATGCTCGAGCCCGCCGACCAGCCGGGCGACCAGCTTGTCGACGCCGATCGCCGCCGCGGTGCGGCGCACGTCCTCGTCGCTCGCGTCGGGCCGGCCGAAGCGGATGTTGTCGGCGATCGTGCCCGAGAACAGGAAGGGATCCTGCAGCACGACGCCCAGCTGGCGCCGGTAGCTGCGCAGCTGCACCTCGCGGAGGTCGACCCCGTCGACCCGCACGGTGCCCTCGCGGGGGTCGTAGAACCGGGCGACCAGCTTGGCCAGCGTCGACTTACCGCCGCCGGTCTGGCCGACCAGGGCGATGCAGCCGCCGGCCGGCACATGCAGGTCGATGCCGTGCAGCACCTCGGTCGGGCCGTACGAGAAGCGGACGCCGTCCAGATCGATGCGGCCCTCGACGCGGGCGATCGGCTTCGCGCCGGGTCGATCGCCGATCTCCGGCTCCGCGTCCAGCACAGTGCTGATCTTGACCATCGCCGCGCCGGCAGCCTGTACCTGGCCGTACACGTCCGAGAGCTCCTGCAGCGGCTGGAACACCAGCTGCAGTAGGTAGACGGCCGTGATCAGCGTGCCGATCGTCAGCGTCCCATCGGCCAGGAACTGCGCACCGACGACCAGCACGGCGCAGGTCGACACGGCGCCCAGCAGCTCGATCGTCGGGAAGAACACCGAGAACAGCTTCTGCGCGTAGACGTTCGCCCGGCGGTTCTCGCCGTTCAGCTCGTCGAACTGGCCCTGGAATGCGCGCTCGCGGTTGAACGCCTGCACGATCTGCATGCCGGCGACGGACTCCGCGACGTGCGCGGTCACGCCCGCGATCCGGTTGCGCACATCGAGCTGGGCGACCGCCGAGGTCTTCTGGAACCAGCGGGTGGCGATCATCGTCGGCGGCAGGATCACCATCGCGACCAGGGCCAGCCGCCAGTCGACGACGAACAGCACGATCAGCGTGGTCGGCAGCAGGACGACGTTCGACACCAGCGTGGGCAGGCCCTGGGACAGGGCGTCCGAAATGGCATCGACGTCGCTGGTCAGGCGGGCGATGATCCACCCCGCGCGCTGCTCCGAGAAGTAGCGCAGCGAGAGCGCCGTCAGGTGGTCGAACAGGTCGCGGCGCAGGCCGAGCACGATCCCCTGCCCGATGCTCGCCAGCCCGCGGATCAGCGCCACCTGGCACAGCCAGCCCAGCGCGTTGACCACGATGTAGATGGCGACGACGATCGACAGTGTCCGCTCGTCGTGCTCGGCGATCCCGCCGTCGATCGCCTCGCGCACCAGCAGCCAGCCGCCAGACTGCGCCGCGGCGCTGCCGGTCGCCACCAGGATCATGACGGTCACGAGCGCCCAGCGGCCCTGCAGGTAGCAGCCCAGCCTGGTCATGCCCGTCCGGCTAGACACCGATCAGCTCCTCGCCGAACAGCGCGGCGAAGTCGCCGTCGCCGACCAGCAGCTCGCCTGGCAACCCGTCCTCGACGATCTTGCCGTCCCGCAGCACGACGGCGCGGTCAGCCAGCTCGAGGGTCGACAGCCGCTGCGTCGCGAGCAGTACGGTGCGTCCCTCCAGCACCGGCCGCAGCCCGTCGACTAGCTCCTCCTCGGTGTGCGTGTCCACCGCCGACAACGGGTCGTCCATCACGATCACACGCGTGCCGGCGACCAGTGCGCGGGCCAGAGCGACGCGCTGGCGCTGGCCGCCCGACAGGTTCACGCCACGCTCTCCGATCAGCGTTTCGTAGCCGTCCGGCAGCTCGTCGGCGAACTCGCTGACGCCGGCCGCCCGGCACATCGCCTCGACCTCGTCCCACGGGGCGTCGGGGCGGCCGGCGGTGACGTTCTCGCGCAGGGTGATCGAGAACAGGATCGGCCGCTGCGTGATCACGGCGACCGCGTTGCGCAGGGTTCCAAGCCGCAGGTCGCGAACATCGACGCCGCCGATCAGCAGGCGCCCCTCGGTCGGGTCGTAGAGGCGCGGCGCCAGGTTGAGCAGCGTGCTCTTGCCCGAGCCCGTCGGGCCGCAGACGGCGAGGATCTGGCCGGCGGGCACGTCGAGATCGATGCCCCGCAGCACCGGCTCCTCGCCCGTGTAGGCGAAGTGGACGTTCTGGAGCTGCAGCCGGAGGGCACCCTCGGGCAGCTCGGCCGGCTCGTCGGGCTCCGGCAGATACGAGACCTCCTCCAGCCAGGCGAACGATCGCCCGGCCGAGGCGATCGCGCGCTGCGCCAGGTTGAGGATCCAGCCCAGCGCCTCCAGGGGCCACGCCAGCTGCAGCAGGATGGTGTTGAAGAGGACGAACTGGCCGATCGTCAGGTCGCCGTTGATCACGTCGCGACCGCCGAAGAACACCACGGCCGCGATCGAGATCGTGGGCAGGAAGAACAGCGCGGGCAGATGCTGCGACTCGACGCCGGCCTGGCGGATCACGGTGTCGCGCACGCCCTGCGCCTTGTCGCCGAACCGCCGGCGAACGTCATCCTCGCGACCGAAGGCCTGCACCATCTCGATGCCCACCACGGCCTCGTCCGCGGCCTCGGTGACGTCGCCCTTGCGCGCCTGAACCTGCCGCGAGATCGGCATCACCAGGTGGGCGAAGCGCCAGGCGACGAACGCGATCAACGGTGTTGCCACGCCGGTGTACAGGGTCAGCCGCGGGTTGATCGACGCCAGAACGATGGCGCCGCCGACGATCATCATGGCGCTCTGCACGCCCTGCACGACGCCCCAACCGATGAAGTACCGGATCGGGAACAGGTCGTTGGTCGCCCGCGAGACGACCTGGCCGGTCGGGTGCCGGTCGAAGAACGCGCGCGGAAACCGCAGGTAGCCCGCGAACAGCATCTCGCGCAGCTGGGCCTCGATCCGCACGCCGATCCGGGCGGTCGCGTAGCGGCGGGTGAAGTTGATCCAGAAGCGGATCGCCGCCAGCACCATGATCGCGATCACGTACGGCCAGACGTCGCTCGGGTTGCCCGGGACGATGGCGTTGTCGATCGCCCGCTGGATCAGGATGGGGATCCCCAGCGACAGGCCGACGTAGATGAATGCGCAGAACAGCGCCAGCAGGACCAGGGTCCGCTGGCCCCACCAGAGGGGTGTCAGCCGGCGCGCAGTCGGCCATGGCGGATAGTCCGGGGGATCGACCTGAATCATGGCGAGGATGCAGCCGGGCCGGCGAGCCACGTCGACGAGATGCAACTACCAGCTCTCCCCCGGCGCACCATGCAGAGTAGCCGGATGCCCGCGTGTAACAACGGGGTCAGACCCCGTTGTTACACGCGGTCCAGCGGCGGGTCGCGGCGAGGCACCGGCGTGGCGTTGATCACCGACGTCGTCGTCTCGCCGTAGAGCAGGAAGCGGTCGAGCAGCCCAGCGAGCTCCTCGATCGAGCGCAGCACGACCGTCATGTGGAAGCAGTCCTCCCCCGTCACCCGGTGGGATTCGACCGCCTGCGGGATCGCCTCGGCGAGCTCGGGGACCTTGCGGATCTGCGCTGGCGCGGGCTTGACCCGGACGACGGCGGCGAGCTGGTAGCCCAGCGCGCGCGGGTCGATCTCGGCCCGGTAGCCGGTGATCACGCCGTCGCGTTCCAACCGCCCCACCCGCTCCGCCACGGCGGGCGGCGACAGGCTGACGCGTCGGCCCAGCTCGGCGAGCCGGCCCGACGACAATTCCGGCCATGCGCCCGTGTTCCACTACCTCGGCCCCGTCATTCGCCGTGCTGCTGTTCGCCCGAGTCGACGTGCTCGGCGTCGCCTGGCTGCGGATCGCCTCGGCGGCGCTGGTGCTCGCCGCGTGGCGCCGGCCGTGGCGGTTGCTCGACCGCATCGAGCCGAACGACCGGTGGCTGATTGCCGGGCTCGGCGGAGTGTTCGCCGCCATGAACGCCTGCTTCTACCTGGCCATCGACCGGCTGCCGCTGGCCACGGTGGCGGCGATCGAGTTCATCGGGCCGATCGCCCTCGCCCTGGTGGGCGCCCGAACGGCGCGAAACGTCGGTGCGGTGGCCGCCATCACGGCCGGCGTGTGCCTGCTCACACAGGCGCGGGTCGCCGGCGACCCCGCCGGCGTCGCCTGGGCGTTCGCCAACGCCGCGCTGTTCACGGCCTACATCGTGCTCGCCCATCGCGTCGCCCGCCGCCCGGCGGCCGGCGGCATCGACGGGCTGGCCGCGGCGATGGTGTGTGCGTTCGCGCTGATCGCGCCGATCGGCGCCGCCGGCGCGTCGGCCGCGCTGTCCGATCCGGTCGCGCTGGCAGCCGGCGTCGGAGTCGGCGTGTCGTCGTCGGTAATCCGCTGCGTCTGCGACCAGCTGGCGATGTCCCGCCTGCCGCGGGCGACCTACGCACTGTTCGTGGCCCTGTTGCCGGCCACGGCGGCGCTCGTCGGCGTGGTCGTGCTCCGCCAGCTGCTGACGACGGCCGAGCTGACGGGCGTCGCGCTGGTGATGGCGGGCGTCGCGGTGCACCGCGAGCGCGACGCCCCGGGCGGTGACTAGGATCGTCGCATGTCCGACCACCCGGCGACGGCGCCCGACCGGGCCGCCCGCAGGCAGCTCGCGGTCGACCTGTTCAACCACGTCTGGACGCTGCTCGACACCGACGAGCGCACGCCCGAGCAGGACGTCGAGATGATCCACGCCGCCCACGCCTCCCGGCATCACTGGGGCGAGGTCGGGACGCCGGTCAACGTCGCCCGCGGCGAGTGGCAGATCTCGCGCGTCTACGCGACCCTCGGCCGCGGCGAGCCGGCCCTCTTCCACGCGCAGCGGTGCCTCGACCTCTGCACCGAGCACGACATCGGCGACTTCGACCTGGCGTACGCGCACGAGGCGATGGCCCGGGCGTATCGGGTGCTGGGTGACGGGGAGCGCACGGCGGCGCACGCGGCGACCGCGGCGGAGGCCGGCGAGGCGATCGCCGAGGAGGACGACCGGAAGCTGTTCGCGGGAGACCTCGCCGACCTGCGATAGCCGGGGTACCGCGACCGCCGCGGCCCGTAGGCTCGGCCAT
>CAWEIS010000026.1:0-15531 GCA_963809205.1 uncultured Actinomycetes bacterium | reverse complement strand
CTGGGCGGGAACCTGTTCGACACGGCCGGGGTGCCCAGGCCGCGCACGACGAGGAGCTGCTGGGCAAGGCGCTGGCGGGCCGCCGCGACGAGGCGATCATCGCCACCAAGTTCGGAAACCAGCCCACGCCGACGCCCGAGAACCCGAACAAGCGGTCGCTGGACGGTTCGGCCGAGAACGTGCGCCGCTCGATCGATGGCTCGCTGAAGCGGCTGGGCACCGACCACGTCGACCTCTACTACGTCCACCGGATCGACCCGGACACGCCGATCGAGGAGACCGTCGGCGCGCTCGGCAAGCTTTTCAAGGAAGACGACGTGCGCCGCATTCGGGCTATCCGAGGCCAAGCCGGAGACGATGGGCTCGCGCACGCCACCCACCCGATCACGGCCCTGCAGACCGAGTACTCGCTGTGGAGCCGCGACGTGGAGGCCGAGATCCTGCCGACGGTGCGCAAGCTGGGCATCGGCTTCGTGGCCTACTTCGCCGCTGGGCCACGGTCTCCTATTGCCGGGCGCTTCAAGTCACCCAGGGACCTGGACGCCGGCGACTTCCGGCGCACCGAGACCCCGCTTCACCGGCGCGAACCTCGAGCACAACCTCGAGCTGGTGGCGAAGGTCAGAGCAGCTGGCGGACGAGAAGGGCTGCACCTCCGGCCAGCTGGCGCTGGCCTGGGTGTTGGCGCAGGGCGCGGACATCGTCCCCATCCCGGGCACGAAGCGGCGGCGCTACCCGGAGGAGAACCTGGGCGCCGTCGACGTCGACCTGACGCCGGACGACCTGGCGCGGATCGAGGCCGAACTGCCGAAGCCAGAGGGCGACCGCTACGACCAGGCCGGCATGGCGATGCTCAACCGGTGAGCGCTTGACCCGACGATCGTTCTTTGACTAAGGTCAGAGAATGGATCAGACCACGGTCGGCCGCGTGCGCAGGTTCAACAGGGCGGTCACGGAGCGCGTCGGCGCGCTCGACGAGACGTACCTGGGCCGCGGCCGGCCGCTCGCCGAGACGCGCCTGCTGTGGGAGATCGGGCCGGACGGCGCCGACGTCCGTGACGTCCGCACCAGGTGGGGATCGACGCCGGCTACGCCAGCCGGATGCTGCGGGCTTTGGAGACGCAGGGGCTGGCCGCGGTCGAGGTGAGCGAGACCGACCGGCGCGTCCGTCGCGTCCGGCTGACCGATGCCGGGCGTGCGGAGCGCGGAGAGCTCGACCGCCTGTCCGACCGGCTGGTGGTCTCGATGCTGGAGCCGCTGGGCGAGCGCCAGCGCGCGGCTGCTGGACGCGATGGACGACGTCGAGCGGCTGATGCGCGCGTCGGCGGTGACGATCGGTGTCGAGGATCCGGCGAGCGACGACGCCGGGTTCTGCATCCGCTCGTACTACGCCGAGCTGGCGGAGCGGTTCGAGAACGGCTTCGACGCCGACGCGATGCCGGTTCCCGTCAGCGACTTCGCACCGCCCTCCGGACTGATGCTGGTCGCCAGGCTGCACGAGCGGCCGGTGGCCTGCGGCGCGCTGCGCCATCACGCCGGCGGCAAGACCGACATCAAGCGCATGTGGGTGTCGTCCGACGTTCGTGGGCTGGGGCTCGGGAAGCGGCTGTGGGCGAGCTGAGCGGCAGGCGGAATGGCGGCGCCAGCGTTGTCCGTCTGGAGACCGACCGAGTGCTGACTGAGGCGATCACCATGTACCGCAGCTCGGGGTACAGGAGGTCGAGGCCTTCAACGAGGAGCCGTACGGCCACCACTGGTTCGCCAAGCGTCTGGGCTCCTCGCCGCGGCGGGTCAGGCAAGCCGCCGGCCCGGAGCAATGAGCGCCCGGGCCTATTCGACGTCCCCCTCGCGGAGTGGCGCGAGCGCCGCTGACATCTCATCCAGCCTGGCGAGCAGCATCTGGGCCATGTGATCGTCGAGCGGGACACCCTCAGGCGCGGCGGACGCGACCTCCATCGCCGAGCCGACGTCGTCGACCGCAACGGCCGCCGTGGCGGCGGTGCGCGCGTCATCCGTGGTCGGAGCCAGTGCTCGATCCGGCGCAGCTCATCTGCGAGTGCGCCGGCCCGGGCCGCGGAGTCCGTCCACTCGGCCGGCTGGTTAGCTGACGCGGAGCCGACCGCAGTCGTCAACGCCATGTCGTGGATCGTCATCCCCTCCGCTCCCGCCCGAGCCGCCAACGCCCGCCAGTTCCGTCGCGACTCGCGACGCCGCCCGAGCGCCCATCCTGCCGTCAGGGCTGCCGCAAGCAGCAGGCCGCCCAGGAGCGCGACCCACGCCCACGGCGTGTCCTCACTCTCGGTGCGGTCTCCGCGCTGCTGACCGTGAGCGCGGTTGTGCCGTACGTGGAAGGCGCCGGTGGGCGGGCGAAACCGGCGGCGGTGTCTCGGTGGTGGCGGGCGGAGTGGTCGTCGCCGGAGGCGTCACTCCGGTGTTCGGGGGCTGGGTGGTCGGGGGAGGCGTGCCGGTGGTGGCCGGCGGTGTGCTCGTCGCCGGCGGCGTCGATCCGGGTGGCGACGGCAGGGTGCCGGGCAGCGACCCCGGGCCTGACTCGGGCAGCGACCCGGGCAACGATCCCGGCAGCGTCCCGGGAGCGAACCCTGGATCGAACTCGGAAGATTCTCGCCGCTGCCGCACCCCGACAACGCAGCTGAAACCAGCAGGATTGCAGCCAACCGTCGTCTGTGAAGACAACGATTGTGAGCTTTCAGACGGTGCGGATCTGTCGTAACCATGCGATATCTCCAGCGGCCGTTACGAAGTGGTGAACGGCGCTTGATCTGCTGCGTCCGCCGGATATCGTCGCCCGCGCAAACACAGGCAACCACCGCGGAGCTGCCCGAGCCGCGGCATCAGAGGAGTCGGAGATGTCCGGTGAAACGTCGGGACTCGCTGGGGAGATCCGCGGCCGTTCTGGTCGCACTTCGAGGCGATCACCAAGATTGCTCGACCCTCCCGTCACGAGGAGGCGATGATCGAGCACGTCCGGGTCTGGGCGGCCGAACGCGGCCTGACCGTGCGCCAGGACTCGGAGCGCAATCTCGTCATTCCGGTTCCGGCGAGCGAGGGCCGCGAGTCGGCGCCGACGGTGATTCTGCAGGGGCATCTGGACATGGTGTGCGAGCGCCAGCCGGACAGCCCGAACGACCCGACGCAGGGCCGGATCGAGCTGGTGCGCGACGGCGAGTGGCTGACGGCCAACGGTACGACGCTGGGCGCCGACGACGGCGTCGCCATCGCGGCGATGATGACGCTGGTCGACGATCCGTCGCTGCCGCATGGGCCGCTTGAGCTGTTGATGACAGTGGCCGAGGAGATCGGGCTGGAGGGCGCGAACGGCCTCGACGGCTCGATGCTCAGTGGCTCGGTGCTGCTCAATCTCGACGCGGAGGAGGACGGTCGGCTGACCGTTGGCTGCGCGGGCAGCACAGACACGTGGGTGCGGATCTCCCGGCCGCGCGAAGCGTGTGACGCCGGTGCGGCGACGTTTGCGGTCACTGTCAGCGGCGGCCTGGGCGGGCACTCGGGCACGAACATCGCACAGGGTCGCTCGAATGCCGTAAAAGTGCTCGGGCGCGCGCTCCGCGACGCATTTGGCCAGGTGCCGTTCCGACTGGCCTCGCTCGACGGCGGGAAGAGCCGTAACGCCGTTCCCCGACACGCCGCCGCGGTCGTCTCGGTGTCGCCGTCCGCGGCCGACGCATTCCGGAAGGCGGTCGATACGGCGACCGCCCAGATCCGCGATGACTACGCCAAGACGGACGCCGACGTGAGCGTGACAGTGAGCGACGCCGAGCCGGCGGCCGATGCATGGTCTGAGGACGACACCGCGGCCCTGCTCGATGTCGTGGCGCTGGTGCCGACCGGGCCGCTCGCGATGAGCCCCGACTTCGAAGGACTGGTCGAGACCAGCACGTCGCTCGGAGAAGCGATCACCGAGGGTGAGCAGCTGACGCTGCACAGCCTGAGCCGGTCGTCGAACGACTCGGCGCTGCCGGCCGTCATCTCGACGCTCGCCGCGGCTGCCCGGCTGTCGGGCGGCGAGATCGAGGTGAAGCACAACTACGGCGGTTGGCAGCCGAATCCCGACTCTCCGGTGCTCGCCACGGCAGCGCGTGTGTTCCGGCGCGAGTTCGGCAGCGACGCGATCATCACGGGCGTTCACGCCGGTCTCGAGTCGGCCGTCATCGGCGGTAAGGTCGAGGGCCTCGACATGCTGTCGTTCGGTCCGGAGATCCAGTTCCCCCACTCCCCCGATGAGCGCCTCAGCATCCCCACCGTCGCGCGATTCTGGAAGCTCCTGGTGGCACTGGTCGACGAGTTCTCGAGACCGGAGCAGCCGGCGGCATGAACGCGGTTCGCGGATGGTCGTGGGTGGTCATCCCGAAGCAGGATCCGCACTCTGGACCCTGAAGGTCAGGTGGGAGTGGACGGGCGGCTGTCGATCGTGTCGCCGAGCGTGATGCCGTCGGCGGTAATCGTGAACTCGCGGATGTGGGCGTCGTTCTTGATGGCACGGGTCTTGAGGACGGTGATGGCGCGGCGGATTCCCGCGCCGTCGCGCAGGTATTGCAGGAGTAACACGTTGTCGGAAAGGTGGGAGACGCCGTGGTCGGAGAGGCGGGTGACGGTGAAGAGGTCGGCGAGCTCCGAGGTCATGAAGACGCTGACGCCGGCACGCGAGAAGCGTTGGGTGAGCGAGTACATGTATTCGCGGAAGCGGGTGGGATCGCCTGATGCGAACTGCAGGTCGGCGAGGCTGTCGATCAGCACCCGCCGCGCACCGACCCGTTCGACCGTTTCGAGCAGCTCGTAGATCCATTCGTCGATCTGGATATCGACCGGCGAGCGGTACATGACCTCGACGACGCCATCGAGCGTCCAGGAAAATGAGCGCGCCACGCGCTCGAGCTGCGACGGATTCTCCTGCAGGCTGGCGATCACGCCGGGTTCGCCCTGGGCGGCCCCGCTGGTGATGAAGTGCAGGCCCATCAGTGTCTTGCCGATGCCCGACGGGCCGGCACAGAGCGTCGTCGAGCCGGGCCAGTAACCGTCGCCGAGCATCGCATCGAGCAGCGGGATGCCTGTCGAGACACGCTCGGGATCCATGCTGTAGCCGGAGTCGTCGCGCGTGTCGGCCAGGCGCGGAAAGACGACGAGGCCGTCGCTGGTCAGCCGGTACCCGTGCTGTCCGGACGCGTAGTCGCTGCCGCGCAGCTTGAGCACCTCCAGGACGCGCTCCGAACGGTCACCAACGGCGCGGGTGCCCAGTGAGATGACGCTGTCGGCGACGGCGAACTCAGGCGCACTTGCGATCTCCTCGCTGCTGTATTCGCCCAGCCAGAAGCTCGAGCCGGTGATCGCCGAAATGACACCTGCGAGGCTGTGCAGAAACGTGCGGTAGTCACGCGCGTCGGATGCATAGGGCGTCAACGCCTTGAAGCTGTCGATCACGATGACGCCGGGCCGCCGCTCACGCAGCAGCGTCTGGATCCGTTCGGTGACGGCGGGCAACCCTCCGCGGCCGAGGTCGTCGCCAATATCCTCGTAGAGGACACGCTTGCCGACGGCGTGGACGTCGAAAAACGACAGCGTCTGACCGAATCGGACGATCTTGTCCAGCGGCTCGGACACCGTCGAGATGTACAGCGCGGGCCGCTCGACGGTGCCGTTCGTGAACGCGTACCGCTGCGCCAGGATCGTCTTGCCGCTCCCCGGCACGCCGATCACCAGGTTGATCGAGTCCGAGACCAACCCACCCGAGAGGATCCCGTCGAGCCGAGCGATCCCGCTGGACAGCCGCTCGATCACAATGTGGAATGCACTCGCGGACCCGTCAGCACACTGGTTCCCAGAAGGTCTCGCACCGTCGAAAGCAACACCACCGGATCAATCGGCTTCTGAAGGAACGCATCGGCGCCCAGCTCCGAGCAGACGTCCCCGGCTGCCAGCGGCGAGATCGCGATGACCAGCGCACCTGAAGGTTTGAGCTGTTCGATCAGCGCGCCGCCGACGCCGCCCGAGAGCAGCAACTCCACGATCACCAGCTGCGGGGACAGCGACGCGAAGCGGCGCTCCGCCTCCTCGGCGTCCTGGGCAAGCTCGACGCGATAGCCCTCGGTACGCAGAAAGTAGTCCAGATAGCTCGCCGCGTACGGGTCGCGCTCGGCGAGCAGAATCAAAACGCCGCTCGCCGCAGCGTCAAGATTCCTCGGCGCGGCCGAGCCGCGATCCGCCAGAAGCCGGTGCGCATCCCCCGGCGACAGCCCCTCGCTCACCTCGTGCGCGACGAACATGAGCTGCTCGAGCTGGTCGCGGCTGTAACGACGCTGACCGCCAGGACTGCGACTCGCGACCACCAGCCCATACCGCTCCTCCCAGGTACGCAGCGTCCCAACCGCGACCCCGGTCATGCGGGCGACTGCGCCGATGCTGTAAAGCGCCATCTCGGTCATCCCGAGCAGTATACCCAGCCCTAGCCAACCTCTAAGCACAATCTACTCAAAATATCTGTATTTCCTCGTCCTAACCTACTCATCTGTGCTACGGTGACCACGCCATGCCCACGACATCCCCTGGCCCCCAGATGCCCTCAGTGACGACCGAAGCCTTCAGCCCGCACGGGGCGTACGTGCGAATCGCCGGCGAACTCGACCTCGCCGACGCAGCGAGCCTCGGAGAAGCGGTCGACGGAGAGATCGCCCGCGGCCATCGCCACATCGTCGTCGACCTCACCGCCGCCACGTTCCTCGATTGCGCAAGCGTCGCGACGCTGCTGCAGTCCGTGGCGCCGCTCCGCCACGAGCCCGACGCAGCCATCGTCCTGGCCGGCGCGAGCGGGATCGTCAAACGGCTCCTCGAGCTCCTCCGACTTGACCGCCTGTTCGACATCCTCCCGGACATCGAGCACGCCGCCGAATACTCCACCCGCACCGATCGACACCACGCCGACGGGTGGCGCATCGACCAGCCACGAAGCGCGTGACGCAATCCGATTCGCTGGACGGGTTCGAGTTCCTGACGATGGCCGAGGCCGGCGAGGTCGGCCACGTGCCTAGACGTCACCCGACGTCGTGCGTCATCTGGTCGATGCAGACCGTGACCGCAAGAATCAACGCGTCGTCTTGGTCTGGCGCGATCTCGATGCCGTAGGTGTCACGCACGCGGAACCACCGCTTCGACACCTCGGCCGCCTTGTCGCCGCCGCGCTCGATCTTGTACTCGTGGTCGACGATGTTGCCCTTCGCCTCCATGTCCTCGCCGTCCTCGACGTCGATCGAGAAGCGGTCGCGGAGCGGGCTGACGAGCGCCTTCCTGACCGTGGCCACGGTGTGCCCGTCACGCTCGATGTTCATCTTGTCGCGCACGCTGAGCTTCTTCTCCTGGATCGTGAAGAGCTCGTTGCCGTCGGGCGTCTCGAGCAGCAGCGTGTCACGGATCCGCACTTCAGAAGCATCGCTTGAAGAACGCCTCCACTTCATCCTCCCCTTCCTCGAGCCGATCCTTTGTTCCGTTGACGGCACCTGGTCAACGCGTCGTGAGACCGCGCTGACCGCACCGGGTCAGTCAGCGTTGAGTAGACGACCGACGGCGTTGATCGTTTCGTCTCGGCTGCGGGTGCCGCGGGCGGCACGGGTTAGTGCCATGATCACGAGTCCGGTGCGCCGGACGTGCTCGAAGCTGTCGGGCAGGGGGCCGAGTGACTGGTAGCCGGCGAGCAGGTTGCGCGCTTCGGTCTCGTTGTCCCACGGGCGGAGGTCGAGTGCGGCGTGGCTGCGGTAGGCGTCCCCGAAGTCGATCAAGCCGCTGAAGCGGCCGTTGTCGGCGTGGGCGAAGGTGTGTTCGGGGCCGGGGTTGGAGTGAAGGGCGACCGGGTTTGTTTCGCTGGGTGTGTCGGCATGGCGCGCGGCGGCGATGGCGCGGACGTCGAGGGCGTTGTCCCAGCCTTCGGTGTGGTCGAGTGTGTCGGCGAGCCGTTCGAACGCGTCGGCGAAGCGGATGTGAAGGTCGCCGGGGCCGTGGTCACCGGGCATGAGATCGGAGGTGGCGAGTGGCGACTGGTCGATCTGGTGCACGCGGCGGAGGGTGCGGCCGAGCTCTTCGAGTGCTGCCGCGCGCTGTGGGGGTGTGAGCTGGAGGTGGCGCATGGCTGTGCCGGGCATCGTGGTCAGGCAGAGGTATTCGATGCCGTCGGCGTGGCCGTAGCCGAGCACTCTTGGCACGGGGAACCCGCCTTCGGTTTCGAGGGTGCGCAGGACGAGTTCTTCCTTGGCCAGGCTGGTTCGTGGGCGGAGCCGGTGGGGGCGTTGGGTCTTCAGGACGATGTCGCCTTCCAGGTGGTAGGCGCGTGCTTCGCCGCCGGACTCGTCGACTTGGAGCAGCCGCCCGGCCTGTGGGGCGTGGCGGCGCGCGGCTTCGAGCACGGTTTGTGCGTCGAGGACGGGGTCGGGTGCGTCTGGTTGGAGGTAGGTATCGGCGGAGGCCATCTAGCGCCTTTCGTTGGTGGTGGTGGATGGGTCGTCCTGCCAGCCCCAGCCGGCGGCTTCGAGTTCATCGAGGGCGGCGAAGCTGCCGCCGGCGGCGATCAGCTGGCTGGGTGGGCCTTGCTCGACGATGCGTCCGTCGTCGATCACGATCACGCGGTCTGCTTCGCGTGCGGTGGCGATGCGGTGGGCGACGGTGACGATGGCGCAGCCGCGCGTGTGCGCGGTGGTTCGGAGCGCGGCGCGGAAGGTGGTGTCGCTGGCGCCGTCGATCGCGGCGGTCGCCTCGTCGAGCAGCAGGATCGGTGGCTCGGCAACGAGCGTGCGGGCGAGGCCGACGAGTTGTCGTTGGCCGGCGGAGAGCACGGCGCCGCCGCCGCGGCCTTCGCCGGCGAGTGGTGTCTCCAGCCCCTCGGGGAGCTGGTCGACGAGTCGGCGGATGCCGGCGAGTTCGACGGCGCGGTCGATCGCCTCGTCGCTTGTGGTCGGGTCGAAGAGGGTGAGGTTGTCGTGCATGGTGGCGCCGAACAGCTGCAGCGACTGGGGCGCGATACCGAGCGTGGCTCGGCGTTCCTCGTCGCCGAGCCCTCGGGGGTCGCGGCCGGTGATGCGGATCCCTCCTCGGGTCGGGGCGTAGAGGCCGCCGAGCAGGGAGACGATCGTGGATTTGCCGGCGCCGGTGCGTCCGACGAGCGCGACGTGTTCGCCTCGCCGGACGGTGAAGGAGACATCGCGCACGACGTCGCGGCCGGGGGCGTAGGCAAAGCTGACGTGCGCCAGCTCGATCCCGTCGCCTGTCGCCAGTTCCGACTCCAGTACGGGCGACGTGTCGGCGGGCAGGTCGAGCACCTCGAAGACGCGTTCAGCGCCGGCGATCGCGGCCTGCACCGACTGCCACTGGTCTCCCAGCGCGACGATCGGCGCGAACAGGTTTTGGAACAGCAGCACGAACGCGATCAGCGTGCCGAGGCTGACGCCGAGACCGGTCAGTGTGTGGCCGGCGCCGACCCAGAGCAGTGCGGCGATCACGATTGAGGCGAAGATTCCGCTGACCGGGGCGAAGAAGGCGTTGTACTTGACTGATTGGGCCTGGGCGGTGAGCGTGCGCCGCAGGGCGCGGCGGAAGCGCGCGACGAACGTCTCTTCGCGGCCGAACGCGCGCAGCGTCTCGACGCCGCCGACGACCTCGGCCAGCTCGACGTTCAGCCTGCCGATGGCGAGTCGAGTTTCGCGCTCCGCGTCGCGCACGCGGACCTGAAGGAAGCGGACGATCACGAGCAGCGGCGGCATCACGATCGCGGCGACCAGTGTGAGCATGGGGCTGAGCACGAGCATGGCGCCGATGACGGCGACGATGGGGACGAGCTGGCCGATCAAGGTGGCGATGCCGTCGGTGAACAGATCGTCGACGGTCTCGACGTCGGCCGTCGAGCGGCTGATCACATCTCCGATCGGGGTGCGATCGAAGTAGGAGACGGGCAGCGCCATCTCGTGCGCGAAGAGGCGCACGCGCAGTGCCGCGATCGCCTGCTGGGAGACGCGGGCGGCCAGGTAGGAGTAGGCGAAGGTGAAGGCGGCGTCGGCTGCGACGGCGAGCAGATAGACGACGCCGGCCAGCACGAGTCCGCTTGTCTGGTGGGGCACCAGGTTGGTGTTGACGACGTGGCGCACGAGGAAGGGCGGGACGAGCTCGACGAGCGCGGAAGCGACAATGCACACGGCGACGACGAGCAGCGTCCATCGCCACGGCCGCACCAGCTGGGCGAGCTTGCGCACGAGCGACGTCTTGGGCTCCTTCACCGGCCGCGGCTCCCAAGAGCGTCGTGGGCGGTGGAGAGGCGAGCCTGGGCGTGGAAGATGCGGGCGTAGAGACCGTCCGCGGCGAGCAGCTCGGTGTGGGTGCCTTGCTCCTCGACGCGTCCGCGGTCGAGCACGACGACCTGGTCGGCATATGGGAATGCGGCGAGCCGGTGGGAGCAAAGGACGATGGTGGATTCGCCGCCCACCGCTTGTCGCAGGGCGGCTGCGATCGATGCTTCGGTGTGGACGTCGACGGCTGAGAATGGGTCGTCGAGCACAAGCAGGCCGGGAACCTGCCCGCCTGCGGCGAGCGCGCGGGCCAGCGCGATCCGCTGCCGTTGGCCGCCGGAGACGCGCACGCCGAGCTCGCCGATCTCCGTTCGCAGACCGTCGGGCATGGCCTCGATGTCCCGGTCGAGCGCCGCCAGACGCACGGCATCACGTAACCGGCGGTCGTCGAGGTCGGCGCTTGATTCGTCGGCGACGAGAAGTGCGTTTTCGGCGATGCTGCCGGAGAAGAGGTGCGGTTCCTGTCCGAGGTAGCCGACTCGCCGTGCCCGCTCGAACGGCCCGAGCTCGGCGACCGGTATCCCATCGAGGAGCACCCTGCCCTGGCCGGGCGGGTAGACGCCGACGGCGAGCCGGGCGAGCGCGCTCTTGCCCGATCCGACGGGACCGGTGATCGCAACCAGCGTCCCAGCTGCTACTTCCAGATCGAGATCGGCGATTGCCAGCTTCCCGGCGCTTTCTGGATACCTGAAGCCGACCGCCTGGAACGCCAGCGTGCCTGCTCGAGGAGGCGTCGCCGGCGGCGGTGTCGGTGGCGGTGTCTCCACGGCCGCGACGTGCGCCACCCGAAACGATGAGCGTGCCGGCTCGTCCGTCAGCGGCGGCGGTGGTGCGAGCAATGGCTGGACCCGGACGTAGGCGGCGCCGGCTGCCTGGACGCGGTTTGCCATCTGGGGGATCCGCGGCGCCCGGCCGACGAAGCGGCCGAACAACAGCAGGAATGCGACCAGACCGCCGACGCTCATTGCGCCGGTGGCGACGCGGTGACCGCCGATCGCGATCACGAACACGACGCCGGCGCTGAGCATCGTCGTGTAGATCGCGGCCAGCCCGGTCTCCAGGCGGATGGCGTCGAGCTCTGCCGCGGCCTGCCGATCGGCGAGCAGACGGACACGGCCGGTGGCTACGCCGGTGCGGCCAGCTAGGCGAAGCAACCTGAAGGCGCCGAGCTGTTCGTGCAGCACCGTTGTCAGGTCGGCGTCTGATTGGCGGGCGTGCGTCGTTCGTGCCGCGACGCGACGGCCGGCCGCCTTCGCCAACCAGAGCGCCAACGGCACCGGCGCGAGCGCGATGGCAGCCAGGCCGGGCGCGTAGATGAACATCGTCGCCACCAACGAGATGGAGAACAGCAGCGTGTCCCACGTCTCGACCATCACCTCGCCGACACCCAGCGTCAGGATCTGCACGTCGCCGATCACCCGTGCCATTACCCCGCCGACCGACATCGCTGCGAGCCGATCCATCGGCCAGGCGAGCACACCGCGCAGCGCGTCGGCGCGGACGTTCGCCTGGAACCGTGTCCGGGCGACGCCGAGCCACCATCGCTTGCCGATCCGCGGCACCTCCGTGGCGGCTGTCGCCAGCACGAACGCGACTGCTGCCCTGCCCACCGCGGCGCTGCTGGCGTGCCCCTGCTGGTACGCCAACACCGTGTTGATCGCCCGGCCCAGGAACACCGCCGGCAACACGATGAAGACGTTCATCAGGATTCCGCACACCGACCCCACGACGAGCAGTCCCGCCACCTGGCGGAAGTACGGCCGCAACTCCAAGAGGAACATCGGTTGAGTGTAACCAAGGTTGCAGTATGATCGGAGCATGCAGGTCACGGAATGGGTCATGCTCGTCTACCGGCTGCCGCGCACGCCCTCGACACCGCGGATCACTCTGTGGCGCAAGCTGCGCCGCCTCGGTGTGGCGCAGATCATGGACGGCGTGGTCGCGGTTCCAGCCAGTGCCGACTCCCGGGAACAGCTCGAGTGGCTGGCCGAGGATGTCGTCCAGGCCGGCGGCGAAGCGACCATCTGGCTGGCCCAGCCGGCAACCGCCGCGGAGCATCGACGCCTCGCCGGCGCAATGACCCAGCGGATCGACGAGGAATACCGGACGATCACCACCCAAGCGCACGCCGCAGCCGCCACCCCGCCACTGCACCGGCGACGCACACTGGCCCGCCTGCGCCGCGAACTGCGGCGAGTGGCCACCCGCGAATACTTCCCATCCGCCCACGCCGGCGCCGCCCGCGACGCGGTTGAGGCGTTGGCTCAAAGGATCGCCGAGGAGACAGCGGCATGATCTGGGCGACCAGACGACACGTGCACATCGACCGCACCGCCTGCGCGTGGCTGATCCGCCGCTTCGTCGATCACGACGCCGAGTTCGTCTTCGTCGACGATCCCGACGAGGTACCCGCTGAGGCGACCGCGTTTGACATGCGCGGCGCCGAGCTCGGCCACCGGGAAGGTCGCTGCTCGTTCGAAAGCATCCTGGCCCGGTACGAGCTGTCAGATCCGGCGCTGGTGCGGATCGGCCGGATCGTGCACGAGGCAGACATCGGAGACGAGGTCTGGGACGCGCCAGAAGCGCCGGGCCTGGACGCCCTGATCCGCGGCCTCGCCCGCCAGTCCGCCAGCGACGACGAGCGGATCACGCGATCGTCCGCGCTCTACGACGCGCTGTACGCGCTTTGGAGCGGCGCGTGACTGCAACGACGGATTCGACAGACGCCACATCCGCGCCCGAGCCCACCCTCGTGCAGCCGAGTGAGCGTGACGCATTCTGGTTCTGGCTGAAGCTGGGTTGCATCAGCTTCGGCGGCCCCGCCGGGCAGATCGCGATCATGCACGACGAGCTCGTCGAACGCCGCCGCTGGATCTCCGAACGGCGCTTCCTGCATGCACTCAACTTCTGCATGGCACTGCCCGGGCCCGAGGCGCAGCAGCTCGCCTCGTACGTCGGTTACTCGCTCTACGGCGTGCGCGGCGCGATCACCAGCGGCGGGCTGTTCGTGCTGCCCAGCTTCGTGCTGCTGTGCGTGATGAGCGGCATCTACGTGGAGTTCGGCGACGTCACGGTCGTCGAAGGCGCCGTCAGCGGCCTCGGCGCCGCCGTCGTCGCGCTGGTCACCGCAGCGGTCATCCGCGTCGGCAGCCGCGTCATCCACACGCCGGCGGCGTTGGGGCTCGCCGCGGTCGCGTTCCTCGCGATCGCGGTCGGCGTCCCATTTCCGGTCATCATCGCGCTCGCTGCCCTCCTCGGGTATCTCGCCGGCCGCTCCAACCCACGCCTGCTCGGTCGGCCCGCCGGACACGGCAGCGACGAGGACGATGACGACGCAGCAGCACAGCACATCGGCGTCAGCGTGCGCCGCCGCTTCGCAAAGGGCCTCGTGATCTGGCTCGTCCCTGTCGCCGTGCTGGTACTGATCGGCGGCTTGGTCGGCCAGCTGGCCGGCTTCTTCACAGTCGCCGCGCTGGTCACCTTCGGCGGCGCCTACGCCGTCCTGCCGTTCGTTGCCAACGCCGCCGTCAACCACTACGGCTGGCTCACCTCCAAGGACATGGTCGCCGGCCTCGCCCTCGGCGAGTCCACACCCGGCCCACTGATCATGGTCAACACCTTCGTCGGCTTCGTCGCCGGCTACAACATCGGCGGCAACCTTGCCTGGGGCTTCCTCGGCGCCGTCATCGCCACGCTTGCCACCTTTGTGCCGTGCTTCGTGCTGATCATCAGCGGCGCCCCGATCATCGACCGCATCCGGAGCACCGGCAGCTTCGCCAACAGCCTCAACGGCATCACCATCAGCGTCGTCGGCGTGATCGGCGGCCTCGCCGTGTTCGTCGCCCGCCACGCCCTCGTCACCAACGGCAGCGTCGACTGGGTACTCGCCGCTCTCGCCGCGGCCGCCTTCGTCGCGTTCTGGCGCTACCGAGTTGGCATCATCCCTCTCGTGCTCACCTGCGCCGCCGTCGGCATCATCAACACGCTCGTCAACTGATGCGCTCGCTGACGGACCCGCGGGCAAGATCGATACCCTGAAGCCAGTGCCGACACTTCACCACACCCATACCCACGACTCCGACGTGCACACCCACGAACACCACCACGGCACCCTCGTCCACAGCCATGAGCACACGCATCCTGCATGGGTCGACCACGACGACCCGCACGCTCACGACCACGAACACGGCCGCTCCCACAGCGATGACCACGTGCACGCGCACCATGATCACGAGCCTGACCATCACAACGAGCACGGCCACCACCATCACCACGATCATGGCCACGGCGAGGGGCATGGCCACTCGCACGGCCTCGTCGACCGGTCGATTCTGCGATCCCGAGACGGCGTCCGCACCGTCGCCATCAGCCTCGGCATCCTCGGCCTGACCGCGGCCATCCAGGCCGTCATCTTCTTCGCCTCCGGGAGCGTTGCCCTGCTGGCGGACATGATCCACAACATCGGCGACGCCCTCACCGCCGTACCGCTTGGCATCGCGTTCCTGCTTCGCTCCTACCGCGGCGAGAAGCTCGCGGGCCTGTTTGTTGTCGCCGCGATCTTCATCTCCGCCTGTGTCGCCGGCTACGAGGCTGTTCAGCGCCTCCTTCACCCCGAGCAGCTCTCCCACCTATGGATTCTCGCCCTCGCCGGGGTGATCGGCTTCGCCGGCAACGAGCTCGCCGCCCGAGTCAGGCTCCGCGTCGGGCACCGGCTCAGAAGCCCAGCGCTGATCGCCGATGGAAATCACGCTCGCGTCGACGGCTACGTCTCACTCAGCGTGATCGCGAGTGCTGCGCTGGCCGCGATCGGACTCGACCGCGCCGACCCGCTCATCGGCCTGGCCATCACGATCGTCATCCTCAAGATCACCTGGGACAGCTGGCGCGTCATCTCCGCCACCGAGCCCGGCGAAGAGCCCTCGCTCAGACCTCATTGAGCCAAGGGCGACTGATCCTCACACTGGCTGGACGAGCCCGCCGCCGTGTAAGCAACCGTCTTACACCCGCGACCGCTGGCCGAGTCCCTTCCGCGCAACCATGCGAATCTCCCGGGCGTCCGAGACCCGAGGAGCTCATCCGAGCCCGATCTCGTGATGCACCGGTGATGCCCGGCCCCACCTCCAACAGTGGGAAAGCCCTGCAAAACAGGGCTTTCCGGTAGCCGATCTATAAGCGGGATTC
>CAWEIS010000025.1:0-520937 GCA_963809205.1 uncultured Actinomycetes bacterium | reverse complement strand
CCGGGGTGATCGGCTTCGCCGGCAACGAGCTCGCCGCCCGAGTCAGGCTCCGCGTCGGGCACCGGCTCAGAAGCCCAGCGCTGATCGCCGATGGAAATCACGCTCGCGTCGACGGCTACGTCTCACTCAGCGTGATCGCGAGTGCTGCGCTGGCCGCGATCGGACTCGACCGCGCCGACCCGCTCATCGGCCTGGCCATCACGATCGTCATCCTCAAGATCACCTGGGACAGCTGGCGCGTCATCTCCGCCACCGAGCCCGGCGAAGAGCCCTCGCTCAGACCTCATTGAGCCAAGGGCGACTGATCCTCACACTGGCTGGACGAGCCCGCCGCCGTGTAAGCAACCGTCTTACACCCGCGACCGCTGGCCGAGTCCCTTCCGCGCAACCATGCGAATCTCCCGGGCGTCCGAGACCCGAGGAGCTCATCCGAGGCCCGATCTCGTGATGCACCGGTGATGCCCGGCCCCGCTCCGTAAATGGGAAAACCCCGCATTTGCGGGGCTTTCCGGTAGCCGATCTGTAAGCGGGATTCTGTCCTGGACAGCCATCCATCTGGGCCTGCCGTTGCCGGCCGGCTCGTGCCGCCTACCTGGAGCTCGGCGGGCCGCGTCATCGCTCCGATTGGCGTTGCACCGGGTGGGGCTTGCCTAGCCGCCCCCGTCTCCGGGAGCGCTGGTGGTCTCTTACACCACCGTTTCACCCTTACCGGGGGCGTTCACGTGGTACGTCCCAGGCGGTCTGCTCTCTGTTGCGCTTTCCATCGGGTTTCCCCGTCCGGGCGTTACCCGGCACCCTTGCCCTGTGGTGTCCCGACTTTCCTCGACGCTTGCGCGCCGCGGCTGTCCGATCGGCACTCCAATTGTACCGGGATCTCAGGGACTTGGATTTTTCGGCTTGACGAACACCACGCCGCCGGGCGCCGAGTACTCGCGCCCGCCGACCACGAACCGGACAGACAGGTTCAGCGGGCCGCCCTCGGTGCGGGGCTGGAAGCTGGTCTTCCAGAGCGTGCCGTGGCGCGCCGCGGGGTAGCGGTCGGTCGCGGCGACCACCGCCACCTTGCGGGCCTTGAGAGGCAGCCCGGCGATGCCCACGGTGACGATGTCGCCGGCCGTCGGCTCGGACGGATGGGTGACCACGACCGGAGCGCGACCCTCCCACGGGTGCACGCCGGTGCTCGCCGGATGGAGCAGCCCCAGCGAGCTCAGCAACAGCCACAGCAGCGGCGCGATCACAGGGCCAGATCCTGCCAGATCGCTCGGCGCTTCCCCGCCGATGCCACCGAGACGTCGGGCGCCACCATGACCTCGCTCGACCCCGGCGGCGGGTAGACGCGCGGGTCGCTGAGCAGCGACCGCTCGACTAGCGGACGGGCGGCCGCCACCGGCGTCGGCCGCCGCGTCGCCTCCGACTGTCCCGCCGCGACCGCCGGGTTGAGCGCGTTGGCCAGCCAGGCGTTTGCGCTGATCGGGTGCGGCGCGTAGATCGGGATCGCCCAGCTGCGGACGAGCACGGCCGACCCCTCGGCGGGCAGGTAGAACCGGCTCCTTGGCCCGGTCTCCACCGCCTCCAGCGATCGCACCATCGCGGCCACCGCCCTGCCCGGCCCGATCGCCGGCGGCCGCCGGCTGACGCGGATCACGCCGCGCAGCGGCGCCAGCAGGTCGACCACGTCCTCGAGGTCGCCGTCGTCGTCGGAGTTCCAGTCGTGCCCGGTCGCCAGCAGACCGGCGCCGATCACGACGTCCGGCTCGTCGGGGATCGTCACCTGAAGCGGGTAGGTCTTGGGCAGCGCGAAGAACGCGCGCCAGGACAGGTCGGACAGCGAGAGCGACCGGCGGATGGCGACGCCCGGGTAGGCGAAGTCCAGCGGGACGCTGTGATCGAGGTTCGGATCGGCCGGCGGATCGGAGAACGGCGCGTCCAGCGTCGAGCGGTCGGCGACAAGGGCGCCGTCCACCGGCTCCACCTTCGACTCCGACACCAGGTATCCCAGGGTGTCCGCGTCGACCAGGATG
The DNA here is from genome assembly GCA_963809205.1 of uncultured Actinomycetes bacterium. Classification (GTDB taxonomy): domain Bacteria; phylum Actinomycetota; class Thermoleophilia; order Gaiellales; family JAICJC01; genus DATLLN01. Next base: position 518,916 of record CAWEIS010000025.1, on the reverse strand, counting down.
GCGTCGATCCGACCCTGGGCGCCCGCAGCCAGCGACAGCAGCAGATCATCGTCGGTACCGAACGTCTCGACCGTGACGTGGACGCCGGTTCGCCGCTGGAACGAGTCGATGGTGATCGGCGCGGCGCCGTCAGCCGGCGTGCCGAGCCGCAGGGTCGAGTCGAGCGCCGACGGGCCCGAGACGAGGCCCGGCCCGAACGTCTCGACCTGGTCGGACTGCCCGTGGAGCCCGCAGCCCGCCGCCGTCACGAGCGCAGCGGCGCCGGCGATGAAGTCGCGTCGCGTCGAGCGCACCGGCGCATTCTCGCAGGAGCGGCCGGGCCGACCCGCGGATCAGCTGACGAGCCGGAGCTGTCCCGTGGTCGCCGGCGGCTCGTCGACCAGCACGCTGGCGCAGTCGCCGCACACCAGATCGTGCGGCTCGAGCTCGACGCCGGGCGAGGCGACCGCGAGCCGCCGCATCGTGCCGCCACACACCGGGCAGTCGGCCGTCCGCGCCCGCCGGCGCGACTGCCGCAGGGCGCCAACGATCACGTCGTCAAGCGTCTGCTCGGTGAGTGCCAGCGCGCTGCTCATAGCCTTCGCAGCACTCCCCGCACGACGCCCAGCACCGCGACCTGGTCGGGGTACATCGGCTCCATGGTCTCGTTCTCGGGCTGCAGCCGGACGCGGCCGTCCTCGCGGAAGAACCGCTTGACGGTCGCCTCGTCATCGCCGACCAGCGCCACCACGATCTCGCCATTGCGGGCGTCGGCCTGCTTCTGGACGACCACCAGGTCGCCGGGCAGGATGCCGGCGTCGATCATGCTCTCGCCCTTGACGGTCAGCAGGAAGTCGGCATTCGCGCAGATCTGGTCGGGGATCGCAACGTGATCCTCGACCGTCTCCTCGGCCAGGGTCGGTCCGCCTGCGGCGACCTCGCCGACCAGCGGCAGCACCGTCGACCGGCGATCCTCGGACGGCACCTCGACAGCCACCCGCTCACGCGAGCGGCCGCCCTCGATGACCTCGAGCGCGCGCGGCTTGGTGGGATCTCGGCGGATCAGTCCCGCGGCCTCCAGGCGGGCGAGATGTGCGTGCACGGTGGACGGTGACGTCAGGCCGACGGCTTGGCCGATCTCGCGCACGGTCGGGGGATACCCGTTCGCGTCGACGTGCTGGTTGACGAACTCGAGAATCTCCTGTTGCCGATCTGAAAGCTCCACCATTTCTCTCCCTGGTTGCCGAACATGTGTTCGGGTGGGTAGTGTTGCAGACCGGTCGGACGGAGTCAAATCGACCAGGGGTTATAGGGAATGCAGGAAGTCGGACATGGTCGTGGCGCCGGGTGGCTTGTGGGCTAGTGGATCTATGTCAGCAGGAAGCTGGCTGCGTCGATCGCGAACATGGCGGCGAGCAGTAGGAGCGCGTAGACGGTCACCTGCGGCTGACGCCGGACTACCTCCTCCTGGGCGCGCTTCATCAGCGCGACGACCTGGTCGCCGAAGAGGGTGAACAGGATCACCGGAACCCACACCAGCGCTGTAGCGACCGCGGCGAAGAAGACCACGAGCACGGCCTCGACCGAGGAGTGCAGGCCGGCGGTGCTGATCGCCGTTGCCGCGAGCGCTGCAAGCACGAGTCGCTTCGGAACCCCGATACCAAGCACGACGCCCGCGCCGAGCGTGGTCGGGAGGCTCAAACGGCCGAGCCGCTCAAGCAACCTGCTCGTGCGCTCATTCGTGCCCTCGCCCCTGACCACACCTCTCCGGCGAACCCGCCCTGCGAGCCAGATCAATGCCAGGGCGACCCCGGCTTCCAGCGCGGCCTGGACGCCTGGATAGTGCTTCCTGCTCGATCCCGAGGCGGAGACATCGATGACGACGAACAGCGAGCAGGTCAGCAGCTGCGCCGCCACGAACCCGATGCCGAACGCCAGCGCCTTCGGCCGTCCCGCGTGCATCACGGCAATCGTCGCCGCGAACGCCAGCGGGCTGAGACCCGCAAGAACGGCGTACAAGAGCACTTGAAGGAGGGCGTGAAGCATTCGTGATGCTACGCCAGCAGCCAGTTGGCACAGCGCAGGCAGGTGCCACATCATCTCCTGGTCTTCCTCAGAGCGACCGCACCCGCCGCACGCCGTCTACCACCTGTCGCGCCTGATCGAGCGATTCGGCTGCGCGGGTGGCGCTTGCTATGGCCGGCAGATGAAGATGCAGTTTTGGGGGCGGGGCGAGTCGACGATGTCGACGTGGTTAAACCCGGCGTCCTGGAGCATCGAGCGGGCGAGTTCCGCTCCCCATATCGTTCCTAGTCCGGCGCCGCCTTCGGCCAGGGAGACGGTCAGGCAGTGCATCGTGCTGATCCCGTAGTAGAGCGCTGCGAACGGGTTGCCGAGGTTGGCTTCGAGGTTGCTTGAGAACTTGAACTCGATCATCAGGAAGGTGCCGTCGTCGCCCAACGCTGCGCGGACGCTGCGCAGAACTGCGTCGGGCTCGGCCTGGTCGTGGATGGCGTCAAACGCCGTGATCAGGTCGAGCTTGGGCTCGGTTGGCAGCTGGCGCACGTCGAGCACCTCAAAGCGAACGTTGGCGAGCCCCATCACCTGCGCCTCCGTGCGAGCTGCGTCGATGGCATCCGCACCGATGTCGTAGCCGACGAATCGCGAGGTCGGGTATTCGCGCGCCATCAGATTCGCGGCATGACCAGTTCCGCATCCGATATCGGCCACCAGGACGCCCTCGCGCAGGCGTTCTCGCAGACCGGGCGCGGCCCCCAGAAAACCGTCGACGAGCTGCTCGTCGTAGATCCGCCGCCACAAGTCATCCATCCGCTCGGTGAACTCCGGGCGAAACTCCGAGTAGGGCACACCGCCACCAGAGCGGAAGCACTCGGCCAGCGCGGACAGGTGTTTACCGAAGTGATCGAGCGCCTGGCTCATCGGCGCCAGATTGCGCGAGCTGCTCCCGCTCAAACGCTCCGCCCGCGCGCGCGGCAGCTCATAGCTTCCCGAAGCGGGGTCGTACTCGAAGATGCCGCCCGCCACCATCGCGCCAAGCCATTCCCGCACGTAGCGCTCCTGCAAGCCAGCCCGCCCAGCTAAGCCAGCGCACGTCGCCGGGCCTGCCGCGGCGGCCTCAAACAGCCCTACTTGGGTGCCAAGATCGATCAACTTCGTCAGCACCGCACCGGTATAGATCCCCACCATCCGGCGAGCGAACTCTTGCTGGGCCTCCTGATCGACCACCGGCTCGGGCATAGGCGCCCCCCTTGGCCTACCTCTCGTACCAACCCTCGAGGAAGGCACGTCCAAGTGTGCCTGTGAACAGGTTGAACATCAGCAAGGCGGGCGTCGCCTCCCTGTCGATCTCGACCCTCTCGGCGTCAAGCGCGAGCGCCGCGAAGATGTAGCGGTGCCTCCCCGTACCCTCCGGCGGCCCAGCGCCAACAAAGCACGCCATCCGGGCGTCGTTCTTGAGCTGAAAGGCACCCGGCGGTAGCTCAGAGCCGGACTCATCGCCGGCACCGGCAGGCAGCTCGGTGACGTTGCCGGGAATGTTCACCACGGCCCAGTGCCAAAAGCCGGTAACGGTCGGAGCTTCGGGGTCACACATCGTGACCACGAAGCTCTTCGTCCCCACCGGAAAGCCGCTCCAGGAAAGCTGCGGGGAAACGTCCTGGCCGCCGGCGCCGAAGATGCCGCTGACCTGCGGCATCGCCAACTTCTCGCCCTCCCGCAGATCGCTGCTGATCAGAGAGAACGAGGCCGCCGGCGGAAGGTTTGCGTAGGGATCCCAGCTCACTTCGACCTCCCCTGCTCGCAAACTCGGACCGTCGTCTCGTCCATCTCGTTCCCCCTCCGGCGGGCGCGCGATGTCGCCTCCCGCGATTCTAATCACTAACCACGTCAACGACACACCGGCTGGCGCGCTTCCTGCATCGATCCGAGCAGTAGACCTGTCTCTCGGTGAGCAGTTCGCCGCAGACTGTGCAGACGCGTTCTGTGTAGACGCGTTCTGTGTAGACGATCTCCGAGTCCGTTGGCTCGCTGGGGTCGGGCTCGTCGTCTGCAGATGGAAGGCTTTCCTTACCGATGCGCAGAAGGGTCGGTGCGGCCTCGATGGTGGGGGGTTTGAGGAGGCCTTGGGTCCATGCGTGGCAGGGTTGATCGTCGGGGCCGAGGGCTTTGTGTTCGGGGCGGCCGCGGTACTCGTGGAAGTAGGTGCCATAGGTGAGCACGGGTACGGTGTCGGGGATGTGGTAGGCCGGGTTGGTGGTGCGCGCGGTGTAGTGGCGTCCGGTGCGGTCGTCTTTGGCGATCCAGTTGGCGCGGCGCCGGTCTTCTGGGTCGGCCTGGAGGGGGGCGACGAGGGTGCGTGGTGTTCCTGGTTGGCGGCGTTTGAGGCGGATGGGGTGGGCGGTCATGGCGAAGTTGAACGGCCTGACTTGGTCGGCGTAGGCGCGGTCCTGGTTGTAGGTCTTCCAGGCGCGGAGCGTATGTGGGGTGGTGCGGTGAGGGCTCCTGCGGCGATGTCTTCGAACCATGCGGGGGTGGTCGCGGGATAGGCGAGCTCGACCCGGAGGAGGTGGGTCCACCATTCGGTGATGTAGTCGTGACTACCGGGTATCGGTGGAAGCAGGTGGCCGATGCCGTGTTTGCTTCGTTTCCGCTTGCGGTCGTCACCGACGATGATCGGCGCGCCGTCTGGCTCGCGGGTGAACAGGCAATAGCGCTTGGCGGAGATGGAGAAGCACTCGACCTGCCGCCGCGTGCCGGTTGTGGGGTCGTAGTTTTCGTCCTCGATCTTGAGGATCGACCCGGGCACGGCGTCAGCCGTGTAGGGGTGGAGTGCTGTGAAGGGTGCGACGACCTAGTCGTCGACTTCCTGCCACGAGAGGCAGCGGATCGCTTCGTGGTCGTCGAGCGCGTGAGATCCGCCCGGGCACGGGAAGAGTCCTCCGGGTTCGGTGGCGGGGATGAAGAGCCCGTCGGTGTCGCACATGGCGTGGTGTCCGCCGAGTCGCTCGGCAAGAGCGAGGGCGGTGGCCAGCAGTAGCCGGCCGCCACACCGATGCAGAGGCGGAGACCAGCGCCCCACCGCCAAGTCGGTCTGACGTGACGATGGGGCGATTGTTCAGGCTCTGTCGATCGTCATCGGCGGCGTGCGACTCGTCGACTCGTTCGGCGGGCAACCCTGCGAGAACCCATCATGATGAACCTCCGTCGTTCGTCGACGCTCGACCTATCTGGTCGGCGCGCCCTGGTTCTTCTCCATCGCGTGGAGCTGCTCGGCCTCAGCGGCCGAAACCAATCCGATTTCGACCAGGTCGAGCGGGCTGATGAAGCCGTCGCTCAGCCGGAAGCCGCCGGCCCGAGCGATCGCGTCGCGCAGCGGCACCGCCCAGTGATGCTCGAGCAGGACCAGCGCTGCGGCCGAGTCGTTCGGGATGTCCTCCAACACGTCCCACGCCTCCTCATCGGAGAACACGTGGACGCCGTCCTCCGCCGCCTCGGCGCCGGCGACGGCGCCAGCCTCCATCCCTTCCTCGCCCTCGATGCCGAGACCGATCAGGGCGCCGACCTTGCTACCCAACTCGATCGCCTCGTCCTTCGAGAGGTCGCTCAAATGGGCAACCTCGATCTCACCATCAGCATCCTTGTGCACCGCCAACGCGTCGATCACACGCACGGTGTCGCTCTCTCGCAGCTTCTCCAACTCCGCGATGATCTCACCGTGGAACTCCGGGTGCGAGAAGCCCAGCACGATCAGCTGAACAGGCCCAATCGCCATACAACCATCCTTTCCGGCCTCGACGAAACCGAAGCCTCGACGGGACCCTGGGACCCCGCATCGCGCGATCGGGGTGTGATCGTCGAGTGTAGCCGTCCCCGTCCTGGACGCGCCGGCGTGTGGCGGTGGGAGGATGGGGCATGCCTTCGCGAACACGATCATCCGGACGGCGGCGGCGACCGCGCCGGGTTAAGGGTGCTGGCGAATCATCGTGTTTGATGGCCGAGTGTCGGGCGCGCAATCTCAACCCGGCGGTCAGCGTCACGGTCTCGTGACGGGGAGACTTCCCGTGGAGGCTCGTCCGACTTCCTGCGTTCCCGATAACCCGTCAAATCGACCAGCAGAGCCTCCGTGATGCCAGACGTCGACGGGAGTCCGGACGCGAGCGAGGCACCCGCCCCGAGAAAGAGGATGGGTGGGTGCGAACGACTTTGCACTGCACTTCGATTTTGCCGCCGGACTGGGTCAGTGCGGCGGTCGAAGCCCGGCGAGCACGACCCGCCATTCCGCGGTCAATGTCCTCCGGAGACACGTGCGTTGCCCCACGCTACGGCAACGGCCTCACCACCGGTTACCGAATTCCCGGAGCCGAAGCATTCGAGTTGGAGGGTATGGAGTCCTTTTACATTGACATCGACGGTTTTCGGCTTAGGAACGCTGACATTAAAGGTCCGGAGAGTGCGCCCATCGCCAACTAGTAGTATGCCCGCTTGGAATTGGGGGGACGAGTTAGCCGGTAGTCCAATAGTGCCTTGGAACCGACGAGCGCTATGCCCGAGCTTATATACAGGAAAAGCAGTTGGGTCACCAACGTTGCAATAGAACGAGATGCTCTTTGGGTAAATTGATCCGGATATCTTGACCGGGCCCGGTGTTACCGTCCCGGCGAGATCCCCGGAAGGGGTCAGGTCTGAGAGATATGAGAACGAGGACGTGCTGGAAGTCTCCGGCATTACCACTGGGGCAGACTCGCTAGCTTGAGAGCTTGCACTGGCCGAAATGGGAGGCACGGGCGACGAGGCTGCTGTTGGCGACGTGCCAGAGTTGACGTGGATCAAAGCTATTACTAGCGCCACTGCAGCTGCGACGCTTCCGATGATCGTCCACACGAATGTCCGCCCTCGCCGCATAGGCCCTCCGAGCTGATCGTGCCTAAGTCTAGGCAACTTAGCATCCTTCCTCCCTGGTGATCAGTTTGCGCTCTAGGCGTCGGCGGACCCCAGGCGGCTTCTGGCGGCGGACGGCTTGATGTGCTTCGCAGAGGCCGGGAGGATGGGTGCCCGGGCAAGGCGTGGTGGGCAGATGCGAAGCGGCTGGACGGATCGGTGGTCGGCGAGGCGGGCGGTGGCCTGCGCCGCGCGCGGCGTAACCCCCCTCTGGTTCTGGCGACCAACGTCCGCGTCTACGTCTGGCCCGAAGAGAGCCGCGTTACGGTTCGCACCTCGTTCGAGCTCGCCAACAGCCCTCCCGTCAAATCGACCGGGAGAGTAGATGGAGAGGGCGAAACGCCTGAGGGGAGGCGCCGGCCTCCCGCCGTTACGATCCCCCCGCGCGCCGCCGCTTGCAAATCACAATCACTTTGGAGGACAGCAATGGCCGACACCACCTGCCACATGTCGATCTCCCTCGACGGCTTCGTCGCCGGGCCGGATCAAAGCCGCGGCGACCCGCTCGGCAAGCGGGGCCTCGAGGTTCACGGCTGGCACCTTGGCGACGAGCGCGCGAACGAGGCGGACGCCACTGCCGAGCGCCGTTTGCTGCGCCCGCGCGGCGCCTACATCATGGGCCGCAACATGTTCGGCCCGATCCGCGGCGAGTGGGACGAGGAGTGGTCGGGCTGGTGGGGGCCCGAGCCGCCCTACCACGCGCCCGTGTTCGTCCTCACCCATCACGCTCACGCGCCGATCGAGATGGAGCGCGGGACGACGTTTCACTTCGTCACCGATGGCTTCGACGCCGCCTACGCCCAGGCCCGCGAGGCTGCCGGCGCAGACGGCATCGACATCGCGGGCGGCGCGTCGACCGTCCGGCAAGCGCTGCAGGCGGGCGTCATCGACGAGCTCTGGCTCGACATCGTCCCCGTTCTCCTCGGGTCCGGCGAGGGGATATTCAACGGCGTCGCCGAGTTCGATTTCAAGCCCGACGAGGTCCTCCATTCCCCACTGGCGACGCACATCTGCTACCGCCGGGCGGGATGAGCTGGATACACGCAACCGTGCAGGCACCTGCGCAGGTGCCTAAGAAGTAGGGGGGCGGTGACCGCGCCCGCCTCCCAGCGCGTACACGCGCGCGGGCAGGTGCGACGCGTGCGCGTTGAGAGTTCGAAAATGGCCCGCGTGCCTTACACCCTGCTGGGCCGCCACGGCTCGTGCTCGTGCGCGAGCCAGACCAGCTCGGGGTCGAGCGCACGCACCCGCAGCTGGCCCTCGGTGTGCGGCTCGTCGAGCTCGCCGAACCACACCGCCACGTCGCCGCCGACGACGACCGGACGTCCGCCCGTCTCAATCACGACCACCTGCATGCCGCGCGTGTGGCCGGGCGCCGGGACGAGCCGGAGCCCGGGTAGCAACTCGAGCTCGCCGTCGACCGGCACGTACTGCACGCCGGGCGCCTCGACCCACTCGCGGATCGTGTAGTCGTCCTCGCTGCGCGCGTCGTCGAGCTCCTGGCGCTGGACGTAGATCGGCCTGGCGGCGAAGAGGTGGTTGCCGCCGCAGTGGTCGAAGTGCAGGTGGGTATTGACGACGACGTCGATGCCGGCGAGGTCGAAGTCCTGCTCGCTCAGTGGACGGAGGCGGGGATCGAGGTCGGCCACCGCCGGATGCAGCTCCGTCATGCCGGTGTCGACCAGGACGCGCGCGTCGGGATGGTCGATGACGTGCACGTAGACCGGCATCCGCTCGCCCTCGGCAAGCAGCTCGGCCACCAGGATCGGCGCGATGGTGGGCGGCGATGGCACCCGCCTATCTTCCCACCGCCGGCGCAGAGCGGCGCAAGGATGCAGCTCCCGCGCTTGACATCGCGTCTTTGGTAAGCGTATCCTTACCGTTAGTGACCACCTACGAACAGGCGGCGCTCGAGGCATTGGGTGACCCGACCCGGCGTGAGATCTTTGAGCGGTTGAGCCGAAGTCCGCTTGCGGTCGGGGAACTCGCGGGCGGGTTGCCCATCAGTCGGCCCGCCGTGTCGCAGCATCTCAAGGTGCTCAAGGAAGCTGGACTGGTCTTCGACAGGCCGGCGGGTACCCGTCGCGTCTATCAGGTTGATCCCCGGGCGGTCGAGGCGTTGCGCGAGTACTTCGATGCGTTTTGGGGGCAGGCCTTGCAGAACTTTCAGCGGGCTGTCGAGGCCCCGACTGACGTTCACCAATCCAAGGAGAGCCGATGATTCCCGCACAAGGCGCCGCCGTTCGTCATTCGATTATGGTCGAGGCGTCACAGGACAAGGTGTTTGCCGCCTTCACGAGCGGACACAACACGTGGTGGCCCCGTGAGTTCCATATTGGCGGTGCTGAACTCGAAGAGGCCGTGCTCGAGCAGCGCGCTGGGGGTCGCTGGTATGAACGCGATGTCGACGGCAGCGAGTGTGAATGGGGCAAAGTGCTGGTATGGGAGCCGCCGGCGCGTCTCGTGCTGGCGTGGCAGATCACCGGCGAATGGGCCTATGACGGCGACCTGCTGACCGAGGTCGAGGTGCGATTCGTGGCCGAGGGACCCGACCGCACTCGCGTCGAGCTCGAACACCGGGGCCTTGACGCCTACGGTGATGCCATGGAGCAGATGCGCGACCAGTTTGATTCGGGATGGCCCGGCATCCTGGCGGGTTTCGCAGCAGCCGCGGCGGCAGCCTGACGTGGCCTACGACGTCGCCGTCTACCTGCATCTCCTGTCGCTGTTCGGCCTGATCGGTGCCATCACCGTGGTCGGGTTGTGCTACTTCCGACTTCGTGCAGCCGAATCGTTTGGGGAAGCAGCGCAGTGGGCCCGACTCGCGGACCAGGTTGGCTGGGCGTTCCCGGTCGCGATCCTCGGCCTGATCGCGAGCGGTGCATACCTGACCACCGAGCGGTGGACGTGGAGCACCCCGTGGATCGTCGTATCCATCGCCGGTTTGATCCTGGACACGGTGCAAGGCCCGCTCGTCGCCGGGCCGCGTGCCAAAACCCTCATGGAGGCGCTCGACGTGGACGCTGCGACTGGCATGCTTGACTCGCGTGTTCGCCAGTTGGCACACGACCGGGTGCTATGGGTCGTCCTTCTCGCAAACCCGGGGATCGTGCTCGCCATCACCTGGAACATGACTGTGAAGCCCGGCACAGCTGAAGCCATAGCCGCGATCCTTGTCGGCTACGGCCTCGGCGCCGCGACCGCACTCCTGGTGACGAAGCAGCCACACGATCAGGCAGCACCGACCAGGACGTCGATCTCCGGCTAGGCATCGGATCGCTGACCTGCTGTGAGTGAGCATCTCCGACTCACGGTGTCGGCAGCTCGACCCGATACGTGAACCATGGAGGACCAGCGAGCGAACATCGGCGGCCACGCATCCGTCGCCGCCGGCGCGATCGTCGCGTACTGGCTGGCGGACGGCTACGTGATCGGCTTGCCGGTCGCGGCGTTGGCTGCGATGTGGAACCCGCTCATCGTGTTCCTTGGGGCGCTGACCATCGTCACCTCGATCAACCTGGCCGCATGCCGCTGGATCAACACGGCGTGGAGCAGTTGGGCGAGCGGCAGCAGCGGCGTCCGCATCGAACGGCAGCTGGACAAGGTGCGACCGACCCGAGTGGGCAGGGCAGCGACGCGGTGGATCTCCAGCGACTCGGACGTGCGCTACGCGGCCGCGGCGGCGCTTACCTGCGCGATCGTCGCAGTCACGCTCGGGCGGTCGGTCGGCGGCCGGCCGTTGGGCGCTCGTCGCGTCCGCCTGGCGGCGGTGAGCTACGCCGTCTTCTCCGTCGGCCTGTTCACCCTGGTCGGTGTGGCAGCCGGCGAGGCGCTCAGCGCTCTGTAGTCGACGCGTCCTCAGACGCCGGCGTCGTGGAACGCCGGGGTGTAGCAGACGGCGATGAGCAAGCCCTCCGGGCTCAGCAGCCTGGCAGTAACTTGGCCCCACGGTTCGGTGCGGCGCTCGTGGATCAGCCGATACCCCTTGGCCTTGAGTTCCTCGGCGGCCGCAGCGACGTCAGCGACCTCGAACTCGATGCTGGCCTGCGGGAAGGGAATCTCGGTCGGCCATTCGCTGCTGCCGAAACACGCAGTCGCAGCTTCGGAGAGCGGCCACAGCCCAAAATGCTTCGTTCCTTCCAACTTGTGGGTGAACACATAGTCGCCATCCCCACCCTCGAACACGAGGCCAAGAGCGTCCCGGTAAAACAACCCCGCCGCGTCCGCGTCTCGCACGATCGGAGCGACGCTCGCTACGAACTGGACGTCCATTTTTCGGCCACCTCCGTCGGTCGGTGTCTCCAGTGCACGAGTTCGTATACCCCGCTGAGGGCTGCCCATAGCATGCGGGGCTCGGCCCAGCTCCACGCTGGGCTGAGACGGGTAGGCCAGGACTACTTGCGGACGCTAAACCGAAGGATGGTGGCGTCGCCCGACCGCGCGCTGCTCACCGGTTCCAGGTCCACCTTGGTGAGCCCCGGGGATGAGAACGGGATGCCATCGCCGAGCAGCACCGGCAGCACATACACCAAGATCTCGTCGACCAGCCCGCGCCCAAGGCACTGGCCCGCAACATCGGCGCCGAGGATCTCCAGATTCTTGCCGCCCGCAGCGTTCAGTGCGGTGGCAACCGCTTCCCCGATGTCCCCGCTGAGGATCGTGACATCCGGGTCCGGCGGCTCCAGCGGCCGATGCGTGAGGAGGAAGAACGGCCCGGCGAACGGGTAGTCCACGCTCCCGGGCTCCTCGGCCTCCATCCTGCTACCGACGTCCCAGGTCCGCCGGCCGATCAGCATGGCGCCGGTGGCCGCCGCGACTTCCGCGAAATCCTCCGGCGCAACGAAGTCGGCGAGCGGGCGACCACCGCCCCAATCCATCCGATGGCCGGGAGCCGCGATGAAGCCGTCAAGCGACATCGCCCTGTTCACGACCACCTTGCCGTTTCCGGTGCTACTCTCGCTCATCTGCTCCTCCTGGACCGCGCTACCGGTGACGCCGGTACTGCAGCTCGAGGATCCCGGTCGGCTTCAGCTCGGTGCTGGAGACCAGGTCGAGCCGGTAGGACTTGGGGACGTCGTCGAACAGCCGGGTGCCCTCGTCGGCGACGTAGGGGTGCAGGCCGAGGTGCCACTCGTCGATCAGGTCGAGTTGCATCAGCGACCGCCACAGGCTGACGCCGCCCCAGACCACGATGTGGCCGTCCCCGCCTTGCCTGAGGCTCTCGATCTCCGCTGTCGTGTCGCCAGCGGCGATGGTGGTGTTGGCCCAGTCGGCCGTCTTCAATGTCCGGGAGAAGACGACCTTGCGCCCGGAGTTCAGGATGTCGGCCCACGGGTGGTCGGTGGCATTCGGGAGCGATCGGGACATGCCCTCGTAGGCGGTGCGACCCATGACGTGCGCGAACGCGCCCTGGAGCAACTCGAGTGACTGGTCATCGTCGCTCGGTCCACCAAGCTCGTCGAGCAGCTCGAAGCAGTACCGGAAGTACTCGGTGCCCTCGTCGGCGAGAAGGCCGTTGACCGAGTAGTGGAAGACCAGCGCGATCAGTTTCCGCATCTCAGAACTCCTTGCCTCTGTCTCGCGACTCCCGTCAGATCCGGCTGGGGGACACCTCGTGGTCAGGGGTGAACAGCTTCCAGCGCCCCTCGGTGACGACGTCGACGGTGCCATCGACCACTCTGATGGCGGTCTGGTCGTCGATCGCGTAGGCCCGGCCCGGCATGTCCGCCGCCCATTTTTCTGCGTTGGCCATGTGATTGTCGGGCAAATCCGGGTGATCGACGTGCGGGAAGATCGAGAAATCGACGATTCCGAGCGTTCGGTCGCCACCGCCGGGCGGCTTCCAGTTGACGAAGTCCTCCCCGATGCTGGGCGTCATCACCATGCTCCCGGCGCTCAACCCCACGTAGACCGTGTCCTGCAGCGACGGTAAGAGGTCTGCCAGCCCGGACTCCCGCATCCAGTGGCACAGATACATGGGGTCGCCGCCGTTCACCAGCAGGACGTCGGTGGTCCGGACCAGTGGGACCCAGTTGTCATCGCCGATGCTGGGCAGCGCGGTCAGCTCCAACACGCCCATCGACTTCCAGCCCAGCTCGCACATCGGCGTGGAGCTCTGCCCGGTGATGAACCTCCATGCCATCTCGGGACCGCGTGAGGGGTACCCGTACGACGCGGTGGGGACGCAGAGGGCGCTGGACTCGGCAATCGGTTTGCCCAGCAGGTCGACCAGCGCGTCGTTGATGCTCGTGTTCTTGACGCCGGCGGACGTGAGTAGCAGCTTCATCGCGATGCCCTTTCGGTGGTTCTGTCGCAGGTACCAGCACTGTGTGGACCGGTTGGGCCGCGAATACTCATCGGTGGACTCTGGGACAGTTATGCGCCGGCGGCGTCAGCCGCCCGGTGGGGGTTCCCAGAGCTCGAACCGGGTGCCCTCCGGATCGACCGCCCATCCGAAGCGACCCTGCTCGGACTGCACCGGCGCGTCGATCACCTCGACGCCGGCCGACCGCAACTGGGCGAGCATCGCGTCCAGATCGGCGACGCGGAAGTTCACCATGAACGGCTGCTCCGGCCGTCCGAAGTACTCGGTGTCATGATCGAAGATCGCCCAGGTCGTGGAACCGCCGGGCGTCCACTCGAACGGCTTGCCGCCCCACTCGGAGATGTCGATGCCCAGATGTTCGGCATACCAGTCGCGAAGGCTCGCGGCTTGCGCGGCGCGCTGAAACACCCCGCCGATTCCGGTGACCCGCTCCACGATCGCCATGCTACGCCAGATTGCTCGCAGGCTCCTCGCCGATGATCGCAGCGCAACTCCTTGCGAATAGCCTCCATGCGATATAGCATGGTGGCTATGGCAAGAATCAGCTATGACGAGCAGACCGCCACGGCGTTCAAGGCGGTCCGCGAGGTCCCGCGCGACGGACTCGCGGAGTGGCGGAAGGCGGTACGACGTCACCTGCGCCCGTCGCCGGGGATGACGCTGCTGGACATCGGCGCGGGGACCGGTGCGTTCTCCACAGCATTCAGCGACTGGTTCGACCTCCGCGTCCTCGCGGTCGAGCCGTCGGCCGCGATGCGAAATCAGATTCCGCGGACGCCGGCCATCCGGGTACTCGAGGGAGATGCCAGCGCGCTGCCCCTGCCGGATGACTCGGCAGACGCCGCCTGGCTCTCCCTCGTGGTTCACCACATCCAGGAGCTCGAAGTCGCCGCACGCGAGATCCGCCGTGTCCTCCGCCCCGGTGCCCCCGTCCTCATCCGCCAGGGTTACCCGGACAGATACGAGCCCTCCGGGCGCCTGAATCTGGATGGGATCGAAATCGTCCGATGGTTCCCGGAGACCGCTCGGACGATCGAAACCTTCCCCTCCCTCAAGAACACGTGCACGGCGTTCGGGGCCGCAGGATTCCACCAGCACGCCCTCGAGCAGGTTCGTGAGACGTACCCGACCAGCCTCGCGGATTTCCTCAGGCAGGTCGAGACGTTCCGTCGCGCCGACACCACGATGCGCGCCCTCACCGAAGCCGAGTTCCTCCGCGGCAAGGAGCGTCTCCGGCGTGCCGTACGCCATGCCGAGCACACGGCGAACCCGGAACCCAGGAACAACTGGCTCGACCTGCTGGTGCTGCGCTGACAGCTACGCGGTGGCGCGGTACAGCCGCCAGCGATCGGGGACGCCCTTCAGCTCGCGCTCGCCACGGTCTGCGAACACGATCCCGGATCCCGCCGTCAGATCCTTGATCGTCTGCGAGACGAGCACCTCGGATGGCCCGGCCACGGCGCCGACACGCGCGCCGATCGCGACGGCGATCCCGCTGACGTCGTCGCCGTCGAGCTCGACCTCTCCCGTGTGCAGACCGGCGCGCACCTCGATGCCGAGGCCGTCCACGCCGGCGACGATGGCCTGGGCGCACCGCACAGCGCGAGCGGGACCGTCGAACGTCGCCAGGAAGCCGTCCCCCATCGTCTTCACCTCGTGACCGCGGTAGCGCGCCAGGTGCATGCGGACGACCTGGTCGTGTTGTTCCCGCAGCAGCCGCCACGCCCGGTCGCCGAGCGCCGCCGACTGCGCGGTCGAGTCCACGATGTCGGTGAACAGCACCGTGGCCAGCACACGGTCGAACACCGCGTCGTGCTCCCCCAAGCCGGACAGAAACCGCTCGAACTCGAGGTACGCCTCTGGCTCCAGCGGATAGTGGTCACCGCTGGGAAGCTCCGCGTACCGAGCGCCGGCGATCTGCTCGGCGACCCACGGCGCGGCCCCTTCCTCTCCCCGCTCGACGTCCCCCCGGGAGCGCATCACCAGCGTGGGCACCTGGATCTGGGAGAGCAGCGGGCGCACGTCGACCTGGCGTTCGGAGTCGAGGATGGCGCTGATCCCCTGGGGGCTCGCGCACAGCCGGGTGAACTTCGCCCACCTGGCGATCTCGTCATCGTCCAGCGTGCGGTCGGTCATCTGCTCCATGTTCCAGCGCCAGAACTCCTCGGTGCCCCATCCCGCCTCGAGGCGGCGCCGGAAGTCGGCATCCTCCTCCTTGGTCCACCCCCACGGGAAGTCGTCCGTCTTCCAGTAGAACACGAGCGGCGCCACCAGGCCGAGTGCCGTCACCCGACCGGGAAACGAGGCGGCGAACAGCAGCATCACCGCGGCACCCGCCTCGTGCCCGAGGAGTACTGCGCGCTCCGATCCGACCGCGTCCATCACCGTGCGAATGTCCTCCATGCCCTTCTCGACGGCCATCACATCGGGCGACGTCGGCCGGTCGGAGACGCCGAACCCGCGGCGGTCGAACAGGATCACCCGCGCATAGCGGCCGAACGACTCGAGGGAGGCCGCCATCTCGGGGAAGTCCCAGCAGGCGTCGACGTTGAACAGCCACGGCGGGTGAATCACCAGGTCGTGCGGGCCGTCGCCGAACACCTGATAGGCGATGTGGACGCCGTCGGCCGTCTTCGCATAGCGGGTTGTCCGCATCGGCGCGAGTCTATCCACCGCACCGAAGCCGCACCGATTCGGTCAGCTGCGATCCAGGTTCTCCGCTCGCTCTTTGATGCCCTTGAGCATCTTCCGCTCCATGACGAGCGATCCTGGCTCCATCGGGAGCATCCCGATCCGGTCCTTCAGCTTCGGCAGCCGGAACCGGTTGCGGCTGATCAGACGAGTTCGTCCGTCCGGTTCCTGCTCGATGACGAACGTCCAGACCCAGTTGCCGTCCGCCGATTGCGCGGCCAGCACGTGCTCGGGATCGACGCGCCGGAAGCTCATCTGGTTCGGCCCGTAGCCGAAGCCGTCGCCGACCTGCGGCTGCTGGAACTCGGGCAGGACGCGATCGACGCTGTGCATGTTCAGCCCGAGCAGGTTCTCGATCCAGTCGTAGGTGTACGCGCCGCCCCGGGGCGCCGGCCCCATCTGGGCGATCCACGGCCACACCGCCGCCGGCGGGGCGTCGATGGTGATCGCCCGTGTCGCGACGCCGTCCGCCTCCTCGAGCAGCTCATCGCCGGGCAGCCGCCGGGTCGCCTCGTCCGGGTTCGCCCCCCAGGTGAGGACGGGGTCACGGAGGAACGAGCGGTACAGGGTTGCGCCGGCGATCAGCGCGCCCGCGGTGATGACCAGGGTCTTGCCGCGCAAAGGGTGCCTCCTTCCGTCGGGACCCTCGATTCTACGCGTGCGGAGCCCCGACTATCGTTGAGGTCCGTGCGTGATCGTGATGTTCGGCAGCCCCGATCCCAGCCGCAAGGTTCAGTGGATCGCCGACGAGGCTGCCGCCCGGCACGGTGCCAGTGTGGAGCGCACGAGCGGGATCGAAACGGAGGCGTACGGCGAGCTGCCGGACGAGGCCCCCACCCCGCCCCCGGCGCCCTTCGGAAACGGTGACGAGCTTCTACGCTGACTGCGTTGGATTTCCGAGGGCACCCGGATCTCAGTAGTGGGACATGATCCACTACGAGGGAGCGCGACATGGGAAAGATCGTGATCAGTGAGAACGTCTCGCTGGACGGGGTGATGCAGGACCCGACCGGCGAGGAGGGATTCCGCCTGGGCGGCTGGTTCACGCAGATCGGTGACAGCGACCACGCGGCATGGGCCGCCGTCTTCGAGGACGAGGCGATGGGCGCCGAGGCGATGCTGATGGGCCGGCGCAGCGACGAGTGGTTCGCGGAGCGGTGGCTGTCGCGGAGCGGGGAATGGGCGGAGCGGCTGAACAGCCTGCCCAAGTACGTCGTCTCGTCGACGCTCGACGAGGCCCGGTGGACGAACTCGACGGTGCTCAAGGGCCACGTGGTCGCCGAGGTGTCGAAGCTCAGGGACTCGCTCGATGGGGACATCGTCGTCAACGGCAGCGCCCAGCTTGTGCACACGCTCTTGGAGCACGATCTCGCCGACGAGCTGCGGTTGATGGTCTTCCCGTTCGTGCTCGGAGAAGGCGAGCGGCCGTTCTCCGTGGTCGGCGAGCGCAAGCGGCTGCGGCTCGCCGACATCCGCACGATCGGCGAGAGCCTCGCCCTGCTCACCTACGACGTCGTCCGCAATACGTAGGGCATGACCGACGCGCAGCTGATCGAGTCCGCCGCCGCCGGCGACCACGGATCGTTCGCCGAACTGGTGGAACCGCACCGGCAAGCCCTCAACGCGCACTGCTACCGCATGCTCGGCTCCGTCCAGGATGCCGAGGATGCGGTGCAGGAGACGCTGCTTCGCGCATGGCGAGCGCTGCCGTCGTTTCGGGGGCGAAGCTCGCTTCGCAGCTGGCTGTACGCGATCGCCACCAACGTCTGCCTGCGGGCGATCGAGCGCAGGCCGTCGCGGACGCTGCCGATCGACCACGGGCCGCCCGGCGATCCCCGCGAGCCGCTCGGCAAACCGCTGGTCGAATCGGTCTGGATCGAGCCGTACCCCGACGAGCGGCTTGGCCTCGACGACGGACTCGCCGGGCCCGATGCCCGATACGAGCAGCGCGAGAGCATCGAGCTCGGGTTCATCGCCGCGCTTCAGCTGCTCCCGGCCCGGCAGCGGGCGGTGCTGATCCTGCGCGACGTGCTCGGCTTCTCGGGCGCGGAGGTCGCCGAGGCGCTCGACACCACGCCGGGATCGGTGTACAGCGCCCTGCAGCGGGCGCACGCGACGCTGGAGAAGCGGCGGCCCGACCCCAGCCAGCAGGCGACCCTGCGGGCGCTGGGCGACGAGCAGCTGAACGGCATCGTCCAGCGGTTCGTCCAGGCCTGGGCCCGCAGCGACGTGGACGCGATCGTCGGCATGCTGACCGGCGCCGCGACGCTGGCGATGCCGCCGATCCCCAGCTGGTATCGCGGCCGCGACGCCATCGAGACGGTGCTACGCGCCACGGTGCTCGACGGCGTGCGCAGCTGGCGGATGCTGCCAACCTCCGCCAACGGCCAGCTCGCGGTCGGCGCCTACGAGCTCGGCGGGGCGGGCATGCATGATGCACACGGCGTCACGGTGCTCACGCTCGACGGCGCGTCGATCGCCGGGATCACCCACTTCCGCGCTCCGCAGATGCTCGAGCGGTTCGGACTGCCCGGCCACGTGTGAGCGCGGTCCGGCGGCTCACCGGAGGGCCGGCTGCGGGTCTGGTAGCGTGGCTCGGGCATCGTTCGGCCACTACGGGAAGGGGTCACTATGTCTGAGACGCTCACCGGAACGTGCCTCTGCGGCGGTGTGGAGTTGGAGGCCACCGACCTGCAGGGGTTCGGGTACTGCCACTGCAGCCGCTGCCAGCATTGGGTCGGATCGAGCCTGGCCGGCATCGTCGTGGCCAAGGAGAACTTCCGGGTCGCCAAGGGCGAGGATCTGGTGAAGACGTACGAGAGCCACCTGGCGCCGCGCAACTTCTGCAGCAACTGCGGATCCAGCCTCTGGGACGACCTGGGTGCCGTCAACTTCGTGTCCGCCGGGCTGTTCCCCGACCTCGACATGAAGCCCAGCTTCCACCAGCTGGTGGCCTACAAGGCGAGCTGGGAGGAGATCGGCGACGACGCCCCGCAGTTCGCCGAGTTGCCCGGCTGACGCTCGACCGCATCAGCGAGCTCACCGCGCGCCTCGACGGCGTCTCCGAGCGTCGCCGGGACGGCTTGCGCCAGTGGCGGTATCAGGGCCGGGTGGTCGCCCGTCAGCTGGACGCAAGCCATGTCGTCATCCGATCGTCGTTCGAGGCCCGCGACCTGCTCCTGCAGTCCTTTCCCGAGACGTTCTCGGTGCCCGGGCGCTTCGCGAAGCACATGATGATCGTCGCCGATCTCGGGCAGGGCAACGGGGACGCCATCGAGGACGCCGTGATCGACGCCTGGGAGCTGCAGCGGTCTAGACCGTGACCGTGACGCGCAGGAATGTCGCCGGGATCGACGTGCTGTCGCCGCCCGTGTTGTGTTCGTCGAAGAGTGTCTCGAGCTCCGCGTGCAGCTCGTCCTCGCGACCGTTCGCCGCGGCCGCATCGTAGGCGTTCATCGTAGGCCCGTAGTAGTGCTTGAACAGGCCGAGGAACTCCGACGGCGGACCGGGGTACGCGAACGTGTAGGTGTCGCGCTGGAACGAGACCCGGTCCTCGGGCACCCCCGCTCCGCCGAACCGCTCGACCACGTGCTCCTCCACGCCCCACAGCATCGGGCTGACGAACCCCTCGGGCGGCGGCGGAGAGTAGGCCGAGCTGATCCGCAGGATCTGCGCGACCAGCGTCGGATCGCCGGGGATCCAGTTGCCCATCACGACGCGACCGCCGGGCCGGGTGACGCGGACGACCTCAGCGGCAACCGCCTCGGGCCGCGGTGCGAACATCGCTCCGAATACGCTGACGACGAGGTCGAAGCTGTCGTCGGCGAGGTCGCCCAGATCGGTGGCGTCGCCCTCCTGGAACGTCAGGTTGTCGAGGCCGAGCTCGCGCGCCCGCTCGTTGCCGGCTTCGACAAGGTTGCTGGCGATGTCGACGCCGAGAACGTTCGCGCCGAGCTGGGCGGCCGGGACGGCGGTCGTGCCGTCGCCGCAGCCGAGGTCGAGGACATCCATCCCCGGTGTCACGCCCAGTGAGGCAACGAGCGCCTCGCCGCTCTCCCGCATGCTCGCCGCGATTCGGGTGAAGTCGCCCTTCTCCCAAAGAGCCTTGTTCGGATTCATGGGCTCCGCCTTCCGGTGGACAGCACGGTCAGGTGCCAAGCATAAAGCCAACGGACGGGTTTCTCAGGCCTGCCAGCCGACCGTGATCGGCCGGTCGAGGCCGGGGAGCGGCAACCCGGCCGCCTCCGCCTCCACCGCGTCGCGCTGGACGCGAGTGAGCTTGCCCCATGTCTGCACGGTCATCGCCTCGTTGGCACGCCGCCACGTCCCCCGCACCTCGCCGTCGATCAGCAGGGCGCCCGGCCACACGCGCGGCGTCCACAACTTCCCACGGCGGTTCGCGTCGGGCACCAGCAGCGCGCGGTCATCGCCCCAGAACAGGTAGTAGGAGTCTCCGCTGGGCAACAGGCGAGCCGGCGCTGGCGGACCCGGGTCGGCGCGGAATCCCTGCTCGTCGCCGCTCAGGATGAACGACTCCCCGATCGGCGTTCGCACCGCGGCCAACGCGCCGGCGAGAGCCTCGAACGCCGCCGCGCCCATGCGCGCCGTGATCCCCGCCCACTTGGCGAACGCCGCGGACGTCGTCGGCCCGTAGACGTGCAGGTAGCGGCGTGCCAGTTCGAGCCGGGCGTCGAACGGACCGATCTCCGGCTGCGGCAGCGTCCAGACGGTCGGCAGCCGCGCGCCGGACCAGCGAATCGCGACCGTGCCCGTCGTGGCGGCGTAGCGCAGCGCGTTCGGGTTGACGCCGATCGCCTGCCCCGCCTCGCCGTAGGTCATCGTCCCGCCGTCCAGGTGAGCGTGCAGCCGCTCGGCCAGATCCTCCGCTCGGTGCCGTCCCTTGGCGTCGTCCGGGAACCGGCCGAGCGAGAACACCGGGAGGTCGCGCCGGGCGACGACGTACAGCTGGAACCGCGGACCCCACAGCTGGATCAGCGACGGGTCGTCCCAGATCGCGGGCTCGGCGCCCTCGACGCGAGCGTGGATCGAGAGCAGCGCGGCCCGCGGCATGCTGTCCTGTAGCCCGGCCCACGCGGCCTGGCGAAGCGACTCCGGCCCGGCCGGAAGCCGCTCGTCGAGCGCACCCACCCGCCGCCGGAAGCCAAGGATCTGCGGCCTAGACAGCTCGAGCGGCGCGCTCATGGCGGCAGCGTACATCGATGACCAGCCGGTACCGTTTCCGGACGTGGAGCTCCGGAGCGCAATCGGATGACGGACGGCGGCAGCTCGATCCCCGCCGTCCGCTCGCTGCTGCGCGCGCTCGCCGCGGGACGCGACGTGGCCGAGCTGGGGACGGCGTTCGGAGAGGGTGCGGCCGCGATGGCGGAGACGGCGCGGAGCGTCGTCACGGTCGAGCGCGACGCCGACCGCGCCGCCGTTGCCCGCGAGCGCCTCGCCGGGCTGGACAACGTCGAGGCGATGGAGGGCGACGCCTACGAGCTGCTGCGCGGGCGCAGCCCGTTCGGCCTGGTCTTCGCCGACGGCGGCGTCTACGACTGGGAGGCGATCATGCGACTGCTGGCACACGGTGGAGTGCTGGTCAAGGACGACCTCACCCCCGGGTCGCCGGTCGATGGCGACCCCGTGCGCGAGTTCCTGCTCCGCGACCCGCGGCTCGCCGCTGCCGAGATCCAGACGACGCCGACCGCTGCAGCGATCGTCGCGGTCCGGCGCTGACGTCAGCGCAGCAACGCTGCCCAGTCGTCGCGGATCGAGACACAGTGCTCCAGACCGCGGAGCTCCCGGGCCGTGTCCTCGCTCTCCACATGCGGTGCGCGCAGCACGTTGAGGTACTCGGCGAGATCCTTGAGATCCCAGGTGAGCCGGAAGAAGTCGAGGGCGTTCGCGTCCGCCGCGCGTCCGGTCGCCTCGGCGTAGGCGACGGCCGCGTCGTCGTCGGGCGTTTGCGCCAGCATCCACAGGTCGCGCTCCGGCGGCGCCAGTGCGACCGTGTCCCAGTCGACCAGCACCTTCCCGCCGGCGGTTGTCAGGATGTTGGCCGGGTGTGGCTCGCCGTGCGTGACGACGCCCGCTCGGCCGCGCGCCCGCACGGCAGCGGCCAGACGGCGGGCCAGCCCCAGCAGCTCGACGACGTCGTCGCGATGCGCATCGAATGCCCGCTGGGCGGGCTGCGAGTAGGGCCCACCCAGCCAGACGCCTGCGTCGCTCAGCGCCATCTCGATGTGCTGCCCGCCAGGCAGCGACAGGCCGGCGACGTTGGCATCCGGCGGCGCAGCCGGGGTCGCGCCGTGGACGGCGACCAGCATGTCGACCACGCCGACCGCGTTCGGTAGGTCGTCGAACCGACCGGCGGTCCCGTCCACGAACGGGTACACCGCGAGGGCGTAGAGCTCGCCGATCCGCCGCAGGGACTCACCGGCTCGCGACGGCAGCGGCGCGACCACGAATCCGAGCCCGGAGCCGGCGAGGGCGACAGCGGTGTCGAGCGCCGCGCGCAGGCCGGCAAACGCCGCGTCCGGATCGTCGCCCAGCCACGCCTTCTGGCCGAGGTGGTCGACCGTGGCGAACGCACGCCGGTCGTCCGCGGCGGCCACCGTCCAGTGGTGGCTGCCGGCGCCCACCGGGGCGTACTCGATGCGGTCGACGGCGATGCCCCAGCCGTCGGCCAGCGCCTCGGTCAGCGTGCCTGGATCGAGATCATCGGGAGGTGTGCGCACCCGCCCACTCTATGGCGCACTGGGCTTCCCCTCGCCCGGGGCGACGACCACGTCGTGCGGGAGACTCCACGCCTAGATGCCATCCAGGGCGGGCATCGACGAGTCGGCGGTGATGCACCCCCACAGGTACAGCGCGACGCCGATGTCACCGGTCCACAGCGAGTAGCGGCCCTGCCCGTGCTGCTCGCGCGCGGTCCGCACCTGGCCCGCCGCGTGCATGCCGAAGGCGCGGGCACGCTCGAGCCAGCGCTCGTCGCCGGTCCGGTCGAGCAGCTTCAGGAACGCGTAGCCGTTGCCGGCCGTGCCGTGGCACAGCCCCGGCCCCTTGACCAGCGGCCCGGCCCGCCACGTGAGCTCGCCGCCACCGGTCAGCAGCCCGGTCAGCTCGTCGTCGCCGGGGGCGATGGCAGCCAGCGAGGTGACGATCCCCGGAGCGCCGTGGCACCACTGCGTGCGGATCCCCGACGAAGGCCGGGTGAACTCGAGCGTCGCCGGCCACTGCACGAGGTCGCCGTCGCGCTGGGCGAGCTTGCGCAGCACGTCGACCGACCGGCGCTCCAGCTCCGCCCGGCGGGCGCGGTGGAGCAGCCCGCCCCGGGCGAGCACCATGACGTTCGCGGCGAATCCGTGACCCGGGCCGACGTAGTGCCGCAGCTGGCCGTACATGTCCTGCAGCCACAGCTCGTCGCCCCACTCGTCCCAGAGCCAGTCCGCGGACTCGCGCCAGGCGTCGGCGAAGCGGTCGTCGCGTGCCCGCTCGTGCATCAGCTGCGCCGCCAGCATCGTTCCCGGTGAGCCCCACATCAGCTCCCGCGTCGGGTTGTGCACGTTCCCGCACACGACCTCGAGCAGCCGGTCGACCTGCCACTGCGCCGGTGCCAGCCGGTGGGCAACCAGCAGGATGCCCGCCTCACCGACCAGCAGCGACGGCACGGCGCCACCGCCCGTCCACTCGGGCAGGTCGGGCGCCGCCGCGTAGCGGTCGGGCAGCCCGGCGGCAACCTCCGGCCAGTCGCGCCGCCGCTCGACCGCCCCGGCACGACGCAATGCGTCCAGCGCCCAGATGACGCCCGACGCCCCGAGGTAGAAGCCGGTCGGCGATGGCAGCGGCCCGCCGTCCGTGTCCAGCGGATGCGCGTGCCACAACGTCTCGGGATCGAAGGCCGCCTCTGCGTCGGCGGCGATCTCGCCGATCGCCGCCCGGGCGGCCGCCTCGCTCCACGCCGTGTCCGTCACCGGCTCGTGCGACGGGTGATCGTAGAGCTCGCTCACGGCGGAGCCAGGCTACCGCACGCCCCCGTGCGGGTAGGCTTGGGTCGTGGCGGCAACGACGCATCGGGTGAGGGGCGCGCGCGTATGCTGACGGCCGACGAGATCGCCGCAATCCCGATCTTCGAGAGCCTGACCGAGCCCCAGCGCGACCGGCTCGCGCGGATCGCGGCCGACCTCCGGCCGAACGCCGGCGAGTTCGTGATCCACACCGGCGACGAGCGGGCGCTGTACGCCGTGCTCGAGGGCGGGCTGGAGACCGTTGCGCTGGTCGACGGGATCGAGCGGATCGTCGGAGGCCGGCAGGCCGGCGACCTGATCGGCGAGGTGCCGATCTCGCTCGGCACGACCTTCCCGTTCAGCTTCCGGGCAACGGAGGCGTCCCGGGTGATGAGGATCTCCGCCGCGGACTACCACGCCGTGGTCGCCGTCTCGCCCGAGGTGGGCGTCAAGCTCGGCGAGATGGCGCGCGACCGGATCGGCGGCCTGCAGGGGATCACCGCCGACCAGCCCCCGCCGCGGGCGATCATCGTCGGCCCGCGCTGGGATCCGGCCTGCTCGCAGCTCCGCCGGTTCCTCGATCGCAACCAGGTCACGTTCCGCTGGATCACCTCGGACACCCCCGACGCCGAGGAGCTGTGGGGCGGTCCGCTGCCGCCCGACGACGACTGCCCGGTGATCCGCGTTGTCAACGGCAAGACGGTGGTCAAGCCGCGGATGAGCCGGGTGGCCGAGCTGCTCGGGCTGAGCACCGAGCCCGCGCTGGCCGAGTACGACACGGTGATCGTCGGCGCCGGCCCCGCCGGCCTGGCGGCCGCGGTGTACGGCGCGTCGGAGGGGCTGCGCACCATCGTCATCGAGCGCGAGGCGCCCGGCGGCCAGGCGGGCACCTCGTCCCGCATCGAGAACTACCTGGGGTTCCCGTCCGGCGTGTCGGGCGACGAGCTGGCGATGCGGGCGCTGCAGCAGGCTCGCCGGCTGGGCGCCGAGATCCTGGTGACGCGCTCGGTGGAGCGGATCGACGTCATGTCCCGGCAGGTGCACCTGAACGGCGGGGACGTGCTGCGGGCGCGGACGATCATCCTGGCCAGCGGCGTGACCTGGCGGCACCTGCCGATCGAGGGGTTCGACCGCCTGGTCGGCAAGGGCATCTTCTACGGCGCGGCCCGCAGCGAGGCGTCCAACGCCCACGGCCTCGACGTGCAGATCGTCGGCGCGGGCAACTCGGCGGGACAGGCGGCGCTGTTCTTCGCCAACCACGCGCGCAGCGTGACGATCCTGTACCGCGGCGGTGACCTCGGCAGGAACATGTCGCAGTACCTGATCGACCAGCTCGACACCCGGCCGAACATCGGCGTGCGGTTGAACACGGAGGTTGTTGCCGTGTACGGCGACACCGAACTGACCGCGATCGACGTGTACGACTCGTCGACCGAGGAACGCGAACGCCTCGACTCGGGCGGCCTGTTCATCTTCATCGGCGCCAACGCCGAGACCGGCTGGCTGCCGGAAGAGATCGCGCTCGACCAGCGCGGCTACGTGCGCACCGGCGCCGACGTGTCCGGCGAGGGCTCGATGCACGACCGCGACCCGTTCCTGCTGGAGACCAGCGTGCCCGGGATCTTCGCCTGCGGCGACGTCCGCCTGGGCCCGGTCAAGCGCGTCGCCGCCGCCGTCGGCGAGGGCAGCATGGCGATCGCGTTCGTCCACCAGTACCTCAGGGAACCGGCGGGGTAGATGGCAGGCGAGGTGCGAATGCTCGAAGGCCGGTGCGAGTGCGGAGACATCCGCTACCGGGTCGCCGACGAGTTCCGCTACGCCGCGAACTGCCACTGCTCGAACTGCCGTGCCGCGACCGGCTCCGCGTTCAAGGCGTTCGCCGGGATCGAGCGCGAGAAGCTCGACGTGGTCGAGGGCGAGCGGGGGCTGATGATCGTCGGCGAGGCGGACGAGCACCACACCCGGTGCGGCCGCTGCGGCTCACTGCTGTTCTCCGTCGTCCGCGAGGGCGCGTGGGTGCACGTGGCGATGGGATCGCTGGCCGACGAGCCGTCGATCCGGCCGACCGAGCACATCTTCGTCGGGTCGAAGGCGCCGTGGTACGAGATCACTGACGACCTGCCGCAGAACGACGAGTATTAGGCCGGTACACTGGCCGCCCATTCATGCGCTTTCCGGAGGCACCGATGCATCCCGATCCCCAGCGGCTCTCGCAGATCCCGATCTTCGAGGGCGTCTCCGCCGACCAACTCGACACGATCGCGTCGTGGTTCGATGTCGAGGAGCACCCTCCCGGAACCCGGCTGACGCGCGAGGGGGCGTCCGGCTATGCGTTCTTCATCCTCGACCACGGCCGTGCCCGAGTCGAGCACGAGGGCGCCTCGCTCGGCGAGCTGCGGCCGGGCGACGTGTTCGGTGAGATCGCGCTGGTCGGCGAAGGCCGCCGCACTGCCGACGTCTTCGCCGACACCGAGGTGCGCGTGATCGCGATGTTCGGCACCCGCTTTCGCGAGCTGCAGGTGCTGGCGCCCGAGGTCGCGGAACGGCTCGAGGCGATCGCGCGCGGCCGGGCCGGCGCCCAGCACGGGCAGACGGCCGCCGGCTGACGCGTCTCAGTCCGCCGATCTGACGAGCTGCGCACCCGCCACCATCGACTCGAGCTTGCCGTACGCAACGTCGCGCGGCAGGTACTTCATCCCGCAGTCCGGCGCCGCGACCAGTTCCCGCACAGTCTTGTAGGGCAACGCACGGCGGATCCGGTCGGCGACGATCTCGGGCGACTCGACGGCCAGGTCGTCGAGGTCGATCACACCGAGGATGATGCGCTTGCCGGGCAGCTTTGCGATCACCGCCGTGTCGATGCCCGACTGCGCCGTCTCGATCGAGACCTGGTCGCAGGCGACGGCGTCGAGCTCGGGCAGGAAGGAGTACTCGGAGGGTCGGCCGTGGATGATCGCGGCGTAGCCGAAGCAGATGTGCACAGCTGTTGTGCCCTCGATCCCGTCGAGCGCCCGCTGGAGCGCCGCGATGCCGTGGTCCCGGGCCTTCTCCGGCCGCGCCTGCATGTACGGCTCGTCGATCTGGACGATATCCGCCCCCGCGGCGAACAGGTCGGCGATCTCGTCGTGGACGGCGCCGGCATAGGCCAGCGCCAGCTCGCCCTCGTCGTCGTAGAAGTCGTTCTGCGCCTGCTGTGACATCGTGAAAGGCCCCGGCACCGTGATCTTGATCGGCTTGCTCGTGTTGTCCCGCAAGAACTGGACGTCGCGCACCTGCACCGGATGCATCCGCTCGACCGGGCCAACGACGCGGGGCACCGGGTTGGGATGGCCGCTGCGGTCGAGCGCCGTGCCCGGGTTGTCGATGTCGACGCCGCTGAGCGCCGTGGCGAAGCGGTTCGAGTAGCTCTCGCGGCGCGCCTCGCCGTCGGTGATGATGTCCAGGCCCGCCCGCTCCTGATCGCGCACAGCGAGCAGCGTCGCGTCGTCCTGAGCCTGCTCCAGGTACTGCGGGTCGACGCGCCACAGCTCGGTCGCCCGAACGCGCGGTGGAAAGCGGTCGCGGAGCCGCTCGCGATCGATCAGCCAGTCGGGCTGCGCGTAGGAGCCGACCAGGCTGGTTGGCAGCGCCTCCCGGATCACACGGCCTGGGACCTGACGTGCGAGATGTAGCCGCGGACGTCGCCGGCCGGCTCGAGGTACGCCTCGCCCAACTCGCTCTCCATCGCCTGCATGTACTCCGCCGCCCACTCCGGGAACTCGTAGTCGATCGCGTTCAGGAACTCGAGCGTCGCCGCCAGCCGGATGTCGGCGATCGACGGCTGGTCGCCGCCGATGAACCGCTTGCCGTCCAGGAAGAACGCGCGGTACACGTCGAGCGGCTCGGCGACCGCGTCCTGCGAGACCTGCTGTGCGATCGCCTTCAGCTCGTCCGCCGCTTCGGAATGGCCGACCTCGCCCGGGTAGTGCGGGAAGGCCAGCGCGCCGTACGTCGCACGCGCGACCAGCGGGTAGAGCGTGCCGATCAGGTAGAACATCGCGCTGTCGATCATCGCCCGCTCCGCCGGATCGGTCGGATAGAAGCGCGTCAGCCCGTGCTTGTTGCACAGGTACTGCATGATCGCGCAGCTCTCCCAGAGCGTCGAGCGGGGCAGCCCGTCGTCCTCGATCATCGGCGTCAGATGCGCGGGGTTCTTGCGCAGGAACTCGTCCTCGCCGGTCTTCCCCCAGGCGTCGATCTCCTCGAAGTCGAGGTCGGCAGCGCGGACGAAGATCCGCACCGTCAGGTTGTTGACGCTCGGCTTCAGCACGTGGAGCTTCATGGCGGCCATGGCTTTCCTCTCGCTCAGTACGGATCCTTGGGCGACCGGTCATCCGACAGCGACGGCCGTGATCGCAGCACCAGCAACTCGAGCGCGTCAGCGAGGTGGATCTCGGCGATGTTGTGATCGCCGCGCTCCACGCGGAGCTTGTGCGCCTCGAGCAACACGTCCGAATGAGAGTACCCGAACGGCGGCTCGAAGCGATAGGACGCAAGCTCGATCAGCAGGCCGAGAGGATCCGAGAAGTAAATCGAGTCCATGAAGCCCCGGTCCTTCACGCCGCTGTGCCGGATCCCCCGCTCGTCCAGCCGCTCGACCGTCTGCCGGAACGTCGCCTGCGACAGCGAGAAGGCGAGGTGGTGGACGCATCCCGGATCGGTGCTGACGCGCTCGGGGTCGGGCGTCCGCTCCTCGTTGGTGAACACCGTGATCAGCCGGCCGTCGCCGGGATCGAAGTAGAGGTGGCTCTCCGCCTCGTTGTCAAGGTTGGGCTGCTCGAAGACGAAGGGCATCCCGAGCAGGCCCTCCCAGAAGTCGATCGACGTCTGCCGGTCGGCCGCGACGATCGTGATGTGGTGGACGCCCTGGGTCTGGATCTTGCGCACTGGCGCCTCCTTCGCTGGCGGTTGGCCCGTCGGTGCGCGACCAGGCTACCGCAGCGAAGGAGGCACCCGAGCGCTAGCTGCGCTGCGCCACGCGCATCTGGTTGCCGCTGGGATCGCGGAATCCGGCGTCGACGCCGTACGGCTGCTCCGTCGGCTCCTGCGTGAACTCGACCCCGCGACCCTTCAGCTCCTCGTAGGTGCTCTGGCAGTCGTCGGTGTTGAAGAACAGGCCGCCGGCCGCGCCACGCGCCACCAGGTCGAGCAGCTTCGACCGCGTCTCCTCGTCGAACACGGGCGGGCCGGGAACCGTCATCAGCGTCAGCGCCACATCGCCCTGGCCGGGAACGCCGACCGTCAGCCAGCGGAAGTTGCCCATCTCGGGAACGGTGACGTCCTCGCGCACCTCCATCCCCAACTTGTCCGTGTAGAAGGCCAGCGCCTCCTCCTGGTCGTGCACCCAGACGTTGACGTTGGTCAGTGACTTCAGCATGGTGTCCTCCGGTCTCGTTGTGATCCTGCTGAAGGCAACGCTAGCCCCGGGTCAGCGCGCCGTCTTCTCCAAACGTGCTGCGCTGGGACGGGCGTACGCCTGCAGCAGGCAGGCGGGGATCGGCGCCCGGGCCGGCGGGTGCGACGCCCGGTACGCGGTTGGGGACATGCCGTACGCCCTGCCGAACGACGTGGTGAACGATCCGACGCTGCGCAGCCCGACGGTCAGGCAGATGTCTGCCACCGACCGGTCGGTGTTGCGCAGCAGGTCGGCGGCGCGCTCCATCCGCCTGGTCAGCAGGTACCGGTGCGGGGGCTCGCCGAAGGCGCGCGTGAACTCCCGGCTGAAATGTGCCGGCGACAGGTGAGCCGCACGGGCCAGATCGGCGACGTCCAGCGGCTCGCGATAGCGCGCATCGACCGTGTCCTTCGCACGCTGCAGGTGGCGGGTGGGAGACGGCGGGCTCACCCGGCGGCAGCCTCAGCCTGCTTGGGATGCAGCACCACGATCAGCACCTCCCCCGCCTTGCGGGAGTCGACGACCTCGAGCGCGGCGGCGGCCGGGGTGTCCGCCCACATCCGCTTGCCCGCGCCGAGCACGACGGGGAAGATCATCAGCCGGTACTCGTCGACGAGGCCGTTCTCGATCAATGCGTGGACGAGCCGGGCGCTGCCGGCGACCAGCAGATCACCGCCCTCCCCCTGCTTGAGCTCGCGGATTCCGGCGATGACGTCTCCGGAGACGATCGTCGAGTTGTTCCAGTCCGCGCTCTGCAGCGTGTTCGAGACGACGAACTTTTGCATCGAGTTCATCTTGTCGGCGAAGCCGGCATCGTCGGTACGCTCCGGCCAGGCGGCGGCGAAGCCCTCGTAGGTGACGCGCCCGAGCAGCATCGCGTCGGCATCCATCACCTCGTCCAGCTTGAACTCGTCGCCCTCGCTGCCACGGTCGAACTGGAACGCCCAGCCGCCGCGGTCGAACCCCTCGGCGCCGCCGGGGTCCTCCATCACTCCGTCGACCGACATGAACTCCGAGACGATGATTCTGCGCATTGGGGGTACCTCCACTCGCTGTCGGTGTACCAGACCGCCGTGCCCGGCGAAACTCATCGATCCACGACTCCGGTACGGACTCCGGCACGGTACCGGAGTCGGTACCGGAGTAAACGTGCCGGCGTTGGTGCGTGCGCGATTCGTGACGGTGCGTGACGGTGGCTAGCCTTCCGCCGATGAAAGCACACGAGCGAACGGCCGGGTCGCCGGTCATCGTCATCGTGGCGTCGACGTTCGCGGTCGCGATGGCCGCGACAACGGTGATCACGCCGCTCTACCCGGGCTACGTCGCCGAGTTCGGCCTGTCGTCCCTCGAGGTGACGATCGTGTTCGCCGCGTACGGCGCCGCTGTGATGCTCGGGCTCGCGCTGTTCGGACGGCTGTCCGACCACTACGGCCGCAAGCCGCCGCTGGGCGCGGCACTGTGCGTCGCGATCGCATCGATGGCGGTCTTCCTGCTGGCGCAGGGGCTCGGAGCGCTGCTGCTCGGCCGGGTGCTGATCGGGCTGACCGCCGGTGTCTACACGGGCACCTGTACCGCCTGGCTGGTCGACCTGATCCCCGACCGCGTGCGGGCGGCGAAGATCGCGATCGCCGCGAACCTGGGCGGGCTCGGCCTGGGCCCGCTGCTTGCCGGCGTGCTCGCCCAGTGGGCGCCGCGACCGCTTCGGCTCGTGTACGCCGTGGAGCTGGTGCTGCTGGTGCTGGGCCTGATCGCCCACCACTGGGTGCCGGAGACAGTGACGCGCGAGCGGTTCGACCTCGACTTCCGCGACCTGCGTCCGCCCGCCGAAGTGCGCCCGGTGTTCATCCCCGCCGCGGTCGCGGCGATCGCCGCGTTCGGCGTGTTCGGCGTGCTCGGCGCCGTCGGGCCCGCGATGCTGCACTCGGTGTTCGACGTGAACGATCCGCTGGCCGCGGGCCTGCTCCTCTGGGCGTCGTTCACCTGCGCGGTGATCGGCCAGCTGCTCGCGCGGCGGTTCGACCCGGCGGCCGCACTGGCCGCGGGCTGCGCCGGCCTGGCGCTCTCGGTCTGCCTGCTGGCGCTGGCGCTGGAGGCAGAGGTGCTGGTGGCGCTGGTGGCGGCGGCCGTGCTGTCGGGGATCTCCACGGGCGTGATCATCGGCGCGGGCCTCGGCCTGCTGACCTCGATCGCGCCGCCCGAACACCGTGGCCTGGTTGCGTCCTCATACTTCCTCGCGGCGTACATCGGGCTGGTCGTGCCGGTGGTCGGCTTCGGCCTGGTCGAGCGGTCGATCGGGCTGGTCAGCACCGGCCTCGTGTTCTCGGCGGTGATCGGCATCGCCGTCATCGGCTCCGGCGTCGCGGTGCGCCGTCCGGTGCCGCACTAGAGTGGCGCCATGCGAGTTGCCACCCCAGACGATCTGGACGCCGTCGTCGGGACGATCTCGACCGCGTTTCACCGTGACCCGGTCTGGAGCTGGGCGTTCCCGGACGACGAGCGCCGGCAGGCGCAGTACACGGAGTTCTGGCGGCCGTTCGTGGCCGGCGCTCTGGTGCATCCCTGGGTGTTCGTGACCGACGGCTGTGAGGCGGCGGCGCTGTGGATCCCGCCAGGCGAAGGGGAGTTCCTGCCTGAGGACGAGCAGCAAATGCCCGCGCTGCTGGAGCGGCTGCTCGGCGTCCAGGGAGCGCAGCGCGTCGAGCACCTGTTCGAGCGGTTCGACGAGGCGCATGCGCCCGACCCATGCTTCTACCTGACGCTGCTCGGCACCCACACCGACCATCGCGGCCACGGCGTCGGCATGCGGCTGCTCGCGGAGAGCCTCGAGCGGATCGACGAGGCCGGGATGCCCGCCTACCTGGAGTCGACGAACCTCTCCAACGACGCCCGCTACGCCCGGGTCGGGTTCCGGCCGTACGGGCGGATCGACCTCGACGGCGGGCCGTCGGCGACGACCATGTGGCGGCCTACTGCAGATCCAGCCCGCTGACGCCCCACGTGTCCGCGAGCACGTAGCCCTCCGGATACGGGTCGTCGGGATCGATCACGAGCTGGGAGATCCCTGTGATCCATGCGCTGCCGCGGATCGCCGGCACGATCGCCGGGCGTCCGCCGACCTCGGTCTCGGAGACGATCCGCCCGTCGAACGTGGAGCCGATCGGCGAGGCATGGGTCATCGTGTCCCCCGCGCGCATCAAGCCGCGGGCGTGCAGGGCGGCCATCCTCGCCGACAGCCCGGTGCCGGTGGCCGAGCGGTCGAGCCGGCCCGGCGCGATCACGACTGCGTTGCGGCTCACCCGTCCCACACCCTGCCATGGCCCGGCGAGCTGGACGATGCTGATGCCGGCGATACTCGGGTTCTCGGGGTGCACACAGGGCAACTGCTCGCGCGCCGCTGAACGGATCCGCTCGCCGGCCAGGGACATGTCCCGCGCCTCGTGGGGCTCGATTGCGAATCCCAGCGCCTCCGCGGAGGCGATCGCGTACCACATGCCTCCGTAGGCAACGTCCACGACGACCGTGCCGACATCCTCGACCTCGACCGCCGCCTCGAGGCGATCGGCGAACGCCGGCACGTTGGTCAGCTCGACGCTCTCACAGCCGCCGTCGCGGCACGCGGCGCGCACCTCCACCACCCCGCCCGGCGCCTCCAGCCGGAGCACCGTCTCCGGTTCCCGCATCTCGACCATGCCTGTCTCCAGCAGCACGGTGGCCGTGCAGATCGTGTTCGACCCCGACATCGCCGGGTACTCGGTCGGCTCCATGATGATGAACCCGGCGTCGCAGTCCGGCCGCTTCGACGGCACCACCAGGTTCGCGTGACAGGCGACGCTGCCGCGCGGCTCACGCAGCAGCAGCCTGCGCAGCCAGTCGCCGTCGCGGCGCAGCGTCTCCATCTGCTCGAACACCGAGTCGCCTGCGGGTGGCAGCACGCCGCCCGTGACGACATTGCCGATCTCGCCCCCGGCGTGGCAGCCGACCACCGTGATCGTCCTGCGCGCTCGCATCGCGGCGAGCATACCCGCGGGTCAGCCGGCAGCAGCGGCGACAACCGCCGCACCGCAGGCGTCCGGCCCCTGGCCGGCCACCGCCAGGCGCCACGGGTTGACCAGCGACGCCACCAGGTGGGCCATCGTGGCCGCCGCGGTCGGCCCCAGGTGCAGCCCGTCGGACGAGACGTCGTCCCGTGGGTAGACGCGGTTCCAGTCGGCGACGATCGCATTGGGATGCTCCCCGAGCACGTGGCGCACGACGTCGTTGTCGTCCGCGTAGTAGCTGCGCACCTCGGCGGTCGTCAGCCACATCAGCAGGTCGCTCTTACCCAGCGCATCGGCGATCTCGGCCACGTGCTGCTCGTAGACGTCCGGGATGCCGCCGTCGTTCGTGCCCAGCTGGATGACCGCGACGTCGGCGTAGGCCGGCGGGTCGGCCTGGATGATCGCCAGACCGTCCGGCGTCGGCCGGCTGACCTTGGCGTCGACGCTGACCTGCCACGGCGGCTGGAGCGTCGAGATGAGGTCGCGCTTGGCGCCAAGCATCACCGAGTCGCCGATGAACCCGGCCCGCGTGCCGCCGTCCTCCGGCAGCAGCAGCCAGCGGTCGACGCGATGCCCGCGGTTCGTCCACAGCATTCCCGGCTGCTTCGGCGAGGTGTACACCGAGAGCACGCCGTCGACTCCCGCACGCTCGGCCGTGGCCGGGAGCGTGCCGACGCGCAACGCATACGGCCCGCCCAGGTAGCGCCGGCCCGAGGCGGCGATCACCGGCACCGCCGGCGCCGAAGCCGTCGCGGTGCACCGGTAGGCGACCAGCTCGCCCGGGTCGACGCACTCGCCGGCCGGCTCGACACGAAACACGAGGATCCCGCTCGCGCCCGCCGCCGACAGGTCGGGGCAGGTCGGCGGCGCCACCGGTGTCCCGAGATGCTCGGAGCCGGGTGCCCCATTCGAAGTCGCGGTGTCCGACCCGCCGTTGCAGCCCGCCCCCAGGAGGGCGATCGCGATGAGCACCAGGACGATCGCACGCATCCGCGCACACCGTAGTGGGTAGTGTTCGCCGGGCATGTCGATGGATGCGCTGTACGACTCGATCGGCCGTTCCTACGCCGACACCCGGCGGCCCGACCCACGCATCGCGGCCGTGATCGAGCGCGCGCTGGACGGCTCGTCCGCGGTCGTCAACGTGGGCGCCGGCGCCGGATCGTACGAGCCGTCCCAGACCCGCTGGGCGATCGAGCCGTCGCAGACCATGATCGACCAGCGGCTGCCGGGAGCCGCTCCGGCGATCCGCTCCACCGCCGAGCACATCCCGCTGGCCGACGGCGAGGCGGACGCCGCCCTGGCTGTGCTGACCGTCCACCACTGGGACGATCTGGCGGCCGGGATCGCCGAGATGTGCCGGGTCGCCGGCGGCCGCGTGGTCATCCTCACGTGGGACCCGGTGGCCGGCGCGTCGCACTGGCTGACGCGCGACTACGTGCCCGAGCTGGCGGCGTGGGATGCGACGCGGTTCATCCCGGTCGAGGATGCCGCCGAGCTGATGGGCGGCGGCGCCGAGATCACGGCCGTCCCCGTCCCGCACGACTGCACCGACGGGTTCATGGGCGCATACTGGCGGCGCCCCGAGGCGTACCTCGACCCCGCCGTCCGCGCGGGCATCTCGCTGTTCTCGCACCCCGACGCGCCGCCCTACCTCGACGGGCTCGCCCGGCTGGGCGCCGACCTGGGGAGCGGCGAGTGGCGGCGTCGCAACGCGGAGCTGCTCGACCTCGACGAGCTGGACATCGGCTACCGGCTGCTCAGCGTGGGCGCGTCATCGTGAACGTGCTGGCCCACGAGGTTGCCGGCGAAGGCCCCGGCCTGCTGCTCGTCCACGCCGGCGTCTGCGACCGCCGGATGTGGGACGGGATCTTCGAGGACCTGGCCCGCGACCACCGGGTGCTGCGCGTCGACATGCGCGGATTCGGCGAGACGCCTGAGGCGACAGAGCCGCACATCCTGGGCGACGACCTGCACGACGCGCTGGACGCTGCCGGGATCGACCGCGCGATCGTCGTCGGCAACTCGTTCGGCGGCCGCTCCTCCCTGGAGCTGGCCGTGCTCCATCCGGAACGCGTCTCGGCGCTCCTGCTGCTCGCAACCGGCATCCCCGACCACGACTGGTCGGAGCAGGTGCGCAGGTTCGGCGCCGAGGAGGAGCGGCTGATCGAGGCCGGCGACATCGACGGCGCGGTCGCTCTGAACGTCGAGATGTGGTCGCGCGGCCCCTACGGCGACCGCGTCGCCGAGATGCAGCGCCGGGCGTTCGACCTGATGTCCGACGACTACGTCGATCCCACTGGGCTCGACCCGCCGCTCAGCGACCAGGTGGGCGCGATCGGCTGCCCGACCTTGATCGTGAGCGGCGAGGAGGACGTTCCCGATTTCGCCGAGATCGCGGACATGCTCGCATCGCGGATCCCCGGCGCCCAGCGCCGCTCGGTGGCCCGCGCCGGCCACCTGATCAGCATGGACCGCCCGGGCGAGGTGCTCGCACTCGTCCGCGAGCTCGGCTAGCTCGCGCCCTTGTGCTCCTGGATCGTGTTGCCGCCGTCGACGACGATCGACTGGCCGGTGACGTAGCTCGCACCGGGCGAGCACAGGAAGGCAACCGCCTCCGCGACCTCCCATGCCGTGCCCGACCGCCCGACCGGCGTGTTGCGGCCGCCCTCGATCTCCTCGGGCGTCGATGAGCCGGTCGCGATCCAGCCCGGCGCGATCGAGTTGACGGTCACGCCGTGCGGGCCGCCCTCGATGGCCAGCGCGCGCATCATCCCGTCCATCCCCGCCTTGGCCGCGCTGTACGGCGCCTCGCCCGCGAATGAGACCACCGGCCCGGTCACTGACGAGACGTGCACGACCCTGCCCCAGCCGCGCTCGATCATGCCGGGGAAGGCATGCCGCGTCGCGTTGAACGCAGTCTTCAGGTTGATCGCGATCGCCAGGTCCCACGTCTCCTCGGACAACGAGCGAAACTCGCCGGACGGGTTCTCCCCGCCGACCTGTGCGATGCCGGCGTTGTTGACAAGGATGTCGACGTGCCCGAAGCGCACCTCGACCTCGGCCAGCAGGGTGCCTGCGTCAGCGAATCCGGCCAGGTCGCAGACGAAGCCGGAGGCCCCGATTCCCTCGGCCACCAGCTCGGCGGCCCGCTCGTGGATGCGGTCGGTCGTCGAGGTCACCGCGACCCTCGCGCCACGTTGCCCGAGCAGGCGCGCGCTGGCGAATCCGATACCCTCGGGCGAGCCCGCACCGGTGACCAGCGCGATCCTCCCGGCGAGCGATTCCTCTGCCATCATCCGACCATAGCCGCGATCGCTGCGCTGGCGATGGCGTCCGCCGAGACGTCATGCGCGTCGTACACGTCGGCCAGCGAGCCGGACTGCCCGAACTCGTCGACGCCCAGGGCGACCTGGCGGACGCCCAGCGCGGAGCCCAGGAACGCCAGCGAGTGCGAAGCGCCGTCGATCACGCTGACCAGCGGCACCGCCGGCCGGCCTGCGAACAGCAGCTCGAGGTGGGACTCGGGCCGGGCGGCGCGCCCGTCGGCGAGGGGAGCCGTGCTGGCGGCCCGCCACTCGCGGTACACGCGGTCGGGGGACGGCAGCGCGAGCACCGCCGCCGTCACGCCCTCGTCCTCTCGCAGCTGGTCGGCGGCGGCCAGCGCCTCCGGCACCAGCGCGCCGCACACGGCGATCGTCACGTCGGCGTCGGGCGACCCGCGCAGCCAGTACGCGCCCGCGACCACGTCCTCGCGAACGGCGTCGGCGCCCCGCAGCGCGACCAGCGCCTCGAACGGCAGCTGGTCGATCGGCTTCGTCGACAGCCGCAGGTAGAGCGACCGCTCGCGGCGCGCCACCCGCTCGAGGCCGTCGCGCAGCAGCCAGTCGACCTCCGCGGCGAACGCCGGCTCGGCGTAGGTGATGCCCGGCAGCTCCAGCCCGATCGACGGCGTGATGGTCGACTGGTGGGCGCCGCCCTCGCGGGACAGGCTGATGCCGGAGGGCGTGCCCGCCAGCACGAACCGGGCACCGGAGTAGAGCCCGTAGATCAGCGCATCCAGGCCGCGGCAGACGAACGGGTCGTAGACGGTCCCCACCGGCAGCAGCAGCTCGCCCATCAGCTCCTCGGTCAGGCCCAGCTGCGACAGCAACAGGAACAGGTTCATCTCGGAGATGCCCAGCTCGACGTGCCGGCCAGACGGCCCGACTCGCCAGCGCAGCGCCTCCCCGTCGACCTCGACGTCGGGCTCACCCTCGGGCCCGAACACGCCCGCCCGGTTGATCCAGCCGCCGAGGTTGGTCGACACGCTGACGTCGGGTGCCGTGGTCACGATCCGCTCGCCCACCCCGCGCTCGCGGGCGAGGCCCGTGAGCACGCGGCCGAACGCCTCCTGCGTGGACGCGCCGCGCGGCGGCCGGTCGGCCGACGGCGCCACGGTCAGCACCGGGCGGGCGGCCGGACGGGGCGGCGGAGCCAGCCGGGCGGCGGCCTCGGCGCACAGCACGCCGGCCCGCTCGCCCTCGCCGAAGCACGCCCACTCGCGATCCGGGTCGATCAGCAGGTCGCGGCGCAGCTCGTCGATCTGCTCGCCGGTGAGCAGAGCGGAGTGGTTGAGCGGCCGCCCGGCGATCGGCAGCCGGTGGCCCTTGATCGTGTACGCGAAGATCACCGTCGGCCGGTCGCTGCGGCCGTGCGTGTCGACGAGCGCCCCGCACAGATCGCTCAGATCGTGCCCACCCAGATCCCGGATCAGCTCCCCGACTCCACCACGGTCCGGCTCGAGCGCCGACCGCAGCTTCCACCGCTCGCCCAGCGACAGCGTGCGCTCGAGCGCCTCGGTCACCGTCCGCTCGTCCTCGCCGAACAGCGACTGGTACTCCTGGTTGGGCATCTCGTCGATCCGCCTGCGCAGGACGGCGCCGCCGTCGCGGTCGAACGCCTCGCGCAGACGCGTGCCGTACTTCAGCTCGACGACGTTCCATCCGGCTGACTCGAACCCGCGCTGCAGGCCGCCGGCCTTGATCACCGGCACGACGCGGTCGAGGGACTGGCGGTTCACGTCGACCAGCCACACGGCCTCGCCGAGTCCCTGCGTTGCCGGGTCGAGGATCGCCTCCCAGACGTTGCCCTCGTCGAGCTCGGCGTCGCCCAGCAGGGAGATGAAGCGCCCGCGGCGCCCGCGGCGGCCGAAGTGCGCCTCGGCGTAGCGCCCGGCCAGCGCCCCGAACAGCGGCGCCGCCGCGCCCAGCCCGACGGAGCCGGTCGAGTAGTCCACCGGGAACGGATCCTTGGTGCGGCTGGGGTACGCCTGCAGTCCGCCGAACTCGCGCAGCGTCCGCAGCTGCGGCTCCTCCAGGCGGCCGAGCAGGTACGAGATCGCGTGCAGCACCGGCGAGGCGTGCGGCTTGACCGAGACCCGGTCCTCGGCCTCGAGATCCCAGAACCAGAGCGCGGTCATCATGCTGACCATCGACGCGGACGATGCCTGGTGGCCGCCGACCTTGAGCGGGTCCGAGGAGGCGCGCTCGCGGTTCGCGTGATCGACGATCCGCATCGCCAGCCACAGCACTCGCCGCTCGATCTCGGCGAGGGTGGTCAACTCGGCGTCAGTGGGGAGACTGGATCGGGCTGGGACTGTGGTGGCCACTGGAGCGGACGAGATCGTCGCACAGTGGGGGCGTTGCCTCAAGCCTTGGCGGCGGCGTACGCGCGGGCGGCGTCGACCAGCTCGCGGAACGGCGCGAGGAAGCGCTCGTCGCGCTGCCACTGCAGCTCGTTGTGCCATTGCAGGCCCATCGCCCAGCCGTTGCCGTCGGTGCGCTCGACCGCCTCGATCACGCCGTCGGCGCCCCGCGCCGCAGGAGCCAGCACCTTCCCGGTCGTGCTCACGCACTGGTGGTGGAAGGAGTTGACGCGTCGCGGCCCGCCGTCGAACCACCGCTCGACCCCGGAGCCCGGCTCCGGGACGATCTCGTGCCAGTGGTCGCCCGGCGGCTCGAGCGCCAGGTCGCTCCACGAGTTGCGGTGCGTGCCGGCGCCGGGATGGAGCGTCTCGACGTCCTGGGTCAGCGTTCCGCCGTCGGCGACGGCCAGCACCTGGGCTCCTCTGCAGATGCCCAGCACCGGCATGCCGCGGGCGAACGCGCGCCGCACAAGCTCGATCTCGAACTCGTCCTGCTCGTCGCGGAACGGCTTGGTCAGCGGATGCGTGGCCTCGCCGTACCGCTTGGGGTGCACGTCCGCGCCACCGCACAGCTGGACGCCGTCGATCATGTCGAGCAACTCGTCGAGCAACTCGTCGGGCGTCTCGCGGGGAAGCACGACCGGCAGCGCGCCGAACCGCTGCAGCGGCTCACGCAGCCCGGCCTCGACCTTGCGCAGCAGCGGATCCTCGAACTCGATGGTGTAGCCGATCACGGGTCGCATCGCGGCCGACATTCTACGTGCGGGCTCAACCGGCCGGGACGGGAGCCGGCCCCGGGACGGGTGTCTCCCTGCCCAGCAGTAGCACCAGCAGACCGCCCAGCGAGACGGCCAGCGCGACCAGCGACAGCGCGGTAACCGCCGCCGAGTCGTGAAGCTGCTCGTCGAGCAGCGTCAGGCCGAGGATCAGGCTGGAGACGGGATCGAACGTGGCGGTGGCCGCCAGCGACGGCGCCAGCCCGCCCTGCAGCGACACCTGGGTCAGCCCGAAGGCGGCCAGGCCGACCACGATCAGCGCATAGACATGCCAGTCGAGCACGACGTCGTCGATGCCGTCGGGCAGGCGCGTGACGGTTGCCTTGGTCAACGCGGCCGACAGCCCGAACAGGATCCCCGCCGCCGTGCCGACCAGGGCGGCCTTGAGCGCCGGGCGCGCCCGCAGCCCCGCGGCGACCAGCGCCAGGCTGAGGCCGCCGATCACGCCGCCGGCGATCAGCCAGTCGCGCACGGGAGCATCGTCTCTGCCGCCGGACGGGTCGCTGAGCGCCAGGAACGCCACCAGCCCGGCCGTGACCAGCACGGCCCCGTAGATCTGCCGGCGGCCCACGTGCTGCCCGGTCAGCCACACGCCCAGCGGCAGCGCGGCGACCACGCTCAGCACCTGCAGCGGCTGCACGATCACCAGCCGGCCGATACCCAGGGCGACGGCGAGCACGATGAAGCCGACCAGCTCGCTGGCCACGCCGGCCAGCCAGACCGGCCGCTGCACCAGCCGCGCGAGAAAGCTCGCCGAAACGCCGGCCGGGTCAGCCTCCTCGATGTCCGCCTTCTGCTGGAGGACGGTTCCGAGCGCGTAGAGGAACGCGGCGACCAGGGCCAGGCAGACGGCGAGCACCGGGCCAGCCTACCTACTGAACCATATGATTCATTTACAACAAGATAACGATTCATTCGGTTCATTCGCTGCTACCCTAGGTGCATGGGCCTCGACGACCCACGCTTCGCGCATGCCGCCTGCGGGTTGGCCGGCCTGGCGCGCATCGACGGCCGCTCTGACCACGAGCTGGTCGAGCGGGCGCTGCTCGCCCTCCGCAACCTCGAGCACCGGGGCGCCACCGGCGCCGATCCGGACACCGGCGACGGCGCGGGCATCCTGACCGCGCTGCCCGACGGCCTGCTGCGCCGCGTCTACCGGTCGGAGATCGGCGGCGAGCTGCCGCCGCCCGGCCACTACGGCGTCGGGATGGTCTTCCTGCCCCGCGATCCCGCGCTGCGGCTGCGCTGCGAGGAGCTGTGCGTGCGCATCTGCGCGGAGGAGGGGCACCGCGCGCTGGGCTGGCGGGACGTGCCGGTGCGGCCGGACGAGATCGGCGCGCTGGCCCGGGCGGCGCAGCCGTTCGTCCGCCAGCTGTTCGTGGAGCGCCGCGAAGGCGACGCCGACGGCTTCGAGCGCGCGCTGTACGTGATCCGGCGGCGCGTCGAGCTGGCCGCGGCAGCGGCCGGCGTTCCCGAGGCCGAGTTCATCTTCATCAGCCTGTCGGCCCGCCGGATGGTGCACAAGGGGCTGCTCAAGGCCGGCCAGCTGGCCGCCTTCTACCCGGAGCTGACCGACCCCGCGTTCACCAGCCCGCTCGCGGTCGTCCATTCGCGCTTCTCGACGAACACGCTGGGCACCTGGGATCTCGCCCATCCGTTCGGGTTCCTGGCGCACAACGGCGAGATCAACACCGTGCGCGGCAACGGCAACTGGCTGTCGGCGCGCGAGCCGCAGCTCTCCAGCGAGCTGTTCGGACGCGACCTGCAGAAGCTGTTCCCGATCGCCGACGAGCGCTGGTCGGACTCCGCCAAGCTGGATGCCGTGACCGAGCTGCTGGTGCTCGGCGGCCGCTCGCTGCCCCACGCGCTGGCCATGCTGGTGCCCGCCGGCGTGGACCGACCCGACGCCCGGGCTCGACGACGAGGTGCGCGCGTTCTACGAGTACCACGCCGCGCTGGTCGAGCCGTGGGACGGCCCGGCGGCGCTGTTGGCCAGCGACGGGCGGCAGCTGGTCGCGGCGCTCGACCGCAACGGCCTGCGCCCGCTGCGCTACGAGCGGAGCCGCGACGGGCTCGTGGTGATCGCATCGGAGGTCGGCGTCGCCGGCGTCGACCGCGCGGACGTGGTCGAGTCCGGCCGCGTCGGCCCGGGGCAGATGCTGGTCGTCGACCCGGGGTCGGGCATCGTCCGCGGCGATCGCGAGGTCAAGCTGCAGCTGGCGCGGCGGCGGCCCTACCGGCGCTGGCTGGCCGAGAACAAGGTGTTCCTCGAGGACACTCCGCCTCGCGACCCGGCGCCGATCGACGGCGACAGGCTGCGCCGCCTGCGCGCGGCGTTCGGCTACACCGAGGAGGAGCTGGCGATCGTCGCCGAGATGGCGTCGAG
Organism: uncultured Actinomycetes bacterium; assembly: GCA_963809205.1. GTDB lineage: Bacteria > Actinomycetota > Thermoleophilia > Gaiellales > JAICJC01 > DATLLN01. The sequence goes on along the minus strand of CAWEIS010000025.1, from coordinate 476,639 downwards.
CGGCGCCGAGCCAACCGGATCGATGGGCGACGACACGCCGCCGGCGGCGCTGTCCGACCGGCCGCGGCCGCTGTCCGCCTACTTCAAGCAGCACTTCGCCCAGGTCACGAACCCGCCGATCGACCCCCAGCGCGAGGCGCTGGTGATGACGCTGCGCACGTCGATCGGCGCGATCGGCAACCTGCTCGGCGAGCGGCCCGCCGACTGCCGCCGGGTGGAGGTGCCGGGGCCGGTGCTGGACGGCGAGCAGTTCGCCCAGCTGCGGGAGCTCCGCGACTTCCAGATCGAAACGCTGCCGACGCTCTACGACCCGGCGGCGGGGGCGGACGCCCTGGAGCGCGCGATCGACGGGCTCTGCCGAGCCGCCTCCCGCGCGGTCTGGGGAGGGTCGACGATCGTCATCCTGTCCGACCGCGACGTCGACGCGAGTCACGCGGCGATCCCGGCGCTGCTGGCCACGGCCGCCGTCCACTCGCACCTCGTCCGCGAGGGGGCGCGCGCCCGCTGCGGCCTGGTCGTCGAGTCGGGCGAGCCGCGTGAGTCGATGCACGTACGCCCTGCTGCTCGGCTACGGGGCCGCCGCCGTGCACCCCTACCTGGCGCTGGCGGGCCTGGACGCCCGAGGGGCGGCGACGCTACATCGGCGCCGTCGGCAAGGGCTTGCTCAAGATCTGCTCCAAGATGGGCATCTCCACGGTGCAGAGCTACCGCGGCGCCCAGATCTTCGAGGCGGTGGGCCTTGGCCCGCGCCTGGTCGCCCGCTACTTCCCCGGCACCGTCTCCCGGGTCGGCGGGATCGAGACGGACGACGTCAGCCGCACGGTCGCACTGCTGCACGCGCGCGCGTTCGGCGACGACCCGGGCATCGAGCACGGGGGCGAGTACCGGCTGCGGCCGGGCGGCGAGCGTCACGCCTGGGACGCGGACTCGATCGTCCGCCTCCAGCGCGCCGTCCGCGACGACAGCGCGGACAGCTTCCGGGCGTACGCCGACGGCGTCGACGCGGCCGCCCGCACCGCCACGGTCCGCGGTCTGCTCCAGCCCGAACCGGTCGGCCCACCGCTGCCGCTCGGCGCAGTCGAGCCGTCGGCGTTGCTGGTGCGCAGGTTCGCCAGCGGAGCGATGAGCCTGGGTTCGATCAGCCCGGAGGCGCACGAGACGCTGGCCGTCGCCATGAACCGGATCGGCGGTCGGTCGAACACGGGCGAGGGCGGCGAGGATCCCGCACGCTCGGTGCCCGACCCCGACGGCACGCTGCGGCGTTCGGCGATCAAGCAGGTCGCGTCCGGCAGGTTCGGCGTGACGGCGGCGTACCTGGTCGATGCCGACCAGCTCCAGATCAAGATCGCGCAGGGCGCGAAGCCCGGCGAGGGCGGGCAGCTCCCGGGCCACAAGGTCGACGAGCGGATCGCCCGGCTGCGCCACTCGACGCCGGGCGTCGGCCTGATCTCACCGCCGCCGCACCACGACATCTACTCGATCGAGGATCTGGCCCAGCTGATCCACGACCTGCGGTGCGTCAGCCCGGCCGCGGAGATCTCGGTCAAGCTGGTCGCCGAGGCGGGGGTCGGCACCATCGCCGCCGGCGTCGCCAAGGCCCGGGCCGATCACGTCGTGATCTCCGGGCACGACGGCGGCACCGGCGCGTCGCCGCTGTCCTCGATCAAGCACGCCGGGCTGCCGTGGGAGCTGGGGCTCGCCGAGGCGCAGCAGGTGCTCTCCGCCAACGCGCTGCGCGACCGCGTCCGCCTGCAGGTGGACGGCGGGCTGCGCACCCCCCGCGACGTGCTGGTCGCGGCGATCCTGGGCGCGGACGAGTTCGCGTTCTCGACGGCCCCGCTGGTCGCCGCCGGCTGCGTGATGATGCGCGTCTGCCACCTGAACACGTGCCCGGTGGGCATCGCGACCCAGGAGCCGGAGCTGCGGCGGCGGTTCGCGGGCACGCCCGAACACGTCATCCGGTACTTCCTGTTCCTCGCGGAGGGGGTGCGCGAGCTGCTCGCCGAGCTGGGCGCCGCCTCCCTCGACGAAGTGGTCGGCCGAGCCGAGCTGCTGCAGCAGGTCGAGCACCCGGCCGGCCTCGACCTCTCGGCGCTCCTGGAGCCGGCGCCGGGACGCGGGCCCGAGGCGGCGCGCGGCTGGGTGCTCCCCCTCGCCGATCGTGAGCTGATCGATCGCGCCGTCCCGGCGCTCCGCACAGCGAACGTCGGTGCGGATCGCCGCCGCCGTCGAGAACACGCACCGCAGCGTGGGCGCGGCGCTGGCAGGGGAGATCGCCCGCCTTCACGGCGACGCCGGGCTGCCGGCGGGCGCCGTCCGGCTCGAGCTGAGCGGCGTCGGCGGCCAGAGCCTGGGGGCGTTCGCGCCGCGCGGCCTGGAGATCGACCTCGACGGCCCGTGCAACGACCACCCGGGCAAGGGCCTGTGCGGCGGAACCGTGGTGATCCGCGGGCCCGAGGGACAGACCGCCGCCGGCAACACGGCGCTCTACGGCGCGACCGCCGGGGAGCTGTTCGTCCGCGGCTCCGCCGGCGAGCGCTTCGCCGTGCGCAACAGCGGCGCCACCGCCGTGGTCGAGGGCTGCGGCGACCACGGCTGCGAGTACATGACCGGCGGCGCGGTGCTCGTGCTCGGCGCCACCGGCCGCAACTTCGCCGCCGGCATGTCCGGCGGCGCCGCGTACCTGCTGGATGCCGACGCCGCCCGCTGCAACCTCGACACCGTCGCCATCGAGCCGGTCGCCGAGCCGGCCGACCAGGCGACCGTCCTGGGGCTGCTCGAGCGGCACCTCGAGCGAACGGGCAGCCGGCTGGCGGCGCAGCTGCTGGAGCAGGGCGAGGCCTGCCTGGCCCGCTTCCACAAGGTGTTGCCGCACGATCTGAAGCGGGCGCTCGAGCGGGACGAGCCGCGCGAGGCGGTGGCGGCCGGTGACTGACCCTCGCGGCTTCCTGACCATCGCCCGGCGCACTGCCGGATACCGCCCGGTGCTCGCGCGCATCGCCGACCACCGCGACCAGGCGCTGCCTCCCGACGCCGGCCTGGCCTGGTCGCAGGCCGGGCGCTGCATGGACTGCGGCGTGCCGTTCTGCGCCTCGGGGTGTCCGCTGGGCAACCTGATCCCCGACTGGAACGAGCTGGTGCGCACCGGCCGCTGGCGCGAGGCCTCGGATCGGCTGCACGCGACCAACAACTTCCCCGAGCTGACGGGCAAGCTCTGCCCGGCGCCGTGCGAGGAGTCATGCGTCCTCTCGCTGAACGACGACCCGGTGACGATCAAGGCGATCGAGCTGGCGATCGTCGACCGTGCGTTCGCCGAGGGCTGGGTGCGGCCGCAGCCCGCCGCCGTGACCACGGGGCGCAGCATCGCCGTGATCGGCTCGGGGCCGGCCGGCCTGGCGGCAGCCCAGCAGCTGACGCGGGCCGGGCACGAGGTGACGGTATTCGAGCGCGACGACGCGCCCGGCGGGCTGCTGCGCTACGGCATCCCGGACTTCAAGCTCGAGAAGCAGCTGGTCGACCGGCGGCTGGAGCAGATGTTGGCCGAGGGCACTCGGTTCGAGACCGGCGTCGACGTCGGAGCGGGCCTCGACCCGATCGAGCTGCGCGCGCTGTTCGACGCGGTGGTGCTGGCGACCGGCGCCCAGCGTCACCGCGACCTCGACGTCCCCGGTCGCGACCTCGACGGCGTCGGCCTGGCCATGCCCTACCTGACCGGGCGCAACCGCGCCGTTGCCGGGCGGCCCGCGGCCGGCGCCACCTCTGCAGCAGGGCGGCGGGTGGTCGTGCTTGGCGGCGGAGACACCAGCGCCGACTGCCTGGGCAACGCGCTCCGCGAGGGCGCCGCGGAGGTGCACGAGGTCGCCCACGGCGAGATGCCTCCCCGCCAGCGCGACCCGCAGGGGACGTGGCCGGCGTGGCCGCGGGTGCTGCGGTCACACCCGGTGCACGAGGAGGGCGGGTCGCGGCGATGGCGCTTCGAGACCGTTGTGTTCGAGGGCGACGGCCGCGTCCGTCGGGTGCGCGGCCAGGACGGCAGCACGATCGACACCGATCTGGTGCTGGTCGCGATCGGGTTCTCGGGCGTCGAGCCCGATCTGGTGTACCCGGGCCTCGAGGCGCGGATCGAGGACGGCCGCGTGCGCAGCACGCCGGACGACGTGTTCGCGGCCGGCGACTGCGTCCTTGGCGCCGACCTGATCGTCACCGCGATCGCCGAGGGCAGGCGGGCGGCGCGGGACGTCGAACGGCGGCTGGCCGCCCGCGCCGCCGAGCCCTCAGGCACATCCCGGCGTCAGTCGCCGGTTTCGCAGGCGAGCGGCATGCCGTCGAGGCGGCCAAGCAGCTCGGCCAGCTGTTCGAGCTCATCGCAGCTGTAGCGGTCGGCGAACAGCTCGCGAACGCTCGCCAGGTGGGTCGTTCGCGCGGCCCGGTACTTCGCCTGGCCCTCGTCGGTCAGCACGGCGTAGGTGATCCTGCCGTCCGACGTGCAGGACGCCTTGCAGACCCACCCGTCGCGCTCGAGGCCGTCGAGCAGCCGGGTGATCCCCGACGCCGAGAGGACGACGCTCCGCGCCAGGTCGACCCGGCGCATCCTGCGCTCGGGCGCCCGCATCAGCTGCGCCATCACGTCGTAGTCATTGATCGTGATGCCGTGGTCGGCGATCAGCTCGGCGTTGAGCTTGCGGACGAGCGCGGCGTGGCCGCGCAGCAGCCCCAGCCACGCCTGAAATCCTTGCTCACTCAATACTTGCGTACTCAAGATGTCTCCGATATAGTCCTTGCTAGCTCAAGTATACATTCCGAGGAGGGAACGGACAATGAGCACAATCGTAACGACACCGGCCGTCAGGGTCATCGAGGGAACGTGGAATGCGGATCCCACCCATTCCACCGTGGAGTTCGCCGTCAAGCATATGGGCTTTTCGACGGTCCGTGGGCGATTTCTGGACTTCGACGCCACCGTCGAGGGCGGCGAGGAGCCGGCACTGCGCGGCTCGATCCGGCTCGCCAGCGTGGTCACGCACGACGAGAGCCGTGACAACCACATCAAGGCGCCCGATTTCTTCGACGTGGAGCGCCACCCCGAGGCGACCGTCGTCGCCACCAGCATCGGCGAGGACCGGCTCGTCGCGGACGTCACGCTGAAGGGCGTCACCCGCCCGGTCGAGTTCAGCTACCGGCTGTCGGAGCCGGCGACCGATCCGTGGGGCAACGAGCGCATCGGGCTCGAGCTCGAGGGCGAGATCGACCGCACCGAGTTCGGCGTCAACTGGAACGCCCCGCTCCCCGGCGGCGGGTCCCTGGTCGACGACACCGTCTCGCTGATCGCGAGCTTCTCGCTCGTCAAGGCGTGATCGGGGTGCGGGTGCTGGCAGTCTCCGGCAGCCTGCGTCCCGAGTCCCACAACAGCCAGCTCCTGCGCGCAGCGCGGGAGCTGGCTCCCGAGGGGATCGAGTGGGACGTCTACGACGGGCTGATCACGATTCCGCCGTTCCACGGCGAGCGGGAAGACCCTGACGCCCCCGAGGCGGTGCTCCACTGGCGTGATCGCCTGGCCGCCGCCGACGCGGTGCTGTTCGCAACGCCCGAGTACAACGGCTCTGTGCCCGGCGTGCTCAAGAACGCGGTGGACTGGGCCTCGACGCCGTTCCCCGACAACGTCCTGCACGGCAAGCCGGTGATGGTGATCGGCGCCAGCACCGGCGCCTACGGGGCGATGTGGGCCCAGGCCGACCTGCGCCGGATCCTCGGTATCACCGGCGCGCGCGTTCTCGACGGCGACCTCGCCGTCGCCCGGGCACACGAGGCGTTCGACGAGGACGGCCGCCTGCGCAGCACATCCCAGACCGAGAGGCTCGGCGAGCTGCTCGGAGCGCTCAGCGCAGTGACACTCCCCGCGGCCGCCTGACCGGCCGGGGCGGCGGCCCCCCGGCCCCCGCCCCGGCAACGGAAGCTTGACCGGGCGGGTAATCTGCAACCGATGTATGACCGTCACGAACGGATGGCGCTGAACGAGGCGCTGTTCCGGAACGCGAATGAGCGGATTCGCGACCACGCGCACGAGCACGGAGCCGACGGAGGAACGATCACGTTCTACTGCGAGTGCTCCGACCGGGACTGCGTGGAGCGCGTCGAGATGAACGGGCCGGAGTACGAGGTGATCCGTTCCGATCCGACGCAGTTTGTCGTGCTGCCGGGCCATCTCCGGCTCGAGGTCGAAGAGGTCGTTCGCCGCGCGCCCGAGTTCCTGGTCGTCCGCAAGATCGGCAATGCAGCCGAGCTGGCGGTCGAGCAGGATCCGCGCGGCTGAGGCTCCGGGCGAGAAGGCCCCGACGCCGCGCAACGTCCATTCGAAATCTTCACAAAGCCGATCCAATCGATTCATCGGTGCCTTCGTCCACGTCGGCGACGGCCTCGTCCACCGTGCTGAAGATGCGCGCGTAGCGGTGGATCCCCAGCAGGCGCAGGCCGTTCCTGACCGTGTGCGCCGACCCCTCGGGCAGCGCGATCGCGAAGCCCAGGCCGCGCAGGTCGCAGCGCTGCTGGGCGGTCAGCAGCACGCCCAGGACGGTCGAGTCCAGGAAGGTCGTGCGGCTGAGATCGATCACCAGCGGGCGGCCGGCGCCGATCGCGTCCGACAACTCCAGCGCAAGCTCGCGCTCGCGCGATAGGTCGTACTCGCCGATCGGCCGCACGATGGCGGGCTCGGCAGTCACTCAGGCTGCGGTTGCGGCGTCCGCGTCGATCACGCCGCGGAGCTTCGCCAACGCGCCACGCAACAACCGGCTGACATGCATCTGACTGACACCCAACTCAGACGCGATCTCCGACTGCGTCAACTCACCCCCAAACCGCAACTCCAACAACCGCCGCTCACGCGCCGGCAACCGCCGCAACCCCCGCTCCACCAGATCCCGATCCTCAACCCCCACAAACCCCGGATCAAGCTCACTCAACACCCCACCCGCAGGCCCAACCTCAACCCCCCACTGACCATCCTCACCCCGACCAAACAACGACTCCGCCACATACACCCGCCGCACCACCAACGCCTCACACACCAACTCCACACTCACATCAAGAGCCTCCGCCAACTCCTCACTCGACGGCTCACGCCCCAACACCTGCGCCAACCCCACACCCACCGGACCAACCCGCCGCGACAACTCCTGCAACGACCGAGGCACCCGCACACTCCAACCCCGATCCCGAAACAAATGCATGATCTCACCCTCAACCATCCGCGCCGCATACCGCTCCAACGGCACACCACGCGAAGCATCAAACCGATCCACCGCCTGAATCAACCCCAAATACCCCGACTGACACACATCCTCAAACCCAAACCCCCGCCCCACATACCGCCGCGCAATCCCCCGCACAAGCGGCGCGTACTCGAGGATCAGCTGGTCGCGGGTCTTTCCGGCAGGGGTCTGGGTGCGCGTTGAATCGGTCATGCAACCCGGGCTACCCGCCTCCGGAGCGGAGCAAACACGTCCTCACACGGGGCGAAGAGGCGTTCGCGCGAGGCGCAGCGCCACCGCGTCGGCGTCGGTTCGCGCGCCATACGCGTCCAGGGCCGCCACCGCCTCGCGGCGCCAGCCGTCGTCGCCGCCGATCAGTGTCAGATCGGCACCGGACGGGCCGATCTCGGCGAGGATCGAGAGGTCGGCGCCGTCGCACGCCGCGACCACCGACCCCACGTTCGATCCGGCCCTGTCGGCAGCCAGCGGCGGCATGCCCGCCCGCACCGCGAGGGCGATCACGGCCTGCCGAGCGATCTCCGCGCGGCCGGGCGTGTTCATCAGCCGGAGCGTCAGGGTACGGTTCATGCCATGTCCCGTTCGGACAATCTCAGTTTGGTGGCCGAGCTCGTCGTCCCGGCGGACGCCGAGATGCTGACGGTCTGCCGGATGGTGCTGATGGGCGTCGGCGCCGGCCTGCCGCTGACCGACGAAGCGCTGGACGATCTCAAGCTGGTGCTCTCGGAGGCTTGCGCCAGTGCGATCGAGCACACCCCGGACGCCGGCGGGACGGTCGAGATCGCATTCCGGACGTCGGACGACGAGTTCGAGGTCAGCGTCTCCGACCACGGACGCGGTGCGGAGACCGCGATCGGCGGCCTCGGCTTCGGCATGCCGCTGCTCCGGCAGCTCTGTTCGCGGCTCGACGTCGCGCCCCGGGCCGACGGGCCGGGCACGGTCGTGCGGTTCGCGCAATCGCTACCCGCCTGACCGCGCATCGGCCTACCCCGATCCGCGGATCGCCTGCATGGCCGCAGCGCGGCTATCCGCGATGGGGAGCACAGAGGACAGACCGGTGAGATCCACGATCCGGCGGACCGCGTGCCCCGCGCCCTCCCCCACGGCGAACCCGACGGCGGTTCCGGCCGCCGCGGCGCGATCGTGCTCCGCGATCAGGACGCTGAGCACCGCGGAATCGATGAAGGTCGTCTCGGTCAGGTCGACGACGAAGGGACTTCGCTGGTCGCGAACCTCGTCAAGCGTCTCTCGGAGCGCGTCCGCAGTCGACAGGTCGTGCTCGCCTCGCATGACCACAACCGTGACCTCGCCGTCGCGCTCGAGATCAATGGGGCTTGCAGATGTCACCGCGATCCAGCATAGTCGATCCGTTTTCTCACCCGTGACCGCGGGTACGTGACGAATCAGATGACCCAACCTGACAACCCACCGGCAGGCGACCAGCCCGAGTTCGAGCAGGAGCAGCTCGAGGAGCGGCTGGTTGTCGTGCGAGTACACGGCGAGCTCGACATCGGATCGGCGGACGCTCTGCGCCGGGCGCTCGACGAGGCCGAGGCGAAGCCGGTGGACGTCGTCCGGCTGGACGCCAGTGACGTCGCATTCCTGGACTCGACCGCCCTCGGCGTCATCCTCAGCTGCGCTCAGCGGATGACGGGACGCGGAGGCCGTCTCGAGCTGCTGTGCACGTCACCGGCGATCCGGCGCGTGCTCGACATGACGATGATCAGCCGCACCGTCCACGTCATCCCCTGAGAAGCGGCTAAATGTCGATCTCGAACCAGACCCGCGCCTCGCCGCCGGGCGTCCGGCTGACGCCCCAGCGGTCGGCGAGCGCGTCGACCAGGTACAGCCCGCGGCCGGACGTGCCAAGCGGCGGCTGGTCGTCGAATGCCGGCCGGCTGAAGCCGGGCCCTGGGTCGCGCACCTCGACGCGCACCGTGCCCGGACGAACCTCGAGGTCGATCGTGATGATGTCCGCCGGCGCAAGCCCCGCGTGACGGACGCTGTTCCCGACCAGCTCCGTGACGAGTAGCCGTGTGTTGAACGCCGCCTCGTCGTAATCGTGGAGCTGATCGATTGCGTCGACCGCGTGGCGCGCCGCCCGTACTGACTCCACGGTTGCCGCCAGACGCAGCGTCATCTCACAGGGACTCACCATCGGCTCTGGATACCCTAGTCGGCGGGGTCTCATGCATGAACGCCGCTCGAGCGTGTCACTCCGCTGCCGTGCCAATGACCGACCCCAGCAGCAGCACGAGCACCAGCCCGACCGGGACGGCGATCGCCACGCCGACCCACCCGAACACGAGCGCTCCGATCACGCCCGCGACGACGACCGCAACGACAACGATCGTCGCGATCCACCGCTGTGCCGATTCGCTCGCACTGAGCCGGTGCGAATTGTCTCCAAAATGCGTCATCGCCGGGTGGACTGCCCGGCGATGACGAGACGCAAACAACAAGCACTGTGCGCAATCGACCTAGAGAGCCTTGCGGACACCCTCTTCGACCTTACGGGCGCCCTCCTTGAGCTTGCCCTCCGCCTGATCCATCTCGCCCTCGCGCTCGAGGCTCTTGTCGTCGGTCGCGCGGCCGGCCTGCTCCTTGGCCTTGCCCTTGATCTGGTCGGTCTTCTCGCCCATGTCCACTCCTTCACTTCGGGTTCCGTGTGCGCGAGGCGGTACCCCGCCCCGGCCGGCGTCAACCCTCGGCGAAGGCGGAGGCCCAGACCACCGCCTCGGCGCCGGACACCAGGGCGCCCTCGATCCAGCCGGGCTCGGCCGAGGCGACGTCCGACGTCGCGAACGCGACCCGGCCGTGCGGCCGGAAGCGCTCGGGTGTGAGCAGGTCGGGCGCGCCGACCGAGGCGGTCGCCCACGTCCCGCGGGCCCACGGATCGCCGTTCCAGTCGTGCCAGTCCCAGGCAACCAGCTGCGCCTCGGGGAAGAACGCGTGCAGCGCCCGCTCGGTGTGCTCGCGCTCCGCGGGGTCGAACGCGGGATCCTGATAGCCGAACCCCAGCATCAGCACATCGCCGTCCAGCTCGCGGTCGCCGATCATCCAGTGGATGCCCTCCCCCAGGCCGGCCGCCAGCGCACCCTGAGGCGCGCCGCGTGCGCGCACCCAGAGCTTGATCGCCCTACCGGCGTTCGTGCCGCCCGCAGCGGCAGTCTGTGCAGGCAACGGAGGATCGAACGACAGGTGCGGGAGCAGGTTGACGGGCAGGGCGACGATCGCCAGATCACCGCGGACGACGTCGCCGCTGCCGGTGACAACATCGACCCCGGCAGCATCCTGACGGAGAGCCGCCGCCGGCGTGCCGGTGCGCAGCTGCACACCGGGCGTCGCCGCCATCGCCGCGGACAGCGCCGACCAGCCCTGCACGGGCGAGTGGCGGAGCGCGGTCAGGAGCCCGGTCACGCCCCCGTGGGAGCGGATCACCGCGAGCGCGTCGATCACTGCGCCACGGTCCGGCGCGGTGCCGCCGATCATCACCCACCACGCGGACACGAACTCGATCACCTCGGCGGGCAGGCCGAGCCTGGACAGGTAGGCGGCGAAGGACTCCCCGCCGGCGGTGCCGGCCGCCGCATCGGCGGTGAGGGTTGCCAGCGCGCGGTCGAGCTCGCCGAGCTGCTCGAACGGCACGGGCAGCGAGTCGCGCAGGACGCCGCCGGTGCGCCAGCGGCAGACGCTCGGCGCACCCCAGGTGCGCACGTCGATGCCGTAGCGGGCGAGCTCGGCCGGCGCGAGCTCATGCTCCGCCGTGAACCACGATCCGCCGATCTCCACCGGCGGGCCGTCGCCGGCGAACGGCCGCGTCCAGGTGCGGCCGCCGACGCGGTCGCGGGCCTCAAGCAGCGTCACCTCGACGCCCGCCTCGGCGAGGTCGCGCGCGGCCCGCAGGCCGGCGAACCCCGCGCCGATCACGATCACCCTCGCCACGTGCATGAGAGGCTACCGTGCCCCGTCCACGAGGAGGTGCCCGAATGACCGATGGACCGAAGCCGATGGTGATCCCGCTCGAGGACGTGCCGGTGATTCCGGCCGAGCAGGCGGTGACGAGGGTGCGGATCGCCCGCATCGTCACCCGCAAGCGCTGCGGCTCGAACCTGCTGCTGGGCGCAAGCTGGCTCGACCCCGGCGAGGAGACCAACTGGTGGTCGTCGCGGGATGCCAACGACATGGCGGAGGACGACCACTGGTACGGCCCGGTCGACGAGACCTACTTCATCATCCGCGGCCGCCTGCGCCTGACCTGGGACGAGGGGCACTTCGACGTCGGCCCCGACGACAGCGTGTACCTCGCGCCCGGATGGACGTACCACCTGAAGAACATCGGTGACGAGCCGGCGTTCTTCGTGTACGGCATGACGCCGACGCCGGAGTAGCGGTAGCGCTACAGCTCGAGCAGCATGCGGCTGTTGCCCAGCGTGTCGGGCTTGACCCGGGGCAGGTCGAGGAACTCGGCGACGCCCTCGTCGTATGACCGGCGGAGCTCGTCGTACACCTCGGGCTGCACGGGGGTGCCGTCGATCTCGTGGAACCCGTGGCGGCCGAAGAACCGCACCTCGAACGTCAGCACGAACACGCGGCGGACGCCGAGCTCGCGGGCGTGCTCCACCAGCCGGGAGACCACCAGGTCACCGATACCCTGGCCGCGCGCCCCCGGCTCGACGGCCACGGTGCGGATCTCGGCGAGGTCCTCCCACATCACATGGACGGCGCCGCAGCCGACAACCCTGCCGTCCAGCTCGGCAACGACGAAGTCGGGTACGTCCTCGAACAGGGTGACCAGCTGCTTGCCCAGCAGAATGCCCTGATCGACGTAGCCCTGGACGAGGCGCTGGATCTGGCGAACGTCGGACGTACGGGCGCGACGGACGGCGGCGGGCATGGCATCGGAGAATACGATGCGGCCGTTTGCAACGCGGCGCATGCGGGTACGGCCGGCGCCATGCTTGCAACCATTCCTCTTCTCGCACTCGGCACCGGCATCGGCATCGTCGGGCTGATCCTGGTCGTCCTGATCGTCCTTCTGCTCGTCCGCGTGCTCTGACGGTCAGGCGAAGAGCGGGCGCAGATGATCGTTCAGGAACACGCCGCCGGGATCGATCCGCCGGCGTGTCTCGATGAAGTCGCCGGCCGCCGGATAGCGCTCCAGCAGCTGGTTGCGCGTCAGGAAGTGGAGCTTGCCCCAGTGCACGCGCGGCGAGAACGGGCGGAGCGTCTCGTCGACCGCCCGCAGATACGGCTCGTAGGCTGTTCCCGGCACCCCTGACACCGAGATCACGACGGTCGCCGAGCCGTAGGCGGGCGAGAGGTACGCCTCGTCCGCCGCGGTCGTCCGCACCTCCATCGGGAACACGGAGTCGGGCAGGCTGCCGAGCATCAGCTCGCGCATCGCGGCGACGGCGTCCACGGCGCGGTCGAGCGGCACGAAGTACTCGAGCTCGTGGAAGTTCGGCTCGAACTCCATCGGGTAGATCCGGTAGCTGCGGTCGACCCTCCTGCCGGGCGTCTCCTCGTCTGGCCGGTCGGACTCGGCGAGGTCGTAGATCTTGACGTAGCAGGTGTCAGTCAGCGTTGTCCCTGCAGGCGTCGCGAGCCCGTACATGGCCGCGGACTCCTCGGACGGCAGCCAGAAGAACGAGAAGTGCCGGTGCGACGCGGTCAGCTCGTCCCAGCGTGCCATCACCTCGGCGTACGGCATGTGCTCGATGCGTTCCGCAAGACGATGTGCGGGCACGACCTCGAGCTCGATCCGGGTGATCACCCCGAGCATGCCGATCGCGACCTGCGCCGCGTGCAGCAGATCGGGCTGATCGGCGCCGATGTCGAGCACGTCGCCGGCGGCGGTGATCAGCCGCATCGCGCGCACCATCCCCGACAGGCCGGCCAGCTCGACTCCCGAGCCGTGGGTGCCGGTCGCCACAGCGCCGGCGATCTGCTGGGTCGCGATGTCCCCCTGGTTGTGGAGCGCGAAGCCCAGATCCCAGAGCGGATCGCCGAACATGCCGACCGTGGTCGCTGGCAGCGCCGTCACGGCCGACCGGTCGGCGTCGACGGACATCACGCCGGCCAGCGCCGAGAGATCGAGTAGCGCGCCGTCGGTGCCGATCACCGGCGAGAACGAGTGGCCCGTTCCGAGCACGCGCACGCCGAGCCCGTCGTCCACAGCCGAGCGGACGGCGTCCGCGATCTCGTGCTCGTCGCGGGGCCGCACGATCCGCGCCGGGGCGCACGACTGGTTGCCCGCCCAGTTCGTCCAGGTGGTCGCCGAGGCCATGCCGACGAGACTACCGCGCGGCGGTCTGGCCTACGACCTCCGACACCGCCACCGCGAAGTCGCGCACGTCCTGCTCGGTGGTATCCCACGCGGTCATCCAGCGCACCTCGCCGGTGCGCTCGTCCCACACGTGGAAGGCGAAGCGTTGCTGGAGCGACTCCACCGCCGCAGCCGGGAGCCGGGCGAATACGGCGTTCGCCTCGACCGGCTGGGTGATCTCGACGACGCCGCCGACGAGATCGGCGAGCAGCTTCGCCATCCGGTTGCCGTTGCTCGCGTTGGCTCGCCAGACATCCTCGGTGAGCAGCGCCTCGAATTGCACGGCGACGTAGCGCATCTTTGACGCCAGCTGCATCGACTGCTTGCGCATGAAGGCGATGTCCGGCATCAGCTCGGGGCGGAACAGCAGGACGGCCTCGGCGCCGACCGCGCCGATCTTCGTGCCGCCCAGGCTGACTGCGTCCACCCCCGCGTCGCGGCTGGCCTCCCGCATCGAGCAGCCGAGCGCCTCGGCGGCGTACGCCAGGCGCGACCCGTCCAGGTGCAGCAGCATGCCCAGCCGATGCACGTGGTCGGCCAGCTCGCGCAGCGCGCCGGGCGAGTACACCGTGCCCATCTCCGTTGTCTGGGCGATTGTCACCGCCGCCGGCTGGACGCGGTGTTCGTCGCCGAACGAGCGGGCGTGGACGTCGACGAGCGCCGGCGTCAGCCGCCCGTCCGGCGCCGGCACGTCGAGCAGCTTCGAGCCGAGGAAACGCTCGGGGGCGCCGCACTCATCCATGTTGACGTGCGAGCTGGCGGCGCAGATCACGGCCTGGTGGGGGCGCACCATCGTCTGCAGGCACAGAACGTTGGCGGCCGTGCCGTTGAAGACGAAGCGGACTTCGGTGTCGTCGCCGAACTCCTCGCGGATCAGCGCCGTTGCCCGCTCGGTGTGCTCGTCGTAGCCGTACGCGGCCGCCTGGCCGGAGTTGGCCCGGGCCATCGCCTCGAGCACGGCCGGGTGGGCCGGGGCGTAGTTGTCGCTGGCAAAGCCGCGCACGTGGCGGAACCTACCGCAGCTGCATGTGCCAGGGGTCAGGCTCGCGGTTACAGGTCGTAGATCCGCACGGCGTTGCCGCGCAGGATCAGCTCGGCCAGGCCACGCGCCTGGGTGGCGGTGATGTCGCCCAGCACGACCATGTCGCCGAGCGCCGCGCCGATCGCCCGGCGGCCGCGCACGGCACCCAGCCAGTGCTGCTCGGGGATCCCGACCGCGTCGGAGCTGTAGAGCACCCGCGAGGCCGGCGCCGGGCCGAGCAGCGTGTGCGTCACGGTGTACAGCTGGTGGCTGGTCAGGAACGGGATGCCGTAGGAGACGTCCGCGTAGATGTTCGCGTAGGTCGCGGCGAGCACCGCCAGGTGGCCGCTGAACGGATACCCGCCGTGCAGCAGCACCAGGTTGACGTCCGGGTACTCACGGGCCAGCGGTGCGAGGTGGAAAGGATCGGCCAGGCGCAGGTCGGCGTCGGCGTCGCCGTACCCCGTGTGGAACTGCACGGGCAGCTCCTGATCGGAGGCGGCCTCCATCACTCGGTGCACGACGTGGTCGACCAGCGGCTTGCGCTCCAGCCGCTCCGACCCGTCCCGGTGCATCTGCTTGAACGCCGCCTTGGCGTCGGCCCGCGACGGCCGCTCGATCATCAGCCCGCTGCGGTACGCGGCCACGCTCTTGAACGAGATCACGCCGCGATCGCGCGCCGAGTCGAGGTGCTCGACGAGCGCCTCGTCGAAGTCCGCGAATCGCTCGTGCTCGGCCGTCAGCCGGCCGGCCACGACCTCCTCCCGCTCGACCCAGCCGACGCGGAACCCGCCTCGCGCCGCCAGATCCTCACGCGGCAGCACCTGCGCCGGATCGGGGTAGCCGTCGTCGACCAGCAGCCAGTCGATGTTCACCGAGCGCAGGAACCGCGCGGCCAGCTCGTCGTCGTCCAGCTCGGCGCGGCGGGCCAGCACCGACTCCTCGTCCGGATCGCACCCCAGCACCCCGGCGACCTGGCGCAGCGCCCACAGGTAGTGCGGTGCGGTCGACGTGTGGTCGGGCGGGAACGGCTCGCCGGCGCACTCCGAGAACCGGTGCCGGTAGTCGGCGACGGTCAGCGCGCCAGGGGCCGCGAACAGCCCGTGGCAGTGGTTGTCGACGATCGGGATCTCGCTCAGATCGAGCATGGTCTGGCTGACTCCATCGGCAGGTGCGCGGTTCATCGAGAGATGCTCGCACACCGAAGCCCTCTCGGTCGAATGGAGGAGGCGCGGTTCAGCCCTGCGCCCGTGGCGGCGGGCGGCGCCGGGATCTAGGTTGCCTCCATGGATTCCGACCGCGCAGAGATCGTCAGGCTGGCGGCGCTCGCCACAGGCGACGAGAAGCACGAGGCGTCGAGCTACTCGACGCTGGATGCGCTGCTGGTCGCCTACCGGGACGTGCTTCGGGTCGACCCGTCGCGACCCGCCTGGGAGGATCGCGATCGCTTCTTCCTCTCCAAGGGACACGGGCCGGCGGCGTTTTACGCCGTGCTCGCCTGGCGCGGGTTCTTTCCCGAGGACTGGCTGCCGCGGTTCATCACCTGGGGCGGGAAGCTGGGCGGGCATCCCGACCGGCTGCTCGTCCCGGGTGTCGAGGTGTCCACGGGCTCGTTGGGACACGGGCTGCCGATGGCCATCGGCAGCGCTCTCGCGCTTCGCGCCCGGGGTCAGCACGAGCCGCAGGTCGTCGTCCTCACCGGCGACGCGGAGCTCAACGAGGGCTCGAACTGGGAGGCGGTGATGCTGGCGCCGCACCTCGGCCTCGGCAACCTGACGCTGCTCGTGATCGACAACCACTCGAGCACGATCCCGCTGTCCCCGATCGACGCCAGGCTGCGCGCGTTCGGCTGGGACGCTGTGCCGGTCGACGGCCGCAACCACGGGGCGCTGCGCCGCGCGCTGGAGCGCCGCCCCGACGTCCCCACTGCGGTCGTCGCCGAGATCGGGGCCGGCTGATGGAGCTCACCATGCGCCAGCAGGCGGCCGCCACGGTGACCGACGCGTTCCTCGAGGACGACCGGATCGCGATCGTGCTCGCCGAGATCAGCACGGACTACTTCGAGCGCGCGTTCGCCCACGACCCGCTGCGCGCCGTCAACGTCGGCATCATGGAGCAGACGATGGTCGGAGTCGCCGCCGGGTTCGCGCTCGAAGGCTTCCATCCCGTCGCGCACACGATCACGCCGTTCCTGGCGGAGCGCGCGCTGGAGCAGGTCAAGCTCGATTTCGGCAACCAGGAGCTGGGCGGCACGCTGTTCTCGACGGGCGCCTCCTACGACTACGGCACGGACGGGGCGACGCACTACTCGCCGGGCGACGTGCAGGCGCTGGCGACGATCCCCGGCATCCGGATCGTCGTCCCCGGCCATCCGGCCGAGGTCGACACGCTGCTCCGGCACGCCTTGGCGGGCGACGACCTGACGTATCTGCGCACGCAGGCGATCGCCAACGCCCGGCCGCGCGACGTCGAGCCCGGCCGGATCGACGTCGTCCGGCGCGGAGACGACGGCACGGTGCTGGCCGTCGGGCCGATGCTCAACCGCGTGATCGAGGCGACCGGCGATCTCGACCTGACGGTGCTCTACGCGACGACGGTCTGGCCACTGGACGGAGGCACACTGGCTCGCGAGGCGGCCGACGCCCCGGACGTGATCGTCGTCGAGCCGTTCCACAGCGGCACGCTTGCCGCACCCGTCACCGAGGCGCTGGCCAACCGCGCGTCGCGGATACGCTCGATCGGCGTCCCCCGCCGGGTACCCCGGGAGTACGGCACGCCGCAGCAGCACGACCGCCAGTTCGGCCTGGACGCCGAGGGCATAGGCCGCCAAATCAGGGCGGCTCTGGCATCTGCCCCAACCGGGGGTTTCGATGCCGCGCCCGCGGGCCGATCCTGACCACATGGGGTCTCTTCTCGGCTATCGCGTCGTCATCCCCGTCGTGCTGGGCTGCTCCGTGGTGGCAGGCGTCGTCCTGCTGCTGGCGCTGCGCTAGCGACGGTCAGGCAAGCGCCCGCTCGACGAGGCGCTGGAAGTGCTGGATCAGGTGCTCGCTGGAGAGCATCAGCCTGCCCTCGGTCAGGCCGCCCGATTCCGCGGCCCGCTGGATCGACTCGACCAGCCCCTGGTCCTCGCGTCCGACCTGGCTCCCGAACTCCTGGATCGAGGCGATCTCCTCCTCGGACACGTCCTCCGCGTAGAAGTGGTCGGTGACGGTCATCGTCCGGCCGGGGCCAGCGGGCAGGAAGCACAGCACGCCGAGGTTCGGCCTGCCGGGGAAGACGTTGATCGTGAACGTCGGCCACAGCCAGTGGAAGTGCGCCTCGGCGATCTCGCCGTCCGGGTTGTAGGGCAGGTCGCGGCGCTGGACGCCCTCGCGCGTATGTGAGATCTGACTGGAGAACCACTCGTCCGACGTCAGGTTGTACGAGTCGGGGTCGACGTCGATCACCTTCGAGAAGTCGGGGTGCGCCGTCGGGCAGTGGTAGCACTCGAGGTAGTTCTCGACCACGGCCTTCCAGTTCGCGGCCACCTCCCACTCCGACCGGTCGTGGAACCGCAGCCGGCTGAAGTCGATACCGGCGTCGGCCAGGATCTGCGGCATCCGGCCCAGGTAGGTCTCCAGCGGCGGCGCGTCCCGGTTGCGGTTGACGAAGACGAACGGCCCCCACGTCTCGACGCCCACCGGCAGCAGGCCGTAGTCGTCCGGGTCGAACCCCTCCTCGCGCTCGCTGCGCGGCGCGTGCCGGAGACAGCCGTTCAGCCCGTACGTCCAGGCGTGGTACGGGCACTGCAAGGTCATCCGCTTGCCGCGTCCCTGCGCGACCTCGGTCGCCCGGTGGCGGCAGATGTTGACGAACGCGTTCAGGCGCATGTCCTCGTCGCGGACGACGACCACGGGCACCAGCCCCGCGCGGCAGGTGAAGAACTGCCCCGGCTCGGCCACCCAGTCGGCGACCCCGGCGTAGAGCCAGCTGTCGGCGAACACCCGGCGCTGCTCGAGCCGGTAGATCCCGGGATCTGAGAACCAGTCGAAGGGGAGCGTGATCCCCTGGTCGAGCCGCGAACCGAGATCGGTGGCCACGCCCCGACGCTACCCCAGGACGTTCCTCGAACGCAACTCCGCGAGCACCCGGTCGACCGGCAGCGCCGGCGTCCGGTTTCCCGCG
This sequence comes from uncultured Actinomycetes bacterium, assembly GCA_963809205.1. Classification (GTDB taxonomy): domain Bacteria; phylum Actinomycetota; class Thermoleophilia; order Gaiellales; family JAICJC01; genus DATLLN01. The sequence continues at coordinate 457,861 of CAWEIS010000025.1, read as the reverse complement.
CGGCCGGTCATCTCACGGTTCACGACCAGCGCGTCCACGACCGCCTCCTCGATCGCGCGGACGACCGCCTCGTGCAGCGCGTCCACCGCCGACCAGGGCAGGAACTCCAGCGACGCGAGCGCGCCCTGGGTCAGGAACGCGCCGCGATTGGCGGTCGACAGGGCGAGGAACAGGTCGCCGGAGTAGTGGGAGCCGCTGGTGCCGGTGCGGGCCAGCCCGAGCGGCACGCGCCGGGCCAGCGCAGCGCACTGCTGCGGCAGCAGCGGGGCGTCGGTGATCACGACGCCGATCACCGACCCGGCGCCGTGCGCCGCGGGCTCCCATTCGCCCAGCGGGTCGTCGTCGGCCAGCGTCGCACCCAGGGGAACTCCGGCGATCCGCAGCTCGTGCCGCGAGCCGAAGTTGCACTGCAGGAATACACCGACCGTGTACGGGCCGCCCGGCGCCTCGATCACACGGCTGGCCGAACCGTTGCCTCCCTTGTATCCGTAACAGTTCATCCCGGTGCCGCCGCCGGCGGAGCCCAGCTCGACCGGGCCCGGACGCGCCCCGTCGAGCGCCGACCGGACGACCTGCTCCGTGACGTGTCCGCCGTTGATGTCGTTCAGGTATCCGTCGTAGGTCTCCGCGGCGACCGGCAGCAGCCACAGCTCGCCCAGGTTGGGGAACCGCGTCACCGCCCAGTCGATGGTCGCCCGGTGGGCAACGCCGACCGCATGCGTGTTGGTGATCGTCACCGGCATCGACACCGTGCCCGACTCGGCGATCCACGCGATTCCCGTCATCTCGCCGTTGCCGTTCAGGCTGTGGGTCGCCGCGGCACAGGGGTCGGCCGGGTGCTCGCGGCCACGTGGGTGGATCGCCGTGACGCCCGTGCGGACGTCCTCGCCGTCGACCAGCGTGGCGCACCCGACCTCCACGCCCGGCACGTCGGTAATCGCGTTCAGCGGCCCGGGCGTCCCGTCGAACGGGATGCCCAGCTCGCGTGCGCGTCGCGGCTCAGCCATCGGACCGGCACACAGTCTCGCCGTCCACGATCGTTTGCAGCAGCGGCAGCTCGACCAGGTCGTCGGGATCGCACTCGAGGTCGATGGCCATCAGGCCGCCCCCGCCGCGAACGCGGGCTGCCGCTCCGGCCGGTCGAGCCACGGGCGCAGCAGCTCCAGGGCGGCACCCACACGGAACGCGGTGACGTCGTCGTACGTGCGGCCGACGATCTGGATGCCGGTGGGCACCCCGTTGTCGGCGAAGCCCGACGGCACAGCCAGCACCGGGCAGCGGCTGAGGATGTTGAACACCGGCGTCGGGATCGAGTCGAAGTAGTGCGGCAGGTCGACGCCGCCGACCTCGATGCCGCGGCCGACGTAGCCGTCGCCGGCGGCGAGGCCGCGCGTGTTGACGGTCGGGCAGATCAGGGCGTCGTAGTCCTCCAGCAGCTCGCCCACGGGGACGTAGAGCTTCGCCTCGATGGCGATCTCCTCGAGCATCGTCGCCCCGTCCGCCTGCTCGTCCGCCTGGCGTGCGAACTCGATTGCGTAGTCGGTCATCAGGTCGCCGTGCTCCCTTGCCACCTCGCCGACGTACGTCGCGAAGATCAGATGGAAGTGAATGGCCGAGGCCCGGTCGACCATGTCGCGCGGGATGTCCAGGTCGACCTGCTCGACGATCGCGCCGGCCTCGCGCAGCGCCTGGGCCGTGGCCAGCGTGTTGGCGACGATCTCCGGGTCGGTCGGCCAGCCGCCGAGATCGGGCGAGACGGCGATCCGCAGGCCATGCACGCCGTCCAGCTGCTCGGGGATCTCGAGCTTGGGGCGCAGCGAGACGTGGTCGTGGGGGTGCGGCCCGGCGAGCACGTTCTCGAACAGCGCGCAGTCGGCGACGGTGCGCGCCATCGGGCCGCAGTGGCAGTAGACGTCGAGGTTGAACGGCGCGGCCTGCGGCACACGCCCAAACGGCGGCTTGAACCCGACCACGCCGTTGAACGATGCCGGGATCCGGATCGAGCCGCCGATGTCCGAGCCGCTGGCCAGCGTTGAGGTGCCCGACGCCAGCGAGGCGCCCGAGCCGCCGGACGAGCCGCCGACGGCGAACTCCGGGTTCCACGGGTTGCGGGTGACGCCGTGGATGCGAGAGTGGGTGAACGCCGCGCACGAGAACTCCGGGGCCGTCGTCCGCGCGTGGACGATCGCGCCCGAGTCGAGAATCCGCTGCGCGAAGCTGGACGACTCCTTGGCGACCAGATCCTTGTGGATCAGCGAGCCCTGAGTCCAGGGCTGGCCGGCCACCGCCTCCTCCTCCTTGATCGCGGTGGGGATGCCTTCGAGCGGCCGCGGCTGCTCGCCCTTGCCCATGTACCGCGCCTCGGCCTGCCGCGCCTGCGCGCGGGCCTCGTCGTGGAACGTGTGGCAGAGCGCGTTCACCGTCGTCTCCACCTGCTCGGCGCGGGCGATCACGGCGTCGAGCAGCTCGACCGGCGAGAGGTCGTGCGAGCGGAACCGGGCGATCGCCTCGGCGGCGGAGAGGTAGTGCAGCTCGGTCATCGACGGCCCTCCTGGGCTCGGCCGACCCGCGCCTCGATCGCGTCGAGCACAAGCTCGACGCCCGTGTCGAAGACGAGGTCGGGATCGGGGTACATGTGCGGCGCCAGGGCAACGCAGTTCGGGAAGCGGTCGGGCGGGAGCGCCGAGTAGACCCGCCGGGTGCGGTCTTGCCACGACTCCTCGCCCGCCTCGTCGGCGACCGCCTCGAACACGCCGGTGCCGGCCACGTAGTTGGTGATCAGGTGGTAGAAGAGGACGGCGTCGCCGTCGGTCAGCCCGGCCTTGCGGAGCAGCCCGAGCACGCGCTCGGCGATCCGCTCCAGGTTCGGCGTGTCGTCCGGCGTCGCCGCCAGCGCCTCGGCGAAGCCGGGATGCCGGCGGTACACCCGCCGGCCCATCAGCATGCCGTTGCGCAACCCCTCGCGCCACGGCCCGTCGGGGTAGTGCTCGATCACCTCGCCGAACAGCCGGTCGGCCATCGCCGTGATCAGCTCGTCCTTGTTGCGGAAGTGCCGGTAGACCGCCGTCGGATCTGCGCCCAGCTCGGCGCCCACCCGCCGCATCGTCAGGCCGCGGTGTCCCGCGTCCTCGGCGACCGCGAAGGCCGCGTCCACGATGCTCTCCCGGTCGAGGCGTGAGGGTCGACGGGTCTTTCCGGCGCTCATGATCGGCGCAGGGTGCCACATCGCAACGCTGTTGTCAACACCGTTGGCCGAGGCCGGACGGAGGGCCGGTGTGCGACAATCGAGCGGTGACCGACGGTCCCATCGAGGGCGCTTCGCTGCCGAGCGAGCACCGCCACGACTGAGCCGCCGGCGCTGACCACCGCGTGGGTCTACCGCCGCGCGTGGGCGACGTACCGATCGCGGTTCTGGCTGGTCACGGCGATCGGGATCGTCGTGTTCGGGCTGTCCGGCGTCGTCGAGGCCGTCGTGCAGCTGGCGGCGGGCGAGCTGAGCGGCCACGAGCGGTCGGCGGTGTCGGCGCTGGGCGTCGCCGTCGCGGCGACGGCGGGCCTGTCCGCGGGCGGCCTGGTGCTGTTCGGCGGGCTGGTCGAGCACACGGTCGCCGAACACCAGCACGGCGCCGCCCACCGCACGCTGGGCGTGGCGATCCGCAGGCTGCCCCTGGTGTCGCTGCTGATCGCCGACCTGGTGACATCGGTGCTGACGGCCGCCGGGGTCGCGTTCTTCGTGCTGCCGGGACTGGCCGTGTTCACGTTCCTGTCGCTGTCCGGCGCGGTGATCGTCTCCGAGGGCGCGCCGGCGTTCACATCGCTCCGCCGGTCGGCGGCGCTGGTACGGCCGCGGTTCTGGCTGACGGCGCGGTGCGTGACGCTGCCGATCGCGATCGAGACGGCGCTGGTGCATGGGGTCTCGGTGCTCGATCGCGACCATCCCCTGTTCGCCGCGTTCGTGGCCAACGCCGCGCTCGGGGCTGCGGTCGGCGTGGCGGTGGGCCTGGTCGAGGCCACGCTGGCCCTGGAGCTGATCCACCGGTCGCGGCGGACGGTGGCTGTGCGAGACTGATCGGCATGGTGCTGCTCGAGTTCACGGTGATCGACGTCGTCGAGTCGCTGGTCGTCCTGTTCTTCTGGTTCATGCTGATCTGGATGTTCATCGCCGTCTTCGCGGACGTCTTCCGCCGCGACGACCTGAGCGGATGGCACAAGGCCGGCTGGCTGCTGTTTGTGTTCGTGCTGCCGCTGGTCGGGATCTTGGTCTACTTGATCGCCCGCCCCAAGCTGACGCCGGCCGACCGGCGGGTGATGGAGCAGGCGATGCGCGTCGAGAGCGGCGGCAGCCCGCAGTCGACGGCCGACGAGATCGCCAAACTGGCCGAGCTCCGATCGACCGGGGCGATCACCGACGAGGAATACGAGCGCCTGAAGCAGCGCGCGCTGGCCTGATCCGATTCAGCGCAGCGCACCGATCGCGCGGTAGGCCTCGATGTGGAACCGGGTCGCATAGCCCAGGTCGTCGACGTGGATCCGCTCGTCGGCGCCGTGGACGCCGGCGGCCACCACCTCGTACGGGGTGCGTCGCACCGGCCACACGCCGTAGGCAACGGTGCCAAAGGCCTCGCGCATCGGGTGCGAGTCCGTGTAGCCGTTGAGGATCGTCGGGACGACGACCGCAGCAGGATCGTTGGCGGCGAAGAAGTCCCGGCAGAATTCGAAGAGCGGTGACTCGGCCGGCGAGATGCTGCCACCGGTCAGGGTGGCATCGATGATCTCGATTTCGTGCGGGACGTCATCGCCCAGCGCCTCCGCCAGTTCGCCCAGCAGGTCGCCCTCGGAGTCGCCGGGGAGCAGGCGGCAGTCGCAGTCGACGCTGGCCCGCGCGGGCATCACGTTCAGCGCCGGCGAACGGTGTAGCCGGGTGGGGGCGATCGTCGTGGCGAACAGCGGCGTCAGCAGCTCGGCGAACGCCGGGTTCAGCGCCTCCAGCTCTGCGATCGCCGAGTCCAGACCACCGTCCGCAGATCCGACCAGCGCGTCCAGCAGCTCGCCGGTCTCGGGCAGCAGGCGCCGCCTCGGGCGGTACCCGGCGATCCGCGAGATCGGCGTTGCCAACCTCGGCACCGATCCGTCGGCGACGCCGGGCATCGTCGTCGCGGCCGCCGTACCCAGGGGGCGGTGACGCGCACCGCGAGCGCCGCCTTCTCGCCCACGCTGACGGTGATCGCCGTGCGGCCGTCGGCGAGCACCAGCCGCTCGGCCGAGCCCTCGTTGAGCGCATAGTCCGTGCCGATGTCCGGCCGCTCGTGCACCAGCCAGGTCATGCCGACGCGCTCGGTGCCGTCCTCCTCGTCGGCCTCCGCGATGAACACGAGGTCTCCGCCCGGGCGAAAGCCGCTGCGGGACAGGGCGGCCATCGCCACGGCCCGCGTCGCCGTCTCGTTCTTCATGTCCGCCGCGCCGCGCCCCCACAGGAAACCGTCGCGGTCGAGGTGGCCCGAGAACGGCGGGTGGCGCCAGTCCTCCGCGCTCGCCGGCACCACGTCGGTGTGGCCGATCAGCGCCATCGACGGCCCCTCGCCGGCGCCCGGAATGCAGGCGATCAGGTTCGCCCGGTCGGGGTCGCGGGCCACCAGCTCGCAGGCCACGCCGTTCGCCTCGAGGTAGTCCTTCAGCAGCATCGCCGCCGGTGTCGCGCGGCCGGGCGGATTCGACGTGTCGATCCGGATCAGGTCGCGCAGGAGCACCGCGGCACGCCGTCAGGCCAGGCGGATCGCACCGTCGCGCAGCACTGCGTGGACGCCCTTGACGCCGTTCACGATCTGCGTGACACGCAGGTCGACGGCCACGCTGGCCAGCGCGAAGGCGTGGTCGCGGTCGAGGCCGTGCTCGCGCTGCATCAGGTCGAGCATCGCCCCCAGGGCGTCGTCCGCGGCCCGGCCGAGGTCCTCGTCGAAGGCGAGCGTCACCCACGCGTCGTCCGTGCGGGCGACGGGAAGCTCGAGCGGCCGGTCGGTGCGGACGTCCAGCGTCAGCACGACGCGGTCGAGCGGACACTCGATGGCCGTTCCCGACACCTCGCCGTCGCCCTGCGCCGCGTGGCCATCGCCGGCGGAGAGCAGCGCGCCGTCGACCGGCACCGGCAGGTACAGCGTCGTGCCGGCGACCAGCTCCTTGCAGTCCATGTTGCCACCGAACCGGCGGGGCGGAATCGTCGAGTGGACGCCGGGCTCGGGCGGCGGCATCCCGACCACGCCGAGGAACGGCGCGAGCGAGACCGCCGCGCCGCGATCGTCCACACCAACGCCGGCGGCGGCGTCCAGCCGCCAGCGGTCGCGCAGCGACTCGGCCAGCGTCTCGCCCCAGGAGCCGACGGCGACCTCGTCCATCCGCACGACCAGCGTGTCGCCGGCGCGTGCGCCGCGCACCTCGATCGGGCCGGTCAGCGGATGCCCCTCGTCCAGCACGGGATCGATCGAGTCGAAGTAGTCCTCGTCCGGGCCGACCCAGCGCCACCAGGCGTCGAGCGCCTGGAACCGCACCGAGTCGCCGGGATCGACCGTCAGCACAGGCGGCAGGGACGCCGAGAAGTGGCCGTGGATGGTCTCGCGGCCGAGGGGGATCTCGTGGAGCACACGTGGGAGCCTACGCCCCGATAGGCTTGTGGGGGTGGAGACCTCGCCCGACGAGTTCAGCCAGGCCGAGATCCAGCTGGCGATGCGCAACCACGGGGCGCCGCTGGAGGCGCTGCGCCGCCCGCTGACCCCGCCCGGACTGCACTACCTGCTGATCCATTTCGACGTGCCGTTCGCCGACGCGGCGGGGTGGCGGGTGGACGTCACCGGGTCGGTGCGCGAGCCGCTCTCGCTCGGGCTCGATGACCTCGCCGGGCTGCCCCAGTTCACCCAGCCGCTGACCATGGAGTGCGCCGGAAACGGCCGCGCCCGCGTGCGGCCGAGGATCGTCAGCCAGCCGTGGAACCTGGAGGCGGTGGGCACCGCGGAGTGGACGGGCGTGCGCGTCCGCGACGTGCTGGAGCGCGCCGGGGTGCTCGACGAGGCCGTCGAGGTGGTGTTCGAGGGCGCCGACCGCGGCATCGACGGCGGGGTCGAGCAGGCGTACGCGCGGAGCCTCAGCCTGGACAATGCCCTGGCCGGCGACGTGATGCTGGCGCACACGGCAAACGGCGCGCCGTTGCTCCCGCAGCACGGCCACCCCCTGCGGCTGGTCGTGCCAGGGTGGTACGGCATGACCAACGTCAAGTGGCTGCGCTCGATCCGCGTCGTCAGCGAGCCGTTCGACGGGTACCAGCAGGCGCGGGCCTATACGATCCGGGTCTCCGATGACGACCCCGGAACGCCCGTCACCCGCATGCTGCCCCGGTCGCTGATGGTGCCGCCGGGCATCCCCGACTTCATGACCCGCGAGCGGTTCGTCGACGGCGGCGCCGTCGAGCTGCAGGGTCGCGCATGGTCGGGCTGGGGGCGCATCGAGTCGGTCGACGTGTCGGCGGACGGCGGCCGCTCGTGGGAGCCCGCGCGGCTCGGCGAGGCGCTCGGCCCCAACGCGTGGGCAGGCTGGTCGTACGAGTGGCGCCCAGACGGCCCCGGACGCTACGAGCTGTGCAGCGCCGCCACCGACGAGACCGGCCGGCGGCAGCCGCTCGAGCCGGTGTGGAACACGGGCGGCTACTGCAACAACGCCGTGCAGTGGGTGACGGTCACAGTCAGAGCCGGGTCGTGATCGTCCAGGGATCCGAGGCGCGGCTGCACTGCGTGCAGCACGGCGAGGGGCCGGACATCGTCTGGGTGTCGGGCGGCGGCGGCCTGGCGACGGACTGGCACCCCTACCAGATCCCGTTCTTCGAGGGGGACTTCCGCAACACCACGTTCGACAACCGCGGCATCGGCGCGACCGAGTGCGACCTCGCGCTGCCCTGGCCGCTGGAGTCGTTCGCCAGGGACGCGGCCGAGGTGATCGAGGCGATCTGCGACCCGCCGGTGGCGATCGTCGGGCTCTCGCTGGGCGGGGCGATCGTCCAGCAGGTCGCGATCGACTATCCCGATCTCCTGCGCTGCTGCATCACGATGGGCACCGGCGCGCTGAGCACCGGCTGGGGCTGGGACTACCAGAAGGCCGAGATCGACTGGCGCAAGGAGGGCAACCACCTCGACGGGATGATGGCCGTCGTCCACAACGCGGCGATGATGTACCCGGCGAAGGTGCTGGGCGACCGCGAGCTGTGGCCGAAGCTGCGGGCCGACCTCGAGTCCTGGCTCTCCACCGACGACAACGAGAAGTCGCTGATCCCGCAGTGGGAGGCGTGCCTGCTCTACGACCAGACGGCGAGCCTGCCCGGCTGCACGGTGCCGATGCACGTGATCGCCTTCAGCGAGGACGTGCAGGCCCCGCCGCAGGACGGGCTCGAGGTGGCGCAGCTGGCCGCCAACGGCGAGTACCACGAGTTCGAGGGTATGGGCCACTGCTCGATCTACGGCCATACGCAGGATGTGCTTAACCCCTTCATCCGGGAGCTGGTCGAGCGCTACCTGTGAGTCCGGCTAGGAGTTGTGCAGGGCGTCGATCACGGAGCCGGCGTGGAAGCCGGGCAGCCTCGGGCCCTCGAGCTCGACGGCATCGCCGGACGGCCCGTGGATCAGCTCGAGCACCCGGACGTTGACGCGCTGGTGCACCTTGGCCTCAAGGTCGCCGCGGTCGAGCGCGAAGATCAGCCCGGTGGGATGGCGGCCACCGTGGCCGCGCTCGGTGTCGAACCCGTAGACCTTCGAGGCTGACACTGCGACGATGGTGCGGTCGGGCAGCCCCGACGCCTCGTCGACCGCCTTCATGCCGGCCATCGCGCCGAAGCCGGTGCCGACCGAGCTGGCCATCCCGCCGCCGAGGGCGCCGCCGACGCTGTCGCCGACCAGACCGCCGGCGAAGGCGCCGCCGAAGTGCCCGCGCGGCATGAAGATCCCGGCCGCGGTGACCGTGTCCTGGACACCCGCCTCGTTCAAGCCCTCCTGGGCGCGCTCGACCAGCTCGTGCTCGTTCACCGGACGGAGTATTCCATCCCGTCGTGCCCGTGCGCCAGCGCCGACCGCACGACCGCCAGGAGCACCAGATTCACCACCAGTCCCAGCGCCGCCGCGAACTGCGAATGGGCGAACGCGAAGACCTCGGTCAGGAAGATCGAGACCAGCAGCCCGTACTCCAGCATCAGATAGCCGCTGATCATCCTGCCGCGTAGCAGCCGCTCGATGCCGATCAGCGTGAGCACGATCGCGACGGCCGTCGAGACGGCGAGCGCCACCTGGACGAAGTGCCGGTCGGCGTCGGTGTACGGAATGCTGTGGATGCCGGACGACCTCGGGATCCTGTGCGTTGCCAGGTGCGGCTCGGTGATCGCGAGCAGCCCGCTCACGCCGACTGCGGAGAAGACCACGTGAGCCGCGAAGACGACCATGATCCCCGAGCGGAATTCGGGCAGCGCGACCAGCGCGCGGAGCCTGGCCTGCACGGCGTGCACCGCGCGGGTCAGCGGTCCGACGTGCGGCGTCACCCCCGCGCGCGGGTCATCCAGCATCCGCTGCAGGTACGGCACCAGCGGATCGGCAGGATCCGTGCGCTCCAGCATCCGCAGCGCCCGCTGCCGCCGCTCTTCGCTCATCCGCATCATCGGCAGCTCCTTGACCGCCTCGATCGTGTTCAGCAGATACTCGCGGTGCGTGAACTCGCGCGTCCGCTCAACTTGACGGATGACCAGGAAGAACGCAACGAAGAAGCAGTAGATGATCGTCGCTGCCGGCTTGAAGAAGTAGTTGTTGTCAGAAGTGACGAACTTGCCGACCTCGTCGATGAACAGGCCCAGGCCGATGCCGCCCAGGACCGCGGCCACCCGCCGCGCCGACTGCACGACGAACGCCAGCAGGATGCTCAGCGCGACCAGCATCAACAGGCCGCCCCAGAGCAGGTGCGCGATGTGCAAGCCGTTGCCGCCGACCTGCGGGTAGTTCGTCAGGTAGAGCTCGGTGCGCACGATCAGCACCGTGGCGATCGCGCAGAACATCACCGTCTCCAGGAGCTGCGTGACGTCGGCCCGCCGAGGCGGCATCCGCCGGGACGGATACTGCGGCACCGGCACGTAGGTCACTCCGGCGTGCTCGCCGCGAGGATCCGCCGCGCGACGCTCGACCAGCTCCACCGCTCGACGCAGGCCCGGCGGGCCGCCTCGCGCAGCTCGGCACGGCGGTCGTCCGGCAGCGACAGCACCTCGCCGATCCGCTCCGCCAGCTCGGCGCTGTCTCCGCTCGTGAACCCCGCCAGCTGCCCCATGCCGTCCGGGTAGGCCTGCTCCAGCCCGGCCGCCACCTCTGCCAGCCCGGAGTGCCGGGCAACGATCGGCGGGCAGCCGGCCGCCGCAGACTCGGCGGCGACCATGCCGAACGCCTCGGGGAAGATCGACGGCACCACCGAGACGTCGGCGAACGCCAGCAGGTGCACCAGGTGCCGGTGCTCGAACGGCCCGGTGAACAGCACGGGCATACCCTCCACCTGCTGCTCGAACTTCGGCCGGTCGGGTCCGAAGCCGACGATCACCGCGCGGGCGTCCACCTCGCGCAGGGCGTCCAGCAGCACCTGCACGCCCTTGTTCTCGATCAGCTTGCCGAAGTAGACAACAGTCGACCGATCGCCGGCCAGGAACGCCTCCAGCCGTTCCGCGTTGCCCTCGTCGGGGAGGCGCTCGTTGCGGTTGCCGGGGTTCGGCGGATCGTTGCGGGCCTCCTCGAGCAGCCCGGCCAACGCCTGCTCGCGCGGCTGCGGCACCCACAGCTCGACGTCCACCCCGGGCGGCACCGTATGCACGTTGTCCACCGGGCCGACGATCTCGGTGAGCGCCGAGCGGATGTGCTCGGAGCCGACGATCACGGCCCGCGCGTCGTGCAGCGTCTCGCCGCCCCACGCTGACAGGTCGTCGTTGCCGCGCATCGAGTACTCGAGCTCGGAGCCGTGGACGATCACGGTGTAGGGCATGCCCGAGGCGGCGGCGACCGGCCCGCCCATCACCACGTGGTCGGCGGACACCAGGTCGAACGGCCCGTGCTCGCGGATCGCGGCGGCGTTCGCGGCCGCCCACTCGTCGAGCTCGGCGCGGCTCAGGTTCTGCACCAGCTCGACGCGGTAGCCCTCGTAGTCGTCGATCACGAACGTTGGCAGCAACCCGCCGACGTCCGGGCGCACGGTCGCCGCCCCGCCGAGGTCGAAGCGCTCGGGGTGCGGATCCTGCGAGAAGACCGTGACGTCGTGTCCCGCCGCCGACCACTGCCGCGTCAGCTCGCGGGCGAACACGTTCGAGCCCGTGCCCGCCAGCAGGTAGCCGTGCCAGACCGCGAGCCTCACGGCACCTCGAACCCGGTCGCCTCGATCATCTCAGGCACGGTGACGAACTCCATCCCCTGCTGCTGCTTCCACTGCGTGAGGATCAGGTCGGTCGCCTCGACGGAGTGGCTGCGGTCCCAGCCCATGGCCTCGTTGCAGCCGTCGTGCAGCAGGATCACGTCGCCGCCCTTGATCTGCTTCTCGGCCTTGCGCATGATCTTCTCGGTCGTCACACGCTTGCTCCAGTCCCACAGCGTGACCGACCAGACGACCGGCACGTAGCCCTCCTCGCGGAGCACGCGCAGCGTTCCCGGCCGGCGGCGCCCGTACGGCGGACGCATCAGCCGCCTGCCCTGCACCTTGGCCATCTCGACGCCGGCGTCCTCGATCGCCTCGGTGGTCATCCGCAGCTCACGGCGGATCGTCTCGTCGGTGTGCAACGGCATCGAGACGTGGTGAAAGGTGTGGTTGCCGATCGCATGCCCGGCGGCGGCAACCTCGCGCAGCAGCGCGGGCTGCTGGCGCGGCGTATTCGCCGATCGTGAAGAAGGTCGCCTTCACGTCGTGCTTTGCGAGCACCTCCAGCAGCTGCCGGCGTCCACGCCGTGTTCGGGCCGTCGTCGTACGTCAGCGCCATCAGGGTGCCCTGCCCGGGCGTGCCGATGAACGTCCGCCCGAACGCCTGGGGCTTCGGGGCCTGGCCGTTGTAGTACGCCCAGAGCGCGGCCGCTCCCCCGGCGGCCCCGGCTGCCAGCTGCCATCGCTTCACTGCGTGCTCCCTTCCTCCAGCGGATGAAGGTCGGGCGTTCCCCCCGACCAGACCTCGTCCGGCGCGGGCGCCGGATACGTGCTCGTCGCGGCACGGTCGTCGGCGCCCGTGCGCCGCATGTGCCGGTACCAGCGGTGGTACAGCGGCGCGACCAGCACCGCGAGCCCGATCAGCACGGCGAACCCGGCCAGCATCCACAGCTGGCGGTACAGCACGTCGGCGCTGCCGGCCGACCAGGCGCCCAGCGCGCTGAGCGCGATGCACAGCGCGACGCCCGAGTAGTAGTCGATCGGGAACGGGCCGATCCACGGCTTCTCGAACCACCAGACCGAGCCCTTGCGGAAGCGGCGCACCGTGTACGCGGGGTTGAGCACGAACCACAGGTAGTCCCAGACCACGGCCAGCGCGAAGTAGGTGCCGATGGTGACCAGCTCGCCGGCCAGCGACCAGTCGATGCCCGACACGAACGGCAGGTGCAGCACGAGCAGCGGGATCACGAACGCGAACACGTGGTAGCCGGTCAGCGGCCGCCCGCTCATGGCCAGGCCGTAGACGGCGCCCACCGACCCGCGCTTGAGGTACCAGGTGGGCAGGCGCTCGGCCCAGCCGTAGCGCGCCCTCGATCTCGATCTCGATGCCGGCGAGCCCCAGCCCCCACGCGAACAGCAGCAGCGTCCGGCCGACCTCGAGGTCGTTCACACGACCGCCTTCTGCGCCAGCTCGGCGAGCGTCCGATCGACCAGCTCGAGCGCGACATCGTTACCGTCCTGCTGATAGCCGGAGAGCGCCTCGACGTGCAGCGGCTCGCGCGCCAGGAAGCGTTCCAGCGCCGGCCTCGTCCAGCGCGGTCTCGACCGTGCCGTACCCCAGCCGCTCCAGATAGCGGCCGTTCATCTCCTGCTCGAACTGGCCGGCCAGCGGCAGCGCCAGCATCGGCTTGTGCAGGTAGACCGCCTCGCTCATCAGCGAGAACCCGGCCGACCCGACCACGCCGCGGCAGGTGCGCAGGTCGTCGACGAACGCCTCGTTGGCGAACGGCCGGAACACCAGGTTGCCATCGCGTTCGTCGGCGATCAGGTCGTCCCGCCCGCCGTACAGGTGCGCCGTCACGCCGCTGGCGTGGATGGCATCGATCGACTTCTGGCTGATCCGGCCGTAGACCAGCAGGTGGTCGCCGTTCTCCGGCGCCGCCGCCAGGATCTCGGGCCGCAGCAGCGACGGCACGAGCGTCGTCCGGCGCTTGCGCAGCGGGGGCCAGAAGAACGTCGTGACCAGGTAGTGCTGCGCGTGCGGCAGCTTCATCCGCACGAACGAGCGGGCGGCGAGGTAGTCCCTGCGCAGCCCGCGCAGCAGCTGCGCATCGTGCACGCAGCGGTCGACCATCTGGATGTTGCCCACACTGATTACGGAGATCCGGTGCATCCGCGCGAACAAGTACGCGAAACCCTCGAAGTCGGTGATCACCAGATCGGGCGCGTACCCCTTCGCAATCTGCGCACCGTGGTGCCAGTCACCGGGGATCCCATGCGTGCCGCCCCTGCGACGTTCTTGACCAGCGTCTTCCAGGTGTCGACGCGGCCCTGCTCGAGCACGAAGCTGAGGCCCCAGATCTCCTCCACGTCGGGGAGGTACTGGCTCAGGTACGGAAAAGCGCGGCCAGAGGCAGCGGCCTTGACCTCGTGCCCGGCACTGAGCAGATGCCGGATGACGACCCGGGACCGGGTGGCGTGCCCCAGGCCCTCGCCGTTGACGCCGTACAGAATGCGCATAACGGGAGAGCGATCATCGTTCACTCCCCGCTGATGCGCAAATCTGGAGCAATCCACTCCACCCGGTCGGGCCGGGTGTAGACGTTGAAGCGGGTGCCGCGGAGGAAGCCGATCAGGGTGATGCCGAATGAGCGGGCCGCGTCGACGGCCAGGCTGGACGGGGCCGACACCGCGCAGACCACGGGGATGCCGGCGGTCGCCGCCTTCTGGACGATCTCGAAGCTCGTCCGGCCGGACACCATCATCACCCGGTCGGACAGCGGCAGCCGGCCGGCCAGCAGCTCCGACCCGACCAGCTTGTCGACGGCGTTGTGGCGGCCGACGTCCTCGCGCACCTCGACCAGCTCGCCGGACGGCTGGAACAGCGCGGCCGCGTGCAACCCGCCGGTGCGCTCGAACACGCGCTGGGCCGCGCGCAGCGCGTCCGGCATGCCGATGACCGCCTCTGGCGTCACCGTCAGGCCGTCGGCAACCGGCGCGCAGCGCACCTCGATCGCCTCGAGCGATGCCTTGCCGCAGATCCCGCAGCTGGACGTCGCGTAGAAGTTGCGCTCGGGCAGGACGTCCAGCGCGCGCGTCACCGCGACGCTGACGACGTTGTAGTGCTGCTCCTCACGGGGCACCGCGCAGTAGCGGACGGTCGCGACGTCGCCGGCGCCCGAGATCATGCCCTCGGTATGCAGAAAGCCGACGGCCAGCTCGAAGTCGTTGCCCGGCGTGCGCATCGTGACCGCGACGTTGCGCTGCTCCATGCCGGGGCCTTCGACCCGGATCTCCATCGGCTCCTCGGTGGCAACCCGGTCCCCGTGGCGCCGGCGCGTGCCGTCCTCGACCGTGACCACGGTGACCCGCGACGTGCTCTGCGGCCGCTTGGGCGCGGGCTCGTCGGTCAGGCGGTCGAGGGCCTCGGACACGCCTACTCCTCGGCGCGGTTCTGCACGTACTGGTAGCCGAACCGGCCCTTCACGCACAGGTTGCCGTGCGTGACGCTGTGATCCAGCGGCGACGTGACCTTGACGATCTCGTTGTCCTGCACGTGCAGCTCGAGGCTGCAGCCGACGCCGCAGTACGAGCAGATGGTCTCGGTGACGGTCTGGGCGTCCTCGTCCCACGTGCCGTCCTCGCGCATGTCGTACTCGCTCTTGAACATCAGCGCGCCGGTCGGGCACACCGCGATGCAGTTGCCGCAGTAGACGCAGGCCGACTCGGGCAGCGGCGTCGCGAACTCGGTCGCGATCCGCGCGTCGAACCCGCGGCCGGCGACCGCGATCGCGAACGTGTTCTGCCAGTCCGTGCCGCAGCCCTCGACGCACTTGTAGCAGAGGATGCACTTCGAGTAGTCGCGGACGTAGATCTCGTTGTCGATCTTGACCGGCTGGGCGACGGTGGCCGCGGTCTGGCCGTCGCCGGCGTGGTGGTGCCCGGCCTGGGCGTGGTCGCGCTCGCCGGCAGCGGCGGGCGGCGCCGGCGGCCCGTAGCGCTCGGGGCGCGCGCCGTAGTCCCGCGACCAGCGCTCGGCGTCCGGGGTGGTCGACAGGTCGACGCTCGACCCCAGGAACTCGAGCACCATCTTGCGGCTGTGGCGGACGCGCTCGGAGTCGGTCTTGCACCACCATGCCGTCCTCGGCCTTGCGCGCGCACGACGGCACCAGCACCCGCGAGCCCTCGACCTCGACCACGCACACGCGGCAGGCGTTGACCGGGCGTCAGCGTCTCGCCGTAGCAGAGGGTCGGGATCTCGTCGCCCCGCCCGCGGCAGGCGTCGAGGATCGTCGAGCCCTCCGGGACGCGCACCTTCTCGCCGTCGATCTCGAGCTCGACGGTGCGGCGGATGGTGACGGGGACGACGCTCATGCGGCTCCTTGCGGCTCGAAGACTCCCAGGTTCCTGATCGCCGACTCGACGGCGTTGGCCGCAGTCTGGCCGAGGCCGCAGATCGACGCGTCGCGCATCGCCCGCGCGATCTCGTCGAGCAGCGCCAGCTCGTCCTCGACGCTGCCCCGCGGCCGCTCCGACGCGAGGCGCAGCAGCGCCTCCTGCTGGCGGACGGTGCCGACCCGGCAGGGCACGCACTGGCCGCACGACTCGTCGCGGAAGAACGCCGCGATTCGCAGCAGCACCGGCACCAGGTCGGCGCTCTCGTCGAACACCATGATCACGCCGGAGCCCAGCGTCGCGCCGGCGGCACGCGTCGCCTCGAACGACAGCTCGAGGTCGAGCGACTCGGGGCCGACGAACCCGCCGGCCGCGCCGCCCAGCAGCACCGCCTTCAGGTTGCCGCCGCCGGCGACGCCTCCCGCGGCGTCCAGCACC
The DNA here is from genome assembly GCA_963809205.1 of uncultured Actinomycetes bacterium. Taxonomy (GTDB): domain Bacteria; phylum Actinomycetota; class Thermoleophilia; order Gaiellales; family JAICJC01; genus DATLLN01. Next base: position 441,631 of record CAWEIS010000025.1, on the reverse strand, counting down.
TCGCGCAGCGTGACGCCGAACGGCGCCTCGTACAGGCCGGGGCGCTCGACGCAGCCGGACAGGCACAGCAGGCGCGTGCCGGTGGACTGCTCCGTGCCGATCCTGGCGAACGCCGCGCCGCCCTCCAGCACGATGTCCAGCACGTTGATCAGGCTCTCGACGTTGTTGACCACCGTCGGCTTGCCGAACAGGCCGACGTCGACCGGGAACGGCGGCTTGTTGCGCGGCTCGCCGCGCTCGCCCTCGATCGAGTTGAACAGCGCCGTCTCCTCGCCGCAGATGTACGCGCCGGCGCCCTTGCGCAGCTCGATGTCGAAGCGCAGCCCGAAGCCCATCACGTCCTCGCCCAGCAGCCGTCGCGCCCGGCACTCCGTGATCGCGTTGGTCAGCCGGTCCCAGGCCAGCGGGTACTCGCCGCGCAGGTAGATGTAGGCGTGCTCGGAGCCGGTCGCCAGCCCGGCGATCGTCAGCGCCTCGATCAGCGCGAACGGGTCGTTCTCGATCACGATCCGGTCCTTGAAGGTGCCCGGCTCGGACTCGTCGGCGTTGCACACCAGGTAGTGCGGCCGCACCGGGTTGCGGGCGACGGCGTCCCACTTGCGGCCGGTCGGGAAGGCCGCGCCGCCGCGGCCGAGCAGCTTCGACTCGGTGACCTCGCGGATCACGCCGGCCGGCCCCAGCTCGAACGCGCGACGCAGCGCGGCGTAGCCGCCGGCGGAGCGATAGCTGTCGAGGCTGGTCGGGTCGACATGGCCCATCCGCCGCAGCAGGCGCAGATCGCCCTTGACCGGGCGCACCTCCCACGGCTCGTACTCGGGCGTCTCGCCGCCGGCCAGCGCGGCCACCACGTCGGCGACGCTCGCCGAGCCGATGGCGCCGTCCGTCGCTTCGACCCCGGCGCGCGTGACCAGCGCCGCTGTCGGCCGCTCGCACAGGCCGAGGCACGGGCTCTCCATCCAGATCGAGTTGCCGTTCGACGGGTGCGCGCCGGCCGGACCGACCGTGCGCTCGAGCTCCTCGACCAGCTCGGCGCCGCCGCGGCACATGCAGGCGATGTCGGTGCAGACGTGCGCGACCACCGGCGGCCGCGGCTCGAGCCCGAACAATGCGTAGAAGCTGGCGACGCCGTACGCCTCGGCCGGCGGGATCGTCAGCCGCCGGCAGACGTAGCCGAGCGCCTGCGGGCTGATCCAGCCGATCGTGCCCTGCACCTCGTGGAGCACGGGCAGCAGCAGGTGGCGCTGCGACCGGGCCGCGTGCCCGCTCGCGCGCGACCTGCGCATCCTCGCCGCGGTCACCGCCCACCCAGGACGAACCCGGCGGCCCGAGCACCGCGTCGACGGCGTCGCGTTCTGCGGCGGAGGGCTCGCCGGCTGTCAGGCGGAGATCCATGAGCCGAGACTACCTCGCCGGCACCGCGACGCCGCCCGCCTGCTCCTGGGGCTGGGCCAGCGGCAGCTTCTCGACCCGGATCGCGGCCGCCTTGAACTCGGCCGTGCCCGACTTGGGATCGGTCGCCTCGATGGTCAGCACGTTGGTCTCCACCTCGTCCGGGAAGTGAAGGGTCATGAAGGCGAGACCGGGGCGCAGCGAATCGTCGGTCCGTACGGGGGCGGTGACCGAGCCGCGGCGCGAGCTGATCCGCACCTCCTCGCCGTCGACGACGCCCGAGCCGCTCGCAGTCCTCGGGCGACAGGTCGAGCGTCTCGCCGCGCCGCAGCGGCGAGCTGTAGCCGCCGCTCTGCACGCCGGTGTTGTAGGAGTCCAGCCGGCGGCCCGTGGTCAGGCGGATCGGGAAGTCGTCGTCCAGCTCGTCGACCGGCAGCTCGTGCTCGACCACATTGAACGGCGCCGGCGGGCCCGCGAACGGCTCCGCCCACAGCCGGCCGTGCAGGAACTGCGCGCCGGGGTCCTGCTCGTCGGCGCAGGGCCACTGGATGCCGCCCAGCTCCTCGAGCCGGCTGTACGCCATGCCGGCGTGCATCGGCGACAGCGAGCGCAGCTCGTCCCACACCTGCTCGGACGTCGGGCTACCCCAGTCGTGGCCAAGGCGGGCGGCGAGCTGGCACATGATCTCGATGTCGTCCCACGCCTGGCCCGGCGGGTCGAGCGCGCGGCGCACGCGCTGGACGCGGCGCTCGCTGTTGGTGACGGTGCCCTCGGACTCGCACCAGCTGGCCGACGCCGGCAGCACGACGTGGGCGAGCTCGGCGGTGCGCGTCAGGAAGATGTCCTGGACGACGATGTGGTCGAGGCCCTCCAGCAGGTGCATCGTGTGCTTGGCGTCGGCCTCGGACTGCGCCGGGTTCTCGCCGACCACGTAGAGCGTCCGCAGCTCGCCGCGCTCCATCGCCGCGAACATCTGCGTCAGGTGCCAGCCGTACTTCGGCTGGATGGTGACGCCCCAGGCCTGCTCGAAGCGCGTCCGCGCCTCGCCGTCGCGCTCGATGTCCTGGAAGCCCGGCAGCTTGTTCGGGATCGCCCCCATGTCGCCGCCGCCCTGGACGTTGTTCTGGCCGCGCAGCGGGTTCAGGCCCGAGCCGTAGCGGCCGACGTGGCCGGTCAGCAGCGCCAGGTTGATCAGGCAGAAGACGTTGTCGACCGCGTTGTGGTGCTCGGTGATGCCGAGCGTCCAGCAGATCATCGCCCGGTCGGCGTTGGCGTAGGCGTGCGCGGCCTCGCGGATCAGGTCGGCGGGGACGCCGGTCTCGCGCTCGCCGCGCTCGAGCGTCCACTCCTCGACGCTGGCCGCGTACTCCTCGAACCCGGTGGTCGCCCGCTCGATGAACTCGCGGTTGTGCGAGGCCGGCGTGGATGATCTCGCGCGCCATCGTGTTCGACAGCGCGATGTCGGTGCCGACGTCGATGCCGAACCAGCCGTCGGCCCACTGGGCCGAGCCGGTCCGCCGCGGATCGACGACGTACAGGCGTGCGCCGTTGTTCACGGCCTTGAGGACGTGATGGAAGAAGATCGGATGGGTTTCACGGGCGTTCGAGCCCCACAGGAAGATCAGATCGGTCTCCTCGACCTCCTGGTAGGAACTCGTGCCGCCCCCGGCCCCGAACACCGTCGCCAGACCGACGACGCTAGGTGCGTGTCAGGTCCGGTTGCAGCTGTCGATGTTGTTCGTGCCGATGGCGACCCGGGCGAACTTCTGCGTCATGAAGTTCACCTCGTTCGTCGCCTTCGAGCAGCTGAACAAGCCGAACGAGTTCGGCCCGTGGGCTGCGACCGCCTCGCGGAAACCCTCCGCGGCGCGGTCGAGCGCCTCGTCCCAGGTCGCCGGCCGCAGCACGCCGTTCTCGCGCACCAGCGGCTCGGTCAGCCGGGTCAGTCGCTTTCTCCTTGCCATCGCGTCCATCACCTCCCTTCGTTCAGGGTAGGCAAATTTTAGCGATCCGCAGGGTCGACGGCCCGGAGACGCGACACCAGGTCGGCGATCTCCTGCTCGGAGTACCCCGACGAGCGGCGCCGGGTGCCCGGCGGGTCGTTCACCAGGCCGGTGCCCTCGCGGTATGCGGCGGCCGGCCGGATCGGCCGCGGGACGAAGCCGCCGCCGCAGTTCGGGCACACGTTCAGCAGGTGGTTCTCGGCGCAGTCCGGGCAGAACGTGCACTCGTAGCGTGCAGATCCGCGCGTCGGCGGCCGGCGGCAGGTCGGCGTCGCAGCGCTCGCAGTTCGGTCGCAGCTCCAGCACGCCGCGATCCTATCCCGGCCCTCCGGCCGGGTTCAGGGCGCGATGTTGTGGTTCAGGTGGAAGACGTTCTCCGGGTCGTAGCGCCGCTTGACGTCGACCAGCCGGTCGTAGTTCGGGCCGTACGCCGCACGGATGGCGTCGTCGCGCTGGTCGTCGCCCAGGTAGTTCAGCCAGCGGCGGCCGGAAAAGTGCTCGGAGAAGGCCGCGTAGGTGTCCTTGGTCCAGGCGATGCAGCGGGTCGTGTCGGCCGGATCCATCCACTCCGTGGGAGCAGCAGGTTGTAGCCGGGCTCGCGGTGCGGCACCGCGGTCGCGGTCTCCGGCACCCTGGTCACCGCGCCGTGGAAGTGCTCGAGCAGGATCGCCGACATCGGCGAAGGAACGCTCGCGAAGCGCTCGATCATCAGGTCGAGCAAGGAGTCCGAGATGCCCGACGTGAAGCTGGACAGCCAGTAGTTGAGCGCGCCCTCCGGGTACCCCGCATCGATCAGCGTGTTCATCACCGGATAGGGCATCGGGCCGACCTCGGCGACCAGCGGCGAGCCGAAAGCCAGGAACGGCGCCAGATCGGCGTCCGCGCGGGAAGGGTCGGTATGGCAGACGATCATGGCCGCCAGCTTCATCCCCGAGCCGTCCGGCGCATGAACCAGCCCGGCGAACGAGGTCAGCTCGTCGGGGTAGGTCGCCGTCGCATCGCGGTAGAACCGCAGCATGTCCCCGGCGGCCTCGAACGGGTGCGCGATCAGGCCGCCGACGACCATCGGCAGCGGCCGCAGCCGGTAGGTCAGCGACGCGGCGACCCCGAAGTTCCCGCCGCCGCCGCGCAGACCCCACATCAGGTCGGGATGCGACTCGTCGGTCACCTCCAGCACCTCGCCGTCCGCGGTCACCAGCTCGACGGCGATCAGGTTGTCGCAGGCGAGGCCCTGGGTGGACATCAGCCAGCCCAGCCCGCCGCCCAGCGTGTAGCCGGCGATCCCGGTGGTCGAGATGGCGCCCCCGGTGACGGCCAGGCCGTGCGCCCCGGCCGCGTCGTTGACGTCGCTCCAGCGCGCGCCGCCCTGAGCCTTGGCCGTCGACGCCGAGGGGTCGACCTCGACGCCCCGCATCCCGGCCAGGTCGATCATCAGGCCGCCCTCGGCCACCGCCCGGCCGGCGACGTTGTGCCCGCCGCCGCGCACCGAGATCTCCAGCCCGGCTCGCGCGCGCGAGCGCACCGCGGCCGCGATGTCGTCGGTGTCCGCACAGCGGGCGATCAGCGCGGGCCGGCGGTCGATCAGCCCGTTGTGCACCCTGCGGGCGGCGTCGTAGCCCTCGTCTTCAGGTGCCAGGAGCGTGCCGGTGAGCGTCGCGGCGAGCGAGGAAGCGGTTGCCATGGTTCGACCTCCGGGAACGGTGAGCGCGGGCGCGTCCGATTCTCTCAGAGACCCGTGCGCAGTGTCACGCGTCAGTCGCCGCTGTCGGCCAGCACCAGCTCGCCGTCGCCGGCCTCGACCGCGCGCGACTCGGCGGGCTCCATGCCGTGCACGTAGCTGCCGCCGCGCAACCACGAGGCCGCGGCGGCGATCAGGCAGCCGACGATGGCGAAGTCGAAGGCCACGTGCAGCCCGTCCGAGAACGGCTGCGAGATCAGCCCCGGGAAGAACTCGCGGCCGGTCAGGTAGGCGGCCTGGGCGTTGCGCAGGTGCTGCAGCGACGGGCCGAGCAGCTCCTGCATCGGGTTGTAGCCGAGGAACGACGCGAACAGCAGCGCCGACCGGCGGCAGGCTGCGAGATCGCGGTGCGCGTCGGCGGCGGCACGCCCTGGGCGACCAGCCCGTCTGCATCGTCGCCGGGCAGCGAGCCGCCAGGCCGACGATCATCAGCGAGAAGAAGATGCCGATCGAGAGCACCATCGCGGAGTTCTGGAACGTCGTCGCCATGCCCGGCGCCGACGCCGCGCCGGTTGGCCGGCAGGCTGTTCATGATCCCGGCCTGGTTGGGCGAGGCGAACAGGCCCATGCCGAGCCCGTTCAGCAGCAGCAGCGCGGCGAACCAGCCAGTAGCCGAAGTCGACCGGCAGCAGCTCGAGCAGGAAGAAGCGCAGCGCGGCGATCAGCATGCCGCCGGTCGCGAACGGCCGCGCGCCGAAGCGGTCGGACAGCCAGCCGGACGCCGGCCCGGCGACCAGGAAGCCGACCGTCAGCGGCAGCATGTAGATGCCGGCCCACAGCGGCGTCTGCTCGAAGCTGTAGCCGTGCAGCGGCAGCCAGATGCCCTGCAGCCAGATGATCAGCATGAACATCAGCCCGCCGCGGCCGAGCGAGGCCAGCAGGCTGGCGATGTTGCCGGCGGTGAACGCGCGGATCCGGAACAGGCCGAGCCGGAACATCGGGTCGCTCGACCCGCAGCTCGATCGCACACGAACACCACCAGCAGCACCAGCGCCGCCGATCAGCTCGAGCCGAGCACCTACGGGTTCGGTCCAGCCCATCGTGTGGCCGCCGTACGGCTGGATGCCGTAGGTGATCGCCGACCAGGACCAGGATCAGGCCCGGCGGCGAAGGTGACGTTGCCCCACCAGTCGATGCGTGGCCGGCTGGCGGATGCCGCGCTCCTCGCAGCTTCCAGTACGCCCAGACCGTGCCGAACAGGCCGACCGGCACGGAGACCAGGAACACCAGCCGCCAGTCGATCGGGCCGAGGATGCCGCCCAGCACCAGGCCGATGAACGAGCCGGCGATGCCGGCGACCGCGTTGATGCCGAGCGCCAGGCCGCGCTGGTCGTGCGGGAACGCGTCGGTCAGGATCGCGGCCGAGTTGCGCGATCAGCAGCGCGCCGCCGACGCCCTGGACGATCCGCATCACGATCATCCACAGCGCCGCCGCGCGTGCCGTCCATCCAGGTGAGCGACAGCAGCATCGAGAACACCGTGAAGATCGCGAAGCCGAGCGTTGAACATGCGCACCCGGCCGTACATGTCGCCGAGCCGGCCGAAGCTGACCACCAGCACGGCGGTGACGACCAGGAAGCCCATGATCATCCACAGCAGGTAGCTGGTGTTGCCGGGCGTCGAGCGGGTTGAGGTTGATGCCGCGGAAGATGTCGGGCAGCGCGATCAGCACGATCGACGAGTTGATCGTCGCCATCAGGATCGCCGAGGTCGTGTTCGACAGCGCGATCCACTTGTAGCGGTCGCTGCGCTCGGCCCCGGTCACGGGGTCGCTCAGCTCGAACTCGGTCAGCAGGTCGCGGACGTGCCGGCGCTTGGCGGCCAGCTCGTCCTCCAGATCCTCGAGGGCGGTCCGCCGCGAGCGGACGACGCCCAGCTGGGTGGTGATGTGCTCGATCGCCTCGCGGATGATCGCGGCCCGCGTGCCGTCGTCAGGCGCCGGCGTCGCGTTCCACCGCTCGCGCAGCAGCGCACGCGCGTCCTCTGCCGCCACCCACTCCTGCAGCTCGGTCAGCGACAGCCCGAGCAGGTCGCGGATCCGCAGCAGGTCGCGGAGACGCGCCTCGTCGGTCGCGTCGTACAGCCGATGCGTGCCCTCCGGCCGGTCGCCGCCCGGCAGCAGGCCGATCTCCTCGTAGTAGCGGACGGTGCGGGGCGTCGCGCCCACCCGGCGCGCCAGCTCCCCGATCCTGAACTTCTCGATGTCGACTGCCACCCTGCTCCTTCTGATCCGGGAAAAATGACGTGCTTGTGAGATTAGCAGGTGCATCTCCAGGCGAGAGTGCCCATCAAATGGATAATCTGCGTGCTAATCTGACTTTCACGTAAAGAAATGATCGTCGATGCAGGTTCGCTGGTACGGACAGTCCGCCTTCACGCTCACCGGGAGCTCCACGACGGTGACGATCGACCCGTTCGGGGAGTTCCCGGACCGGCCGGGCCGCGACGCACGGAGGCGATCGGCTTCCTCGATCCGGCCGACGACTTCCTCGCCCGCTACGAGGTGACCCGCACGGGAGCCGCGTTCGAGCTCCCCGACCTGTCGCACAGCAACGGTTACTACGGCCGGCGCCTGGACGACCCGGCCAACTTCCGCCTGGTGATCGCCGCCAACCGGTTCCCGCCGGACGAGATCGCCGGATGTCATCGCAGCCGCCGCGCCCGCGCTCGACCAGACCCGTCACCAGGCGACGGCCGCGGGCGCCTGATTCCTACAGCGTGTCGCTGGCGATGTCTCGCGACCAGAGATCGCCGAGCGGCGCGCGCAGCGTGCATACCGCGAGCAGCCGGTCCTGCTCGTCGTTGTCGATCGGCCAGGGGATGCGAACGTGGCCGACGGGCCGCCAGCCGGCGCACATCCGGTCGAGGTCCCGGCCGTCGAAACCGACGGCGAGCATGTGCCGCTGGGGCAGGTCGGCAGGCCGCCAGTACTGCCACGACAGGTGGCCACTGAGCGGCTGGGGCAGGCCATGCGCGGCGCCGGTACGGGCCAGCGCCCCCGCCTCGCCGTAGTTCTGGGCGACCACCGCCGCGTCGGCGCGGAACGACGGCGGCAGCGACCGCCAGGCGGCAGCGGTCTGTGCGACGAACGCCGGCCAGCCGAGCTCGTCGCCGTAGAACGACGAGTCCCAGGCACCGGAGCGCACTACCCACTGCGCGCTCCGCACCGGGACGACCAGCGGCGCGACGAACCACAGCACGAGCGCGTGCAGTGCCACGGCGGCGGCGATCGCGACCCTACCGCCCCACTGGACACCGCGGATCCACTCCGCGGCCACGACGGCACCGGCCGCGGCGGCCATGCCGTCCGCCGGCAGCGGGTAGTAGCTCCGTCCGCGCTCGACCAGGAACACCATCGTTGCCAGCACCGGCACAACGGCGAACGGCCGCAGCACCGGCCGCCGCCAGAGCGCGATGATCCCGACCACGACCAGCACCCATGCGGCGCCCAGGAAGGCAACGCTCTGCAACACGAAGAGCAGGGGCGAAGCGTCGCCGGCGGTCTTCGCCTGCTGGCTCGGGTAGAAGGCGACGCTGGGCCAGTCGTTCACGGCCTGCCACGCCAGGTTCGGCACCATCAGACAGGACCGCGATCAGCGCGGCGACCCAGGGCCCGCGCGTGCGGTAGAGCCGGCGCCTGGGCGAGGCGGCCAGCGCCGCGACCAGGCAGGCGAGCAGCACCACGATCGTGTACTTGGTCTCCAGGCCGATGCCCGCCAGCATGCCCAGCAGCGGCCACAGCCGCGGCTCCGGACGGGCCGCGATCCGCAGCGCGACGTACAGCACGGCCGGCCACATCAGCGCGTCGAACTGCGTGGGGTGGAAGATCGTCCCGGCGCCGAGGGCGAACGGCGTCAGCGCCCAGGCACCGGCCGCCAGCGCCTGGGCGCCGCGGCCGCCTCCCAACTCGCGCGCGATCAGCGCGACAAGCACCACCGCCACCGCACCCGCGATCTGCCCGGTCGCACGCAACGCGATCAGCGATGCCCCGGCGGTGTGCACCACCAGCCAGCCGATCCACGCGGTGACCGGCGGGAAGTCGACGTACCCGAACGCCGGATGGCGGGCCGCCGCGAGGAAGTAGAGCTCGTCCCGGTCCCAGCCGTAGCGGGCCATGAACGGCGCCGTGGCCGCCACCTTGGCGAGCGCGATGCCGCCGCCGATCACCAGAGTCGGCTCCACCGGGGTGCGGGCGACGTCCCGGATCACCCGACCAGTATGGCAACCCTCAGCGCAGCAGCGTGCGCTCAGCGGTGTCGATGAACGCCTCGGCGACCTCGTCGGCCGTCATGCCGCGACCGGTGTAGAGCAGGTCGAAGCCGTCGAAGCTGGTCAGCACCCACATCAGATGGGCGGCCGCCTCAGGTGAGACGCCGTCGCGCAGCAGCCCCTGCTCCTCGAGCTGGCCGGCCAGGTAGCGCATGCCCCCGGTGCGGCGCTCCTCGGCCCGCTGGATCGCGCCGCCCACGGCGTCCGGGTCGAGGGACGCCATCGAGTACAGCACCCGGAAGGCGTCCCGGTGGGCGGCGAAGGTGTGAGCGGTGCCACGGAACCCGCCGCGCAGGTGCTCGCGCGCATCCGGATGCTCGGTTGCACGGACGACCTGCTCGAACCCGCCGCGGTCGAGCAGGTCGCGGGCGACCGCGTCGAACAGCCCCGCGCGGGATCCGAAGATCAGGTAGACGGTCGAGCGCGCAACCCCCGCCATTCGCGCCACCTGGTCGACGCTGACCCGCTCGGTCGGCGCTGCGGCGAACCGCTCCAGCACGGCGTCCAGGACCCGCCGGCGGGTCTCGTCGGCCGATTCGGCGCGGAGCTTCTGCTGGTACTTGCGAGCCGCCATCGGAGGGCATCCTAGCATTTCGCTTGACAAACTGTCTTGTAGAAGACATACTGTCCGATCAAATGAGGAGGGGCCGGACTGGAGGCACAACATGGAACCCACGAATCACGACATCCCCGTGCTGGTCGTCGGCGCAGGCCCCGCGGGCCTGACTGCGGCAGGCGCGCTCGCCCGGATGGGCGTCGAGACCCTGATCGTCGAACGGCGGCCCGAGCTCTCGAGCCTTCCCCGGGCGACCTCGATCAGCACCAGGTCGATGGAGCTGTTCCGCTCCTGGGGCCTGGAGGACGAGGTGCGCGCGGGCGGCGTCGACGTCGAGTGGCAGCTCTGGACATGCCGCACGCTGGCCGAGTCGGCCGGCGGCATGGCGATACCGATCGGGCTGCCGACCCGCGAGCAGAGCACGATGCTCAGTCCCAGCAGCCCGGCCTGCGTCCCGCAGGATCACCTGGAGCCGGTGCTGCTCCGCCACCTGCTGAGGCAGGGAGGGCGGGCCGAGCTGGGCGCCGAGACGATCGGCGTCGAGCCCCTCGACGACGGCGTGGTGGCGACGCTGCGCGATGTGGCGACGCGATCGGTACGGCGGGTGCGTGCGCGCTACGTGATCGCCGCCGACGGCGCGCACAGCCGCGTCCGGACGGCGCTCGGCATCGCCATGCACGGGCCCGACCGGCTGGCGCAGGCCGGCAGCGCCGTGTTCCGGGCGCCGCTCTGGGAGCTGCTCGGCGACCGCCGCTACGGCATCTACGACATCGCCCATCCCGAGGCAGCGGGCGTGATGCTGCCCGCCGGGCCGGGTGACCGGTGGCTGTACGGCACCGTCTGGCAGCCCGGCGAGCGGGACGGCGGCGAGCTGACCGAGCAGCGGTTCGCCGAGCTGATCCGGCTGGCGGCGGGCGTGCCCGACCTGCAGCCGCAGATCGAGCGCACCGGGCTGTTCACCTTTGCCGCCCAGCTCGCCGAGCGGTTCAGGCAGGGCAACGCCTTCCTGATCGGCGATGCGGCCCACCGGGTGACGCCGCGCGGCGGCACCGGGATGAACACCGCGATCCAGGACGGGTACGACCTGGGCTGGAAGCTCGGCTGGGTGCTGAACGGCTGGGCGGACGGATCGCTGCTGGACTCCTACGAGTCCGAGCGGCGCCCGGTCGCGCAGCACAACGTCGAGCGGTCGGCCGATCCGTTCGGCTCGCGGCGCAACCCGCAGGGCGAGGTGCACGCCGACCTCGGCGGGCGCATCCCCCACGTCCGGGTGCCCCAGGCCGACGGGCTGGTCTCGACGCTCGACATGCTCGGCCCCGGCTATACGCTGTTCACCGCGACGGCCGACGCGCCGGTGCACGAGCCGGGGGCGGCCGGCGCCCCGGTCGCCGTGCGCCGGGTCGACCCGGTCGTTGCCCGGGCGCTCGGCGTCCCCGGCGGCGGTGCGCTGATGGTACGGCCGGACGGCTATCCGCAGCGCGAGCTGACGGCGGTGGCAGCGTGATCGCGCAGGAGCCGTCGCAGACAGGTCGAACCCGCCGGCATGGGAGCACGTCTCCGAGCCCGGCTGACATACGCCAACGCGATGTCGACGATCGCGCTGTTCGTGGCGCTGGGTGGCGTCTCCTACGCCGCCACCCTGCTGCCACCCGGCAGCGTCGGCACCAAGCAGATCCGCGGCCGGGCGGTGACCGGCCGCAAGGTGGCGACGTCGACGCTGGGCATGCGCGTGGTCTCCCAGCAGACCCGCACGGCGCTGGGCGCGATCAGGGTGCGGTACGCCGCTGCCGCGACCGAGTCCGGCTCACCGCGCACGCTGTTCCGGCTGGGCGGCGTCCGTCTGGAAGCGGCCTGCCGGCAGACGACACCGGGGGCGTCGACCGACCTGGTCTTCTACGCCACCGCAACGGAGGCGACGACGCTCGACGACACCTTCGGCAACGACTCGGGCACCGACCCGCACTCGCCGGGAGCCGTCACGGCCGGCACCCTGCGGTTCGATCTCCCGGCGGGGGTGCGAACGCAGCTCGGGGGGCCAGGCCCCGATTCCAGCCACTACTTCCGGAACGCGGCCACTGCGATCTTCACGAGCCGGTCGCACACCGTGGTCGCGACCATCATCGCGATCGCCGACGGCACCACCGGCCGCTGCTCGGCGAACGGCGCCGCCTACCTCGCCGACGTCACCAACAGCTAGGCCTTCGCCTTCGCGTTGGCTTTTCGGCTCGCGCCGTGCCTCCTCCGGCTCTGGCGCGGTGATGGTCTTGCCCTTGGACTTGCGCCGGATCACCTTGAGCAGCGATGCCCGGTACGAATCCTCGTAGTTGCCCGGCTTGAACCCGGTGGTCATCGAGTCGATCAGCTCCCGCGCCATCTTCAGCTCGCCCGGCTTGAGCTTCGGCCGCTTCCCGGGGCGGGCGGTCTTGGGGTCGCGGATCTCATTCGCGAAGTACATCTTCTCGAGCACCAGGACGCCGTCCCGCACGCGCAGGCAGCCGAGCTGCTAGCGGTTGTGGAAGATGTAGGAGCAGATGCCGGCGAGCCCCGCATCCTCGATTGCCTTGACGAGCAACATGTAGACGTGCGTCGAAGCGCCGTCGTCCTGCGGCCCCAGGTAGAACGTCCGCTCGAAGTAGATCGGGTCGATCTCTTCGTAGGCAACGAAGTCGAGGACGGTGATGGCGTGGTAGCCGTCCGCCTTCGCCGCCTCGAAATCCTGCTCGTCGAGCACGACCATGCTGCCGTCGTCCAGCTCGCACGCGCGGACGACCTCGTCATCCGGCACCGGGCCGTCCTCCTTCTTGCATACCTTTTGGTAGCCAATCGGCGACTCGTCCTTGGCGTGGATCATGTGGAAATGCAGGTCCTGCTCGGAGACGGCGGCGTACATCCGGACGGGAACGTTGACGAGGCCGAACGAGATGCTTCCCCCCAGATCGCCCCTGGCATGCGGATCCGGGTACCCCACTCCGGCCGGTCGCTAACGCCGGCAGGTTTCCCACCCTCCCGTTCGGGGCATCTCGAGGACGATGACCGAGCGGCAAAATGACGACGAACGCTGGCAGATGCACGGCGACGGCGCCGCCCCCGAACCGGACGACGGCGAGGAGCCGCGGATGCACGGTGACGGAGCGGACGTCGAGGAGCGTGGCGAGACCAGCCCGGAGATGACCGCCCACGGCGCCGTCGAGAAGCCTGCCGACGAGCCCGAGCCGCGGATGACGGCATCCGGGTCGGTGGTCGACGAGGGCGACGAGGACGCGACCCGGCCGTAGGCCGGCGTGGCAAGATATCGCCGTGGGGTTCGACCAGTACCACGAGCCGGCCGACGAGCTGCCCGATGAGACGCGCACGTTCGCGCGGCTCTGCGCATCGCTGACCGAGGAGGCCGAGGCGATCGGCTGGTACCAGCAGCGGCTGGCGGTCGAGTCCGACCGCGACGCCCGGGCGATCATGCGCGACGCCCAGGGCGAGGAGTTCAAGCACTTCTGCATGGACCTCGAGTTCCTGCTCCGCCGGACGCCCCTGTGGCGCGAGATCGCCCGGGGCATCCTGTTCCAGGAAGGCGACATCGTCGACCACGGCGAGCAGGCCGAGGAGTCGGCGGTCGAGGGCGCGGCCGACCGCGGCGAGCCCGTCGCGGGCTCGGATTCGCTGGGCATCGGCGGGCTGAGAGGAGCCTCGTGAGCCATCTTCTTCGAGAGCACGCCCCGATCACCGAGGCCGGATGGTCGCGGATCGACGACGAGGCCCGCGAGCGGCTGACGCCGGCGCTCGCCGCGCGCCGCCTGATCGATTTCTCGGGGCCGCACGGCTGGCAGCACTCGGCCACCAACCTCGGCCGCGTCGACCGGGTCGCCAAGCCTCCCGGCGGCGGTCTGGACGCCGCCCAGCGCCGTGTCCTGCCGCTGGTGGAGCTCCGCGCGCCGTTCACGATGTCGCGGTCGGAGCTCGCCGACGGCGACCGCGGCGCCGAGGATGTCGACTTCGCCGCGCTCGACGATGCTGCGCGCAGGCTGGCCATCGCCGAGAACACCGCGGTGTTCCACGGCTGGAAGGGCGGCGCCATCACCGGCATCACCCAGGCGTCGCCGCACGACGCCGTCGCGCTGGGGACGGACTGCGAGCGGTACCCACGGCACGTAGCGAAGGCCGTCCAGGCGCTGCTCGAGATCGGCATCGACGGCCCCTACGGACTGGCGCTCGGCCCGGAGACCTACTCGCTGGTGCTGGAGACCACCGAGCACGGCGGCTACCCGCTGCTCGAACACCTGCGAAAGATCCTCGACGGCCCGCTGGTCTGGGCGCCCGGCGTGTCCGGCGCCGTCGTCGTCAGCCTACGCGGCGGCGACTTCCTGTTCGAATCGGGTCAGGACGTCTCGGTCGGCTACGACCGCCACGACGCGGACGCAGTGCATCTCTACCTGGAAGAGAGCTTCAGCTTCCGGGTCGTCACGCCCGAGGCCGCCGTCCCGCTGACGGCCTAGCGACCGCTCGTCAGACCCGCTGGCGGCGCGAGGCTCCGCGCGCGAGCAGATCGTCGACGAAGCGGCTGGCCGCGCGGGTCGTCTCCAGCCGGAAGCGGAGCAGTAGCTCGTCGGATCCCGTGGCCTCGTCCAGTCGCTCGTTGAGCGACGCCTCAATCCCCAGCAGCGCCTCGCGTTGCCCCACCAGCATGGCCGTCTGGTCGAGCCCTGAGCGCTGCGCGAACACGAGCTTCAGCAGCATCAGCGAGCGCAGGTCGCGGACGTGATCCACCGGGTCGGCGAGCCACCGCCGCACGGCGGCGCGGCCGCTGCGGGTCGCCCGCATCACCGTCCGGGTCGGCCCCTGGGCGCTCGCCTCGACGCCGGCCGGCTCGATCAGCCCCCGCTCCAGCAACACGTCCAGCGTCCGGTACACGACCGCCCGCCGCACCGTCCAGATCCTCCCGATCTCACCGTCCGGCGCCAGCATGCGGACGAGCGGCCAGCCGTGCGCCTGCTGCTCGCACAGCAGGGCGAGCACCGACCACTCGCCGGGGGACAGGGGTTCGACGTCCGCCACGGGGGGCGAGGCTAGCAGGATCGGCGCCGGGGGCCGAGACCGCCGACGCGCAGTGACCGCAGATGTGCGGGACGGGCATCCGGCGAAGGGCCCGCCCCGCGCGATCTGACCGTGCTACACGGGGCCGGGAACCGTTTGCCGCCGGCCGCCCGCTGGGTATCGAGAGCTCATGGCTGCGACCCACGACCACGCTCCCCTCGGTGGCGATCTGGGACTGACCGATCTCGGCCGCCGTGACTACCTCGGCGTGTTCCGGCGCGCCGGCTCACAGCTGATGGCGGACAACATGACCAGCGTCGCCAAGGGCGTCGCCTACAGCATGTTCCTCGCCATCCCCTCGGCGCTGCTGGTGCTGCTTGGCGCGCTCACCCTCACCGCCGGGCCCGGCGAGATCGAGCGCCTGGTGGGGAAGCTCGACGGCGTCGTGCCCGCAAGCGTCCAGGCCCTGCTGCTCTCGAACCTGCGCCAGGTCACCGAATCGCAGGGCGGCGGGCTGATGGTGGCGGTCGGACTGGTGCTGGCCGTCTGGTCGGTGCTGGGCGCCGTGCAGACGGTGATCTGGGGGCTGAACATCGCATACGAGCGGCGCGAGCAGCGCGGGTTTGTCCGTCAGCGCGTCGCCGCGCTGACGATCGCCGTCGTGCTCACCGCCGCGCTCGCCGCCGTGTTCGTCGTGCTCGTGCTGGCGCCGTACATGACCGGCTGGGTCGGCGATCGCACCGGCTACCCCGGGGCGGTCGGGTGGCTGTGGTGGACGCTGCAGTGGCCGATCCTGTTCGCGGTGCTGCTGGCAGCGTTCGCCGCGGTGCTGTACCTGGGGCCGGACGTCGAGCACCCGCGGTTCCGGTTCATCACGCCGGGCGCGGTCGTCGCGGCACTGCTGTGGATCGGCGGCTCGGCGCTGTTCGCGCTGTACACCGCGGGCTTCGCCTCCTACAACAAGACCTGGGGGTCGCTGGCCGGGGTGATCGTGACCCTGACGTGGCTCTGGTTGAACGCCGTCAGCATCCTGTTCGCGGCCGAGGTGAACGCGGAGGTCGAGCGCGCCCGCGAGGTCCGCGGAGGTACGCCGCCCGAGGCAACGCTCACTGCGCCGCACCGGTAGCGACATTCGCCGTGGTGCGCGGTGGCTACGGTGCCGCGCATGCGATCGGCAGCACTCCAGCGAACCGGGGTGCTGGCCGGCGTGGGGGCGACGCTGCTGGCCATGGTGTCGGTGCAGTCCGGCGCCGCAATCGCGATCACCCTGTTCGCCAGCGTCGGCCCGGTGGCCGTGGTCGCGCTGCGGGTGGTGACCGCGAGCGGGTTCCTGGTGTCGACCGCGCGCCCGCCGTCGGCGCCGCTGCGCACCCCGATGGTCGCGACCCTCGCCGGCTATGGACTGGTGATCGCCGGCATGAACTGCTGCTTCTACCTCGCCATCGAGCGGGTGCCGTTGGGCGTCGCCGTCGCGCTCGAGATGGTGGGGACGATCGTGGTCGCCATCATCGGGTCGCGCCGGCCGCGGGATCTCGCGGCGGCCGCGCTGGCGGCGCCCAGCGTGCTGGTGCTGGCGCTGACGCACGGGTCGACGGGCCGGTCACCCCCGCCGGCGTCGCGCTCGCGCTGGGCGCCGGAGCGTGCTGGGGCGGGTACATCCTGCTCTCGGCCCAGCACGCTCGACGGCTGCCGGGCGCGCAGGGTCTCGCGCTGGCGATGACCATCGCCGCCGTTCCGGTGACGCTGATCGCCCTCGCCGGCTCGGGGGCGGACCTGCTGTCGCCGCGAGTGCTGGCCATCGGCGCAGCGGTCGGCCTGCTCTCCACCGCCCTGCCGGGCACGCTCGACGCGATCGCACTGCGCCGCCTGCGGTCGGTCACCTACGCCCTGGTGCTCAGCCTGTCGCCCGCGGTCGCGGCCCTCAGCGGCTTCGCGATCCGCGGCCAGCACCTCAGCGTCGCCCAGTGGGTGGGGGTGGTGCTGGTGATGGTGGCCAGCGCGGCGGCCGTTACCGGTGCCGAGCCGCCCGACGCCGGGGCGGGCTCCGCCCTGTGACGGCCGGCACGTATCGGTCATAGCCCCAAAGCTATCTCCAACATGGCTTGTGCAGAGTGCTTGCATCCCATGTCTCTGCAGCAGCCTGATCCCGACGTCCTCCGGCGAGCCCGCCACGGCGACGAGCGCGCGTTCGAAACGATCGTCCAGATGTACCAGACACCGCTGTTCAACTACGTGACACGGGTGCTGGGCGGCGACCGCGCACTGGCCGAGGACATCTGCCAGGAGGTGTTCATCCGCGTCCACCGGTCGCTGGCGCGGTTCGACCACCGCTGCCTGTTCACCACCTGGCTGTTCCAGGTGGCCAAGCACCGCGTGGTCGACGAGCTGCGGGCGCGCGAGCGGCGCGGCAAGCCGACGCTCGAGCTGGGCGCGGTGCCTCATCTCGCGCTGGTCGCGACGCCCGAGTACCCGGTCGAGGAGATGGACCTGGTGTGGGGGGCGGTGGGCGCGCTCAACTCCGACCTGCGGATGGCGCTGCTGCTCCGCGACGTGATCGGGCTGAGCTACTCCGAGATCGCCGAGGCGCTGGACACGACGCTCGCCACCGTCAAGTGGCGCATCTTCAAGGCACGCGAGCTGGTGGTCGCAGAGCTGATCCGCGAGGGCGCGCGGCGGCCCGGCGACACCCGCAGCAGCGCGGGTTAACCGAGCATCCGGCCCATGCCCACCGATCCGGGGGCGGTCGGCGCGAATCCATGGCGCTCATACAGGCGCCGGCCCGGTGGATCGGCCAGCAGGTTGACGAACGCGCCTCCCGGCGCCACGGCGCGGATCCTGTCGAGCAGCGCGGTCAGGATGGCGTCGCCCAGACCGCGCCGCTGGTGCTCGGGGAGCACCGCCATGTCCACCACATGGAAGTACCAGCCACCGTCGCCGATCACCCGGCCCATCCCCACCGGCGGGCCGCCGGCCTCACGCACGACGTGCACCGCTGCCCAGCTTCCGGCGAGCGCCGCAGCGGCCTGATCGCTGCGTTTGAGCGTCAGACCGGAGCCGCGGCGGAGCTCGAGGTACTCGTCCACGGCGGGCGGCCCGTCGACCAGGCGGTAGCGCTGCGGGAGCTCGGCGGACGGCACCCGTCCAGTCTGTCAGACGGCGACGGTCAGCCGTGGGCCGCCGTGCGCCACCCTGGCGCGCGGGTCGGCGCGGTCACCGACGACAACGCCGTCGACGACGACCAGCCACCCGGCGGGCACGCCGTCGATCGCCGATGCGCGCAGCCGGTGTCGCAACCCGGAAGACGGCCAGCCGGTGGCGGGGCGAAGGCCACAGAGATCGCCGATCAGGATCGCCGTCGCCAGCCGGTGGCTGATCCGCACGAGCTCGATCCCGGCGCCCTCCGGGGCGCCGGCGAGGACTAGCCGGACGGGATCCGTGTCAGCGCTCCGTCGATCGTGATGCACGCGCCGTTGATATAGGCGCACTCGTCGGACGAGAGGAAGGCGCAGAGGCGGCCGATCTCGCTCGGCTCGGCCAGGCGCCGGGAGGGGATCGTCTCGATGTAGTCCTCCTCGCGATAGAGGCCGCGGGCGACCTCCTCCTTCCACATGCCGGTTGCGACCACGCCCGGTGCGATCGCGTTCACCCGGAGGCCCAGCGGTCCCCATTCGCCGGCCATCACCTCGGTCATGATGATCACGGCCGCCTTTGCGGCGCAGTACCCGAGCCGGCCCGGGTTGGCCGAGTAGCCGCGGATCGACGAGATGTTGACGACCGTCCCCTTGCCCTGGTCGATCATCACCCTGCCGACGGCGCGCGAGCAGAAGAACACGCCGGTCTGCATGACGGCGATCGACTCGTTCCAGATCTCGTCGGACAGCTCGTGCGTGTGATCGCCGACCTTGCTGATGCCGGCGTTGTTGATCAGCGTGTCGATCGTCCCGTGACGGTCGCGCACCTCGGCGGTCACGCGATCGACGTCCGCGCTGTCGGTGATGTCCACCCGGTGGGCGGTCGCCCGCGGGATGCCCGCGGCCAGCGCCTCGGCGCGGTCGCCGTCGAGATCCCAGATCGCCACGGCGGCGCCCTCGGCCGCGAGCTCCTGGCAGATCTCCGACCCGATCCCGCCTGCGCCGCCGGTCACCACCGCAGTCCGACCCTCTAGCCACGACATGCTCGCTCCTTCCGCCTGCAGTGTAGACTTGATCATCGATCAAATCGGCCGTCCCGTCAAGGAGCCGTCATGACCGGGCCAGAGACCGTCGCCGCGTTCCGCACGATGGTGACGATCAGGGAGTTCGAGAACCACGCGGCGCAGCTGCGCAACCGAGGCGTGATCGTGTGCTCGCTGCACCTGGCGAACGGCCAAGAGGCGATCGCCGTCGGCGCCCACGCGGCGCTGGGCCCCTCGGACACGGTCAACGCGACTTACCGCGGGCACCACTGGGCGATCGCCTGCGGGATCCCGCTGGAGGCGCTGTTCGGCGAGTTCATGGGCCGCGCGACCGGCGTCAACGGCGGCCGCGGCGGCGCCGGGTTCTTCGCCGATCCCGACCACCGGTTCCTGGGCGAGAACGGCATCGTCGGGGCCGGCGCGGCGATCGGCGCCGGGGCGGCGCTGGCCGCCCGCTACGACGGCTCCGGCCGCGTCGCGCTGACCGCGTTCGGCGACGGCGCCCTCAACCAGGGCGCTGTGCACGAGGCGATGAGCTTCGCCGCGATCCTCCGCCTGCCGGTCGTGTTCGTCTGCGAGAACAACGGGTACGCCGAGTACACGCCGACCGAGTCGATGTTCCCGGCCGGGCCGCTCGAGGATCGGGCGGCGATCTACGGATTCCCAGGCGTGGCGGTCGACGGCGGCGATCTGCGCGCCGTCCGCGAAACGGTGTCCGAGGCGGCCGCACGGGCGCGCGCCGGCGAAGGCCCGACGCTGGTCGTCGCCACCGCCCGCCGGCTCGCCGGCCACCACACGCACGACGCGGAGCAGTACCGCCCGGAGGGCGAGAAGGCGCGGTGGGCCGGCGAGTCGGATCCCATCACCCGGCTGCGCGCGACCATCCTTGGCGAGGGATTCGCGGACGAAGACGAGCTGGGGCAGATCGAGGGCGACGTGCGGGCAGAGGTGCGCACGGCCGCGGACGCAGCGGCGACGCAGCCAGCCTCCGACCCGGCACGGCTGGAGCAGCATGTCTACAGCTGAGACGACCTACCGGGATGCGCTCAACGCCGCGCTGCACCGGGCGATGCACTCGCACCCGGAGACCCTGGTGTTCGGCGAGGACGTCGCGGCGCCCGGCGGCGTGTTCGGGGTCACTCGCGGGCTGGCGGACGAGTTCGGCGACCGCGTGTTCGACACGCCGATCTCCGAGAACGCGATCCTCGGCGCCGCGCTCGGCGCGTCGCTGGTCGGCCGCCGCCCTGTCGTCGAGATCATGTGGGCGGACTTCCTGTTCGTCGGGCTCGATCAGCTGGTCAACGGCGCGGCGAACGTCCGCTGGCTGACCGAAGGCCGGATGACCGCGCCGCTCACCGTGCGCACGCAGCAGGGCGCCCTGACCTCGTCGTCCGCGCAGCACTCGCGGTGCGTCGAGGCGATGCTCTGCCACGTCCCCGGCCTCAAGGTAGGCATGCCGTCCAACCCCGCGGACGCGTACGCCATGCTGCTGGCGGCGATCGCCGACGACGACCCGGCGATCGTCATCGAGCACCGCGCCATCTACGACCAGCGGGGCGAGATCGACGCAGACGCCCCGGTCGAGGCGGCCGCCGGCGCCCGGGTCGTTCGCCGGGGCGCCGACGTCACCGTCGTGGCGCTCTCGCGGATGGTCGGCGTTGCGCTGCGGGCGGCCGAGCTACTCGCGGCCGAGGGGATCGACGCCGAGGTCGTCGACCCGCGGTGGCTGTCGCCGTTCGACTGGGACACGGTCGAGGCGTCGATCGCGAAGACCACCCGGCTGGTGGTCGTCCACGAGGCCGTGCGCACCTGCGGCTTCGGCGCCGAGGTCGCCGCGCTCGCGGCGGAACGTGGGTTCTGGCATCTCGACGGGCCGGTCGTGCGCGTCACGGCGCCCGACTGCCCCAAGCCGTCAGCACCGTCGCTCGAGGCGGTGGCCATCCCCGACGCCGAGCGCGTCGCCCGCGGCGTCCGCCGGGCGATGGCCGGCGCACCCGACGTTCAGGAGTCCGCATGAAGATCACCGAGATTGAGGCCATGGTCGTGCAGAAGCCGTCGATCGACACCACCGCGGCCGACGCGATGCAGGACGCCTTCATCGTCCGCGTCAAGACGGACGAGGGCATCACCGGCCTCGGCGAGGGCAACCACACGCCGCAGGCGATGAAGGCCGTGGTCGACGCGCCCGGCTCGCACAGCTGGAGCCAGGGCGTCGGGCAGCTGCTGATCGGCCAGGATCCGCTGTCACCGCAGCGCCTGTGGGACACGATGTACCGCTCGACGGTGATGTCCGGCCGCCGCGGACTCGGCGTCGCGGTGCTGGCGGCGATCGACGTCGCCCTGTGGGACATCAAGGGCAAGGCGGAGAACAAGCCCGTGTACGAGCTGCTCGGAGGCGCGTCGGGCGCGCCGATCCGTCCGTACAGCAGCCTCTACTTCGGCCCCGGCGACTACGCGACCACGCTCGAGGTCAACCTCGGGAAGATCGGCCGCTCGAGGGAGCTCGGGTTCCCCGCGTACAAGATCGAGCCGCTGTCCGACTGCGTGCAGACCAACGACCAGATCGTCGACTTCGCGCACCGGTCGCGCGATCTGGTCGGCGACGACATGCGCATGCTGATCGACGTGGGCCACCGCTGGCAGACGCCGAAGGAGGCGCTTCAGACGCTGCGCCGGGTCGAGGACTGCGACCCCGGGTTCATCGAGACGCCGATGTGGCTGGACGACGTCGGGGGGTACCGCCGAGTGGCCAGGGGATCGTCGATTCCGGTGGCGATCGGCGAGCTCTTCGTCACGCGCAACGAGTTCACCGAGATGATGGATCACGGGGCCGTGGAGATCGTGCAGCCGAGCGTGATCCGGGTCGGGTTCACCCAGTCGCTGCGCGTGGCCGAGGATGCGCTCGCCCGCGGACGGCAGGTCGTCCCGTTCGGCTGGGTGGCGACGACCCTGGGCGTGGTCGCCAACAACCACTTCGCCGCCGCCCTCTCGAACTGCCCGTGGACCGAGTACTGCCACCCCGAGCTGTACCCGCAGGCGGAGCTGCGCCACAACCTGGTCGGCCCCGAGCCGCAGATCGTCGACGGGGCGTTTCCGCTGCCGCCCGGCCCGGGCCTTGGGGTCGAGATCGATGACGACGCCCTCGAGCACTACCGTGTCGCGTGATCCGCTGATGCGCGCGCTGCTCTACACCGAAGACCGGACGCTCGACGTCGTCGATGTCCCGGCCCAGGAGGTCGGCGCCGGCGACGTCGCCGTGCGCGTCGCGGCGGCCGGGATCTGCGGGTCGGATGTGCACGGCGTGGCGTCGCGGAGCCCACGGCGGACGCCGCCGCTGATCATGGGCCACGAGCTGGCCGGCGAGGTGGTCGCCGTCGGCGCCGGCGTGCCCGAGTCGCTGGTCGGCCGCGCGGTGGCGGTCAATCCGCAGGTGCCATGCGGGCTGTGCGGCCCCTGCCGGTCGGGGCGCGAGAACGTCTGCCAGAACCGCGAGATGATCGGCGGGACGCGCCCGGGCGGCTTCGGCGAGCAGCTGACGGTGCCGCTGCGCTGCGTGCACGTGCTGCCTGACGGCGTCGACCCGATGCTCGCCGTGTTCGCCGAGCCGCTGGCCACCTGCGTGCACGCGGCCGCCCTGGCCGGCCGCTCCGCGCCCAGCTCCGCTGTCGTGTTCGGCGCCGGGACGATCGGCGTGCTGATGGCGCAGACGCTGCGCCTGATCGGCACCGGCTGGATCGCCGTCAGCGACATCGACGCCGGGCGCCGCGACCACGTGGCGTCGATCGCCGACGTCGCGTGCGCGCCGGACGAGCTGGAGGCGGCCGTCGCCGACCACGGCGGCCTCGAGCTGGCGGTGGACGCGGCGGGCACGTCGGCGACCAGGCGCGACTCGGTGCGGCTGCTGGACACGCTGGGCACCGCGGTGTGGATCGGCATGCACGACCAGGATTCGGAGATCCCGGCGTTCGAGATGGTCGTGCGCGAGCAGCGCGTCCAGGGCTCGTTCGCGTACACGAACCCGGAGTTCGCGCGAGCCGTGGAGCTGCTGGCATCGGGCCAGCTGGAGCCTGCCGTCACCACCAGCGTCGTCTCCCTGGACGAGAGCGGCGACGCATTCCGGGCGCTGCTCGAGGGCGTGCCGACCGGGTTCCTGAAGTCGATCGTCGCGCCCGGAACGGCACGGTGACGTGGTGGCCCTCAGCCATCTGACCATCCAGCAGGCCGTGGCCGACGCGGTGCGCACCCGCATCATCAGCGGGAAGCTGCCCGCGGGCGAGCGCATCGACCAGGACGCGCTGGCCGCCGAGTTCTCGGTCAGCCGGATGCCGGTGCGCGAGGCGCTCCGCCAGCTGGGCGCGGAGGGATTCGTCACCATCGTCCCGCACCGCGGCGCGATCGTGACCGCGCTCAGCCCGTCGGAGGTCGAGGAGATCTACGAGATCCGCGCGGCGCTGGAGGGCGTCGCCGCCAGGCACGCCAGCCGCGAGCTGTCGCCGTCCGACCTGACCGCGCTGCGGGCGATCCTCGCCGCCATGCGCAACGAGGACGACATCGACCGCTGGGTCGCGCTCAACGCCGACTTCCACGACACAATCAACCGGGCGTCGGAGCGGCCGCGGCTGCTGGAGCTGATCCAGCGGTTCCGCGAGCAGTCGCAGCCGTACATCCGGCTCTACGTGCAGCGCCTGCACAAGAGCGCGCAGGCCCGGAAGGAGCACAAGGCGATCCTGGACGCCCTGGCGACGCGCGACGCCGACGCCGCCGAGGCGGCGGTGCGCGCGCACCTGATCGCCACCGGCCGC
Organism: uncultured Actinomycetes bacterium; assembly: GCA_963809205.1. GTDB lineage: Bacteria > Actinomycetota > Thermoleophilia > Gaiellales > JAICJC01 > DATLLN01. The sequence goes on along the minus strand of CAWEIS010000025.1, from coordinate 417,675 downwards.
GCCGTCGCCGGGTTCGCCCGCGAGGTCTAGAGGGAAGGCAACGCGGCGGCCCGCTCGCGCGCGGCGTCGTGCGCGGCGACCACGGCAGCGGCCTCGTCGTCGGCGATCCGCCGCAGCGGCGACCGCACGGCCGTGCCGGCGATCACGCCGTCGGCGGCCAGCACCGCCTTCAGCCGGCTGCGGAAGTCGCGCAGCGGGGGCGCGAACAGCCGGTCGAGGTACGGGTCGAACGCCGCCTGCAGCGTGGCCGCCTCGGCCGAGCCGCGCCGCTCCCAGAGCGCCGAGTAGACGGCCGCGTCAGTCGCGGCCGCGGCCAGCATCGCGCCGTCGGCGCCCGTGCGCAGCGAGTCGAGGATGAACGAGTCCTGTCCGGACAACAGCGCGACCTCGTGCGCCTCGCCGGCAAATGCCCGAGCCGAGCGCGCGAACCCCTCACGGCTCCATGACGACTCCTTGATCGCCCGCACGCCCGGCACGCCGGCCAGCCGGAGCAGCACGTCGGGCTCGAACGTCACCCCCAGCCCGGCCGGCGCCTGGTAGGCGATCAGCGGCACGTCCGTCGCGGCGACGATCGCCTCGTAGTAGGCCACCACCGGCTCGGCCGCCAGCGGCGCGCCGAGGAACGCCGGCGGGGTGAACACCTGGAACGCGGCCGCGCCCAGCTCGCCGGCCGCGCGGGCCTCGTCCGCGACCTCCGGGGTGTGGCCGGGCAGCAGCCCGGCCGTCACCGGGACGCGATCCCCGATCCGCTCAACGGCGAACCGCAGCACCTGCTCGCGCTCACGCCGCGTGAGCAGCCCGCCCTCCCCGGTGTCGGCATTGACGACAACGCCGGTCAGCCCGCATCCGGGGAACGTCTCGAGGTGCGACTCCAGCGAGTCCCAGTCGATCGACTCGTCGTCGTGCAGCGGCAGCGCCACGCCGGCGATGGTGCCCGCCCAGTCGATCATCGCTGGCACGTGAAGGACGCCAGCTCGGCGGCTGCCATCCGCTCCCAGTCGACGTCGATGCCCAGGCCGGGCGCGGTCGGCGCCTCGACGTGGCCGTCCGCCGTGATCGTGTACGGGTTGCGGACGCCGTACTCATGCGGCTCGGACGGCACCGGGAACTCGAACATGCCGGTGCCGGCAACGCCCAGCCCGAGGTGGAGGTTGGCGGCCTGGATCAGCGTGTAGCCCCAGCTCTGCAGCTCCGACCAGAGCCCGGCGCCCTCGGCCTGTGCGATCAGCTTGCGGCACGGCGTCAGCCCGCCGGCGACGGTGGCATCGATGCGCAGGGCGTCCCACGGATGCAGGCGAAGCGCCGACGAGACCGACTGCAGGTCGAGGATCGTGTTGCCGCCGGCGAGAATCGGCACGCCGGTGCGGCGGCGCAGCTCCGCGTAGCCCTCGACGTCCTGATCCGGCAACGGCGCCTCGAGCCACGCGAACCCCATCGCGTCCAGCTCGCGCGCGACCCGCAGCGCGGAGACCCGGTCGTAGCGCTGCTCGGCGTCGTGCATCATCCTGATGCCGGTGCCGGCATGCGCGTCGTGCACCTTGCGCAGCATCTCTAGATCGCGGTCGGCCTCGCACCAGGCGTGGAACTTGACCGCGCGGAACCCGCGCTCAAGCAGCTCGCCGACGAACGCGACGTACGCGTCGGCGTCCGCCAGCAGCGGGGTCGATGCGTACGCCGGGAGCCGCTTCCGCGACCCGCCCAGCAGCTGGTGCAGGGGGACGCCGGCCCGCTGGGCGACGATGTCCCAGAGGGCGATGTCGAGCGCGGAGTGCGCGCCCAGCAGCACCTCGAGCGCCAGGTCCTGCAGGCCGTACCAGACCGCCTCGCGCTCCATCGGGTCGGCCCCGAGCACACGCGGCGCAAGATGACGCAGCGTCTCCAAGATCGCCAGGTCGAACCTGCCCGTGGAGTACGACGGCGTGGCGCCGACGCCCTCGAACCCCTGGTCGTCGAACATCCTGACGACGGTCAGCGTGCCGTACTGCTGATCGAGATCCGACGCCCAGCTGTACCGGTCGACGTCGGGGCCGACGGCCCGCACTTCGATCCGCTCGATCACGATTTGATCATAGATCATGTCGGTGTCGCGGGGTCGCTTGACGCCCGCGGCCGCCATCGCATATGCTCGTGCCGGTCGTGGAAGGCAAACGTTTGTCCGAGCAGGGCCGGCGCGTCATCGTCACCGGTGGAGGCCGCGGCATCGGCGAAGCCGTCGCCCGCCGGTTCGCTGCGGAGGGCGCCGACGTGATGCTGATGGCGCGCACGGCATCGGAGGTCGAGGCGGTCTCCGCATCGATCGAGGAGAGCGGTGGTAGCGCGTGGGCGCACACCGCGGACGTCAGCGACCCGGAGCAGGTGCGCGCCGCCGTGGAGGCCGCCGCCGAGCGCTGGGACGGGCGCATCGACGTGCTCGTCAACAACGCGGGGATCGACCACGACCAGGCGTTCCTGGACTTCGAGCACGACCGCTGGCAGGCGGTGATCGGCGTCAATCTGACCGGCCCGTTCCTGATGTCGCAGGCGGTCGGACGGGTGATGGCGAAGGCGGGCGGCGGGGCGATCGTGCACATCTCGTCGATCGACGCGCTGGGCGCCGACGGGACGCAGGTCGCATACAACGCGTCGAAGGCCGGCCTGCTCGGGCTCAACCGGACGATGGCCATGGAGCTCGCGCCGCACGGCATCCGCTCCAATGTCGTCAACCCTGGCTACACGGCGACGCCGCTCACCCGGCAATACGTCGGCGAGAAGATGTACGAGTACATGACGACCAGGTTCGCCCGCGTTCCGCAGGGCCGAATGGCGACGCCCGAGGAGATCGCCGCCGCCGTCGTGTTCCTCGCCTCCGACGACGCCGCAGCCATCACCGGCACCGACCTCACCGTCGACGGCGGCACGACGGCGAACCTCTTCATCGTCGAGACCGTCCCCGAGGGCTAGCCCGTGCTGCGCGCGCTGGGCTGGGATCACCCGCGCTGCATGTCGCCGATGCGGGCGTGCGCCGAGCGCTGGCGGGAGATGACTGGCGTCGAGATCGACTGGGAGGCGCGGTCGCTGGAGGCGTTCGGCGACCAGCCGCTCGAGGAGGCCGCCGCGGGCTACGACCTGATCGTGATCGACCACCCGTTCTGCGGGCGCGCCGCCGCCACCCGTTGCCTGACGCCGCTCGACGAGCTGCTCGACCGCTCGGCGCTGGATGAGCTGCGCGCCGGCGCCATCGGCCCGAGCCACGACTCGTACGACTACGCGCGGCCACCAGTGGGGCCTGGCGACCGACGCGGCCTGCCAGGTATCGGCGGTTCGCGACGAGCTGCTCGACGGCGAGCCGGCGCCGACGACGTGGGGCGCCGTGCTCGAGCTCGCCCGCCGCCGGCCGGGCGCGGTCGCGCTGCCGCTCTCCCCTCCCCACGCCATCTCCAGCTGGCTCAGCATCTCCGCGGCGCACGCCGCGGAGCCGTTCGCCGACGCGGACCGTCTCGGAGGCCGCGACCGCGACGCTGGCCGAGCTGGCGCGGCTCGGCCCGGCGGAGGCGCTGGGCTGGGAGCCGCCGGACATCCTCGGCCGGCTGACGACCACGGACGAGATCGCCTGCGTGCCGCTGACCTACGGCTACAGCACCTACTCGTCGGCGGCCGAGCGGCCCTGCCGGTTCGCCGATGTGCCGGCCGTCGACGGCGTCCCCCGCGGCGCCGTGCTGGGCGGGGCCGGCCTGGCGGTCTCCGCGGCGTCATCGCAGCCCGGTCCGGCAGCCGAGTTCGCCGCCTGGGCAAGCGGCGGAGAGGCTCAGCGCGAGATCGTCGCCCGCACCGGCGGACAGCCCGGCCACCGCTCGGCGTGGGACGATCCGGAGCTCGACCGGATCTCCGGCGGGTTCTACTCGGGTACCCGCGCGTCGATCGATGGCGCGTGGGTGCGGCCACGCGAGGAGTGGTGGCCGGTGCTCCAGCTCGACGCCGGGCGCCTGCTGACCGAGAATCTGCTCGCCGGCGACGTGGGGTCGCTGACCGACCGGCTCCGCGAGCTTCACAGGAGGCACAGCGCATGAAGATCACCGACGTCGACTGCCACATCCTGCTCGACCCCGGCTACGAGCGGGACGCGACCAGCTCGAACCAGGACGACATCGTCGTCGAGGTGCACACCGACGAGGGCATCACCGGGATCGGTGAGACCGACCTGAACGCCTGGGTCGCCCGCGAGTGCATCGAGGCGCCCGGCACGCACACGATGGACCTCGGTCTGAGGGAGACGGTGCTCGGCATGGATCCGCTCGACCCCGTTGCCGTGTGGGACAAGCTGTACGTCGGCACGGCGATGACCGGGCGCCGCGGCGCCGTCGTCCACGCGCTGGGGGCGATCGACATGGCGCTCTGGGACATCTGCGGCAAGGCGGCGGGCGTGCCCACCTGGCAGCTGCTGGGCGACCGTGCCCGCGACTCGTTCAGGCCCGTACGCCTCGCTTCTGCCGAAGGCCGACGGCGACTTCGACGAGTTCAGCCAGACCCTGGTCGACCAGGCGGCGTGGGCCAAGGGGCTCGGCTTCCGGGCCGCCAAGCTGGAGATCCTGATCACCGGGCCGTACGCCCATTCCGGCCTTGACATCCCCGACTCGCGGATGGTCGAGACGATCGCCGGCGTCCGCAGGGAGGTCGGGCCGGACTTCGCGATCATGGTCGACGTGGCGTACGCATGGGATGACGTCGGCCACGCGCTGGAGGTGATCGAGAGCTGGGCCGACCTCGATGTCTTCTTCGTCGAGACGCCGCTTTGGGCAGACGATCTGGAGGGGTATGCCGAGCTGGCGCGGCGGTCGCCGACGCCGATCGCGGCCGGCGAGTGGCTGGCCACGCGGTACGAGTTCCTCGACCTGATGGACCGAGGCGGCGTGCACGTCGCCCAGCCGGACGTCGGCCGGGTCGGCGGCCTGACCGAGGCCCGGCGCGTCTGCGACCTCGCGGCCGAACGCGACCGGCTGATCGTCCCCCATGGCTGGAAGACGGGGATCACCGTCGCGGCGACGGCGCACCTGGCGGCCGTCACGCCGCACATGCCGTTCTTCGAGTACGTGCCGCAGCAGGTCGCGGAGTCGCGGCTGCGGCGCGAGCTGGTGACCGACGAGCTGACGCTGGTCGACGGCGAGCTCGCCCTGCCCGCACGTCCCGGGCTGGGCATCGAGCTGAACCGGGACGTGCTGGAGGAGTTCGAGCAGGCAGCGAAACGCGTCCGTCCCTGACGGCGCTCCACGAAAGGAATCCCGATGGCTTCTCTCTCAGACCTGTACGTGATCGCGGCGCCGCTCGACCATCCCGAGGGCATCGCGACCGGGCCCGACGGCGAGCTCTACGCCGGTGGCGAGGCGGGCCAGGTGTACCGCATCGACCAGGCCGCCGGCGCGCCCGTCGAGATCGCGAACACCGGCGGCTTCGCGCTGGGACTCGCCCACGACGCGGCGGGCATGATCTACGTCTGCAACATCAGCGAGACGCCGGCAATCGTGCGCGTCAACCCGGACAACGGCGACATCAGCACCTGGTGCGACTCGGCGGACGGCGGCGCCGTTGGAGACGCCCAACTGGTGCGCGTTCGCGCCGGACGGGACTCTGTGGTTCACCGACTCCGGCACCGAGGATCTGAACATCCAGAACGGCCGGCTGATCCGCGTGCCGCGCGGCGGCGGCGACGGGCAGGTGGTCGACGTCGGCCGCCCGCTGCACTTCCCCAACGGCATGTGCGTCGACCCGGACGGCGAGGTCGCGTTCCTGGAGACCCTGACGCCCCGGCTCTCGAAGGTGGTCGACGGCCGTGCGGAGCTGATCGCCGACCTCGCGGGCACCTCGCCCGACGGCGTCACCGTCTGCGCCGACGGCGGCTACCTGGTCGCGATCTACTACCCGTTCCAGCTGCTGTACGTGCCGCCGGAGGGCGGTCGCGTCGACATGATCCTCGACGATCCGACGGGCATCCACATCCCGATGCCGACCAACGTCACCTTCTACGGCGAGGGCCTGACGAAGCTGGCCATCGGGTCGCTGGGCGGCATGGTCGTCAAGGGCATCGACCTGGGCATCGCCGGCAAGCCGCTCAACTACCCGGAGCAGCCGTAGCGAACCGTTCAGCGCTGGTGTAACAAAGGGGTCTGACCCCGTTGTTACAGCACGTCGAAGCGGCGGAACGCCTCGGTGGCGCTCTCGCCGCCGGCGACCGCGTCGCGGAAGTCGTCCTCGCCGCGGGCCTTCGCCGCCGCGCGCTCCAGCACATCCGCGGCGACCGCCGCCGGCACGACCACCACGCCGTCGTCGTCGGCCACCACGGTGTCGCCGGCGGCGATCGCGACTCCTCCGACGGTCACCTCGCACGCCGTGCGCGGTCACGTCGAGCCGGCCGTCGATGTCCAGCGGCGACGTGCCGGCCGCGAACACCGGATAGCCGAGCTCGGCGATCTGGGCCGTGTCGCGGATCAGCCCGTCGGTCACGGTGCCAACCGCGCCGCGCGCGCGGCATGTCGTCGAGAGCAGCTCGCCCCAGACGGCGGCCGCGTCCGACGGCCCGCTCGCCACCACCACCAGGTCGCCCTCCGACACGGCGTCCAGTGCCGCGAGCAGCCCGGCGTAGCGCTCGCCCGTCGCGCGGAGCGGCCGGGGCGCACTGCATCGTGAACGCCCGGCCGGTCACCGCCCCGGCGCCTGAGTAACGCGTCAGCCGCCCGATGCTCTGCCGGCGCAGGCCGATCGCATCCAGCGCGTCCGAGACCTGGGCCGTGCGCGGGTCAGGCGACACGGGCGGCGGCCTCCGCGAACTCACGGACCGCGTCCCGGTTGAGCTCGATCCCCAGGCCCGGCCGCGCCGGGATCCCCAGCCGCCCGCTGTCGAACACCAGCTCGTCGACCGTCAGCTCCTTGCGCAGGCGCGACTCGCACAGCTCCGCCGGCAGGAACTCGAAGAACGGCATGTGCGGCGTGACCGTCGCCAGGTGCGCCGCCGCGGCCACCGAGATGCCCGTCTTCCACGCATGCGGCACCACCCGCAGCCCGGCTTCGCCGGCCATGTCGCACACACGCCGCGCCTCCGTGAACCCGCCCACGCGGCCGATGTCCGGCTGGACGACGTCGACGGCGGATCGCTCGATCAGCTGCGCGAACTCGTGCCGGGACGACAGCCACTCGCCGGCGGCGATGGCGACGGGCGAGGCCGCCGCCAGCCTGGCGTAGCCGTCGAGGTCGTCCGTCCAGAGCGGCGTCTCCAGGAAGAAGATGTCGTACTCGGCGATCCGCTCGGCGACGGCCAGCGCACGCTCGACCGTGTCGAACGCGTACTGCGCATCGACCATCAGCGTCATCTCGAGCCCCGCCGCCGCGCGCACCTCGCGCGCCACCTCGACCACCCAGTCGTCCGGCCCGGACAGGCCCTTGTGCGCGTACGGGCCGGAGAACGTCGCCTCCAGCTTGGCCGCCGTGAAGCCCAGGTCGCGCGCCCGCGTCGCCCAGCCGACCATCGACTCGACATACGCCTCGAAGGACGACACCTCCGGCTGCAGGGACGCATACGGCGTCAGCGTCTCGCCGCGCGCCTCGCCCCACAGCTGCCAGCACGGCACGCCCTCGGCCTTGCCCCGCAGGTCCCACAACGCGATGTCGATCGCGCCGATCGCGTGCACCAGCGCACCCCGCCGACCGGTCATGCAGGTGCCGACGTACAGCTCCTGCCAGATCGCCTCGACGTCGGACGGGTCGCGGCCGATCAAGAGCGGCCGCAGCCCCCGGTCCATCGTGTGCGTCCCCGGCGCGTCGATGCACGCGCGGGCGATCCACGCATTGAGATCAGTCTCGCCGATCCCGGTCAGCCCCTCGTCGGTCTCGATCTCGACGAGGATCGTGTCCTGCGCCGAGCTGGTCGCACCCACGTCATAGCCGGGGTCGAGCAGGACGTGCGTGCGGATGTCGGTGATGCGCACCGGGGTCAGACCCGGCTGTAGCCGCCGTCGATGGAGATGTTCGCGCCCGTCAGGAAGCCGGCCTCGTTCGCGCACAGGAACACGCACGCGTCCGCGACCTCCGTGACGTCCCCGAACCTGCCGATCGGGTGCCGCGACAGCAGCTCCCGCTCGAACGCGCGGCCGTCGTCCATCGCCACCATCACCGACTCGTGCAGCTCGGTCGCGATCACCCCGGGCATCAGCGTGTTCGAGCGGATGCCCTGCGGCCCGTACTCCACCGCGATGTGATCCGAGAGCATGTTCAGGCCGGCCTTCGAGATGTCGTATCCACAGTCGCCGGCCCATACGGTGATCGCACAGACCGAGCTCATGTGGACGATCGCTCCGCCGCCCGCCTCGAGCATGTGCGGGATCGAGTACTTGGCGACCAGGAACGGCCCGCGTAGGTTCGTGCGGATCAGCTCGTCGAACTCGTCGACCGGCCAGTCGGCGACGTTCTTCCACTCGGTCGCGTCGATGCCGGCGTTGTTGATGACGGCGTCGATGCCGCCCATCGCCTCCGCCGCGGCCTCGACGACCGCCTGTGCACCCTCCGGCTGGGACACGTCGCCCACCACGGGAACGGCCGTGCCGCCCGCGGCGGTGATCCGGTCGACCGTGGCCTTCGTGCGGCCCTCGTCGCGGCCGCCGCAGGCCACCGCGGCGCCCTCCGCCGCGAACCGCGCGGCGACCTCGCGCCCGATGCCGCTGGACGCACCGGTGACGAGCGCCCGCCTTCCCTGTAGTCGTGTGCTCACGGTGCTCCTTCGATGTCGAGAGGTGGATACGCGTAGCATCGCGCCATCGCGCCGCCGTCGGCAATGATCTCCGCGCCGTTGATGTACGACGCCCGGTCGGACAACAGGAAGGCGACGACGTCGGCCATCTCCTCCGGCTGCCCGGCGCGCAGCATCGGCGCCAGCAATCCCTCGCGGCGCATGCCCTCCTCGCGGCTCAGGTCGGGCGACAGCGTGGTGTGCGTCATCGGCGTCTCGATCACGCCGGGCAGCACCGCGTTGCACCGGATCCCGAAGGCGCCGTAGTCCACGGCGATGCTCTTGGTCGCGAGCAGCACGGCCGCCTTCGCCGAGCCGTACACGTAGTAGCCGGGGAAGGACGCGGCGCCCTGGATCGAGGAGATGTTGACGATCGATCCGCCGCCCGTCCGCAGCATCCGCCGGACGGCGATCGCCGCACCGTACATCGGCCCCAGCTGCAGCACGCGCAGCCCGTCCTGGATGTGCTGGGCCGAAACCTCGTGGGCCGGGCTCGACCAGTCGATCCCGGCGTTGTTCACCCAGTGGCGGAGCGTGCCCAGTCGCTCCGCCTCGTCGGCCACCCGTTCGTGGTCATCCCACTCGCCGACGTCGCCGGCCAGCGGATGGAACGAGCCGCCGAGCTCCCCCGCCGTGCGTTCGAGCGCAGCCTCGTCACGGTCGACGCCGACCACCGTGATCGAATCGTCCAGCAGGCGCTCCGCGATCGCGCGCCCGATGCCCATCGCCGCCCCCGTGACGACGGCGACGGGGGGCCGGGCGGACCCGGCCCCCTGTCCCTGCTGATCCGTCACTCGGGAGGGATCTCCGCGTATGCCAGATCGATGTCGACGCCCTGGCTCTTGCGAACCGCCTTGGCGACGAAGTAGTAGATGATCGCCAGCGCGATCGTCACGCCGAAGATGGTGAACATCTTCTGCTTGTCCTCGAGGAAGAACTGCGCCGGGTAGTGGAAGTACAGCACCCAGATGAACACGCAGGTTGCGATCGCGCCGGCGCCCGCGATCGAGACCACGGGGATGCCGGCGACCGTCTTCTTCGTTGCTGACGCCCGGTAGAGATCGGGCTTGGTGTACGGCACGAGCACGGCCGCGAGTCCGACCAGCGCCATCGCGATCAGCTGTACCAGGGTCGCGTACACGAGCACCTGGAAGAAGCTCGATCCGGTGACCGCCCACCACAGCGTGAGGAACGACGCCACCAGCGTGATGAGCACCGCGACGTACGGCGAGCCGTTGCCGGAGAGCCGGGTCACGAACTTCGGCAGGATGCCGTCGAATGCGTATGCGAACAGCATGCGCGTCGGCTGGATGAACGAGATGTAGCAGATCAGCGGCCAGAACAGGATGTAGCCGCCGAACAGGATGATCGCGATGATCGAGCTTCCGGTCGATGCCGCGACCAGCGAGAAGTACTGCGGAGCGATCGCAACCTCACCACCGCCGTTCGCCGCAATCATGAACGGCGTAGCCGAACGTGTGGAAGAAGATCGCCGCGCAGACCGCGACGACCAGCGGGCCGACGACGGCCGCGATGGCCATGTTGTTCGCCGTCTTGATCGTGCTGGCCTGACGCAGCTCACCGCCGATGAACGTCGACCAGTACGAGAAGATCGAGAACGTCGCGAAGAAGCCCATGACCGGGATCGTGTTGCCCCAGTCGAACGACGGGTCCGTATTCACCCCGGCGTCCTGGGCGGTCTTGATGGTGTTCTGATAGGAGTTGTCTCCAGCGCCGATTGACTTCGCGAAGTCGTTGAAGTTGGAGATGAACGTGCTGTGCGACGTGAACAGGGCGATCAGGACGCTGAGCGCCAACGTTCCGGTGACCAGCCAGAAGATGACATTCTGCACGCGCAGTGTCCAGCCCCACCCGCCGGCCAGGATCAGTGCCGAGAGGCACATCATCAGGCCGCCGAGGGCGATCGTCCAGTGTTCGGTCTGGATGTCGGCACTCCACTCGACCAGCGTCGGCCAGCCGCCGACGAGGCCGATCCCCTGTAACCCCGGGGCGAGGCCGATCGTGACGAACGCTATCCCGAAGAAGGCATTCGACAACAACCCCGCCAGGGTCATACAGAAGGACGAGATCAACCCGACCATCGGGTGGATCACTCGGCTGACCAACATGTAGTCACCGCCGGATCTTGGGATCATGGCGGTCAGGAGCCCGAACGCATAGGACATGGCGAGCCCCATCGGGATCACCAGCAACAGGCCGACCAGATAGTTGCCGCCCGGGAAGAGGGCGAACACGAAGAAGAACCCCGCCGCGAGAGACTGCGCGGGGTGGCCGGGAATGAAGTTGATGATCAGGGACGATCGCGGCGTGACGCCACGGACAAGTCCGGTGGCGTTACGCGCGAACATGCCGTGGGAGGGTGCCGGTGGCGGCGACTCTCCTGCGGCTGACATCTCACTCACGATGTTCCTCCTTTTCCATGACGCGTTTCACCCGATCACGAACTGGTGTGAGACGACCTCGTCCGGCGCGAGCTTGACCGTCACGCCGTGGATGCGGCCGCTGTTGTACTCGGATCCCGAGTTGATGCAGAGCGTTCGACCGATGCGCGCCTCCCCGCGCGACTCGTGGATATGCCCGTGCAGCGCGAGGAGTGGTTGGTACTCCTCGATCAGCTGGCGGACCGCGGTTGAGCCGACCGGGATCGGGTTCGGCTGACCACTCTTGAAGACGACCGTCAGGTCGGGATTGATCTCGTTGGCCGTGTCCAGGCCGGAATCGTATGGCGGGACGTGCAGGTTGAAGATCGCCGTCTCCGGCGACTCCAGCTGCTCGGCCATGCGCTTGATCCGCGCATACAGCTCGTCCTCGTCCAGCTCGCGCGGGCTGTTCCACGGCGTCGGGTTCGCGTAGGCGCACGAGATCATCTCGTGGTCGCCGACCCGCACGATCCGGTCGTCGCAGGCCTGCACGTGCGCCGCGTTCTCGATCACCGGGTCACAGCTCCACGGATCGTCGTTGCCCGGCATGACGAAGACGTCGATGCCGTAGTCGGCCATCCGCTCGTCCGCCAGGTCGATCCAGCGCCGCAGCTCGTCCACGATCACCTGCTCGAACAGCTGCTCGCGGATCTCGGCGTCGCCGTGCGCCTCGCTGACCTCCTCCGCGACGGCTCGCCAGGGATACATGCCGTTGTAGCGGATCGCGCCCTCCAGCTTCTCGAGATCCGCCTCGCCCTTCCCGCGCTGCCGCTCTCCCAGGAACTCGGCCTGAACGACTCGCCGTCCATCGTGATCGGCACGATCGCCTTGCCCGTCAGGTCGCCGCCCATGATCAGCGCCGTTGACGCCGTAGAACCGGCCGGCGCCCAGGAACTTGCGCCAGCACTGGTCGGATCCGTGCACGTCCGACGCGTAGTACAGGTCGAGCGTCGCCGCCGCAGCCTTGTCCTCACGCTTCTTGCGGCGTATCAGCTGCACGTGGAGATCCTCCAAGTTACTCTACAAACGATTGCACGGCATGGTCTCACGGCGTCGAACCTCCGTCAAGCGTTTCCAGCAGCATGGTCACAGCTCGATCACCACCCGCCCGCCGGCGCCCGACGCGGTGATCTCGCAGGCCTCGTTGATGGAGTCGAGCGGCATCCGGTGCGTGACCAGCGGATCCAGCTCCAGCCGCCCCGAGGCGGCCAGCCGCGCCAGCCCCGGCACGTGCAGCGCCGGGTTCGCGCCACCCAGGTTCGATCCCAGGATCGTGTGCTCGAACTGCGTCGCGTCGTACACGTCGAAGCCGGCCTTGACGCCCATCGCGGGCTGCCCGATCAGCACCGTCGTGCCGCCGTCGCGCACCGACCGGAAGGCCTGGTCGGCGACCTCGGCGATGCCGATCGCCTCGAACGCGTGGTCGACGCCGCCGGGCACGATCGCCCGGATCTGCTCCGCCGGATCGCCCTCGGCCGGATCGACGGAGTGGGTCGCGCCAAGGCCGATCGCCATCGCGCGCTTGTCGGGCAACGGGTCGACCGCGATCACCGGCTGTGCAGAGATCAGGCCGGCGCCGAGGATGGCGGCAAGGCCGACCCCGCCGCACCCGAAGACGGCGACCGATTCCCCGGGGCGAACGTTTGCACGACGCGTCACGGACATCACGCCGGTGGTCACGCCGCACCCAAGCAGGCATGCGAGGCCGGGCTCCAGCTCGCCGGTCACCGGGATCGCCGCGTTGGCCGGGACGACAGCGTGGTCGGCGAACGACGAGACCAGCGCCAGGTGGTGCACCCGCTCGTCGCCGCGGTGCAGCCGGGTGGTTCCGTCGCGCATCGTGCCCGCCTCCATGCAGGCGGCCGCCTCGAGGCACAGGTTCGCGCGGCCTTCGAGGCAGAACCGGCAGCGTCCGCAGGGCGGCGCGAAGGTCAGCACGACCGGCTCGCCGATCCGCGACTCGTCGACGCCCTCGCCCACCGCCTCGACCACGCCGGCACCCTCGTGGCCGAGCACGATCGGCAGCGGCGACGGCCACTTGCCGTCCATGTACGACAGGTCGCTGCGGCAGATGCCCGTTGCCAGCATGCGCACCAGCACCTCGTCGCGGCGCGGGTCGTCCAGCTCGATCTCGCCCACCACGAGCGGCGCCTTGGCCTGCTCCATGACGGCGGCGCGGATCATCATGCGGCGGCTCCCGGCGCTGCGGTCGAGCCGCGCACCACCAGCTCGGGCGGAGTCTCGACGGTGATGTCGCGCGGGGCCGCGCCCTCGACCTGGTCGATCAGCGAGTCGACGGCAACGCGACCGAGCTCCGACAGCGGCATCCGGATCGCGGTCAGCGGCACCTCCAGGCACTCGCACAGCGGGTCGTCGTCGTAGCCGACAAGCGACAGATCCGAGGGGATCGAGTGCCCGGCCAGGCGGGCGCCGGCGATGGCGCCGACGGCCTGGTTGATGTTCGACGCGAACACCCCGGTCGGCGGCGTCTTGCGGCCGAGCAGCTCCTTCATCGCCGCCAGCCCGCCGCGCTCGTCGAACGGTGCGGCGACCACGGTGCAGCGATGTCCGGCCGCCGTCACGGCCTCGACGAAGCCGTCGGCGCGGCGGCGCGCAGTGTCCAGTTCCTCGGGGCCGGAGATGTGGGCGAGCCGCGTGTGGCCGAGGCCGAGCAGGTGCTCGGCGGCCAGCCGCCCGGCGTCCTCCTCGCGCATCGCCGCGTTGCGGCCGCTGCCCAGGTGGCGGCGGTTGACGAACACGCACGGGATCGGATCGTCGACCAGGTGGTCGAACAGCGGGCTGCCGGGCCGCGCGCTGGCGATCAGCAGGCCGTCGATCCTCCCCTCCTCGACCAGCCGCTCGTACGCCTGCTGGGCGCTCGATGCGCCCAGATCCTCGGCCAGCAGCACGACGAAGTCGCGCTCCCAGGCGCGGTCGAATGCGCCGCGGATGATCGCCGAGTACACCGGGTTTCGCAGCGACGGCACCAGCAGTCCCAGGGCGCCGGCGGACGCCAGCTTGAGGCCGCGGGCCATGGCGTTGGGGCGGTAGCGCAGACGCGTCGCCGCCTCCTCGATCCGCAGCCTTGTCTCCGGCCGGACGGCTGCCTCGCTGCCGCCGTTGAGGACGCGCGACGCGGTCGAGACGTGCACTCCCGCCGCCTCGGCGACGTCCTCGAGGCGGGTCGGACGAGAGCTCTGTCGCTGCACCATCGTCGCCATCCTAACGAACCTGCGCCGATTGCGCTAACGTTTGCGTGAATGGGTATTGACCCGGACGTCGTCGTCGAGGCAACGCGGCTGATCGAAGCCGGAAACGCCGATGGCTGCACGGTGCGGGTGATGGGCGGCGTGGCCGTCAGGATGCACGCCAGCAACGACATCCACCCCGCCCTGCGCCGCACCTACGGCGACATCGACCTGGTCGCCGGCAAGAAGGACGGCCGCAAGGCGCTCAACCTGTTGAAGACCGCCGGGTACGAGGCGAACGACCGCTTCAATGCCATGAACGGCGGGCGCAGGCTGGTCGTCTACGACATGGACAACGGCCGCCAGCTGGACGTCTTCGTCGGCGAGTTCGAGATGTGCCACAAGATCCCGATCGCCCAGCGGTTGAACCTCGACCCGCGGACGGTACCGCTGGCCGAGCTGCTGCTGACCAAGCTGCAGGTCGTCCGCACCAACCGCAAGGACGTGATCGATATCTGCGCGATCCTGCTCGACCACGATGTCGGCGAGACTGACGGCGAGACGGTCAACGCTGCCTACATCGCCTCACTGCTGTCCGGCGATTGGGGGCTATGGCGGACAAGCCGCGGGACGATCGAGACGACGCGCGCAGAGCTGCCGTCGCTCGGTCTCGAGCAGGCCGAGCGAGACCTGATCGACGCCCGGCTGACGGCGCTGTGGGATCGCATCGAGGAGCAGCCGAAGTCCTTCCGCTGGAAGAGCCGGGCGAAGCTCGGCGATCGCAGCCGCTGGTACGAGGAGCCCGAGGAGATCGGGCACCGGACGCTGGACGCGGACGACGAGTGACGCGCGTCCTGGTCACCGGCGCCAACGGGTGCATCGGCGCCTGGGTGGTTCGTGACCTGGTCACCCGCGGCATCGACGTGATCGCCGGCGACATCGGATCCGACACCCACCGGCTCGACCTGGTGATGGACGGCGAGTCGCGCGACCGCGTCGTCCACGTGGTCAGCGACGTCACCGACCTGACGGCGCTGGAGCGGCTGATCGACGTCGAGGACATCACCAACGTCATCCACCTGGCCGCGCTGCAGGTGCCGTTCTGCCGTGACGACCCGCCGCTCGGCGCCCACGTCAACGTCGTCGGCACCGTCAACGTGTTCGAGGCGGTCGCCCGGCGTCTCGACCGGATGGGGCCGGTGGTGTACGCGTCATCGATCGCGGCGTACGACGCCATCGACCTCGGCGAGGGGCCTGCGATGTCCGGCGTGCCGGGGACGATCTACGGCGTCTACAAGCGAGCCAACGAGGGTACGGCCACCGTCTACCAGGCCGAGCGCGGCGTGCCGAGCGTCGGCCTGCGGCCGCACACGGTGTACGGCGTCGGCCGCGATCAGGGGCTGACCTCGGCGCCGACCCAGGCGATGCTCGCCGCCGCGGCCGGGCTGCCGTTCCGGATCCCGTACGGCGGCCGCAGCCAGTTCCAGTACGCACCCGACGTCGCTCGCGCCTTCGTGCAGGCCGCATTCTCGGGCCACGATGGCGCCTCCGTGCTGAACCTCGCGGGCCAGGTGCTGACGATGCAGCAGGTGGTCGATGCGATCGAGTCGGCCGTCCCCGACTCCGCCGGGCAGGTGACGTTCGACGACGCCACGCTGCCGTTTCCCGAGGCGGTGGACTCCGCCGAGCTGGCGCAGACGATCGGCCCGGTCGACGAGCTGCCGTTTGCGGATGGCGTCGCGGACGCCGTCGACCGCTTCCGCCGACTGCTGGCCGACGGCCGCCTGGCCGCGGCGTAACGCGCCGCGGCCGCGGCGGAGGAGTACGCCCGCGGGTAGCATGTACAGTTTCCACAATCGATTGTGGAGGTAAGTCATGGCCGATGCAGGCTCCGCCGTCGTCACCGGCGCGGCGATGGGAATGGGCAAGGCGATCGCGGCCCGGCTGGTGGCCGATGGCGTGGTCGTCGCCGGGCTCGACCGTGACGAGTCGGCGCTCGACGAGACGGCGGCGGAACTGGGCGACGCGTTCGTCCCGGTCGCCGGCGACGTCGGCGACTGGGCGGCGCACGAGCTCGCGGCGGACGCCGCCGAGGCCCGCGGCCCGCTCCGCCACTGGGTGAACAACGCCGGCATCGACATCGCCAGCCCCGCCCACGAGGCGACGCAGCAGCACATCGACGACGGGCTGCGGGTGCTGTTGATGGGCGTCATGTACGGCTGCGCCATCGCCGTTCGCCGGATGCTGCCCGACCGCCGCGGATCGATCGTCAACGTCTCGTCGATCCAGGGCGTGGCCGCCTGGCCCCGGTACCTCGTCTACGACGCCGCCAAGGCGGGAATCCTCGGGGCCACTCGCAACGTCGCCCTCGACTACGCTCCGTACGGCATCCGCGCGAACGTCGTCCTCCCCGGCAACGTCAACACTCCGATGTTCCAGGCCGACATCCCGGACGATCCGGTGGAGGCCGAGCGATGGCTCGCCGGCGAGGCGGCGCTGGCACCGATGCAGCGGATCGGCGATCCGTCCGAGATCGCCGAGGTGGTCGCCTTCCTGCTCTCCGACAAGGCGTCCTTCGTCACCGGCGCCGAGGTGATCGTCGACGGCGGCGCGATGGTGCGGTGCTTCCCGCACCCGGCCATCGAGGTGCCGGCGGCCAGGCAGTAGGCTCTTCAGACCGTGGGCAGAGTACGCCTGAAGGACGTTGCCGAGCGGGCCAAGGTCGACCCGTCGACGGCGTCGCGGGTGCTGTCCGGACGCGCCGACCTGGTGCGCGACGAGACCGCCGAACGGGTCCTCAAGGCCAGCCGGGAGCTCGGCTACACGCCCAATGCGTTCGCCCGCGCTCTGCGCACGCGGCGCACCGGCAGCATCGGCGTCGTGCTGCCCGAGTTCTCGAACCCCGTGTACGCGCCGGTGATCGACGGGATCGAGAGCCGTGCGGCAGAGCTCGGCCTGAGCGTGGTGATCGACGCCATCCGCCCCGGCAAGCCGGCCGATTTCGCCCGCCTGGTGTCCGAGAACCGCGTCGACGGGCTGCTCTTCTCCGCCGCGTCAGACCGGTCGATGGCGCTCGACGTGCTCGAGTCGACGGCCGTGCCGTACGTGCTGGTCAACCGCGCGGTGGCCGAGGCGCCGGCGTCTGTGGTGCTGGACGAGGAGGCCGGGGTCGAGGCGGCCGTGCGGTGTCTGGCGGAGGCCGGTCACCGGCGGATCGCCTATATCTCCGGCCCGCCCGACATCGACACGGCCCGGCGGCGGCGCAGCGGGTTCAGCAAGGCGATGCGGCGGCTCAAGCTGCCGGTCGACAGGAGGCTGGTGGTGTCGGCATTCGAGCCGGAGACCGCGCAGGATGCGACCGCCGCCCTGCTCGCCGCCGATCCGCGCCCGACTGCGATCTGCGCGTGGACGATCAAGTCCGCGCTGGGGGTGCTGCACACGCTGCACGAGCAGTCGCTGGCGATACCCGGCGACATGTCCGTGATCGCGATGCCGGACGTCTGGCTGGCCGGCTACACCTGGCCCCCGCTGACCACCGTCGAGATGCCGCTGGGCGTGATGGGCGGCCGGGCGGTCGACCTGCTGGCGGCGATGGTCGCCGGCCGGCAGCCCGAGCAGGTGGTGGTCACGTCGCCCCGCCCGCGAATCGTGATCCGCGGGTCGGTCGGCCCGGTCAGTCCGGGCTGAGTGCCCAGGCGCCGTCGCGAGCGCCGGCCTCGACCTCGTCGTCCGAGAAGCCCAGCTCGCGCAGCACGCCGGCGGTGCTGCTGCCCAGCGCCGGACCGGCGTGGCGGACACTTCCCGGCGTCCGGCTCATCCGCGGCACCGGCGCCTGCATCGTCACCGACCCGAGCGCCGGATCGGGCGCCGCGGCCAGCGTGCCGCGCGCCTCGTAGTGCTCGTCGTCCAGCGTCTCGGCGACCGTGTACACCCGCGACAACGCGACGCCGCGGCTGCCCAGCTCCTGCTCGACCTGCTCCGCGGTGCGCTCGCCGACGAAGGCGGCAACCAGCGCATCCAGGTCGTCCGCATTGCGTTGCCGGTCGGCCGTCGTCCGGAAGCGCGGATCGTCGACCAGCTCCTGCCCGCCGATCGCCTCGAGCAGCAGCATCGCCCGGGACGGCGCCGTGCCGGACAGGGCGATCCAGCATCCGTCACTGGTTGCGTAGACGTTGCGCGGCGACGAGAACGACAGCCGCGAGCCCGACCGCAGCGGCTCGTGCCCGAGGTGCCTCACGAGCGTCGGCAGCGGCCCGAGCAGGGAGTACAGCGACTCGAACAGCGACACGTCGATCACCTGGCCGGTGCCGCCGCGCACATCGCGCCAGTAGAGCGCCGCCAGCAGCCCCCACGTCGCGAACAGCGCGGCCGACTCGTCGCCCAGCGCCACCGGCGGCAGCATCGGCGGCCCGTCCGCCTCGCCGGTGATGCTTGCGAACCCGGAGTACGCCTCCGCCAGCGTGCCCAGCCCGGGCAGCGTGCTCCGCGGCCCGGACTGGCCGAAGCCGGAGATGCGGACGATCACCAGCTGCCGGTTGCGGTCGAGGAGCGTGTCGGGCGCCAGGCCCAGGTGCTCGAGGACGCCCGGCCGGAAGGCCTCGACCAGCGCATCGGCGGAGTCGACCAGGCGCAGCACCGCCTCGCGCCCCTGCGCGGACTTGAGGTTGACCGCCATGCTCCGCTTGTTGCGTCCGAGCAGCGTCCACCACGCCGAGCGGTCGTCCAGCATGCCGCCCATGTGACGGGCCGCATCGCCCGTGCCAGGCCGCTCGATCTTGATCACCTCGGCCCCGAAATCACCCAGCAGCGCTCCCACGGACGGCCCGGCGACGATGTCCGCCAGCTCGACGATCCGGACGCCGTCGAGCGGCAGCGGGGCGCTCACGACGCGCCCGCCCGGGCCTTCTTGACAGGCTCCGGCGCGCGGCATACAATCGTTTGCATTGCGCGAGTATAGCGAGCAGCCGCAGCGAAGGCAAGACGGCGAAACCGCCCTCTCGGAGGCCTCTCCGCCGTCGTTGCCTGATGAGAGACCGACCGAAATCCAGCGTCGGATGCCGCCCGGCGGCGTGATCGCGGAGCCGCGGTGACCTCCACCGACCGCCGCGACCTGTTCGGGCGCTACCTCGAGGACTTCGAGGTCGGCGACGTCTACCGGCACTGGCCGGGCAAGACCGTCACCCAGGCGGACAACCACCTGTTCTGCTGCCTGACCATGGCCGTCAGCCCGATCCACACCGACGACCACTACGCCGAGCAGCACATGGACGGCGGCAGGAGTCTGGTGGTCGGCACCTACATCTATGCCCTGCTCCTGGGCATGAGCGTCCCCGACACCTCGGGAAGGGCGATCGCCGCGCTGGGCACCCGGGAGCTGAAGCACGTGCATCCGGTGCACGCCGGCGACACGCTGTACGCCGAGACGACGGTGGTCGGCCGCTCGGCCGTCAGCGTCTCGCCCCGACGCCGGCGTCGTCACCGTACGGACGGTCGGCCGGAACCAGGACGAGGTCACCGTGTGCGAGTTCGAGCGCACCTTCCTGACGCCGAGGCGCCCATGATCGAGCCGATCCTCGCCGACGACGAGTTCGCCGGGCGCGTCTGCATCGTCACCGGTGCGGCGCGCGGGATCGGCGCGGCGATCGCCGAGAACCTCGGCCGCCGCGGCGCCACCGTGGTCGTGGCGGACGTCCGCCTGGACGGCGCCGAGGAGCGGGTCGGCATCCTGACCGAGAAGGGGCTGCGCGCAGAGGCGATGCGGGTGGACGTCAGCGACGCCGACGACGTCGCACGGCTGGTCGACGAGGTCGGCGAGCGGTGCGCGACGCCGAGCGTGCTCGTCAACAACGCCGGGATCGTCACCGTCGCCCCGTCCGACGAGCTGCCCGTCGAGGAATGGCGCCGGCAGGTCGACGTGATGCTGTCCGGCACGTTCCTGATGACCCAGGCGGTGGCCCGGCCGATGCTCCGCGAGGGCGGCGGCGCCATCGTCAACCTGAGCTCGATCGGCGGCTTCGCCGGACACCCGGGCCGGTCGGCGTACAACGCGGCCAAGGCCGGCATCTCGTGCCTGACCCAGGTGCTGGGGGTCGAGTGGGCGGCGCGCGGGATCCGGGTGAACGCCGTCGCCCCGGCCGTCACGCGCACCGAGATGCTGGAGCATGTGCTGCGCACGCTCGACGGCGCCACCAAGCGCGGCGAGTACGCCGCGCGCACGCCCATGGGCCGCGTCGCCGAGCCGGAGGAGATCGCCGAGTGCGTCGCGTTCCTGGCCTCCGACCGCGCCCGGTTCGTCACCGGCACGACGCTCCTGATCGACGGCGGCTGGATGCTCGGCGCCGGCCTTCGCGGAGGCGAGCCGGCGTGAGCTCCTACGTCGTCACCGGCGGCAGCAAAGCGTTCGTCGACCAGCTGGCGGCGTTCCTGCGGCGTCCGGTGCTGGGCGAGCCGTCGGGGACCATCGACGCGTGGATCCATCTCGTCCCGGGCGGTGGCGACGAGTCGCAGAGCCTGTCCGCCGCCGTCGCCGCCGCGGACGGCGCGCTGCCGCGCGGCGAGGGCGCCGCGTTCATCGCCGTGGTGCCCGCCTTCGGTGTGATCGAGCCGCCACACGAGGAGCCCGCCGAGCTGGCCGCAGGCGCCGCCCGCTCGCTCGCCCGGGCGCGGATCGAACGCTGGTCGGACGAGGGACGGCGGTTCAACATCGTCGCCTACGGCGCGCTCGACACGGACGCGATCCCCGGCATGCGGTCGCGCGACGTGCTGGCCGCGCGGACGCCGATGCACCGGCTGGCGAGCGTGTCCGAGCTGGCCGACGCGATCGATTTCCTGGCCTCGTCCTCGGCCTCGTACGTCACCGGCAGCGTGCTCGACCTGGACGGCGGCTGGACCGCGTACTCCTGGTTCTACCCCGCCCGAGACCTCTAGGAGGGAGCCTCATGACATCCGCAGCGAACCTCGGCACCTGGCAGGACTGGGTGCGACAGCAGCTGATCTTCACCGAGGCGCTGCGCGGCGGCCCGCTGGTCTGGCCGGCAGGCTCGACGCACCTGGCCGGCGACCCGCTCGGCCCCGTGCGCCATGCGCACGACGACGCGGCCGAGTACTACTACGTGCTGAGCGGCGCCTGCATGGTCGAGGTGGGAGGCGAGGAGCGCGTCGCCAATACAGGCGACCTCGTCTACATCCCCGACGACGCGCCCCACAACCTGCTGCACGAGGTGGGTGGCGAGGACGCGTGGGTGTACGTGCTGGTCAGCCCAAACCTCGCCCACAACAAGTGGCGCACCTCGGACTATCTGCCCGGCACCGAGTCGCTGCGGATGACGATCACCCGTCCGCTGGACGGCGACGACTCCGCCGCGTCGAACCGCTTCCCCGCCTCGCTCGTCACGCTCGAGCGCGACGCGCCCGCGCGGGACGTGTCACACACCGCCGAGCTGGTGTATCTGGTGCTCGAGGGCGAGTGCCACATGCGGGTCGGCCGGATGTCCGGCACGTTCGGTCCGGGCGGCCAGATCCACGTGCTGCGCGACCTCGACCACGAGCTGACCAGCCTCACCCAGAGGGCGAAGCTGCTGCGCTTCGAGTGCGCGTTCGTGCCGTTCGCCGGCGTCCCGCTGGGGCCGGAGGGCGCACACGAGAACTACTGAGACCGCCGTTCGCTAGGCTGGCCGCCATCCGATGACGATGCGGGCCGGCAACCGGGTGGTGCAGGACAACGCCGTCGAGCTGCGGTACGAGCTGGTCGACGGCGGCGAGGTCGTGGGTCTGATCCGCTACCGGCGTGAGCCCGGCGCGATCGCGCTCGTGCACACCGATGTCGACCCGGATCTCGAGGGCACGGGCGCGGCGCACGAGCTGGTGGTAGGCGCGTTGGAGGACATCCGCAGCCGTGGGCTGCGCGTCATCCCCGTCTGCCCCTACGTGCGCTCCTGGATCGACCGGCACCCCGCGTACGCGGACCTCGTCGTCGACGACCCCGCACCGCCCGAATGACGCTCGTCACCCTGTATCAGGCGGAATGGTGCCCGTTTTCCTCGGCGGTTCGCGAGCTGCTGACCGAGCTCGGGATCGATGCGATCGTCCGCCAGGTGGAGCCGTGGCCCGAGCAGCGGGCTCGGCTGCGGGAGCTGGCAGGCACCGACCAGATCCCTGTGCTGCAGGCGGAGGACGGACAGTTCTACCGCGGGATCCACGAGATCTTCGCCCATCTCCGGGAACGTCAGGCGTGGGAGTACGCCGCCGACCACCGGCGGCGCTTCAAGGATCACCGGGCGGCACGCGAATCCGACGCCGCCGGTCGGATGCTCAAGCAGTTCTCGGCCAGCGAGCTGGATCCGAGCGAACCGCGATCAACGTCTGAACAGGCATCGGTCGTCGACGTCCCCGGAAAGAACCGCTACGAGCTGCTGCTGGGCGACCGGCGGATCGGCCTGCTCGCCTATCACCGGAGAGGCGACCGGATCGCGTTCACCCACACCGAGGTGACCCCGGCGTGCGAGGGACGCGGATTCGGAAGCCGGCTGGTGGCTCACGCGCTCGAGGACGCCCGCCGGAAGGGATTGGTCGTGGCGCCCCTGTGCCCGTTCACGGCTCAGTACATCAAGCGGCATCCCGAGTACGCGGACCTGGTCGCGCCCGAGCACCGGCGGGTCACGGACGCGGCCACCGGTGCCACGCCCGGGTGACCGCCTACTCGTCCAGGTGAACCTCGAACGCGGCCGGTACCGGCCGATCGACCGCGAGCGAGACGTGCTGGCCGGGCCAGTGGTAGTCGAGGCGCCCCGACATGGGGCGGTAGACCGCGGTGAAGAGTGTTGCGAAGCCCTCGTCCCACTTCCGTGCCAGTAGCGGCGGTGCGAGCATCGCCGCCGTCATCGAGTCGGCGTCGACCCCATCGGCGGCGAGCTGCCGGAGCGTGTCGAGCCGCTCGACGCTTCTCACCCAGGCGGCGTGCTGCGGCCACTCCACCGTCTCTGGGTGGTTGGTGGTCGCTCGCTGCTCGGTGACGCGCGCCGGGCGGTCGGGCGCAATGAAGACCGTGGCGACCCGGCCCGACCGATCGCAGAGCGTGACGTTGTAGGAGAGTTGGTGCGGTAGCCGTCGGAGCACCTCGATGCCCTCCGGGACATCGCCGGCGACCTCGAGCAGATAGCGGATCACGAGCGGGATCCCGAAGCCCTCGCCGATGTTCTGGCGGCCGCCGAACGTCAGCGAGACGGCGAGCCCGTCGTCGTTGACGCCGTCCACGAGGCCCCACAGGCAGTCGCCGGTGCCGAGCACGCGCCGCGACGACCATCGGGAGCGGTAGACCGTCGCCTCGAACAGGTGCGGGTCGTAGTCGTAGTTCCGAAGCAGCACCGGCTCACCGGTCTCGCGGTCGGGCACCACGGTCTGGGAGCACGCGACGATGAACGGCGGCGGATTCCACAGCGCCAGCATGGCCGTCGTCGTGTCGTCGTCTCCCGCAAGCCGGACCAGATGCTCGTGGACGCCGACCAGCTCGGGCATGTGCTGGCGAAGCGCCGCCTCGGCCTCGCCGCGATCCGGTCGCTGGTCGCCGCCCTTCTGCAGCCACCAGCTGCGGTACGCCCCCCAGGTCTCCCGGTAGAGCGCTTCCCAGGCCGGACCGGGGCGCTCCTCGTCGACGCCGATGAACCGAAGCGCTCGGGTCTGCGGCCGCGGCGCGGGCGATGCACTGAGCCAATGCCGCCACTCGGCGGGGACGAACTGCGTCCAGTCCTCCACCGACGCCGCACTCGTATCGTCTGACCCGGGGATGTACTTCCGGACGGCGTCCGGCACCCACCGCCGCCAGTCGGAGTCCCGCCCGTGCTCGTCGCCGTTCGGCATCGCAGTCAGTCTACGCAGCCCCGGGACGAATCCATCCGGCCGCACTCCAGAGACGCCGAAACCCGCCTCGCGAGCGGGTTTCGACCAATGCGCTGGAGAGGACTTGAACCTCCACGGCCCATTCAGGCCACAAGGCCCTCAACCTTGCGCGTCTACCAATTCCGCCACCAGCGCAGGCAGCGAGCACAGCGTACCGCAGAGCGCCTCTGCGAGCCGTCTACAGCACGAAGCCGAGGATCACCCCGTTGATGGCGAACAGCACCGACACGATGATGGTCAGTCGCGTCAGGTTCCGCTCCATCACGGCGGTGCCGCCGAACTGGCTTTGCCCGGGATTGAACATGCCCGACAGGCCGGTGTCCTTGCCCGAGTGCATCAGCACCAGAACGATCAGGGTCACCGCCAGCAGCATCTGGGTGAACGAGAACAGGATGGCCACAGCGCCGGTCAGTCTACCAGCACGGTTCCCGGTTCCCCGTCGCCCAGCTCCCCCACGATCGGCCACCCGAGCCGCTCCGCGGCGTCCCGCGGAAGCGCCGCGAGCAGGCCTCCGGAGGTCTGCGCGTCGCAGACCAGCAGCCGGTCGGACTCGTCCAGCCAGTCGTCGAACGTCGCGTAGGCGGACGCGAGCTCGAGGTTGGTGCGCGTGCCGCCGGGCACGAAGCCTTCGACGACCAGCTGCCGCACCTCGGGCAACAGCGGGATGCGGTCGTACTGGATCGACGCCCGCAGGCCGGCGCCGGCGGCGAGCTCGCGGGCGTGCCCGACCAGGCCGAAGCCGGTGACGTCGGTGACCGCGTGCGGCTCGTGCTCGCGCAGCTGCGCGGCCGCCTCGGCGTTCAGCGTGGTCATCGAGCCGACGGCGGCGTCGACCACCTCGGGCGGAGGGTCGCCGTTCTTGATCGCGGTGGTGACGATGCCCGTCCCGATCGCCTTCGAAAAGACCAGGACGTCGCCGGCCTGTCCGCCCGAGTTCCGCCAGATCTGATCGGGCCGCGCGAACCCGGTCACCGCCATGCCGTACTTGGGCTCGGCATCGTCGATCGAGTGGCCGCCGGCGATGGCGACGCCTGCGGAGGCCGCCACGTCGCCGCCGCCGCGCAGGATCTGGCCCAGTATCTCCATGGACAACGCCTTGGGGAATGCCACCACGTTGAGGGCGAACGCCGGTGTCGCGCCCATCGCGTAGATGTCGGAGATCGCGTTGGTGGCGGCGATCCGGCCGAACGTGAACGGGTCGTCGACCAGCGGCGTGAAGAAGTCGAGGGTGGTGACGACGGCCAGCTCGTCGGAGATCCGCCAGACGGCGGCGTCGTCCAGCGTCTCGTTGCCGACCAGCAGCTCGGGCGCCCTGACGCCCATCTCGGAACCGCTCAGCATCTGGGAGAGCAGCCCGGCGGGGAGCTTGCACGCGCACCCGGCGCCGTGGGACAGCTGTGTGAGCCGGATCTCCGCGTCGGTGGCCACGCTCGGCATCATAGGCACGCCCGCTGGTATCGTCGCATTCGTGGCACGGCTGCTGTACCGCCTGGGAAGGGTGGTCGCCGCCCATCCGGTGATCGTGCTCCTGATCTGGGTCGCCGCGGCGGCGGGCGTCACGCTGGTCGTCAAACAGGTCGGATCGGAGACGAGCAACAACGTCGATCTGCCCGGCACCGGCAGCCAGCTGGCCACGGACCTCCTACAGGCCGGCTTCCCGCCGCAGCAGAACGGGTCGAACCCGATCATCTTCAAAGTCACCAAGGGCAAGGTGACCGACTCCGCCAACAAGCAGGCGATCACCGACTCGTACAAGGCGATCAAGAAGATCGGCTTCGTCCACAGTGCGGTCAGCCCGTACAGCCAGGACGGGCAAGGGCAGGTCTCAAAGGACGGCAAGATCGCGTTCATCTCGGTGCTGCTCAGCATCAGCTCGAACGAGCTCACCGAGGAAGAGGCGCAGCGGGTGATGAACGCCGCCGAACCCGGGGTGAAAGCCGGGATGCAGGTCGAGGGCGGCGGCTCCATCGGCTCCACCCTCTCCCCCAACGACACCTCGACCAGCGACTTGATCGGCATCCTCGCCGCGATGCTGATCCTGACGCTGACGTTCGGGACGGTGGTGGCCATGGGCATGCCGATCGGAGGCGCCGTGATCGGCCTGACCACGGCGCTCGGCCTGATCGGCCTGATGGGGCACCTGATCGCGGTGCCCGATATCGCCCACACCGTGGCGACGATGATCGGGCTCGCGGTCGGCATCGACTACGCGCTGTTCCTGGTCACCCGCCACCGGTCGCAGCTGGCTGACGGGCTCGAGCTGCACGAGTCGATCGCCCGGGCGGTCGGCACGGCGGGCACCGCCATCGTGTTCGCTGGGTGCACCGTGGTCGTCGCGCTGGTGTCGCTGGTCGTAGCCGGCATCCCGCTCGTTTCCTCGCTGGGCTACACCGGTGCGGTGGCCGTGGGCACCGCCGTGCTGGCCGCCATCACCCTGCTGCCCGCCTTCATGTCGCTGGCCGGCATGCGGATCAACTCGATCGCGCTGCCGAAGCGGTTCCAGGCGTCGGACGACCCGGCGCACAAGGGCATCTGGGGCCGCTGGGCAGGCTTCGTCGTCCACCGCCCGGTGGTGCCACTGCTGCTGGCCGCGGCGATCCTGGTGCCGCTGATCATCCCCGTCACCGACCTCCACCTCGGCCAGGAGGACATCGGGCAGACGCCGAGCTCGACGATGGAGCGGCGCGCGTACGACCTGATGCAACAGGGCTTCGGCCCGGGTTACAACGGCCCGCTGATCATCGCCGTCGCCCTGACGCCGGCCGCCAAGGCCGACCCGGCGGTGACCGCGCAGGAGAACCAGCTGAAGAAGCTGCAGAACGAGCTGGACGCGGAGCAGAAGCAGGGCAACCAGATGCAGGCGCAGCTGGAGGCAGGCCAGGCGTCGCTCGAGAAACAGCAGACGCAGCTCGAGCGACAGCAGGCCGAGCTCGAGGCGCAGCAGGCGCAGCTGAACAGCGAGGCCGCGTCGCTGCAGCAGCAGCAGACCGCACTCGAGGCGCAGGCGGCGTCGCTGCAGCAGCAGCGCGACCAGCTGGCGGCCGAGGCTGCCGCGCTCAAGGCGCGGGCGGTCGAGCTGGCCAAGCTGCTGGTGCTGAACAGGGCGCAGCAGAGGCGCGTCGAGCACGCCATCTCGATCTCCGTCAATCCCGCCCGGATCGCGCGGCTCGAGGCGAAGCTCGCCCGCCTCCAGCGCGAGGAGGCGGCCATGGTCACCGAGGCCAAGGCCGTCGTCAAGCGGGCCAAAGCGCTGGAGGCGCAGGCCGTGGCCCTGGCCGCGCAGGCGGCGAAGCTCGACCAGCAGAAGCAGTCGCTCGAAGCGCAGGCCGCCGACCTCCAGCAGCAGGGTGCGGTGCTTCAGCAGCAGGCCGACGCGCTCAAGCAGCAGGGAGACGAGCTGCAGGCCCAGGCGAACGAGCTGCAGGCGCAGAAGCAGCAGCTGATCGCGCTCCAGAACAAGGCCAAGAAGCAGCAGAAGCAGGCGACAAAGCTGCACAACGAGCTGGTGAAGACCCTGACCAAGGCCGGCGGCGACGACCGCGGCACCGATCCGCGGCTGGTCAAGCTGCAGGACGCCCTGACCAACACCAAGGGCGACAAGCTGGTCGCGCCGCCGCAGATCAGCAAGAAGGGCAACGACACGGTCTTCACCGTGATCGCGACGACCGCACCCTCCGCACCGGCAACGGTCGACCTGGTGAAACGTCTGCGCGACAACGTCATTCCCAACGCCACCGGCAAGGGGATCGTCGCCTTCGTCGGCGGCTCGACCGCGAGCAACGTCGACCTCGCCGCCGAGATCTCGAACCGCCTGCCGCTGGTGATCA
Source organism: uncultured Actinomycetes bacterium (assembly GCA_963809205.1). Classification (GTDB taxonomy): domain Bacteria; phylum Actinomycetota; class Thermoleophilia; order Gaiellales; family JAICJC01; genus DATLLN01. The sequence goes on along the minus strand of CAWEIS010000025.1, from coordinate 389,576 downwards.
TCACGATCCTGCTGCTCAGCATGCTGGTGCTGCTGGTCGCATTCCGCTCACTGTTGATCCCGCTGCAGGCCGCGGCCACGAACCTGCTGACCGCGCTGGCGGCGTTCGGCATCGTCACCGCGTGCTTCCAGTGGGGCTGGGGCATCGGCATCACCGGCGTCGAAACCACGGCCGACTCGGTGCCAATCGCCAGCTTCGTGCCGCTGATGATGTTCGCGATTTTGTTCGGCCTGAGCATGGACTACCAGGTGTTCCTGCTCTCGTCCGTCGACCACTTCCGCGCGGAGGGCGAGGACGACCGCAGCTCCGTCGGCGCAGGCCTGCACGCCGCGGCACGCGTGATCGCCGCGGCCGCGCTGATCATGATCTCGGTCTTCTCGAGCTTCATCCTGAACGGCGACCCGGTGGTCAAGCAGTTCGGCGTCGGCCTGTCCAGCGCCGTGTTCCTGGCCGCGACGATGGTGCTGATGCTCGCGCCCGCTGTGCTGATCCTGCTGGGCAAGTGGGCGTGGTGGATGCCGCGCTGGCTAGGGCGGATCGTGCCCACGATTGACATCGAGGGCACCGGCCTGACCGCGCCCGAGCCGGAGCCGCCGCCGCTGACGTCCGCAGAGCCGGACGCGGCGCCTGTGGGATGATGGCGGCATGGCCGAGATCGATCCCGAGCAGGCCGCCGAGCGGATCCGGAAGCTGATCGTCGTCGGCGACAACCGCCTCAAGCAGGGCGGCGACGACAAGTATGCGAAGGCGCGCGGCACGTTCGAGCAGGCGCTGCGGCTCGCGCAGGAGGCCGGCCTCGAGGACCGCTTCCGCCCGTTCATCGACCGGCGGCTGGCCGACCTGCCCTCGGTGTAACAACGGGGTCAGACCCCGTTGTTACACGCCTGCGAGCACCTGGTCCAACTCGCCGCGCTCGGGCGGCCGCGTCCAGCGCCGCACGACGCAGCCGTCCGGCCCGACGTAGAGCACGGTCGGCGCGACGTGCACGCCCAGGCGCCCGGCCAGGCGCCCGCCGCGGCCGGCCAGCTGCTCGACCACCACGACGTCGCCGCCGTGCGACGCGGCCGCCGCCGCCAGCCGGTTCAGGGAGACGCGCGAATGACCGGGTCCGGGCGCCGAGAACTGCAGAAACACGCCGAGCGGCGGAAACTCGTCCAACCCCAGCTCACGCGGAGCGACCACGCCCCTGCCCGCTGTCAGCTGGCGCCCGAACAGCCGTCGTGAGGAGCGAAGCAGCCCCATGCCGCTTCAGGATACCGAGCGCAGCACCGCTTCGACCCGCGCGGCCTGAACGGCGACGTCGTGCTCGCCCGCCACGCGCACCGCGGCGTCGCACGGCACCGGCAACGCCGCCGCCGTACGCATCCCGGCCGCGATGTCCTCGACGCTCGACGGATCGACCAGCGCGCCGCAGTCCGGCGTCACGAACTCCGGTGGGCCGCCGACCCGGGTCGCCACGACCGGCCGGGCGCACGCCAGCGCCTCCAGCAGCGCCTGGCCCTGCGGCTCGACCAGGCTGGGCTGGCAGAGCACGTCGCAGCCGGCCAGCTCGGCGAGCAGCTGCTGGTGCGGGACGCGGCCCAGGAACTCGACGCCGGGCGGCGCGATCGCCCGCAGCGCACCCTCGAGCGGCCCCGCGCCGACGATCCGCAGCGTCCCCTCGCCCAGCCCCCGGAACGCGTCCAGCAACCGGCCGACGTTCTTGCGCTCCGTCAGCGAGCCGACGTACAGGAACCGCGGCCCGTCGCCGGGCGCCCGCCGCGCCGGCCGCCAGGCGGTCGTGTCGACGCCGCAGTCGATCACCTCCAGCCGGCGCGGCGTGCTCGGCAGCCGCTCGGCCAGGTACTCGGACACGCAGATCACCGCAGCGGCCCGGGCGATCACCGCGCGGGTGGCCGTGGCCAGCGGGCCGCCCCGCTCGGCGTTGGCGACGTCACCCCCGTGTGCCGTAACGACGAACGGCCTGCGCGTGGCGGCGGCGATCAGACCGGTCGGCACCAGGTAGTGCGCGTAGACGACGTCCGGCTTGACCCGCCGCGCCGCCGCGACCGTTCGCGCGGCCAGCTGCGCGTACTTGGCCGGCGTGTGCAGGCGGCCGTGCGCCGGGTCGTCGAGCACGACCGGCACGACCTCGTTGCCGCGGGCCACCAGCGCGCGCTCCAGGTTGCGCACGAAGACGCCGAACTCCGGCCGCTCGGGGCTGGGGTACATGTTCGAGACCAGCAGGATCCGCACGCGCGGATTGTGTCAGCCGACGATGTCCGCGCCCGCCGAACCCGTCTGCCGGCGCTCGACCCACTGGCGGCCGACCTCGGTGACGACGACCAGCACCAGCGAGATCGCGATCACGATTGCGGCGATCGCCAGCAGCTCGGGGCGCGACGCGGGCACCTTGGTGCCGCTGTAGACGAAGATCGGGAAGGTGCGGTCGCCGGGCGGGATCAGGAACGACGCTATGGCGTACTCGTCGAACGAGATCGTGAACGACACGATCATCGACGAGACGATTGCCGGGGTGATCAGCGGCCGCGTGATCCGCCAGAACGATCCGACCTCGCTGGAGCCGAGGTCTCGCGCCGCCTCGGGCAGCGACGCGTCCAGCGTCCGCAACCGCGGCAGGATGATCAGGATCGTGTACGGCACGGTGATCACCACGTGCCCGGCCAGCACCGCGATCCACGACTGGTTGAGCCCCGCCTGGTGGATCAGGATCAGCATGCCGATCGCCAGCACGATGTAGGGCACGACCAGCGGCAGCATCATCAGCGCCGTCACCGCCGGCCGCAGGAACACGCGCCGGGCCGACAGGCCGAGCGCGCCGATCACGCCCAGCGTGGTCGCGAAGATCGCGTTGCAGATCGCGATCTTGGCGGACAGGGTGACCGCGTCGAGCAGCTCGGAGTCGTTGAACGCCGCGTCGTACCACTGCGTTGTGAAGCCGGACAGCGGCAGCGCCGGGATCGTGCTGTTGTTGAACGAGAAGACGAAGATGACCACCAGCGGCGCGTACAGGAACAGCACCAGCAGGGTGAAGTACGTGCCCAGCCCCCAGCGGCCCAGCCTGCCGACGGTCGGGTTCACGTCTCCTCCCTCAGATCCATCGTCAGGAAGCGGGCGGAGAACGCCACCAGCACGACCACGATCAGCATCAGCCAGATCGACAGAACGGCGCCGTAGTTCCAGTCGATGGCGGTGCCGACGAACAGATCCTGAATCGCCTGTCCGAACATGTAGGTCTCGGAGCCGCCGACCAGCTGCGGCGTGATGAACTCGCCGGTGGTCGGGATCAGCACGAACACGAAGCCGGCGATGACGCCGGGCAGCGACAGCGGCAGCGTGATCCGCAGGAAGGTCATGAAGCGGCTGGCGCCCAGATCCTGCGCGGCCTCGATCAGCCGCCGGTCCATGTTCTCCATGACCACGAACATCGGCAGCGCCACGAACGGGATCCACGAGTAGGCCAGCACCAGCCCGACCGAGAACCAGGTGTTGATCAGCCAGGAGACGGCGTTGCCCTGGTCGCGCAGACCCAGCTCCCACAGCAGCGAGTTGATCACGCCGTTGTTGTTTAGCATCACCTGCCACGCCAGCACGCGCAGCAGGAAGCTCGTGAAGAAGGGCGCCAGCAGCACCAGCAGCAGCACGTAGCGGCGGCGGTGGGCGATGAAGGCGAGGAAGTAGGCCACCGGATAGGCGGCGGCCGTCGTCAGCAGGGACACCAGGACGGTGATGCCCATCGACTTCGTGAACGTGTTCCAGAACGGCGAGTCGGTGTTCCAGGGCGGGAAGAACGTCCACTTGTTCGGGAAGAAGTCGAGCCAGTCCTGGTACGAGAACGTGGCGATCACGCCGGTCAGATTCGTCAGCAGGAACAGGCTGTACATCCCGACCAGGATGATCGGGAAGATCAGCAGCGCCAGCAGATAGGCGGTGGGCGGCAGCACCAGCCACCCCTTGCCGGGGTGGAAACCGCGACGGCGCCGACCGACCCGCTTGGGGGTCGGCCGGCGCTCGGTCGCTTTCTCGGCGACGGCCACCCGATGGCCGTCCTAGCTCGCCTTGACTTCAGCCCAGACGCGCTGGTAGTCGGCCCGGTTGGGGATCCACTGCTCGAGATGCGTCGGCGGATCCAGCGCCTTGGGATCGCCGATCTTGAGCTTGGTCGCCAGCTGCTGGTCCTTGACCTCGCTGACCTGGACTGTCGAGTCGGACGACGCCGTACGCGAACAGGTTGGTCAGGTCGACGCACGCGTCGTGCGCGATGAACGACTCGACGTACTCGTGCGCGTGGATCGGGCTGGCGGTGTCCTTGCCCAGCATGAACCCGCACACCCATGCCAGGATGCCCTGCGACGGCTCCTGCATGAACTCGACCTTGTCCTCGCCCAGCGCCGCGGCCATGTCCTTGTAGTCGTTCGGCCACGAGTACGTGATCCAGATGTCGCCGGACTTGAAGGCCGGCTGCATGTTGCCGTACTCGCTCGTCCAGTAGAACTTGTTCAGCGGCTTCTGCTTGATCAGCAGCGCCTTCGCCCGGTCGAGCTCCTCCGCCGTCATGTGGTACGGCTCCTTGGCCGGCGGATCGGTGAGCAGGCCGGCGATCTCGACCGGCGTCGAGCCGCCGTCCCACATCGAGATCTTGCCGCTGTACTTCTCGTTCCAGAACAGCTCCCAGCCGGTGCGCGTCGGCCGGGTCGATCTTGTCCTTGCGGTAGAGGACAGACGAGAAGCCCCAGTCCCAGGGGATCCAGTACTGCTGGCCGTTGACCTTGCCCCGGTCGACCATCTCGGGGAAGAGGTTGCCGAAGCTGGGCAGCAGGCTGGTGTCGAACGGCTGGACGACGCCCGCGTTGACGTAGTCCTGGATGTAGCCGACGCAGGGGTGGAGCAGGTCGAACTTCTGGCCCGCCTTCATCGCGTTCAGGTTCTTGTCGTCGTTGCCGTAGTCGGCGATACTTGAGGCTGCTTGCCCCGTACTTCTTGGTGTAGCTCTTCCCCGCGAGCAGGCCGTAGGTCTGCGCCTTGGTGCCGCCGGCCTCGTAGCCGGGCCACTCGGAGATGACCAGCTTGTTCGGCTCGGCGCGAGACGTCGCCGCCGTAGGTGACCGGAGCGACGCTGGACGCGCCACCGCCCGTGTCGGCCTTGATCCCGGAGCTCGATCCGCAGCCGCTGAGGACGACTGCCCCACCGAGGGCAGCCGATCCTTTGAGGAAGTCGCGCCGATCCATTCGCCTCATGAAGTCCTCCTGAGAGCCGCCCTTGACACGAGAGAAGAGACGAATGTACCGACAACTGCGGCCGGAGTCCAGAATCCCTGTTACACATGCCCCCTATGCACCGTGTCGGCTGGACCATCGCTATTACTCCTGCTTGGAGCGGGTTTGGCGGGCTGCGGCGGCTCGTCCTCCGGCGGATCGTCGGGCGGCGCGCCGGAGCCCTGCCCCGCAGCCGCCGGCCCGCGAGCTGCCGATGCTCGCCACCTCCACGCTGCCCGCACTCGACCACACGGAGCGCGGCCTCGACCTGCCCGCCCTCGCGGCGGAAGGCCCGAAGGGCGGAGATCTGCAAGCGCGCCTGGCCGACTGGAGCTACCGCACCGGCTCCGAGCGCGAGTTCAAGGGCGGCACCCCCAGCCAGTATCTGGACGTGGTCTCGCGGACGCTGGTGTTCGGCTCGGCCGCCGGCGCGCGCGACTTCGTCGGCTTCGTCCGCGACCACCCCGGCACGTATGTCGGGGTGCTGAGGCTGGCACGGCCGGTCAAGGCGGACGGCCGCGACGGATTCCTGCTGGTGGCGCGCGGCTGCGGCTGCCACCGGGAGACGCCGCTGATGCTCTACCTGGCGAGCAGCGGCCGGCGGGTCACCTGGCTGATGGCGAACGGGCCGCAGGTGACGCCGAGCTCAACGCTGCAGCTTGCTGCACACGCCCCATGACCGTGCGGCGGATCACCACCGCGGTGGCCAGGCAGGCAACGGCCATCGTCAGGTAGGCTGGCGCGTCGCCGACGAACTCGGCAAGCGTCCCGCCGACCGGAGGGCCGACCACCGACCCCAGGCCCCACGCCAGGTTGACCAGGCCCAGCACCAGCCCGTGCCCCACGCCGGCGAGCTCCGCGCCGTCGGCGCCCAGCGGATAGCCGACGCCGTACAGCACCGACTGCAGCGGCCCGAGCACAAGCACCATGCCCGCGACCACGCCGGCCGCGAGCGGCAGGCTCAGGAACGACACGGCCGTGGCAAGCGCCAGGCAGTCCCAGAAGGCGACCCGAGGACGGCCGATGCGATCGCCGACGCGCCCGCTGAGGATGATCGCAACCGCCCCAAGCGCGGCGCCGCCCGCGAACAGGGCGCCGATCTCGGACTGCGAGTAGCCGTGGTCGCCGAGGCGCAGCGACAGCAGCACCTGCATCGTGCCGCCGACCATGGCGACCAGGGTGACGACCAGCAGCGCGAGCCCGATCAGCCGCTCGCGCGAGACGGCGCGAACGGCGGGCAGGAAGCTGCGCTCCCGCTCCACCAGCTCGCTGCCGCGCGGCAGGAACATCGCGACCACGCCGAGCGACGTGACCACCGCCGCGGCCACCAGGAACGTCGTTTCGATCCCGGCCAGCGACGCGCCGAGGCCGCCGATCAGCGGCCCGGCGATCATGCCCATCGTCGCCGCCGAGTTGGCGATCCCGATCGTCCGGCCGCGGCGCTCGACCGGCGTGGACTCGGCGAGCCAGGCCAGGCCGGCGCTCCAGGTGATCGCCGAGGCAAGGCCCTGGGCGAAGCGGCCGGCGAGCAGCGCTCCGTAGCTGGGCTCGAACGCGACCACGACGGTCGCGGCACCCATGATCAGCTGGCCGGCGATCGCAACGTCGCGGGTGCCGATCCGGTCGGCCAGGTGGCCCACCGGCACGGCCAGCAGGATCACCCCGAAGCTGTACGCCGAGAGCAGCAGCGCGGCCTCCGGCTTCGACAGCCCGAAGTCGTCGGCGTAGGTCGGAAGCAGCGGCAGAATCGCCGCCCAGAGCGCCAGATCGACCGTCACCATGAGGGACACCAGGACGGTCACCTTGCGCATCGCGTCATCCTACTGGGCGCCTCAGTTCCCCCTTTCCAGCGACCCTGGCCTGTACCGCCGGCTCGCCGTCCGCCGTGCCGCCTGTCATCGGACCGGCGGTCGCAATCCGGGATCGGGGTGACTACGATCGATCGGTGGTCACCGCGCGTCATCGCGAACGCCATCTGAGCCACCGAACCGGATGGCTGCGGGCGGCGGTGCTGGGGGCCAACGACGGCATCGTCTCCACGGCCGCGATCATCGTCGGCGTTGCCTCGGCGGACTCGACCCGCGCGGCGATCCTCACTGCAGGGACGGCCGGGCTGGTGGCCGGGGCCGCCTCGATGGCCGCGGGCGAGTACGTCTCGGTGAGCTCGCAGGCCGACGCGGAGCGGGCCGACCTGGCGGTCGAGCAGAGAGAGCTCCGCAGTGACCCCGAGGGCGAGCAGCAGGAGCTGGCCGCGATCTACCTGAAGCGTGGCCTCTCGAGCCGGCTGGCGGAGGAGGTGGCCGCCGAGCTGAGTGCTCGACCCGACCTCTTGCAGGTGCACGCGCGCGACGAGCTGGGCATGACCGAGCTCTCGCATGCCCGGCCACTCCAGGCAGCCGGGGCCTCCGCGGCCTCGTTCACCGTGGGAGCGGCGTTGCCCCTGATCGCGGTCATCCTGGCGCCCGCCTCGGCCCGGATCGCGGTGACGATGGCAGCGACGACGGTCGCGCTGGCGGTCACCGGATGGGCAGGCGCCCGCATGGGGGGCGCCCCTCCCGCCCGAGGGACGATCCGGGTCGTCGTCTGGGGAATCGCGGCGATGCTGCTGACGATGGCCGTCGGCCGCGTCGTCGGTACCGCCGTGTAGATCGCCTGGCGGGCGGTCAGTCGCCAGGCGGCTGCCAGATGCTGATCTCGATCTCGCGTGCCTTCTCGGCGAATCGGCCGTCCGGTGAGACCGTCCGCAGCAGCGCCCTGAGGTCGCGCTCGAATGCGTCGCGGCGCTCGCCGAACAGGTGCGGCGCGGCTGAGGACAGCGAGAAGACCGACGCGACGATCTCGTCCTCGGAGCGCAAAAAGATCTCGCCGCGCGGGACGGTGACGCGGCGCGGCCCTTCGAAACCGGCTCGCCGATAGACGTCGTCCTCGCCGCGCGCGACGCGCGCAGGCGGGCGGCCGAAACCGCCCAGGTAGCGAACAACCAGCTCCGAGATCTCCTCGCGCGGCGGGGACGGCGCGGGCAGCGGCTGGTCCGTCGCCACTCCGCGGTGGGTGGTGGCGCCGACGTGCACCAGCCGGCCGCCCGGCTCGAGCATGTCGCGGACGATCGCCGCGACTCGGTCGCCGTCCATCCAGTGGAAGGACTGGGCGAACGTCGCGACGCGAAACTCGCCGAGATCCGCCCGGAGCTCCTCCCCGCGCATGCGCACCCAGCGGACGTTGCCGACGCCAGCGTCCCGTGCGCGTTTCGCCGCCTCGTCGATCATGCCGGCGTCGGCGTCGACGCCGACCACCTCGGCGAACAGCGGCGCCAGCGGCAGCGTCAGCGAGCCGGGCCCGCAGCCGACGTCCAGCAGGCGGCCGGCGCCGTCGAGCTCAAGCTCGGCACGGACGGTCGCGGGCAGCGCCTCGGGGTAGGGCAGCCGCCCCACAGCGTAGTAGGCGGCGCTGCCCTCGTAGAGCGACTCGTCCCAGCGCCGGTCGCTCAGCTGATCGTCTCGACCGGTACCTCGTAGTACTCGACCGAGGTGCGGCGCTCGCCCGAGCCGGTCGGGTTCATCTTGTTCAACGCCTCGTCGCCCCGGCGCATCGCGTCCTCGCTGTCGAAGAGCGTCACGCCGATGCCCTTGCCGGACTTGCGGTCGATCAGCATCAGCATCTTCGCACCCTCCAGCCCCTCGGGCGTGTCGCCTGCCACCTCAGTGCGGACGAACTCGATCGCCTGGTCGACGCTCGCCGGATCGCTCTGAAATGTTGCCAGTCGTGCGTACATTGTGTCCCCCTCGCTCGGTCGGTAGGTTCTGACGATGCCCAAGCAGCGCCCGGACGAAACGATAGTCCTCGCCGGACTCCGTGGGAACGGCTGGGAGCCGTCGTCGCTGAAGCCGCTCGCCGGCGGCGAGTGGTCACTGGCATACGCGTTTCACGACGGCGATCGGGATCTCGTTGTCCGTGCCGGCGCGTACGTTGAGGACTTCCAGAAGGATCGCTTCGCGATGCGGTTCGCCTCACCCGACCTCCCGGTACCACGCGTGCTGGAGATCGGCGGGCTTCCGGAGGGCGGGCACTACGCCGTCTCGGAGCGCGTGAAAGCGGGCTCCTGGCTCGAGGATCTGGAAGGCGCGGCGCTCGACGACGCGCTGCCCGCGATCGGCCGGATGCTCGCCGGGATGCGCGAGGCGGACGTCTCGGGCACCACCGGCTACGGCAGCTGGGACGTTGATGGCAATGCACCCCGTGCGAGCTGGGCCGAGGCGCTCGTCGAGGTGGGCGATGACCCGGCCGACCGCCAGCCCGGATGGCGCGCCAGGCTCGAGGGCTCAGCGACCGGGGCCGGGCCCTACGACGACGCGTTTGCCGCGCTGGCAAGTCTCGCTCAAGTTGCGCCGGACGAGCGATGCCCGATCCACGCCGACCTCCTGCACCGCAACGTCATCGTCGACGGGCCGCGCATCGCCGGCGTGTTCGACTGGGGGTGCGCGATGTACGGCGACGGTGCGTACGACCTGGCGTGCCTGTACTTCTGGTCGCCCTGGCATCCCGGCTGGAGCGCGGTCGACGTGCTCGAGCTGGGCCGTGGCATCCCCGACCTGGATCGGCGGATCGTCACCTGCGGGGTCCACATCGGCCTCGCGAACATGACGTACCAGGCGTTCACGGAGCGTTGGGACGACCTCGACGCGACCGCACGGCGGACGCTCGGACTGCTCTGATGCTCCGGCGAGGAGTTCACTTGCGTTCGGATCCAGCCCGGACGCCACGCGACGTGTAGTGTGGTGACAACCGTCGGCCCCCGGCGGCGCCCACACGCCGCTCGGCCGAGTTCGACACCAACGACCGCGTTTCCTGGTGAAATCGTCGGTTGACACCACGCGAGGTCCGGGCTCGGTGCGAGCTGTAGCCGGGGCGACGCCACGCGAGATCGACGGCGGTGCGCGCAGGCCGCGAAGGGCGGCGCCGCGAGCCGATATCCAGGGCCTGCGGGCGGTCGCGGTGCTGCTCGTGGTGCTGGGCCATGCGGGCATGCCGATGCTCGCCGGTGGTTACGTCGGCGTCGATGTGTTCTTCGTCATCTCCGGATTCCTGATCACGGGGTGGCTCCTGAGACGCGCCACGGAGAGGCGCAGTGTCCCGTTCGGCGAGTTCTACGGCGCACGCGCACGGCGCATCCTTCCCGCTGCCACGCTGACGCTGGTCGCCACGGCCGTGGCATGCACGTATCTCCTGAACTACGTACGGGCCGCCGCCGCGTTACGTGACGAAGTGTGGGCCGCGGTCTTCGCGGCCAATGTTCACTTCTCGCAGGTGAACGCGAATTACTTCGCCGCTGACGATCCGCCGTCACCGATCCAGCATTTCTGGACACTGGCGGTTGAGGAGCAGTTCTACCTGCTGTGGCCGCTGCTTCTGGCAGGGCTGATGCTGCTCAGTGGCCGGCGGAGCGCCGGACGCGGGCCGCCTCGAACGAGAGGCCTCACGGTGCTGGTCGCAGCCGGTGTCGTGGCGTCACTGGCATGGTCGATCCACGTCACATCGTCCGACCCGCAGGCGGCCTACTTCTCGGCGACCGCACGCGCATGGGAGCTCGGGATCGGGGCGCTGGTCGCGGTCGCGCTCGCGGACATCGCTCGTATACCGGTCTGGATACGCGCGCTCGCGACTTGGGCCGGCCTCGCGGGCATCCTGCTGGCCGCGACCGCATACGACGGCGGCACGGCGTTCCCGGGGTATGCCGCGCTGCTGCCTGTGCTCTCGGCCGCCCTGGTCATCGCGGGCGGGGTACCCGCGGCTCCGCGACGCGGCGTGCGGGTCGTCCTCGACCGGGGCCCGATGCGCCTGGTCGGGGATCTTTCCTACTCCCTGTATCTCTGGCACTGGCCGGTGCTGGTGATCGCCCTGGGCTACGTCGGCCACGACCTGCCGCTGGCCGCGAACCTCGCGCTGATCGGCGGAGCGTTTCTGCTGAGCCTCGCAACCTACTCGCTGTTCGAGAACCCGCTGAGGCACGGGCGGCTCCTGCGGCCGACTCGATCCGCGCTCGTCCTGTGGCCGAGCACCATTGCGGCCGTCGTGCTGGTGACCGCGCTGGCTTCGGGATCGCTGACCCAGCAGCAGGCAGCCGCTGCGCGGCTCGGCGCCGCGGACAACGCCGCGAACGGTCTCGAACAAGCAGATCTGCCCACGGCCTTCTACCGGGCGAGTGTTGCGGAGAGCGTGACGGCGAAGCGGATGGCCGCGCCGGTGCCGAACGCGCTGGCACCGCCGCTGCAGCGGCTGCCCGCCGACGTCGTCGACATCAAGGGGTGCTTCGCGGACGGTTCGAGCCGTCCGATCTGCCGCTGGGGGGACGCCCAGGCGCAGCGCATTGCCGTGGTGCTGGGTGATTCCCACGCACGCATGTGGCTGCCGGGGGTCGAGAGGTTCGGCCGCGATCGGCAGTGGCAGGTGGTGCCGCTGATCAAGCTCGGGTGCGTGCCGGCCTTGATCTACGAGAACGCCGCCTGTACCGAGTGGTTCAACTGGGCGCTCGACACCATCCGCGACCTCCACCCCGGCGTAATCATCGTGTCGCAGTTCTGGTCGTCCTGGGGGACGCTCGGGTCCAACCCCCTGCAGCGAGAGCTGGCGGACGTCTCCGCGCTCGCCCCCACCACGGTGCTGGTGGAGGACCCGCCACCCAAGGCCCAGACGCCCGTCGACTGCCTGCTCTCGCGGGACGCGACGCTCGGATCGTGCGTGTTCCCCATCGACGGCGAGGAGCGGGCCACGTACGACACCGTCCATGCGTTCGCGCGGACGTCAGGGGTTCGATACCTGCCCACGGTGCAGTGGATCTGCTCCGGCGGCCTCTGCCCCACCGTTATCGGGAACGTCGTCGCCTACCGGGACACCGACCATCTCTCGGCGACCTATTCCAGGCTGCTTGCCGGTCCGTTCGCCCGCCTGCTCGCCGCTCGCACGGAACCGCCCGCGGCCGCCTGACCGTGCGTGCTACCAGGGGCTGCCGAGCGCGACCTTGACGGCCTCGCCGCTGACGCCGCCGGACTCCTCGGACGCGAAGAAGCCGATCATCTCGGCCACCTCCTGCGGCGTCGCGACCCGGCCGGGCAGGTACAGCGAGTTGCGCTCCGCCCACACCTCATCGGCCGTGATCCCGCGGCGGCGAGCCGTCTCGGCGGCCGACTTCTCGGCCATCTCGGTGCGCACCCAGCCGGGCAGCACCGCGTTCGACGTCACGCCGAACGGCCCGCCGTCCTGGGCGACCGACCGCATCAACCCGATCAGCCCGTGCTTGGACGCGCTGTACGCGCTGCCCTCCCGCTCCGCCAGCTCACCGGCGGTCGAGCTCGTATAGACGACCCGGCCGTAGCCTCGGTCGGCCATGCCGCCGACGATCAGGCGCGACAGATGGAACGGACCGTCGAGGTTGATCCGCATCGTCTCATCCCAGACCTCGATGTCCTGCTCCCAGATCACCCGCTCGTGCGCGGAGCCGATGCCGTGGTTGCAGACCAGGATGTCGATCGGCCCCAGCCGTTGCTCCGTCTCGGTCACGGTCTGGGCGCAGCCGCTGGCGTCGCCCAGATCGGCAACGAGAAAGTCGAGGCCGAGTTCCGTGAGCTCCTGCTTGCTGCGCGAGACGGCCATCACGCGCGCGCCACGCTCGGCCAGCAGCAGCGACGCAGCCTTGCCGATCCCGCGGCCCGCCCCGGTGACGAGGGCGACCCGCCCCTCGACGCCGCTCATGCCTCCACCAGCACTCGGCCGTCCTCGACCCGCACCGGGTACACGGCGACCCGCATCCGATCGTCTTCCGGGCAGGTACCGCTCTCCAGGTCGAACTCCCAGCCGTGCCAGGGACAATGGAGGACGCGGCGGCCGGTCTCGAGGCCGTAGCTCCCCGGCGTGCCGGTCTCGCGGCTGCGGATCGTCCCCTTGCACAGCGGGGCGCCCATGTGCGGGCAGCGGTTGCGGATCGCCACCGGCCGGCCGCTCTGCTCGTCGAGCATCACGCCGATCTCCCGGCCGCCGGCACGGGTGATGACGATGCCGTCGCGCTGCAGCTGGTCGACCGACGCGACGTCATGCCACGCCCGGTTCATGCCGCCTCCCTCAGCGCCAGCCTGCCGGCAAACAGCTCCGCGGCGTTGTCGTGCATGACGCGCTGCCGCCACTCGGCGGGAAGCCGGGCGAGCATCCGGTCCGGCGGATCGAAGTCCCAGTGCGGGTAGTCCGAGGCGAAGCACAGGATCTCGGGCGCGCCGACCGCCTCCAGCATCTGCCAGAGCAGCGCGTCGTTGCCATCCGTGTGCTCGAGCGGCTGGGTCGTGAAGCGGATGTGCTCGCGCAGCACCTCGCTGGGCGGGCGGGTCACCCACGGCACCTCTGCCCGCAGCCCGCGCCAGTTGGTGTCGAGCCGCCACATGATCCCCGGCAGCCAGGCGATGCCGCCCTCCATCATCAGCACCTTCAGGCCGGGAACCCGGTCGAACGTGCCGTGGCAGAGCAGCGACACCAGGTGCGCCACGATGCTGCCGCCGGAGCCCAGCGTGTGCCACTCGATGTAGAAGCTCGGGTAGCCGGCGCCGCCCGCGGCCGTGGAGATCCCCATCCCCTCGCCGCCGGAGTGGATCGCGACCGGCAGTCCGGCGTCGGCCGCCGTCTGGAAGATCGGCAGGTACCGCGGCTCGCCGTAGGGCCGCTCCGACCCGCCGACCAGCACCACCGCCGCGAACCTCGGATCGCCGGCCAGCCGCTCGATCTCGGCGGCCGCGGCCGCCGAGTCCTGGGCGGGCACCAGGATCGAGCCGCGCAGGCGCGGCTCGGCGTCCAGCCAGCGGTCGGCCAGCCAGTCGTTGTGCGCGCGGGCGAACTCCGCCGCCCGGTAGGGGTTCGGCATCAGGGACACGGCGACCCCGACGTCGCCGGTCAGCAGGCCGGCGTCGACCTGGTAGGCGTCGAGCACCTCCCGCTGGACGAGGTCGATGCGCGATGCCGGCTCGCCGCCCGGCCCCTCCTCGAGCTCGTCCCGGTAGAAGCTGTGCGGGTGCGACCAGGGGTAGCCCGGGAGACCCAGCTGATGCTGGCCGCGGAACCAGCGGCGCTGGGATGGCGAGACGTACGAGAGGAACTCCTCGACATCGCCGATCTCGTTGTGGATGTCGCAGTCGATCACCGGACCACCTCCTCGGGCTTCAGGACCAGCACAAAGGAGTGCAGCTGCACCCCCGATTCCACGATCATGTCACGCGCCTCGTCACGCCGAAATCCGAACCGCACGTACAGCCGGTGGGCGGCCGTCATCGCCGGGGTCGAGTACAGCGCGAGGGCTCGCTTGCCGTCCTCGCCGGCCTGCTCGATGCAGGCCTGGACGAGCGCCGCGCCGGCGCCGTGGCCCTGGCGGTCGGGGCGCACGGCCAGCATGCGGAAGCACGACTCGTCCGGATCGTCGAACTCGGCGAGCGGGCTGTCCACGTCCCCGACGTACGTGACGCCGCCCAGCAGCTCGCCGTCCGCGACGGCGACCAGCACAAGCGAATCTCGCACGCGTGAGGCCACGTCCAGCAGCTTCGCCGAGTAGTACTCGCTCGGCTCGTGGCCGTCGATCCCGCGGTAGGCATCGAGCGTGATCCTGCCCAGCTCGTCGTGCTCGGCGGGTGTCACCGGGCGGATCAGCATCGGCCGACGATAGCGCCGCCCGGGCATCCGCTGAGGCAGCTACGGTGCGGCGATGGAGCAGGTGCCGACGCCCGCGGTGAAGCAGCCGGCCGCGGAGTGCCGGATCCCCGGCGGGACGGACGAGCCGTGCCCGCGCTGCGGGCACCCGATGATCTGGACGAAGGCGTCCTGGCACTGCCTCGCCTGCCGGTACAAGGAGGGGTGCTGCTGATGGCCCGGATCGCCGTGCTGGGCGACCGCGACCCCGGCTACCTGACCCACCGCGAGCTGGACGCGGCCCTCGAGCTGATGCCGGCCGGCGTCGACGCCGGCTGGGTGCCGACGGACAGCGCCGAGGCGCGCGGCGCGGCGGCGTTCGACGCGCTGTGGGTGGTTCCCGGAACGCCCTACCGCGACGAGGACGCCGTGCTGGCGGCGATCGAGGAGGCCCGCACCGGCGGCACGCCGATCCTCGGCACGTGCGGCGGCTTCCAGCACATGTTGCTCGAGTTCGCGCGGAACGCCGCCGGGATCGCGGGCGCCGCGCACGAGGAGACCGATCCGGACGCCCAGGATCCCGTGCTGGCGCGGCTCTCCTGCTCGCTGGTCGGCGAGGAGCGGACGGTCACCGCCGTTCCCGGAACGCGGGTCGCCGAGCTGTGCGGCACGGAGCCGTTCACCGGCTTCCACTGGTGTAACTACGGCCTGGACGGCCGGTACACCGAGCGGCTGGCCGCGGCCGGGCTCGTCATCTCCGCGCACGCGGACGACGCCGGTGTCGAGGCGGTCGAGCTGCCCGACCACGCCTTCTACGTGGCCACGCTGTTCCAGCCGCAGGTCGGCAGCTCGCAGAGCGGCGAGCTGCATCCGCTACTGCTTGCGCTGGCTGCCGCTGCCGCGGGTCGCTGAAAAATCGGGGTCTGACCCCGATATTTCAGGCCGCGCGCCCCGGTACGGGGACAGCCGCAGCCAGGAAAGTGCGACGAACGCCAGCAGCGAGACGCCGACCACGACCATCATCACCCAGACCCCCGGCTGGGCGAGCGCAAAGAAGCTGCGCCCCGCGTCGGAGCCGAGCACCAGCAGGTAGCCGCTGGCGAGGCCGCCGACCAACGCGAGCACCGAGATCGCATGCCGTCGCGACGCCTGCATGCGGTCGGCCTCGAGCACCAGCAGCAGGTAGAGCCCGACCGCCACGTAGACCGTGGTCGCGGCCGTCCGCCCCTCCTCCTGCGAGTAGCTCCGCACGGATGCGACCGCCAGGTAGGACAGGATCGTCGCGCCAGCGAGGACAACGCCCGCCGGGATGGCGAAGCGGGCAACCCTGCGGAGGAAGCCAATGGTCGGCGCCGGCCCCTGGATGGGCGACAGGGCGAGCACGAACGCGGGGATGCCGACCGTGAACGTCGCCGCCAGCGAGAGGTGGCGCGGCAGCAGCGGGAAGCCGCTGGTCAGCACGCCGAAGGTGAGAATGACGGCGGCGGCGAACACCGACTTGGTGACGAACAGGCAGGCCACCCGCTGGACGTTGCCGATGATCCGCCGGCCCTCGCCGATCGCATCCGGGATCGATCCGAACCGGTTGTCGATCAGCACGCAGTCGGCGACCGACTTCGCCAGCTGGCTGCCGCTGCCGAACCCGATCCCCAGCCGCGATCGCTTCATCGCCGGCACGTCGTTGACGCCGTCGCCGATCATGGCGACGTAGGCGCCCTCGGCGCGCAGCGCCTCCACCAACCGCCGCTTGTCGTGCGGTGCGAGGCGGGCGAACACGTTGCGGGAGGAGACCAGCGACCGCACGCCGGCGTTGTCGGCGGGCAGCGCGGCGCCCTCGACCGCGCCGGCGGTCACGTCGATCCCGGCATCGCCGGCGATCGCGGCGACGGTCACCGGCGAGTCCCCCGACATCACCTTCAGCGCGACGCCCTGCGACTGCAGATACTCGACGGTCGCCCGCGTGTCCTCGCGCAGCCGCTCGCTGAGCACCACCGCGGCCAGCGGGCGCAGGTCGGGCGGGCGCGTGCCGTCCCCCGACGGCTGCTCGGCGGACGGCGCGGTGCCGAATACCAGCACCCGGCGACCGGCCGCCTGCCGCTCCCCGATCACGTCGTGTGCGCCGTTGGCGGTGAGCACGTCCGGCGCGCCCAGCACCAGCCACTCTGGCGCCGACTCCAGGCGCAGCGCGCTCCACTTCCAGCGCGACGAGAACGACACCTCGTCGGCGACGGCGGCGCCGTCGCCGCGCGATCGCCGCGGCGACCGCTTCCAGCGTCTCGTTGCGCCCGGCGGCGCTCGCGGCGAATCGCCCGAGCATGTCCCGCACCTCCTCCTCAGCCGTGCCGTCGAGCGGGATCACCTCGACCAGCGTCAGGTTGCCGTCGGTGAGCGTGCCGGTCTTGTCCAGGCAGACGGTGTCGACGTTGGCCAGCGATTCGACGGCGTTCAGGTACTGCACGAGCATGCCCCGGCTGGTCAGCCGCGCGGCGGCCATCGCGAACGTCAGGCTGGTCAGCAGCACCAGGCCCTCCGGCACCAGGGTGACGATGCCTGCGGTGGCCGTCGCTGCCGACTCCCGGAACGGCACGTCCCGGTGGATCAGCGCAAAGATGAACACCGCCCCCAGCGGCACCATGACCACGACCAGCAGGGTGAGCAGACGGTTGATCTGTACCTCCAGCGGCGAGCGCTCGTGGGCGTGCTCGCGCGCCTCGCCCAGCAGCTGCTGCGCGTAGCTCCCGGCACCGGTGCCCGTGGCCACGTACTCGCCACTGCCCTCGACCGCGAACGACCCGGACAGCACCCGGTCGCCGGCGGCGCGGCTGACCGGCTCGGACTCGCCGGTCAGCGGCGATTCGTCGAGCTGCAGGCCGGTCGCACCCACCAGCTCGCCGTCGGCGACGATCTGGTCGCCGGCGCCGATCCGCACCAGGTCGCCGTCCACGACCTCGTCGACGGCCACCCCGCGCTCGGCGCCGTCGCGCACCACCCGCGCACGGGGTGCGACCAGCAGGGCGGCCCGGTCGAGCGCACGCTTGGCGCGCAGCTCCTGGACGATGCCGATGCCCGAGTTGGCAACCGCGATCGCCAGGAACAGCCCGTCCGCGGGGTCGCCGGCCACCAGGAGCAGCACGAAGAAGGACACCAGGATCAGGTTGAACAGCGTCAGCGTGTTCTCGCGGACGATCCCGGCGACGGTGCGGCTGGAGGGGAGGGTCTCCCGCTCCCCGCGCTCGGTCAGCCGCCGGCCGGCCTCGGCCTCGGTCAGCCCCGCCTCGCTCACGAGGGGCAGTGTAGTGTCCCGGCCATGAGCGACAGGGGCCCCCTGGTTGGCGTGATCATGGGCTCGCGCTCCGACTGGGAGACCATGCATCACGCCTGCGACACGCTCGACGAGCTCGAGGTGCCGTACGAGCGGCGCGTGATCTCGGCGCACCGGACGCCCGACCTGATGTTCGACTACGCGCACAACGCGCGCGGCCGCGGTATCGAGGTGATCATCGCCGGCGCCGGCGGCGCGGCCCACCTGCCCGGGATGACGGCGGCCAAGACGTCGCTCCCGGTGATCGGCGTGCCGGTCGAGTCGAAGGCGCTCTCGGGGATGGACTCGTTGCTCTCCATCGTGCAGATGCCGGCGGGGATCCCGGTCGGCACGGTCGCCATCGGCCGCGCCGGCGCCGTCAACGCCGCGCTGCTGGCGACTGCGATCGTCGCCGGCTCGCGCCCGGAGATCGTGCAGCGGCTCGAGCACTACCGGCGGGCGCAGACCGGCGCCGTGGCCAGCTCGCCCGACCCAGCCGCCGGCTGATGCAGCTGGGGGTGCTCGGCGGCGGGCAGCTCGCCCGCATGCTCGCGTTGGCCGCCCGTCCGCTGGGCATCGGCTGCACCTGCCTCGACCCCGCGACGGACGCCTGCGCGGGGCCGGTCAGCGACCTGATCGTCGGAGCCTACGACGATCCAGCGGGGCTCGACGCGCTGGCGGCGGCGTCCGACGTCGTCACGTTCGAGTTCGAGTCGGTGCCGGCGTCGTCGGCCGACCGGCTGGCATCAGCAGTCGCGGTGCACCCGCCGCCGACGGCGCTCGCCATCGCCCAGGACCGGCTCCACGAGAAGGCGCTGTTCCGGGAGCTGGGCATCGACACGCCGGACTTCCGTCCCATCGACTCGCAGGCCGACCTCGACGCGCTGGAGCTGCCGGCCGTCGTCAAGACGCGGAGGCTGGGCTACGACGGCAAGGGGCAGCTGGTCGCACATGAGCGCGCGGACATCGACGACGCCTTCGCCTCACTGGGCAACGTGCCGCTGATCGCAGAGCAGCTGGTGCCGTTCGACCGCGAGCTGTCGGTGATCGCGGTGCGCGGCATCGCGGGCGAGGTACGGACGTACCCGGTCGTCGAGAACCACCACCGGGAGGGCATCCTCCGTCTGACGCTGGCCCCGGCGCCCGATCTGACAACGGAGGCGCAGGAGCTGGCCGCCGGCTACATGCGGCTGCTGCTCGAACGGCTGGAATACATCGGCGTGCTGGCGCTGGAGCTGTTCGCGGTCGGCGACCGCCTGTTGGCCAACGAGATCGCGCCGCGCGTCCACAACTCGGGGCACTGGACGATCGAGGGCGCGCGCACCAGTCAGTTCGAGAACCACGTCCGCGCGGTCGCCGGCCTGCCGCTGGGTGCGTGCGACGCGATCGGCCGCAGCGCCATGGTCAACCTGATCGGCGAGACGCCGCCGGCCGCCCACGTGCTGGCCGTCGACGGGGCGCATCTGCACCTCTACGGCAAGGCCCCGCGGCCGGGCCGCAAGCTGGGCCACGTCACGGTCACCGGCCGCGACGACCTCGATGCGGCGGTGGCCGAGCTCGGCATCGCCTGATGCGGCTGCGGATCCCGGCCACCCTCCGCCTGCGCGACTTCCGCCGGTTCTGGATCGGCGAGTCGGTGTCGATGCTCGGCGACCAGGTGACGGTCGTCGCGCTGCCGCTGACGGCCGTCCTCGTGCTGGACGCGACGCCAGCGGAGATGGGGTACCTGACGGCGGCGGCGCTGATCCCCAACCTGATCTTCTCGCTGCACGCCGGCGCCTGGGTCGATCGCCGCGCGAACCAGCGGCGGACGATGATCGCCGCCGACATCGGCCGCGGGCTGCTGCTGGCGACGATCCCGATCGCCTACGCGTTCGACGCCCTGACGATCGAGCAGATGTACGTCGTCGGGTTCCTGTCCGGCGTCTTCAGCGTGCTGTTCTTCGTGGCCTACAACACCGTGTTCACGAACCTGGTCGAGCGCGAGCACTACGTCGAGGCGAACTCGTTGACGAACGGCAGCCGCGCGGCGACCTTCGTCGTCGGCCCGAGCATCGCCGGGCTGCTGGTGCAGGCCATCTCCGGCCCGCTGACGCTTGCCGTGGACGCGGTCTCGTTCCTGGTCTCGGCGTGCTTCCTGGGCACGATCCACCCGCGACAGCCCGAGCCCACGGAGCATGACCAGGGATCGGTGATGGTCGGCGCCCGGTTCATCGCCGGCGACTCGATGCTGCGCACCATGCTGATGTCGGTCGCCGTCATCAATCTGTTCAACTTCGCGTTCTGGGCGATCTACTTCCTGTTCGTCACCCACGAGCTGCACATCTCGGCCGGGGCGATCGGGCTGGTGCTGGGGGCCGCCGCGATCGGCAGCCTGATCGGCTCGGTGATCACCGGCCCGCTGACGCGGAGGTTCGGCATCGGCCCCGTCTACACGCTGGGCGTCCTGCTGTTTCCGCTGCCGCTGGTGCTGGTGCCGCTGGCGAGCGGGCCGCGGCCGGTGATCTTCGCGATGCTGTTCGCCTCCGAGTTCATCTCCGGCGTGGGCCTGATGATGCTCGACATCAACGGCGCGGCGATGTACCAGGCCGCCGTGCCGGAGCGGCTGCTGTCCCGGTTCTTCGGCGCGTTCCTGACGGTCAACTACGGCGTTCGGCCGATCGGATCGGTCGCAGGCGGCCTGCTGGGCGAGGCGCTGGGCCTGCGTTCGGCGCTCTGGATCGCCAGTGTCGGAGCCCTCGTGGGCATCCTGATCCTGCTCCCCACGCAGGTGCCGCGGATGCGCGACCTGCCCGAGCAACGTGCTTGACCCGCGCCTCCAACTTCGTCTACTGTCGACAGTATGGTGAAGGCGGGGCAGGGCGGCCGCTGGGACGCCGTGATCGTCGGCGGCGGCCACAACGGCCTGGTGTCGGCGTTCTACCTGGCCCGCGCGGGGGTGCGCACGCTCGTGCTCGAGCGGCGGCCGATTGTCGGCGGCGCCTGCGTCACCGAGGAGTTCGCGCCGGGCTTCCGCGCGTCGACCGGCGCCTATGTGCTGAGCATGCTGCGTCAGAGCATCTGGCAGGACATGCGGCTCGCAGAGCGCGGCCTGACCGTCTCCCCCGCCGGCCCCAGCCTCAACCTGTTTCCCGACGGGACGACGTTCCTGCTGGATGACGAGCTCGACCGAACGGTCGAGGAGACGCGCCGGTTCTCGGCCCGTGACGCCCGCCGCCTGGCGGCGTTCGAGTCCGGGCTGGGCGAGCTGGCCGCCGCCATCGGCCCGCTGTTCGACGCCACCCCGCCCGACCCGGCGGCCATGCACCCCCGTGACCTGCTGGGGATGGGCAGGCTGGGCGGCCGCGCGCTCCGCTACCGCCGCTCGCTGCTCGAGGTCGGCTACCTGTTCGCGACATCGGTCTCGCAGTACCTGGATGAGTGGTTCGAGTCCGATCACCTGAAGGCGTCGCTCGGCTGGCACGCGATCAACGACAGCGTCGCCGGCCCGGGCACGCCCGGCACGGCGTACGTGCTGCTGCACGACCACGCCGCCGAGGACGCCGGCGGCGGCATCCGCCGCTGGGGCTTCGTTCCCGGCGGCATCGGCGAGGTGACGCGGATGATGGCCGACGCCGCGCGCGAGGCGGGCGCCGAGATCCGCACGGAGGCGCCGGTCGCCCGGGTGCTCGCCGACGGCGGCGCCGCGACCGGCGTCGAGCTCGAGTCCGGCGAGGTGATCGAGGCGGCGACCGTGCTCTCGAACGCTGATCCCAAGCACACGTTCCTGACGCTGTGCGACGCGGCCGACCTGCCCGAGCGGTTCCTCGGCGCGGTCGATGCCTACCGCTGCAACGGCACCAGCATCAAGATCAACCTGGCGGTCGACCGGCTGCCCGCGGCGGCCGCGATGAACGGCAACGGCGCCGTGCAGGACTACCAGCGCGGGATCATGGAGATCACCTCCACCCTGGCCGACATGGACCGGGCTCAGGACGAGGCGCGGGCGGGCCGGCTCGCCGGTCACCCGCACATCGAGATGTGCATCCCCACGGTGCACGACCCGTCGCTGGCGCCCGGCGGCCACCACGTCGTCACCATCGATGTCAACAGCCAGCCCTATCACCTGGCCGAGGGAGGGTGGGACGACCTCAAGGACGCGGCGGCCGACCGCGCGATCGCGCACCTGGACGAGCTGTTCCCGGGCCTGTCGTCGTCGATCGTGCACCGCCAGGTGCTCTCGCCGCTCGACCTCGAGCGGGTGCTCGGCCTGACCGGCGGCCACGCGCTGCACGGTGACATGGCGGCCGACCAGCTGTTCACAATGCGGCCCGTGCGCGGCTGGGCGTCCTACCGGACGCCGATCCGCGGCCTCTACCTGTGCGGCGCCGGCACCCATCCCGGCGGCGGTGTCACGGGCGCCAACGGCCGCAACGCCGCCCGCGAGGTGCTCCGCGACCGGCGCACCGCGCGGCTGCGGAGAGGACGCCGGTGAGCGACGCCGAGCTCGACGCGATCGTCGTCGGCGGCGGCCATAACGGCCTGGTCGCGGCCTTCTATCTCGCCCGCCGCGGCCTGCGCACCGTCGTCCTGGAGCGGCGCGAGATCCTGGGCGGCGCGTGCGTCACCGAGGAGTTCGCACCCGGATACCAGGCGTCGCCGGGCGCCTACGTGCTGAGCATGCTGCGGCCTGCGATCTGGCGCGACATGCGGCTGCGCGAGCGCGGCCTCCGGGTCGACCCGGCGGGGCCGTCGGTCAACCTGTTCGGCGACGGCGGGCGGTTCGTCCTGCACAACAGCGACGAGCAGACGATCGAGGAGATCCGCCGGTACTCGCCCGCCGATGCGCGCCGGTTCCCCGCCTTCAAGGAGGAGCTGAGCGCGATCGGCCGGCTGGTCTTCCCCACGCTGGACTCGCCGCCCCAGCGGGTGCGGTTCGGCGTGCGTGCCGCGCGCACCCCGGACGTTGCCGAGCGGATGGCGGGGCTGCTGTCGACCTCCACCCGGCGCTGGCTCGACGAGCGGTTCGACTCCGAGCACGTCAAGGCCGCGCTGGGCTGGGACGCCATCTCCAACACGCTGGCCGGGCCTTCAACCCCCGGCACGGCGCTCTCCCTGCTGCACGAGCACGCGGCGCATTCAGGCGGGGGCGTGCCCTGGGGCTTCGTGCCGGGCGGCATGGGCACCGTCACCGGGATGATGGCGGACGCGGCGCGTGAGGCGGGCGCCGACCTGCGGCCGGCCAGCCCGGTTGCCCGGATCGTGGTCGAGGACGGCCGCGCCTGCGGCGTCGTGCTGGAGAGCGGCGAGGAGCTGCGCTCCCGGATCGTGCTCTCCAATGCCGACCCCAAGCGCACGTTCCTCGGCCTCTGCGACCCGGCCGACGTTCCCGAGGAGTTCGCCCGGGCGATCGACGCATATCGCTGCGACGGCGCCAGCATGAAGATCAACCTGGCCGTCGACCGACTGCCCGAGATCCCCGGCACGACCGGCCTCAGCGAGGAACACCACGGGCTGATCCAGCTGACGTTGCCGCTCGAGGGAATGGACCGCGACCAGGAGTCGGCCCGGCAGGGCGTCCCCGCCGTGGACTCGCACGTCGAGCTCTGCATCCCCACCGTGCACGACCCGTCGCTGGCCCCGCCCGGCCACCACGTGATCACCGTCGGGGCGCGGTCGCAGCCCTACGCGCTGGCCGAGGGGACGTGGGACGACATCCGCGAGAGCGTCGCCGACCGGATCGTCAAGCAGATCGGCGGCCTGCTGCCGAACGTGCCCGACTCGGTCGTGCACCGGCAGGTGCTCTCGCCTCTCGATCTGGAGCGCCGGCTGGGAATGACCGGCGGCCACCACATGCACGGCGACATGCTCCCCGACCAGCTGTTCTGGTTCCGCCCGGTGCGCGGCTACGCCGACCACCGCACGCCGATCCGCAACCTGTTCCTGTGCGGAGCAGGCACCCATCCGGGCGGTGGTGTCACGGGAGCCAACGGGCGCAACTGTGCAGGGGTCGTGCTGCGCGACATGCGTCTGCGGAGGGTGGGATAGTGCCCGCCATGACCGATTTGGACGCCGGGGAATGGGTCGCCGAGGCGCTGCTGGCGCTGATCCGCGCGCCGTCCCCGCCGAGCCGCGAGCACCCGGCCGTCGACGAGGCGGAGCGGATCGCCCGCTCGCTGGGGCTCGACGTGCGGCGGATGCCGGTCGACGGCTGCGCCGACAACCTGGTGATAGGCGCGACCGGCGACCGGCCGGAGCTGCTGCTGAACGCCCATCTGGACACGATCGCGCCCTCCTGGGAGCCTGAGCCGCCGCGGCTCGAGGACGGCCGCGTCCACGGGCTGGGCTCGGTCGACGACAAGGGCCAGGCCGTCGCGTTCCTGCTCGCGCTGCACCTCGCCGGCGCACCGGCGGGCGTGGCCGTCGGCCTGACGGTCGACGAGGAGGACGAGGGACGCGGGTCGCTGCAGATGGCGGAGGAGCTGCGGCCGCCGCGCGTGATCGTCGGCGAGGGCACCGACCTGCGCATCGCCGAGCAGGAGTGCGGCCACGTGGAGGCGCGGGTGCGGTTTACCGGGAGGTCCGTGCACGGCTCATACGCCGAACCGCCAGGCAATCCGATCCACGACCTGTCTCGCTTCGTTGCCTCGATGGACGCAGAGCCGCTGGCGCCGCCGGACGTGATCGCCGCCGTTGTCCGCGAGATGCACGGCGGCGGTGCGATGAACGTCTCGCCCGAGGACGCCTGGCTGGAGATGCACGGCCGCGTCGCCCCGGGCGGCGACGCGGGGGCGTTCGCGCGCGACCTGGAGGCCAGGGCGGCGGCGATGGGCGGCAGGGTGGAGTTCGGGGAGATCGTCGAGCCCTTCTCCTCCAGCCCGTCGGCGGTCGGCGCGCTGCTCTCCGAGGCGCTGGGCGGCGCCGAGCCGATGCTGATGCCGGCGTGGACGGACGCGCACAACTTCGTCGAGATCGCCGGCTCCGACGCGGTCGTGTTCGGTCCGGGCACGCTGCTTGACGCCCACCGGCCGGGTGAGTCGATCGCCGTGGCGGATGTGGTGCGGGCGGCGCGGGCGGTGGCAAGCGTGGTCGAGCGCGTGGAGGTGGCGGTGTGACGGTGGACCTGGTGTGCGGGCCGTTCCGGATCCTGGTCGAGGATCTCGATCACCCTGAGGGCGTCGCCTGGAGCCCATCGGGCGTGCTGTACGCCGGCGGTGAGGCCGGGCAGGTGTACGAGGTGACGCTGGACGGCGACGTGCGCGAGGTCGGGACGACCGAGGGCAGCCTTTTGGGGCTGACGCTGGACGGCGCCGGCCGCGTCTACGCGTGCGACTGCGAGCGGTGCGAGGTCGTCCGGCTCGATCCGCGGGACGGCACCGCGACGGCGTACTCCTCGGCGGAGATGACCCTGCCCAACGCGTCGGCCTTCGACGACGCAGGCAACCTGTACGTCACCGACTCGGGCGACACCAAGGAGGACAACGGACGCGTGCTCGTCGTCCGGCCGGGAGGCGCGACCGAGGTGTGGAGTACGGACTCGCCCCGCTATCCGAACGGCATCTGCGTCACCGCCGAGGGCGATGCCGTGCTGGTCGTCGAGTCCTACCTGCCGGGCGTCACGCGGATCCCGATCCGCGCCGACGGCTCCGCCGGCGCCGCCGAGACGGTCGCGCTGCTTCCCGGCACGGTGCCGGACGGCGTGGCGCTGGACATCTCCGGCGCGATGATCGTCGCCTGTTACCGCCCCGACCGGGTCGTCCGGATCGAGCCCGGCGGCGAGCCGGCCGTGCTCGCCGAGGATCCGCAGGGCATCGTGCTCAACGCGCCGACCAACGTCGCGTTCGCCGGCCCCGATCTCGACATCATGGCGGTGCCGAACGTCGGGGAGACGCATCTGGCGCTGGGCAGAGCGACCGTGCCCGGCCTGCCGCTGCGGATGCCGGAGGTGCCGTGACCGCGCGCCGGTTCGAGGGCCGCGGGGTGATCGTCACCGGCGCGGCACAGGGCATCGGCCGGGCGATCGCGGAGGCGTTCCTTACCGAGGGCGCCCGGGTCGCCGCAGTCGACCGGGACGCCGAGGGGCTGGCGCGGCTCGACGCCGAGGGGATCGTCACCGATCTGGGCGAGCCGGGCGCTGCGGCGGACGCCGTCGCCGAGGCCGAGCGGCGGCTGGGCCGACTCCACGTGCTGATCAACAACGCCGCAGTCATGCCGGACGGACCGATCATGGACGTCCGCGAGGACACCTGGGACCGGGCGTTCGCCGTCAACTCCCGGGCGGTGTTCTTCGCCTCGCAGCGCGCGGCGCAGCACTTCGCCGAGCACGGCGGCGGGGTGATCGTCAACATCGCGTCGGCCAACGCGATCCGCTCGGAGTCACCGGAGGCCGTGTACAACGCGTCGAAGGCGGCCGTCGTCAGCATGACGCAGAGCTTCGCGCACGAGCTCGGCCACCTCGGCGTCCGCGTCGTCGGCGTTGCCCCGGGCGAGACGCTGACGGCGGAGGAGCTGGCGAAGATGAGCCCCGAGGACCGCGCGGTCGAGCGCGAGTACATCGGCCGCATCCCGCTGCGCCGGCTGGGGCGCCCGCCCGACCAGGCGGCGGCGGTGCTCTTCCTCGCGTCGGACGAGGCCTCGTTCATCAGCGGCCAGACGCTGGTGGTCGACGGCGGTGAGATGGCGGGCGACTGGTTCGACCGCTCGGAGGCGCCGCCGATCCCGCCGGACGCTGGGCTCTGATCCACGCTGTGTAACAAAGGGGTCTGACCCCGTTGTTACAGCGGCTAGCGGTCGAGGACGCTGAACTCCTCGGGCGGCGCCGCGGCGACCTCGGCGATCGCCTCTGCCACCTGGCCGCACGACCAGCGGAACAGATCGGGCGGCATGTTCAGCGCCGGCTGCAGCCGATAGATCCACTTGCCCCACTGCGTGATGCCCAGCACCCCGCGGGTCAGCAGCGCCTGGTGCACCGCGGCATGGAACGCGGGCGCCGGCCTGATCGACCGCTTGTCGATGACGAACTCGATGCCGACCATGGCGCCCACCACGCGGACGTCGCCGACCTGCTCGTGGCGCTCCACCAGCGGCACCAGCTCCTCCTTTGCAATCCGCTCCAGCTCAGCCACGTTGTCGAGGACACCGCCGGTCGCGATCTCCTCGAGGCTGGCCAACGCGCCGGCGCACGCCGCCGGCACCCAGGCGAAGGTGCCGCCCGAGACGGCGGACGCCTCCGCCATCACCTTCTCGGAGCCGAGCGTCGCAGCGATCGGCTGGCCGCCGCCGGCGAACCCCTTGCCGAGCAGCAGGATGTCGGGCTCGAGGCCCCATAGCTCGGCGGCGAACAGCTTGCCCGAGCGGCCCATGCCGGTCTGCACCTCGTCCAGGATCATCAGCCAGCCGTAGCGCTTGCAGAGCCCGGTCAGCCGCTCCCAGAACGCCGCCGACGGCGCCATGATGCCGCCCTCGGTGAGGATCGGCTCGATCAACACGCCGGCGATCTGATCGGGCTCGACCTGGTGCACCAGCAGCCACTCCTCGACGTAGTCCAGCACCAGCGTGTCGTCGTACGGCCCGGCGCCGCGGTGGAAAGGCGCGCGGAACTTGTTCGGGTACGGCGCGAACACGGCGCCCGGCACGTACTGGGCGCTGCCGGTGGTCACCTCGGAGAGGTCGGTGCTATGCGCCGCGGTCAGGTAAGTGCTCTCGCCGTGGTACTGGCCG
Organism: uncultured Actinomycetes bacterium; assembly: GCA_963809205.1. Taxonomy (GTDB): domain Bacteria; phylum Actinomycetota; class Thermoleophilia; order Gaiellales; family JAICJC01; genus DATLLN01. The sequence continues at coordinate 361,666 of CAWEIS010000025.1, read as the reverse complement.
AGGAAGCCGAGGATCATCGGCCTGCCGGTCGCGTCACGGGCCAGCTTGACGCCGCCCTCGACCACCAGCGTGCCGCTCATGCTCGGCGCGTACCGCGTGAGCGGCGCCGGCGCCAGCTCGAGCAGTCGCTCGGCGAGCTCGATCATCGGCACGTTGGGAATGTAGTTCGAGATCTCCATGCCGTACTGCCGCTGGGCCTCCTCGACCGCGGTCAGCACGCTCTCCGGCGACGCGCCGAGCGGCGTCGCCCCCCAGGCACTGACGTGGTCGACGAACGTGTTCCCGTCGACGTCCTCCATGATCCAGTCCCGCTTGCCGGCCAGTACGAACGGCACCTCTCCGTGCGGATCGTGAAGCGGCCGGTAGCCCAGCCGGTCGCGCGACTGGAGCAGCTCACGGCTGCGCGGGCCGGGCAGTGCGGTGCGGACTGTGGGGAGGTCGCTCGTGCTCGACATGGTAGACAGTTGACAATCTAAGCACGGCGAGGGGGTGCCGGTCAACCGACCTCGCCGGTAGACTGTCAACCCAACATGCGACCCATCGAAGCACCTCCATCACTGGCTCAATCGGTGGCCGACCAGATCCGCGAGGAGATCCTCTCCGGACGCCTGCCCAGCGGCCAGCGCCTGGTCGAGGCGAAGATCGCCGGCACGCTCGACGTCAGCCGCGGGCCGGTGCGCGAGGCGTTCAAGCTGCTGTGCGCCGAGGGCCTGCTGGAGGAGGAGCCGCGGCGCGGTATGTACGTAGTCAGCCTCACGCCCGACGACATCCGCGAGATCTACGACCTGCGCTCTGCGATCGAGGGACGCGCGGCCCAACTGCTTGCCGCCTCCCACCGCGACGCCGACCTGCGGGAGATGCGCAAGCGTCTGGAGCAGCTGGACGCGGCGGCGGACAAGGGCGACATCCGGGCGTTCTCGCGCGCCGACCTGGAGTTCCACGACAGCATGGTGCGGCTCTCCCGCAACCGCCGGATCCACTCCGTGTTTACCCGCCACGTCCCGCTGCTGAAGACGCTGATCCCGCTGGATGAGCACCTGTACTCGTCGATGGGCGACAGCGCCGCCGAGCATCTGCCGCTGCTCGAGGCGATCGAGGCCGGCGACCCGGATCTGGCCTCCGCCCGGTTCATGGCGCACGTCGATCTGGCGCGCGACCGGGTCGCCGAGTACATCGAGACGCACCCCGACATCTGGTAAACGGTTGACAGTTCACCGTCCGCGCGATACCGTCGCATCCTGCGGTAGGCGACGACGGAGGTGCAGGCGATGCGTGGCAGGATTACCGCCCTCGTGCTGGTGGCGGCCATGGCTGCGGGCTGTGGCGGTGGCAGCTCGTCCGACGGCTCCCAGGCGGTCTCGTCCGGTCCCCCAAGCGGGACGCTCAGGCTCTTTGCCTACTCGGACGGCTTCGCCAAGGGCCTGATCAAGCCCTTCACGGACGCCAACCCGCAGGTCAAGCTGGAGACGACCCCGTTCGACAGCGTGTCCTCCGCCACCGCCAAGCTGCGCGCCGGCTACGACACGGACGTCGTCAACAGCTGCGTCGAGGAAGGCACGATCAACCAGGTCAAGCTCGGCCTGCTGCAGCCCATCGACACCTCCCGGATCAAGGACTGGGACAAGATCTACCCGACCTTCAAGAAGCTGCCGGGGATCATCGTCGATGGGAAGGTCTACATGATCCCAATCGATTCCGGCGTGACCGGCCTGATGTACAACTCGGACGTCGTCACCACGCAGCCGACCTCCTGGGCCGACCTGTTCGATCCCAGCCACAAGGACCAGGCGACGATCGAGGACAACCCCGAGGTGGCCATGCAGGTGGGCGCCCTGGCGATGGGCATCACCGACCCGGTGAACCTGACCGAGGATCAGATCAACCAGGTCAAGGACTACCTGATCGAGCACCGGGACAACTTCCGCACCTACTGGTCGAGCGACGCCGACATCCAGAACCTGATGGCCCAGGGTGAGGTGTCGATCGCCGAGGGGTACCCCGGGAACGTCAACGACCTGAACAAGGACGGCGAGGACAACATCAAGTTCTCGCTGGCCAAGGAGGGTCAGATCGTCTGGACCTGCGGCTACGGCATCAGCTCCTCGGCCAAGAACGTGAACGCCGCCTACGCGCTGCTCAACTACTACGCGTCGGCCAAGGCCCAGCTCTACGAGGCCAGTCGCTGGAACTACACGATGACCAACGAGGACGTGGCCAAGATCGCGCCGGCGGCGTTGGTGGAGGAGGCCAGGCTCGACGCCCCCGCCCACTTCGGCAACATCATCCCGGCCAGCCCGCCGCCCAACTTCGATCTCTGGATCAAGGCCTGGAACGAGGTCAAGGCGGCCGGATGAGCGTCGTCGGCCACCCCGCGCGGGCGCTGCCCGCGCAGGCGGCGCGGACCGCGCCCCCGGCATCGATCCGGGCGGGCAGGATCACCCGGCGCACGCTGGAGATCGGCATCGTCGTATTCATGCTGGTGCTGCTCTACGCGCCGCTGCTGTTGCTGGCCGCGTTCTCGTTCAACGACTCGATCATCCTGTCGCTGCCCTTCAAGGGCTTTACCACGCGCTGGTACACCGAGGCGTTCGACGACCCGCGGATGCGCACAGGGCTGACGAACTCGATCTGGATCGCGACGATCATCACGCCCATCTGCCTGGTGCTGGGCACCCTGACGGCCTTCGCCCTGACCCGGATGCGCTTCCTGATGCGGGGCGGCGTCGCGGCCGTCGTCGGGGCGGCCCTGGTGGTGCCGTGGCTGGTCATCGGGATCAGCGCGCTGCTGTTCTTCAACGACGACCTGCCGCTGGTCGGGCAGACCGACCTCAGCCTGTGGACGGTCGGCATCATGCACATCGTCTGCACGTTCCCGCTGGTCGCAGCGATCGTTTCGGCCCGGCTGGCCCGGTTCGACCGCACGCAGGAGGAGGCGGCGATCGACCTCGGCGCCTCCCAGGCCCAGATGCTGCGCAGGGTGGTGTTGCCGCACCTGACGCCCGCGCTGGTGGCGTCGGCGATCTTCGCCTACATGTGGTCGTTCAACAACTTCGAGATCAGCTACTTCGTCGGAGGGCCCGATTACACGTTCCCGGTCTGGGCGTTCTCCACGCTGCGCCACGGCCAGAACCTGCCGATCGTGAACTCGATCTCGACCGTGATCTCGCTCGTCCAGGTGGTGCTGGTGTTCATCGCCTGGCGGATCGCACGACCGCGGCCCGACCGCGGCGACGCGGGCGGATTCATGCCGATGGGCGGGGTGGGCTGAGTGAGCGTCGTTGCCGCCGCACCGCCCCGCGTCCGGGGAAAACGCGGGATCCTGCGCCGCTCGCTGCGGCCGCTCGCCTACCTGTGGTGCCCGACCGGCCTGCTGATCCTGTTCTTCCTGGTGCCGATGGTGATCATGCTGAAGATCAGCTTCCACCATGAGTCGCTGTACGACTTCCGCACCGGCTGGACGTTCGACAACTACCGCGAGATCATCACCGACCCGATCTACCGCCAGGTCGCCCTGGACACCTTCTGGATCGCGAGCGCCGCCATGATCATCCAGCTGGCGATCGGGCTGCCGCTGGCCTACGTGATGGCGTTCCGCGCCGGACGCTTCGAGCTGCCGCTGCTGCTGGCCCTGGTGCTGGCGGACGAGCTCAACCCGATCGTGCGGATCTACGCCTGGCGCCAGCTGCTGGGCCGCGAGGGGCTGATCAACGACGCGCTGCAGTGGTTGCACATCACCAACGCGCCGGTGGACTGGCTGCTGTTCAGCAAGTTCGCCGTGATCGTCGTGCTCTCGACCAGCTGGCTGACGTACACCGTGATCCCGATCTACGCCGCCATGAAGGCGATCGACGGGCGGCTGTTCGAGTCGGCGGTCGACCTCGGCGCCGGCTGGTTCACCACCTTCCGCCGCGTGCTGCTGCCGCTGGCCGCGCCGGGCATCTTCGTGGCGCTGATCCTGGTCTACATCCCGCTGTTCAGCGAGTTCGCGACGCCGGCCCTGGTCGGCGGCCGCAGCGGCTACATGCTGGGCTCGCTGGCCAACAGCCTGATCCTCGAGCAGGGGGACTGGGGCGCCGGTGCGGCGCTGAACTTCCTGCTCCTCGCGGCGTCGGCGCTGGTCGCGCTGCTCGCCTACTACCTGTCCAAGCTGAACACCCTCGAGACGTAGGAGCCGAACCGGATGCACGACCTCACCATCTCGACGATCGCCGCCCGCGAGGTGCTCGACTGCCGCGGCCTGCCCACCGTCCAGGTGGACGTCCGCCTGGCCGACGGCACGCTCGGCCGCGCCGACGTCCCGTCCGGCCGCTCGACGGGCTCCAACGAGGCATTCGAGCTGCGTGACGGCGGCACCCGCTTCGGCGGCTTCGGCGTGCTCGGCGCGGTCGCCAACGTCACCTCGCAGATCGCCCCGGCGCTGGTCGGCGCCAGCGTGGAGTCGCAGCGCGACCTCGACCGCCGGCTGATCGAGCTCGACGGCACCGAGGACAAGTCCCGGCTGGGGGCCAACGCGCTGCTCGGCGTGTCGCTGGCGGCCGCCCGGGCCGCCGCGGCGGCGGCCGGCGCGCCGCTCTACCGCCACCTGAACGGCAACGGGCACGTCCTGCCGGTGCCGCTGATCAACCTGATCAACGGCGGCCGCCACGCCTCCAACGATCTCGACTTCCAGGAGTTCATCATCATGCCGGTGGGCGCCGACAGCCTGCTGCACGCGCTGCAGATCGGCACCGAGGTCAACCTCAAGCTGGCGGACATCCTGCTCGACCGGTTCGGCAAGGTCGCCCTGAACACCGGCGACGAGGGCGGGTTCGCGCCGCCCATGTCGAGCCCGCACGAGGCGCTCGAGTTCCTCCACGAGGCGGTGCGCGCGTCGGGCTACGAGGAGCTGATCGTGTACGGCCTGGACTGCGCCGCGTCGCACCTCTACGACGCGGCGTCCGATACGTACACGGTGGCCGGCGAGCGGTACGACCGGGCGGCCATGATCGGGCTCTACCAGGAGCTGATCCAGCGCTTCGGCATCGTCACGATCGAGGATCCGCTGACCGAGGAGGACTTCGAGGGCTTCGCCGAGCTGACCGAGGCGAGCGGCATCCAGATCGTCGGCGACGACCTGTTCGTGACCAACCCGCGGCGACTGGCCCAGGGCCTCGAGGTGGGCGCGGCCAACTCGCTGCTCTGGAAGGTCAACCAGATCGGCACGCTGTCCGAGGCGCTGGACGCCGCCGAGCTGGCCCACCGCAGCGGCTACACCGTGGTCGTCTCCGAGCGCTCCGGCGAGACCGAGGATCCGATCATCGCCGACCTGGTGGTGGCGCTGAACGCCGGCCAGATCAAGACCGGTGCGCCGGTACGCGGCGAGCGAACGGCGAAGTACAACCGCCTGATCCAGATCGAGGAGGAGCTCGGCTCCACCAGCGCGTACGCCGGCCGGTCGGTCGTGCGCTCCCCGCGGGTGGCTGCGTGACGACAACCCGCCGCACCCAGGTGCGCAACCGCGAAGCCCTGCTGACGCTGGGCCTTCCCGACCTGCGCACGGCGGTGCTCGACGTCCTCGAGGCGGGCCTCGAGGCCAGCGATCCCGCGCTGGCGGTCGACCGCCGGCTGGCGTTCGACGGGGCGGTGCTGACAGCCGACGGTCGTCCGTATCCGATCGCCGGCCGCAGCGTGATGGTGCTCGGCGCCGGCAAGGCCAGCCTGCGCATCGCCGTCGCGCTGGAGACGATGCTGGGCGACTGCATCGACGCCGGGCTGGTCGTCGTCCCCCGCGGCCAGGGCGGCCGCCTCGACAGGATCGAGGTGCTCGAGGCCGACCATCCGCTGCCCACCCCCGACAGCGTGACCGCCGCCCGCCGGCTGATGGCGCTGGCCGGCACGGCCCGGCCGGGCGACCTCGTGATCTGCTGCTTCACCGGCGGCAGCTCGGCGCTCGCCAGCCTGCCGCCGACGGCATCGACCACCAGCACAAGCACACGCTCCACCGCCTGCTGCTGCAAAGCGGCGCGTCGATCGCCGAGGTGAACTGCGTCCGCAAGCACGTGTCGAGCTTCAAGGGCGGCCGTCTGGCGGTCGCGATGGGGGGCGCGACGATCCTCAACCTCACCGTGTCTGACGTCGCCGGCGACCCGCTGGATGCGATCACCGACCCCACCGTTCCCGACACGACCTCGGTCGCCGATGCGATCGCCGTGCTCGAGCGCCACGGCCTGTGGAATGCGGTGCCGGAGCCGGTGCGCGCCCACCTGTCCGACTCCGCCCGGGCGGAGTCGCCCTCGCTGGATACCGCGGACATCGACACGCTGATGCTGGTCAGCGGCGAGCTCGCCTGCCGGGCGATGGCCGACCGCGCGACGCAGCGCGGCTACAGCCCGGTGGTGCTCTCGACCAGCATCGAGGGCGAGAGCCGCGAGGTCGGCGCAACGCTGGTGTCGCTGGCCCGCGAGTCGCACACCCGCGGCCGGCCCTTCCCGCCGCCGTGCATGCTGGTCGGGTGCGGCGGCGAGACCACCGTCACCGTGACCAACGGCGCCCGCTTCGGCGCGGGCGGCCCCAACCAGGAGGCCGCGATCGGCGCGGCGCTGCGGCTGAAGCCGGGTGAGCGTATCGTCGCGGCCTTCGTCGACACCGACGGGCTGGACGGCGGGACAGACGCCGCCGGCGCGATGGTCGACGGCACGACCGCCGCACGCGCGTCGGCCGCCGGCGTCGACCTGCGCGCGGCGATCCTCGGCCACACCTCCCGGCACGCGCTGCAGCAGGTCGGCGAGCTGCTTGTCACCGGCCCCACCGGCACCAACGTCAACGATATGTTCGCGATCGCCGTCGACCTTGCGGAGGAATCATGAGCGCAGACGACCGCACGGGCGAGATCGTCCTCGAGCACGTGTCCAAGAGCTTCGGCTCGGTCGTGGCGGTGGACGACGTCGCCTTCACCATCCCCGGAGGCTCGTTCTTCTCGATGCTCGGCCCCAGCGGCTGCGGCAAGACGACGACGCTGCGCATGATCGCCGGCTTCGAGGAGCCCGACGCCGGCCGCGTTCTGCTGCAGGGCGACGACATCACCTGGGTGCCGCCGGCCAAGCGGCACGTCAACATGGTGTTCCAGGCCTACGGCCTGTTCCCGCACATGACCGTGACCGAGAACATCGAGTTCGGGCTGCGGATCAAGCGGCTGCCGAAGGACGAAATCCGCCGGCGGGTGACCGAGATGCTGGGCATCGTCCGACTGGAGGGCATGGAGAAGCGCCGCCCCGCGCAGCTCTCCGGCGGCCAGCAGCAGCGGGTCGCGCTGGCCCGCGCGCTGGTCAACCAGCCCGCGGCGCTGCTGCTCGACGAGCCGCTGGGCGCGCTCGACCTGAAGCTGCGCAAGGAGATGCAGCTGGAGCTGAAGCGGCTGCAGTCCGAGACCGGCACCACCTTCGTGTACGTCACGCACGACCAGGAGGAGGCGCTGACGATGAGCGACTGGATCGCCGTGATGAACGGCGGCGTGGTCGAGCAGCTGGCGCCGCCCCGCGAGCTCTACGAGCAGCCGGCGACGACGTTTGTGGCTGGATTCATCGGCACCTCGAACCTGCTCACGCTGCGGGTCGACGAGCGAGAGGGCGACCTGGCCTTGATGCGCCTGGGGGATGGCGAGCGGATCCTCGCCCGCTGCGACCTGCCGGCCGGCGCCACCACGCAGATCACGGTGCGCCCCGAGAAAATCAAGCTCGGCGAGGACGGCCATTGGAACGACGGCGCCTGCGAGGTCACCGCGACGGTGGCCGACGTTGTCTACCTGGGCTCGATCACGCAGATCTCGGTCGACCTGCCGACCGGTGAGCGGCTGGTGGTCGACCGGCTGAACGACGACAGCTCGGCCGCCGACCCGGCCCGCGGCCAGCGGGTGACGCTGCACTGGGCGCCCGAACACAGCTTCGTGATCGGCGGCGGCGCGTCCCCCGAGCGGTCGCGGCAGCAGATCGAGGCGTGATGCTTCCCGTCGACCGCGACGCGCCGCGGATGGTCTGTCAACCGCCGGGGCCGGAGAGCAGGCGGCTGCTCGACGAGGCCGCTCCTCATCTCTACCCGGGGCTGCTGCACGGCTGGGCGCCCATGGTCATGGCCGCCAAGCGCGGGTACACGGTCGAGGACGTCGACGGCAACGTGTACGTCGACCTGATCTCGGCCTCGGCCTCGGTGCCGGTCGGCGCGGCGCGCGGCGACCTGATCGGCCCGGTGGTCGAGACGATGCGCCGGTACGGCAACGAGGACAGCCACTCCATGCCATGCCCCGAGCTGCTCGAGCTCTCCGGGCGGCTGCTGGAGATCGCGCCGCCCGGCATCACTCGGGTCGACATCGCGCTGAACGGCACCGAGGCGATCGAGACCGCGCTGAAGCTGATGCGCCGGGCGACCGGCCGGTCGATCGTGATCGGCTTCTTCTCCTCGTACCACGGCGAGTCGTCGGCCACCGCCGCGCTGGGCGCCGAGAGCAACGACATCAGCCGTGGCATCCGGCCGCTGACTGCCGGCTTCGTGCACGTCCCCTACCCGCACGCCTACCGCTCGCCGCTGGCACCTCCGCGGCCGGGCGGCAGCGGCGACTCGACGGTCGACTACATCCGCGATCACCTGCTGTTCCACGCGGTCGACCCGACCGAGGTCGCGGGCGTGGTGATCGAGCCGGTCGCCGGCTCGGGGGGCGTTCTGGTGCCGCCGGACGGCTTCTGGCCCGCGCTGCGCGCGCTCTGCGACGAGCACGGCTGGCTGCTCTGCGCCGACGAGGTGAAGACCGGCTTCGGCCGCACCGGGCACATGCTGGCGGTCGAGCGATGGGACGTCCGGCCGGACGTCGTCTGCCTGGGCAAGGCGATGGGCGGCGGCGTGATGCCGATCGGTGCGGTGCTGGGCACCGAGCAGGCGATGGGCGGGTTCGACGACGTCCCCACCGGCAGCACCTGGTCGTGGCTCCCGGCGGCGTGCGCCGCGACGCTGGCGACGCTCGACCTGTACCGCCGCGAGCCGATTCTCGAGAACGTGCGCGCTCTGGAGCAGGTCGCGCTGCGACGCCTGGACCAGCTGGCCGAGCGCTTCGACACCGTCGGCGACGTGCGGGCCATTGGCTGCTTCCAGGCGATCGAGCTGGTGCTCGACCGCACCACCAAAGAGCGGGCGCCCGACCTCCAGCACGCGCTGGCCGTCGAGTGCCTGCACCGCGGTGTGCTCGCCGACTCCAGCAGCACGTCGTACAACATCCAGCCGTCGCTGGCCATGCCGCCGGAGGCGCTGGAGGCCGCCTACGACATCGTCGCGGCGGCCATGGAGACCGTGCTTCCTACCTGACCGTGCCGCGCTGCGACCGCGCGTAGCGGCGCGTGGCGCTCTCGTCCACAAACATCACGACCGGGCCGTGGACAATCAGGCCGTCCGGCGCGCGCTCCCGCAGGAGCTGCGGGAGGAAGTCGTCGGCCAGCCAGTCGCGGCCGTAGGCCACGGTGCATACCGCGCTGAGGCGGATCAGGTCGTCGTCGAGCCGCTCGGAGTCGTCGACCTGGGGACGGCTGACAAACCGCGTCGGGCCGACCGGCACGATCGCCGCCACGTCGTCCACGAGCTCGCGTCCGGCGGCCTCGTCGCTGACGAACAGCTCGACCTCGACGTCCCGCACGCCGCGGGGCAGCGCCCGGGTTGCCAGGATCTGGGAGTTGTGGACGCGCAGCGTCTCGCCGGTGACCGCCCGCAGCTTGGTCGACCGCAGCGACACCTCCTCCACCACACCGGTCAGGTCGAGCGGCTCGACGGTGATCGTGTCGCCGACCTCGAACCATCCCTCGAAGAACATGAACGTGCCGGCCATGATGTCGGTCAGAAACCGCTGCGCCGCGAAGCCGACGATGATGATCAGCAGCGACGCGCTGGCGATCGCGGCGGACTTGCCCGGACCGATGATCTGGGTCAGCGCGACCAGCATTGCGATCGTGAAGATCAGGTACCGGACGGTCGTGCCGACCAGCGACACGGTCGTGTCGTGGCGCTTGATCGAGCGCAGCGCGGCCGTGTCCGCGAGGTCGCCGTCGGACGGCAGCCGCCGCCGCTCGATCTTCAGCGCCAGCCGGTTGATCAGCACGCGCGAGAACTTGACCAGCAGCCAGGCGACGACGAACGCCAGGATCGGAAAGAGCACCCGGCGCCAGTTGTCTGTGATGTCGACCTGTAGTGCGAACACGATCCGCACCGTACAACCCGAGGCTAGGAACCGCGACGGTCCAGCCGTTCGGCGCGGGCCTTCGGCGCGCGACGCAGCCACGCCTCGGTCAGCAGCTCCTCGACGCGGGCCGGCTGGGCGACCGTCAGGTCGACCTTGACGCCAACCAGCCGCTTGCCCCACCACAGCTCGCCGAAGACGTTCGCGTCCTCGAACACCGCAGCCCGCGCCTCCGGCTCGTCGAGCAGCACGTTGCACGAGTCGGCGCCGGGCAGCGCGGTGGCGAAGATCTTGCCCCGCACGCGGAACGACGTGCGCTCGTGGTGCGGCGCCTCGGTGACCTCCGGCAGCGAGAGCGCGAAGCTGCGGACGTCGTCCAGCGTCACCCCAGGTAGGCCTCCAGCCGGGCCAGCGCCTCCGGCATGTTGCGGCGGCCGAAGCCGACGCGGACATGACGCGGCTCGTCGTACACCGCTCCCGGCAGCAGCAGCACGCCGGCCGAAGCGACGAGCGATCCGCACAGCTGCTCGACGTCCACATCGCCGGCGATCCGGGGGAAGCCGATCGGGCCGGCGGACGGCCGCACCCACGCGAACATGTCGTCGCGGCGCTCGAACAGGTCGTCCAGCAGCTCCAGGTTGCCGCGGACGATCTCCAGGTTCCGGTCGAGCAGCGTCCGCCGATGGCGCAGCGCCAGCGTGCTCAGCAGCTCGCTGGGTGCGCTGGAGCAGATCGTCGTGTAGTGCTTGAGGTCGAGCACCGGCGCCAGCAGGCCGCGGTCGCGCGAGGCGAGCCACCCCAGCCGCAGGCCGGGCAGGCCGAGGCTCTTGGACATGCTGCCCAGCGAGACCGCGCGCTCGTACGCCTCGCAGGCCGCGGGCAGCCGCAGCGCCGGCTCGTGCTCCAGGTCGCGGTACACCTCGTCGCAGAACAGCACCGCCGCGCAACCGCGGGCGATCTCCACGACGCCGGCCAGCTCCTGGTGCGTCATGTGGCTGCCGGTCGGGTTGTGCGGCGTGTTCACGTAGATCAGACGCGTGCCCGCCCGCACCAGGCGGCCCAGTTCGTCCAGGTCGTACGTCCAGCCGTCGTCGTGGCGCCGCCGCCACTCGCTGACCTCCGCCCCGGTGCTCCGTGACAGCTCGAGCGCCGACTCGTAGCACGGCGTCTCGACCACGGCGTGGTCGCCCGGCCGCAGCAGCGCATGGCAGACCAGGAAGATTCCCTCCTCAGCGCATGAGGTGACCAGCACGTCGTCGGGCTCGAGGCCGTCGTAGCCGGCGGCCAGTTCGGCTCGCAGCGCCGGCGCACCCGGCGACTCGGTGTATCCGCACCACAGCTCGCGGAGCGCATCCTCGGCGCCGGGCTCGAGCTCGAGCAGCTCGCCGACCGTGCGCGACTCGCAATCGCTGCTCGACAGCATGTACCGCGCGGTGAACTCGTGTTCGGCGTAGTACTGCTCGATCCGGAACGGCCCCAGCTGCATCGGTCCCAACCCTAACCATCCGGTGATGGCGAGTCACACGATCGGAAGCGGCCGGCCTCTGCGTTGTCAGGCCGGAGCGCCGGTGACGGTGGACACGGCATGCGCGGCGACGGCCGCCGCCGCAGCGATCAGGGCCAGCGAGACGATGGTCGCGACGACCCATCCGACGATCCATGTCCTGCTGCCCATCGCCACCCAATCCGAAGTGACCGCGTCGCTCGGGGTACGGCACCCGGTGCCGATCGGATTCCGGCGGTGTTCAATGCACGCATGGACCGCCGCGAGCTCCGAGGAATGCTGGCCGAGGGTGGCTTCCTGGCACCGGACGAGGAGGCCGACGAGCTGATCACGGCGGCGGCCGGCGACGGACCGGCCCTGGACGCGATGGTGCGACGCCGGCTGACGGGCGAGCCGCTGGCCTGGATCACCGGCTCCGTGGAGTTCTGCGGCGGGCATGTCCGGGTCGACCCCGGGGTGTTCGTGCCGCGCTGGCACACCGAGCCGCTGGTCGTACGGGCCGCCGAGCTGCTGCCGTCGGACGGCATCGGCGTCGACGTCTGCACCGGCTCCGGCGCGGTCGCCCGGGTGATGGCGACCCACCGGCCGAAGGCGCGGGTGGTGGGAACCGACGTCGACGCAGCGGCGGTGACCTGCGCCCGGGCCAACGGCGTCGAGGCCTACGCCGGCGATCTGTTCGCACCGCTCCCCCGCGAGCTGCTCGGCACGGTCGACGTCGTCATCGGGGCCGTGCCGTTCGTGCCGACCGACGAGCTGTGGCTGCTGCAGCGGGACACGTTCACGTTCGAGTCGCCACTGGCCTACGACGGCGGACGCGATGGCTGCGACATCCTCCGCCGAGTCGTCGCCGAAAGCCCGCACGTCCTGCGCGCCGGCGGTGCCCTGCTGCTGGCGCTGGGCGGCCGTCAGGACGAGCTGCTGCGGCCCGACCTGGAACGCGCCGGCTTCACCGGCGTCCACATCTTCGCCGACGAGGAGGGCGACGTCCGCGGGATCGAGGCGACGCTAGGCTCCGGAGCATGACGGCAGCCGCACTTGCACCGACCGTCGAGCTCGTCCACGGCGCGCAGATGCCGCGGCTAGGGTTCGGCACGTCCCCGCTCGACGACGCGGACGCCGAGGCGGCCGTCGCCAGCGCGATCGATCTGGGCTACCGGCTGATCGACACAGCGCACGCCTACGGCAATGAGACCGGCGTCGGCCGCGCGCTGGCGGCCAGCGGCGTGGCGCGGGAGGAGCTGTTCATCACGTCGAAGCTGAACGCCGAGTGGCACGGGTTCCAGGAGGCGCAGGACGCGTTCGCGATGAGCACCGGGAAGCTGGGCGTCGACTACATCGACCTGTTCCTGATCCACTGGCCGAATCCGCGGCAGAACCGGTACGTCGACGCATTTCGCGGCCTGATCGAGCTGCTGCGCACCGGCCGCGTGCGGGCGATCGGCCTCTCGAACTTCAAGCCCGAGCACGTGCAGCGCGTGATCGACGAGACGGGCGCGGTGCCGGACGTCAACCAGATCGAGCTCGATCCGACGATCGCCCGCGAGGAGCCGCGCGCGTACCACCGGCGGCACGACATCGTCACGGAGTCGTGGAGCCCGCTGGGGAACGGCGGCCAGCTGCTGCGACTGCCGGCGATCGCCGAGATCGCCGAGCGGCATGGGCGGACGTCCGCGCAGATCGTGCTTCGCTGGCACATCCAGATCGGCGCCGTGCCGATCCCCAAGTCGGCGAACCCCGCGCGCCAGGCCGAGAACCTGGCCGTGTTCGACTTCGAGCTCGATCAGGCGGAGATGGACGCCATCGCAGAGCTCGACCGCGGCGAGTCGGCGGCCACCGACTCGAACAGCTTCGGCCACTGATCGTCGATTGAAAACGAGCCCGGCGGGGCATCAAATTGCCATGGATCCGCACGCTCTCAGGTCGCGCCGAGCCGGGCGGCTGATCGATGGCATCGTCACGGGCGCGGTCGAGGACGAGCTGGTGCAGCTGCACGGCTCGATCGTCGCGAGTCTCGAGCTGTTCCCGGTGCCCGACGCGGTCGAGCTGGTGTTCGACCCCGCCCTGCGAATGCTCACCCGCGACGCCAGGCAGCGGGCGACCGTCGCGATGGGCGAGCATCTGCCGCTCTACTTCGGTCTTCCGGCGGCCGACCGGATCTCGCTCAGCCGCTAGCGTTGTTGGCCGCCGGCTCCGGTCGATGCCGCCGCCGACGTGTTCGCCACCGGGTAATCAGCACTAGACTATCCGCGCGGTGATGAACGATTCCGAAGGATTCCCGCGGCGGTTCGGCGGCCAGGTCGCGCTCGTGACCGGCGCCGGCGGCGCGATCGGGCGTGAAAGCGCAGTTCGGCTCGCCCGCGAGGGAGCATCGGTTGCGGTCGCCGACGTCCGGCTCGCCGCCGCTGAGGAGACCGTGTCCCTGCTCGAGGCGGAGGGTCACGACGGGCTGGCGCTGGAGTGCGACGTCCGTGACGAGGCGAGCGTCGAGCAGATGGTCGCCGCCTGCATCGACCGGTTCGGCCGGATCGACCTGCTGCACAACAACGCGGGGGTGCTGATCCCGGGCACCGCGCTGACGCAGCGCCTCGAGGACTGGGATCTGCATTTCGCCGTGAACGTCAGGGGCGTGCTGCTCGTCTCGCGGGCGGTGATCCCGCACATGCAGCGGCAGGGCGGCGGCGCCATCGTCAACACCGGCTCGACGGCCTCGCTCGTCGGCGAACCGAACTGCGTCTCCTATGACTCCACCAAGGGCGCCGTTTTGCAGCTTTCCCGCCAGATGGCGATCGACTTCGCCAAGGACGGGATCAGGGTCAACTGCGTCTGCCCGGGATGGATCGACACCGGGTTCAACGACCCGATATTCGACGACGCCGGGATGTCCGCCCAAGAGATCGACGACGCCGTCAAGCAGGCGATCCCGATGAATCGCCAGGGGGTCGCCGCCGACGTGGCGCCCTCGGTCGCGTTCCTCCTGTCCGACGACGCCTCGTACATCACCGGGACGTCGCTGGTGGTCGACGGCGGCTTCGTCGCGCAATAACCGGCGGGGTATCGAGGCATCGTCTGGTCTTCGCGAGGTCGCGCCGCTCAACCGGTCGGCATTCCTGTCCGTATGTCTGCCATGAGCCCCTTCTGGAGACGTGCAACTGCCCGGAATGCCTCCTTGAGGTAGCTTCGGGCCAGCGGGGAAAGGGCGCTGGGATCGATGTGATTGTCGGGAGCCTCGCCGTTTCGTAACTGCTGCACCTGGTGTTGCAGGCGTAGGTCTGTGATCAGATCGAACGCGTCGCGAAGCACGCCGACATCCGTGGGCGCGATCGTACCGCCGGCCTCGGCAACGTCCAGTCGAGCAGGCGTGGAGGCGGCGGCGACGCCGGCTGCCAAAGCGGCCGACCGTGCCAGATCCACAATCGGAAGCAGCCCACCGTGCTTGATGTCTAACTTGCCCCGATGGGCGCCGTCGTGCTCGACCACGAAGTCTCGAAAGAACCCGGTGGGTGGCCGATGGGCGAGGGAGAACGACTCCAAGAGACGGAGCAGGCGGGGCCGGCTTCGGGCCTCCGCGAAGGCCGCCGACAGCCGCTCACCGGCGATCTGGCCGCCCCACACGGCCCGCCCCTCGACCACCACATTGACAAGGATCAGCGCCTTCTCCTGATCCGGATCATCGAGCCAGGAGCGGGTAACCTGCTCCCAGGCCTCAATCGACCGTGCGAATAGGCGTTTCGATGCGATCGCCCCCCCTGCACAGGCTGGGATCCCCGCCCGTTCGAGGCCGCCGACCACGCGCTCGGCCAATGCCGTCATCCACTCGATCACGACCGGGTCGTCGTCACGACCGTCCCACGCAATGGCGTTGTCCTGGTCGGAATCGGGGAACGCCTCGCGGCGAGCGAAGCTGCCAAGAGCAAACCACGTGTACGGCGCCGGCGGGGGACCGAGATCGGCCTCCGCCAGCTCGATCAACCGACGAGTGAGCGCGTCGTGCGCCGACGTGAGCACCCCACTCACCGTGTTGGCCGCCACCCGCGCGTCGCACAGCGCGATCACCGCCTCGGGCAGGCGCGCCGCAACCTCGCACAACGCCTTCTCGTCCCTCGCGTGGGAGATCGCCGACCGTAGGTGAAACGGCGTTCGCGTCTCTGCAGCCAACAGATCGGTGTCGGAGATGACCCCAACCACATCACGATGCGCACCAAGCACCGGCAGGTGCCGCAACCCCAGATCGAGCATCTCCAGGAGCACCTCTGTGCCGCTTCGATCGGCGGTGACCGTTCGAACAGGAGTGGTCATGACCTCGGCCACCGCGGTGTCCAGCGAAGCGCCCGCCGCCACGACGCGGGTACGCAAGTCAGAGTCCGTAACGATCCCCAGTGCGTCGCCCAGATCGACCAGCACAACCGCCGAGCCGGCCTCCACCATTCGCTGCGCTGCCTCGCGAATCGGCGTTCCCGGCTCGCACACCACAACGCCGGATCGCACCAGATCTCCAACCGACCGCGCCACCGAGTCTGCACGCGAGGCCGCCTCGCGCGGATCAAGCTCGTACCGCCCGCTGCTCGACAGTACCAGGTAGCGCAGAGCAGTCGGCCGCGCCAGCACCGGTCGGAGAGCGTCCTCGGGAATCCGATAGCAGATCGTCTCGTCGCTGGCGGTCACCGTCAACGCGACCGGGTCGCGAGTGATCATCGAGCGATGCCCGAACATCTCACCCACACCGAGCAGATCAACCAGCCGACCATCGTCCTTCAGCTCAACAGCACCACCGTGGATCACCCAGGCATGCGCGGACGGCTCGACCCCCTGCACAATGATCGTGGCACCCGCCGGGAAAGACTCAACCTCACACGCGGCTGCAACCGTCTCCAGCTCCTCGTCCTCGAGGGTGTCAAACGGTGCGACAGTCCTTAAGAACCCGGCGATCTTGTCCACTCCTGGTTCCTCTCCTTCGAAGCAGCCACTCGAGCCGCTGGGCGACGAGCGCGACCTGCCCAACGCGCCAATCGTAACGTATGCATCGCACCGCGCTTCTCGGGGGCCGAGGCTTACCTGGCGGCACATCCGGCCGCCGTCGGTTCAGTTCGCCGGACACCCAGGTCATAGCGACTGTCAGGTTCCCTGAGCCGCGTCGGGCGGTTCGCGAGTTGAGGCGCACAGACATGCGCCGCCGGGGTGGAAAGATTGCGGCGGGTGGCAATCGTCACGTGATCCGGCCTCGTTCATTGGTGCTTCTTCTGCTGCCGGCATCGCGAGTCGCAGGCGGGGACGAACAGGGTTCATCTACATCTCTATATGGATATAGGCTGGGCGTATGGCGACATGCCGGTCCTGCGGCTTCGAGTACGAGCGCGGTTTCAAATTCTGTCCTGAGTGCGGCGCGGGCCTGTCGGCACCGAGTGAAGCCCGTCGTCGCCCTATCGCGACGCTCTTCTGCGACCTGGTCGGCTCGACCGAGCTCGGCGAACGCCTGGACGCCGAACAATTGCGGAATGTGCTCGATCGGTACTTCGATGCGATGCGCGCCGCGGTCATACACCATGGAGGGGCGGTCGAGAAGTTCATCGGTGACGCCGTCGTGGGGACATTCGGCCTCTCCGAAGCGCACGAGGACGACGCGCTGCGTGCCGTGCGGGCCGCGCTTGAGATGCGAGAAGCCGCCGCCGAGCTCGACCGAATGATCGCTGATCCCCAGGTCCGTGTCCTTGTGAGAATCGCGATCGACTGCGGAGAGGCGTTCGCCGACGAGGCTTCGGCCGCTCAGGGACGGATCGTGGGCGATGTGTTCAACACGGCTGCCCGCCTGCAGACCGCCGCCGCGCCGGGCGATGTGCTCGTCTCCGCCGCGGCTGAGCGGATGCTCCGCGGGCATGTGGATCTGGCACCGCTCGGCCCGATCCAGCTCAAAGGCAAGGCTGAACGGGTCCATGCCCACAGGGTCCTGGCACTTCATCCGCAGCCGATCCGGGCCGGAACGCCGCTGGTAGGACGCAACCGTCACCTGATGATGCTGCGGCACGCGTTAGAGGACGCGATCGACGACGATGCGTGCGTGCTCGTCACCGTCTTAGCCCCGCCCGGCGTGGGGAAATCGCGCCTCGCCGCCGAGTTCCACGGGGCGGTGAGCGATCGCGCGACGGTCCTCATCGGACAGACACCCTCCTACGGCGACGGCGTCACGTTCGCGCCGCTGGTTGAGCTGCTGTCGCAAGCGGCCGGGCGACCTGGTGGAGACGCCGAGTCGGTCGCGTCGGCGCTTCGCGAGCGACTGGCCACCCAGCCCGACGGACCGGCCGTGGGCGACCGCATCGCCCAGGTGCTCGGGGTCGGTGAGGCGCTCGCTTCGGATGCCTCCTGGGCTGTGCGCCGCGTGCTAGAGGTTCTCGCGTCCCAACGGCCGCTTGTCGTGGTGCTCGAAGACTTGCACTGGGCGGAGCCCCCAATGCTCGACCTGGCCGATTCGGTCGTCGAGCGCGTTCATGGTCCCGTGCTCTTCCTGTGCCTCGCGAGGCCGGAGCTCCTCGAACAGTGTCCAACCTGGGCGTCTGGGAAGCCCCGGGCGATTACGACGACACTTCCCCCGCTCTCGATGGAGGATGCACGGCGCGTCGCGGAGCTCCTGCTCGGGCCGCAGGCTCCCGGACCGGTCGTCGACCGAGTCTGCCAGACGGCCGAGGGGAACCCCCTGTATCTGGAGCAGCTCACGGCGATGCTTGCGGATCAGGGGCTCCTCGCCGACGGCCGGTGGGTGGGTTCCGATGAAGCCGACGTAGAGATCCCTGCGACCCTTCAGGCGCTCCTCGCCGCGAGGCTCGATCGACTCGAGCCCGTGCCCCGCCTGATCCTCGAGCGGGCCTCCGTCGAGGGACGGCGGTTCCGGATCGCCGCGATCGGCGCGCTAGTCCCAGACCTCGGCGCGAAAGACGTCGAGTCTGCGATCGCCTCACTGGAACTCCGCGGTCTCGTGCAGCCGGAGGACGAGGCCCGCGGTCGGTGGTGCTTCGCGCACGCGCTCGTTCTTGAGGCAGCGTACCGAGGCATCTCGAAGGAGTTGCGAGCGAACCTACATGTGCAGCTCGCCGATTGGATGACCGAGGAGGACGCCGACCAGGCCGACGTCGACGAGTCGGTCGCGCGGCATCTCGAGCGCGCGCTCCATCTGCGGGAAGAGCTTGGCGCGCGTGATGATGGTTCGGCCGCCCTGTCGGAGCGCGCCGGCGAACTATTCGCCACCGCTGGATCTCGAGCCTTCGCCACGAATGACTACATCACGTCCCGCGATCTCCTCGGCCGAGCGGCGGCGCTCCTGCCTGAGCGATCCCTTCGCCGCTTCGATCTCCTCCCGAACCTGGGCGCCGCCCTCGCGGATTCGGGGCGGACAGAGGAGACCGAGGCCCTGCTCACGGAGGCTGTCGAACAGGCGCGCGGGGCGGGCTCGGAGCGCGATGCCGTCCGCGCGGCGGTACAGCTCTTGTCCGGCCGGGTCTACCGCTCGCTCACCGATTCCGAGATCGAGTCGCCGCTTGTCGAGGCGCGCGCCGCGGCCGACGTGTTCGAGTCGTTGGACGACGACGTCGGTCTGGCGGAGGCTGCGCTCGCCATCAGTTACCTCGAGTCATTCCGTGGACAGGATGCCGAGGGCCTGGCGTGGGCTTCCAAAGCGTTGCGTTACGCGCTCGCCGCCGGGCGCCCCCGGGAGGCGGCCCAGGCCGCCGGAGATGTGGTCGATCTCTCGGTCGAGGGGCCGCTCCCGTTCGACCGGTTCACGGCGAGCGCGTGGGAGCTGCTCTCGACCGGCGAGCCGATATCCGGCAGCGTCGGCCACGCCCTGCTGGCGGTCGCCGCCCTCGCTGCCGGTGACGATCCTGGGTTCCGCGAGCACGAGGGGCGATGGCGGGATGTTGTCGACCGCCACGGTCTGGCATGGCTCGCACCGGTCCACGGTTTGGCGATCGCCTACGTCGAGATCTCCGTGGGCGAGGCGGAGGCAGCCGAGCGGAGGCTCCGGGAGGCGCGGGAGTTCCTTGCGGCCATCGGCAACATCTGGTGGGCGGACATGGCCGACGGATTCCTGTGCGAAGCGGTCGGAGCGCAGGATCGGCCGCGCGAGTTCCTTCGGCTCGCCGACGCGTTCGCGGCCTCCGTCCAGATGACAGACCGGGCGACCCTGATCCGACGCCAACTGCTGCTCGCGAGGGCCCACCTGCTCCGCGGGTCCGCCCCCGAGGCGGAGGCCGCCGCGAGGCGCGCGCTCAAGCTCGTCGAGCCCACCGACATGGTGCTTGATCACGCGAGCGCGCTGCTCATGCTCGCCGACGCCCTCAACGAGCGAGGTCTGCGGGACGACGCTGCTGCGGCACGAATCGACGCCGTCGCGAAGCTTCGAGCTAAGGGGAACCGCGCGGCGGTTGCGCGCCTAGGTGTTAGTGGGCACGGTGGTGTGAGAGGCGGCTGATCGGTGGCTTGCCGTCAGACTTCGGGCTCATTCAACGGCCGCCTGGTGGGGAGCACGCCCTCGTCGCGGCGAACGCGGCACTCACCGAAGCCCGCGGGGACCCGAAGTTCAGCCGCCGATGCCGACACCGACGCGGCTGACCGATGGGAGGAGCTCAGGATGCCCCCGGCGAGGCACCCCCACAAAATGGCGCCAAACGGCGCGGTTGACGCCGAGGCGGCCGTTGGCTCGTCCTGCGAAGAGCCGGGAGCGGGCCTGGTTCCGTGCCCTTTCCGTGCTCCGCTGCGTCGGTGTGCCATCCCTTGCCGGGCACGTCAGTGCACCGCCACCCCATGAGTGATTCTGCCGTCGTCGTAGCGGCGGCTGCTGCTCAGTAGGCGTGGCCCCAGGTGGCTGTCTCGGTGCCGGGCTGACCGCAGACGGTGCAGGGCGCGCCGGGATCCTCGGGCTCGAGTGTGAGGCAGCGGATGGTCGCAGACGTCTGCGACTTGACCGCGGCTTCGCATGCCGTTGAGCCGCACCAGGCGGTGACCGCGAAACCGTGGCCCGTCTGGAGGTACTCGATCAGCTTCGAGCGGTCGTCCAGGCGCTGCGTGTGTGCTTCCAGGTGACCGGCCGCGCGGTCGAACAGCGCGCGCTGGATCTCGCTCAGCATTCCTTGCAGCCTGGCCGGCAGGCCGTCGCGCGGAAGCCGCTCACGCTGCTCGCAATCGCGGCGGGCAAAGGACACCTCGCCGCGGGCCAGTTCGCGCTCGCCCAGCTCGACCCGGATCGGCGCGCCCTTCAGCTCCCACTCGAAGAACTTCGCGCCCGGGCGCAGGTAGTCGCGGTCGTCCAGCTTCACCCGGATGCCGCTTGCCCGCAGCTCCGCCGCCAGCGCCTGTGCCGCCTCCTGCACCCGCCCCTCGTCCGGCTGGATTGGGATGAGAACCACCTGGTGTGGGGCCACACCAGGTGGCAGCCGCAGGCCGCGCTGGTCGCCGTGCATCATGACGACCCCGCCCACTAGACGCGTGCTTGCGCCCCATGACGTGGCGAAGGGGTGGTGCCTTGCGCCGTCCCGTCCGGTGTAAGTGACCCCATAGGTGCGCGCGAACTCGTCGCCGAGGTAGTGCGACGTGGCCGCCTGCAGCGCCTTTCGATCGCCCATCATCGCCTCGGTGGTAAACGTCTCCCGCGCGCCTGGGAACCGCTCCGATGCGCTCTTTCGCCCCAGCAACGCGGGCATCGCCAGCACCGAGCGCTGGGTATCTGCGTAGACCTGGTGCAGGATCGTCAGGCACTCGGCCACTGCCTGCTCCTCAGTCTCGTGCGCGGTGTGGCCCTCCTGCCACAGGAACTCGCTGGTGCGCAGGAACAGCCGCGGTCGCAGCTCCCAGCGCACGACGTTTGCCCACTGGTTGTAGAGCATGGGCAGGTCGCGGTAGGACTGCATCCAGCGCGCGTAGGTGCTCCAGATCGTCGCTTCGGACGTCGGTCGCAGCACCAGCCGCTCTTCCAGCTTGGCACCGCCTGCCTCGGTCACGACTGCCACCTCCGGCGCGAAGCCCTCAACCAGGTCGGCCTCCTTGGCCAGCACCGATGCCGGGATCAAAATCGGGAAGTAGAAGTTCTCATGGCCGGTGGCCTTGATGCGGTCGTCCAGCTGGCGCTGCAGCAGCTCCCAGATCGCGTACCCGTACGGCTTGATCACCATCATCCCGCGCACGGCCGCGTTCTCGGCCAGGCCCGCCCGGCGCACGACCTCGGCGTACCAGGCGGGAAAGTCTGTCTCGATCGAAGGGAGCGTGTTCACTGGCGCATCCATCTGTCGGCGTTGACGAGGCGAGCGTTCGTCACGGCGTTCCGGGCTCTGGCCGGGAACGCCTAGGCCGGGATGCACGGCAGCAGAACGACGACCGAGCCAAGGGCGTGGGTCGTGTCGCGTCGCTGCATCACGCGAAAAGCGTACCAGCTCATGCCACCACACCTTCTAGCAAGACCGGCCTGCACACCACCAGATTCCGGGACGTCGCCGTGTCCTTCCTCCGGTTCAGCCTTCGAGAGCAGCTGGCCGAAGAGCGCGCCCCAGAACGGCTTGCCCATCGTGCCATTGGCAAACCGGCCCATCAACTGAGTCGTCTGCGGCTTGGTCTGGCTCTCGGCCCACTCCACCATCGCTCCATCGACGAGCTGCGCTGCGCCTGCCTTTGCCAATGTGTCGATCCTCGCGCCGGCGCTGGCAGCGCCTGCCGGTGAATCGCAGGCCGGCAGCCGCGACCCCGCGGATTGGGAGGCGTGCACCGCGGGAGGATCAGCTTGGTGTGCCGTAAACCGCAACTTCCGCTGTATCTAGGAAGAAGCATCCGGAGAACGGTCCTGGGCATTCTGCGCCCGGTAGCTGGAAAACCTGGGGGGCGACCATGGTGAACCGCACGAAGCGAACGCCGGAGGCGGCGCTCGACGCTGGCGTGACAGTGTTCATGCGGAAGAGATCGCTCGGCGTGAACGTCCCACTCGCAGCGTTTCCGGCGCGACGCTCTACCGCCAGTGCGCCGAGCAGTTGCTGCGCGAGAGCGCCTGACCAACGCTGGTACACGGCCCAGCGACCGAATCGCATTGGGGGAGCATCTTGTAATCCGACATGGGTTCAGTCCTGTGGTGCCGTATTGGTGCCATCCCGCAGAAAACCCCTGCACGTAGGCTCCATCCGTGGTGCCGCTTGGAATGGCGCAAAGCGGCGCGGTTGACGCGATCCGACGTGCGTGTCGTCGACCCGCGAGAGCCGGGAGCGGGACTCGAACCCGCGACCAACGGTTTACAAAACCGTTGCTCTACCAGCTGAGCTATCCCGGCGGCAGCCCGAGTTTACCGGACTCACCCTCCAGTTCAACCTGAGGCGTAGCTAGGACAGCACGCGGCGCGCGTCGAGGTGCGATTGCACCTTGCGCTTGACCCGCTGGAGGGCGTTGTCCACAGTCTTCGGGTCGCAGCCGAGCAGCTCGCCGATCTCCTCGTACGAGCGCCCCTCCAGGTAGCAGGTCAGCACCTGCGACTCCAGTGAGGAGAGCGCCGTGCCGAGGCAGTCGAGCAGGCTCTGCAGCTCCTCGGTCGAGATCACGCACGACGCCGGATCGTCCACGGACGGGCCGGGGAGCGCGTCGCCGAGCGTGCAATCCACCTCGGACTCCTGGCCCGCGGGCGTGTGGCTGAACGAGACGTAGGAGTTGAGCGGGGCGTGCTTGTGCCGGGTCGCAGTCTTGATCGCCGTGATGATCTGGCGCGTGATGCACAGCTCGGCGAACGACCGGAACGACGTGTCCTTGTCGGAGCGGAAGTCGCGCACCGCCTTGAACAGGCCGACCAGGCCCTCCTGAATCAGGTCGTGCGAGTCGCCGCCGGCCAGGAAGTACGAGCTCGCCTTCAGCCGCACGAAGCCCTCGTAGCGGCGGATGATCGAATCCATCGCCTTCTCGTCGCCGTTGCGGGCGGCGGCGATCAGCAACATCTCGTTCGGTTCGCGCCATGCGCGGCTCCCGACCACCGCCTGCGCCGTCGCTTGGTTCTCCCTGGCCACGCTCAATACCTCTCTCCCTCGATGTGCCTCAGGTTGAATGTCAACTTCAACTTGAGGGTAGGGAGTGTATCGCCTGCGCGCGATTTGTCAAGGACCCCGACGGATTCGCTCCATTGCCGCTCTGGTAGCGGGATCGAGCGCATCGCCGAGCTGGTAGCGGACGCGCGGCTGGGCCGTGGTCGAGGGTCGAGGCGCGGCCGCAAGCCGGTCGGCGAACTCTCGTGCGCTCATTGCATCCACCTCCCCACGTGCCGCCACGTGACGCAGCGCGGTGTCCGACGACACGACGGTGACCGGCCGCCCGAGCGAGCTGCGGTGCGCCAGCCGCTCGATGATGGTGTCCGCGGACTCCCCGCCGGCGAACCGCACCGCCACGCGGCCGACCGAGATGTCCCGCCCGTGGCCGTCGAACACCACGGCCACGTCGCAACCCGCCTGCTCGGCGTAGTTCGACACATCGGTGACCAGGTCGTCGCGCATCCGCGAGGGATCGCCGCCGCGCCGGTGCGCGACGTTGTCGCCGTCCACGATGATCAGCAGCAGGTCGCTCATCCCCGGCGCTGCCGGACGGTCTCGAAGAGCAGCACGGCGGCCGCGGTCGAGACGTTGAGCGACCCGATCCGCCCGGCCATCGGGATGGAGACCGACTCGTCGCATGCCGATCGCACCCGCGGGCGCACGCCCCGGCCCTCCGACCCCATCACGAACAGCGTCCCGTCGCGATAGTCGTGCTGGTCGAACCGGCGCTCGGCGTCCCCCGCGGCGGCGTAGCTCCACAGCCCCGGCCGCCGGGAGCGGATCAGCGTGTCGGCCAGATTCTCGACCTGGGCGACCGGCAGATGCTCGACCGCGCCGGCGGACGCCCGGCAGACAGCCGGCGTCACGGCCGCCGACCGCCGCCGGGTCGTCAGCAGGCCGTCGGCGCCCGCGCATTCGGCGACCCTGGCCACCGCACCCAGGTTGTGCGGATCCGTCACCTCGTCCAGGGCCACCAGCAGCGGCCGGTCGACTGCGAGCAGCTCCTCGGGATCGGCGTACGGATACGGTGCCGCCGCGGCCACGATCCCCTGGTGATCCTCGCTCCCGGCCCGCTCGGCCAACCGCTCGAAGGGCTCGACCTGCGCCGCGTCGGGCACCCACTCGTTGGCCTCGCGCACCCGTTCCGAGCACCACACCCGCAGCACCTCGCGCCGGCCGCGCAGCGCCTCGCGCACCGGGTGCAGGCCGTAGACGAGGTCAGTTGCCACGGCGGTAGAGCCGAGGGCCGTCGGCGGTGTCGCGCACCTCCCAGCCGGCCGCGTCCAGCTCGTCGCGCAACGCGTCGGCACGGGCGAAGTCGCGATCGGCACGCGCCCGCTCGCGCTCCTGGGCCTTCTCCATCAGCTCCACCGGGGCCGGCTCCTCCTCGGCCAGCCCACCCAGGCCCAGCACGTCCAGCAGCTCGCGCACGGTGCCGCCGGCCTCCGGCGGCGCGTCGAACAGCAGCGCCAGCGCCCGGGGGGTGTTGAAGTCGTCATCGAGTGCGTCGCGGAACGCCGCGTCGAGCTGCGCGCTGCGACCGTCGGTGGACTCGCGTAGCCGGTTCCGCAGCGTCTCCGCCGCCGCCCGGGCCTGCGTCAGGTTGTCGTCCGTGTAGTCGATCGGGCTGGCGTAGTGGGCGCGCAGCAGGAACAGCAGAAACGTCTCCGGCCCCCACTCGTCCAGCGCGACGTGCAGCGGCTCGATGTTGCCGAGCGACTTCGACATCTTCTCGCCGGACAGTCGCAGCATCCCGTTGTGCGCCCAGATCTGCGCGAACGGGCGGCCGACGGCGCAGGATTGGGCGACCTCGTTCTCGTGATGGGGGAAGATCAGGTCGCGGCCCCCGCCGTGCACTGCGAACCGGCGCCCCAGGTAGCGCTCCGCCATCGCCGAGCACTCGATGTGCCAGCCGGGGCGCCCCCGGCCCCACGGCGACTCCCAGCTGGTGTCCTCGTCCGGCTTCGCCGTCTTCCACATCGCGAAGTCCAGCGGGTCGCGCTTGTGTTCGCCCGGCTCCACCCGCGAGCCCTCGATCAGCTGGTCCGGGTCCTGGCCCGAGAGCCGGCCGTACGCCGGATAGCTGCGCACCGAGAAGTACACGTCGCCGCCCGCCTCGTAGGCGTGGTCGGCCGCGATCAGCTCCTCGATCAGGGCGATGATCTCCCGCACGGTGTCGGTCGCCAGCGGCTCGTCGTCCGGCCGGCCGATCCCCAGCCGGCTGGTGTCGTCGACGTACGCGCTCGCCATCTCGTGGGCGAGCTCTGCCGAGCCGATGCCTCTCTTCCGGGCGGCGATGTCGATCTTCTCGTTCACGTCGGTGATGTTCTCGACCAGGTGAACGGGCTCACCGCGCCACTCCAGGTAGCGCTTCATCAGCTGGAAGACGACGTACGGCCGGGCGTTGCCCACGTGGATGCGGCCGTAGACGGTGGGCCCGCAGACGTAGATGCCGATCCGGCCGTCGCCGTCCGGCTCCACCTCGCGCAGCTCCCGGGTCAGCGAATCGCGCAGCCTCACGCCGTCCTCCGGATCGCCTCGTCGCGCGGCAGCGCCGCCAGCACCGCCCATAGCTCGGGCCCGCGCTCGCGGCCGGTCAGCGCGATCCGCGCCTCCTTCAGCGGCACGCCGGCGCGCCGCAGCTCGTCGACCAGCTCGCGGGCCTGCTCCTCGGTCAGCCGGTCGGGATAGTGCCCGCGGATCGTTGCCAGCGACGGCAGGGAGTGCCGCTCGGGTGTGCGGACGACCGCGGCCACCAGCTCGCCCGCTTCGGCCAGCGTATGCACACCGCGCAACGCCGGCTCGAGCGCCGCCACCTGCTCCGCGGGCGTTCCCGGCGGGGCGAACGGCAGCACCCGGGCGACCAGCTCCGCCGCCGGCAGCCGCCGAAGCCACGCGGTCGAGAGCGACCGCAGGCGCGCGGGGTCGAGCCTGACGGTGCCTCGGGCCAGGCGGTCCTCGTCGAACCGCTCGGCCAGCTCGTCCATCGTCAGCACGTCGCCCGGGCCGGATGATCCCAGCAGCCCGAGGAGGTTGGCGACCGCCTCCGGCGGGTACCCCGCGTCGCGCAGCCCGCCGATCGTCGACGCCTCGTCGCGCTTCGACAGCTTGCCCTCGTCGGGGTCGAGAATCAGCGCGTGATGCAGATAGCGAGGCGGCTCGCCGCCCAGCGACCGGATCGCCGCGGCGTGCAGCGGCGTATTCGACAGATGGTCGTTGCCTCGGATGACATCGGTGATGCCGTAGTCGAGGTCGTCCACCGCGGTCGCCCAGTGGTAGGTCGCGCTGCCGTCCGAGCGGAGGATCACGAACTCCGGCGCTCCGGGCGACGCCAGCCGTACCGCGCCGTCGCGCACGATCGCCCCGTCCGCCTGCGAGACGGCCTCGGCGTAGCGGGCCGCGCGGCCGGATTGCCGCACCGGGCCCTCATCCCAGCCGATGCCCAGCCAGCCCAGATCCTCGACGATCGACTCCTCGGCGCCGGGCACCGTGCGCGACTCGTCCGTGTCGTCGATCCGCAACAGCATCGACCCCCCGTGCGCGGTGGCGAACAGCCGGTTCATGAGCGCGGTCATGGCCCCGCCCAGGTGCAGGCGGCCGGTGGGGCTGGGGGCGAAGCGAACGCGAGCGGCCACGGCGACATGAACGCTACCAACCAACGACCGAGGCACGGCTCCGCCCAATGGCCGAGGCGGCCGCGGCGCAGCGGGCGTACGCTGTCGGCGATGGCGATGACCGCGACATCCAGGAGCGAGGCGGCCGTGCTCGACCAGGGCTGCGTCGTCGTCAGCGTCGGCGGCCAGACCGTCGCCCTGTTCGCCGACGACGGCGTCGTTCGCGCGGTGGACAATCGCTGCCCCCACATGGGGTTCCCGCTGCACCGGGGCAGCGTGTGCGACGGCATCCTCACCTGCCACTGGCACCACGCCCGGTTCGACCTCGCCAGCGGCGGCACGCTCGACCAGTGGGCCGACGACGTCCCCGCCTTCCCGGTCGAGATCCACGACGGCGAGGTGTTCGTGGACGTCGCCCCGCAGCGCGACGAGCGCGCCCACCGGCGACGGCGCCTGCGCGACGGGCTCGAGCGCAACATCTCGCTGGTGATCGCCAAGTCGGCGATCGCACTCACCCCGGAGGACACCGACGCGGTGTTCGAGGCCGGTCTGGCGTTCGGCGTCAGAGGCTCGGCCGACGGCTGGGGCCAGGGCCTGACGATCCTGACGTCGCTGCGCAACCTGCTCCCGCTACTCGACCCGGACGAGCGCGCGCACGCGCTGCACCACGGCCTGGCGGCCGTCGCGTCGGACTGCGACGGAATGCCGCCCAGGCACCCCGTGGCCCCGCTGCCCTCCCAGAGCCGCGACACCGACACCGTCGAGCGCTGGTTTCGCCGCTGCGTCGAGGTTCGCGACGCGGACGGCGCCGAGCGCGCGATCGCCTCCGCGGTGCGGGGCGGCGAGGCGCCCGACCGGGTCGCCGCGATGCTCTACGCCGCCGCGACCGACCACCGCTATCTGACGACCGGCCATGTGCTCGATTTCACCACCAAGTCGCTCGAGGCGCTCGACCACGCCGGCTGGGAGCACGCCGAGGATGTGCTCGGCAGCCTCGCCCGGATGTACGCCGAGGGCGGCCGGGCGGAGGAGTCGAACCAGTGGCGCAGCCCGGTCGACCTGGTGGCGATCCTGGACGAGGCATTCGCGCAACTGCCGGACGCCCTCGCCGGCTCGCGACACGCCTGGACGCCGCCCGACGGGCTGACCGACCTGCTGCTCGGCGACGAGCCGCGGGCGATCGCGGCCGCCCTGCTGGACGCACTGCGTGAGGGCGCCGCACCCGAGGACGTCGCGGCCGAGGTCACGTACGCCGCCGCCTTGCGCATCGCCCGCTTCCCCGTGAGCAACGAGTTCTCCGACTGGGACACGGCGCTGCACACCTTCACGTTCGCGAACGCAGTCGAGCAGGGACTTCATCGCACGGGCTCGGCCGAGCTGGTGCGCGGCGTCTTCGACGCAGCGATCAGCGTGTACCTCGACCGCTTCCTGAACACGCCGCCGGCCCGGCTCCCGAACGGTGACGGCGCAGGCGCGGGCCGCGATCGGCTGTTCGAGCTGCTCGATCGCCAGCAGCAGGTCGACGCCGCGGGATCGCTGACGGCGGGCTGGCTGGACGATGACGACGACGCGGCCGCGGTGATCACCGCGCTGGTCACGGCGCTGCTGCGCGAGGACCGCGATTTCCACACGATCCAGATGATCGAGGCCGCGGTTCGCCAGCAGGGATCGATGCCGCCGGAGCGCGGCCGGCTGGTGCTGATCGCCGGAGCCCGCTACCTGGCCGCGCACGCGCCGACCGCCCGCGCTCAGACGCAGACCTACCGCATCGCCTGGCGGCTCAACCGCGGCGAGACGCTGTTCGAGTAGCGACGCGCGGCGAACATCACGCGGATCGGGCGATGCGCCCGGCCGCCGAACACGTCATGATTGCGCCCGGTGCCGACCCCAGCCGACCCGCCGTCCACTCAGCCCGGCCCGCCGACCGACCCGGCGGCGCTGTTGCGCAGCCGCGCGTACATCATGCTGCTGGTGATGGGCGCCCTGGTCGGCATCCCCGTCGCGTTGTTCTCGTACTACTTCCTGAAGTCGATCTCGCGGACGCAGCAGTACGTCTTCGACACGCTGCCCAGCGATCTGGGGCTTGGCAGCAACCCGACGTGGTGGCCGGTGCCGGTGCTGATGGTGTCGGGCCTGCTGGTCGCGCTGGTGCTCAGATACCTGCCCGGCACCGGCGGCCACAAGCCGGCCGAGGGGTTCAAGGCCGGCGGGGCGACGCTGCCCAGCGAGTTGCCCGCCGTGATCCTGGCCTCGTTCGCGACCCTGGCGCTGGGCGTCGTGCTGGGCCCGGAGGCGCCGCTGATCGCGATCGGCAGCGGGATCGGCGTGATCGCGATCCGCCTGGTTCGCAAGGACGCGCCGAAGCAGGCCGTCGTCGCGGTCGGCGCGGCAGGCAGCTTCGCTGCGATCAGCACCCTGCTCGGGTCGCCGCTGACCGGCGCCTTCCTGCTGATGGAGGCGGCGGGCCTGGGTGGGGGCATGCTCAGCGTCGCGCTGTTGCCCGGACTGCTTGCGGCCGGTATCGGGGCTCTGATCTTCGTTGGCCTCGACAACTTGACCGGCTATGGCACGTTCTCGCTGGCAGTGCCGGACATCCCGCCGTTCGGCACGCCGACCGGCGCGGAGTTCCTGTGGGCGATCGGGATCGGCATCCTGGCGGCGCTGGTGGGCACGCTGATCCGCCACATCGGGTTGCTGCTGCAGCCCGTGGTCGAGCGGCGGAAGGTGCTGCTGACGCCGGTAGTCGGCGCCGCGGTCGGCCTGACCGTGGTGCTGTTCACCCAGACCACCGACCGTCCCGCGTCGAACGTCCTCTACTCGGGCCAGGATCAGCTGCCCGGCCTGATCGAGACGGCGTCCGGCTGGACGGTCGGCGCGCTGGTGATGCTCGCCCTCTGCAAGGGGCTGGCCTACGGGCTGTCGCTCAGCTCGTTCCGCGGCGGCCCGGTGTTCCCCGGCATGTTCGTCGGCGCGACCATCGGGATCGCGCTGTCCCACCTTCCCGGGCTGCCGATGATCGCCGGGGCGGCGATGGGCATCGGTGCGATGACGGCGGCGATGCTGCAGCTACCGCTGGTGGCGGTGCTGCTGCCCACGCTGTTCCTGCAGGCTGACGGGGTGAATCTGATGCCGCTGGTGATCGTGTCGGTCGTCGTGTCCTACGTGGTCTCGGCGCGGATCCTGCCGAAGCTCCCGGGCGACCCGCCGCCGGTCACAGCCCCGTCTCGGCAGTGACGCGGCCGGACTCGGCCGCGGCCGCCAGCGCCTCGTAGTCGCGGGCGTTCTGCTCGGCGTAGGCCCGGCTGAACTCGAGCAACGAGCGGTCGAACGCATCCGACTTGCCGAGATAGGCGGCGATCGCAATGCGGTCGCCCGTGCGGGCATGGGCGCGGGCCAGCGTCGCGGCACACAGGTCGCCGAACACCGTCAGCGCGCGCGCGTTCATCGCACCCACCTCGAGGGTGCCCTTCCAGTCGCGAAGCTGGCGGACGTAGTAGTCGTGCGGCGCTTCGTCCACCCCGTGCCCGACGTGCAGCCAGCCGAGGAAGATGTCGCTCGACGCCTGCATCAGGCGCTGCCCGGCGACCACCCGTTCGCCGGCGTTGCCGAAGTCGCTGGTACCGGCGAGGCCCTCCAGCACCGACTGCTGCGCCTCCTTGACCTGCAGCACCAGCGGGTCGTGGCCGTCGCGGCCCAGCAGCAGGGCGATCCAGGCGTGGGTGCCGACGCTGCCGACGCCGACCACCTTGCGCCCGACGTCCACCAGCTCGAACTGGCGGAACAGCTCCCGCCGGTCGTGGGGCAGCGTCGCCGCGTACTCGTCCAGCACGTGCTCGAGGCTCTGGGCCAGCCGGTGCTGCTGGGCGGCGGTCAGGAACTCGCGCGCGGGGACGACCAGGGGCGGCTGCGACACGATCTGGGCGCTGCCGTCGATCTCGATCGCAAGCTTCGCGAACGCCTGGGCGCTGTCGCGGCGCAGCGTCTTGTCGACCCGCCGCTGCAGCCGCCGGCGCATCTTCACGCCCAGCCTCGATGCGATATCGCGCGCCAGCACGTCGACCTCCGCGCGGGCGTACCAGACGTCGAGGTTCCGCATCTGGGCGTAGCGCGCCATCCACCCGCGGTACTCGGCCGTCGCCGCCAGCACGATCCGCTCCTGGTCGCGCACCCCGAAGCCGTTGTCGCGGGCCGCCAGCAGCAGGCTGACGGCCAGCCGCTTGACGTCCCACTCCCACGGGCCCGGCAGTGTCTCGTCGAAGTCGTTGATGTCGAACACCAGGCGCCGCTCGGGAGAGGCGAACAGGCCGAAGTTCGAGAGGTGCGCGTCCCCGCAGCACTGGACGCGCAGCCCGGAGATGGGAGTGTCGGCCAGGTCGGACGCCATGATCAGGGCGGCGCCGCGATAGAACGTGAACGGCGAGGCGAGCATCCGGCCGTAGCGGATGGGGACGAGCTCCGGCACGCGCAGCCGTGCTTGGCTCTCGAGCAGCTCGACCGGATCGGGCCGGCCGGCCGCCGGCTGGAACACAGCGTGATTGGATCTTGGCGCCGCCGAGCGCGCCGCCCGTCCCAGGGCAGCGCGCTCGGGCGCACTCAGACGGTGCTCGGCCGAGGGCTCAGGCGAGGGCCTTGGCCTTCAGCGCGTCGAACTCCTCCTGCGTGATCGTGCCGGCGTCGAGCAGCGCCTTCGCCTTGGCGATCTGCTCGGTCGGGTCGGCCTGCGAGGACACCGATCTGATGTACTCGTCGGTCTGCGCCTGGGCTTGCTGTACCTGCTTCGCCTGCCGTTCCGCCATGCCCTGGTGCTCCACGATCAGGTACACCAGCACGCCGATGTACGGGAGGACGACCAGGAACACCACCCAGATGGCCTTCGACCAGCCGCCGATGTCATGCCGCCGGAAGATGTCGATGAAGACCGTGAACAGCAGCCAAAGCCAGATCACCCAGATGAAGAAGATGAGCATCGTGCCCATCAGATCCCAGAAGGGATAGTCCGTCAAAAATGTCACTCGTCGTACCTCCGCCACGTCGTTGTCTGTCCAGTGGGAGTATCGCAGAGCATTCAGGACGGTGTTCATCCTGAATGGACGAAATCCCCCCAGGAGGATCTAGAGTCCAGCCGATGCAGGGCGATGGCGACTCCCGGCCGATCGACGAAGCTGAGCTGCGGCAGGAGCTCGAGCGCCTGAGCCCCTTCCACCACGACATCGCCCTGCCGTACGGCCTGCGCACGGACATGCCGGAGCTTCCCGGCGGCGGCGGGCAGCACACCCGCGTGCAGACGCTGGTGCAGCACGGGTTTCCCACCCTGGTCGGCGAGTACGGGGGCAGCCTCGACGGCCTGGCCGTGCTGGACGTCGCATGCAACTGCGGCGGCTTCGCGTTCGAGGCCGCCCGCCGCGGAGCATCGCGCGTGCTGGGCTTCGACATCGTGCCCCGCTATCTCGAGCAGGCGCAGCTGATCCGCAGGGCGCTCGAGCTCGAGCAGACCGAGTTCCGGCTGCTGAGCACGGACGACGTCTCGCGCGAGTCGACGGGCACGTTCGACGTCACGCTCTGCTTCGGCATCCTCTACCACCTTGAGGATCCGATCGGCGCGATGCGCCGGCTGGCGGACGTCACGACCGGCGCCATGCTCGTCGACACGAACGTCACCCGGGTGCGGTTCGCCCACCAGCCGCTGTGGCGGATGAACTTCCCACCGCCGCCCAGCGCCGCCCACGGGCGCACCGGCGAGTGGCGGGGCGAGCGGCCCGTAGTGCAGTTCAGCCCGACGGTCGAGGCCGTCGAGGCGCTGCTCAAGTTCCTCGGCTTCTCCCGCGTGGAGCGGCTCCCGGCGACGGGCGGGGACCTCGAGAAGCGCTACCGGGAAGGCACTCGGGCGACCTTCCTCGCGGTGCGCTGACGCTCAGCGCCAGCGCACGCCCGGCGGCGCCGGGGTGCACAGGGCACGCGTGCGCGACTCGAGCCGTCCGGCCTCGCGCTGCCAGCGTGGGACGCCGACCAGGTTCGAGAGCTGGTAGGGGTCGCGCCGGTCGTCGTACAGCTCCTGCTGGCCGTCGGCGTAGTGCACGAACGTGTAGCGCACCGTGCGCAGCCCGCAGTAGTTGGGCGTATAGATCCGGTCGCTCTGGATCTTCGGCCCGGCGGCCTGCTCGAGCAGCAGGCTGCGCCGCACGGGCGGCCCCGCCGGGTTGGCGAGCAGCGGGGCAAAGCTGACGCCGTCAGTCCGCCCAAGCACGGGCACGCCGGCCAGCGCCGCAAGCGTCGGGGCGATGTCGATGTTCGACACCATCCGCCGCGAGGTCCGTCCGGTGGCCGTGTGCCCGTCCCAGCGGACGACCAGCGGCAGCCGCAGCGACTCGTCGTACGGGACGCGCTTGGCGTCGGCGCGCATCCGGTGCGAGCCCCACATCTGTCCGTTGTCACTCATGAATACGAGGATCGTGTTCTGTAGCGAGCCGCGGTTCTTCAGAGCAGCCAACACCCTCCCGACCATGTCGTCCACCGAGCGCAGCGTGCGGTACTGGCGCCGGCGCAACCAGTTCACCTCCCAGCGACCGGACGCGCCGAGGCGCGGGATGCTGCGGATGAACGAGGGCTTGTCCGACACGTCGGCCTCGTCGAAGTTCGGCCGCGGCCAGTCGCGTCCGAGGTCGACCGGGAGGTGGGCGTACTTCGGCTCCGGCGAGGCGTTCTCGTGCGGCGCGTAGGGCGCCAGATACAGGAACAGCGGCCGGTCGAGCGGCGCGCCGGCGATGAACCCGACGGCCTTGTCGCCCAGCAGCGTCGTCTCGTACGTCGAGTGCGGGTAGGTGTGCCTGACGCCGTTCTCGTACAGCGTAGTCCCCCAGTACCCGGCGCCGATCGCCGACTCGTCCCACCCGGGCGGCGTCCACCCGCCGGCGAAGCCGTTGACGTACTTGCCGACGATGCCCGTCCGGTAGCCCGCGGCGTGGAACCACGTGGCCATCGTGGAGCTCTCGTAGCCGGAATCGTGGAAGGCCTCCGCCGAGCCGAAGCTGGACGGCGCGTTGTCGTAGACGCCCGTCGTGTGCGAGTACTGGCCGGTCAGGATGCTCGCCCGCGAGGGGGCGCAGAGCGGATTCGAGGCGAACATGTTCGCGAACCGCACGCCCTTGCGGAGCAGCTGCGACCGGACGATGGGCATCGACCACAGCGTGTTGTAGAACTGGTCGTCGGTGAGGATGACGACGACGTCCGGGCGGCGCGGCTGGGAGGCGACGGCGGCCGTCGCCGTGCGGTGGCCCTTGTACCATGTGAGCCCTGCGCCGAGGATGATCACCAGCCCGATGCTGGCCAGAAGCGAGAGGCGGAGGGAGAGCGTTCGTGGTGGCTGGTCGTGCATGGCGCGTCCGAACGCTCCCCGTAGCGGACGCGAGCAGCTTAGATCACGAACATGCCCGCAAATGTTGCGTTTTCGTTCAGCCGACCGTTGCTTCGACCACGTCCATCGGGCCTGTCGGCGTCACCCCGGCGAGCCGCAGACCGGACGCAGCGAACAGCGCGGCGTACTCGTCGTGGCTTCGCTCGCGACCGCCGGGCATGAGCAGCATGTTCAGATCGGAGAGCTTGCCCGCGGGCTCCGCGTTGGCCGGCCCGAGCGACCGCTCCACGACGAGGACGACACCGGTGGGAGGCATTGCGGCGCGCACGGTGCGGAGGATGGCGATCGACTCCGCGTCCTCCCAGTCGTGGATGATCATCTTCAGGACGTAGGCGTCGGCCCCCTCCGGCACCTGCTCGAAGAAGCTCCCGCTCACCACCTCCAGCCGGTCGTGCGGCAGGATGCCCTCGACCACGTGCGGCTGGTCGAACAGGATCCCCCGCGTGCCGGGGTTGGCCACGAGCAGGGCCTCCAGCAGCGCGCCGCGGCCGCCGCCGACGTCGACCACCACCGAGAACCGCGAGAAGTCGTATGACGCTGCGACGGCATGCGTCACCTGTGCGGTCAACGCCGTCATCGCGCCGTCGAAGATCGCGCTCTCGTCCGGGTGGTCGGCCCGCCAGCTCCAGACATCGGTGCCGTTGAGCCGCCGGAAGCCATTCTCTCCGGAGCGAACGGCGTCCGTCAGCGCGGCCCATGTGTTCCAGTAGTAGGGCCGGCCGATCAGCCGCGTCCAACCGGCGATCGAGTCTGGGCGATCGGTGCGCAGCGGCCCGCCGAACTCGGTCAGGGAGACGCGGCCGTCGTCGTCTTCGTGGAGCACCCCGAGACCGGCCAGCGCGCGGATCAGCCTGCGAAGCGTCGGCTCGTGCGCGCCGCAGGCCTCGGCCAGCTCGGTTGTCGACTGCGGCCCGTCCGCCAGCAGGTCGGGCAGGCCGAGCGCGACGGCCACATGCAACGCCTGCGAAGCCTGGTAGCCGTTGACCATCCTGAGAAGGTCGGCGCTCATGCGGGCGAGCCTACATCGCCTGGGTATGTGCCACTGGGGTCAGGAACCACTGGCACCGGTGCCAGAGGTTCTTGACCCCGATGGCACTACGTGCAGCCCTACGCCGTCACCGGCTGGTTGAGGTACGCCGCAGTCGGCACCGGCGAGCCGATCACGACCACCTCCGGCCCGCCCGGCTGGAACGGCTGCTCGAACGTCGAGACGACGGTCGAGGCCGAGAACGTGCCGAACACGCGCAGCACGTCGTCGCCGATGTTGCGCAGACCGTGCGGCGCCATCGGCGGCACCAGAGCGACGTCGTGGGTCGTGACCACTCCCACCTCGTCGCCGACCCGTGCCTCGCCGGTGCCCTGCATGATGACCAGGAGCTCCTCGGCGCTGTCGGTGTGCACGCCCAGCTCGGCGCCGGGGTCGAGTTCGAAGAGCACCGTGGCCGTGCTCGCCGACCCGGTGGCGCTGTGGATCGGGAAGCCCACCCGGAAGCCGGGGGCCATCGTCATCAGCTCGTAGTTGTCAATGTCGATCGTCTGCATGATCTCATCTCCTTTTCGATACACAGTAGCGTGCAACCATTTCTAGCAGACCCATTGGCGGATGTCAAGATTCGCGGTACACTCCTGTGTAATGAATCGAAAGTACGAGCTCAAGAAGCGGGCGCAGCGCCAGGAGGAGACCCGGCAGCGGATCGTCGAGGCCGCCGTCGAGCTGCACACGTCGGTTGGCTCCTCGCAGACCACGATCTCCGCGATCGCTTCGCGGGCGGGCGTCGAGCGGCACACCGTTTACGCGCACTTCCCCGACGAGCCGGCGCTGTTCGCCGCCTGCGCCAACCACTGGCGCGCAACACACCCCCGGCCTGACTTCGGCCGGTGGCTGGAGCTCGACGCACCCGAGGAGCAGCTCCGCGGTGTCCTCTCGGATCTGTATGCCTGGTACGAGGGCGTCGAGCCGGACCTCGTCGTGTTGTTCCGCGACATGAATTCCGTTCCATCGCACGCCGAGGAGATGGCCCGCACGGCCCAGGCGATGCACCAGCTCGCCGACGCCCTGCTCCGCGGATGGCCGCGGCGCAAGGCGGTCCGTGCCGCGATCGGCCACGCGCTCGACTTCGAGACCTGGCGGTCACTCGTCCGCCGGCAGGGTTTGTCCCGCAAGCAGTCGGTCGACGCGATGGTACGCCTGGTCGCGGGCGCCTAGTTCAGCGCACGGCCGCGGGGATGTCGGCGAGCTGGATCCCGGCGAACTCGTCGGCGGACTCGACCGTGTCCGCATCTGCGGCACCTGCCCGCAGACGCAGGGTCGCGGCTGCCGCCGCTCGACGCTGAGATGTCGGCGACTCCGCGAACCCGGAGAGGACATCGAGCGTCGATGCGGCGCCGAGCAGGTCACCCAGCTGGACCTGGCCAGCCAGCGCGTTCCAGGCGTCGGCTTCGGCGGTCGCCGATCCCGCCGCGGCGCGAGCGGTCAGGGCGCGCGCGATCGCCCATGGGTCGCCGACCTCGCGCGCGCGGTCGATGGCCCGCTGGGCCAGGCCGACCGCACGCTCGGCTTCGCCTCGGGTGACGGCCAGGCCGGCCCGCATCGTCAGCACTGTCGAGTGATACGAGCCCGGAACGCCGACTGCGCCGCCGAGTTGGTCGGCTTCGTCCAGTAGGCGAGCGGCTTCCTCGAGATCCCCGGCGTCCCGGTGGACGGCTGCGAGCGCTTCGAGCGCGCACACCAGAAGCAGTGGCGCCTCCAGATCGCGGGCGCGTTCCAGGCCCTCGAGGGCGAACTCGCCGGCGTGCTCTCGGTCACCGCGTGCCGTTGCCTCGAGCGAGAGCAACCAGAGGAAGTACGAGACGAACCAGCGATCGCCGATCTCGCGGCAGATCGCGAGCCCGTCGGTGGCATCCCTCCGCGCCGCCGCGAGGTCGCCGAGCCGGTACCGCGCGAGCGCCTCGGCGAACAGCGCCATCCGCACCCCCTGGAGATCGTCGTTCCGACGCGCGATGGCGAGCGCCTCGTGCACGGTCACCCGCACCGCTGCGAACTCGCCCAGCAGTGGGTAGATCGACGCGACCGTCCCGAGGGCGTCGGCGAGGCACCACGCATCGTCCGCCTGTCGGGCCAGGGCGATGCTCTGCTCCAGCAGGCGGCGCGCCTCCTGCGGTTGGTTCCCGAAGAATGCCAGCAGGCCGAGCACGTCGCGCGACCGGGCGAGGCGCGAATAGTCGCCGATCGCCTGCGCGAGCTCGGCGCACTCCCCCAATCGCACCGGCGCGGCCGCCTCGTCACCCGACAGCGTGGCGAGCAATCCCGCCGCCCACAGCGCGCCCGCGCGCTCCGGCGTGCGCTCGGCCTCGGTCGCGTCGAGCAGCGGGTCGAGCCAGCGCAGCCCCTCCTGGTAGAGGCCGCGGACGAACCAGTACAGCCCCAGGTCTGAGGCGATCGCCAGGCCGGCCGGGGCACGCTCCGGTATGGCCGAGCACCAGGCGAGTGCCGACCGGAGGTTCTCGTACTCCGTGGAGAGCTGCTCGAGCCTGGCCGGCTGGTCGGCGCCGTACAACCCCGGCGCGGCGTCCCGGGCGAGCGCCAGGTAGTAGCTGGCATGCTCCCCGTGGACGGCGTCCGCGTCCGAGCGGTCCGCCAGCCGGGCGAGCGCGAACTCCCGGATCGTCTCGAACATGGAGAAGCGTCCGTCCGCCGTGCGCACCAGACTGCGGTCGACCAGCGCCGTCAGCGTGTCCAGGTCGGCACCGCAGACCTGCTCGGCGGCATCGAGCGTCCAGCCGCCGGCGAACACCGCAAGCCGCGCGAAGAGGTCGCGCTCCGCGTCGGACAGGAGGTCGTGGCTCCAGGCGATCGTGGTCTGGAGCGTCCGCTGGCGCTCGGGCAGGTCGCGTGCGCCGCCGGTGAGCAGCTGCAGACGCGAGTCGAGCC
Source organism: uncultured Actinomycetes bacterium (assembly GCA_963809205.1). Taxonomy (GTDB): domain Bacteria; phylum Actinomycetota; class Thermoleophilia; order Gaiellales; family JAICJC01; genus DATLLN01. The sequence continues at coordinate 322,988 of CAWEIS010000025.1, read as the reverse complement.
TGCGAAGCAGTCCGTCGACGCCGAGGACACGCACGCGGGCCGCGGCCAGCTCGATGGCGAGGGGGATCCCATCCAGCCGCCGGCAGATCTCGGCGACGCGCTCGGGGTCGGCGTCGAATCCTGGCTGCATCGCCCGCACCCGATCCCGGAAGACCTCTGCCGCCGCCGTCTCGGTGAGGGCGTCGAGCGGGTACTCGCGCTCGGTGCGCAGCCGCAACGCCTCACGGCTGGTCACGACCGCCGTGATGCCCGGGCACACCTCCAGCAGCTGCGCAACCCATGGGCCGGCCTCCACCACCTGCTCGACGTTGTCGAGCAGCAGCACCGCGCGGCGGTCGCGGAGGTGATCCGCGGGATCGCCGGAGGCACCCACCGCCGCGGCAACGGCGGCGGCGACCAGCGATGGGTCAGCGACCTGCGAGAGGTCGACGAACCACGTCCCATCCTGGCCATCGGCCGGCTGCAGCTCGGCGGCGATCTCCAGCCCGAGCGTCGTCTTGCCGATGCCGCCCGGCCCTGTGATCGTGACCAGCCGGGCCCCTTCGTCGCGAACCATCCTCAGGATGTCCGCGATGGCAGCGTCGCGGCCGATGGGATGGACGAGCGTGGCCGGCAGGTTGGTGCGGCTGAGGCTGTTGACGGGCGGGAACTCGGCATGCCCAGCCTGGTAGAGGCGCATCTCGCCGACATCCTTCAGCCGGTGGATGCCCAGGTACGTGACGTCGGCGTCCTCGAGCAGATCGCGGGTGCGCTGCGAAAGCACCACCTGCCCGGCATTCGCGGCGGCCGCGATCCGCGCGGCGCGGTGCACGTCGAGGCCGACGTAGTCGTCACCCGCCAGCTGCGGCTCGCCCGTGTGCAAGCCCATCCGCACACGCACCGGGTCGGTCAGAGCGTGCTGGCCCTGACGTGCTGCGGCGAACGCATCGGATGCCCGGCTGAACGCGACGAAGAAGCCGTCGCCCTGGGTGCCCACCTCTGCGCCCCCGTGGTCGGCGAACGCCGCCCGCAGCGCCTCGCGGTGTGTGTCGAGCGCCTCGCTGTAGGCATCGCCGATCTCGTGCAGCAGCGCAGTCGACCCGACGATGTCGGTGAAGAGCAGGGTGACAGTGCCGGTCGGCAGGCCCATCGCGTCAGTATCCCGCCAAACCCCGCGCCATGAGCGGTAGCGTGCTCCCGTGACGGCCGCCAGCGTGGAGACGACGCAGGACGCGATTTTGGCCTGGTATGGCCAGAGCAAGCGCGATCTGCCCTGGCGGCACACGCACGACCCGTACGCCATCCTCGTGTCAGAGATGATGCTGCAGCAGACGCAGGTGCCCCGCGTCCTGCCGCGCTATCTCCGCTGGCTGGAGCGGTGGCCGGCCGTCGAGCCGCTCGCCGCAGCCGAGGTCGCGGATGTGATCCGCGAATGGGACGGGCTGGGATACAACCGGCGCGCAGTCAACCTGCACCGCTGCGCGGCAGCGGTCGTCGAGCGCGGCGGGTTCCCGCGTGAGCGGGCGGAGCTGCGCACCCTGCCCGGCGTCGGTCCGTACACGGCGGCGGCGATCGCCTGCTTCGCGTTCGGCGAGCAGGTCGCCGCGCCGGACACCAACGCCCGCCGTGTCCTCGAGCGCATCGGCCGGCCGGAACTGGAGCCGCCGCCCGGGCTCGCCTACGAGTGGAACCAGGCGCTGTTCGACTTGGGCCGCGAGGTCTGCATCGCTCGCCGCCCGCGGTGTGACGCCTGCCCACTCGCGGCCGGCTGCCCGTCGCGCGGGATGACGTTCGCGCCGCTGCGCAGGCAATCGCGGTTCGAGGGTTCGTTCCGCCAGCGCCGCAGCACGCTGCTCAAGCGGCTCGCCGCGGAGGGCCGGATCCCGGTCGACGACGTGGACGGCGAGGCGCTGGCCGCGCTCGTCTCCGACGGGCTGGCGGCCGTGGACGCGGGCACGGCGACGCTACCGTAGTGCCGCCTCGGCGCGCGCGATGCCCACGCGGAGAACACTTTCGTAGGACTTGTTGCCACGACCGGCGATCCGTCCGAGGATGTCGTTGCCGATCTCGATCGAGAGCCGGGCGACGATCCGCTCGTGATCGCCGGGCAGCGGCGCGACCTGGGCGTAGCCGGCGAGCAGGTGATCCGGAGGCGCATACAGCGCCCAGTGCGCGACGTCGTACAGGGGGGAGCGCCGCGGATCTCGCCGAAGTCGATGATGCCCGCATACTTGCCGCGAGCCGCGAATACGTGGGTCGGGTCGAAGTCGCCGTGCGCGAGCACGGCGGGGCCTCCTCCATCACGCCCCCGGAGCGGCGGCACGGCACCGGTGCGGCGGACGAATCCGGTGCCCTCGACCGCGATCGAGCCGATCAGCGCCAGGTCGCGCCCGGCCGCGATCACGGCGGCGGCCGGCGGGCGCTCCGGCGGGACCGGCCGCCCGGGCATCGCCGTCGTCACCATGAAGGAGCGGCCCAGCAGCCGATCGTCGTCCACCGCGACGACCTCGGGCACCGAGGCGCCCAGGCGGCGCAGCTCGCCGTGCACCCAGGCCTCCGCGGCCATCGACTCGCCATCCTCCTCTGCGAGACGCAGGAACAGCATGTGAGGTCCGCGGCGAAGCCGGTACACCTCGGTCGATCCGCCGGTGCGCATCCGCCCCACAGCGGTCGCGCCACGGCCGGGCAGCAGCCGGCCGGCGACCTCGCGGATGGCGGCGATCCTGCTCAACTCGGCCCAGTATGCTACGCGCGATGACAACCGTGATCGCAACCGACGGCTCCGAGCTCGCCAAGCGTGCCGTCGACGCGGGCCTCGATCTGGCCCGGGCCACCGGCGATACGGTCGTCGTGGTCACCGCCTGGCAGATCCCGGTCGGAGACTTCGGCCTGCCCTACGCCAGCATCGCGACGACCGATCTGATCGACGCCGAGCGCAAGGTGGCTGAGACCACACTCGGCGACGCGGCCGACCGCGCGAAGGAGCTCGGCGTGACGGTCGAGACCGATCTCCGCGAGGGCGACGCCGCAGGTTCCATCTGCGATGTCGCCGCCGAGCGCAACGCCCGGATGATCGTCATCGGCTCCCACGGCTGGGGTGCGCTCAAGAGCGCGCTCTACGGCAGCGTGGCCGGCGGCGTCCTGCGCCATGCGCCCTGCCCGGTGCTGATGGTGCCGGAGTCACCCGAGAAGCCGGGCGACGACTCCGGGTAGCTCGTCGAGCGAGGCGATCTCGGCGTCCGGGACGTGCTCGCCGCCGTTCGCCTCGCCGTAGCGGTTCAGCCACACCGCGCGCATCCCGTAGGCATGTGCCCCGCCGATGTCGAGCGGCAGCTCATCGCCGACGTGCACCCACCGCTGCGGGTCGCCGCCGGTCAGCCGCACCGCCTCCGCGAACGGCTCGGGCCCCGGCTTGGCGCCGCCGGCCTGCTCGGCGTGCACGACGAACGAGAAGTGCGCTGCCAGCGCCAGTCGGTCGAACGGGAAGTTGCCGTTCGTGATCGCGCCGACCAGGTGGCCGTCCTCGATCAGCCGGCCGACGGCGGGCTCGACGTCGTCGTGCAGGACGACGACGTCGGCACGAGCCTGCAGCAGCTCGTCGGCCATCCACTCCGCGAGCGCGCGGTCGTCGCGGCCGAGCTCGATCAGCGCGTTGTGCAGCGAGATGCGGCGCAGCTCCTCGAGCGTACCCTCGTGCCGCAGCCCGGTCAGACGCCGCTGCTCGTGCAGCGCCGCGACGGTCAGCCGGCCGGCCAGCTCGGGCTCGCGCTCCTCCAGCGAGGCGATGGCCGCGGCGATCGCGCCGTCCATCATTGGCGAGAAGTCCCACAGCGTGCCGTCGAGGTCGAACGACACCACGCCCATCACGGCGTCCGCAGCAGCGCCACCGCCTGACAGGCAGCGCCTTCGCCGCGCCCGGTGAACCCCAGCCGGTCGGTGGTGGACGCGCGCACCGTCACCCGCTCGACGTCCGTTGCGAGTGCCGCCGACAGCGCCTCGCGCATCGCGGCCCTGTAGGGCGCGATCCGCGGCTCCTGCATGATCACGAGCGCGTCCACGTTGACGATCGCCCAGCCGCCGTCCGCCAGCTCCCCCCAGACGCGGGCGAGCAGGTCGATGCTGGACGCGCCATCGAGCGCCGCGTCGTCGGACGGGAACAGGTGGCCGATGTCCTCGCGGCCGGCGGCACCGAGCAGGGCGTCCGTGACCGCATGCGCAACCAGGTCGGCATCCGAGTGGCCGATCAGTCCCCGGGGGTGCTCGATCTCGACGCCGGCCAGCACCAGCCGCCGCCCGTCCTCGAACGCATGGGCGTCGAACCCGGCCCCCACCCGCAGGTCGTCGGTCACGGGATCTCCACCTGCGTCCGCTCGCGCCGGTCGAAGCGCGTGATCGAGCCGTAGCCGGCACCGCGGAGCACGGCCAGCGCCTCGTCGAACAGCCCTCCGACCTCGCCCGGCCCGTGGGCGTCGGAGCCGAGCGTCACCGGCACGCCGCGCTCGCAGAACATGACGAGCAGCTCCGGGTCCGGGTAAATCTCCTGCAGCGCGTTGCCGAACCCGCCCGTCGACACCTCGGCGCAGACGCCCGCCGCCTGGAAACAGTCGGCGATCCGCTCGTAGAGGTGCAGAGGCTTGGGGTCTGGACGGTTCCCGAACACCTTGACCAGGTCGGGGTGTGCCATCGAGTCGTAGATCCCGCTCTGCGCCGCTGCGCACAGCGCGTCGACGTACATCTCCCAGACCTGGGCGGCGGCGTACCGTTCCCAGACCGGCGCCGCATCCCAGTCGACCGCCAGCCCATCGATCCAGTGCACAGAGCCGAGCAGAAAGTCCCACTGGAACGGGTCGAGCGCCGCCCGGATGGCATCCTCACGCCCATCCAGGTAGTCCACCTCCAGACCCACCTTGACCGGCATCCCGGCATCGCGCGCGGCGCTGACGCAGCCGTGGTAGGCCGCCAGGTCGTTGACGCCGTCGGCCGTCCACAGCGGATGGTCGAGCCAGTCACGGGCGACCGTGAACCGGAAGACATGATCGGTGAACCCGATCTCGTCGACCGCCGCCCGCTCCGCGGCCGTGACGTACTCCCCGACCCGGTCCTCGGACAGGATCTCGTCGGTGTACGGGTCGTCGTCGTCGACCAGGTGCATGTGGTAGTCGAGGATCACCGCGCCAGCTCTCCTTCCGCGCGCTCGAGGTCGGCCGCCGTCGTCACCTTGATGTTGCGCGGGTCGCCGTCGACGACCGCCACCGGCAGGCCGGCCCCCTCGAGCACGCTGGCGCAGTCGGTCGCCGACCCCAGGTCGGATGCGCAGGCGTACGCCGCGCGCAGCGCGCCGGCGCGGAACGCCTGTGGCGTCTGGACAGCTACCAGCGTCGACCGGTCGAGGGTGGCCTCCACCCGTCCCTTCGCCACCCGCTTGACGGTGTCTGCGACGGGCACCCCGGGGATCGCACCGTCGGCGTCCACCAACCCCTCCAGCACCCGGTCGATCACCTCGGCGGTCGCCAGCGGGCGCGCCGCATCGTGGACGACCACGACGCCCGCCTCCTCCGGAACCCGGGCCAGACCGGCCGCGACCGAGTGGGCGCGTGTCGCGCCGCCAGCAACCGCGTCGGCCACCTTGCCCGCGACCAGCTCGTCGGCCAGCAGGGTGGCCGGCTCCTGCCATTCCTCAGGCACGACGAGCACGATCCGGTCGACCGCCGGGTGGCCGTCGAGCAGCTCGATCGCGTGCGCCAGCAGCGGTCGCCCGCCGAGCCCGACGAACGCCTTGGGGAGGTCGGACCCCAGCCGCGTGCCCTCGCCTGCGGCGACAACGATCGCCCAGGTCTCGACGGTCGCCACCGGCTACTCGCCGACGCGGGTGAAGATGATCTTGCCCGACGGCTGCTGCAGCACTGATGTCACCTGCACGGCCAACGTCTCACCGACTCGGCCGCCGCCGGACTCGACGACGACCATCGTTCCATCGTCCAGATAGCCAACACCCTGGCCGACCTCCTTGCCCTCACGGATCAGCTTGACCTCCAGCTGCTCGCCGGGCAGAACGGCAGGCTTCAGCGCGTTCGCCAGGTCGTTGACGTTCAGCACCTGCACGTCCTGGATCTGGGCGAGCCGGTTGAGGTTGAAGTCGGTGGTGAGGATGGCGACGCCGCGGTCCTTGGCGATCTTCAACAGCTTGGCGTCGACGTCGGCGACGCCGGGCACATCGACCTCCGGGGTTGACACGGCCACATCGGCGCGCAGGTCGTTGACCACCTCCAGCCCGCGCCGCCCACGTGCCCGCTTCAGCGGGTCGCCCGAATCGGCGACCTGCTGCAGCTCCTTGAGCACGAACTCGGGCACGACCAGCTCCCCCTGGATGAACCCGGTGCGGGCGATGTCGGCAATCCGTCCGTCGATGATGGCGCTGGTGTCGACCAGCATCTCGGCGGCCGGCATGCCGGCATCGGCGTCGCCGACGGTGTGCACGCCGACCAGGCGCAGGATGCCCCGGTGCTTCTTCGCCGCGGTGAACGCGAACAGGTACCCCAGCAGCAGGAACATCGGCAGCATCACCCAGACGCCGATGTAGGGAAGGATATGGAGCGGGATATACAGCAGAGCCGAGACGAGCAGCCCGATCAGGAGCCCGACGGCCCCCACGGTCAACTCGCCCGCGCTGCGGGTCTGCGCGGCTCGCTCGACCCTTCGGAAAGCGCGCTGTAGAAGCTTCCCGACGAGTCCACCGACGGCCCAGCCGACGATGGTGGCGAGAAGGACGACGAAGCCGAACGCAGCGTAGGAATAAGAGGCCGAATCAAAGTGGTCCTGGAGATCCAGGGCGATTCCTGCGCTGACCGCGCCGAGCGCACCGAGAAGGGCGAGGACGATTCGCGATGCCACGATCATCGTCACTTCTCCCTGGGAGACGGTGGTCGCCCGGACGACGGTTCAGCGTGAACCGCATCCGCCGCCGGGCTGGGACTGATGTGCGAGTGACGGAGCTAGGCCCCTGCGCGCGCCTTGCGTGCCGCGCCGACCTCCTCCAACACCTCCTCGAGATACTCGCGAGCCTCGTCCTCCTCCATGCCCTTCGCGAACATCAACTCGGAGGCGAGGATCCGCTTGGCATTCGAGAACATCTGCTTCTCACCGGTGGAGAGGCCCTTCTCCTGGTCGCGTTGCGCCAGGTTCCGGACGACCTCGGCGAGCTCGAAGATGTCCCCGGTCTTCATCTTGTCGCGGTTGTGCTTGAAGCGGCGGTTCCAGTTCTTCGGCATCTTGCTGCCGTCGCCTTGCAGCACGCCGACGACCTCGTCGACCGCCTCCTCGGAGATGACCGAACGAAGGCCTGCCCGATCCGCGCTGTCCGTCGGGATCATGACCGTCATGTCCTTGTGCGCGATCTGAATCGTCAGGTATTCGCGCTCGTCACGGAGTTCCTTCTTGACGATCGTCCCCGCTCCGTGATGTGGGTAGACGACCTTGTCCCCGACTTCGTACACGTCGACCGCTGACCTCCTTGCCGGCTGCGAAACCGGCTCAACATTGCCCCATCGGAAACACAAATCATACCAGAGCTGCGCGTTCTCTGATCATGCAATGACTCGTTTGGCGGGTGGACAGCGTGATGAGTATAACTCCCTTTCGTCCGTCAGAAGCGTTAGTCTACGACCCGATAATGGACAGACCGTCCCGAGAGACATTTCAAGGTGTCGCAATCGACCTGGCCAACACGCTCGACGTGCATGGCGACGTGCTCGACGACCCCGGTGGGCCGTCCGCCTGGGCGATCGCCAACCGGGCGGCCCTGGGCCCCTCGGAGGGCTTCGCTGAGGGTGACGGCCGGCGGCTGGTCGAGCTGCGGGCCGCAGTGCGCGATCTGCTCGGGGCGGTGGTCGACGGCGGATACCCGTCGTCCGCCGCGCTCGAGGCGGTCAACGCCGCCGCGGCCCTGGCCCCCGGGCATCCCCAGCTCACGTGGCCCCTGGGCGGCGCCCGGCGGTCGTGGACCGAGCGCAGCGGGACGATCGGCGACGCCGTGCTGTCAGCAGTTGCCCGCTCGACCATCGAGCTGCTCGCCGGCGAGGACGGCGAGCGGCTGCGGCGCTGCTCGGCGCCCGGTTGCCCGCGCTTCTTCGTGGCGCGCGACGCCCGGCGCGTCTGGTGCGACTCGCGCACCTGCGGCAACCGTGTCCGGGTGGCCCGCCACGCCGCCCGCCGGCGCGCTGGATGATCTACAGGTTGAGGTAGCGGTCGACCAGGTTCTGCTCCTGGAGCCGCCGCAGACCCTCCCGGATCTCCTTCGCCCGCACCGCGCCGACGCCCTCGACCTCCTCCAGCTCGCCGACGGTTGCGCGCTGGAACGCCTCAAGGCCGGTGAAGTGCGTGATCACGTGATCGACCACCGCCTCGGGCAGCCGCGGCACCTTCGACAGGACGCGGAACCCGCGCGGCGCTACGGCGTGGTCCATCGGGTTCACCGCGCGCGGGTACCCCAGCACCTGGCCCAGCTCCTCGAGCTCCAGCAGCCCCGCGTCAGGCATCGCGTCGAGCGCCGCCAGCACGGCCCGCCAGCCGCCCGACACCTCGGGCACGTCGTAGTCGCGGACGAGCGCGATCCGGTCACCCGGCACCCACTCGGTCATGTCGTCGAGCTGGATCTTGATCAGCCTGCCCTCGACGCCCAGCTCGGCCACATTGCGCTCGATCTCGTCCGCCATCCGCATCGTCATCTCGGAGCGCTGGAGCGTCACCAGCACATCGTCCAGCGTCACGGCCCCCTGGAACTCGAGCGCCGTCAGCCGGGTGGACACTTGCTCCAGCCGGGTGCGGTACGTGCCGAGCGTGGTCAGCGCCTGGTTCGTCTTGGCCAGCACGTCCGAGATCTCCTCGAGCTGGTAGCGCAGGTCGCCGGTGTAGATCGTGACGACGTCGCGCTGCTGCGAGATCGAAGCGACCAGCGCCCCGGTCTGCTTGGCGACGCGCTCCGCGGTACGGTGCCGCGTGCCGGTCTCGGACGACGGAATGGTCGGGTCGGGCATCAGCTGGACGTTCGCGTAGACAATCCGCGTGGCGGCCGAGTTGAGGATGATCGCCCCGTCCATCTTCGCCAGCTCGTAGAGCAGATACGGCGAGAACGCCTGGTCGAGGCGGATGCCGCCGGAGAACAGGAACGACAGCTCGGCCGGCTCGCCGATCACGATCAGCGCGCCCTCGCTGCCTCGCAGGATGTCGTTGATCCCCTGCCGCATCGGCGTGCCCGGGGCGACCCGGCGCAGCGCCTCCAGCATGCGCACGTGGCGGCGGACGTCGGGGATCAGTTCGGTCATCGGGGCAGCGCCTCCGCCAGCGCATCCGCGATCCCCGCGGCTCCCCGGACGGCGACGCCGTCGAAGCCGGCCGTGCCCTTCGGGACAACGACCGCCGAGACGCCCAGCTTGCGCGCCTCGCGCATCCGCGCGTCGGTGTGGCCGACCGGCCGCAATCCGCCCGTCAGGCCGATCTCGCCGAAGCACGCGAGGCCCTCCTCGGCCTGCTGTCCACGCAGCGCCGACACGATCGCCACGGCGACCGCCAGGTCGGCGGCCGGCTCGTCGATCCGCACGCCGCCGGCCACGTTCACGAACACGTCGCTGGAGGCGAGCGGGACGCCGGCGTGCCGGCCGAGCACCGCCAGGATCATCGCCAGCCGGTTGCGGTCGAACCCGGTCGCGGCACGGCGCGGCATGGCCAGGTCGCTCTCGGCGACAAGCGCCTGCACCTCGACCAGGATCGGCCGCGTGCCCTCGATCGCCGGCAGCAGCACGGAGCCCGGCCCGGAGGGCTGGCTCGACGCGAACGCCGCCGACGGGTCGGCCACCGGGCTGAGCCCGGCGTCGGTCATCTCGAAGATGCCGATCTCGTTGGTCGAGCCGAAGCGGTTCTTGACCGCGCGCAGGACGCGCAGGAAGCGGTAGCGGTCGCCCTCGAACTGCAGCACGGCGTCCACCAGGTGCTCGAGCACCCGGGGGCCGGCGACGGAGCCGTCCTTGGTGACATGGCCGACCAGCACGATCGTGATGTTGTCGCGTTTCGCCAGACGAAGCAGGCGATCCGCAGCCTCGCGCACCTGGGCGACACTGCCCGGCGCCGACGACAGGTCAGCGGAGTGCAGGGTCTGCACGGAGTCGACGACGACGACATCCGGCCGCTCCAGCGCGATGGCGTCGCAGACCGCGTCGAGCTCCGTCTCGGCCAGCACCTGCACGTGATCGGTGACGCCCAGCCGCTCCGCCCGCAGGCGCACCTGGGCCGGCGACTCCTCGCCGCTGACGAGCAGCGCGCGCATGCCGGCGGCGCCGATGGCGCCCAGCGCCTGCAGCAGCAGCGAGCTCTTGCCGACGCCCGGCTCCCCGCCGACCAGCACCAGCGACCCGGGCACGAGCCCTCCTCCGAGCACCCGGTCGAGCTCGCCCAGCCCCGTCGGGATACGGGCGGCCCGATCGGTCGGTACCTCCGACAGCGGGCGCACCTCGGCCCTGGCGGCGGCCTGCCTGCGGCCCGGCGCCGCACGGACGACCTCCTCGACCAGCGTGTTCCACTCGCCGCACTCGGTGCACCGGCCCATCCACTTCGGGCTCTGGTGGCCGCAGGACGAGCAGGTGTAGGCGGTCAGCGTTTTAGACACGGTGATCCAATTGTGCCATCTCGGGCGGTCACCGAAGCGCCCAGACCCGCGATCCATCGGGACGCCACACCACGTACACCTGCAAGGTGGAGCGGGACACCGAGGTGCCGCGCAGCTGGACGACCCGCATCAGGGTCAGCGCCTGCGGCCCGCAGCGTCGTCCGAGCGGGCCGGCCAGCGGGTCGTGGCCGATGCCGACCACCCGCGCCCGTGCCGCCGACCCGGGCCCGCCGGCGACCAGCGAGAGCCCCCGCGCACGGCCGCGGAACACGGGGTCGGACAGCCCCACCATCCCCTCGGCGCTGCCGGCGGACCAGGCGCCGGCGAAGCGATGGGCGACGCGCCGGGCATCCAGGGTGACAGTGGCGGCCGGGACGTCCGACGGCGCCGGGCAGGCCGGGAACGCGCGGTCGCGGTCGTCGCGAGACGACGGCGCGGTGTACGTCGACGGCTCGCCGATCGCCACCACCGAGGCCGGCCCGGGCGGCGCGGCGAGGACGAGCACGGCGAGCGCGGCGGCGGCCACCACGATGCCCGAGAGCAGCCGGGCGCTCAGTAGGTGCCGAACTGCTTCCACAGCTGCTCCGCCAGGTCGAGCCTGCGGCCGCGGCGGCCGCGCACCCGCGAGGCGATCGCGGCGGCCAGCGCCTCCACCAGCACGATGCCCGGCGCCGCCGTGTCGAACTCCCCGGCGGCGGCCGGGGCGCACACCAGCACGTGGGTCGCCTGCGACGAGGCCGGAGCCATCAGGTCGTCGGTGACGAGCAGCGTCAATCCGCCCGCCTCGTGGAACGACCGCACCACCTCGGCCGTCACCTTGGCATACCGGCGGAAGGTGAAGGCGATCAGCCGGTCGCGGGGCTCGAGGTCGATCAGCTGGTCGGCGATGCCCGGCTCGCCCGCCGCGATCGGCCACGCGTTCGGCAGCAGCGGGTTGAGCAGGTAGTACGCATACTCGGCCAGGGCCGCGGACTTGCGGTGGCCGAAGATCCCGATCTTGCCGCTGCCCTTCGTCAGCATTCCCACGGCCTCGTCGAACGCCCGGCGGTCGACGCCGGCGCGCATAGCGGCCAGGTCGGTGCGCGCCCGCTCCGCCACCGCGTCGATCACGTCGCCGCCGCCGTCCACGGCCGCCGGGCCGGACAGCCGCGCGACCGCCTCCTCGCGCAGCGCCTCGTGCAGCTCGGAGAAGCCGGGGAATCCGACCCGCACGGCGAACCGGACGACCGCCGCCTTGCTGACGCCGACCTTGGTGGCCAAGGACTCGGCCGTCTCGAACGGCGCCTGCGCGTAGTGGTCGAGGAGCTGTCGGGCGATCCGCCGATCGTTCGGCGACAGTTCGTCCAGGTGGGCGCGAATTCGGTCCGCGACGTCGGTGTCGCTCACGCCCGGATGCTACTTGCCCGGGTGCCAGGCCGTCATCGGGGCGCGGGCCAGGAGGACGCGCCGAGCTCGCGAGAGACGCCGCGCGCGGCATCGGTGACGGCGCCGGCCATCGCCGTCTGCCTGGTGCGTTGACCAAGCCGCTCGACCGGCCCGCTGAGGCCGATCGTCCCGACCGCGTCGCCCCGCCTGTCGAAGATCGGCGCGGCCACCCCGGCGTCACCGATCACCGCCTCCTCGCGCTCCAGCGCGTACCCGCGTTCGCGCACCTTCGCGAGCTGCGTGCGGAGCGCTGCCTTGCCGGTGACCGTGCGGCCGGTCAGCCTGGGCAGGTCGCCGGCCAGCACCTCCGTCTCCAGGTCGTGGTCGAACGCCAGCAGCGCCTTACCCGACGCGCTGGCGTGGAGCGGCAGCACTGCTCCGACCTCCAGGATCTGCAGGCTGTTGTCGGGACGAAAGACGTGGTGGACGACGAGCACGCCAAGACCGTGCGGCACCCCGACGCGCACCGATTCGCCCGTGTTCTCGGCCAGCCGCTCCGACCATCGCAGCGCCCGCGACCGCAGCTCGCTGGTGTCCAGATAGCTGTTGCCCAGACGCAGCAGCGTGGCACCCAGCTGGTACTTGTCCGTCTCCGGATCCTGCTCGACCAGCCCGTGCGCCTCGAGCGTGCGCAGCAGTCCATGGACGGTGCCCTTGGCCAGCCCGAGCTGGTCGGAGAGCTCGCTGACGCCCAGCCTGCGTGAGCCGCCGCCCAGGGCCTTGAGGATGTTGGCCGCCCGTTCGACGGACTGGATCATGGTTCTCCGTGGTCGTCATTGCCGAATGGTGTTCGACAATGTAGAATAGTGCGGTGTCAGTCGACGATCGAGAGTATGTCGGAATCGTCCTCGTGTCGCATAGCGATGCGATCGCAGAGGGGCTCCGGGACCTGCTCCGTCAGTTCGCCGGCGACGACGTGCCGATCTTCGCCGCGGGAGGAGGGCCGGACGGCTCGCTGGGTACGGACGGCGACCGGATCGCCGCCGCAATCGCCGAGGCCGGCGCCGGCGTCGGGGCGATCGTGCTGATGGACATGGGCAGCGCGGTGCTGTCCGTCAAGGGTGCTCTGGCGGATGCCGACGGCGTGCGCGCCGAGATGGCCGACGCACCGCTCGTTGAGGGCGCGGTCGCCGCAGCGGTGGCAGCCTCGGGCGGCGCCCCGCTCGAGGCCGTGGTCGCGGCGGCTGAGGAGGCGCGTGATGTCGGCAAGCTCTGAGCCTGCAGCCGAGACCACAGCGACGCTGCCCGACGACGTGGCGCTGCACGCGCGGCCGGCCGGCGTCGTCGCGCGCGAGGCGATGCAGTTTTCGGCGCAGCTGACACTCGTATTCGGCGATCGCAAGGCGGACGCCAAGTCGGTGCTGCGGGTGATGGCGCTGGGCGCCGAGCCCGGGGCAATCGTGACCGTTCGCGGCGAGGGCGAGGGCGCGGAAGCGGCCGTCGCGCACCTGGCCAGTGTGATCAGCTCGCTCCGGGACGCCTGAGCCGTTCGGCTCACCGCGAGAGCGGCGCAACCAGCGCGGCAACCGCACCCGCCGAGCGTGATTCCAGCGCCTCGGCCGCGACCGCGACGGCTCGCGTCGCATCCAGCCCGCGCACCCGGCGGCGGATGTCCGCAACCCGGCTGGCGCCGACCGAGAGGCCGTCCACGCCCAGCCCCACCAGCAGCGGGAACGCGATCGGGTCGCCGGCCGCCTCGCCGCACACCGTCACCCGACGGCCCCGCGCATGCGCGGCCTCGACGGTGCGCTTGACCAGGCGCAGCACCGCGGGATGGTGCGCGACGGCCAGGTCAGCCAGCCGCGGGTCCTCACGGTCGGCGGCAAGCGTGTACTGAACCAGATCGTTGGTGCCGATCGAGAAGAAGTCCGACTCGTCGACCAACTCGTCCGCACACAGCGCGGCGGCGGGCACCTCGACCATCGCGCCGAGCGGCGGCACGGGCGCGAGCCCGGCGGCGCCGCGCAGCGCGTCACGGACGAGGCGCAGATCGTCGGCGCGGGCGACCATCGGCACCATCACAGAAAGCTGACACCCGCGGGCGGCCTCGAGCAGCGCCGACAGCTGCGCGGCCAGCGCCTCGGGTGCGTCCAGCAGCAGCCGCACGCCGCGCGGGCCGAGTGCCGACCCCGCGCTGCCCGCGTCACGCAGGAACGGTGGCGTCTTGTCCCCGCCGAAGTCGAGCACCCGCACCGTGACCTGGCGGCCGTGCAGATGATCGAGCAGAGGCCGGAGCGCCGCCAAGTGCTCGGCACGGGTGGGCCACGCCCCGGCTTCGAGAAACGGCAGCTCAGTGCGCAGCAGGCCAACGCCCTCGGCGCCGCTCTCCAGGCCGGCCACGACCTCGGCCTCGGTCGCCGCGTTGCACAACACCACGATGCGCCGGCCGTCCGACGTCACCGCGGGCTCACGGTCGGCGGCCGACCGGCGGCGCGCCGTCCGCGCGGCCTCCATCGCCTGACGGACGCCGTCGGCGTCAGCATCGTCCGGATCGATCACCACCTGTCCGCTGTCGCCGTCGACGATCACGCTGCTGCCGTCCACGACCGCGAGCAGCGTCCCTCCGGCACCGACCACCAGGGGGATGCCGAGCGACCGGGCGACGATCGCCGCATGCGACGTCGCACCCCCGCTGGAGAGCGCGATGCCGAGCACCATCGCCGGGTCGAGCCGGACGACATCAGCGGGGCCGAGCTCGTCGGTGAGCAGCACGCACGGGCCGTTGGGCTCGCCGCACCGCTCGCCGCCGGGGGCCGCCAGCTCGCGCGCGCGCCTCGCCACCGACCGCACGTCTGCCGCGCGCTCACGCATCAGCTCCTGCTCCAGCGACTCCAGCTCGAGCGCCATCTCGGCGGCCGCGTCCGCGATCGCCTGCTCAGCAGACATGCCGCCCTCGGCGCGCGCCACGGCGGCCGCCTCGAGCTCCGGGTCGCCGGCGATCAGAGCGCCTGTCTCGACGATCTCGGCCTCGGCTGTCCGCTGCTCCTCGCGGAGCCGGTCGGCCAGCCCGTTGAAGTCATCGGCCACCGCGGCCAGCAGCAGCCTGGCGCGGGCCGCCTGATCGCCGCCCGCACCGCCGTTACGGTGCTCGGCATCGACCGGGAGCCGCGTCCACGACCGGCCCACCGCCCGGCCCGGGGCGGCTGGGACGCCGGTGATCACCATCGTCATCCCTCCGCGCGGACTGCTCGGTCGAGCGCCGAGACGATGATCGCGGCCGACGTCGCGCCGGGGTCCTGGTGGCCAATCGACCGCTCGCCGAGGTAGGAGGCCCGACCCTTGCGCGCCAGCATCGGCGTCGTTGCCTGCATCCCCTCCTCGGCCGCGGCCGCGGCCGAGTCGAGCGCCGCCACCACCTCGCCGCCGTCGTCAAGGCCCGAGCGGTAGGCACGCACGGCCGGGGCGAGCGCGTCGACCATCGTCTTGTCCCCCTCCTCCGCCGCGCCCAGCTCCACCACCGCGGCCAGCGCGGCGTCCAGGGCATCGGCCAGGTCGCCCGGCCCGAAGTCCGGATCGTCGCCCAGCTGCTTGCCCGCTCCGCGCAGGGCGCTGCCCCAGAGCGGGCCGCTGGCCCCGCCGACGTTCGAGATCAGCGTGCGGCCGGCGGCGATCAGCACTCTGCCCGGGGGCTGATCGCCCAGACCATCCAGCGCCGACACGACGGCGGCGAAGCCGCGATCCATGTTAGCGCCGTGGTCGGCATCGCCGATCGCAGCGTCCAACTGGGTCAGGTAGTCACGGCTCTCGCCGATCGCAGAGGCGGTCTCCTCCATCCAGCGCGTGATGGTCTGGGCGTTCATCGTCGCTCCGCCGGTCAGACGCCCCAGCGCAGCGCCGGGGTGTGGACCGATGCATCCCACAGCGCCTCGAGCTCGCTGTCAAGTTCGAGCAGCGTGAAGGACGCGCCGGCCATCTCCAGGCTGGTGATGTACGGCCCGACGAGGCTGCGGCCGACCTCGATGCCGCGCTCGGCGAGCAGCTTCGACAGGTCCCCGAACAGCACGTAGAGCTCGATCGCAGGCGTTGCGCCGAGGCTGTTGACGAAGGCCAGCACGCGCGAGCCCGACTCCAGCCCGAGGTCGTCCAGGATCGGCGTCGCCATCTGCGCCGCCACCTCGGCAGCGTTGCCCAGCTGCGCCCTGCGCCGTCCTGGCTCGCCGTGGATGCCCACGCCGAGCTCGATCTCGCCCGGGCTGATCTGGAAGATCGGCGAGCCGGCGGACGGCGGGGTGCACGAACTGAGCGCCACGCCGAAGGAGCGAGCGCGATCGTTGACCCGCTGGGCGACGGCTGCGACCTCCTGCAGCGACGCCCCCTGCTCGGCCTTGGCGCCGGCGATCTTCTCGAGCAGCACCGTCGCACCCGTGCCGCGGCGGCCCGCCGTGTACAGGCTGTCCTCCACCGCCACGTCGTCGTTGACGAGTACGGTCTCCACGCTGACGCCGTCGTCGTCCAGCATGTCGGCCGCCATCTTGAAGTTCAGCACGTCGCCGGTGTAGTTCTTGACGATGTGCAGCACGCCGGCGCCACCGTCGGCAGCCTTGCTGCCGGCCAGCATCTGGTCGGGCACGGGCGACGTGAAGACGGCGCCCGCGCACGCGGCGTCGAGCATCCCGAGCCCGACGAACCCGCCGTGCAGCGGCTCATGACCGCTCCCGCCGCCGGACACCAGCGCGACCTTGTCCTTGACCGGCCCGCCGGCCCGCAGCACGACCTGGTTCTCCAGGTCGACCGTCACCAGATCGGGGTGAGCGGCCGCGAGTCCCGCCAGCGACTCTGGGACGATGTCGTCCGGGTTGTTCAGGAACTTGCTCATTACGTGTTCGGTGGTGCTCACCTACGGCTCCCTTCGAGATCCGTCATGACTCGGATGGTTGCAGATCACGCGTGCACCTCGACCTCGTCCGGCCGGGTGACCGCCTCGGCGATCGGCTCCACGACCTTGCGCGGCGTGGCCAGCAGGTCATACGCGAGCGCCCCGAGCGCCGCACCGGCTCCGTCGGCAACGATGTACAGCCAGGCCTGATCCCAGAACGTCGTCAGACCGGCGAACGAGGCCGTCACCATCGTGCCCAGGTAGCGGGCGGGGTTGATGGCCGCTCCGGTCTGCGGGCCGACGGTGATGATGATCCCGATCACGATCAGGCCGATGACCAGGCCGGCGAGCATGTCGGGTGACCGCTTGTCGACGATGCCCAGGATCACGAACATCAGGATCGCCGTGCCCACCGCCTCGTTCAGGAAGGCCGAGAACACTGACGTCGGATCGGCGTAGCTGATGACGCCGACCCCGGCGGTCTTCACCTTGTCGCCGAAGACGCCCCAGATGGTCAGCCCGCCCACGATCGCGCCGAATACCTGCGCCGCCATGTAGGGCAGCGCCTCGCCGGTCGGAACGCGGCGGGTGACCAGCAGCGCGAACGTCACGGCCGGGTTGATGTGGCAGCCCGAAACCTTGCCGATCGCGTACACCATGCCGACGACCGCCAGGCCGAATGCCGTGGCGATCGCAAACAGCTCGGCCCCGGTGAATGGCGCACCGCCCTCACCGCCACGGGCCAGGAACAGCGCCGGCACGGAGCCTGCTCCGATGAAGACCAGCACCGCCGTCCCCAGCGCCTCGGCCGCGAGCCTCTGCGGCATCGAATGCTCACTCATCAGCCACTCCTCCTTCGGAGATCGTCCCCGCTCCGTCGCGGGGAACATGCCGTACCGTCGACTATCTTTCGATAATGTCGAACAGTGTTCGGCGAAAGTAGCACACCATACGATGCGTGTCAACGGTCGCGAAGGCTGCGCAACAAGGGGTCTGACCCGTTGTTGCGTGACCGGCCCCGGAAACGGCGAAGGGCGCCCGAGGGCGCCCTTCGCGTCAGTTCGATTGCAGCGGGCGGCTACGACTCGCCCGGCTGCTCCTCGGTGTCGTCTCCGTCGTGGCCCTCGTCGGCCGGACCCTCGGCCGGCACCAGGTCGGCCGGCGGCGCGTCCGGCACATCGACCGGCTCGATCACCTGAAGCTCGACCTCGTCGGCGTCCGGCTTGTGGTCGACCAGGACGGTCGACCCGGCTGCCAGGCTGCGGCCGAGGATGAAGTCCGCCAGCGGATCCTCGATGAACCGCTGGATCGCGCGGCGCAGCGGCCGGGCGCCCATGGTCGGGTCGTAGCCCTTGTCGACCATGAACTCCTTGGCCGAGTCGGTCAGCTCGACCGACACCTCGTGCAGCTTCATCTGCTCCCGCACCCGCTTCATCAGCTGGTCGACGATCTGCTTGATCTCGTCCTTCGAGAGCTTGTGGAAGACGATCACCTCGTCGATGCGGTTCAGCAGCTCGGGGCGGAACACCTTCTTCAGCTCGCCCATGATCCGGGTCTTCATGTCCTCGTAGGACACTCCGGTCTCGTCGTCGGCGACGGCGAAGCCGAGCTGGGTGTTCTTGGCGATCTGCTGAGCCCCGACGTTCGAGGTCATGATCACGATCGTGTTCTTGAAGTCGACGTGGCGGCCCTGAGCGTCCGTCAGCCGGCCCTCCTCCAGCATCTGCAGGAGGATGTTGAACACGTCCGGGTGCGCCTTCTCGATCTCGTCGAGCAGCACCACCGAGTACGGCTTGCGGCGGACTGCCTCGGTCAGCTGACCGCCCTCGTCGTACCCGACGTAGCCCGGAGGCGAGCCGACCAGCCGGGACACGGCGTGCTTCTCCATGTACTCCGACATGTCGACCTGGATCATGGCGTCCTCGTCGCCGAACAGGAACTCGGCAAGCGTCCGCGCCAGCTCGGTCTTGCCCACGCCCGAGGGGCCCAGGAAGATGAACGAGCCGGTCGGCCGCTTCGGGTCCTTGATCCCGGCGCGCGACCGGCGGATGGCCTTGGACACGGCCTCGATGGCGACGTGCTGGCCGATCACCCGCTTGTGCAGCTCCTCCTCCATCCGGATCAGGCGCTGCGACTCGGCCTCGGTCAGCTTGAACACCGGGATGCCGGTCCACATGGAGACGATGTCGGCGATCTCCTCCTCGCCGATCTCGGCCTGGTCGGCCTCACCCGAGGACTTCCAGTTCTCCTCCATCTCACGCTTCTTCAGCGTCAGCTTGCGCTCGTTGTCGCGCAGGTTCGCGGCCTTCTCGAACTCCTGCGCCTCGATCGACGCCTCCTTCTCCTTGCGCACCTGCTCGATCTCTTCGTCGAGCTCCTTGTGCACCGGCGGGGCGGTCATCAGCTTGATCCGCATCCGCGAGGCGGCCTCGTCGATCAGGTCGATCGCCTTGTCCGGCAGCTGCCGCTCCTGGATGTAGCGGTTGGACAGCTCGGCCGCCGACTGCAGCGCCTCGTCCGTGATCCGGACGCGGTGGTGCGCCTCGTAGCGGTCGCGCAGCCCGCGCAGGATCTGCACGGTGTCGTCGATCGACGGCTCCTCGACCTTGATCTGCTGGAAGCGCCGCTCCAGAGCGGAATCCCGCTCCAGGTACTTGCGGTACTCGTCCAGCGTGGTCGCGCCGATGGTCTGCAGCTCGCCGCGGGCCAGCGCCGGCTTGAGGATCGAGGCCGCGTCGATCGCGCCCTCGGCCGCGCCCGCGCCGACCAGGTTGTGGAGCTCGTCGATGAACAGGATGATGTCGCCCCGCTGGGCGATCTCCTTCATGACCTTCTTCAGCCGCTCCTCGAACTCGCCGCGGTACTTCGAGCCGGCGACCAGGGCCGCCAGGTCGAGCGTGTAGATCTGCTTGTTCTTCAGCAGCTCCGGCACCTGGTTGCCCGAGATCCGCTGGGCCAGGCCCTCGACGACGGCCGTCTTGCCGACGCCGGGCTCGCCGATCAGCACCGGGTTGTTCTTGGTGCGCCGGGAGAGGATCTGCATCACGCGCTCGATCTCGTTCTGGCGCCCGACGACCGGGTCGAGCTTGCCCTCGGTGGCCAGCTTGGTCAGGTTGCGGCCGAACTGGTCGAGCAGCTTCGAGCTCTTCTGACCCTTCTCGCCCGGGGCTCCGCCGGCACCCTGCGACCGCCGGCCGGGGCCGGACAGCATGCGGATGATCTCGTTGCGGATCTTCTCGGCGTCGGCGTCGAAGTCGAGCAGGATCCGCGCGGCGACGCCCTCGTTCTCGCGGACGAGGCCGAGCAGGATGTGCTCCGTGCCGATGTAGTTGTGGCCCAGCGACAGCGCCTCGCGCAGCGCCAGCTCCAGCACCTTCTTGGCGCGCGGAGTGAAGGGAATCTGGCCCGTCGTCACCTCGTCGCCCTGGCCGACGATGCGGGCGACCTGCGCGCGCACCTCCTCGACCGTGATGTCGAGCGCGTCGAGCACGCGCGCGGCGAGACCCTCTTCCTCACGCAGCAGCCCCAGCAGGATGTGCTCCGTGCCGATGTAGTTGTGCTTGAGCGTGCGGGCCTCGTCCTGAGCCAGGACGACGACCTGTCGGGCACGCTCTGTAAATCGTTCGAACATCCTCGTGCCCTTTCGTTCAGTCTCGCGCTGCTCGGTATAGTCTGATTCGTGAAACACGTCGAACCGGCCCGTCAAGTCGTCCGCAAATTGGGCGAAATGACGTTCCGGTGTTGGGAATTGAACCGACGGCAGTATACCACCCGGTCCGGTGCGGCTCCTTTCCGCGCGCTCAGCGCTGGGCACCTATTCGGCCGTTCGGGGCGGCCACTTGAGGGGTATCCGCTGGCAATCGGCCGCCGGATCGACGACGATTCGGCCCATGCGGTTCCGGATCGAGCATTACCGGGCCTACGAGGCGCCTGATTCGGCGCAGGGCTACGGGTACGCCCCGACCGGGCAGGTCGACGAGCTGGACGCCCACGACCCCCTTGACGCAGCCGCGACGGCGCTGACGGCCGAGGAGGATCCGCCGGGCGGCGTCGAGACGCCGGCGTTCGACCCGGAGCACGGCCTCTACGCCTTCCCCGGCGAGGACGAGGCCGTCCGCGTCGTCGAGATCAGCTGACGGTGATCGTGGCGGCCGGCGAGAACTTCGTCGCGCCGCCGGAGAGCCGGACCAGCCGCGCCCGGTAGCTGTACGCGCCGCGGGCCAGCGTCTGCGTCGCCGACAGGGTGGTGGTGTGCGTGAGGATGGTGGAGTACGCGCCGGCCGGGCCCTTGCGCTGGACGTCGACCGCGTAGCCGGACGGGACCGCCGCCGTGGCCCAGGTGATGGTGAACTCGG
Source organism: uncultured Actinomycetes bacterium (assembly GCA_963809205.1). Taxonomy (GTDB): domain Bacteria; phylum Actinomycetota; class Thermoleophilia; order Gaiellales; family JAICJC01; genus DATLLN01. Next base: position 301,756 of record CAWEIS010000025.1, on the reverse strand, counting down.
GGTGCCGGTCTTCGCGGAGACCGTCACCGGCACCTGCACGGTGCCCTACATCCCGAACGCCTGATGCGAGGTGCACAGGTACGGATACGTCCCGGCAACCGCGAACGCCCGGGTGAAGTCGCACCGCGGGCAAGGGCGGGTTCGGCGACCGGCGAGCACGGAGGCAGCGACCAGCGCCATCGGTCTCAACGTAGGTCGAGTGTCCTCACGTTCACGCCGGCGACCGTTACTTCCAGACCGGCGGCCACACGACCACCGACCAGCTTCGGCGGCAGGCTGTGGAACACGGGCGTCGTGGTCGGCGGCCGCCGGTACCGTCAAGTGACCGGACGCACAGCATCCGCCGGGTCGATCGCCGGCAGCCCGTCGATCGAGCGCGCGTTCTTCTCGGCGACGTAGCGGTCGAGCGCGGCCGTGCCGTCCTGGCGCAGCTTCCGCTCGACCCACGCCACCTGCTGGGGACGCTGGCCCTCGTACGTCATCAGCGGGACGCCGTAGCCGCACGAGTCGGCGACCCGGTCGACCTCGACGGTGATCACCGAGCGGGCGCCGGGATCGACCGCGAACGACCGGGGGACGGCGAAGCCGCCGTACAACTCGGCGTACCCGTCGTCCGCCGGCAGCAGCACCGTGCCCTGCCCGTGGAGGCGGACGATCCGCGGAGGCCCGTCGAAGGCGCACAGCATCATGCAGATCCGCCCGTTCTCCCGCAGGTGCGCGATCGTCTCCGCGCCCGATCCGATCACGTCCAAGTAGGCGACGCGGGTCGGCGCGAGGATGCGCAGCGACTCGATCGGCCCCTTGGGCGACACGTTGACGTGCCCATCGCCGGCCGGCGCGGTGCCGACGAAGAACATCCGCTGGCGGCTGATCCACTCGGCCAGCTTCCCGTCGATGCCCTCGAAGATCTTGCCCATCAGTCTCGTCGCTCGCGCAGGGCCGGGAACAGGATCACGTCGCGCACGTTCGGGCTGGCCGTGACCAGCATCAGTAGCCGGTCGATGCCCAGGCCGACGCCGCAGGTCGGCGGCATCCCGTACTCCAGCGCCGTCAGGTAGTCCTCGTCCATCGGCTGCGTCTCCCGATCGCCGGCGGCGTGGGCGGCGACCGACTCCTCGAACCTCGCCCGCTGGTCGAGCGGGTCGTTGATCTCGCTGTAGCCGTTGCCGAACTCCATGCCGCCCCAGAACACCTCGAACCGCTCGACCAGCTCGGGGGCGCTCGGCGAGCGCTTGGCGAACGGCGACAGCTCGACCGGGTAGTCGACCAGGAACGTCGGCGACGTGATCCCGGGCTCGACGAAGTGCGAAAGCAGGTGGTCGACGCACTGCGCCCAGGTGTGATCCTGCGACTCGTCGACGCCGCGCTCGCGCATGAAGCTCTTCAGCCGTTCGGGGTCGCGGTCGGCCATCGGATCGATACCGGCCCCGTCGGTGATCGCGTCGCGCAGCGGCCGGCGCGGCCAGGGAGGGGCGACGTCGGCGTCAGAGCCGGCCGCCTCGGCCGCCGCCGCCACCAGCTGCTCGGTCAGCTCCATGCCGTCGCGGTACCCGGCGTAGGCCTGGTACCACTCGATCATCGTGAACTCGGGGCTGTGCTTGAAGCTCGTGCCCTCGTTGCGGAAGTCCTTGCCGATCTCATAGACGCGGTCGAGGCCGCCGACGATCAGCCGCTTGAGGTACAGCTCGGTGGCGATCCGCAGGTAGAAGGTCGCGTCCAGCGCGTTGTAGTGAGTCGTGAACGGCTGCGAAAGCGCGCCGCCGTAGATCGGCTGCAGCACCGGAGTCTCGACCTCGAGGAACCCGCGGTCGTCGAGCTGGCGGCGGATCGCGGCGATCGCGCGGGAGCGGGCGATCGCGACCGCCCGTGCCTCCTCGCTGGACAACAGGTCGAGGTAGCGCATCCGGTAGCGCTGCTCGGTGTCCTTCAGCCCGTGCCACTTCTCGGGCAGCGGCCGCAGGCATTTCGCCAGCAGCGTCCACTCGGACAGGCGCACCGACAGCTCGCCGCGACGCGAACAGAACACCTCGCCGTCGACGCCCAGGATGTCACCCAGGTCGAGCTCCTCGGAGAGCTCGTCGAAGCCGGTCGTCCCGTCGGCGGTGGCGTGCAGCTGGATCCTGCCGCTGCGGTCGCCCAGGTCGAGGAACATCGCCTTGCCGAAACCGCGCCGGCCGGTGATGCGGCCGCCCAGCCGTACGACCTCGCCGGTCTCCGCGCCGGCCTCCAGCTCTCCGAACCGGTTGCGCACGGAGACGACGTCGACGCGGCCGGGAAAGTCAGCGGGGTACGGGTCGTCCCCGCGTTGTCTGAGCCGGTCCACCTTCGCCAGCCGGGCGGCCCGGATCTCGGCCTCGGTGTCGGTTCGCTCCCCCTCGGACATCGAGGGAGGAGTGTACGTCAGGCCGCTTTGATCGAGATGATCTTCAGCTTGATGACGCCGGCCGGGGCGGCGACCTCGACGGTCTCGCCCTTCTTGTGGCCGAGCACCGCGCGGCCGACGGGCGACTCGTTCGAGAGCTTGTTCGCCGCGGGGTCGGCCTCCGCCGATCCCACGATCTCGTACTCCTCGCTCTCGCCGCCGTCGACGTACTTGACCTTGACCTTGGTGCCAACGCTGACGACGTCGGTGCCGACGTCGGCTGTGTCGATCACACGTGCAGAGCGGAGCTGCTCCTTGAGCCGGGCGATCCGCGCCTCGAGCAACGCCTGCTCGTTCTTCGCGTCGTCGTACTCCGAGTTCTCGGAAATGTCACCGAACTCCCGCGCCTCGCGGATTCGGTCCGCCACTTCGCGGCGCTTGACGGTCTCGAGCTCGTCGATCTGCTCCTTGAGCTTCTCGTAGCCCGCACGGGTGAGAATGACGTCCTTCTCCATCGCGGATCCCTGCCTGGTTCACATCGGACAAAACGAACGGTGTCGCCGCCAAACCGCCGATTTCCAGGCGATTCATGTCTCGGCTGACACCGTGGGACGCGGGATTGTATCCGCATGCCAACGTACGGTCAAATGCCGATGCGTTATCGGCGGGAGCGACGCACGCTTGAGCCCAGGCTACCCTGTGGATCCGATGACCAAACTCACCGCAGCGTGGCACATCGGCGAAGTCGAGATTCCGTCGCGGATCGTGCTGGCGCCGATGGCCGGAGTGTCGGTGCAGGCGTTCCGGCGGCAGGGCCGTCGCTACGGCGCCGGCCTCGTGTGCAGCGAGATGGTGTCGTCGTGCGGGCTCTCGTACGGCAACGAGCGCACGCTCGGCTACCTGCGGATCGCCCGTGACGAGCATCCCCTCGCCGTGCAGATCTTCGGATCCGAGGCGGAGCGGATGGCCGAGGCCGCCGGGATGGTCGTGGACGCCGGCGCGGACATCGTCGACATCAACATGGGGTGCCCGGTGCGCAAGGTGACCAAGACTGGCGCCGGCGCGAGCGCCCTCGAGGATCACGAGCTGGCCTGCCGGATCGCCGGCGCCGTGGTCGAGGCGGTCGACGTTCCGGTCACGGTGAAGATGCGCCGCGGGCTGAAGAACGGCTCGAGGGCCGCGCTCGACCTGGGACCGCGGCTCGAGGATCTGGGCGTCGCCGCGCTGACGCTCCATCCCCGCTCAGCCCAGCAGATGTACACGGGGTTCGCCGACCACACGCTGACCGCCGAGCTGGTCGACGTGGTCTCCGTGCCCGTCATCGCCTCCGGCGACATCGCCGACCGGGAGACGGCCGAGCGAGTGCTCACCGACACCGGCGCCGCCGCCGTGATGGTCGGCCGCGGCGCGCAGGGCCGGCCGTGGGCGCTGCGCGAGATGGCCGGCGCGGGCAGCGCGGACGCCGACCGCGACGAGGTGGTCGCCGAGCTCGTCCGGTTCATGCGCGAGGTCGTGCGCGAGATGGGCGAGGAGCGCGCCGTCGGGTTCCTCCGCAAGTTCTACGGGTGGTACCTGCGCGGCGTCGACGGCGCCCGGGAGCTGCGAGCGCTGCTGACGCAGGCGCCGAGCGTCGAGCTGGCGGAGGCGATCCTGCTCGAGGCGTGCCCCGAGGCGGCGCCGCTGCTCGCGCGCGCGGAGGCCGAGATGGCGCTGCTGCCCGACAGCGACAGCGACCGCATGCTCGACCTGCCGATCTCGATCTACGGCGGCGGCTGACGACAGCCGCGTGCCTGGCTCCGTGCCTGGCACGTCGACGTTGCACCGAGAGGCATTGAGAGTCCAGGCCGGTGCCTGGCTCGGAGCCTGGCTCGCCGAGCGCGACGGCCACCAGCGATAGAGAGCGCCCGCGCGGTCGCAATGTGCCACCCGGAGCCTCATGGGAAGCCCGCGCGAGGTCGATACCTCTTGCAAGCGCGATGTCCTCGCACGACCCCGAGATCACCGAGGCGCTGTCCGTCGCCGATCTGGTCCGCCGCGTAGCGGGCTCCGCCGGCGTGCACGTCTACGAGTTCGAGTTTCTCGACGAGCAGGCGTACCGCTGCAACGTCTGGATCGGCACCGCGCTGGACACGCTGCTGGGCGGCGTCCCCGAGGGGATGGACGAGGAGCTGGCGTGGGAGACCTGCATCCACCCCGAGGACCGGCAGCACTATGACGACACCGCGCTGCTCCTGCACGACGGCGTCTCGACCGAGCTCGAGTACCGCCTGGTCGGGTTCGACGGCGTCACCCGGTGGGTCTGGGAGCGCTGCACGCCGCGGCGGGTCGACGGCCGGCTGCTGGTCGACGGCATCGTCACCGACATCACCGAGCGGCGGAAGGCCGAGGAGGAGCTGGCACGCGCTCGCGACAAGCTGCGTGAGCTCGCGTACCATGACCCGCTGACCGACCTGGCGAACCGGCTGCTGTTCGACGAGCACCTGACCAAGGAGCTGGCTCGGTCGGCGCGCGAGTGCACCTCGTTCGCGGTGCTGTTCGTCGACCTCGACGACTTCAAGGCGGTCAACGACCGCCACGGCCACGCGGCCGGTGACGAGCTGCTGCGCGAGGCGGCCTCACGGCTGCGGTCGATCACGCGCGACGCGGACGTCGTCAGCAGGCTGGGCGGCGACGAATTCCTGATCCTCACCGGCCGCGCACACGGCCTGGGCGAGGCGCGCAGCTCGGCACTGGCTCTCGCCGACCGGATCCGCGCGACGATGTCGATGCCGGCGGCGATCGGCGGTGCGCACGTCGTCCCGGGCGCCAGCGTCGGCGTCGCCGTGTACCCGGCTGAAGGCATGTCCGCGGACGACCTGCTGCGGCACGCCGACCAGGAGATGTACCGCGAGAAGCGGCTGCGGCGCGCGGCCTAACCCGCGCCGACCGCCCGGCTGGCCACCACGTAGCCGGCCACCCGGCGGATCTGCTCGTCCGTCAGCCGACGTGCATACGCCGGCATCCCGCCGCCGCCGAGCCTGATCTGCTGCGAGACGGCGAACGCCGGCAGGCGAATCTCGTCGAGGTTCGGGCCGCGGGTGCCGTGAGCGCCGGCGTCGGCCAGCGTGTGGCAGCGCGCGCAGCGATCCCGGAAGATCTGCCGGCCGGCCGCCAGCTCGGCCGGCGTCAGCGGCGCCGCCGACAGGAGGTCGCTGCTCGCAGCCGAGCCCGATCCGCCCGACCCGCAGCCGGCCAGGGCGACGGCGAGACACGCTGCGGCCGCCGCGGCGCGCCCGGTCAGCGAGATGCCTCCCGGCGCCTCGCGGCCTCGGCGTTGATCTCGCCCCCAAGCAGGATCGCTAATCCTGACAACCACAGCCAGACAAGCAGCACGATCACTCCTGACAACGAACCCCACGCCTTGTTGTACGAGCCGAACCTGCTGACGTAGATCGCAAAGCCTTCTGAGGCAACGAGCCCGACGACCACGGTGAACACCGAGCCGGGCAGCAGGGTGCTCCACGTGCGCTCGACGTCGTCGTCCGGCGCCAGCATCATCACGGCCGTTGTCACCAGGAACAGCACGGCCACCAGCAGCGGCCAGCGGAGCAGGCTGAACAGCAAACCGACGTCATGGCCGGTCTCGCGGGCGATGGTCGGGCCGAACACCTGCAGGACGAGCAGCGCCGCCGCGCCCAGCAGCACGCATCCGAGCAGCGACAGCGCGACCACGCGCTTACGAACGAAGCTGCGCCGGTCGCGGCGTCCCTGCGACGCCATCGTCAGTGCCCACATCATCGTGGTCAGCGCCCCAGAGACCGACCACAGCGCCACCACGAGCCCGACCAGCACCAGCGGGCCGCCGTCCTGCGACTGCGCCAGCCGCTGCAGCGTGTCGGTGATCAGCGTCTGCGCCTCGGGCGGCAACACGTCGTAGTTGTCGACCAGCGTGCCGACGTCGTCGGGCCGCTCGACCAGGGTGAACACGCCGAGTGCCACCATCAGCGACGCGGGAACGGCCAGGAACGCGTTGTATGCGATCGCCGCGGCCAGCGACGTCACGTTGTGGGACAGCCCGTGGCGCACCCCGGCGACGACGATTTCCGGGTACGCCGTCAGGGAGCGCAGCTGCACCCGGGCACCTTACGGCTCCCGGGCGGACAGCACGGCGGGATCGACCACCTCGGGCCGCCGCCGGAAGAACGCAGGCGCCTTGGCGTACCAGGCGACCATCAGCACGACCCCCAGCACGAGGAAGAACCCGCCGATCACCAGCGGCGGGCCGAGCCCCAGCCAGGAGTTGCCGGACTCGGAGTTCGCCGGGTCGGATAGCTCGATGCACGACTTGATGAAGACGTAGGTCAGCATGATCCCGCCGACCACCGGCGCAACGCCGATCAGGATCAGGTTCTTCGCGCTCTTGAACAGCTCGTGGCGGTAGTAAATCGCGCAGGCGTACCCGGTGAGCCCGTAGTAGAAGGCGATCATCAGGCCGAGCGACGCGATCGAGTCGAACAGCACGTCCTCGGACAGCACCGTCAGGCCGACGTACCAGCCAACCGAGAGGACGCCCATCCAGATCGTCGCCGTCGACGGCGTCAGGTGCTGCGGGTGGATCCGCGCGAACCTCTTCGGCGCGGCCCCGTGGTACGCCATCGACAGCACGGTGCGCGTCGTCGGCAGGATCGTCGTCTGAGTGGACGCCGACGCCGACGTCAGCACGGCGATGATCAGCAGCTTGTCGAGCGGCGAGCCGAGCACGTTTCCGCCGAGCGCCGAGAGCACGTCATCCGAGTTCTTGACCAGGTAGTCGGGCCCGGCGTACGCCTGGGCAGCGATCGACACGATCACGTAGATGCCGACCAGCACCAGCGTCGCGACGATCGCCGCCAGCCCCGGCCCATGGTTGGGATCGTGCGACTCCTCGTTGACGGTGACGGTGCTGTCCCACCCCCAGTAGATGAACACCGCCACCAGAATCCCGGCCACCAGCGCATTCGTACTGGGGATCTCGAACGGGTTCAGCCATGAAAGCGACGGGTCGACCGAGCCGGGAGGCGAGTTCACGTACACCTTCCACAGCGCAACCACGGCGAACACGGCCAGCGTGATGATCTCCGCCGCCAGCAGGTACCACTGGGTCTTCGCCGACAGCTCGACGCCGATGTAGCAGATCGCCGTCATGATCACGATCCACAGCACGCCGACCAGCGTCACCCAGAACGTCGAGGCCGCGTAGCTGTCCGCGCCGACCAGCAGGAACGTGTAGATGCCGGCGATCTGCGACAGGTTGGCCATCACGATGATGTCCGCCACGACGATGGCCCAGCCGCCCAGCCAGCCCAGCCACGGCCCCATGGCGAGAGTCACCCAACTGAAGGTCGTCCCCGCGTCTGCGTCGGCGCGGTTCATGTAGTAGTAGGACGCCGCGATCAGCAGCATCGGGACGAATGCCAGCAGCATGATCGCCGGCGACTGGAGCCCGACGGCTGCGACCACCAGGCCGAGCGACGCGGCCAGGCTGTACCCGGGTGCAGTGGAGGCGACGCCGATGACGACGTTCGAGACGAATCCCAGCGCGCCGGCTTTGAGGCCCTTGGTCTCGCCGGTGGCGCGCTCGCCAATCACCGGGCGATCCTAGCAGCGCGGCGGGCCCGGTTTGAGTTCCCGTTCAACATCGTCCAGCCAGTCCTCGTAGGCCGCCAGGACGCGGCGGGTCAGCCCGTGGGCCAGCAGCAGGTACCGCTCGCGATGCGGCAGCGAGTGCGCGACCTCCTCGCCGGTCGCGATCCGCTGCCGGATGTCCGCGAGGTCGGCACGCAGCGCCTCCAGGCCAGCGAGCACCGCGGCGTCATCGTCCACCAGATCGCCGGCGATCACCCGCACGACCACCTCGTTCTGCGTGCGCGGGAAAGTCGCCGGCTGCCGTACCCACTCGGTGATCGCCTGACGGCCCCTGTCGGTAAGCATGTAGTGCGTCCGCTCACGGGTCTTGCCCGGCCGCTTCTCGGCCGTCAGGTAGCCGAGCCGTGCGAGCCGCTTGGGCTCGGCGTAGTACTGGCTGTCGGCGGCGTCCCAGTACATGCGCCCCTGGCGGGCCATCCGGACGAGGTCGTGCGGGCCGGCGCCGCCCTCGCCGACGAGGACGAGGACGACGTGCGAGAAGGGGGTGAGTGCGTCGCTTGACAAAGCTCTGATTCCGAGTTATAAACTCTCAATCAGAGTTTACAACAGGAGGAGCTGCGATGTCCACCATCGAACGCACAAGCACCCGCGACTACTGGTTCGCGGACACCCTCGGCCGTGTGCTGGTCGGGGGCGAGGAGACCGAGGGACGAAGCTGCGTGGTCGAGGTCTCGGGCCGCGGCGGGAGCATGCCGCCGCTGCACGTCCACCACATCGACGACGAGATCTTCCACGTGCTGGACGGCGAGATCACCGTCTACCACGGCGCCGATGTGGTGCGGCTGGGCGCCGGCGACACCGTCCTCGCCCCGCGCGGCGTGCCGCACACCTACCGGATCGAGTCCGAGACGGCCCGGGTGCTGGTCACCGGCACGCCCGCCGGCTTCGAGCGATTCATCGAGGCGTTCGGCACGCCCGCGCCGCGCCTGGAGATCCCCGCCGACCCGATCGAGCCGGACTTCGAGGCGGTCGCGCAGCTCCAGCGCGACACCGGCTACCGCGTCGAGATCCTCGGACCTCCGGGAGCGCTTCCCGCGTAGGATGCGGGCGTGGTCGACGCCACGCTAATCGAGGCCTTCCGCCGGGACGGCGCCGTGTGCGTTCGCGGCGCCCTCTCGGCGGACGAGGTGGCGCTGGTGGAACAGGGCATCGAGCGGAACCTGACGACTCCAAGTGACCGTGCTCTCGTCGCCAGTCGCGACAACGACCCCGGGCGATTCTTCGAGGACTTCTGCAACTGGGGCGCGATCGGGGAGTTCGAGCGGGTGATCCGCAGCTCGGGCATCGCCGCCGACGCCGGCGAGCTGATGGGCAGCGACTCAGTGCGCCTGTTCCACGACCACGTGCTGGTCAAGGAGGCGGGCACACGCCAGCGCACGCCCTGGCACCAGGACCAGCCGTACTACAACGTCGACGGCTCGCAGACATGCAGCGTGTGGATTCCGGTCGATCCGGTGCCGCGCGAGTCGACGCTCGAGTTCGTCGGCGGCTCCCATCTCGGCCCGTGGCTGATGCCGCGGACGTTCATGGCGGGCGCCGCGAAGTGGTTCCCGGAGGGCACGCTCGCCGACCTGCCTGACATCGAGGCCGACCGCGACGCCTTCCCGATCCTCGGCTGGGCGCTCGAGCCGGGCGACGCCGTGTTCTTCAACATGCTGACGTTGCACGCCGCCGGGGGCAGCGCCGGCCGCCGCCGCGCCTTCTCGGTGCGCCTGCTCGGCGACGACGTCACCCACGCCCCACGGCACTGGACGACGTCGCCGGCGTTTCCTGGGCTCGAGGACGAGCTGCCCGCCGGTGCGCCGATGGACCACCCGCTGTTCCCGGTGGTCTGGGAGCGCGCTAGCCGATCAGCTGCCTGAACGGCTCCTCGCCGCGTACCGGGTCGAAGTCGGTGTCCTCGGCCGCCATCTGGCGCAGCTCCCCCTTGCGCTCGATCGCCGAGCGCAGGTGGCCGATCGCGTCATCGGAGCGGCCGGCCAGGCTCTCGCAGCAGGCGAGGTTGTACATCAGCAGCGGCATCTCGGGGTTGGCTTCGGCGACCTCCCGCGCTCGATCGGCGGCACCAGCGTAGTCACCCGCCTCGTACAGCGGGTTGATCGGCGCCCACAGCTCCCAGCCGCCGACCTCGTACACCTTGCCGGGCGTGCCGCCGAGTGCGATCAGCGTCGTTCCCGGCTCTTCGGCGAATGCCGTCCGGCGCACGTTCGGCGGGGCGAACACCAGCGTCCCGGCCGGGGCGTCGAGCGTCTCGCCGTCCAGCTCGAACCGTGCCCGTCCGGTCTGCACGAGGTACAGCTCCTCGTGCCCGTCGTTATCGGCCTCGTCGTGTTCGTTGATCAGCCGGTCGCCGGCCCGCTTGCCCGTGAACGCGTTGATGCCGAAGGACGTGATCCCGAAGTGGGCCCGCACCGGCCTCCACGGGCACCTTCCGTCCTCCATCTCGTCGATCTGGTCGAGTGTTGCCACCGCGTAGTCGCTCATGTTGCACCTCCTCGCGCGGAGTTTACGTCGGTCATCAGCCCAGCGAGATGCGGACGTCGGAGTGCTCGAGCAGCAGCGGGTCATGGGTCGCGCAGATCACGGCGATCCCCCGCTCGTGGGCGGCTCGGGCCAGCAGGCGGGCGACCGGCGCCGCGTTCGCCCGGTCGAGCCGCGAGGTGGGCTCGTCGACCAGCATCAGGTCGGGGCCGCCGACCAGCGCACGGGCGATCGCCGTCCGCTGCCGTTCGCCAGCCGACAGGCGCGACACGCGCTGCGACGCCCGCTCGGCCAATCCGACGTCGGCCAGCAGCCGCTCGGCCTCCGCATCGGGGTCGGCGACGCCGCGCAGCGACGCGGCCAGCGCGACGTTCTCGGCGGCGGACATGAACGCGACGAGCCCCGGGTCCTGCCCGACAACCGCGATGTGCCGCCGCCGCACCTCGGCGAGCCCCTCGCGATCGAGCCTGCCCAGCGACTCGCCGCAGACCAGCACTTCGCCGCCGCCGGGGCGCTCCAGCCCGGCGAGCATGTGCAGCAGGGTGCTCTTGCCGGTACCCGACCGGCCGGCGATCGTGGTCAGCAGCCCGCGGTGGAACTCCGCGCTGAACCCGTCGAACACCGTGCGTGCGCCGAACGACTTGTGCACCGACGCCAGCTCGGCCACGACCGCGCCGGGCACCGGCGGTTCGTCCGGCGGCTGCTCGTCGGCGGGCAGGTCGCGGCGGGCCGCGGTCTCGAGGACAACGCCGTCCTCGTCGCGGTGGGCCCGCAGGTGCGTCGCCCCGTCCAGCAGGTCGGCGGGCACGTGCACCCACCCGCCGCGACCGACGACCAGCGCCTCACCGTCGCCCACCGTCTCCTGGCTGAGCCGGCCGTCGCGGACGCGCACCACCCGGTCGGCGATCGCCTCCGACCCCGGGTCGTGGCTGACGATCACCGCCGTGCCCCCCACATCGCGGGCCAGCTCGCGGATCAGCCGGTAGACCTCGGCGGCGTTGGCCGCATCCAGCTCGCCGGACGGCTCATCCGCCAGCAGCAGTTTCGGCCGGTGGGCGAGCGCCGCGCACAGCGCCACGCGCTGCTGCTGGCCGCCGGACAGCTCTCCGGGACGGGCGCCGGCTGCATCCCCCAGCCCGACCGCCTCGAGCAGCTCCATCGCCCGCGCCCGTCGGGTCGCCGGATCGACGCCGCGCAGGGCCTGCTGGAGACCGACGATCTCGCCGCACGGCAGGTCCGGCGTCAGGGCGCGGTCGTAGTGCTGGTCGACCAGGCCGAGGTTCCGCGCGCGGAACTCCGCGGCCCGGCGGCCGTGAAGGTGCGCGACGTCCTCGCCCAGCACCCGGGCGACGCCGGCGGACGGCCGCTCAAGGGCGGCCAGGATCCGCAGCAGCGTGCTCTTGCCCGACCCGCTCGGCCCCAGCACCACCACCACCTCGCCCTCCTCGACGTCGAGGGTCATGCCCTGCAGCGCCGCGGCGTCGCCCTCGGCGGTGCAGTGGATCCGGAACACATCTCGCATGAGCACGGCGTTCACGGCGCCACCCCGGTCGGCCGCCGCGGCAGCGGGCGCGAGAACACGACGCGCGTCAGCACGCCGATGCCGGCCCAGGCCAGCAGCCCGAACAGCAGGATGCCCGCCAGCAACGGTGCCCATCCAGCCCGCGGCTCGAGCGGCGGCTGCGGCGCTCCGCCGCCGGCGGCGACCTGGACGAGGTCGGCGGCCAGCCGCGAGAGCAGCGCACCGACCAGCAGCCCGGCGATCAGGCCGGCGCCGCCGACCAGCGCCGCCCGCAGGCGCAGCTCGGTGCGCAGGTCGCGGGGCGCCACGCCCTGGGCTTCCAGGTCGAACAGCTCGGCGCGCTCGTCGCGAACGGCGCTGGCCACGGACAGCAGCAGGCCGCCCAGGGCGAGCGCAAGCGCCAGCACCGCGCCCGCCTCCAGCGCGACCAGGATGCCGCGGGCGAGCGGGTCGGTGCGCAGCCGGTCGAGCGTCCCGTCGTACGAGGCGAACGCGAGGGCGTCGTAGGGGCGCTGAGCCAGCGCGCGCTGCAGATCGCCCGACCTGCCGCGGTCGGGCGTCGTCAGCCACAGCTCCTGAGGACGACCCGCGCCGGGATCGTCAGCGCCGAGGGCCGAGGCGAGCCAGCGCTCGTCCGCCACCACGAAGCTGTCGCCGGCGATTGTTGGGAACCGGTCGGCCACGCCGACCACCTGCGCGGGCACCGTACGTCCGCCGAACGAGAGCCCGAGCGAGCCGCCCGCCGCCGCATCCGCGAGGTTCTGGCTGACCAGCACCGGCAGTGTCTTGCCGTCGGTCGGCTGCGGCGCGCGGAACAGCGTCCGGGCCACGCCGTTGATCGAGTATCCGATGTCGCCCGCGCTCGACGCGTCGACGCCGCCCTTGCCGATCCATCCCTGCCAGTCGGTGACCGGGGCGCCGGAGGCGGTCAGCTCACCCAGCCCGAGGGTGCCGTCGGCGGAGGTGAACGCCCCTCCCTCCGCCCCCTGATGCAGTGCGGCACGCGCGCCGGCCTCGTCCAGCCCGAGCTCGACGGCGACTAGGCGGCCGGCCCGGGGAACCGTGCCGTGGAGCACCGACTTCCCGCCGGAGACGAGCCCCATCGGCACCGAGGCGACCGAGCCGCCGGAATCCTCGACGATCAGCGCGAGCGTCACGGGCGCGCCGTGCAGAGTAACCGGGAGCGACACCGGCCCCGCGGGGATGTCCGCACCGCCTGTGGCGATCGGCTGCGCCGGCGCGAGGCGACTGGCTATTTCGGATGGCTGGAAGCCGTCGCCCGACAGGCGCAACGATGCCAGGGCGTCGGCCGGCACGCCGAGCACCTGGATCGACCCGCTCGACGCGCCGCCGACCGCGGTCGATGCCGGCAGCCGAAGCACGGGCAGCGCCCGCGGGCTGCCGGGGAGCGAGCGCCACTCGGAGAGCGGCGCGACATCCAGGGGCCGCACCAGCGCCGCTCCCTCGCGGGCGATCACGTCCGCGGGCACGGCGTAGGCGGCCTCGTCGCGTTGGCCGCCCTCGAGCGTTGCCCGATACGACGACGCCAGGATGCCGAGTCCGAACGCCACCGCCAGGAACCCTGCGGTGATCGCCGCCGGGCCTGGGTCGCGGGCCAGCGACAGTGCCGCCAGCCGGAGGGACATCGGCCCGCGGCGAGCCAGCCGCTCGGTGCTGCGCATCGCCCACCCCAGCAGGCGGGCGACGGCGATGCCGGCCACCAGCGCCGCGAGCAGCGGTAGCGCGGGCAGCAGTGGATCGGAGCGGCCGGCCAGGTCGCCCGCGTTCGTGCCGCCGCGGGCGAGGGCGAGGACGAGCGCGGCCAGTGCTCCCAGCGCCACCAGATCGGCGGCGCGGCCGAGCCGCGCTCCGGACGGCACCAGCTGCACTGCCACCAGCAGCGCCGTGGCCACCGCCCAGCAGACGATCAGGCCGATGACTCCGGGGGTGCCCAGCACCGAGTGGCGGAGCAGGCCCCAGGCGTCGATCCCGGCCGCAGCGGCCGCGAACGCCGCGACCATCACTCCAACGGCCGCGCCCAGCGCGACCCCGACCAGCGCGACCCACCCGGAATCGGCCAGCGAGAACACCAGCAGCTGCGACGCTCGGGCACCGCGCCGCTCCAGGCGGCGCCGCTCGGCCGCCGAGTCCCGGCGCAGGCCGACGGCGGCCAGCAGGGTGAAGCCCAGAAGCAGCGCCGCGGCCTCGCCGCCGACCAGCAGCATCCGCCGGCCGGCGACCTGGCCCGAGTCGCGGGCCTCGACCAGCGCCTGATCCGGCCCGGACAGCACCCAGTTCGTATCGCCCGTTTCCAGCGCGGACAGCGTGTGCGCCTCGCTGTTGAGCAGCCCGTCGATCTCCCAGCTGCGGATGCCCGACGGCAGCGGCTCGCTCCAGTTGAAGGTCCGGTAGGACGTCGTCAGTCCTGGCATCAGCGCCATCGCCGAGACGTCGCCTGCAAGAAGCGTCGGCGGCGGCTTGCGCGACCCGGCGGCCTCGCCCAGGTTCGCCGTCGAGCCGAACGGCAGTGCCGACCGCAGGACGGCTGTGCCGACGGTGACGAACCTCGCGCCCTCGGTCGCGGTCTCGTCCAGCGGCGAGCCGTCCACCTGCAGCACCTCGCAGCGCTCGGGGGTGCACGACCGCGGCAGCCGGCCGCCGGTCAGCCGGACGTAGCGGCCGATGTCGTCGACCGCCCCCAGCAGCACGATGCCGTGATCGAGCCGCAGGGTGCGATACAGCACCGACGCCGCCGGCTCGCCGGGAGCCAGACCGTGCAGCGCCGCGCGCGCCCGGCTGTTGGCCGCCGCGTAGTTCTCGACCGGCCCCGCGTGGGTGACGGTCAGCGCACGCTGGCCCGCGGGCAGCCGGTCGATCGCCCGGTCGAGCGCGCGCTCTGAGGCGATCCGCCCCCCGGAGGCCGTGGCCGCCAGCATCGCAACGGCGGCGGCGACGCCCAGCGCGGCGAGCAGTCCCCGGCCGGGCCGCGCGGCGATCCGGGCGCGGGCCAGCCGCAGCGGCGCGGCCAGGCCACGCAACCGCGAGACGGAGGTCGACTCCATGTACCGATCCTACCCGGTTCCCCGACACTGTTCAAGAGCGATCAGCTGTGTCGAATCAGCTCCTAGACCGGATATCAACACTCGTATCAGCGGTTGACCGGTGTCGATGCTCCGGCTAGGCTCGGAGAGCATGGATCTCGGCCCCCATCCGTGGCGGTTCAAGCCCGGCGACCGCGAGCACGCGCCGGGCACCCTGCGCACCGTCCAGGCGCTCGTCAACACCGTCAATCACGGCGTCGTCGACTCGCTCGACCGGACCGGAACGCTGGAGCTCTGGCTCGAGGAGTTCGGGCTGACGGCCGGGCCGCGGCCGCTCACCGGTTCGGACGTCGCGCGCACCAAGGAAGTTCGCGAGGCGCTGCGGGCGATGCTGTGGCACAACGGGCTCGTGGAGACCGACACGGCCTCCGCGGCCGAGACGCTCGAGCGGGCGGCGCGGACGGCCCAGCTGACGATCGCCTTCGGGAATGACGGCTCCCGGCTGGTCCCGCTCGATCCCGGCCTCGACGGAGCGCTGGGCCAGGTCGTCGCCATCGTCTACACGTCGATGGCCGACGGCAGCTGGCAGCGGATGAAGGCTTGCCGGCGCTGCGGCTGGGCGTACTACGACCACTCGCGCAACCAGTCCAGCGCGTGGTGCTCGATGAAGTACTGCGGCAACCGGACGAAGACTCGGGCGTACCGCCGCCGGCACCGCTAGCTCCGTCCGGTCTGATGGATACGCTCGAAACGTGAGGCGCATGGGGACGGTGGCGATCGCGCTGGCGATCATGCTCGCGGTTGCGGCTTGCGGCAGCTCATCCTCGGAGGACCGCATCGCCGAGTGCCAGAAGCACAGCCTCAAGAGCTTCCTCCAGAGCGGCGACCGGCTCGACAGCGGGGTGGCCCAGACGATCGCCGACGACTCCAAGGTGAAGGCGGCCACGGCGGCCATCTGCAAGGAGGTCGAGGACGAGGGCATGCTCGAGGACGGCGCGAGCAGCGACGACCCGCAAAGCTGATCAGGTCGCACCCGGAGCTGATAACGCCGATCTGCCAGGTCGCCTACCGCGAGGGCCTGGGCGCCGGCGTGACACCGGACATCGCGGCACGCATCCCCGGCGGGCTGGAAGCCCTCGCCGCCGATTTCTGCGCCGACCTCGGTCCGTACGTCCAGGGGACGGCGATCAACTGGCCGCAGCTCTACCAGGATCGCGGGCGCAAGACGTTCGTCGCCGTATGCACCTGCGCGGCCGTCAACAGCGCCGAGCAGAATCAGACCAACCCGTTCTCGGCCGCCGACACCCAGAAGCTGTTCGCCAAGGTGTGCGGGCGTGCATGGGACGGAGGCCACGTCTCCCAGGACGGCTGGTTCGACCACGCGGCGGTCAGGCGGATCTCGCGGCAGACCGTGCGCGACATGATCCGCTCCGGCGAGATCCACGTCCGCCAGAGCTGACCTACCCAGCGGTCATCACTCGCACGTCGCCACCTCGCCGGGAAGAGAGATGTTGCCGAACGCGTCCACGTCGACCGGCAGGCACGAAGGATCGTCGCCAAACCGGGGGCTGAGGCAGTGGAACGTCGAGTGGTTGCCGTTCTGGGCGACGCACCTGATCGGAGCACCGGCCCTCCCATACTTGGCGTACACGACGCGAGTGACCCGCGCCTCCGACGCGCGCTGGTGGAACGAGAAGAACCAAACCGCTCCAATGAACGCGACTGTCACCAGTCCGAGCAGAGTGCACGCAAGCCACTTCGGCACACCTGATTTGACGATGCACCTACCGCGGAGTTGGACACCTGGGTCGGCCGGGATGGCTGCGCAGCATCAGCCGTGCCCGCAGTGCGCCGCGGGCGGCGGCGGGACGTCGAGCGCCGGGCTGCGGTCGAAGAACCCGACCGGCCGCAGGTGGAATCCGCAGTAGGCGACCGGCATCACCGGCCAGTCCTCCAGCCGCGGCACGTGGTGCGCGCCGAACGTGTACCAGAGCACCACGTCCTCGTTCTCGAGCGGCCGGTCGCCGGCCGTCCACCGCGGCAGCCCGTCGCCGCCGGCGTGCTGGTTCGGGTAGTCGCCCGCCGGGTAGCGCTCGTCGGGGCTGTACGGCGTCACCCACAGCGAGTGGTCGAGGAAGCCGGCCCGCTTGCGGAACTGCGAGTCGGGATGCGCCATCGCCGCGACGGTCTCCCCGGGCACGAGCTCGAACGCCGTCGGGCCGCCCATCCGGTTGCGCCGCCGCGAGCTCTCCACTCGCCACCGCCGCGCCGTCAGCGGCGACACCGTTCGCTTGGCCGCAGACTCGCTGGCGAGCACGCGCCGGTCGCAGACGAACGCGCTGCCGTCCTCGTTCTCGGGACCGGCGGGCACGGGTGCCGCCTCGATCTCGACCGGCACGTTGTCGATGCCGTCAACGTCCATGTCCAGGCGCGCGGTGAGGAAATGCTGGTGATAGCCGGCGGCGACCCCTGGGGCGACCTCGGTCGAGTGCGGCCCGGCGGCGCCGATCGGAACACCCGCGGTGTGCATGATCCCCGTCAGCTTGCCCTCGAACTCGATCGTGCCGTCCTGGTAGAACAGCCAGTAGAAGCCGTACTCGTAGTTGCCGACCGTCGCCACGCAGGACACCACCAGGCGGCGCGACCGGGCGACGTCGTGGCGGGTGGTGCGGTCGTCCCGGTGCTTCCAGAGGATGCCGTAGTCCTCCTCGTGGATGCAGATGGCGTTTCGCAGCACCTGCACGTTGCCCTTGGTATCGACGAACGACGAGTCGAGGTAACGGATCTCGCCAAGGCAGTCGCAGCCCAGCTCCAGCTCGTTGATCAGCGGTCCCAGGCCGTACTCGCCGATGTCGAAGACGTTCTTGAAGTGCATGGTCGGGCTGGGATCGCCGTAGGGAATGACCAGCTCGGCGATCGACGCGCGGTGGCACACGGAGCGGAGCTCGCCGTCGTCCTCGTACGAGATCTGGTGGAGCACGAGGCCCTCGCGGTTTGCGAACCCGACCCGCATCCGCCACTTCTGCCATCGCAGCTCGCGGCCGTCCAGCACGAAGCTGGGGCCGTCCGGCTGCACGATCTCCAGCGGCTTCTGGTCGGCGCGATACGGCCCGCCCGCACCGTCGCGGTAGTCCGCGCTCTCCGGCGGGATCGGCACGACGCCGTGGTCGTCGACGCGGACGACCGTCATCTCGTTCAGATCGACGACCGCAACCAGCCGCCCGATCGGGCGGGCGTACGGGTTGACGTCGTCGTCGGACGAGCGCAGCCAGGAGAGCGCTCGGGCGAGTCGCCGGTCCGAGGTCTCGAACGAGCCGACCGACCACGGCTCGATGTGCACCGAGTCGAGGGCATCGCCGGTGATCCCACGGCGGGCCAGGGCCTCGCGGTAGTCCGGATCGGCCCGCACCGCCTCGGCGGCCTCGACGAACTCGTCGGCCGAGATCGCCGGCTGGACACCGTCCAGCGGCGTCCAGCGCTCGACGCCGCCGCTCTCCAGGTCGATGATCCCCTCGAAGCTCACCCTGGCGTCGTTGTCGAGGATGACGACGAGCGCTCGCCGCCGCGGAGGCGGAGACTCGCTCGCCAGCTCCGGCTTGGCAGGCTCCTCGAGATCGACGCGGATGAAGCGCACACGGCTCCCCAGGTCGCAGTCCCTGCGGACGACCTCGACCGCGCGGGCGAGCTCCTCGGGGGTCAGGGGATCCAGCGGGTGGGCGCTCATCTGCGGGCTCCTCGGGTCGTCGGGTGTCGGAAGGCGGATTGTTGCAGCGTGAACCTCACTCGCCGGGGACGCCGAAGCCCGGCGCCGAATCCGGGTCGAGCGCCCGCGTCACGTAGTCGTCCTCCTGCGGCGCCCAGACCTGCCATACGGCGGCCAGCTCCTCGATCGGGCTGTCGTGCCAGTCGACCCGCAGATCGGTGCTCGGCCATGCCGCGGCGCCGCAGACGACGACGCCGGCCGAGCGCACCGGCCCCTCCTCCCCGCCGGCGGCCAGACCCGCCGCCAGGCCGCGGAGCAGCCGGTCCGCCAGGTGCGCCGCCGGATCGTGCTGGAAGGCATCAACCATGGCCGCCGGCACATCGTCCGAGGCCAGCAGGTTCCCGGCGCCGACGCAGTCGCGTCCCTCGGCGGCGCCGTGGCGGCCGAGCGTGCGGGCGCCCGAGCGGGCCGCCGTGCGCCCGTCGGCGCCGACCGCTGTCAGCTGCCGCCACTCGATCCCCCGTTCCTCCTCCAGGGACGCGATCACGGCCGCCGGATCGCTCCCCGCGGCGAGCCCGTCGAGGATCCGCGGGCCCAGCCGCGGATCGGTCACGTTCTGGCTGGCGACCGCGCCGACGCCCGGCCGGACGTGCGCGCAGCGGGCGGCCACCGCCGGGCTGGAGGACGACACGGCGATGCCCAGCATGCGCGTGCGTTCGCAGCGGCCGACCAGCGAGAACGTCACCGGCGGTCCTCCGGGATCACCGCGGTCGCGTCGATCTCGACGACCCACTCGGGTCGCGCGAGCGCGGTCACCACCAGGCCCGTCGAGACCGGGAACACGCCCTTCAGCCAGCGGCCCATCACCCGGTACACGGGCTCCCGGTAGCGGATGTCGGTCAGGTAGACGACGATCTTGACGATGTCCTCGAGCTTCGCGCCGGCCTCCTCGAGCAGCATCGCGATGTTGGCCATCGCTTTCTCGGCCTGCGCCTCGACGTCGCCGATGCCGACCGACTCCCGGGTGTCCAGGTCCTGGCCGATCTGACCACGCAGATACACCGTGTTGCCGGCGACGACGGCCTGGCAGAGGTCGTTGTCGAGGTTCTGCTCGGGGTAGGTCTCGCGGGTGTTGAAGGGCCGGATGCGGCGGTGAGTCATGCCGGCGTCCCGGCGAGCACGCGGTCGGAGAGGCCGGCCGACGCCTGGACGATCTCCAGCGAGCGGTCGAAGTCGAAGTTGCGGTAGACGGCGCCCAGGTGCGCGAACGGCGGCGACTGCGCGAACAGCTGGAAGGTCAGCCGGTGCCCGGCGTAGTCGGAGTTCAGCAGGTCGCGGGCGAACACCAGCAGCCGGCGCCGGTCGTCCCACTGCCACCGTTCGTTGATCGAATAGAACTTCTCCATCCACGGCGCCGTCTCCGGGTTCGCGAACGTCGCGCTGTCCGGCGTCACGCAGATCTGGCCGCCGATCAGCTCGCGGGCGATGTGCATCATCGCCGGCAGCTGGGAGCAGGCCAGCACGCGGCCCGTGTAGAGCAGCGACTGGTTCGGCATCAGCAGGCCGCCGGGCGACTCCTGCGCCTCGGCGATCGCCGCCGTCAGGTGCGCGTTGATCCCTTCCCGGTAGCAGGCCAGCGTCGCCAGCTTCTCCTGCACCGCCTGCTGCCGCTCGAGGCCGGTCTGGCGGACGTTGAACAGCGCGGCGCCGATCAGCATGTCGGCGACCCGCTCGATCCGCTGGACGAAGGCGAACGCGCTGTAGCGGTGCAGCGTCGCCCGGATGAATGTGGCGGCGCGGGTGTGGCGGTAGAACAGCACGTTCTCCCAGGGCACCTCGACGTCGTCGAACACGACCAGCGTGTCGACCTCGTCGAAGCGGCTGGCCAGCGGGTAGTCCTCGGCCGGCCGCCGGCCGGCGAACCCGGTGCGGCAGATGTGCTTGATCCCCGGCGAGCCCATGTCGACGATGAAGCCCAGCGCGTAGTCGGACAGCTCGCTGTCGCCCCAGTTGGCAATGGTCGGCTTCACGAACGCCTGGTTCGCGTAGGCCGCCGCCGTCTCGTACTTCGCGCCGCGCACGACGATGCCGTTGTCGGTCTCGCGAACGAGGTGCAGAAGCATGTCCGGGTCCTGATCCTGGGGACGCTTCGAGCGATCGCCCTTGGGATCCGTGTTGGCGGACACGTGGAACGGGTCGGCGTGCAGCACGCGGTGGATGTGGCGGGTGATGTTCTCCGAGAACTGCGGGTCGACCTCGTTGAGGACGTCCTGGCCGTCGTACAGCGACCACATCTCGCCGACGGTCTCGTCGCCGACCCGGATCACGACGCCCCGCAGGTCGTCCATCACGGCGTCGACCGCCCGGCGCTTGTCGTGCCAGTCCTCGCGCGTGTGCGGGAGGCGCAGACCGATGGCGTTGCGCTCGCCGGTGTCAGGGTCGACGTACGACATGACGTCGCGCGTCGCGTCGTCGTGCGCCATGTCGTAGATGCGGGCGCGGGCGTCGACCAGTGGCTTGAACATCGGATGCTCGGTGACGTCCTTGACCCGCTCGCCGTCGATCCAGACGTCGCGGCCGTCGCGGATCGAGTCGCGGTACTCGTCCCCGGTGCGGATCATGCGGCGACCTCCATGAGCGCTTCACGATTCATGCCGGACAGTATGGGCCGCGCCGCTGCATCCCGCAAAGAGATTTGCCCTCGCCTCTGCATAGGTCCAGCCAACGCAAGACCCGCGCCGCCCGATGCCTCGGCCGAGCGGCGGCGTCAACGGCGAACCCGTCACAACCCGTGCCGGCCTGTGCCAAACCCGTGACGGCTTCGCAACGCCCGCCGTCGGCCCTGGCACTGTGCCCGGCACCGTGCCGGGCACTGTGCCCGGCACCACGCATCCTGCCTACTGCTGGTTGCGGCTCCAGATCAGCCGTAGACCGTCCAGCGTGAGCCACGGCTCGACGTCGTCGACCGTCTCGCAGTGCGGCACGACCAGGCCCGCCAGCCCTCCCGTCGCGATCACGCCGATGTCGCCGCCCAGCTCGACGGCGAACCTTCGCACGAGCCCGTCGACCAGCCCGGCGAAGCCGAACACCGCACCCGACTGCATGTTCTCGGCGGTGTTCTTGCCGATCGCCGTCCGCGGCGCCGCCAGCTCGATCCCGAACAGCCGAGCGGCTCGCGCGCCGAGGGCGTTCACCGCGACCTCGAGCCCGGGCGCGATCGCGCCGCCGATGAACTCGCCGGCGGCCGAGACGGCGTCGAAGTTGATGGCGGTGCCGAAGTCGACGACGACCAGCGGCCCGGGGCGCAGCGCCAGCGCGGCGACGCAGTTCGCCACCCGGTCTGGCCCGACCTCGTGGGGGCTGTCGACCATCAGCGGCAGCCCCGTGCGCACGCCGGGGCCGACGATCAGGGCTTCGTGGCCGAGGTGCGCCCGCGCCATCTCGGCGAGGGCCACCGTGATCTGGGGGACACCAGACGAGGCGACCGTCGCCGAGATGTCCTCGAACGAGCGACCGCGGATCGCCAGCAGGCCGGACAGCTCGACCGCCAGCTCGTCAGCGGTGCGCGAGCGGACGCTGGTCGTGCGCCAGTGGTCGCGCAGCAACTCGCCGTCGTAGAGCCCGACGACCGTCTGCGTGTTGCCGACGTCCAGCGCGAGGAGCATGTGGCCGGAGGACGACTACTCGTCGCTGCCGAGCTCGAACCCGATCGGCAGCGTCGTGTCGACGCCGCTCTCGGTCTTCAGCTCCTCGACGGTCACGTCCTGAGTCGTGTGCACCTCGGTGCGGGGAATGATCCGGCTCGGCCGGTTCTTGTCCCACACCCAGACGTCCTCCATCGTGAGGTGCACCAGCGGATACGAGGCCTGGTGGGCGTGCTCGATCTGCAGCCGGTTGCACAGATATGTCGCCTCTGCCGTCAACACGCAGTAGCGGAAGAGGCCGAACACCGTCGCGTACTCGCGCTTCAGCCGGAGCTCGAGCTCTGCGTCGTATTCCTCGAGATCATCGATGTTGGACATGAGTCGAAGTCTACGCCCGGTCGGTCCGTCAGTCCACGGCCCGGGCTACTGAACCGGCACGGCCTGAGCGAACGCCGGGCGGGCGCACACGGTCTCCCGCCAGCGGAGCAGGTTTGGGTAGGGCGAGAGATCCATGCCGGTGTGGGTCGTCCGGTAGAGCACCGGCGCCGCGGCACAGTCCCCGATCGTGAACGGGCCGAGCGCGTACCCGCCGGAATCGATCAGCGCATCGAAGGTGCGAAGCGTCCCGGCGACCTCCTGCGCCCGGGCCGCGGCCGCCTCCGGGTCGGCCGGCGCGGAGCCGAAGCCGCCCTGCGGCGTAAATCCCAGCGCCAGCACCTCGATCGAGAAGAACGCCGGGCGGAATGTCAGCGCGTAGCGATCGAGCAGCTCGTCGATCGGCGCCCGCGCGACGGGGTCGGCGGGATAGAGCTCCTCGCCGCCGTACCGGTTGGCGAGGTAGCGGAGGATCGCGTTGGACTCCGTCAGCACGAGGTCGCCGTCGATCAGCGTCGGGATGCCGGCCAGCGGGTTGAGCGCCACGTACTCGGCCGGCCGCGGCCGCGTGATGGGGATCGTGCGCCGCTCGTACTCCAGGCCCAGCTCGGCGAGCAGGAACCTGACCTTCAGCGCGTTCGACGAGATCGGGTGGTCGCAGAGCGTCAGCAAGGACGCCGAGATTACACCACGCCGGGAATCAGCCGGCGCGTGTGCTCCGCGTACTCGTCGTACTCGGGGAACTCCGCCCGCAGCCCGGCCTCCTCGTAGCGGGTACGCACCACCTGGACGGCGAGGCAGGCGACCCACGCGGCGCCGGCCAGCCCCGGCCGCGAGGCGCCGATCACCAGGCCCAGCGCGGACACCAGCTCGCCCAGGTACAGCGGATGGCGGACGATGCGGTACGGCCCGCGCGTGACCAGCCCGCGGACGTCCGGCAGCACGCCGAAGCACCGGCCGAGCGCCAGCACGGACACGATCGAGAAGCCCAGCCCGCCGAGCAGCAGGATGTCGGCGATCCAGACGCGCGACCCGCCGGCGCTGTCGGTGGCGAGCGCCCCGACGGCGATGAACGCGAACTGGGCGGAGAGCGCGGCGATCACGCCGATCGGCGCGCGGCCCCTGCGCAGCGGCGCCGGCCGGATGTTGACCAGCACCAGGAACATCCCCCACATCACCGCGCTGGCGACGTGGAACAGCATCTGCGCGACCGACTCGTCCTGGCCGACCGCCAGCAGCGTGAGCACGCCGAGCAGGGTGAAGACGAAGCTCGGGATCACGCGCGAGCCGAGCAGGTGCAGCGCCCAGGGGGTCCAGGCGGGCGCTGCGGTGTCTGTGGTGATGTCCGCCACGTCTGCTCGCTTATCGACGCGGCGGACGAGCTGCTTGAGCGGCTAGCGCAGTGTGCCCGCCGGCCGCACGCCCTGCGGCTCCAGCGCCGCCAGCAGCTCGCCGGCCGTCGCCTCGCCGATCGGGACGCCGGGGGCGACGTCGGCCAGCGGCCGCAGCGCGAACTCGCGCTCGGCCAGCCGCGGATGCGGCACCGTCAGCTGCGGCTCGTCGAGCTGCACGCCGTCCATTGCCAGCAGGTCGAGGTCGAGCGTCCGCGGGCCCCAGCGGATCGTCCGCTCGCGTCCGAACCGCGCCTCGATGGCCAGCAGCTCCGCCAGCAGCCCGTGGGGATCCAGCGACGTCGCCACCACCGCCACCGCGTTCAGAAAGGGAGGCTGATCCTCCAGGCCGATGGGGTCGGTCTCGTACAGCGGTGAGACGGCCCGCACCTCGCCCAGATCGGCCAGCGATTCGACCGCTCCGGCCAGGGTGGCGCGCGCGTCGCCCAGGTTCGCGCCCAGGCCGACGTAGGCAAGGGTCACCCGGGAGGGGGGTTTTGCAGGTCGGGCCATTAACATTTCCTCACAATTGCGTGATCCTGGGATGGTCACGGACGGCGTCAGACCCCGGCGCCGCCGTCAGTCTTCGCAAGGATGGATGGTGCCATGTCGACCCTCATGGAACTGACTGTCGTGCTGGTGGTGTGCCCCGCGCTGCTGGCCGCATGGTTGGACAACCGATACCCCGGGCTCCGGCCGCGGGAGATGCGCCGGATCGCGATCCACATCGGCCTCGGCGGCCTGCTCGCCTTCGTGGTGCTTCGCCCGCTGCTGCTGACCGTGGGTGCCCTGCTCCACGGCCCGGCCGCCCAGGTCACGTCGTTCGCGGTGGCCTGCACGATCATCACCTACGGCATCGTCGTGTCGCTGTGGGCGATGCGCAACATGGCCGAGCTGGCCAGGACACACCGCTAGCAGCACATCAGCGTGCCGCCGGAGCCGCGCCGACCTCTCGTAGGGTCGCCGCGGCTTCGGCGCGCGTGCGCGCGCCCAGCTTGCGCAGGATCGCCTTGACGTGCCAGCGCACCGTCTCCGGTGAGAGGTACAGGCGCTCGGCGATCTCGGCGGTGGTGGCGCCGGAGGCGATCATCTGCAGGATCTCGAGCTGCCGCGGGGTCAGGCGCCTGCGGGCGCTGGCCGTGGCCGCCGCCGGGCGCGACGTCGCCCGCGCATCGCGGAACAGGTGCGCGACCATCTGCCGGGAGATCGCGGCCTCGCCGTCGAAGGCACCGCGGATCGCCCGTGCCAGGCCGTCGGGCGACTGGTCCTTGGTCAGGTAGCCGTCGGCGCCGGCGCGCACCGCGGCCAGCATGTCCGACGGATCGCGCGACACGGTCAGCACGATCAGCTTGGGGCGGTCGCCGTGGCGCTCGCGGATCCGGCGGATCATGTCGACGCCGCTGCCGCCATCCAGGTAGAGGTCGATCACCGCACCGTCGGGTTGGTGCGTCTCGAATCCCTCGAGCCCGTCGTGCAGCCCGCGTGCGGTTGCCACGACGGAAAGGCCCGCGCCCTCGAGGAGCGAGACCAGCCCGCGCAGAAACAGCGGATGATCCTCCACGACGACGACGCTCGGCTGGCCCACTACTCCGTTGTACACCCACCCAACCGGGTGGGGAACCCCCAGGACCTTTGGCGGATGGCCGATCGACCGGTTACGGACGCCTGACCGTCACGGTCACGTCGGCGAACGGATGCGGAATCGGCGCCTGCGGCTTGTGCACGGTCACGGTCACGGCGTCCACCGGGTAGCCGACGACCAGGTCGTCCGCGATCACGGCGGCCAGTCGCTCCAGCAGGTCGTAGGGGCCACCGCGGGCGAGCTCGACGACCCGGTTGGCGACGGCGCCGTAGTCGACGGCGTCCGCAAGGTCGTCGCTCCGCTCCGCATCCGAGCTCGAGCACTCCAGCCGGACGTCGAACAGGAAGGTCTGGCCGTTGCGCCGCTCGTGCGCATGGACGCCGTGGTGGGCGAACACCTCGAGGCCGACGATCTCGACCACCGGAGCGCTCACGACGCCGCCTCGATCGCCGCGGCGACGGCCAGCGCGTCGCGGTTGGGCGCCACGTCGTGGACGCGGAAGATGCGCGCGCCTCGCTCGAACGCCGCGACGTTGGCGGCCACGGTCGCCGCGACGCGGTCGCCCTCCGGCCTGCCGGTCAGCGTGCCCAGGAACCGCTTGCGCGAGACGCCGACCACGACGGGGCGGCCCAGCACACACAGCGCATCCAGCTCCTGCAGAAGCCGCAGGTTGTGATCGACGGTCTTGCCGAAGCCGATCCCCGGGTCGATGCAGATCCGTCGCTCGTCGATGCCCGCCTCGACGGCCGCCGACACGCGCTCGCCCAGGAACTCCACGATCTCGGCGACCACGTCGTCGTAGCGCGGGTCGTCCTGCATCGTCCGCGGCGTGCCCTGCATGTGCATCAGGCAGACGGCCGCGCCCGCCGCGGCGACGACGCCCGCCATGCCCGGGTCGGCGCGCATCGCCGTCACGTCGTTGACCATCGTCGCGCCAGCCGCCAGCGCGCGCTCGGCGACGGCCGCCTTGGCGGTGTCGATCGACACGGGCACGCCGGACTCTGCAGCCAGGCGCTCGACGACCGGGATCACGCGAGCCAGCTCCTCGTCGGCGGACACAGGGTCGGCGCCGGGGCGGGTCGACTCGCCGCCGACGTCCAGCAGGTGGGCGCCCTCCTCCACCAGTTCCAGCCCGTGCTGCACGGCGGCGCCGGCGTCAAGGAACAGCCCGCCGTCCGAGAACGAGTCGGGGGTGACGTTGACGACACCCATCAGCGCCGCGCGGGGAAGCGACTCAGGCAGGCTCACGGCCCCGGATCCAGGAGACGGTCAGCACCATGCTCGCGGCCAGCAGGCCGAGGCCGCCGCTGACCCACCAGCCCGCGCCGGACAGCCCGGCCGCCAGCGCGTTCCACGCGCCGTGCAGCCCGACGCCGGGCAGCAGCGAGCCGGTGCGGCGGCGAAGCCAGCAGAGGACGACGCCGACGCCGGTGAACGCAATCAGCACGCCGGAGGTGAGGTGCAGCGACGCCCAGGCAAGGGACGAGACGACGGCGCCCGGCCAGAAGCCGAAGCGGCCGGCCAGCGTCGAGTAGAGGTAGCCGCGGAACGCCAGCTCCTCGGTCCACGGAGCGATCACGATCGTCGCGAACGCGATCAGCAGCCGGTAGCCCTGCGACCGGTGCTCGGTGTCGATCGCCGTCGTCGACGTCAGGCCGAGCAGCTGCGAGATGGCGAAGCCCACGTAGGCGACCACGAAGACCAGCGGGATGAACAGCAGCACCGAGCTGACCGTCCGCCGCGGCAGCGAGATGCCGACCAGCGACCAGTCGCGCTCGCGGTGGCGGAACAGCAGCCTCGCCGAGAGCGCCAGCGCGACCCAGGTGAGCGCTCCGATGACCAGGCTGGCAACCAGGCCGCGGAGGATGCGGTCGGGCGCCGACGGGGCGAGCCGGGCGACCTCGAACCCGGCCACAAATGCCAGCTGCGAGACCACCATGACGACCGCCGCGGCCGCCAGCCCGCGACCCCAGGAAACCGGCTTCGGCATCGCGATCACCGCACGAGTGTAGATCGCGACCTGCTAGATTCGCCGCCCCATGGGCGCGCGCATGTTCACTCCGGAGAACGCCCCAGAGGTGCTGGCGGGCGAGCAGCTCGAGGCGATCCATGAGCAGGCGATGACGATCCTCGAGGAGATCGGCACGGACGTCCGCCAGGAGGAGGCGCTCGAGCTGCTGAAGTCGCACGGCCAGCGGATCGACGGCGAGCGCGTGCGCTGGGACCGCGAGTTCGTGATGGAGATGGTGGCGAAGGCGCCCGAGACCTTCACCCTTCGGCCGCGCAACCCCGAGCGCGAGGTGACGATCGGCGGCGGCTCGCTGGTGCTGGCGCCGGTCGGCGGCTCGCCGTTCGCCCACGATCTGGAGCGCGGGCGGCGCGACGGCACGATGGCCGACCACGTCGAGCTGGTGAAGATGGCGCACGCGGCCGAGCTGATCGGCTGCCAGCAGGGCGGCACGGTCGAGGCGAACGACCTCCCCGAGGACAGCCGGCACATGGACATGGACTACTCGATCCTGCGCTGGTCGGACAAGCCGCACGTCTGCTACGGAACGTCGGGGCCGAAGGCGCGCGACGCCGTGAACCTGGCGGCGATCGCGTGCGGCGGGCGCGAGGCGATCGAACGGACGCCGGCCGTGATGGGCGTCGTCAACCCCAACAGCCCGCTCGTCTGGGACCGGCTGATGGTGGACGCCCTGACCGAGTGGGCGTCGGCCAACCAGCCGGTGATCGTCACGCCGTTCCTGCTGGCCGGGGCGACAGCGCCGGTCAGCGTGGCGGCCGGGCTCTCGCTGGAGGTGGCCGAGGCGCTGTCCGGCGTCGCGCTGATCCAGGCGATCCGGCCGGGCGCCCCGTGCCTGTTCGGCTCGTTCTTCACCGCTGTCGACATGCGCAGCGGGGCGCCCGCACTGGGCACTCCGGAGTCGGTGTTCGGCACGATCGCCGGCGGGCAGCTGGCCCGCCACTACCGCCTCCCCTACCGCGGCGGCGGCGGACTGTGCGCCGGCCTGGCGATGGACGCCCAGGCGGCGAGCGAGACGCTGATGACGCTGTGGGCGACGATGCTGGCCGCGTCGGACTTCGTGCTCCACGCCTGCGGCTGGATGGAGGGCGGCCTGGTCGCGTCGTACGAGAAGTTCGCATTCGACCTCGAGGTGCTGCGGATGTTCCGGATCGTCGGCCGCGGGTTCGAGGCCGGCGCCGAGGAGCTCGCCCTGGACGCCGTCCGCGCCGAGGGCCCCGGTGGGATGTTCCTCGCCAACGACCACACGCTGGCCCACTTCAAGGAGTGGTCGTTCATGAGCCCGCTGTTTCGCGCGCAGTCGTACGTGACGTGGCAGAAGCAGGGCGCGCCCACCGCGGACGAGCTCGCGATGAAGGAGTGGAAGGCGCTGCTCGTGAGCTGG
Source organism: uncultured Actinomycetes bacterium (assembly GCA_963809205.1). Taxonomy (GTDB): domain Bacteria; phylum Actinomycetota; class Thermoleophilia; order Gaiellales; family JAICJC01; genus DATLLN01. The sequence goes on along the minus strand of CAWEIS010000025.1, from coordinate 272,581 downwards.
GAGGATCCGGGAATCGACCCGGCCGTCGACGAGGAGCTCCAGGAGTACATGGCGCGGCGCCGGGCGGAGATCGAGGCCGGCGAGTGAGCCGCGAGCCGCGGCACGACATCCTCTTCGAGCCGGTCAGGATCGGGCCGAAGACGCTGCGCAACCGCTTCTACCAGGTGCCCCACTGCACCGGGTTCGGCGTCGAGAAGCCGTGGACGCAGGCGGCCTTCCGCGGCATGAAGGCCGAGGGCGGCTGGGCCGCGGTGTGCACCGAGTACTGCTCGATCAGCGCCGAGTCGGACGAGACGCCGTACGTGTCGGCGCGGCTGTGGGACGACGAGGACGCCCGCGCGCTGTCGCTGATGACCGACAAGGCGCACGAGCACGGCGCGCTGGCCGGCGTCCAGCTGTGGCACGGCGGCGTGTACGCCGAGGGCCGGGAGTCGCGGCTCGTCCAGCTGGCGCCGTCGCAGATCGCCAGCGACCTGGAGAGCGTGGTCGTGCCCAAGGCGATGGACAAGCACGACATCCGCCGCGTGCAGCAGGACTGGGTGGCGGCGGCCAAGCGGGCGCGGTCGGCCGGCTTCGACATCGTCTACGTGTACGGGTCGCACACCTACCTGCCCACGCAGTTCCTCTCCCCCGTCTACAACCGACGCACCGACGAGTACGGCGGCTCGTTCGAGAACCGCGCGCGGTTCTGGCTGGAGGCGATCGAGCTGGTCAAGGCGGAGGTCGGCGATGACATGGCGATCGCCGTGCGGATCGCCGCGGACACGCTCGACCTGTCGAGCGTGCCGATCGAGGACGGGCTCGAGTTCATCCGCGCGGCCGATCACATGGTCGACCTGTGGGACGTCGTCATCGGCTCGATGTGGGGGCCGGGCCGGCTCGACTCCGGGCCGTCGCGGTTCTTCGACCAGGGCTACCAGCTGGAGTGGTCGGGTCGCGCTCGCGAGGCGACCGACAAGCCAATCGTCGTGGTCGGCCGGTTCACCGATCCCGACCGGATGGCCGACCTCGTGCGCGGCGGCACCGTCGACCTGATCGGCGCCGCGCGGCCGTCGATCTCCGACCCGTTCCTGCCGGTCAAGATCGAGGAGGGCCGCTACGACGAGGTGCGCGAGTGCATCGGCTGCAACGCCTGCTACTCGCGGTCGATCTGGGGCAGCCACCTGGGCTGCACGCAGAACGCGACGGCCGGCGAGGAGCACCGCCGCGGCTGGCATCCGGAGCGGTACGAGCCGGCCTCAAACCGCGACCGGGGCGTGCTGATCGTTGGCGCCGGGCCGGCCGGGATGGAGTGCGCGACGGTGCTCGGCAAGCGCGGCATGGAGCTGGTGCACATGGTCGACGCCGACGACGACATCGGCGGCTGCATGCGCTGGGTCACGCGGATGCCCGGGCTCGGGTCGTGGGGCCACGTGATCGACTACCGGCGGGTGCAGCTCGACCGGCTCGACAACGTGTCGGTCGGGCTCTCGTCTCCGCTGACGGCGCAGCAGGTGCTGGAGTACGGCGCCCAGATCGTGATCGTCGCCACCGGGTCGCACTGGGTGGGCGACGGCCTGTCCGGCGTCACCCGCCGGCCGATCCCCGGCGCGGACGCGACGCTCCCCCACGTGCTGACGCCCGAGCAGGTCATGCTCGAGGGCAAGCGCCCGCCCGGCAGGCGCGTGGCGGTGGTCGATTACGAGGGGTACTTCACCGGCACTGCGCTGGCCGAGCTGCTGCGCGGCGAGGGCTACGAGGTCGAGTTCGTCACCAGCCACGAGTCGGTCGCGCCGATCGCCGACCAGACGCTGGAGGGGCTTCCCGTCCGGCGGCGGCTGCACCAGCTCGGCATCGGCGCACACCGGGGCGTGGTGGCGGATCGCGTCGCCGAGGGCGGCATCGAGCTGGTCGGCGAGTTCGACGCCCGCTCGACGCTCGAGGTGGACGCGGTCGTGCTGGTCACCCAACGCGTCTCCGACGACTCGCTGTACCGCGAGCTGGTGGCAGACCCCGACGCGCTGGAGCGCGAGGGCGTCGAGGCGGTCTACCGCATCGGCGACTGCGTCGCGCCGCGCCTGATCGCCGATGCGATCTTCGACGGCCACCGCCTCGGCCGCGAGATCGACTCCCCGGATCCCGCCCACGCGCTGCCGTATCTGCGCGAGCGGCCACTCGTGTAACAACGGGGTCAGACCCCTTTGTTACATCCGCCCGCCAAACGCAGTGGCTAACCCGGCAGCCAGCCTGCGCGGTACTGTGTTCGCCTGGACGCTCCGAAACGCGCGTAGGCCTCCCCAGAATCCGTCGTTTCGTGCTCAACCCCGGCGTTATGGCGGCGTGCGGCTTCGTTGGCGGTGTGCGCGCCCCACTCGACTCCCGTCGAGCGGTCACGGGCGCCGACAGCGACGATCACGCATGCCGTTTCCCCGGCTCCGATGATCGTGTGCTCCGTCCGCGGCGGGCAGTGGACAAGATCCCACTGCCGAAGCGGCCGTTCCTGGCCTTCCACGATGAGCAGTGCCGCACCGGCGACGACGAGGAAATCCTCCTGGTCGGCCTCCCAGTGGTACATCGCCATCGACTCGCCGGGCCGCAGTCGTGTCACATTGATTCCCAGCTGCGAGAAGTCCGGATCTTGTTTCTCGAACCCCTCGAACTCGCAGTAAGAACCACGACCGTCGCGCTCGTACCAGGGCGCTTCGAGGGCGTTGAGGACGAACCAGCCTCTCCCTGTGGGCACGAACCCATATTCGGTCTGCTCAAGGGGCGACTCGGCGACCATCGACGTGAGTTTGCCACGACGGCCGCGCCTGCGCGAGTCCGCGCAACAAAGGGGTCTGACCCCGTTGTTGCATCGCGTGAAGCCGCTCAGTTGTAGCGGAGCACGGTGGCGGTGGGGATGATCCGCCCGCCGTCCGGGTTAGCGATCGGCGACTTGCCGTTGCGCGTGAACTCGGCGGCGCTGTTCGCATCGAAGCCCATCGCCTGCGTCGCGCCCAGCGAGCGCAGCACCCGCGCGAAGTCCGCCGTGGTCAGGCCGCCGTAGCCGTGGGATGCGCCGACGATGGCCAGGAATCCGGTGTTGCCGTTGCGGCCGACGGCGGTGCGGTAGCAGCCGTAGCCGGAGCCCATGCAGCTCCACGGCCAGGGATCGCTCCAGCCGGGGTACGCGGTCTTCGCCACGCTGTCGCCGATCAGCTGGAACTTGCCGTCCATCACGTCGTCTGCGCTGCCCCAGCCCTGGTCGCTCATCGTCACGCGCACGGGGAGCGACGCGGCGACCGTGCGCTGCAGCGCGTTGCCTGCGTACGGACCGGAGGCGCCGGTGCGGCCGACGAGCAGCATCTGACCGGCGGGCACGACCGCCTGGCTGCCGCCGGTGAACGAGGCGATCACGGGAAGCGGCTGCGTGACGCCGGGCGCGGACTCCTCGACAATCCGGAAGCTCTGCACCGGCTCGCGGCGGATGCCGTTCGGGCTGGTCACCGAGCGCGGCGTGCTGGTGCGAAGCAGCGAGGACAGCACGCCGCTGTCCACGGTCACGCCGTAGGCGTTGGCGGGAAGCGTCACGGTGCCGCCTGTGTAGACGCCGATCTGGTCGTAGTAGGGCGACGAGGGCGTCGCGCCGAACGCGCCGACGGTCGCCTTGAAGCCGCCCTTCAGCAGGAACTGCGTCGGCCGGGCGACGGGCTGGCCCATGATCATGCCGCCGCTCGGCGTGAACCCGACGCCCGGGCCCTGGTCGCCGAAGTTCTTGATCTGCCGGTCATGAACGAACAGGCCGTGGACGTGGCAGTACGAGCAGACCCAGCTGCCCGTGAACGTGTCGCCGTTGATCCCGGCGATGAACCCGCCCTGCCCGAACTGCGCACTGATCCGGGAGCCGCCGAAGCCGGCGTCCGACGAGCGGTACGCGCCCAGCGGCTGCGCGTCCAGCGAGACGTGGCCGTTCCCGATCGGCCAGGTGACGCGCGTGATCGTCCGAGCGCCGCCGTACCCGGACACCCAGATCGTCTTGCGCTGAACATGGACGCCGGGCCGGGGTGACGTGATCGTCACCCAGCCCGACTGCTTCGTGATCCGACCCGTCCCCGCACCGACCGACGCCGGACTCGGCGCCAGTGCGAAGAGGGCCGTGCCCCCCAGCGCGGCCAGGACCACCATGCGACGCAATGCCATGCACTGGTGATCGACCTGATGGAGAGGGCGCCTCACCCGCGAAGGGGTAGGGCACCGTCAACCTAAAGGGTGGACCCGGCCGCTAGGAGGGCTGCGGCGCGTCCGGCGGATTGCTCTGCGAGAGCGTGCCGGGGAGCGGCAGACCGAGCGCCCGCGGCCGGGCCGGCTCCTTGCGCGGAGCCTCCTCGGCGGGTGGCGTGTTCTTCGGCTCGTCGGCGAACACCGCGTCGGCGGGCTCACCGGCCAGCAGGCGCAGGAACTCGTCGCGATCGATCGTCTCGTACTCGATCAGGATCTTGGACAGCCGCTGCAGTTCGTCGATCCGCTCCGTCAGCACCTTGCGGGCCCGCTCGTGCGAGTCCTCGACGATCCGCCGGATCTCATCGTCGATCTCGCGGGCGATCTCGTCGGAATAGTCAGCCTCGTGGCCGAAGTCGCGGCCCAGGAACGGCTGGCTGTAGTCGTTGCCAAACGTGCGCGGACCGAGCTTCTCGGACATGCCCCACCGCATCACCATGCGCTTGGCGCTGTCGGTGACGCGCTCGAGGTCGTTCGACGCGCCGGTGGTGATCTCGCCGAAGATCAGCTCCTCGGCCGTGCGGCCGCCGAGCGTCATCGCCAGCTTGTCCAGCAGCTCGCCACGCGAGGCCAGGCCGCGATCCTCGCTGGGGAACGAGACGGTCAGGCCGCCGGCCTGTCCGCGGCCGACGATCGTCACCTTGTGCACCTCGTCGGTCTGCTCCAGGTAGTGGCCGACCAGCGCGTGCCCCATCTCGTGCACGGCGATGATCTCGCGCTCCTTCGGCGAGATCAGCCGGCTCTTCTTCTCCGGGCCGGCGATCACGCGCATGATGCCCTCTTCGAGCTCGTCGATCCCGACCTGCTTCTTGCCGCGGCGGGCGGCCAGCAGCGCGGCCTCGTTGACCAGGTTGGCGAGGTCGGCGCCGGTGAACCCCGGCGTCTGCGCAGCCAGCGCGTCCAGGTCGGAGGCGGGGTCGATCGGCTTGCCGCGGGTGTGGACGTCGAGGATCTTGCGGCGGCCGATGCGATCGGGCCGGTCGACGACGACCTGGCGGTCGAAGCGCCCGGGCCGCAGCAGCGCGGGATCGAGGATGTCCGGCCGGTTGGTGGCGGCGATCAGGATGATGTTGTCCTTCATCTCGAAGCCGTCCATCTCGACCAGCAGCTGGTTCAGCGTCTGCTCACGCTCGTCGTGCCCGCCGCCCATGCCGGCGCCGCGATGGCGGCCGACGGCGTCGATCTCGTCCATGAAGATGATGCACGGCGAGTTCTGCTTGGCCTGCTCGAACAGGTCGCGGACACGGCTCGCGCCGACGCCGACGAACATCTCGACGAAGTCCGAGCCGGAGATCGAGAAGAACGGCACGCCGGCCTCGCCGGCGACCGCGCGGGCCAGCAGCGTCTTGCCGGTGCCGGGAGGGCCGAACAGCAGCACACCCTTGGGGATGCGTGCGCCCAGCGCCTGGAACTTCTTGGGGTTCTCGAGGAACTCCTTGATCTCGTGCAGCTCCTCGACGGCTTCGTCAGCGCCGGCAACGTCCTTGAACGTGACCTTGGGCGAGTCGACCGACATCCGCTTGGCGCGGCTCTTGCCGAAGCTCATGACCTTGCTGCCGCCGCCCTGCACCTGGTTCATCAGGAAGATCCAGAACCCGAAGAACAGGACGAACGGGAGGATGTAGGTGAGCACGCTCCACCAGGGCGATCCGCCGGTCGAGGTGCCCGAAACCTGCGGCGTGTGCTGCTCGACCAGCGTCGTCGTCACATCGTCCAGCGCCTGCTGCGAGGGGATGCCGACCTCAGTCGTCTTCTTGCAGTCGGCGTCGGTCGAGTACTTGACGGTGTTCGAGCCGGCGAAGTCGGACTTGAAGCACGTGACCTGCTGATCGTCGACCTTCTGGACGAAGTCGGACCAGGTCGCCGGCTTGGAGCTGCTGCCCCCCTCGAGGATCAGCTTCTGCGCGAAGAACGCGAGCACGACCACGATGATGATGGGGAACGCTGCGCTCTTGAAAAACCTGCTCACGACGCCTCTCTACCTGCCTGATTGACTGCGCAGAACCTTACCACGGGCCGTCTTGGAAGCCTGTTTCCCAGACACCCTGCGACCGGGTCTCTGGGGTCTATCGGCAGCCCCTCCCGCGGGCTTGAAACCAGCGGTCAGAGCAGGTCGTCGGGGATCTTGGTTTCATCCAGCGCGGCGACGTACGGCAGGCTCCGGAAGCGCTCCGTGTAGTCGAGGCCGTAGCCGATCGCGAAGCGGTTGGGGATCTCGAACCCGACGTACCGGCATTCGATGTCCGCCTTGCGGCGCTCGGGCTTGGTCAGAAGCGCGCACACCTCGAGCGTCGCCGGGCTTCGCGCCTCGAGGCTGCGCACCAGGTAGCTGAGCGTCAGCCCGGAGTCGACGATGTCCTCGACGATCACCACGTGGCGCCCCTCGATGTTGGCGTCGAGGTCCTTGAGGATGCGGACAACGCCCGACGAGTCGGTGCCGCTGCCGTACGACGACACCGCCATGAAGTCGATCTCGACCGGCACGGTGATCGATCGCACGAGGTCGGCCATGAAGAACACGGCGCCCTTCAGCACACCCACCAGCAGCAGGTCGCGGTCGGCGTAGTCGCGCGAGAGCTCGCCGCCCAGCTCCGCCACCCGGCGTGCCAGCGGCGCCGGATCGACCAGCACCTCGCCGATCAGGCCGTCCGGGTCGAGCGCTGTGGGCGGAACGACGCTCACGGCGGGGGAGGATACCGCGCCGGAGGCTGGAAGCTGAGGGTCGACCGGTCGCGCACCGCCTCCAGGTCGGCGGCCAGCGAGAGCCGCTCCACGCCGCCGCGCCGTTCGCCCAGCTCAACCAGCCTGCGGGTCAGGTCGCGCGTCAGCCGCAGCGGCCGTCCGGCTGCGCGCTCGGCAGCCTCCCGGAGAACTAGCGACTGCAGCGCGACCGGCAGCGCGGCCAGCTGCTCGAGGTCGAGCTCGTCCTCGACGTGTTCGGCGGCCAGGGCGCTGACAAGCTCGTCCAGCTCGGCGAGCAACTCAGCGCTGCGGGCGAGGTTGACCTCGGCCCCCGGGTGGACGCGGCGGAGCGCGGGCATCACCTCGTGGCGGATCAGGTTGCGGCGGATCCGGCGGTCGGCGTTGCTCTTGTCGATGCAGGGCCGGAGCCCGCGCCGCACGCACCACTCGCGGGTCTCGTCGGACGTGGCGCACAGCAATGGCCGGGCGATCTCCCCGCTGCGCGGCCGCATCGCCCGCACGGCGCGCGGGCCGGACGAGGACGCCAGCCGGTAGACGACCGTCTCCGCCTGGTCGGTCAGCGTGTGGCCGGTCGCGATCGGCCGCCCGTCCGCGCGCTCGCGCGCCGCGGCGTAGCGGGCCTCGCGCGCGCGGGCCTCAAGGTTGGGGCCGTCGGGCAGGTCGACGGGCACGACCGTCGCGCCCAGCGCCGAGCAGTGCGCGGCGTCGGCCAGGCCGGCGGCGCCGCGGAGGCCGTGCTCGACGTGCAGCGCCTCCACGTCGTAGCCCAGATCGCAGAGCACGCCCCACAGGCAGAGCGAGTCTGCGCCCCCGGAGACCAGCGCGAGCACCGGCTCGCCGGGGGCGAGCACCCGGTGCTCGGAGACGTACGCCGCGACTCGCTCAGGAAGGTGCTTCGGCGCGCTCATCGCGGGCGACGAACCGGCGGACGTAGGTGGTTCCCAGCTCGATGTAGCGGGCGTGCGCAGCCTCGGCCGCATCCTGGTCGCCCACGGCGGTGGCGTGCTGCAGCTCGTACTGGAGCCGCTCGAGCTTGTCCTCCAGGCGGGCGCGCAGCACCTCTTCGCGCTCGAGCTCGGACTCGCGGCCGAGCAGCGGCAGCACCCTCGGACGCCACGCCTGGCGCAGGCCGGTCAGGCGGCCGTCGGCGGAGGCGTCGAGCACCTCCATGCCCTGCACCGCAACCGGCCGCAGGGCTTCCCGGTCGAACGCCGCGCGCAACGGCGCGCCGGTGCCGTCGCCCGGCACCAGGCTGCCGCCGCATGGGCAGCGCTGGAGCAGCGGCTCGATCGCCGGCTCGATCCCTGCGGAGCCGAACTCGAACCCGTCCTCGCCGTTGAGGGCGAGCCGGACGAGCGCTACCTCGGCCGATCGGGGCGCGAGGTCTGCGGGAGCGCCGCACGCCGCGCAATGCCACGGATCCGTCCGGGAGGACACCGTTGCAGGTTAGACGAACCCCTGCAGGGCGACCCGGAACGCGTAGGGCGCCTCCAGCATCGGCATGTGACCGGCTCCTCGCAGCACGCGGGTCCGGCAGCGGAGGGCCGCCGCCAGCCCCGGGCCGTTGAGGATGCCGTCGCGGTCGAGCTCCCCCCAGGTGACCAGCGAGGGGCAGTCCACCAGCCGGGCGGCGTCCGTCAGGTCGAGCCGCTGCAACTCGGTCAGCATCGCCCGCAGGCCGGGCTCCGCCGTCGCCGCCGCCCGCACCAGATCGGCGCCCATGGCCGGGTCGACGGCGTCCGGCCGGGCCATGCCGACGAACCACCCGAACACCAACCGCCGCCCGAGCCGGTTGCCCGCCAGCGGCGCCGCGGCCGACGGGGCGGCGCGCGCGATCGCGCGGCTGAAGCGCAGCGCCCGCAGCGCGGGCCCGAGGGCGAGCGGGGCCACCCCGACGGGCGAGGCGGCGACCAGGGAGGAGACCGGCCGCCGGGACGCCCAGGTCACGGCAAGCGGCGCGCCGAACGAGTGGCCGGCCACGGCGGGGCGCTCGGCGCCGGCGGCGGCCGCTGCGTCGGCCAGCAGGTCGGCGGCAGCGTCGAATCCGAAGGGCTCGAGCCGGTCGCTCGGTCCGTGCCCGGGCAGCCACGGGACGAGCACCCTGCGCCCCGACCGGGCAAGCGACCGGGCCAGCGGCAGCAGGTAGTGCGGCGACCCGAGGAGCCCGTGCAGCAGCACGACGGGGCTGCCCTCACCCAGGTCGTGCATCGCGACGCGACACCCGGCGACCGTCACTGTACGCTCAGGCACGATGGATGAAGCTAGCGCATACCGCGAGCAGAGCCGCACCAGCTGGCAGTCGGCTGCCGGCGCATGGGAGCGCGAGCGGGCCGCGGTCTCCCGGGCAGCGGCGCTGCGTCACGCCGTGGCTGACCGGGCACGCCGAACTGCGCCCGGCGCAGACGGTGCTCGAGCTGGCGTGCGGCACGGGCGAGACCGGGATGCGGGCCGCGGCGATCGTCGGCCCCGGCGGACGCGTGATCGAGACCGACCAGGCGCCGGCGATGGTGGAGGCGGCGCTCCGCAGCGCGGCCGATCTCGGCCTGGACAACGTCGAGGCGCGGGTGATGGACGCCGAGCGCCTGGAGCTGCCCGACGCGAGCGTCGACGCCGTGGTCTGCCGCTGGGGCCTGATGCTGATGGCCGACCCGGCGGCGTGCCTGGCAGAAGTGCTGCGGGTGCTGCGGCCGGGCGGTCGCCTGGCCGCGGTCGTCTGGGGGGCTCCGGAGGACAACCCGTGGCCGGCCGTGGTCATGGGCGTGCTGATCGAGGAGGGATTGATCCAGCCGTCCGGCCCGGAGAGCGGACCCAGCATCTTCGCCCTGGGCGACGAGGCGCGGCTGCGCGACCTGGTCGCCGGCGCCGGGTTCGCCGGCGTCGTGGTCGACCGGATCCCGGCGAACTGGACGTACGTCGACGGGACGAGTACTGGCGCGTGCAGACGGCGCTGTCGCCATCGGCCGCGAGGGCGCTGGCGCCGCTCGACGACGACCGGCTCGCCCGGATCCGCCGCCGGGTCGACGAGAATCTCGCCACCTACCGCACCGCTGACGGCCTGGTGTTGCCCGGCGTCAGCCTCGGCGTCGCCGCCCACCGGCCGATGTAAGCTCACGCGCCATGCCCATCCACCTCCGTGCCGAGCCGGGCGACTACGCGCCGGCGGTGCTGCTCCCGGGTGACCCGCTCCGCGCCCGGCGGGTGGCCGAGGAGTTTCTCGACGACGCCAGCCAGGTCAACGGCGAGCGCGGGCTGCTGGGATTCACCGGCACCCACCACGGTGTCCCGGTGTCTGTGCAGGCGACGGGGATGGGCGCGCCCAGCGCGGCCATCGTGATCGAGGAGCTGATCCAGCTCGGCGCCGACCGCCTGATCCGGATCGGGACGTGCGGCGGGCTGCAGCCGCAGCTCGGACTCGGCGACCTGGTGATCGCGCTCTCGGCCGTGCCGGCCGACGGGACGGCGCTGCGCTACACCGGCGGCGAGGCGCACGCGCCCACCGCGCACTTCGGGCTGACGCACGGGGCGATCCACGCCGCCAAGGGTCTGGGCGTGCGGCCACATGTCGGCGCGATCGCCACCTCGGACACCTTCTACGACCCCGATCCCGAGCGCCACCGGCGCTGGGCCGCGCGCGGCGTGCTGGCCGTCGAGATGGAGGCAGCGGTGCTGTTCACGATCGGGGCGATCCGCGGTGTGCGCACGGCCTGCATCCTCACAGTCTCCGATCTGGTCGGTGAGGGCGAGCCGGTGCGGATCGGCGACCAGGCGCTGGCCGACGGCGTCGCGCGGATGACGCAGCTGGGCCTGGCTGCGGCGATCGACGAGAAGGCGTGAGCGGCTCGACCGCCACCGTGATGGTGGTCAACCCGGCGTCGGCCAACGGCAAGACGGCCCGCCAGTGGCCGGAGATCGCGCGCCGGGCGCAGGAGTTGGGGCTGGACGTCGACGTCCGCCTGACTGAGCAGGCCGGCCATGCGGTCGAGCTGGCGCGCGAGGCGGCCTCCACGGGAGCGCAGCTGGTCGTTGCCGTGGGCGGCGACGGCACCGTCTCCGAGGTGGCCAACGGGCTCGTCGAGGCCGGCACCCACCACTCGTGCGAGATGGCGGTGATCGCGCGCGGATCGGGCTGCGACTTCATCCGCACGTTCGCGATTCCCAAGAACACGGACAAGGCGTTGGACGTTGTCCACAATGGCACCACCCGCCGGATCGACGTCGGCAGGATCGAGTACACGAACCACGACGGCGCGCCCGAGGGCCGGTACTTCGCGAACATCGCCAGCGCGGGCATGACCGGCATCGCCGCCGACCGCGTCAATCGCTCGGGCAAGCCGCTGGGCGCGACGGCGGCGTTCGCCTGGGCCGCCGTGTCGACGTTCGTCGGGTACCGCAACTCGCGTTTCGTCGTCGAGATCGACGGCGAGCGCTCGGAACTGGTGTCGAACAACGTGATCGTCGCCAACTGCCGGTATTTCGCCGGCGGCATGAAGATCCTGCCCGACGCGGATCCATCGGACGGGATGCTCGACGTGCTGGTCTGGGGCGACGTGTCGAAGGCCGACCTGGCGCGCAACCTGCACAAGCTCTACCGGGGCACGCACGTCACCCACCCGAAGGCCCAGATTGTGCGCGCGCGCAGCGTCACGGTCACCCCGCAGGTGCCGTTGCCGATCGAGGTCGACGGCGAGGGGCCGGGGATCACCCCAGCTTCGTTCACCGTCGTGCCGTCAGCTCTTCTCCTTCGTGCTCCCGGCGGTGCTGCGGGGTGACGCCGCCCGTCGTGCGGGCTTGAGCGCATCGACCTTCGCCGCCAGGTGCACCAGTTCGGCCTCGATCCGGTCGAGCGAGGTCTGGAGCCTCTGCACGTCCTCCCGCGTCGCGGGAAGCTGGCTGACGGCGGCCCGGCCGGCGGCCTGTGCACGCTCGCGGGTTGCCGAGACGACGGGTGCTCCCGCGTTGGCTCCCGGAACCCGCTTCGCGGCCTCCGACTTGACCTTGGCGACGCGGTCGATCAGGCCGCTGCCACGCTGCTCTTGTTCGTCCATGCGGACCCCTTTGGAGGAGACGAGCTGACCGTCCCACCGTATCAACCCGGGACGAGCTCCACTACCCTCGACAGGATGAGCACGCACCGCACGGCGATCCGCGTCCGGTTCGGCGAGACCGATGCGATGGGTGTTGCCAACAATGCCATCTACCTGCAGTACTTCGAGGTCGGCCGCATCGAGCACCTGCGGGCGATGGGCCACAGCTATGCGGAGGTGCACGACGGCGGCATCGACATGGTCGTTGTCGAGGCGGGCATCCGCTACCTGCAGCCGCTGCGGTTCGACGACGAGGTGATCGTCGAGACGACCATCGACGAGCGGGGCCGCGCCTCGTTCCGCTTCGCCTACCGGCTGCTGGTCGGCGAGCGGTTGCACGCGACCGGTTTCACGCGCCACGCGTGCGTCGACCGCGCGACGATGCGGCCGACGCGCGTGCCCGAGTGGTTGAGTCACTGAAAAAACGGGGTCTGACGCTTTTTTTCACGACGGCCATGATGCCCCGGCGTCGGTCGAGCGCAGCAGCCGTCCGTCCGCCGCGGCGTAGGCCAGCCGCCGGTTGCGAGGATCGAAGGCGACGGCGGAGGCGACCGCGTCAGACACTCGCGCGAAGGTCTTACCCCGGTCGGTCGACCGGTAGATGCCGTCGCCGGCCGCCACCAGCACCAGGTTCTGGTCGTCCGTGGTCATCGCCACCGAGCGCGCGTCGCCGATGCCGGCCGACCTTGTGAAACGACGCGCCCAGGTCGTGAGACGACCAGAGGCCGTCGGCTCCGCAGGCGACGTACACGATGTCCGGCTCGGTGACCAGGTCGCGTACCGCGGCCACCGTGACGCAGCCGCCGGACAGCCCGTCCGCCCGCAGCCGCGACCAGGTGCGGCCGGCGTTGACGCTCACCCACATGCCGCCGTCCCCGTCCAGCGCGTACAGCCTGTTGGTCTTGTGGTACGGCGACGCAACGGACACGAACGACGCCGGCGTGCGGGTCAGCGGCGCCGCGCGGCTGCCACCGAAGTCCGCGATCTCTCCGCCCGACGGCCCGACCAGATACGTGTACTTCTCGGTGAACGCGACACCGTCCCCCTCACGGGCGCTGGGGACGCGGGTCCACGAGCGGCCGCCATCCTGCGTGCGGTAGGCGTCCGACCCGAGCGCGGCCCACAGCGTGCCGGCGAAATCGGGCGCCACGGCGAGCGCTCGCGCGTCCCCCGGCATCGACTCCGCGCTGGGCCCGCCACCGCATCCCGCGGTGACCGAGACCACGGCCGCCACCGCCAGAAGCTCAAGGGTCTTGCGCACGCGCCGACAAACTTAGAGGATCGATCCTTCACGGCGGTCCACCTCTATGCCGATCCCTCCGGACGATCTCGAAACGCTCGCGCGCTTGCGCGGGCTGTTCCACGTCACCCGCGCCGTCCGCAACGAGGCCCAGCTGGACGACGTCCTGGGCGCCGTCGCCCACACGATCGCCGAGTCGCTCGGCTACCGCACCGTGGTGGTCAACCTGTTCCGGCCGGCGTGGAACGACTTCCTGGTCGCGACCGTGCACGGCGACGATCGGGCGCGCGACGAGCTGCTCGGCTCGGCGGGCGGCTGGGAGACCTGGGAGCCCCTGCTGGACGACCGGTTCCGCCGCAACGGCGCCTACCTCGTCCCCGCCGGCGAATACGACTGGAGCGCCGACATGCTCTCGTTCACGCCGGACATCGCCGCCAGCGACGACCCGGACGCCTGGCATCCGGACGACGCGCTGTTCGTTCCGCTGGAGAACGGCGGCGGCGAGCTGCTGGGCATCATCTCGGTGGACGAGCCGCTGTCCGGCCGCAAGCCCACCGACGATGAGCTGGAGGTGCTGGCCGGCGTGGCCGCCCACGCCGGATTCGCGCTGGAGAGCGCGCAGGAGGCCGCGGCCGACGCGCGCCACCATGCCGGCCTCGGGGAGTTGCTGACCGTCTCGTCCCGGCTGACCGAGTCGCGGTCGATCGACGTGCTGCTGGCCGGCGTCGGCGACGGGATCAGGCGCGCGCTCGGATTCACCAAGGTCAGCGTCGATCTGGTCGACCCGCTGGACGGCCTGCTCAAGGTGCGCCACGCCACCGGCTGGAGGATCGAGTCGCTGCAGGCCGGCCCGCCGATGTCGGTGGAGACCGTGCAGCGGCTGCTCGACCCGGAGTTCCGCCAGGAGGGCTGCTACCTGCTCGACCGCGAGGGTGCCCTCCTGCGACTGGCGTCGGACCGCCAGGTGCACGCATCCGAGCGCAACGGTGCCGGGCCGCTGGCCTGGAACCGCCACTGGCTGCTGGTGCCGCTGGCCGGAAGGGACGGCGAGCTGTCGGGCGTCATCTGGGTGGACGATCCCCAGGACCGGCTGATCCCCGGCCGAGACGTGCTGCAGGCGCTGCGGGTGTTCGCCAACCAGGCGGCGGCCGCGATCGACGCGGCGAACGACTTCGAGGAGGTGCGCTACCTCGCCGAGCACGACTCGCTGACGCATCTGTTCAACCGCCGCTCGTTCACACGCCGGCTCGCCGACGAAGCCGCCCGCTCCGGCCGCTACCACCGGCCGTTCGCGCTGGTGCTGTGCGACCTTGACGGCTTCAAGCAGCTGAACGACCGGCACGGGCATGAGGCGGGCGATGCCGCGCTGGCGCTGTTCGGCAGCCTGCTGGACGGCGCCATCCGCCGCTCCGACCTCGCGTTCCGGATCGGCGGCGACGAGTTCGCGCTGCTGCTGCCGGAGACCAACGAGGCGAACGTGCGATCGGTGGTCGAGCGCATCTCGAGCGGCTTCCACGGCTCCGAGCAGGCGTTCCTCAAGGGGCTGCGGGCGAGCTTCGGCGTCGCCGTGTTCCCCCGCGACGGCGACGATCCCGAGGCGATCTTCCGCGCCGCCGACCTGGCCATGTACAGCGCGAAGCGGTGCGGCGAACAGCTGCACTTTGCCGCATGACGGGGCCGGGCGACAAGCGCTCCGCGTCGGGCCGCCTGCGCGGCCTGCTCGAGGTCACCCGGCTGGTGCGCAGCGGCGCCGAGGTCGACACGCTGCTTGCGGCGATCGCCCGGACGACGGCCGACTCGCTGGGCTACGGCGTCGTCGTCATCAACCTGTACCGCCCGGAGTGGGACGACTTCCGGGTCGAGGCCATCCACGGCGGCGAGGCCGCGCTGGAGGCGCTGGTCGGCGACGTCCGCGGCTGGGCCGTGTGGAACCCGATCCTCGACGAGCGTTTCGAGCGGCGCGGCGCCTACGTGATCCGCCACGGCACGTTCGACTGGTCGGCGATGACCCCGAACGCCTACGTCCCCGACATCCCGGAGGTCGACGACCCCGAGATGTGGCACCCCGAGGACATGCTGGTGGTGCCGCTGCGCCACTCCGACGGCCACCTGCTGGGGATCCTCGGTGTGGACGAGCCGGCCGGCGGCAGGCACCCGGACGACGACGACATCGACGCGCTGGTGGCGGTCGCCGCCCACGCTGCGCTGGCCATCCAGAGCGCCCAGGAGAGCGGCTCCGCACGCCGCCACCGGGAGGCGCTGGAGCAGCTGCTGCAGGTGTCGTCCCAGCTGACCGAGACGTTCTCGATCGAGACGATCCTCGAGTCCGTGTGCCTCGGCATCCAGCGCGCGCTGGGCTTTACCAAGCTCGCGATCGAGCTGCCCGACCCGGATACGGGCCGGCTGGTCGCCCGCGCGGCGGTGGGCTGGGATCTGACAGACGAGACGGTGACCAGCGAGATGACGCTGGCCGAGCTGACGCCGCTGATGGAGCAGGAGTACGAGGTCGAGGGCTGCTACCTGCTGTCGCCCGAGCAGGCGGCGGGACGGGTCGACGAGCGGCACTGGCAGTACCACTCGCAGATGAGCGGGCGCGGCCCCAACGCGTGGACCGACCACTGGCTGTTCGTGCCGCTGTGGGACCGCACCGGCGACCTGAGCGGCGTGATCTGGGTCGACGACCCGCACAACCGGCTGGTGCCCGGCCCGCGGACGCTCCAGGCGCTGCGCGTGTTTGCCAACCAGGCATCGACGGCGCTGGACGCCGCTGCGCAGTTCGAGGAGATGCGCTTCCTCGCCGACCACGACCCGCTGACGCGGCTGCTCAACCGCCGGGTGTTCAGCGAGCGGCTGTCGTCCGAGTCCGCGCGCTACGTGCGCTACGGCCGGCCATTCTCGCTGGTCGTCTGCGACCTGGACGGCTTCAAGCAGCTGAACGACGCCCGCGGGCACCTCGCCGGCGACGCGGCGCTCGAGGGGTTCGCCGAGCTGCTCGCCGACGGCCGCCGCGAGGTGGACGCCGTATTCCGCATCGGCGGCGACGAGTTCGCCCTGCTGCTGCCCGAGGCTGGAGCCGCCGAGGCGCACGCCGTCGTCGACCGCGTGCGCGACGTGATGGCGTCCAACCGCGACCCGCGGCTGGCCCACCTCGGCGCCAGCTTCGGCGTCGCCGCCTGCCCCGCAGACGGCGAGGATCCACCGGCCGTGTTCCGTGCGGCCGACCGTGCGATGTACGTCGCCAAGGCGCAGCACCGCCCCGCTCCGGCCTGACGCGGCAAGGGGACCCTCCGGCGTAGGATCTGCGATGGCATTCCGCCATCTGGGAGGGAAGGAGCACCCCGAGTGGATTTCGATCTGACCGACGAACAGCGCGCGATCCAGGAGACCGTGCGCGAGTTCGTCGATCGTCGCGTGCTGCCGGTCGCGCAGGAGAACGACATCAACCACCACCTCGACATGGGGATCATCGAGGGGATGGCCGAGCTGGGCCTGCTGGGGCCGGTGATCCCGGCCGAGTACGGCGGCTCGGGGCTCGACTACGTGTCGGAGGCGCTGATCTGTGAGGAGATCGAGCGCGGCGAGTCGGCGTTCCGCACGCTGATCTCGGTGCACGTCGGCCTGAACTCGCTGTCGCTGCTCAAGTTCGGCACGGAGGAGCAGAAGCAGAAGTACCTCGTGCCGATGGCGAAGGGCGAGAAGCTCGGGTGCTTCGGCCTGACGGAGCCGGCCGCGGGGTCGGACGTGGCGGCGATGCTGACGACCGCCATCCCCCAGTCCGACGGCACCTACGTGCTGAACGGCCAGAAGAGCTGGATCTCGTACGCGACCGAGGCCGACTACGCGCTGGTGTTCGCCAAGCACGACCCCGACGGCGGCCACCGCGGCATCTCCGCGTTCATGGTCGAGACCGCGTGGGAGGGCATCGAGGCGCGGCGGATCCCGAACAAGCTGGGCATCTGGGCCGGTTCGACGGGCGAGCTGTTCTTCTCAAACGTCCAGGTCCCGGCCGAGAACCGGATCGGCGAGCAGGGCGAGGGATTCAAGATCGCCATGCACTCGCTCGACCAGGGCCGGTTCACCGTCGCGGCGGGCGCCGTCGGCGTCGTCCGGGCATGCCTGGAGGCGTCGGTCAAGTACGCCAACGAGCGCCACACGTTCGGCCAGGCCATCGGCAAGTACCAGTTCGTGCAGGACATGATCGCCGACATGGTGCTGGGCTACGAGACGTCGAAGCTGCTGGTGATGAAGGCCGCGTGGATGAAGAACACGGGCGAGCGCAACACGAAGGAGACCTCGCTGGCCAAGTGGCACGCGACCGAGAGCGCGTTCGACGCGGCCAACAAGGCGATCCAGGTGCACGGGGCGTACGGCTACTCCGCCGAGTACCCGGTGGAGCGCTACTTCCGCAACTCGCGCGCGCCGATCATCTACGAGGGCACCACGCAGATCCACAAGATGATGCAGGCGGAGCATGCTCTCGGATACCGGAAGCTGAACGGATGACCGACAGCGAACGCCTGGTCGAGCTCGAGGACGGCGGTGTCCTCAATGTTGTCGAGATAGGTAACGGCTACCCGGTGATCGTGCTACACGGCGGCCCGGGGCTCGACCACCACATGTTCCGCCCGTGGCTCGACCCACTGGGCGAGCAGGGCCTGCGGCTGATCCTGGTCGACATGCGAGGCCAGGGCGGCGCACCGCGCGTCGACCCGGAGACGCTGTCGGTGACCGTGTTCGCGCAGGACGTCGACCGGCTGGCACGCGCGATGGAGCTCGAGAGCTTCGCCCTGATGGGTCACTCGTTCGGGGGCATCATCGCCCTCGCGCACGCGCTGGAGCGGGGCAGCGCCTCGCACTACGTGATCTCCAGCGGCGCCGCGTCGAGCGAGGCCCTGATGGCCGAGGTCGAGCGGGAGATCGAGCGGTTCGAGCCGGCCAGCATGCGCGACCAGATCCGCAAGTCGTGGGACGACGAAGCGGCGGTCGAGACCGTTGCCCAGGCCCGCGAGCTGATGGCTGCGCAGTGGCCATTCCACTTCTGGGAGATGGGCGACGCGTACCGCACGTTCACCGAGCGCGACGACGTGGTCTACTCGCCGGAGGTGCTGCGGCACTTCGCAGCCAACGGCTACGGCGACTTCGAGTGGGTCGATCACCTGCGCTGGATCTCCAAGCCGATGCTGATCCTGACCGGCCGGTTCGAGCGGACGTGCTCGGTCGCGCAGGCCGAGGAGATCAACCGCGAGGTGGCCGGATCGCAGCTGGTGGTGATCGAGAAGGCGGCGCACATGACGTTCGTCGAGCAGCCGAAGGCGTACCAGGCGGCGATCCGCGGATGGTTCACGGCGCAGGGTCTGATCGGCGTGCCGGAGGACGAGGCGGCGCAGGGCTCGTAGCCGCGTGAACGCGCTCGTCGTCCACGCCCACCCCGAGCCGCGATCGTTCTGCTCGGCGCTCAAGGACACCGCCGCCGAGGAGTTGGCCGAGCTGGGGTGCGAGGTCACCGTCTCCGACCTCTACGCGCAGGGGTTCCGGCCGGAGCTCTCGGCCGACGACTTCACCAGCCGCCAGAACGGCGCGTTCCTGCGGCCCATGGAGGAGCAGCAGCACGGCGTCACCACCGGCACCCTGGCGCCGGACGTTGCGCGCGAGGTCGAGCGGCTGCGCGAGGCAGACCTGCTGGTGCTGACCGCGCCGATGTGGTGGTTCTCGGTGCCGGCGATGCTCAAGGGCTGGTTCGACCGCGTGCTGGTCAACGGCTACGCCTACGGCACCGTCAAGGCCTGGAGCGGCCCGCTGACCGGGAAGCGCTCGCTGCTGGCGATGACCTGCAGCTACGAGCAGGCCGGATTCCGCGCCGGCGGGTCGATCGGCGAATTGGAGCCGCTGCTCCGCCCGATCCAGCAGGGCACGTTGGCGTACTGCGGGTTCCAGGTGCTGGAGCCGTTCATGGCGTACGCCGCCGACGAGATCGACGACGGCGCACGCGCGTCGATGCTCGAGTCGTTTCGATCGGCGCTGCGGCTGGCCGTGGAGCGTGCGTCAGCGTGATCCACTCCCCGCCGCGATACCGGATCTGCACCGCGTACGTGGTCTCACGTGTCGTAACGATCGCTTGCATCCCCTATCTCCCTCCTGGCGGAGATGACATCCGTGTCGCCGTGCTGCCAGGTTTCGTCACCCGTTTGGGGGATCCTCCCGTGAGTTGAAAATTGGGTCAGTCTGGTCCGCGAAACGCCCTGTGACGCAGGGCGGGGAGCCGCTCGCGGACGGCTCGCTGTGCGTCGAGGTCGAGCTCGGCGACGATCACGCCGTCGCCGTCGGGAGCCTCGGCCAGCACCACGCCCCAGGGGTCGACGATCATGCTGTGCCCGAACGACGGCCTGCGTCCTCCGCCCGGGAACCCGTGCTGCCCCGCGGCCAGCACGAAGCACTGGTTCTCGATCGCCCGCGCGCGAAGCAGCGGCTCCCAGTGCGCCATGCCGGTGAGCAGCGTGAAGTTCGCGGGCACGCTCAGCACCAGCGCGCCCGCGGTCGGTGAGCTCGCGGTAGAGCTCCGGAAAGCGAAGGTCGTAGCAGACGGTCAGGCCGACCGGCAGGCCGGCCAGCTCGGCGACCACCGGGTCGGCCCCGGGCGCCGTGCCATCCGACTCGCGGTAGGTGATCCCGCCGACGTCGACGTCGAACAGGTGGATCTTGGTGTACGCGGCGGCGACGGTGCCGTCCGGGGCGAACGCGATCGACACATTGCCGACGCCCGGGCCGTTGCCCGCGCCCTCGATGGCGATGCTGCCGCAGATCAGGTCGATGCGGTGCTCGCGCGCCCAGCCGGCGAGCGCGTCGACGGTCTCGCCGCCGTCCAGCCGCTCGGCGTAACGGGCGAGCTCCGGCCCGTCGGCGACGGCGTTCCACTTCTCGGGCAGCAGCACCAGCTTGGCACCGCGGGCGGCGGCGCGCGCGACCAGCGGCGCCATCCGCTCGATGTTCTCCGATTTGTCCGGCCCGGCAACGAACTGGACACAGGCTGCCAGCAAGGTGTTCACGAGGGAGAACCTACCGCGTCCTCGTCCATCATCGCCGCGAACGCCCAGAACGCCGCGACGAACAGGATCACGCTCTGCTCCACCGCCATCAGCATGCCGCCGATCGACTGGTCCTCGAGCGGCGTCAGCCCCCACAGGTGCGGCGTCGTGTCGTAGTACGGGTAGATCGTCGAGCCGGCGAGGGCGATCAGCAGCGCGACCGGCGCAGCCAGGAAGAACGCGGCCGCCAGGTAGATCACCCGCGAGCCGTGGCGCATGCGGCCGGGCACCAGCGCCGGCCACCAGAACGCGAGGCCGGCGGTGACGAACAGCAGGTGCTCGATGCCCAGGGCCCAGCGATGGTCGAGCGCGTAGCCGTAGACGCCGGGGATGTGGACGACGTACCAGACGGCGAGCCAGTAGGTGATCGCGACGCCGGGCAGCGTCATCCGGCGCACCGCGGCGAGCCGCTCGGCGACCGCGGCCATCCGCGACGTCAGCCCGAGCACCAGCAGCGGCGGCGCCCAGTCGGCCAGCATCACGTTCTGCAGCAGGTGGAAGCTGAGCATCGAGTTCAGCGCCAGGTGCTCGATCGGCGAGAGCAGCGCCAGCCCGATGATCAGCAGGCCCGAGAAGAAGCACGCCCGCCGCCAGAGCGGGACGGCGAAGTGGCGTGCGGCCCACGCGTACCAGATGCCGAACAGGACGATCGCGATCGCCCACTCGACGTCGGCGACCCCCTGCCACGGATCGAACGCGAGCAGCACGGCTCAGCCCGAGGACGACAGCGGCGCCATCGTCAGCCCGAAGTCGGAGAGCTGCTGCCAGTAGTGCTCGGCCGGCTCCCGCTGCCCGGTCCAGACGACCGCCTGACCCGTCGTGTGGATCGTGGTCGCGAACTCCATGCCCCGCTCGAACGTCACGCCGGGCAGCGTTCGCGCCAGAGCGAACGCCACGCCGTCGAAGGTGTTGTGGTTGTCGTTCTTGACGATCACCAGCCACGGCCGGTCGCTGCCCGAGCCGGGCCCGGTGGAGCGCGGCTTCTGCTTCCGGACGGGCGGCGCGACGGTGCTCATGGATTCGAGTGTAACCCTCCCGTGCCCGGAACCAGAACCGTGCCAGGCGGGTTTCCTGGTACCCTGGCGTGATGGATCGCTCCGACACCACCCACGCCCGTGGCTCCGTCGCCGTGATCCTGCCGCGCATCCCGGCGTAGGCGTTCCCGGCCTGCTGCCCGGAACGCCGTGACGAACGCCCGCCGTCGTCAACGCCGACCGAAACGGATGCACGCATGTCCTCCACCCTCCCCCCACAAGCGACCGACTTTCCCGCCTGGTACGCCGAGGTGGTGCGACGCGCCGAGCTGGCCGAGCACTCAGCCGTGCGCGGCTCGATGGTGATCAAGCCATACGGCTTCGCGATCTGGGAGCTGCTGCAGCGCGAGCTCGACGACCGCATCAAGGCCACCGGCCACGAGAACGTCTACTTCCCCCTGCTGGTGCCGATGTCGGTGCTGGCTAAGGAGGCCGACCTGGTCGAGGGCTTCTCGCCGCAGGTCGCGGTCGTCACCGAGGCGGCCGGCGCCAAGCTCGAGGAGCCGCTGGTGGTGCGGCCCACCTCGGAGGCCACCATCTGGAACGACCTACGCCGGCTGGATCCACAGCCACCGCGATCTGCCCCTGCTCTACAACCAGTGGGCGAACGTTGTGCGCTGGGAACTTCGCCCTCGCCTGTTCCTGCGCACCACCGAGTTCCTCTGGCAGGAGGGTCACACCGCCCACGAGACGGCCGATCAGGCGCTGACCGAGTGCCTGACCGATCCTCCACCAGGTCTATGCCGACTGTCAGGAGCGGGTGCTGGCGATGCCGGTGCTGCGCGGACGAAAGAGCGCCGCGCGAGCGGTTCCCAGGCGCCGTGGAGACCTACACAACCGAGGCCATGATGCGCGACCGAAAGGCGCTGCAGACCGCCACCTCGCACTACCTGGGCGACGACTTCGCGCGCGCCTACGGCGTCGCCTTCACCGGCTCGGACGGCGACCGCCACCACCCGTTCGCGACCTCGTGGGGGGCCAGCTGGCGGCTGGTCGGCGGCGTGATCATGACCCATGGCGACGACCGTGGGCTGAGGCTTCCCCCAGCGGTGGCGCCGCACCAGGCCGTGGTCGTCCCCATCCAGCCCAGCAACGGCGACGGCCGGGTGGCGGAGGCGGCGGCAGCGCTGTGCGCGGGACTGCGCGCGGCGGGCGTGCGCGTGCGGCTGGACGACCGCGACCACCTCCGGCCGGGTGCCAAGTTCTACGAGTGGGAGCTGAAGGGCGTGCCTGTGCGGCTCGAACTGGGCGCGCGCGACCTCGACGCGGGCCTGGTGACCGTGGTGCGGCGGGACGGCGACGGCCGCTCGCAGCTGCCGCTGGACGGCGTCGCGGCGGTCGTTCCCGACCTGCTCGGGGATATCCAGCGCTCGCTGTTCGAGCAGGCGCAGGCGTTCCAGCTCGCGCACACCGCCCACATCGAGGACGGCCAGCAGCTGTTCGCCTACCTGTCGGCCGGCCGCGGGTTCGCGGTCGCGCCCTGGTGTGGACATGAGTCCTGTGAAGCGGAGGTCAAGGGCTCCACGTCGGCCACAATCCGCCTGCTCACGCTCGAGGCGGAGGATCCCGGCGCACCCTGCGCGGTGTGCGGGCGGTCGGGGACCGAGACGGCCACCTGGGCGCAGGCGTACTGATGGCCACCTGCTCGCCGCCCTTGGCTCGTGTTGTGTGCGACTCGTTCTTGACGATCACCAGCCACGGCCGGTCGCTGCCCGAGCCGGGCCCGGTGGAGCGGGGCTTCTGCTTGCGCACGGGCGGCGCGACGGTGCTCATGGATTCGAGTGTACCGGCGAAAACACCTGCTCAAGCCCCGGTCGGTTTCGGCCGAAGAAACCGGCGTGAGCATCGTCGCGGTATTGCTCGCTGCGCAGCCGGCTGCCGATCAACAGGCCCAGGCGATCATCGTCTGGACCCTCGTCGCGCTGGCCGCGATCGCGACGCTCGTGCTCTTCGACCGGCACTGACCGCCTCGCTCATGTAACAAAGGGGTCTGACCCCGTTGTTACACGGCGCCCCATCCGCCGCCGCCCGGCGTGCGGATCTCGAGCACGTCCCCGGCCTTCAGATCCAGGCTGGTCTTGGCCGGGATCCGCCTGCCGTTGAGGCGGTTCTCGCCGCGAGCGCCGGGCCCGCCGCCGGCCGCGCCGGGCGGCGCGTGGCGGCGGCGCTCGGTCATCACCGAGACCCGGCAGTCCTCGAGCACCCGGTAGGCGCGGACGACGCCGTCGCCTCCCCGGTGCTCCCCTCGCCGCCGCTTCGCCGCCGCACCTCGTACCGCTCGATCCGCAGCGGGAACTCCTGCTCCAGCACCTCGACCGGCGTGTTCAGCGTGTTCGACATCGCCACGTGCACGGCGCTCGGCCCCGGCGCATCGGGGCAGGCGCCCTGGCCGCCGCCGATCGTCTCGTAGTGCGTGAACCGGCTGTTGCCGAAGCTGACGTTGTTCATCGTGCCCTGCCCCATCGCCGGGAGCGGCAACGCCTGGCCGAGCGCCGCCTGCACCACGTCGACGATGCGGCTGGAGGTCTCGACGTTGCCCGCCACGACGGCGCCGGGGAACCGGGCGTTGACCAGGCAGCCCTCGGGCGCGACCACCTCGACCGGGGCGTAGGCGCCGCCGGAGGCCGGGATGTCCGGGTCGCAGGCCATCCGCACGACGTAATAGACCGCCGACCGCGTGACGGCGATCGGGCAGTTGACGTTGCCCGGCTGCTGCGGCGCGGTGCCCGCGAAGTCAACGGTCAGGCGCCTCCCGCGGACGGTCACCGCCACCTCGATCGGCACGTCCCGGGTCGAGATGCCGTCGCCCTCCATCACGTCCGCCGCGCGGTAGGTGCCGTCCGGCAGCCGGGCCGACGGCCGCGGCGATCCGCCGCTCGCTGGCCGCGTGCAGCTCGTCCATGCCGCGCAGCAGGCGCGCCCGGCCGAACCGCCGCGAGAGCTCCGCCAGCCGCTCCGCCCCGGTGCGGTGGCACGCGATCTGGGCCCGCAGGTCGGCCAGCCGCTCACGCGGATTGCGCATGTTCGCCATCATCAGCCGCTCCACGTCCGGGGTCAGGCGCACCGGCGGAATCACCAGCCCCTCCTGGTACAGCTCCCGCGCCCCGACCGGCAGGCTGGCCGGCGACATCCCGCCGACGTCGGCGTAGTGGGCGCGCGAGACCAGCAGGCCGAGGTCGCCGGCGACGTGATACCAGCGTGATGTCGGGCAGGTGCGTGCCGCCCGTGTACGGGTCGTTGACCACCATCACGTCGCCGCGCTTCGGCTTCAGCTCGAGGCAGGCGGCGACCGCGTCGGGCATCGCGCCCAGATGCACCGGCATGTGCTCGGCCTGCGCGATCATCCGCCCGCGGCGGTCGAACACGGCCGTCGAGCAGTCGCGCCGCTCCTTGATGTTGGCCGAGTGCGCGGCCCGGACGAGCGCCGCGCCCATCTCCTCGGCGACGCCCCGCAGTGCGGAGCCCATCACCTGCAGCGAGGCGGGGTCGATCATCGCGTCACCTCCCACGTCCCGTCGGCGGTGCGCCGCGCCGTCCAGCCCTTCGCCACCCACAGGGTCGCGCCGTCCAGTGGTACGCGCGCCGGCCCGCGCACCGGCGCCGCCCGCGGCGCTCGGGCGAGCGAGATCCGCGGCGCTCGGCCGGACACCGTCGCCCGCAGGTTGATCACCTCGATCTCGCCGTCCCGGTCGTCGAACCCGAAGCGCTGCCGGTGGCGCCGGTGGAACCGCTCGGGCAGCGTCCGCCACGGCTCCAGCGGGACGTTCAGCTCGAACCCCTGGCCGCGGTACCGGAGGTCGGCCGACGCCTCGGCCCGCGCCCCGCGCTCGCGCGGCAGCTCGGGCACCAGGCTCGCGCGCCTCGGCCGCCGTCAGCGACGCCAGCGGGCGGACGACGCCGCGCACGCCGTCGCGGCGGCGCTCGCAGCCGGCGATGCCGAGCGCCGAGAGCACGCCGCTGGCGGCCGGCACGCGGATCCGCCGGATGCCCAGCGAGTCGGCCACGCCGCAGCCGTGGAGCGGCCCGGCGCCGCCGAAGGCCACCAGCTCGAGGTCGCGCGGATCGTGGCCCTGCTCGACGCTGACCACCCGGATCGCGCGCACCATCTCCTCGTCGGCCACGGCGACGATCCCCTCGGCCGCGGCGCGGAGGCTGCGGAAGCCGCCCGCCACCGTCGCGATCGCACGCTCGGCCGCACGCCGGTCGAGCGTCAGCCCGCCGGCCAGCGGCTGCTTCGCGGCGAGCCGGCCCAGCACCAGGTTCGCGTCGGTCACCGTCGGCAGCTCGCCGCCGCGGCCGTAGCAGGCCGGCCCCGGATCGGCGCCCGCGCTGCGCGGGCCGACCCGCAGCGCGCCGCCCTCGTCGATCCAGGCGATGCTGCCGCCGCCGGCCCCGACCGTGTGGATGTCGAGCATCGGCAGGCGCACCGGCAGGCCGGCCACCATCCGCTCGGTCGAGCGGCCGGCGACGCCGCCGCGGATCAGCGAGACGTCGCAGCTGGTGCCGCCCATGTCGAACGCCACCGCGTCGCGGGCGCCGCCCGCGATCACGGCCGCCACGCCGCCCGCCGGGCCGGACAGCAGCAGCCGGGCCGGGTGCGCGGCGGCCTCGTCCAGCGAGCACAGGCCGCCGCTCGACTGCATCAGCAGCGGCTCGGGCAGCCCGCGCTCGGCCAGTCCCTCGCCCAGCCGGCGGAGGTAGCGCGCGGCGGGCGGCCCCAGGTAGGCGTCGACGGACACGGTCGACGCCCGCTCGTACTCGCGGTACTCGGCGGCGATCTCGTGCGAGGCGACGACGAACGCGTCCGGCAGCTCGCCGCGCAGGGCGGCCGCCACGCGCTGCTCGTGGCGGGGATCGGCGTAGCTGTGCAGCAGGCAGACGGCCACCGCCTCCACCCCTGCGCGCCGCAGCCGGCGGCCCGCCGCGGCGACGGACTCGGGGTCGAGCCGGCGGAGGACGCCGTCCGGCGACAGCCGCTCGTCGACCTCGGCGGTCAGTTCGGGCAGCGGGCGCGGGCGGTCGCAGCACGGGCGGTACAGATGGGGCGGGCCTGGCGGGCGAGCTCGAGCACGTCGGCGAAACCGCGCGTGGTCACCAGGCCGGTGCGGGCGCCGCGCCGCTCGAGCAGCGCGTTGGTGGCGACCGTGCGTGCCGTGCGCGAGGCTCGCGACCGACCCCGGCGCGATGCCCGCGGCGGCCAGCGCCTCGCCGATCCCCTGGATCATCCCGCGCGCGGGGTCGTCCGGGGTCGACGAGACCTTCGCCGTGGTCACGCGGCCGCGGTCGACCACCACCACGTCGGTGAACGTCCCGCCGATATCCACGCCGATCAGGGTGCTCATACCCGGCCGCAAGGATATGCTGGAACCAGATGGACTTTCCTGTCCACCACTCGACCGAGTCGACGCCGCGCGACCGCGGCCGCGGCCTGGGCGTCGCCCAGTCCGAGCGGATCGCGGCCGTGGTGGAGATCTACGAGCGGCTGTTCCAGCACACCGCCCAGATCGGGCCGGACGAGATGCGCCGGCTCGGCGGATCGGCCATGGAGGTGATCCAGGGCTGGGCGCCCGACCTGGGCGAGGAGATCGAGGGGATCGCCGCCGGCAGCGGACACGACGTCGCGGTGATCGCGGCGATGAACGCCCGCACCGAGATCCTGGCCGCCGGCCGGGGCGAGTGCTCGACCGTCGCGTGTCTGGGCAACGCAACGGCGGACGGCGAGCCGATCGGCATCCAGACGTGGGACTGGCACAACGACCTCGCCGGGTGCTGGATGGTGTGGCGGATCGACCACGCCGACGGGCGGCGGGTCGAGACGATGACCGAGGCCGGCATCGTCGGCAAGGTGGGCATGTCCTCGCAAGGCGTCGGCGTGCTGCTGAACATCCTCGGACACGGCAAGGACGGGCCGCCGATCGGCGTTCCCGTGCACGTCATGTGCCGCTGCGTGCTGGACGAGGCGAACGGCGCCGTGAAGGCGCTCGAGATGCTCGCCGGCGCCGAGGTGTCGGCGTCCAGCGCGGTGACGATCGTCGCCGACGACGACGATGGCGGCGCCTGCTGCACGGTCGAGCTGTCGCCGGCCGGTCCGGGGTTCGTCACGCCGGACGACCGCGGCGTGCTCGCCCACACCAACCACTTCATCGCCGAGCCGGGCAGGCTGGACGACACGATGGTGCGCCTCGGGCCCGACTCCGTGCTGCGCCTCGACCACGCACGGCGCGGCATGGCGCGGCTGACCGAGGGCACGATCGACGAGGACTCGATCCTCGGCGTGATGCACAGCCACCGCGGCGGCAGCGGCGCGATCTGCTGCCACCCCGTACCGGATGCGCCGTTCGGCGACCGCTGGCAGACGCTGGCGACGATCACCTTGCGTCCCTCGCGCCGGGAGATGACCGTGCGCCGCGGCGGCCCGTGTCAGTGGTGGAGCACGGACGCGGCGGCGAGCACGTCGCTCTCCCGCCAGGGCAGCGCCGCCAGCTGAATCCCCACCGGCATCCCGGCGGCGTCGGTGCCGCAGGGGACGCTGATCGCCGGCCAGCCGAGCACGTTGAACACACCGGTCAGCCCGCACATGGCCGTCGTCACGTCCTCCTTCGGATTGCCTGCGAAGGGAACGGTGAGCGTGCCCACCGTGGGTGGCGTGAAGGCCTGCGTCGGAGAGACGATCAGGTCGATTCCCTCCGCGGCCAGCCGCTGGTGGGTCGCCGCGCGGTACTCGAGCCGGCGGAGGAACGCGCCGGCGGCGTCGACGGCGTCGATCTGCTCCGCCGCGTCGAGGTCGCGGACGACGTCGGGGCCAAGATCGGCACGTCGCTCCGGCCACAGCCCGGCGACGGCGGCGCCCTCCTCGCCGAGGTAGAACCCGGCGTCTGCCAGCCCTTGGAGGGGCCAGCCCAGGTCGACCTCGACCAGCGTCGCGCCGGCCTCGCGCAGCGCATCGACGGCGTCCCGCACCGGGCGGGCGATGTCGTCCTGCGTGTGCTCGAAGAAGTAACGCTCGGCGACGCCGATCGTCATGCCGGCGACGCCGCGGCCCAGCGCGTCTCGGTAGCGCTCGACCGGCACCGGCGGGGTGCGGGCGTCGCGTGGCGAGGCGCCGGCGAGCAGCTCCAGCAGCAGCGCGCAGTCACGGACCGAGTGCGCCATCGGGCCACAGTGGTCGAGCGTCGGGCACAGCGGATGGATGCCGGCCAGGCTGACCCGCCCGAAGGTGGGCTTCAGACCGACGATGCCGCACACCGAGGCCGGGCAGCGGATCGAGCCGCCCGTGTCCGTCCCCGGCGCGACGGTGACGATGCCGGCGGCCACGGCGGCGCCCGAGCCGCCGCTCGAGCCGCCCGGCATGCGGTCGGTGTCGAGCGGGTTGCGGCAGGTGCCGAACCACGGGTTGTCGGTCGTCGTGCCCCACGCCAGCTCGTGCGTCGCCAGCTTGGCGATCGTCACCCCGCCGGCGGCCGCCAGCCGCTCCACGCAGTCGGCGTCGCGGTCGGGAACGTGGTCGCGCCAGATCGCGCTGCCATAGGTGGTGCGGATGCCGGCCGTGTCGATCAGATCCTTCCAGCCGACGATCACCCCGGCCAGCTCGCCGGGGTCGTCGCCGACGGCAACAGCCGCATCGACCCGGTCGGCCTGCTCGAGGGCCAGCGCGTCCGTCACCAGCCACACGGAGCCGACCTCGCGGTCGAGCTCGGGCAGCCGGCTCAGCGCGTCCTGTGCCAGCTCGCGCGCCGAGACCTCGCGCGAGCGGACGCGCGCGGCGATCGCCCAGGCGTCATCCACGTGCGAACCGGCCGACCAGGAACTTCGTGCACTCCTCGGGCAAAGGGCGGCCCTGGGCGAGGTCGGCGGCAAGCCGGCCGAGCAGAGGGCCGAACTTGAACGCATGTCCGGAGTCGCCACCGAGCACCACGATGCCGTCGATCGTATCGAGGATGAAGTCGCGGTCGGGCGTCATGGTGTAGAGGCACGACTCGGAGCGGACGAGCGGGCCGTCCAGGCCGGGGATGGTCGCGGCCAGCCACGTCCTCAACCGCTCGAGGCCCGGCTGGTCGACGGGACGGTCGGGGCGATCGACGTCGAACGGCGCCGGCTGCCCGTCGTCTTCGGCGATCTTGTACCCCACGCCGGGCGTTGTCAGTCCGTAGTACACACCCGGTACCGCGCCGCCGCCGTGGTCGATCAGCGACGGCCTCGGCTCGGGCGACGCGACGTAGGCGACCTGCTCCAGCTGGACGCGCAACGGGAGCTCGAACAGCTGACCCAGCCAGCCGCCGGCGCAGACGCAGACAACGTCCGCCTCCAGGAGGTGCGGGTCGGCCACGCGATCGCCCTCGCGGACGTCGAGATCGCGGCGCAGCCGCTGCAGCGCGAGGTCGGCGCGCACCGAGCCTGCGTCGGCCGTGAACAGCGCCGGCTCGCGGAACCGAGCCTCGGGGAACCGGCCAGTTGCCTCCGCGGGCTCGAGCCACTCGAACGGCTCGCCGCAATCCGCCAGCGCCTCGGCGTTGTTCTGCGTGTCGGCGCCGATCTCGAGCAGGCCGGCGCGGATCAGCAGGCGAGGGTCGTCCAGTCTGTCCCACTCCTCGATGGCCATCCGGGCGAGCCGCACGTAGCCGGGATCGGGGTAGCTGGTGCGGAAGATCCGCGACGGGCCGGGCGACGAACCCAGCGGGGTGCCCACGGCGTGCTGCTCGTGGACGGTGACCCGGAACCCGTCGGCCGCGAGCGCGCGGGCCGTCGAGAGGCCGAGGATGCCGGCGCCGACGACCGCCGCGCTAGGCGGCAACCAGCTCCTTGAGCTTGCCGTCCTCGTACAGCTCGGTGACGATGTCGCAGCCGCCGACCAGCTCGCCGTTCACGAACAGCTGAGGGATCGTCGGCCAGCCGGACTCCGCAGACAACACCTGGCGAATCCGCGGATCGGGCAGGATGTCCATCGCCGCGTACTCGGTGCCGAGCGAGTCCAGGATCTGCACGACCTGCATCGAGAACCCGCAGCGCGGGGCCTCCGGCACGCCCTTCATGAACAGCATCACGTTGTGCTGCTTGATCGCGTCCAGGATCTCGTCCCGGATCTGCTCTTCGGTGACGATCACGAGCCGACCTCCGTCTTGATCTTCAATGCGTGGATGGGCCTACCGGGGCCGAGCAGGTGCTCGACCGCCCCGTTGACCATGGTGTGTTGCTGGATCAGCGGGAGGCCCTCGAACTGCGGTGCGACCACGTGCGCGAAGAGGTGGTCGCCGCCTCCCATGTCCTCGACCTGGACCTTCGATCCGGGCAGCGCTTGCTCGATCAGTGCCGCAATCTCGCCTGTGCTGGGCATGCGGGGAAGATTAGCGGCAGCTTTGAGCGAGCCGATCATGACCGGGGGCGCAGCGTACAATGGGCCCATGCAGTACTGGCTTGTGTTCTTCATCATTCCCCTCGGCCTCGGGTTTCTGGCCCAGGCCTGGGTCAAGTCCGCGTTCGCGAACGGCTCCAAGGTGCCGTCCACGTCGGGCCTGACCGGCGCCCAGGTGAGCCGTCGGCTGCTCGACAGCGGCGGCCTGACCAACGTCGGCGTCGAGAGCATCGGCGGCTCGCTGTCCGATCACTACGACCCGCGCGGCAAGGTCATGCGCCTGTCGGATCCGGTCGGCAACTCGAGCTCGATCGCGGCGATCGCCGTCGCGGCCCACGAGACCGGCCATGCGTTCCAGGACGCCAAACATGACGCCTCGTTCCGGCTTCGCTCGAGCCTGGTGCCGGCCGTCGGCTTCGCCTCCAACATCTGGATGATCCCGTTCCTGCTCGGCTTCTTCACGGCCGCCACCGGCCTGATCTACATCGCGATCGCGCTGTTCGCGTGTGTGGTGCTGTTCAGCCTCGTGACGCTGCCGGTCGAGTTCGGCGCCAGCAAGCGCGCGATGTCGATGCTGACGGCCCAGGGCATCATCACGCCCGCGGAGGCGCCCGTCGCCCGCCGTGTGCTGACCGCCGCAGCCTTCACGTACGTCGTCGCCGCCCTGATCTCGATCATGCAGATCGTGTATCTGATCGGCTTGACCCGGCGCTAGCAAACCTCGCCCGGCACCTGCTCGTCGAGATCGGCCGCGATCAGCGACCAGACGGTGGTGTCGCGGCGCTCGCCGCGCACCTCCAGGTACGAGCGGAGGACACCCTCGCGGGTGTAGCCGGCCGCCTCGGCGACACCCTCTGAGGCAACGTTGCCGGGGAACGTGAGCAGGCTGATCCGCTCCATGCCGAGCTCGCCGATCGCCCACCCCGAGAGCAGCCGCACCGCCCGGGTCGCCACGCCCCGTCGCCGCGCCCAGGGCGCCGTCCAGTAGCCGACGTCGAGGCTGCGGTCGTCCCACTCGATCTGGTGGAACCCGGCCGAGGCGAGTAGCTCGCCGGTCGCGGCGTCGGCCACCGCGAACGGGCAGCCCAGCCCCTCGCGCCGCGCCTCGTCGTGCGTCGCGATCCACCCGCGGGCATCCTCCTCCGTGTACGGCGAGGGCACCATCGCCGTCCAGCGGGCGATCTCCGGGTCCTGGCACGCCGCCGTGATCGCCGGAATATCGTCCGCCGTGAACGCGCGGAGCGTGATCACGCCGTCCGAGAGCGGCGGGTCGGGAAGGACGATCGGCGGCATGGCAGCAGAGGGTATCCGAGCATGTGACGTGCGCCACGGCTACGCCGGGCTGCAGGTGCTGGACGGCGTCGACCTGCAGGTCCAGCCCGGCGGCCGGCTGGCCGTCGTCGGCCCCAGCGGCTGCGGCAAGTCGACGCTGCTCACCCTGCTGGCCGGCCTCGAACAGCCGGACGCCGGGACGATCGAGGGCGCAGGCCTCGAGCGGTGCGCGCTGATGCCCCAGCGCGACCTGCTGCTCCCCTGGCGGTCCGCGCTGGACAACGCCGGCCTCGCCCTCGAGCTCGCCGGCGTCGCGCGCGGCGAGGCTCGCACCCAGGCGCTGCCGCTGTTCGAGCGCTTCGGCCTCGACGGCTTCGCCGCCACGCCGCCGCGCAAGCTCTCGGGAGGTATGCGCCAGCGCGTCGCCTTTCTGCGCACGCTGCTGGCCGGCAAGCCGGTGCTGCTGCTCGACGAGCCCTTCGGCGCGCTCGACGCGATCACCCGCGAAGAGCTGCAGGAGTGGCTGACCGGCGCCCTGAACGCCGAGCCGCGCACCGTCGTGCTGGTCACGCACGACATCGACGAGGCGCTGCGGCTGTGCTCGCGCATCGTCGTGCTGTCGCCGCGCCCCGGGCGCGTCGTCCTGGACGCGCCCTCCGCCGAACTCGACCACGGCCGCGTCATGGAGGCGCTGCGGGGATGAGGCGCTTCGCCTGGGTGCTGGTGCTCGTGCTGCTGCTCGCCGCCTGGGAGGCCTACGTCCAGCTGCGCGACGTCCCCGAGTACCTGCTCCCCGCGCCGAGCCAGATCGCCCAGGCGCTGTGGGACGACCGCTCCACCCTGGCGTCGCAGGCGCTGGTCACGCTCAAGGAGATGCTGCTCGGCTTCGCGGTTGCCGTCGCGATCGGCTTCGCCGCCGCCGTCGTCCTCCACCTGGTGCCCTGGCTGCGCGGAGCCGTGCAGCCGATCCTGATCGCCTCGCAAAGCGTGCCGGTGGTCGCGATCGCGCCCATCCTGGTCATCTACCTGGGGTTCGGGCTGGCGCCCAAGGTGCTGATCGTCGCACTCGTCTGCTTCTTCCCGATCACGGTCAACACGCTGGACGGGCTGGAGCGGGTCGACCCCGAGTACCGGCGGATGCTGCGCACGCTGGACGCGACCCGCTGGCAGGTGTTCCGCCGGGTCGAGCTGCCCTGGTCGCTGCCCGGGCTGTTCGCCGGCGGCCGGATCGCAGCCTCGTATTCCGCGGTGGCAGCTGTGTTCGCCGAGTATGCGGGAGGCCAGTCGGGGCTGGTGGACTCGATGCGCGACGGCTTCGACACGCCGCTGGTCGGCGCCGCGATCGTCGTGCTCGCGCTCATGTCGCTGGCCCTCTACGGCGCGGTCACCCTGGCCGAGCGGCTCGCGCTGCCGTGGGCCCGCGGCCGGTAGACTTCAGGCGGTACACACCGGTTGCCGGGGAGCCCGCGAGGGCTGAGAGGGCGCGCATACCGCCGCCGACCCGCCGAACCTGATCTGGGTCATGCCAGCGAAGGGATGCAAGCCATGTTGAAAACGCCCCTCATCGTTCTCACTCTCGTCGCCGGGGTGATCGCCGCGGGCTGCGGCGACTCGAGCAGCTCGGGCTCCGCACCGCCCGGCACCACGGCCCCGCCGACGAACCTGACGGTGGCGCTGGACTGGTACCCGAACCCCGACCACGTCGGCTTATTCTCGGCAATGGACAAGGGGATGTTCGCCGCCCGCGGCCTCACAGTGCAGACCGAGGAGCCGTCCGACGTCAGCGACCCGATCAAGCTGGTCGCCGCCGGCCGGGCCGACGTCGGCATCTCGTACGAGCCGGAGATGTTCTTCGCCCAGCAGAAGGACACGCCGGTCGTCGCGGTCGCCGCGCTCGTCCCACGGGCGCTCAACTCGATCATCGCCAACACGGACGACGGCATCCGCAGCGTCGCCGACCTCAAGGGCCAGACGATCGGCGAGGACGGGTCGAAGAGCACCGCTGCCTATCTGGACACCGTGCTCGACCATGCCGGGATCGACCCTGAGAGCGGTGTCACTCGTGTCAACGTCGGTTTCAACCTGGTGCGCGCGCTTCTCGCCGGGAGGGTCGACGCGGTGATCGGCGCGTTCCAGAACATCGAGGGCGAGCAGCTCAAGGCGGAGGGCATGCACACGATCACCTTCCCGGTCGACCGCTACGGCGTGCCGTCGTATGACGAGCTGGTGCTGGTCGCGAACCGCGACCGGCTGGGTTCGGACGCCGGGTACCGGAGCGCCGTGCGGCGGTTCGTCGCGGGTCTCGCGGCGGGCACGGCGTGGGCGCGGGCGCATCCGGCCGACGCGGTCGACGTGATGGGAGCGCACGCCGCAAGCGACTACAAGGACATCCTCGACCGCAGCGTGCCCGCCACGCTTCGGCTGCTCGACACCACCACGCTCGACCCTGCTGCGTGGACCGCCTTCGGCGACTGGATGCACGGCCGCGGCCTGCTGGAGCAGCCTCCGGACGGGGCGGCGCTGGTCGCCTCGCCCTAGACTCCGGATGTGCACCCCGACGCACTGAAGGGCTCCCTGCTGGTGGCCACGCCGACGCTTCTCGACCCGAACTTCCGGCGCACCGTTGTGCTGCTGCTGGAGCACACGGAGGAGGGCGCCGTCGGCGTCGTGCTGAACCGGCCGAGCGAGACGCCGACCGGCCAGGCGATCCCCGACCTGGCGGACGTCGTCGTCGACGACGACCCGGTCTTCATCGGCGGGCCGGTCAGCCCGGGCAGCGTGATCGCGCTGGGCGACCACCGCGAGGTCGACGGCCTGGACGTGGTCTGTGGCACCGTCGCCGCCGTCGAGTTCGGCACCTCGCCACAGGAGCTGGCCGAGCAGGTGACCCGCGTCCGCGCCTTCGCCGGCTACGCCGGATGGGGGTCGGGCCAGCTGGAGGGCGAGATCGAGGAGGAGGCGTGGATCACGGCCGCAGCGCTGGCCGACGACGTCTTCACGCCCGACCCTGACGGCCTCTGGTCGCAGGTGCTCGAGCGGATGGGGAACCAGTTTGCGCTGCTCGCCCGGATGCCGGACGACCCGCGCATGAACTAGCGCGTCCGGGGCCGGCTGTGGAACACTCCGCGCCGTGACACGGATCGCCTTCATCGGCGCGGGCAGCGTCGAGTTCACCAAGAACCTGCTCGGCGACATCCTCAGCTTCCCCGAGCTGGCCGACGCCACCATCGCGCTGCACGACATCGACCCGGAGCGGCTGGCAGGCCGCCGAGGCGATGGCCCGCTGGACGAACGAGGCGCTCGGCGCGCGCGCCACGATCGAGGCGCACGCCGACCGCCGCCGTGCGCTGGAGGGCTGCGACCACGCGATCAACATGATCCAGGTCGGCGGCCATGCGGCGACGCTGATCGACTTCGAGATCCCAGCCCGCCACGGCCTGCGCCAGACGATCGGCGACACCCTGGGCATCGGCGGCATCTTCCGTTCGCTGCGCACGATCCCCGTGATGCAGGCGATCGGCAACGACATGGCCGAGCTCTGCCCGGACGCGTGGCTGCTCAACTACACGAACCCGATGGCGATGCTCTGCTGGGCAACGTACGAGGGGTCGCCGCAGCAGAAGGTGGTCGGGCTCTGCCACTCGGTGCAGCACACCACCCGCACGCTGGCCGAGCTGGTTGACGTCCCTTTCGAGGAGACGACCTTCCTCGGCGCCGGCGTCAACCACCAGGCGTTCATCCTGCGCTTCGAGCGAAACGGCGAGAACCTCTACCCGCTGCTGGACGAGGCCATCGAGCGCGATCCCGAGCTGCAGCGCCGCGTGCGCGTCGAGATGTACCGGCGGCTCGGGTACTTCCCGACCGAGTCGAGCGAGCACTCGGCGGAGTACCTGCCGTGGTTCATGCGCGACGACGAGATGATCGAGCGCTACCGGCTGCTGGTCGGCGACTACATCCAGCGCAGCGAGGAGAACCTCGAGGAGTACGAGCGGACGCGGGCGATGCTGGCGGCCGGCGAGCCGTTCGAGATCGAGCGCAGCCTGGAGTACGGCTCGCTGATCGTGCACTCGATGGTGACCGGTCAGGAGCGCGTCATCTACGGCAACGTCCGCAACGACGGGCTGATCACCAACCTCCGCGAGGGCGCCTGCGTCGAGGTGCCTTGCGTCGTCGACCGCACCGGCGTCCGGCCGACCGTGGTCGGCGAGCTGCCGCCGCAGCTGGCCGCGCTCAACCGCACGTTCCTGAACGTCTGCGAGCTGACGGTGCGGGCGGCGCTGGACGGCAGCCGCGAGCACGTGCACCACGCCGCCCTGCTCGACCCGAGCGCCTCCGCGACGCTGTCGCCCGACCAGATCCACGCGATGGTCGAGGAGCTGCTCGATGCCCACGCGGAGAGCCTGCCCGAGGGGTTGCGCGGTGTGACACACTCGGCGCGAACCTGAAGCGACGAGGAGGCCCCCATGTCCACCCAAGCGGGCTGGCACATCGCCGACGTCAACGACATCCCGCCGGTCAAGCCCGACTGGCCGGCCACCTGGAAGTCTGTCCGCCATCACTTCGGCATCACCGCGTTCGGGATCAACGCGGTCACCAAGGACGCGGACAACGTGCTCATCCCCGAGCACGACGAGCGTGCGTCCGGTCAGCAGGAGATCTACTTCGTGCACTGCGGCAGCGTCCGGGTGACTCTGGACGGCGAGACCCACGAAGCACCGGAGGGCGCGATGATCGCCGTCGAGCCGAACGTGTCGCGCAAGATCGAGTCGACCTCCTCGCCGACCACGCTGATCGCCGTCGGCGGCACCCCGGGCAAGGCGTACGAGGTCGGCGAGTGGGAGCTTTAGACCAGCGTCACGGCGACGCCGGCCTCGCGGATCGCCTCCAGCCCTGATCCGTTCGACTGTGCGTCGGTGATCAGCTCGTCCACGCGGTCGAGCTCGCAGATCCGGGCGAACGCGACCTGGCCGATCTTCGAGCTGTCGGCGACGACCACCACCCGGCGCGCGCACGAGATCAGCGCGCGGTTCGTATGCGCCTCGACCTCGTGGTGTGTTGTCAGGCCTGACGGAGCGATGCCGTCGACGCCGACCAGCGCGAGGTCGAGGTTGAT
Source organism: uncultured Actinomycetes bacterium (assembly GCA_963809205.1). Taxonomy (GTDB): domain Bacteria; phylum Actinomycetota; class Thermoleophilia; order Gaiellales; family JAICJC01; genus DATLLN01. The sequence continues at coordinate 235,465 of CAWEIS010000025.1, read as the reverse complement.
GTCCTGCAGCGTTTCCTCGGCCAGCGGGCCGACCAGCTCGTAGGACTCGCCGCGGGCCACGCCCCCGGTGACGACCAGCTTGAGGTTCGGGCGCACGGCCAGCTCGAAGGCGATCGACAGCGAGTTGGTGACGACCGTGCAGCTGCGGCCGTCCGCCAGCCGGCGGGCGACCTCGGTGGTGGTCGTGCCGCCGGTCAGGCCCACCGACGAGCCCTCGACCACCAGGTCGGCCGCCGCGGCCGCGATCCGTGCCTTCTCCTCGTGCCGGCGGGCGCCGCGGTAGCGGAGCGGCAGCTCGTACAGGACTCCCTGGGCGACGGCACCACCGTGGGTGCGGGCGAGCAGCCGCTGCTCCTCCATCAGGATCAGGTCGCGGCGCACCGTCGCCGGCGAGACGCCGAGCTCGGACGCCAGGTCGACCACCCCGACCGAGCCATCGGCCGAGATCCGCTCGACGATGCGGCTGACGCGTTCGGACTGGCGCACGTCGGCCAGTGTACCGGCGAATGCGCTCGTTTGGGCGTTGAATTCTGCACGATTCTGCAATACAGTCGCGCGATATGAGCGCAATCGAGCACGAGATCGCCAGCCAGCCCGACCTCTGGCCGCGGGCCCGGGCGCTCGCCACGGAGGTCGCGGACGCCCTCCCCGCCAAGGGTCAGCGGACGCTGGTGATCGGCTGCGGCACCTCGCTGTACATGGCCCAGTCCTTCGCCGTGTCCCGGGAGTTGGCCGGCCACGGCGAGACCGACGCCTTCCCCGCATCCGAGCTGCCGTCCGGCCGCCGGTACGACCGCGTGATCGCGCTCTCGCGGTCGGGCACGACAACGGAGGTCGTGCGCGCCCTGGCCCGGATCGGCGACGCCGCGCCAACAACGGCGATCACGGCGGTGCCGGACTCGCCGGTCGCGCAGGCCGCCGGCAGCGTCGTCGCCATGCCGTTCGCCGACGAGCGGTCGGTCGTCCAGACCCGGTTCGCGACCTCGGCGCTGGTGCTGCTGCGCGGGCACGTGGGCATCGAGTGCGCCGAGAGCGCCCGCCAGGCCGAGCGTGCGCTGATCGCGCCGCTGCCGATCGATCCCACTCGGTTCGAGCGGTTCGCCTTCCTCGGCCACGGCTGGACGGTCGGCCTGGCCAGCGAAGCGGCCCTCAAGGTGCGCGAGGCGGCGCGTGCCTGGAGCGAGGCGTATCCGGCGATGGAGTACCGCCACGGGCCGATCGCCGTCGCCGACGAGCGGGCCGCCGTGTGGCCGATCGGCGACATCGGCCCCGACCTGGTCTCCGACATCGAGCGCACGGGCGCGACCGTGGTGGTCTCGCCCCACGACCCGCTGGCAGCGCTGGTGCTGGCTCAGCGCACCGCCGTGGCCCTCGCCGCGGCGCGCAACCTCGACCCCGACTCCCCTCACAACCTCACACGATCGGTGGTGCTCTCATGAGACGGTTCGTTTCCGCACTCGCCCTGCTCCTGATCTGCCTGTCCGCCGCCTGCGGAGGTTCGAGCGGCGGGTCGAGCGGCGGCGTTGCCAAGGTCGTGATGTGGCACGGCTTCATCGATCGTGAGGGCAAGGCGCTGAAGGCCGAGGTCGCCGCGTTCAACGCCTCGCACCCCGACATTCACGTGACGCTGCAGAACTACGGCAACGCGGACTTCGCGCTGCGCAAGGTGCTGACCGGCATCCGCGCTGGCTCCTACCCGGACATCGCCTACCTCTACGGCTCGTACGCCGCCAACCTGGCCAACGCGCCCAAGGTGGTGGACGTGAAGCCGCTGTCCACCGAGTCGGACGTCAACTGGGACGACTTCTGGCCGGCCGAGCGGCAGGCGGTGACCGTCGGCGACAAGATCATCGGCGTCCCCGCCCTCGTGGACAACCTGTCGCTGGTCTACAACAAGAAGCTGTTCGATCAGGCCGGGCTCGCCTACCCGACCGCCGACTGGACGTGGGACGACTTCCGGGCGGCGGCCAAGAAGCTGACCGACCCGTCCAAGAAGCAGTTCGGCTGGGCGTACGTCGCCGACGGCGGCGAGGACACGGTGTGGCGCTTCGACGCGCTGCTCTGGCAGGCCGGCGGCGACATCCTCAACTCGGACAACACCCAGGCGGAGTTCAACTCGCCGGCCGGTGTCAAAGCCGCCACGCTGCTTCAGCAGATGGCCACCGTCGACCACTCCGTCTATCTGGACAACGGCAACGGCAACTACGCGAACCTGTTCAACTCCGGCAAGATCGCCATGCTTTACACGGGCCCATGGGACCTGTCAGGCTTCCCGGACGTCGACTACGGCATCCAGGTCCTGCCCGGCGACCAGAGCCACGCGACCATCTCCGGCCCCGACCAGTGGGTGATGTTCGACAACGGGGAACAGCGCCGCGACGCCGCCTGGACGTTCCTCAAGTGGCTGACCTCGACCGACCAGGCGATGAAGTGGTCGCTGGCCACCGGTGATCTGCCGATCCGCGCGTCGCAGACCCAGCAGCCGTCGTACAAGGCGTACACCGAGAAGTACCCCGGCATCCAGACGTTCGTCGATAACGAGCAGAACGCGACCAAGGCGCGGCCTGTGATCACGACCTACAACGAGGTGTCGGCCGCCATGGGCCAGGCGATCCAGGCTGTCCTGCTCGGCAAGGCACAGCCGCAGCAGGCGCTGGACGACGCTGCCAACCAGGTCAACACAATCCTCGCCAGCGGTCAGTGATCCTCCGGGCGGCCCGCTCCGAGCACGCCACCGGCTGGCTGTTCGTCGCACCGGCCGTCATCCTGATCGGGATCTTCGGCGTGATCCCGATCGGGTGGTCGCTGATCCTGTCGTTCCAGCACAACGACCTGATCTCGCCGCCGACGTGGGTCGGCCTCGACAACTACAAGGCGCTGAAGGACGACCCGGTGTTCACCGAGTCGGTCAAGCGGACGATCGTCTACACGCTGCTGTTCGTGCCGCTGTCGGTCGGCGGAGCCCTGCTGATCGCGCTCGCGCTGAACGCGCCGCTACGGCTGGGCACGCTCTACCGGACGGCGGTCTTCATCCCCGTTGCGACGTCCACCGTCGCCACCGGCATCATCTTCAACTGGCTGCTGGAGCCGACCTACGGCGTCATCAACTACCTGCTGAGCAAGGTCGGCATCGGCCCCGAGGGGTTCTTCCAGGATCCCGACCAGGCGCTGTACTGCATCGTCGCGATGACCGTCTGGGGCTGGCTCGGGTTCAACGTGATCATCTACCTGGCCGCGCTCCAGGGCGTGCCCGAGGAGCTGCTGGAGGCGGCCCGGATCGACGGCTGCGGGCGCGTGGCCACATTCCGCCACGTCACCTGGCCGCTGCTGGGACCGGCGACCCTGTTCCTGGTCGTCTGGTCGACCATCAACGCGATGCAGGTGTTCGACGAGATCTACGTGACCACGCACGGCGGCCCCCTGCACGCGACCACCGTGATCGTCTACTACCTCTACCAGCAGGCGTTCGAGTTCTTCCACGGCGGCTACGGCGCGGCGATCGCGTACGTGCTGTTCGCGGCCACGCTGGTGATCTCGCTGATCCAGCTCTGGTACGGCAGCCGGCGGGTGCACTACACGTCGTGACCCGCCTGCCCTTCAGCCCGCGCCACCTGTTCCTGATGCCACTGGCGGCGCTGATGCTGCTGCCCCTCTACTGGATGCTGTTGACGTCGCTGCAGACGCTGCCCGAGGCGCGCCACTTCCCGCCCCACCTGCTGCCCACCTCGATCACCTGGGAGAACTACCCGAACGCTCTCAACGCGGCGCCCTTCGGCCGGTTCTTCGCCAACAGCCTGATCGTCACCGGCAGCGCCGTGATCGGCAACCTGGTGTTCTGCAGCCTGGCCGGCTACGCCTTCGCCCGTCTGCGGTTCTTCGGCCGGGACGTGATCTTCATCGTGCTGCTGGCCACGCTGATGGTGCCGTTCCAGGTGGTGATGATCCCGACGTTCCTGATCATCCAGAAGCTCAGCCTGGCCGACAGCCTGACCGCGCTGGCGCTGCCCAACCTGGTCACGCCGTTCGGCATCTTCCTGCTCCGCCAGTTCTTCCGGACGCTGCCCGTCGAGCTCGAGGAGGCCGCGCGGATCGACGGCTGCAGCCGGCTGGGCGTGCTGTGGCGAGTTGTGCTGCCGCTGTCCGGCCCGGCGCTGGCGACGGTCGCCGTCGTCACCTTCCTGTGGACCTGGAACGACTTCCTGTGGCCGCTGATCGTGATCACGTCCACCGACCACAACACGGTGCAGCTCGGGCTCGCGAACTTCCAGGGCGCGCACACCACCAACTGGACGCTGCTGATGGCGGGCAACGTGATGAGCCTGGCGCCGATGCTGATCGTGTTCGTCGTCGCCCAGCGCTTCTTCGTGCGTTCGATCGCGGCATCGGGGATCAAGGGGTAGCCATGGGCGAGGTGCGCTTCGACGACGTGACCAAGGTGTTCGACGGAGGCGCGGTGGCCGTGGACGCCCTCGACCTGACGATCGGGGACGGCGAGCTGCTGGTGCTGGTCGGCCCGTCCGGATGCGGCAAGACAACCGCGCTGCGGATGGTCGCCGGCCTCGAGACGCCGACCTCCGGGACGATCTGGATCGGCGACCGGGTGGTCAACGACGTCTCGCCCGCCAACCGCGACATCGCCATGGTCTTCCAGAACTACGCGCTGTACCCGCACATGAACGTCGAGCGCAACATCGGGTTCCCGCTGGAGCGGCGCAAGGTGCCCAAGGACGAGCGGCGGCGGCGCGTCGCCGAGGTCGCCGAGATGCTCGACCTGACGCCGCTGCTCAAGCGCAAGCCGGCCCAGCTGTCAGGCGGCCAGCGGCAGCGGGTGGCGATGGGCCGGGCGCTGTCGCGCGAGCCGGCCGCATTCCTGCTCGACGAGCCGCTCTCCAACCTCGATGCAAAGCTGCGGATGGAGCTGCGGGCGGAGCTCAAGCAGCTCCACGCGCGGGTGGGCAGGACGATGATCTACGTCACCCACGACCAGGTCGAGGCGATGACCCTGGGCGACCGGATCGCGGTGATGAATCACGGGCAGCTGCAGCAGCTGGGCCGCCCCACCGACATCTACGAGCGGCCCGCCAACCTGTTCGTCGCGACCTTCATCGGCAGCCCGCCGATGAATATCCTCGCGCCCGCAGACGCCGGCCTGGCCGATGTCCCCGCCGACCTCAGGCTCGGTCTGCGGCCGGAGGCGCTGTCGCCGGCGGGCGACGGCGAGGGCCACGCGGTCGAGATCGGAGTCGACATCGTCGAGCCGCTGGGCAACGAGACGGTCGTCCATGGCAGCCTGGCGAGCGGTCAGAAGGTGATCGCGCGGCTCGGGCCGCGGGTGGTGCCGTCACCCGGCGACCGGATGCGCCTGGCGTTCGACCGGGGCGACGTCCACCTGTTCGACGCCGCCGGCGCCCGCATCAGCTAACGACGATGGCGCGGGTGGCGAGCGCCTCGGCGCGCCCGCGGTCGAACAACGCCGGCCCCGGCCGCTCGGCGTTGGCCGCGGCGGCGCCCGTGGCCAGCCGCAGCGCGGCGTCGAAGGGTTCGCCGCGGTCGAGCGCGACGACCATCCCCGCCAGGAAGCAGTCGCCGCTGCCCACCGGATAGGCGCCGCGGGCGTCGAGCGTGGCAGTCCATCCGGCGCCGCCACCGTCGACCGCGACCGCGCCGTCGGCGCCCAGCGTGACAACGGCGGCGCCGGACGAGCTCTCGGCGAGGATCCGCGCCGCGGCGGCCGGATCGTCGACGCCGGTCAGCCGCGCTGCCTCGTGCTGGTTCACCTTGACCAAGGCCGGGCGCCCCTCGATGCCCGCCTCGGCGCTGTCGAACGCGGTGCGTGCGACGCCCACCAGTCCGACGTAGCCGTCGCCGGGCGCGCCGGCCGGCAGCGAGCCGGAGATCGTCAGCCAGTCTGCTGACCCGGCCAGCCGTCGGAGCAGCGCGGCGAAGTCGGCCCACACGTCGGCCGCCACCTCGTCGCCGCGCTCGTAGAACTCGGTCAGCGGGCCGTTCTCCGGGGCGACGGTGTACGAGGTGCGCGTCTCGCCCTCACGGGCCCAGACCGCCTCGAGGCGCACTCCGTCGCGCTGCATACGCTCGGCGACGAAGCGACCGGCGTGCCCGGCGAGCAATGCGGCGGCGGTCACGTCACCGCCCAGCACGGCCGCCGCGCGGGCGGCGTTCAGTCCCTTGCCTCCGGGGACGACCGTGACGTCGATCGGCCGGTGGATCTCCCCCGCCCGCAGCTGGTCGACCCGAGCAACCCGGTCAACCGACGGATTGGCGGCGACGCAGAGGATCACAGCAGCGCCCTCGCCTCGTCCAGCGTCGGCTGGGCGGTGGTGCCACCCAGACGGCGGGTGGACAGCGCGCCGCACGCGCATCCCAGCCGCAACGACGCCTCCAGATCCAGCCCGGTCAGACGGCCGGCCAGGAAGCCGGCGTCGAAGCTGTCGCCGGCGCCGGTCGCGTCGACCGCCTCGACGGTGAAGCCGCCGACGGCGACCTCCGGCTCGCCGCTGGGGCGGCCGGTCGCGCCGTCAGGGCCGCGCTTGACGACGACCAGCGGGCACGCGCTGGAGTCGATGGCGGCGGCCTCCTGCTCGTTCACGAACAGCACGTCCACGTCGGCCAGCAGCGCCGGCAGGCCGCCGTCCCACGCGCCGGTCGTGTCCTCCTGGGGGTCGACCGAGACCGTCGCCCCCGCGGCGCGGGCGGCGGCGACCAGCGCGGGCAACCCCGGCCGCAGGCGGTCGAGCAGGTAGTACGAACCGATGTGGAGGTGCCGCGTGCCCGCCACCAGCTCGGTCGGCACCTGATCGGCAGCCAGCGACGCGATCGTTCCCGGCAGCGTCAGCATCGCCCGGTCGCCGTGCTGCACCGCGGCGACGGTGATCCCAGTGGGCGCGGACGGCTCGACGGGACAGCCGGACACGTCGACGCCGAGGTTCTCCATCTCGCCCACCATGAACCGGCCGAACTCGTCATCGCCGACCACGCCGACGAAGGCCGTGCGCAGGCCGAGCCGGGCGGCGCCGCAGGCCGTGATCGAGGCGGAGCCGCCGACGGTCAGCAGCATCCCGGACACCAGCTTCTCCCGCTGCCCGAACTCGAAGGCCAGGTCGTCGCCGGTGATCAGCAGATCAGGGTTGCAGTCCCCGAGAACGAGCAGATCGTGCACCGTGCAACTCTATCCGTGCGGTCCGGATAGGATCATCCGGATGGACGCGGTCACCCATGGGGAGGTGCTCCACCTGACGTCACCCCCGATGCGCTCCGACTCGGTTCGGGCTGCGCAGGAGCTGCTGCTGCACAACGAGCACGGCACGTACGACCCCGGCGCGACGGACGGCGTGTGGGGCGAGCGCAGCGCGGCCGCGACGCGCCGAGCGCAGTACTGGCTGGGCTTCCCCGAGCGCGAGGTGGACGGCGTGTTCACACCGGAGCTGGCCGACCTGCTGACGGGCCGCGGGGAGCTGACCTCTGCGCAGAAGGCGATGCGCGCCCGCCGCACGCGCCGAGCGAACCGCGCGCGGCTGTGGACGGACGCCTTCGACTTCGCGATGTCGGAGCTCGGCAGCCATGAGGAGCCGCCCGGCTCGAACGCGTGCGAGTTCTCCGAGTGGTACGGCGTGCGCGGCCCCTGGGGCCTGATGTTCATCTCGTGGTGCTACGCGATGGCCGGCTCGCGGGCGTTCGCGCCGGGCCGCCGCTACAGCTACGCGCCCCACCTGCTGGCTGACGCCGTGCGATCGGCGAACCGGCTGTCGGTCACCGAGCGGCCGTTGCAGGGCGACCTGGTGATCTACGACCTCGACGGCGACGGCGTCGCCGATCACGCAGGGATGTTCGATGCTTGGCGCGACGCCGAATGGCACGAGCTGCGCGCCATCGAGGGCGTCAGCTCGTGCTTCGGCGAGAACGCCGGCGAGGTGATGCTGCGCAGCAGGCAGGCGAGCGAGGTGCTCGCCTTCGTCCACGTGCGCGGCTAGCCCAGTTACGAGCGGACGAGCCGGCGCGCCGCCCCTGGCGCGTCCGGGAAGAGCCGCCGCGGATGCATCGCGCGCGGGGCGGGCATCGCGGCGAGCGTCCTACGCGCCTGGAGCTCCCGCTCCCGCGCGATACGGAGAACCATCTCGACCACCGTGCCGTCTTTCAGTTCCTGCTGTGTCATTGCCCGTCCCTCATCTCGACCCGACACCTTCTCTTGCAAGAGTTACATCGAACTATGGAGAAATTGTGATGACGGTGTTCGGAATTGGGGGAGCTCGGGCTGTGCCATGAGTCCTAGAACGCGCCCAGCTGCGTCGGGAGGTGCGGCGTGAACGGCATGAACTTCCACGTCTTGGTGACGTCGAAGCCGGCCTTCTGCGCGTGCGCCTTGTCGACGAACGGCAGCAGAGCGTTCACGGCCTGCGAGATGTCCGTCCACCCGAGCGTGCGCTCGTAGCCATTGTTGTTCGGCGGGTCGACGTCCTCGACGACGCCCTGGATGCCCGTGATCGCCTCGATCGGGCCGCCGTCGGCGCGCGCGACGTTGGGGCCGATCACGCGGGCCAGCGTCCGGTGGTCGCTCTCGATGCCCATGATCCGGGCGGCGGCAACCCGCAGGTCGGTGGTCGAGAACCGTCGCACACCGACCAGGTATGCGGCGATAAACGCGTCCTCCAGAGTGACCAGCGCGTTCAGCGTCACCTTCGCATTCGCGAACATGCCCTTCGGATAGAAGAACGTGTCGTAGGGCGACGACTTGCCGGTCAGCGATTTCTCCAGCGCGTAGTGGGACATCTCCTCCTGCCGGGCCGCCTGCAGGTAGCCCTGATCATCGCCCTCGAGCCGAGTGAAGAACGGGCTCTTGAAGATGATCCCGCTGTAGGTGGTGACCGCCAGCGCCTCGGCGATCTCGGCCGCGATCAGGATGTCGACGTCGCCGTTGGTCAGCCCGCTGGCCCGCGCGGTCGACGCTGCGACCAGACCGCCGAAGGCGATCGCCGCGCCGGCACCACCGGCCGTCTTCAGCAGCGCCGCGCGGTTCATGCCGGCCTGGCTCGCTGTCTCGCTCATGACTGCTCCTCTCTCGATGACCCTCACGATCGGAGGCAGTTCGTCCGCATGTCGGCGCCGGTTCGCCAGACGTGACGGAGGCCACATCGGCGGGCGCTACCCTGCGGGTCGTGGAGCACCGGCAGCTGGGTCGCACAGGGGTCGAGGTCACGCCGCTCTGCCTGGGCGCGATGATGTTCGGTGCCTGGGGCAACCCCGACCACGACGACTCGATCCGGATCATCCACGAGGCGCTCGACGCCGGGATCAACTTCATCGACACCGCCGACGTGTACTCGCGCGGCGAGTCCGAGCGGATCGTCGGCAAGGCGCTGAAGGGCCGGCGCGACAACGTCGTGCTGGCGACCAAGTTCCACGGCCCGATGGGCGACGACCCGAACCAGCGGGGTAACTCCCGGCGCTGGATCTACCGCGAGGTGGAGGCCAGCCTGCGGCGGCTCGACACCGACTGGATCGACCTCTACCAGGTGCACCGGCCCGAACCGGACACCGACATCGACGAGACGCTGGGTGCGCTCACCGACCTCATCCGCGCCGGCAAGATCCGGTCGATCGGCTCGTCGACCTTCCCGCCGTCGGCCATCGTCGAGGCGCAGTGGGCTGCCGAGCGGCGCAACCGCGAGCGGTTCGTGTGCGAGCAGCCGCCCTACTCGATGCTGGTGCGCGGGATCGAGGCGGACGTGCTGCCGACCTGCGCCCGCTACGGCATGGGCGTCCTCTCGTGGAGCCCGCTGGCCGGCGGCTGGCTGTCCGGCCGCTACCGCCTGGGCGCCGACCAGCCGTCCAGCTCCCGGTCCGACCGGATTCCCGCTCGCTACGACCTGTCGACGCCCGAGAACCAGCGCAAGCTGGAGGTCGCCGACGTGCTCGCGCAGGTGGCCGACGACGCCGGGATCAGCCTGATCCACCTGGCGATCGCATTCGTCATCCGCCACCCGGCCGTGACGTCGGCGATCATCGGCCCGCGGACGATGGAGCAGCTGGAGAGCCAGCTCGGCGCGGCCGACGTCGTCCTGCCGGACGACGTGCTCGACCGGATCGACGAGATCGCGCCGCCCGGACGCAACATCAACCCCGCCGACGGCGGGTACACGCCGCCCGCCCTGTCCGACCCGACGCTGCGTCGGCGGGGGTACGAGGTTGACACGTTCTAAACAAGCAGGTTGAATCGAGCGTCGGCCGATATCGGCCGGGGTACGAGGCTCGAATCGAGCACGAGCACAAACAGGGGGATGCTCAATGAAACGGCTACTGCTTGCCGCGGTCCTGATGGGGCTGCTGCTCGCCGCCACCGGAGGCACGGCCTCGGCGGATGGCACGATGGGCGCCAAGCGCGTCTGTACAACCGGTCAGATGCGGTGTTTCGCGATGGTGGTGACACATGATGGCCAACTGCTGCGTGCGGCCAACCCGCCGGCCGGGAGTCTGACGCCGGCGAACTACCACAGCGCCTACAACCTGCCGACGCAGGCCCCGTCGGGGAGTGTGACGGTGGCGATCGTCGACGCATTCGACGACGCGACCATCCTTGACGACCTGAACACCTACAGCCAGAAGTTCGGCCTGCCGGCGATGCAGAACTGCTCGGCGACCGTGACCACCAGCTGCTTCAAGAAGGTCAACCTGGGTGCGCCGGCCGGCTCCGCGGTGGCGCAGCAGTGGGACATCGAGATCGCGCTCGACGTGGAGACGGTGCACGCCATCTGCCAGAACTGCAGGATCGTGCTGGTCGAGGCCAAGGACAACCAGTTCACGAACCTCGCCGCCGCGGCCGACCGGGGGGCCACCGAGGCCGGCATCATCTCGAACAGCTACGGGTCGTACGGCTTCGACGGCTCGAACGGCAAGGCGTTCGACAAGCACTGGAACAAGCCCAACCACGCGATGGTCGTCTCCGCCGGCGACAGCGGCTATGGCGCGGCGTACCCGGCCGGCCTGAACACGACGATCTCGGTCGGCGGCACCAGGCTGACGCTCAACGCGAGTGGCGGCTACGGCTCCGAGCGGGCCTGGGGTCCGGATCCCATGAACGCCTGGGGCACCGGCTCCGGGTGCATGAACGGCACGGTCAGCGGCGCCCCGGCGGTCGCGGCCAAGCCGTTCCAGAAGTCGGTCGCAAACTACGCCAAGACTGGCTGCGGCACGACCCGCGGCCTGAACGACGTGGCGGCCAATGCCGACCCGAACACCGGCTCGGCCGTGTACACGTCGTCGAAGGGCTGGCTCAAGGTCGGCGGCACCAGCCTCGCGGCGCCGCTGATCGCGGGCGTGTTCGCGCTGAAGAACGATTTCGCGGGCGCGCAGTACCCGGCCTCGCTGCTCTACTCGCACTTCGGCACGGCGTCCTTCCGCGACGTCAAGACCGGCACGGACGACGCGCACAACTATCTGAAGGCGTGCACCAAGGCGCCGGCATGCAACGCGGTGACGGGCTACGACCTGCCGACCGGCGTGGGGACGCCGAACGGCATCAGCGGCTTCTAGGCCGCTTCCCGGCACGCCGGGGAGGGACCACCAGGTCCCCTCCCCGGCGCCGTTGCGCTAGGACGCAAGCCCTGCGCTGCGCGTCCGGTACTCCTCCTCCGAGATCTCGCCGCGGGCGTACCGCTCGGCCAGGATCTGGCGGGCCGACCGGGTATGGTCGCCGCGCCGGCCGCGCCAGCCACCGGGCCAGCAGACGAACCGGAAGATGAGGACGAACACCAGCAGCCACAGCAGCGGGATCAGCGGGAACAACCACGGGTGATGCCAGTCGTGGTCGGTCGACAACAGTGCAATGTTCAGCAGGGTCACCGCCTCGCTCCTTTCCGTGCGATGATCGTGTGCGATCAAAACATTAGCAGACTAATGATTGCTAGGCTACAGATCTGATGGCCCGTCCCGACGGCCCGCCGATCGGCCTGCAGCTGGCGACCACCTCGAAGCTGGTCGGCCGCGCGTTCAACCGGGCGCTGGGCGAGTCCGGCGGCTCGGTGCCGGTCTGGCTGATCCTCAGCTCGCTGAAGGGCGAGCGCTGGCGCACGCAGCAGGATCTCGCCCGGGCGGTCGGCATCGAGGGGCCGACGCTGACCCGCCACGTCGACGCGCTTGAGCGCGACGGCCTGGTCACCCGGCGCCGCGACACCGGCGACCGCCGCGCGGTGCGGGTCGAGCTGACCGAGGCCGGCGAGGCTCTGCACGCGGAGCTGCTGCGGGCGGTGATCGCCTTCAACCGGCGGCTCCGCCGGGGATTGGCCGAGGAGGACATCATTCGGCTCCGCGAGCTGCTCGACCGGCTCGCCTCAAATATCGGCTAGTCGGGGAGCATCGGCACAGACCAGCCCTCGTCGCGGCCTAGCAGCACTGCGCGGATCACCGCCTGCGGGCCGTACCGCTCGCGCACCTCGTCCACCGCGGCGTCCAGATCGGCGTCGCCGTGGCGGTCGACGCGCAGCCGCAGCTGGACGGCGCGGCCGTCGGCCAGGTTGGTGACGGCGATCCCCACCATCGTCAGCCCACGGCGCTCGATCACGGGCATGGCGCCGGCCATCAGCAACCGGGCGGCGACCAGCACGGCGGCGGTCTCGGCGGTCGGGTAGGGCAGGGTGTGCGACCGCGTGGCGCGGGTGAAGTCGGAGAACCGCATGCGCAGGACGACCGTGCTGCCGACGCGGCCGGCACGCCGCATCCGCCGGGTGACGCGGTCGACCAGCGCGACCAGGGTGGCGTCGACGCCCGCCCAGGTCTTGTACGACCGCAGGCCCATGGCGCGCTGCGCCCCGATCGACCGCCGGCGCGTGCGCGGCCGGACGCGGCGCGGGTCGCGGTTGTGCGCGAGCGCGTGCAGCTGGCGGCCCATCGCCCGGCCGGCGATCGCGATCAGCGCCGGCTCCTCGAGCCGGGCCACCTCGCCGACGGTCGTGATCCCCAGGTTGTGCAGCTTGCGGGCGGTCACGTCGCCCACGCCCCACAGCCGCTCGACCGGCAGCGGGTGGAGGAAGGCGAGCTCCTCGCCGGTCGGCACCACCAGCAGGCCGTCCGGCTTGGCGACCCCGCTGGCCACCTTGGCCAGGAACTTCGTCCGGGCGACGCCGACCGTGATCGGCAGGCCCACCTCGTCGCGCACCCGCCGGCGCAGGCGGGCCGCGATGTCGCGCGGCGTGCCGGCGATCCGCTCCATCCCCCGGACGTCGATGAACGCCTCGTCGATCGACAGCCCTTCGACGGCCGGCGAGATGTCGTCGAACACCTCGTACACCGCCTTGCTGGCCTCGACGTACACCGAGAACCGCGGCGAGACGACGACGGCGTCGGGGCAGAGCTGCCGCGCCCGCCGCCCCCCCATGGCCGTCTGCACCCCGCGGGCCTTGGCCTCGTAGCTGGCGGCCAGCACGACGCCGCCGCCGACGATCACAGGCCGGCCGCGGAGCGCCGGATCATCGCGCTGCTCGACCGACGCGTAGAAGGCGTCGAGGTCGGCGTGGAGGATCGCTGCCTGCTCCATGAGCGAACGTATGTTCGCACACGGAGCAGGCGGCCTGCGGTCAGCCGATCCGGATCAGCTTCTTGTTGACGAACTCGTCGGCGCCGTACTTGCCGAGCTCGCGGCCGGAGCCGGAGCGCTTGACGCCGCCGAACGGCAGCTCGGCGCCGTCCGCCCCGACGATGTTGACGTACACCATGCCGGCGTCGATCCTGTCCGCAACCCGCTCCGCCTGCGCGGAGTCGGTGGTGAACAGGTAGGACCCCAGCCCGAACGGCGTGTCGTTGGCGAGCCTGACCGCCTCCTCCTCGGAGCCGACGCGGTAGACGACGGCGACCGGGCCGAACAGCTCCTCGCGGTAGGCGTCGTTGCTCGGCGTGACCTCGGTCAGCACCGTCGGCGTGAAGAAGTTGCCGTCCCGCTCGCCGCCGGTGACCACCTTGGCGCCGCCCTTGATCGCCCGGTCGAGCTGGTCCTGCAGCCGATCCGCGGCCGTGGTCGACGACAGCGGCCCCATGGCCGTGTCCTCGGATGTCGGGTCGCCGGAATGCGTCGCCGACATCGCGGCGGCGAACTTCTCGACGAACGGCTCGTACAGCTCGTCGATGACGACGAACCGCTTGGCGGCGTTGCACGACTGGCCGGCATTATCCAGGCGGGCCGCGACGGCCGACTCGACGGTCGAATCCAGGTCGTCCGTGCTGAGCAGGATGAACGGATCCGAACCGCCCAGCTCGAGCACGACCTTCTTCAGGTTCCGGCCGGCGATCTCGGCAACGGCCGCACCGGCGCGCTCCGAGCCGGTCACGGACACGCCCTGCACACGGGGATCGGCGATCACGTCGGCGATCTGGTCGTTGGTGGCGTAGATGTTGACGTAGGCGCCCTCGGGGAAGCCGGCGTCGAGGTAGATCTGCTGCAGCGCCTCGGCCGTCCCGGGGCACTGCGGGGCGTGCTTCAGCAGCACCGCGTTGCCGATCACCAGGTTCGGTCCGGCGAACCGCGCCACCTGGTAGGTCGGGAAGTTCCACGGCATGATCCCGAGGATCACGCCCATCGAGCTGCGACGGATGATGGCCGAGCCCTCGCCGGCGAGCAGCTTGATCGGCTCGTCCTTCAGCAGGTCAGGGCCGTTGTCGGCGTAGTAGCCGTAGATGTCCGCGCAGAAGTCGATCTCGCCGAGCGCCTGCTCGATCGGCTTGCCCATCTCGCGGACAGTGATCGCGCCGAGCTCCTCGCGCCGCTCCGAGTGCAGCTCGCCGACGCGGCGGACGAGCGCCGCGCGCTCCGCGACGGTCGTCGACCGAAGCCAGCCCTCGTGCGTCTCGTAGGCCTTCGTGATGGCCGCCTGGAGTTCGTCGTCTGTGATCGTCGGGTACGTCTTGATCTGCTCGCCCGTTGCCGGGTTGACCACCGCGTAGTCACTCATTACCGCGTGTTCACTCATCGTTCTCCTCCGTACCGGGTGGCACCTCAGTGGACATCTCGTCAGCCGTCAGGATAGTGCCCCGAGAGGGGCAGCGTGCGCCATGGGCAGATGATGGTGGGGGTGATTCCGGATCCCGGGGCCTCCTTCTCGCATTTCTCACGAGACAACACTTACTGATCGTGCTACTTGACACATGCATCCTGGCGTGGGACCTTCCTGGCTGCCCTGCACGTTCCCGGCGGCGTTTCGACTCGGAGGTTGTCATGCACCGACGGCTGCAAACTGTGCTGCTGGTGGTTGTTTTCGCAGCGCTTGCGCTGGCGACGCAGGCAGCCGCGGCGACGTGGACATTCAAGGCGAGCCTGCCGGAGGGGCTGGCCAACATGGGATCGACGAAGGGACCGAGCGGGCTGATCTACGCAATCGGCGGAAGCTCCCAAGCCTCGCTCGTCTCGAGCGCCCACGTCTATGCCTATTCCGAGTCGTCGAACAGCTGGGCAATGAAGGCGCCGCTTCCGCGCGGGCGCTCCGGTCTCGGCGCCGCCACCCTGGGCGGCGTCGTCTACGCGGTCGGTGGCTGCGGTCCGAGGGGCCCACAGTCGACCGTCTACCTTTACCACGAGGGCACGAACTCCTGGACGATCGGCACGCCGCTCCCTGCACGTCGCTGCCAGGTCGGTGTCGCGACCAGCGGCGGGCGGCTCTACGTCATCGGCGGCTGGTCATCCAGCCCCGGCACGCCATCCCGCAGCGTGTATGCCTTCAATCCCTCGACCCACACGTGGAGCACGAAGGCCCAGCTTCCCACCACTCGTGACGGCTTCGCGGTTGCAACCGACAGCTCAGGCCGGATCTACGTGATCGGCGGCTACTGCTGCGGAGCGACGCTGGACGGCGGCGCGCCCGGCGATGAGATTGCCCGCGTGGATCGCTACAACCCGGCGACGAACACCTGGGCGAGGGTGGCCGGCATGCCCAGCGGCCTGGTGGCGCCGACGGCACGGCGCGCCTCCGATGGGCGGATCTACGTCGTCGGTGGCGGCCGGTACGACGTCCCCGACGGCGACCTGCTCGGCACGAACACGGCGACGGCGTACAACCCCAACACGAACACCTGGACGACCCTCCCCAACCTGCCCGCCGGGTACGGCGGCTCCGACGGCGCCACCTACGCCGCCGGCACGGCACTCGGCGACAGCGGCGCCTTCTACGTCTTCGGCGGCCGGTCGATCGAGCACGACGACGCCTGCTGCCAAACGAGCGTCACGAAACTCTCGTAACAGAGGCGCCCCAGTTGCCAAGTCACTGTCGTCCCGCGACCACCTGAAACCCGGGGGATCGGCGCAACCACGCCGATCCCCCGTATCGGGGCGCCGAGATTCGAACTCGGGACCTCACCGACCCGAACGGTGCGCGCTACCAGGCTGCGCCACGCCCCGGAGAGCCTGGGATTATCGCACAGGCGGTGTGCCGGGCCCGCCGCTGCGCCGGTCCCGTTCGGCGCAGTAGGCCTCGAACCGCTGCAGGTTGCGCAGCCAGCGGCGCATGGCGTCGACCTCGATCTCGAGGATCATCCGGTCGAGCTCGAAGGTCAGCAGCGCGTCCTCGAGGTCGCGCTCGATGCGCGTACGCAGGCCGCGGACGTCGAGGACCTCCAGCCGGTCCACGCAGCGGCCGTCTACATCCGGCAGGTGCGGAGCGATCCGCACTTCCAGCTCATCACGACCCATGTCCTGCACGTTCGTCCTCCGGGGCCCCCCGCGCAAGGGGGTGGGTGGGCCAGTCACCCCACCCATCCGGGCGGGTAGACTCGCCGGGGGATGGCCGGACGGGACGCGATCGTCGAGCTCTGCAACCAGCTGCTGGACATCGACAGCTACCCGGATGGGCTGCCGGTCGGTCTTCAGGTGCCGGGTGCGGAGGATGTGCAGATGCTGGTCACGGGCGTCTCCGCCTCGCTCGAGCTGTTCGGCCGGGCGGCGGAACTGGGCGCGCAGATGGTGCTCGTCCACCACGGGATGTTCTACGGCAGCGGCCCGTGGCCGCCGATCGACGCCCGCGAGAAGGCCCGCCTGAAGGCGCTGTTCGACGCCGACCTGTCGCTGGTCGCCTACCACTTGGCGCTGGACGCCCACCCCGAGGTGGGAAACAATGCCCTGCTCTGCGACCTGCTGGGCGCCGACGGGCTGGAGCGTTTCGGCGGCATCGGCTACCTGGGCACGTTCGCCCCGCCGATCACGCTCGACGACCTGCTGGACACGGTGCGGGCGGAGATCAAGCCCGACCCGCTGGTGTTCGCGGCGGGGCCGGAGCGGATCGCGCGGATCGCCGTGATCAGCGGCGCCGCGGCCGGATACGTCCAGCCGGCGGCCGACGCCGGCGCGGACTGCTTCCTGACCGGCGAGCCGAAGGAGCAGGTGATGAACGAGGCGCGCGAGGCCGGCATCCACTTCGTCGCCGCCGGCCACTACGCCACCGAGGTGTTCGGCGTGCGTGCGCTGGGCGACCTGCTGGCGGAGCGGTTCGGCATCGACCACCGGTTTGTCGACCTCCCCAATCCGGTCTGACCGATCATCCGATCGGGGCAGGCGCATCGGCCGCCGGCACGTTAGCTTCGGAGTCGGCCCTCTCCCGCTCCGGAGGATCAATGACCCCCGAACCCGACCCCGTCTTCGACCTTCAGCTGACCACGCTGCAGCTCTCCGAGGTGCGCCGCCTGGAGCGGACGTATCAGAGCGAGTGGCTGCCCCACGGCGCCCGGCTCGTCCGCGGTGGCGTCGGCATGGAGCCCAGCGGCGACCTCTCGGGCTGGGTGGCGTACGCCAGCAGCGAGACCGACCTGCAGCTCCCCAGCTGGCCGGAGTGGACGGTGCCGGCGCGGTTCGACGACGTGCTCCCGGCCACCGTCGAGGTGGTCGGCGTGTACCACGGCGGCGAGTGGCGGCGAGCCGTGGGGGGCGGTCAACGCCCGGCTCGCGGAGGAGTCCCGCAACCGCGGCGGGATCGCCGCCGACCTGGTCGAGCGGGCCTGGCTGACGCTCCGCCAGCGCGACCACGCGGAGCAATTCCGGCAGGCGCAGGGGGAGTTCCGGCATGGCCCCGCCGCGTGGCCCCGGCCGCGTTGACGTCATCCGTAGCGGCCGCTACGATTGGCACATGGACTTGCGATGGGAGCGGGCCTGAATGCCCGTGAAGACCACCGACGGAAGGGCCGACTGACCCACCTGGCGCGCGCGCCGGTGGGTTTTTTGTTGGCCAAACGTCCCGAACCGGAGGAGATCGAGGAATGGCGAACCACCTGACGCCCGAAGAGCTTTCGAAGGAGATGAACCTGAAGCGCGAGGACGTCATACGCCTGTGTCACGAGAACTGCATTCCGATCTACCACGGCAAGATCGACAAGACGCTGTTCGCGGCGGTGCGCGAGGAGATCGTCCTGACCTCGCACTGAGCGGGCGTCCTCGAGCGGGCGGACGGGTTACCCCCTCCGCCCGCTTGTGTACTTAAGGGACTCTCTTCGCCGCATGAACCTCCGCCGTCTCCTCGCCGCCAGCCTGATCGTGCTCCTCGCCATGCCGGCGCAGGCCGGCGCGACCACGGTGGGCAACAAGATCGCCCGGATGGCGGCCGCCGCCGGCTATGGGGGCTCAGGCACCGCGTTCGCCGTCTTCGACGCGACCGGCGGCCGCTGGCTGTACGTCAACGACGGTGAGCGCGCGCTGAAGCCGGCGTCCAACATGAAGCTGACCACCACCGCGGCGGCGCTCGGCAGGATCGGCATCTCCGCCCGGCTGACCACGCGGGTCTACTACACCGGCAGCCGCAGCGGCTCGACGCTCAACGGCAACATCTGGCTGATCGGCGGCGGCGACCCGTCGCTCTCCACCAGCGATTACTCGGCCAAGCGGTTCGGCGGCACGTCGGCCATCCTCGGCGATCTGGCGCAGGCGGTGCGCTCGGCCGGCATCCGCCGGGTCAACGGCCGCGTGTTCGGCGACGGCACGAAGTTCGACGCCGTCCACGTCGGCCCGCTGTGGAAGCCGGAGTATCGGATCGACTGTCCGCCGATCTCCGGCCTCTCCGTCAACGAGGATTGGGTGCGGTACGGGTCGACGTTCTCGTACAACAAGCCGACCCTCCGCTCGGCCTCGGCGTTCCGCTCGTCGCTGATCTCCCACGGCGTGTCAGTCTCCGGCCCCGCCGACGTGCACGCCAAGCCGGCCGGCGCCGGGGCGCTGCTCGGCTCCGTCACCTCGCCGCCGATGTACCGGCTGGTGCTGCAGATGAACCTGCCCTCCGACAACTACTACGCCGAGGTGCTGAACAAGGACATCGCCGTCGCCCGCGGGCTCAGGGGCACGACCGCGAACGGCCGCTACGTCACCCGCCGCTACCTGCAGTCGCTGCGCGTGAACACGACGAACTGGCGGCTGTACGACGGCTCCGGCCTGTCGCTGGGCGACCGGCTGACCGCCCAGGGCATCGTCAGCGTGATCAACCACGTGCGGATGCAGCCCTACGGCTTTTGGTTTCGCAACTCGCTTCCCACGGCCGGCGTCAGCGGCACGCTGTCCGACCGCATGCGCACCGGCCCGGCGCACGGCAACGCGCAGGCCAAGACCGGGACACTGCGCGACGCCTCCGCGCTGTCCGGCTACGTGACCGCGGCCAACGGGCACACGATCCTGTTCTCGATCATCATGAACCACGGCCCCGACCTGAACATCAGCAGCGCGCGGACGCTGCAGGACCGCGTCGTGCAGCTGCTCGCGGCGTCGCGGCCATCGGCGTGACACGCACCCTCAGCCGACTGCGCTGTACAGCTCGTCCAGCGTGACCACGGGCACGCCCAGCTTCTCGCGCCTTCGTCGCGCTTCGAGCCGCCGCCCTCGCCGGCCACCACGTAGTCCGTCGTCTTCGAGACCGAGTTCGTGACCTTGGCGCCCTGCTCGGCCAGGTGGTCGCGGATCGAGTCGCGCGTGTAGCCCTCGATCGAGCCGGTGACGACCACGGTCAGGCCGGTCAGCGGCCCCTCGACCGGCGCGGCGGCCGCGCGCTTCGGGCCGCTCAGGGTGACGCCGGCGTCGCGCAGCCCCCGGACGACCGCCTGGTGATCCTCGTCGACCAGCCAGCCGGCCACCGCCTCGGCGATCACCGCCCCGATCCCCTCGACCTCCGCGATCTCCTCGGTGCTTGCCGCCTCCAGCGCGCCGACCGAGCCGAAGTGGTCGGCCAGCAGCTGGGCGGTCACCGAGCCGACATGCGTGATGCCGAGCGCGAACAGCACGTGGCCGAACGGCCGCCCCTTCGACGCCTCGATCGCCGAGATCACGTTCTCGGCCGAGCGCTGCTGGAAGCCCTCCAGCCCCAGCAGGTCGTCGGCCGTCAGCCGGTAGAGGTCGGGCGGGGTGGCGATCAGGCTCTCGTCCAGCAGCCGGCGGATCAGCTTGTCGCCAACGCCGTCGATGTCCATCGCCCCGCGGCTGACGAAGTGCTTGAGCCACTCGTAGCCCTTGGCCGGGCAGCTGGGGTTCGGGCAGCGGTGCATGACCTCGCCCTCCGGCTTGACCACCGGCGTGTTGCACACCGGGCAGCGGGCGGGCATCTTGAACGGCCGTTCGCGCTTGACGCCGTCCTCCAGGTGCGGCCCGACCACCTGCGGGATCACGTCGCCCGCGCGCTGCAGGATCACCGTGTCACCCTCGCGGATGTCCTTGCGGTTGATGTCCTCCTCGTTGTGCAACGTCGCCAGCGAGACGGTGACGCCGCCGACCACCACCGGCTCCAGCACGGCGTACGGGTTGAGCGCGCCGGTGCGGCCGACGTTGACGCCGATGTGCTCTAGCTTCGTCAGCACGGTGGTCGGCGCGAACTTGAAGGCGATCGCCCAGCGTGGGTCGCGGGCGACGAAGCCGAGCCGCGCCTGCTGGGCGAAGCTGGACACCTTGACCACGGCGCCGTCGATGTCGTAGTCGAGCTCGGCCCGCCGGCCCTCCCAGGCGCGGCACGCCTCGAGCGCGGTCTCCACTTCGTCGTGCAGCTCGATGTGCTCGTTCACGCGGAAGCCCTGGTCGCGCATCCACTGCAGCGCCTCCCAGTGCGAGTCGAGGCCCAGCGAGTTGGCGCCGAGCCCGTAGATGAATACCGTCAGCGGCCGGGTCGCGGTGATCTTCGGATCCTTCTGGCGCAGCGATCCGGCCGCCGAGTTGCGCGGGTTCATGAACGTCTTCTTGCCGGCGGCGGCCTGCTCGGCGTTGACCTGCTCGAAGCCGGACAGCGTCAGATAGACCTCGCCGCGCACCTCGACCTCGCCCGTCTCGGGGATGCGCAGCGGGATCGACCGGATCGTCCGCAGGTTGGCCGTCACGTCCTCGCCGGTGGTGCCGTCGCCCCGCGTGGCGCCGCGCACGAACACGCCGTCGCGGTACAGCAATGAGATGGCGAGCCCGTCGATCTTCGGCTCCGTGACCAGCTGGAACGGCTCGTCGCCGATCCCCCGCTTCACGCGCTCCGCCCACTCCCCGAACTCCTGCTCGTTGCGGGCGTTGGCCAGCGAGAGCATGGGCTGCAGGTGCTGCACCGGCGCGAACCCGCCCGACGGCGCCGCGCCCACGCGGTGGGTGGGCGAGTCGGCCGTGACCAGCGACGGGTCGTCGGCCTCGAGCTGCTGCAGCTCGCGTATCAGCTCGTCGTACTCGGCGTCCGACATGCTCGGGTCGTCGAGCACGTGATAGCGGTGGTTGGCGTCGTTCAGCCGCTTCCGCAGCTCGGCCGCCCGCTCCGCGCCGCTCACGTGGCGACCACCTCCAGCGGCGACTCGAACGCGTGGGTCGGCCACAGCTCGAGCAGATCGTCCTTTGCGTGGAGACCCCACAGGGCGGCGCCGGAGGCGACGCCCGGCGGCTCGCGCGGCGAGGATGTCGAACGGCGAGTCGCCGACGTAGATGACCGCGTCGGGGCCGACTTTCAGCCGCTCCACGGCGCACAGGATCGGCTCCGGATCGGGCTTGTGCAGCTCCGTGTCGTCCACCGTCACGATCACCTCGAACGCCGGCCCGTAGCTGACCTGGTCGAGCACCAGGTCGACCACGGCGCGCAGCTTCGACGTGACGATGCCCAGCCGGCAGCCGTCGTCGCGCAGCCGCATCAGCATCTCCGTGACGCCCTCGAACGGCCACACCTCGTCCGCATGCAGCGCCAGGCTGTGCTCGACGTACACCCGGAAGAAGTCCTCGGCCCGGTCACCGGCGACGTCGGCAGCGGCCTCGCGCAGCGTCCGCGAGAGGTTGGCCTCGATGACGTCGGCGGGCAGCTCCTCGCCCAGCACCTCGAGAGCCGCGTGACGGTAGCAGTCCAGGATCACACCGTGGGTGTCCACCAGCGTGCCGTCGAAATCGAACAGCCAGACCGGGTAGGCGGGCATCGCCCAATCCTAGTCAGGGCGTTCTCGGGTGACGTATGGTCCGCCGATGGCGCTCCT
The DNA here is from genome assembly GCA_963809205.1 of uncultured Actinomycetes bacterium. Classification (GTDB taxonomy): domain Bacteria; phylum Actinomycetota; class Thermoleophilia; order Gaiellales; family JAICJC01; genus DATLLN01. The sequence goes on along the minus strand of CAWEIS010000025.1, from coordinate 213,034 downwards.
GGACGAGGCCCGATGGGAGTGGCACGCCGAGGACCACGGGTTCGAGGAGCACCTCGGACGCCCGGCGCTCCGGCTCGGTAACGGGCTCGCCGCGATCTCCGACGCCGGGTTCGAGAACGGGGTGCTCGAGGTCGACATGGCGATCGGCCCGGAACGCAGCATCTCGGGCGTCGCATGGCGGATCAGCGACCCCGGCAACTACGAGTCGTTCTTTCTGCGACCTCACCGCCGCGGCTTCCCGGACTCCACCCAGTACACGCCGGTCTGGAACGGCATCTCGTCCTGGCAGCTCCACCACGGCCGGGGCTACCCGTCGGCAATCGCTTTCCCGACGGACGAGTGGCTGCACCTGCGGATCGCCGTGTCGGGCGTGCGCGCCGAGGTGTTCGTTTCCGACATGGACACCCCGGCGCTGATCGTCGACCAGCTCAAGCACGCGCAACGGCCGGGCGGCATCGGCCTCTACGGCGGTGGGGTCGCGTACTACTCGAACCTGACCATCGAGCGCACCCGCGACGTCGCGCTGACCACCGAGCCACCGCCGGATCCCGAGCCACCGCCAGGGGTCGTCGACAACTGGCTGGTGTCCGACGCGTTCGCCGAGCGGGCGATCGCCGGCCGCCGCACGCTCGGCCCCGAGGATCTCGCGGCGCGCAGCTGGACGGCCCTCGCCGCGGAGCCGGGCGGGCTGGCCGACCTGGGGCGCGTGAACGCGCTGCGCGACGGCAGGAACACGGTGTTCGCCCGGTGCACGCTTGCGGTCGGCCGCCGAGCGGGTGGCCCGCCTCGATCTGGGATTCAGCGACCGGGTCGCGGTGTTCCTCAACGGCCGGCTGCTGTACACCGGCGACGACGCATACCTTTCGCGCGACCACCGGTTCCTGGGCATCATCGGCTGGTACGACGCGCTGTATCTGCCGCTGGCCGCCGGAGACAACGACCTGGTGCTCGCCGTGTCCGAGGACTTCGGCGGCTGGGGCGTCCAGGCGATCCTCGAGCCGGAGGCCTAGGAGCCGACCGTGACGTCGAGCTTCATCCCCTGCGCTTCGTGCCCGGGCACGGAGCAGTACAGGGTGTAGCTCCCGGGGTGCAGGTCGACGGTGACATCGCGCTGCTGGCCCTTGGGGAAGTTCTGCGTCGTGTTCAGCATCGTGCCGCCCTGGCCCACCGTCAGGTTGTGGGTCGACGGCCCATCGTTGGTCACGTGGAAGGTCACCTGGCCGGTGGGCAGCGAGCCGCAGTCCGCGCAGTCGATGGCGAAGTCCTTGAGCGTGACGTCGACGACGCGGCCCGGCTGCCCGGTGGGCAGGCTCGTCCCGCCGCCCGACGAGCCGCACCCGGCGGCAAGGGCCAGCACGGCCACAAGAGCGGCGAGCGTGCGCACCCGCGGATCCTACGCCCGCCGCCGGTGGGCCGATAAGCTGCGCCGCATGACCGACCAGCAGGACTTCGTGATCGATCCCGGCGTCGACGTCGGGCACGTCCATCTCAAGGTGGCCGACATCGACCGCTCGCTCGCCTTCTACTGCGGCGTGCTCGGCTTCGAGCTGGTCGCGCGGATGGGCGACCAGGCGGCGTTCGTCTCGGCCGGCGGCTACCACCACCACATCGGCCTCAACACGTGGGAGTCCCGCGGCGGCGCGCCGCCCCCGCCCGGCCACACCGGGCTCTTCCACGCGGCGATCCGCTACCCGACGCGGCACGCGCTGGCGACCGCGCTCGTCCGGCTGCGGGATGCGGGCGTACCGCTGAGCGGGGCCAGCGACCACGGCGTCAGCGAGGCCCTCTATCTCGACGATCCGGACGGCAACGGCCTCGAGCTGTACTGGGACCGCCCGCGCGACCAGTGGCCGACGACCGGTGAGGACGGGTCGATCGCGATGTACACGGCGCCGCTCAACCTGCAGAGCCTGCTGGCCGAGGCGTGAACGACCGGCTGCTCGTGATCCGGCATGGCGAGACCGTGTGGAACGCCGAGCACCGGTTCACCACACGATCGGACGTGCCGCTCAGCGACGCCGGCATCCGGCAGGCCGAGGCGGCGGCCGCCAACCTGGCGACGACCGCCATCGACCGCATCTACTCCTCGCCGCTGCAGCGGGCGCTGCGGACGGCGGAGACGATCGCCGCGTCGCAGGCGGCGGCGTGCCGGATCGCGGTCGACCCGCGGCTGACCGAGATCGACGCCGGCCCGTTCGACGGCAAGACGACGGAGGAGCTCGAGGCCGGGCCGCTGGCCGAGGAGTTCGCCGACTGGCACACGGACGGCGACCCCACCTTCCCCGACGGGACGGAGACGTTCGACCACGCGCTCGAGCGGGTGACCGCGTTCTTCGCCGACCACCACGACGAGCCGGGGACGACGCTGATCGCGACGCACGGCTCGCTCGCCCGGCTGATCGTCTCCAGCCACCTGCTGGCCGCGCCGCCGCCGCAGCACCGCCGGCTCTGGCTGGACAACTGCCATCTGGCCGTCGTCGAGCGGCGCGACGGCATCCCCAAGCTGGTCGGCTTCAACGTGCTGACCGTCAGCTGAGCGCCCAGGCCTCCATCGCCCCGATCGCGTCGGAGCTGGTCAGGTCGAGGTGGATCGGCGTCACCGACGCGCGCCCCTCGGCAATCGCCCGGAAGTCGGTGTCCGGCTCGTCGTGGTACGACGGGTCGTCGCCGTAGATGCGGTAGCGGCGCCGTCCCTCCTCGTCTGCCTCCAGCTCCAGCCGGTCGCGGTAGATCCGCTTGCCCAGCCGCGAGACGGCCACGCCGTCCGGCTCGGCGGGGACGTTGACGTTGAGGATCGTCCCCTCCGGGATGCCGTGCGTGACGACCTGCTCCACCAGCCGGGCGAGGAAGGCGCCGGACGCCGCGAAATCGTAGAGATCGTGGCGGCGGAAGTCCGAGCCCGACGCCGTCGGCGCGCCCTGCGAGATGGCGATGCCGGGGATGCCGAGCAGGATCCCCTCGAACGCCGCGGCGACGGTGCCCGAGTAGGTGACGTCGTCGCCCAGGTTGTAGCCATAGTTGATGCCGGAGACGATCAGGTCGGGCCGCTCTCCGACCAGGCCCAGGTGCGCGAAGCGGACGCAGTCGACCGGAGTGCCGTCGGTGGCGTACCCGGCGGAGCCGTCGCGCAGCTCGACCTCGGCGACGTTCAGCGAACGGTGGATGGTGATGCCGCGCGCCGAGCCGGATCGGTTCGAGTCCGGCGCGATCACATGGACGTCGCCGAACTGCTCGAGCGCCTGCTTCGCCTGGAACAGGCCGCGCGAGGTGATGCCGTCGTCGTTGGTCAGGAGGATGTTCACAGCCGGAACATCGTATGCTCTGTCACCCGACCCGAGGAGACTCTATGCCCACCGTCATCGCCCACCACGACGTCAAGGACACCGACCACTGGCTCGCCTCCCCGAAGCGCGAGGAGTTCTTCGGCCCGCTCGGGGTCACGAACATCCGGACGTTCGTCGATCCCCAGAACCCCAACCGGGTCGGGCTGATGATGGACATCCCCGACATGGACGCGGTAATGGCCGCGATGCAGACCGATGCGGCCGCCGCGGCGATGACGCACGACGGCGTGCTGCCCGAGACGATGGTGATCCTGGTCGAGGCGTAAGCCGTCGGCGTCACTTTGCCGTCAGCGAGGCGCGCCAAACAGATATCGCAGGGAGCGAGACAGCGCCAGTGGGGGCGCCGTCTCGTGGTACTCGCCGGGGAACACCTCGTGGTCGAGCTCGAGGCTCGGGTAGGCGCGACCGCGGAGGACTGCGACCATCCGCTCCACATCCGCCGCGTAGTCGTCATCGTCGATGGTGTCTTCCTCGGCCGCTCGTTTGTCGGGTGGCAGTTGCTCGAGGAAGCGGCGGTAGCCCGCGGGGTTCTCGTACTCACCAACCGAGAACACGACCTTCGCCGGCAGATCTCGATGCGCGTTCGCGTATCGCTCCTCCTGGGCGAACATCAGCTTCTTGTCCCAGTTCAGCGCTGGGCTCCCGATGCCGTAGCGCCGGAACACCGCGGGCTCGTTCAGCAACACGTAGGTCGCGAACAGGCCGCCGAGCGAATACCCGAACAACATTGAGTCGTCGGGGTCGGCGCCGTACCGATCCCGCACCCAGGGCTTGAGCTCATCACGAAGGAACGCCAAGAACCTTCCCGCGCCGGCCATCATGGCCGTGTTCGGGTGGTGGCTGTCATGATCGACCGTGGCAGTAAAGTCGCGGCATCTCAGATCCTCGATCTCAGCCATATCCGTCGTGCGGTACCCGACGGCGATGATGAGCAGATCCGGCACCACCTCCGTGAACCTGAGCAGCTGGACGATCTCCACGGCCGTCCCGAAGTTTGCCCAGGCATCGCCCATGAACAGCACCGGCCGCGTGGCCGGCCGGTCCTCGCCGCCCAGACCCACAAGCACCTTGAACTCGTCCCCCACGTGCTCAGATCGGAGGTAGTGCACCTCGGTGCCGGGGAGTGGTGAATGGTCGTTGTCAATCATGCAATCGTTCGACAGTACCACGTGCTGCTCATGCGCACTACGCTGCCGATCCATGTACCGCGAGTCCGCCCGCTACTACGACGCGATCTACAGCTTCAAGGACTACGCCGTCGAGGCCGACGCGGTGTCGTCGCGCATTCGCGCGCTCAAGCCGGACGCCGCCACGCTGCTCGACGTCGCGTGCGGCACCGGGGCGCACCTCGTGCACTTCGCGCGGAAGTTCCAGGTCGAGGGCATCGACCTCTCCGAGGAGCAGCTGGCCGTCGCCCGGACGCGGATGCCCGGCGTCGAGCTGCACCTGGGCGACATGACGACGTTCGACCTGGGCAGAACGTTCGACGCAGTCACGTGCATGTTCAGCTCGATCGGGTACGTCGGCTCGCTGGACGGGCTCGATGCGGCCATCGGGCGCATGGCGGCCCATCTGGCGCCGGGCGGCGTGCTGGTCGTCGAGCCGTGGCTGCTGCCGGACGGCTTCCAGGACGGGCATCTGAGCACCCTGTTCGTGGACGAGCCGGACATCGCCGTCGCCCGCATGTCGATCTCCCACAAGGAGGGACGCCGCTCCTGGTTCGACATGGAGCACCTGGTCGGCTCCGCGGACGGCGTCGAGCACTTCGTCGAGCACCACGAGCTCGGGCTGTTCACCGTCGAGGAGCAGCTCGCCGCGTTCGAGCGGGCCGGGCTGAGCGTCGAGCACGATCCGGAAGGCCCGATGGGCCGCGGCCTCTACGTCGGCGTCGCGTCGTCGTAGCCGGCGGCGACGAACGTCAGCCCGTGCGGCGGGGCGGTCGTCCCCGCCTCCGACCGCGGCCGCCCCTCCAGCAGCGCGGCGAACCGGTCGGCGTCGCGGGCCTCGAGCATCGTGCCGACCAGGATCCGCACCATGTGGCGGAGCAGCGCATCGGCCGTGATCCGGAACTCCAGCCGGTCGCCGTCACGCGTCCACTCGGCGACCATGACCGTCCGCTCGAAGAACACGTGCTGCGTCTCGGACGGCGTGAACGCGGTGAAGTCGTGGCGGCCCACCGCCGCCGCGGCGCAGGCCGAGAGCAGCTCCAGGTCGACACCCCGGGGCCTGTGCAGCTCGTAGCGGCGGCGGAACACGTCCGTGGCGGCCCTCGTCAGGATCCTGTAGACGTACGTGCGCGAGCGTGCCGACCCACGCGCATCGAAGCCCTCGTGCGCGCTCTCGACGGCCAGCACCGCCACGTCGACGGGCAGCCGCGCGTTGATCTCCGCGGCCGAGGGGATCCGATCCGCCCTGAACGACACGACGTTGGCCCGCGCGTGCACCCCGCGGTCGGTGCGGCCGGCGACGGTCAGGTCGGCGCCGACGACGTCCCCCAGCACCCCCTCCACCGTCCGCAGCCCCGGCTGCCGCGCCCACCCGAAGAAGTCGGTGCCGTCATAGGCGACGGTGGCGCGCGCGACTGCCATCACTCAATGATGGCGAACGAGGCGACGGCGCGCGCAAACAGGGGCCGCAGCTCGTCGAACTGCGACTCCGGGGCCGAGGCCGTGATGGCGTACCCGGTCGCGCCCTCGAGCAGGCACCAGACGCGCTGGCGGATCGTCCGCCCATCCAGCGTCCAGGCGTACGTGTGCCGCACCGCGGGGCGGCCGGCGACCGTCGTCTCCCGCTCCTCGACCAGGTCGACGCCCTCCAGCCCCGCCCGGATGGCGGCGTCCTGCATCGACGCGTAGCGGCCCAGCGTCACGCCGTCGGGCAGATCGTCACGGGTGACGACCAGCGACGGCGAGCCGGAGCCGGCGTCGGGGCCGACGTAGGTGAGGACGGTGCGGTCGACCCAGCCGTCTGGCAGCTCGATCGAGGCGTCCACGACCGACGGAGGCTAGTCGACCAGCTCGATGTACGCCATCGGGGCGGCGTCGCCCTGGCGCGGGCCGAGCTTGATGATCCGCGTGTAGCCGCCCGGCCGCTCCGTGTACCGCGGCGCCACGTCGTGGAACAGCGTGTGCACGGCGTCCTTGCTGCGCAGGTAGGCCACTGCCTGTCGCTGCGCGGCGACGTTCACCGGGTCGGGGCGGGCCAGCGTGATCAGCTTCTCGGCGATCGGCCGCAGCTCCTTGGCCTTGGCCTCCGTCGTGCGGATCCGGCCGTGCTGGAACAGCTGGCCGGCCATGGTCGAGAACATCGCCTTGCGATGCGCCGAGTCGCGGCCGAGCTTCCGTCCCTTACGGCGATGCCTCACTCCGACCCCCGCAGCGAGAGGCCCTGCGCGGCCAGCGTCTCCTTGACCTCCTCGATCGACTTCTTGCCGAAGTTCGGGATCGCGGCCAGCTCGGCCTCGGTCTTGGAGATCAGGTCGCCGATCGTCTCGATGCCGACGCGCTTCAGGCAGTTGTAGGAGCGCACGCCCAGCTCCAGCTCCTCGATCAGGATGTTCTCCATCCCGTGAGCGCTGGGGGCGGCGACCTCGGTGGCCGCGCCGTCGGGGCGCAGCGCCAACTCGGACGCGTCGATGTCGGTGAAGATCGAGAGGTACTTGATCAGGATCTCGGCTGCGTCCTTGACGGCGTCCTTGGGGGACATCGAACCGTCGGTCGTCACCTCGATCCGCAGCTTGTCGAAGTCGGTGCGCTGGCCGACACGGGCGGTGTCGACGTCGTAGGAGACGCGGCGCACCGGCGAGAAGATCGAGTCGACCGGGATCACGCCGATCGTCGTCTCCGGGCCCTTGTTGCCCTCGGCGGCGACGTAGCCACGCCCCCGGGCGATGGTCAGCGTCATCTCGAACCGCGCGTTGTCGGTGAGGTGGCAGATCTCGAGGTCCGGATTGAGGATCTCGAGGTCGGCGGGCGCCTCGATGTCGGACGCCTTGACGACGCCTGGGCCGTCCTTCTGCACCTGCACCTCGACCTCGCCAGACTCGCCGTGCAGCCGGCAGATCAGGTTCTTGAGGTTGAGGATGATGTCCGTGACGTCCTCGCGCACGCCGGGCACGGAGGTGAACTCGTGGGCAACGCCCTCGATCTTCACGGAGGTCACAGCGGCGCCCTCGAGCGCCGACAGCAGCACGCGCCGAAGGCTGTTGCCGAACGTGTAGCCGAAGCCGCGGTCGAGCGGCTCGACGACGAACGTGCCGGTCTGCTCGCCGACGTCCTCGGACGTGATCTTGGGGATGAAATCAAGCATGGAGTGCGATCAGCCTTCCTGGGTTACTTCGAGTAGAGCTCGACGATGAGCTGCTCCTGCACGGGCGTGTCGATGTCGACACGGTCGGGCAGCCGCAGCACCTTGCCGGTGAGGTTGTCGTGGTCCGCCTGGAGCCACGGAGAGACCGACGCGGTGAGGTCGGTCGCGTCGGTGACGACCGCCTTGGCGGTCGAGCCGTTCCGCAGGCTGACGACATCCTCGGTGGCCACCTGGTACGAGGGGATGTTGACGCGCTTCCCGTTGACCTCGAAATGTCCGTGGCGGACGAGTTGGCGGGCCTGCGCGCGGGAGGCGGCGAAGCCCAGCCGGTAGACCACGTTGTCCAGGCGCAGCTCGAGCATCCGCAGCAGGTTCTCGCCGGTGATGCCCGTGCGCTGGCTGGCCTTGTGGTAGTACGTGCGGAACTGCCGCTCGAGGATGCCGTAGTAGCGGCGCGCCTTCTGCTTCTCGCGCAGCTGCAGCAGGTACTCGGACTGCTTCGTGCGGCCGCGGCCGTGCTCACCCGGCGGGTACGCGCGGCGCTCGATGGCGCACTTCTCGGTGAGGCAGCGCTCGCCCTTGAGGAACAGCTTCATGTTCTCGCGGCGGCACTGCTTGCAGCGGGGGGCGATCATCCGGGCCATCTAGACGCGCCTCCGCTTCCGCTGGCGTACGCCGTTGTGGGCCTGCGGGGTGACGTCCTTGACGCCCATCACTTCGAGGCCGGCCGCCTGCAGCGACCGGATCGCCGTCTCGCGCCCCGAACCAGGGCCCTTGACGAATACCTCGACCTTCTGCAGGCCGTGCTCCATCCCCTCGCGGGCGGCGGCGTCGGCCGTCACCTGCGCGGCGAACGGCGTCGACTTGCGCGAGCCCTTGAAGCCCACGGCGCCGGCGCTCTTCCAGACGATGACGTTGCCGTCCTTGTCGGTGAGGGCGACCAGCGTGTTGTTGAACGAGGTCTTGATGTGAGCCTGGCCCACGGCGATGTTCTTGCGGGCCTTACGGCGGACGCGGCCGCGTGTGCCGCCTCTACGAGGTGCGGGGGGCATTCAGTCCTTCCTGCTTACTTTTTCCGCGACTTGCCCACGGTCTTCTTCGGGCCCTTGCGGGTGCGGGCGTTCGTCCGCGTGCGCTGGCCGCGAACCGGGAGGCCCCGGCGATGCCGGATGCCGCGGTAGCAGCCGATCTCCATCAGCCGCTTGATGTTCTGCGAGCGCTCGCGGCGCAGATCGCCCTCGACCGTGAGGTTCTGGTCGACGTGATTTCGCAGCCGCGTGACCTCCTCGTCGGTGAGGTCGCGCACCTTCGTGTTCGGATCGATGCCGAGCTCGCCCAGCACCTGCTGCGACGTCGACTTGCCGATGCCGAAGACGTAGGTGAGGCCGATCTCGACGCGCTTCTCGCGCGGGATGTTGACGCCTGCGATACGAGCCATCTAGTCGATCACCTATCCCTGCCGCTGCTTGTGTCTGGGGTTGGTGCAGATGACCAGCACGTTGCCGTGCCGGCGAATGATCCGGCACTTCTCACACATCGGCTTCACGCTGGGTCGAACCTTCACTGCGAGGACTCCTTGAGGGGACGGTGCCACACCGGGGTTTCGCAGCCGTGCGCAAGCGAACACCCCCACGTGGGCAAACGGGAACTCTATCATCCCGCTGCCGCCTGGGCGGCACGTTCGCGTCGCGTCAGCACCCAAGGCCCATTGGCGGTGATCGCGACAGTGTGCTCGCAGTGCGAGGCGAGCGTACCATCGGCAGTGTAGATGGCCCAGCCGTCGTCCCCGCTGCGCACCTCCCAGGTGCCGGCCGTGATCATCGGCTCGATGGCGAATACCATCCCCGGCGACAGCTTGGGGCCGCGGCCGGCCGGTCCGTAGTTGGGGATCTGCGGCTCCTCGTGCATCGAGCGGCCGACCCCGTGGCCGACCAGCGCCCGGACGACACCGAAGCCCTGCGCCTCGACGACCTCCTGCACGGCGTGCGAGATGTCGCCCAGCCGATTGCCCGGCCGGCACTCCTCGATGGCGGCCTCCAGCGACCGCTCGCCGACCTCGATCAGGTCGCGGCCGACCTGCGGCGCGTTGCCGACCGGCACGGTGATGGCCGAGTCGCCGACGTAGCCGTCCAGCGTGACGCCGACGTCGATCGAGAGCAGGTCGCCGTCCTGGAGCGCGTAGGGGCCAGGGATGCCGTGCACGACCATGTCGTTCGGCGAGGCGCAGATCGATCCGGGAAAGCCGCGGTAGCCCTTGAACGTGGGGACGCCGCCGGCGCCGCGGATGTACTGCTCGGCGATCTCGTCGAGCGCAGCCAGCGTCACCCCGGGGCGGGCCTCCGCCGCCAGCAGTTGGAGCGTCGAGGCGACCACGCGCCCCGACCGCGCCATCTTCTCGATCTCGGCCTCGGTCTTGCGGACGATCACGCCGCCGCCTCCCCCAGGCCCTCGATCACCTGGTCGATCTCGGCGTCGACCTGCTCGCGCGGGAGCGAGGCGTCGATCCGCACGACCAGGCCGCGGCCGTCGTAGTAGTCGAGCACCGGCCCGGCCGCCTCCACCCACTGCTTCTGGTAGCGCGTCCGCACGACGTCCTCGCTGTCGTCGTCGCGCTGGTACAGCTCGGACCCGTCGATGTCGCAGACGCCCTCGACCTTGGGCGGGTTGAAGCGGACGTGGTACACGTGCTGCGCCTCACGGCAGACCCGGCGGCCGCTGAGCCGCTCGATCAGCGTCTCCAGCCCCACCTCGAAGACCGGCACGCAGTCGATGGTGCGGTCGATCGACGCCAGCATCTCGTCCAGCGCCTGGGCCTGGGCCAGCGTCCGCGGGAAGCCGTCCAGCACGAAGCCGGCCTCGGTGTCGGGCTGCGACAGCCGGTCGCGGATCATCCCGATGATGATCGCGTCCGGCACCAGGTCGCCGCGGTTCATGATCTCCTTGGCCTGCAGGCCGAGTTCCGTCCCCTCGGCCAGCTGGACGCGCAGCATGTCGCCGGTCGAGATGTGGGCGATGCCGCGCTCGGCACAGATCCGCGCCGCCTGGGTGCCCTTCCCGGCGCCGGGGGGACCCATGAAGATCAGGTCGAGCACGCGGCTACCTGAGGAAGCCCTTGTAAGCGCGCATCGAGAGCTGCGACTCGATCTGGCGCATGGTGTCGATCGCGACGCCGACCACGATCAGCACCGAGGTGCCGCCCAGCGCGCGGGCGACGGTGGGGTCGAAGTTGGCGTACTTGATGAACAGCGTCGGCGCCATCGCGACGATCGCCAAGAACAGCGCGCCGGCCACGGTCAGCCGCACCAGCACCTTCTCCAGATACATCGCCGTCGGCCTGCCCGGCCGGATGCCGGGGATGAAGCCGCCGTACTTCTTGAGGTTGTCGGCCTGCTCGATCGAGTTGAAGACGACGGCCACGTAGAAGAACGTGAAGGCGAAGATGAGGACGCCCTCGCCGAGGATGAACGCCCAGGACTGGTAACTGAAGAACGCGGCGAAGTCGTGGGTCGGGCCGGACGGGATCAGCTGCGCGACCGTGACCGGGAACAGCATCACGGCCGACGCGAAGATCACCGGGATGACGCCCGCCATGTTGACGCGCAGCGGCAGGTAGGTCGACCCGCCGGACGTCATCCGCCGGCCCACCATCCGCTTGGCGTACTGGATGGGGATCCTGCGGATGCCCTCCTGGACGTAGACGACCGCGAAGATCACGCCCAGCACGACCAGCGGCAGCGACAGCTTCTCGAACGACGACCCGTTCCACCAGGCCGAGATGCCGGCCGGGGCGCTGGTCAGGATCGAGGCGAAGATCAGCAGCGACATGCCGTTGCCGATGCCGCGCTGGGTGATCAGCTCGCCGACCCACATCAGCAGCGTCGCGCCGGCCGTCAGGGTGACGATGATCAGCACGACGTTGCGGATCGAGACGTTGATCAGCGCGCCGTTGCCGCCCGGGCCGCCCAGGGCGCCGGAGCCCTTGGAGAACAGGTAGGTGTAGCCCGCAGCCTGGATCGCCGACAGCGCCACCGTCAGGTAGCGCGTGTACTGCGTGATCCGCCGCTGGCCGAGCTCGCCTTCCTTCTGCAGCTGCTGCAGCGTCGGGAACACCGGCGTCAGCACCTGCAGGATGATCGACGCCGTGATGTAGGGCATGATGCCCAGCGCGAACACGGACAGCCGCTGCAGCCCGCCGCCCGAGAACAGCGTCAGCAGGCTGAGGACGCCGGCCTGATCGCCCAGCAGGTTGGACAGGGCGTCCGAGTTGACGCCCGGCGCCGGCAGGTACGACCCGAACCGGTACACCGCGAGCATGGCCGCGGTGAACAGCAGCTTCGTACGGAGGTCGGGAACCCGCCAGGCGTTGAGGAAGTTCTGTAGCACTAGTCTTGGGTGGAAGCCTCGTCTCCGGCGGCGTCCTCGTCTGTGTCGCCGGCCACCGGCTCCTCGGTCTCCGGCTCCGCAGCCTCGGTCTCGGGCTCGGCGGTCTCCGGCTCAGCGGCCTCGGTCTCCGGCTCAGCGGCCGCCTTCGGCTTGCGCTTCGCGGCCGGCTTCGGCGCGGCCTCCGGCTCGGCGCCGCCGATCACGACGACCGTGCCGCCGGCGCTCTCGATCAGCTCGACCGCGCGCTTGGAGAACGCGTGGGCGTGCACCGTCAGCTTCGTCTTCAGCTCGCCGGTGCCCAGGATCTTGACCGGGTGACGGAGCGTGCGGACGACGCCCGCGGCCTTCAGCAGCTCGGGCGTGACCTCGGTGCCGGCATCGAACGCGTCGAGGCTGCGCACGTTCACCGGCGTGGTGTGCGTGCGGAACGGCCCCATCGGCATCGACATCCGGTGGTTCGATCCTGGTAGCTTGCCCAGCCGCATGTACAGCGGCATCTGGCCGCCCTCGAAGCCCGCGCGCATGTTGTGGCTGCCCGAGCGGGCCTTCTGGCCTTTGTGCCCGCGGCCCGACGTCTTGCCGTTGCCGGAGCCGTGGCCCCGGCCGACGCGCTTGCGCTCGCGGTGGCTGCCCTCGGCCGGCTTCAGCGTGTGCAGCGTGAGTGGCGTCTCGTCGCTCATCTGCCCGTCACACCTCCTCGACCTTGACCAGGTTCGCGACCTTGCGGAGCATGCCCTGCAACACCGGCGAGTCCGTGTGCTCCACGGTCTGGTTGATCCGGCGCAGGCCGAGCGCGCGCATCGTGCCCCGGTGCTCGGGGCGCGTGCGGATGGTGCCGCGCACCTGCGTGATGCGGAGCGTCGCCATCAGCCCTCGGCCCCGGCCGCGGCGGCTGCCTCCGCCTCGGCGACGGCGGCCTCCTCGGCGACGACCTCGGAGTGCGGCTTGATCACGTCGCGCACCTCCTTGCCGCGAAGCTTCGCCACCTCCTCGGGACGCTTCAGGCTCTTCAGGCCGTCGACGGTCGCCATCAGCAGGTTGATCGGGTTGGCCGTGCCCAGCGACTTCGCCAGGATGTCGCGGACGCCGCCCAGCTCCAGCACGGCGCGCACCCCGGCGCCGGCGATCACGCCGGTGCCCTCGGATGCCGGCTTCAGCATCACGCGGCCGGCGCCGTAGTGCCCGATCACCTGGTGGGTGATCGTGGTCTTGTACTTCGGCACCTGGAACAGGTTCTTCTTCGCGTCCTCGACCGCCTTCGCGATCGCGGACGGCACCTCGTTGGCCTTGCCGTACCCGACGCCGACGCGATCGACCTCATCGCCGACCACCACCAGCGCCGTGAACGAGAAGCGCCGACCGCCCTTGACCACCTTGGCCACGCGGTTGATCTTGACCACGCGCTCCTGCAGCTCGCGGTTCTCTCGCTGGTCTCTCGCCATGGTCTTCCTAGAACTCCAATCCCGCTTCACGAGCGGCGTCTGCCAGTGCTTTCACTCGTCCGTGGTAGAGGTAGCCGCCGCGGTCGAACACGACCGCCTTGACGCCCGCCTCCTTGGCCCGCTCGGCCAGCAGCTTGCCGACCAGGGCGGCCTGCTCGGCGCGCTTGGCGCCGGCGACGTCCTTGTCGAGGCTGGAAGCCGAGACCACCGTGTGGCGGGACCCGTCGTCGATCACCTGCGCGTAGATGCGGGCGTTCGAACGGTACACGGCCAGCCGCGGTCGGTCGGCCGTGCCGGTGATCTTCGACCGCACGCGCCGGTGGCGGCGGAGCCGGCCCTGTTCCTTGGTCTTGACTGCCATCGCCTTACGCTCGCTTTCCGACCTTGCGCTGCACGTACTCGTCGGCGTAGCGGATGCCCTTGCCCTTGTACGGCTCGGGAGGCCGCCACTTGCGGATCTGCGCCGCGGTCTCGCCGACGCGCTGCTTGGAGATCCCGCGGACGACGATCTGCGTCGGCTGCGGCACCTCGAAGCTGATGCCGTCCGGCGCCTTGACGTTGACCGGATGGCTGAAGCCGAGCTGCAGCTCCAGGTCCTGGCCTTTCATCGCCGCGCGGTAGCCGACGCCCTGGATCTCCAGGCGCTTCTCGAAGCCCTCGGTGACGCCGGTGACCATGTTGGCGACCAGCGACCGGGTCAGCCCGTGCAGCGCACGGTGCGGCCCGCGGTCGGTCGGCCGGGTGACGGTCACGTTGCCGTCGTCCTGGGCCACCGAGATGTCAGGGTTGATGCGCTCCGACAGCTCGCCCTTCGGGCCCTTGACGGTCACGCTGCCCGGGCTGATCGACACCTCGACGCCCGAGGGGATGGGGATGGGTTTCTTACCGATGCGACTCATGACTCACCAGACGTAGCACAGCACCTCGCCGCCGACGCCCTTCTCCTGGGCCTGGCGGCCGGTGACGACGCCGCTCGAGGTAGACAGGATCGCGATGCCCATGCCGCCGAGCACCTTGTGCGGGCGGTCCTTGCGCGCGTAGACGCGCCGGCCGGGCTTGGAGATGCGCTTGACGCCGCTGATCACGCGCTCACGGCTGGCGCTGTACTTGAGCGTCACCGTCAGCGTGTCGAAGACGTCGCCCTTGGCGATCGCGTAGCCCTCGATGTAGCCCTCCTCGTCGAGGATGCGCGCGATCTCCCGGCGCATGCCCGAGCTGGGCATCGAGACGCTTTCGTGCAGCGCCTGGTTGGCGTTGCGGATGCGGGTCAACATGTCAGCGATCGGATCAGTAATCATGCGTGCTCACCAACTGCTCTTGGTCATGCCCGGGATCACTCCCTGGTGGGCGAGCTCGCGCAGGCAGATCCGGCACACGCCGAACTTGCGGTAGTACGCGCGCGGACGGCCGCAGCGCGAGCATCGGTGGTAGGCGCGGGTCTTGTATTTCGACGGCCGCGCCTGCTTCGACTTCATTGCCTCGGTTGCCATCTCGTCCTTCTCGTCAGCTTGCGAACGGCATGCCGAGCTCGCGAAGGAGCTCTCGTGCCTCGTCGTCGTCGGTGGCGGTGGTCGTGATCGTGATGTCGAGGCCCCGTACCTCGGACACGTCGTCGTAGTCGATCTCGGGGAAGATGACCTGCTCGCGGACGCCCATCGAGAAGTTGCCGCGCCCGTCGAACGAGCGCGGGTTGATGCCGCGGAAGTCGCGGATCCGCGGCAGCGCGATGGTCAGCAGCCTGTCGAGGAACTCGTACATCCGGTCGCCGCGCAACGTCACCTTGCAGCCGATGGGCATCCCATCGCGGATCTTGAAGCCGGCGATCGAGTTCCGCGCGCGGGTGATCACGGGCCGCTGGCCGGTGATGATCGCGAGCTGCTCGACGGCGTCGTCCAGCGCCTTGGCGTTGGTCTTGGCCTCTCCGACGCCCATGTTCAGCGTGATCTTGGTGACCCGCGGGACGGCCATGTTGCTGTGGTGCTCGAAGCGCTCCTGCAGGCGCGGGCGCACCTCGTCGTGATAGCGCTCCTTGAGCCGCGGGGTGGGAATCTCGGTTGCGCTCATCCGTCGACGTCCTTGTCGCAGGCGCGGCAGACGCGCACCTTGTTGCCGTCCGCATTGATGCGGAAGCCGACCCGCGACGGCTTGCCGCACGCCGGGCAGATCAGCTGCACGTTGGAGATGTGCAGCGGGGCCTCGCGCTCGATCACACCGCCCGGGATGACCTGCTGGCCGGTCGCGCGCGGCGCCGGCCGCGGCTTGGTGTGCCGCTTGATCATGTTCAGCTTCTCGACCAGCACGCGGTTCTCCTCAGGGAGAACGCGCAGCACCTTGCCGGTCTTGCCGGCGTCCTTGCCTGCGATCACCTGGACGTTGTCGTCCTTCTTGATCTTGAACTTCGTTGCTGCCATCTAGAGAACCTCGGGTGCCAGTGAGACGATCTTCATGAAGTTGCGCTCGCGCAGCTCGCGCGCGACGGGACCGAAGATGCGGGTGCCGCGCGGGTTGCGCTGGTTGTCGATGATGACGGCCGCGTTCTCGTCGAACGCGATGTACGTGCCGTCCTCCCGGGAGTGCTGCTTCTTGGTGCGCACCACGACCGCCCGCACGACCTCGCCCTTCTTGACGCTGCCGTTGGGCGTGGCCTGCTTGACGGTGCCCACGATGATATCTCCGACCCCGGCATAGCGGCGCCGGCTCCCGCCCATGATGCGGATGCACAGCAGCTCTCGGGCTCCCGTGTTGTCGGCCACCCGCAGACGGGATTCGACCTGGATCACCGAGCCACCTCGACGATCTCGGCGACGCGCCAGTGCTTGCTCTTGGACAGGGGGCGGGTCTCGACGACACGTACGATGTCGCCGACCTTGGCCTCGTTGGCCTCGTCGTGGGCGTGCAGCTTGATCGAGCGGCGCATCATCTTGTGGTACTTGGGGTGGGGCTTGAGGATGTCGACGCGGACGACCACGGTCTTGTCCATGGCGTCCGAGACGACCACGCCGCGGCGTTCCTTGCGGCGCGTCCTGGCCTCGGTTTCGGTGGTGGTATCGCTCATGAGGTCTGCACCTTCCGGGCTTCAGCGGCCCGCTCGTGACTGATGGTGAGCAGGCGCGCGATCTCGCGCTTGACGCCGGCCAGCGCGGCGGTGTTCTCGAGCGCGCCGGTGGCGTGCTGGAAGCGCAGGTTGAACAGCTCCTGGCGCTTGTCGTCGAGGGCGCGGGCCAGCTCGGCGTCGGTCGTCAGCTGGTCGCGAAGATCATTGGCCTTCAAAGGGATCCTCCTCGCGCTTCACGAACTTCGCCTTGACCGGAAGCTTCATCGCGGCCAGGCGGATCGCCTCCCGCGCCAGCGGCTCGGGGACGCCCGACAGCTCGAACATGACGCGGCCCGGCCTGACCACGGCAACCCAGAACTCGGGCGAGCCCTTGCCGGAGCCCATCCGCGTCTCGGCCGGCTTCTTGGTCACCGACTTGTCCGGGAAGATCGTGATCCAGACCTTGCCGCCGCGCTTGATCTTGCGGGTCATCGCGATACGGGCGGCCTCGATCTGACGGTTGGTGACCCACCCCTCCTCGAGCGCCTTCAGCCCGTACTCGCCGAACTGCACGCGCGTGCCCGCCCGGGACAGCCCTCGGCGGCGGCCGCGGTGCACCTTGCGGTACTTGGTTCGCTTGGGGAGCAGCACTAGCTGTCACTCCCCTCGCTCGGCTCGGCCGGAGCCTCGGGCGCATCCTTGGGGGCCGGAGCCTCCGGGGCGGTCGCAGCGGCCTCGGGGGCCGGGGCTGCCTCGGGGGCCGGAGCCTCCGGAGCAGCGGTCTCGAGGGCAGCCGTCTCCGGAGCTGCGGCCGTCTCCGGCTTCGCCTTCTCGGGAGCGGCCGTCTCCGGCTTCGCCTTCTCGGGCGCCGCCTGATCCGCGGGCTTCGGGGCGTCGGACTGGGGCCGCGATCGCGACCGCCGTCCCGAGCCACCGGGCTGCGCGCCGTCGCCGCCACGAGGACGACGAGGACGCCCGCCGCCACCACCACCGCCACCGCCGCGCCGCGACGGGCGCGTGGGGCCGAGCTCCTCCGTTGCACCGGGGCGTCCGCCGCGGCGGCGCCGAGCATCGACGTCGCCCAGACGCGTCTGCTGGGCGTCTCGCTCGAAGCCCTCGGGCATGATCTCGCCCTTGTTGATCCAGACCTTGACGCCGATCCGGCCGAAGGTCGTCTTGGCCTCGGCGAAGCCGTAGTCGATGTCCGCGCGCAGCGTGTGCAGCGGGACGCGGCCCTCGGAGTACTGCTCGGAACGCGACATCTCGGAGCCGCCCAGGCGGCCGCCGCAGCGGATCTTCACGCCCATTGCGCCGGACCGCATCGACGATGACAGCGACCGCTTCATGGCGCGCCGGAAGGACACGCGGTTCTGCAGCTGCTCGGCGATCGACTGGGCCACCAGCTTGGCGTCCAGCTCGGGCCGCTTGATCTCGGTGATGTTGACCTGCACCGACTTACCGGTCATGCCGTGCAGCTCCTTGCGGAGCGCGTCGACCTCCGACCCCGACTTGCCGATCACGATGCCCGGTCGGGCGGTGTAGATGTCGACCGTGATCCGCTGCTTGTCCTTGCGGATGTGGATGTCGGACAGTCCGGCGTGGGACAGCTTGCCGTAGATGTGCTCGCGGATCTTGGTGTCCTCGGCGAGATACTCCGGGAAGTCCTTGTCGCTGGTGAACCAGTTCGACTTCCAGGTGTGGATGATGCCGACGCGAAGCCCGCCGGGATGGACTTTGTGGCCCATTAGCTCTTGGCCTCCTCGTCGTCGTTCGGGGTCTCGTCGTCGGACTCGGCGGGGGCATCGTCCTCCGCCGCCGGCTCGTCAGGCTCGGGCTCAGCCGCGGCTTCCGGCTCGGGCTCGGGCTCCGGCTCGGCAGCGGCTTCCGGCTCGGGCTCGGCGGCCGGCTCCTCGACGGGAGCCTCCTCCGGCGCCTCGGCGGGAGCCGCGGCCTCGGCCTTCGGCTTGCGGGTGCGCTTCGGCTTGGCGACCGGGGTCTCCTCGACCGCCTCCTCCTCGACGACGGCGGTCTCCTCGGCGACGGCCTCCGCGACCG
Source organism: uncultured Actinomycetes bacterium (assembly GCA_963809205.1). Taxonomy (GTDB): domain Bacteria; phylum Actinomycetota; class Thermoleophilia; order Gaiellales; family JAICJC01; genus DATLLN01. The sequence goes on along the minus strand of CAWEIS010000025.1, from coordinate 194,468 downwards.
GGGCGTCCTCGCGCTGCGGGCGCGGGGCGCGCACGGGGCGCTGCTTGATCTCGCCGGGCAGCGCAGGGCTGACCGTGATCGTGATATGGCAGGTGCGCTTGCGGATCCGGTTGACGCGGCCGCGGGCGCGGGCGCGCCAGCGCTTGAGCGTCGGACCCTCGTCGGCGTACGCGGCCACCACGACCAGGTCGTCGGCATCGTGGCCGAAGTTGTTCTCGGCGTTGGAGACGGCCGACTTCAGCACCTTGCCGGCGTCCCGTGCGACGGCCCGCGTCTGGAACTTGAGCACGGCCTCGGCATCCGTGGCCGGCAGGCCGCGGATGTGCTCGAGCACCAGCCGCGCCTTGCGCGCGGACGAGCGCACGTACCGGGCCTGCGCCCGGATCAGCTCTCGCTCTTCCGTGGTGTTCACCGCCATCCGGTCAGCGACCCTTCAGCTTGCTCGTGCGGTCGTTTCCGTGACCGCGGTACGTGCGGGTGGGGGCGAACTCGCCCAGCTTGTGGCCGACCATCGACTCGGACACGAACACGGGAACATGCTTGCGCCCGTCGTGTACGGCGATCGTGTGCCCCACGAACTCGGGGAAGATCGTCGAGGTGCGCGACCAGGTCTTCAGCATGCGCTTCTGCTTGGTCTCGTTCATCTCCTCGACGCGCTTCATCAGCTTGGGGTCGACGTACGGCCCCTTCTTGCTCGACCGGCTCACCTGTTGCCCTTCCCTCTCTTGCGCGACCGCACGATGTCGTTGGTCGACGCCTTCTTCTTGTTGCGGGTGCGGAAGCCGAGCGTCGGCTTGCCCCACGGAGTCACGGGGTGCGAGCCCTTGTTCTTGCCCTCGCCGCCGCCGTGCGGATGGTCGACAGGGTTCATGACCGTGCCGCGGACGGTCGGGCGCTTGCCCTTCCACCGCGACCGGCCTGCCTTGCCGCCCGACTCGATCTCATGCGTGACGTTGCCCAGCTGCCCGACCGTCGCCCGGCACGTTGCCTGGACGCGGCGCATCTCGCCGGACGGCAGCCGCAGCAGCGCCATGCCGCCCTCCTTGGCGACCAGCTGCGCCGAGCCGCCGGCAGAGCGCACCATCTTGCCACCCTGGCCGGGGCGCAGCTCCACACTGTGCACCGTCGTGCCCGTCGGGATCGACGACAGCGGCAGGGCGTTGCCCGGCCGGATGTCGACGTTCGCCCCCGACTCGACCGTCGCGCCGACCGTCAGCCGCAGCGGCGCCAGGATGTAGCGCTTCTCGCCGTCGGCGTAGTGCAGCAGAGCGATCCGCGACGACCGGTTGGGGTCGTACTCGATCGAGTGCACCTTGGCCGGCACGCCGTCCTTGGTGCGCTTGAAGTCGATCATCCGGTAGCGGCGCTTGTGGCCGCCGCCCTGGTGCCGCGTCGTGATCCGGCCGTTGTTGTTGCGGCCGCCCTTCTTCGACACGGGCGCCAGCAGCGACTTCTCCGGCTCCGATTTGGTGACCTCGCCGAAATCGGACACCGACATGAACCGGCGGCCGGGCGAGGTCGGCTTGAACTTCCGTACGGCCATTGAGCTACACCCCCGGTCCGAAAGCGTCGATGGTCTGTCCCGCGGCGATCGTGACAACCGCCTTCTTCCAGCCGGGCCGCGAGCCGACGTGCATGCCGCGGCGCTTCGGCTTGGCCGGCATCTTGATCACGTTGACGTCCAACACGTCGACCGAGAACAGCTTCTCGACGGCCTGCCGAATCTGCGTCTTGTGGGCGTCCGGATGGACGCGGAAGGTGTACTTGCCGCGCTCCGCGATCATGCCGTAGCTCTTCTCCGACACAACCGGGGCGAGCAGCACCGAGCGGGGATCCCCGTTCACTCCGCCTCACCACCCTCGAGCAGCGCCAGCGCCGCCTTGGACACGATCAGCGAGCGCGCCCAGACCAGGTCGGCCGCCTCGAGCTCGCCGGTCTCGACGACGTGCGTGCGCTCCAGGTTGCGGAACGAGCGGATGAGCGCGTCCTCGCCGCGCTGGACGACGACCACCAGCGGGCGCTCGGTGCGCCAGCCGGCCAGCAGCTCGACCGCGCGCGCCGTCTTTGGCTCGTCGATCTTGGCGGCGTCCACCGTCGCCAGGCTGCCGTCGGCCGCGTGGGCCGAGAGCGCGATCCGCAGCGCCTTGACGCGCGCCTTGCGGTTGATCTTGCCCGTGTAGCTGCGCGGGTGCGGGCCGAACACGACGCCGCCGCCGGCCCACTGCGGGGCGCGGGTCGTGCCCTGGCGGGCGCGGCCGGTGCCCTTCTGGCGCCACGGCTTGGCACGGCCCCCGGCCACCAGGCCGCGGGTCTTGGTCGAGTGCGTGCCCTGGCGGCGGGCGGCCAGCTCGGCCGTCACCACCTGGTGCACGAGGGCGTCGTTGCGCTCGAGGCCGAAGATCTCGGCGTCCAGCTTGGCGGCCGCCCCGCCCGACAGCGATTTGGCTGACAGCGCGGCCATCAGCCGTCGCTCCTGATCTCGACCACGCCGCCGACCGACCCGGGGACGGCCCCGGCGATCAGCAGCAGGTTGCGCTCGGCATCGACCTCGGCCACGCGCAGGCCGCGCTGGGTGACGCGCTCGTCCCCCATGTGGCCCGACATCCGCATGCCTTTGAAGACGCGCGACGGCGTCGCCGAGGCGCCGATCGACCCCGGCTTGCGCACGTTGTGCGAGCCGTGGCTGGTCGGGCCGCGGCTGAAGTTGTGCCGCTTGATGGTGCCGGCGAAACCCTTGCCCTTCGACCGGCCGCTGACCTTGATCCGCTCGCCCGGCTCGAACGCCTCGACGGTGACGGTGTCGCCGACGGCAAGGCCCTCGGCGTCGCGGATCTCGACCAGGTGGCGGTGCGGGCCCTGGCCGGCCTTCTTCAGGTGGCCTGCCTCGGGCTTCGAGATGCGCTTCTCCTTGACGGCGCCGAAGGCGAGCTGGACGGCCGTGTAGCCGTCCGTCTCGGGGGTCTTCACCTGGACGACCGGACAGGGGCCGGCCTCCACCACCGTGACCGACGTGACCTTGCCCGACTCCTGGTCGAAGATCTGGGTCATGCCCAGCTTGGTTCCGATGATGCCCTTCTCTGCCATCTCTAGAGCTTGATCTCGATGTCGACACCGGCCGGCAGGTCGAGCCGCATCAGCGAGTCGACCGTCTTCGGCGTCGGCTGGTGGATGTCGATCAGCCGCTTGTGCGTGCGGATCTCGAAGTGCTCGCGCGAATCCTTGTCCTTGAAGGGGCCACGGATCACGCAGTAGACGTTCTTCTCGGTCGGGAGAGGCACAGGCCCCGAGACCGTGGCCCCGGAGCGCTGCGCCGTCTCGACGATCGACCGAGCCGACAGGTCGACCTGCGTGTGGTCGTACCCCTTCAGCCGGATGCGGATTTTTTGCTGAGCCATTCGGATTCGTCGCTTACTTGATGATCTTCGTGACTGCGCCTGCGCCGACCGTGCGACCGCCCTCGCGGATCGCGAAGCGGAGGCCCTGGTCCATGGCGATCGGCTGGATCAGCTCGACCTTCATCTCGGCGTTGTCGCCCGGCATGACCATCTCCACGCCCTCGTTCAGCTCCACGACGCCGGTGACGTCGGTGGTGCGGAAGTAGAACTGCGGGCGGTAGCCCTTGAAGAACGGCGTGTGCCGGCCGCCCTCGTCCTTCGACAGCACGTAGACCTGCGCCTCGAAGTGCGTGTGCGGGGTGATCGAGCCCGGCTTGGACAGCACCTGGCCGCGCTGGATGTCCTCGCGCTTGACGCCGCGCAGCAGGCAGCCGACGTTGTCGCCCGCCTGGCCCTCGTCGAGCAGCTTGCGGAACATCTCGACGCCGGTGACGACGGTCTTCTCGGTCTCCCTGGCGATGCCGACGACCTCGACCTCGTCACCGGTGTGGATGACGCCCTGCTCGATGCGGCCGGTGGCGACGGTGCCACGACCGGTGATCGTGAAAACGTCCTCGACCGGCATCAGGAACGGCTTGTCGATGTCGCGCTCCGGCTCCGGGACGTAGTCGTCCACGGCGGCCATCAGCTCGAGGATCTTCGGCGTCCACTCGGTGTCGCCCTCCAGCGCCTTCAGCGCGGAGCCGCGGATCACCGGGATGTCGTCGCCGGGGAACTCGTACTTGGACAGCAGCTCGCGGACCTCGAGCTCGACCAGCTCGAGCAGCTCCTCGTCGTCCACCATGTCGGCCTTGTTCAGGAACACGACGATGTAGGGGACGCCGACCTGGCGGGCCAGCAGGATGTGCTCGCGGGTCTGCGGCATCGGGCCGTCAGCGGCCGACACGACGAGGATCGCGCCGTCCATCTGCGCGGCGCCCGTGATCATGTTCTTCACGTAGTCGGCGTGGCCCGGGCAGTCGACGTGCGCGTAGTGGCGGTTGGCCGTCTCATACTCGACGTGAGCCGAGTTGATGGTGATGCCGCGCTCCTTCTCCTCCGGCGCCTTGTCGATCTCGTCGAAGTTGGTGGCGTTCGTGCCGGTGCCGGCCTCGGACAGCACCTTCGTGATGGCGGCGGTCAACGTCGTCTTGCCATGGTCGATGTGACCGATGGTGCCGATGTTGAGATGCGGCTTGTTCCGCTCGAACTTTGCCTTGGCCATGTTCTTCCTCGTCTCCTTTGTCTGGCCGAAAACTCGTGGTTAGGTCGTGCTCTCGATGAGCTTTTCTGCGATGGACTGCGGCACCTCCGCGTAATGGAGGAACTGCATGGTGTAGGTGGCGCGCCCCTGGCTCATGGTGCGCAGGTCGGTGGCGTAGCCGAACATCTCGGCCAGCGGCACCCGGGCCCGGATCACCTGGGCGTTGCCCCGGGGCTCCATGCCCTCGATCTGGCCGCGCCGTGAGTTGATGTTGCCGATGACGTCGCCCATGTAGTCCTCGGGGGTGACGACCTCGACCGCCATCACGGGCTCCAGCAGGGCGGGCTGCGCCTTCCGCGCGCCGTCCTTGAAGGCCATCGATCCGGCGACCTTGAACGCCATCTCCGACGAGTCGACGTCGTGGTACGAGCCGTCCACCAGCGTGATCTTGACGTCGACCACCGGGAAGCCCGCCAGCACGCCTGCCTCGGTGGCCTCACGGATGCCGGCATCCACGGATGAGATGTACTCGCGCGGGATCTTGCCGCCGACGATCTTGTTCTCGAACTCGTACCCGCCGCCCTGCGCGTTCGGCTCCAGGTTGATCACCACGTCGCCGAACTGGCCGCGGCCGCCGGACTGACGGACGAACCGGCCGCGCACGTTCTCCACCTTGCGGCGGATCGTCTCGCGGTAGGCCACCTGCGGGCGGCCGATGTTGGCGTCCACCTTGAACTCGCGCATCAGGCGGTCGACGATGATCTCCAGGTGCAGCTCGCCCATGCCGGCGATGATGGTCTGGCCGGTCTCCTCGTTGGTGCGGACGCGGAAGGTCGGGTCCTCCTCGGCCAGCCGCTGCAGCGCCTGGGTCAGCTTGTCCTGGTCGGCCTTGGTCTTCGGCTCGACTGCCACGTCGATCACCGGGTCGGGGAAGTCGATCGACTCGAGCAGCACCGGCGACGCCTCGTCGCACAGCGTGTCGCCCGTGGTCGTCTGCTTGAGCCCGACGGCGGCGGCGATCGCGCCCGCGGCGATCTGGTCGACGTCCTCGCGGTGGTTGGCGTGCATCTCGAGGATGCGGCCGACCCGCTCCTTGCGGCCGGTCGACGTGTTGTAGACGTACGACCCCGAGTTGAGCTTGCCGGAGTAGACGCGGAAATAGGTCAGCTTGCCGACGAAGGGGTCGGTCATCACCTTGAACGCCAGCGCCGCGAACGGCTGGTCGAGCGCAGCGGCGCGCTCCACCTTGTCGCCCGTCTTGGGGTCGGTGCCGATCACCGGCGGCACGTCGATCGGCGCCGGCAGGTAGTCGATGACGGCGTCCAGCAGCGACTGCACGCCCTTGTTCTTGAAGGCCGAGCCCAGCAGCACCGGGGTGATCGAGATGTCCAGGGTGGCCGCACGGATGGCGGCGCGCAGCGCGGACTCCTCGATCGGCTCGTCCTCCAGGAACGCGACCATGATGTCCTCGTCGTGGTCGGCGACCGCCTCGATCAGGTCGTGGTGGTACGTCTGAGCCTGCTCCTTGAGCTCATCGGGGATCTCGCCCTCGTCCCAGCTCGAGCCCAGCGGATCGACGTAACGGATCGCCTTCATGGTCAGCAGGTCGACGTGGCCCTCGTACTTGTCCTCCGCGCCGATCGGGATCTGCAGCGGCACCGGGCGGGCGCCCAGGCGGTCGATCATCGTCTCGACGGCGTTGTAGAAGTCCGCGCCGGTTCGGTCCATCTTGTTGATGAACGCGATGCGCGGTACCTGGTACTTGTCCGCCTGCCGCCAGACCGTCTCGGACTGCGGCTGGACGCCGGCCACCGAGTCGAACAGCGCGACGGCGCCGTCCAGAACGCGCAGCGAGCGCTCCACCTCGACGGTGAAGTCAACGTGCCCGGGCGTGTCGATAATGTTGATGCGGCAGTCGCGCCAGAAGCAGGTGGTCGCCGCGGACGTGATCGTGATCCCGCGCTCCTGCTCCTGCACCATCCAGTCCATCGTCGCGGCACCCTCGTGCACCTCGCCCATCTTGTGGGTGCGACCCGTGTAGTAGAGGATCCGCTCGGTGGTGGTGGTCTTGCCGGCGTCGATGTGCGCCATGATGCCGATGTTCCGGACCTTGTCCAGCTCGTCCATCTTGGGCACGCGGCTGCCCGTCTGTGTCTGCGTCACCGCCATGCCATCACCACCGGTAGTGGGCGAAGGCCTTGTTGGCCTGCGCCATCCGGTAGATGTCGTCCTTCTTCTTGTAGGCGCCGCCCTGCTGGTTCGTGGCGTCGAGGATCTCCGCCGCCAGCTTCTCGTGCATCTCCTTCTCGCGCCGCTGACGGGCGAACGTCACCAGCCAGCGCACGGCCAGGGTGCGGGCACGCCGCTGCGGCACCTCGACGGGCACCTGGTAGTTGGCGCCGCCGACGCGGCGGGAGCGCACCTCGAGCACGGGCGTGACCGACTTGACGGCACGCTCCAGCACCTCCACCGGGCTCTGGCCTGTCTTCTGACCGACGTCTTCGAGCGCCTGGTAGACGATGTTCTCGGCGTTCGACTTCTTGCCGTCCAGCATCACGCGGTTGATCACCTGAGTGACCAGCGTGGAGTCGTAGACGGGGTCGCGCAGCAGCGGGCGCGGCGAGATCTCTGCTCGGCGTGGCATCAGTTACCCGCCTTCTTCGCGCCGTACTTGCTGCGGCCCTGCCGGCGGTCGTTCACGCCGGAGGTGTCCAGCGCGGCACGGATGATCTTGTAACGCACGCCCGGGAGGTCCTTGACGCGGCCGCCGCGGATCAGCACCACGGAGTGCTCCTGCAGGTTGTGCCCGACGCCCGGGATGTAGGCCGTGACCTCCTCGCCGTTGGTCAGGCGCACGCGGGCAACCTTGCGGAGCGCCGAGTTCGGCTTCTTCGGGGTCACCGTGTAGACGCGCGTGCAGACGCCGCGCTTCTGCGGGGCGCCGCGGAGGTGCGGGGTCTTGGTCTTCTGCCGCGCCTGGACGCGCGGCTTGCGGACAAGCTGGTTGATCGTGGGCATGCTGAGGGGGGACGTCGCTTTCTGATCGCGGGCAAACGAACGCAGCCCGAGACCGGGCCGCGACGGAGAACTCTAGCACAGCGATTCCGGCCAGCCCGACGTCCTCGAATGTGCCGGAAATCAGCTCCCGCGCTCGAAGATGACCCGTTTGTCGGCGACCGTGTTCGGCCCGTCGGCGTACACCTGGCGCAGCTCCGGATCGGCCCGCAGCGCCGCCAGGACGGGCGAGCCCTGCTCGACGATCGCGTAGCGCACGTCGTAGCGGCGCATGATCTGATCGCGCACGGCCTCGGACGTGGCCGGGTCGAGGAACCGGTTGACGTCGGCCCGCCGCCGGGGCGGGTCGATCTTGGGCTCCGCCCGCATGTGGCCCTCGTTGACGGCGACCACGTAGACGCTGGCCCGTCCCGACATCGTGTAGGCGGGGCGCAGGTCGGCCAGCACCACCGGGAACGGCGCCCCGTCGTTGGCTCGCAGGTAGTCGATCACGCCCTCGCTGACGCCCTTGTGCCCCGACGGCGACGTTCGCGAGTAGTCGTGGGCGACCGCCGGCACGCTGAGCAGCGCCGCGGTCACGAGCAGCGTCGGCAGCACCCCGGCGGCCACCGCCGGCGCCGGGCCGGCGCGGCGCCGGGTGACGATCTGCCAGATCGCGATGCCCAGGCCGGCGACGGCGGTCAGGCTGGTCAGCTCGGTCGCCCAGCGCGTCCACAGCAGATGGATGTTCTGCCGCATCAGGTACGACAGCGCGACGGCCGCGATCAGCGGCCAGACGATGCGCCGCCCGGCGAGCCGGGCGACGATCAGCGCCACCACGAGCGCCGCGACGTACGGCCACGGAATGGCGATCCAGAAGCGCCGGGCCTGCGCCAGGTTGACGATCGGCACGAGCACCGCCAGGGCGCCGGGCAGCGCGACGAGCACGAACGGCCCCAGCATCGTGGCGGCCGCCAGCGCGTAGCGGCGGCCCCAGGCGACCAGCAGCACGACCATCGCCAGCATCGCGATCAGGAACGGGCCGCGGTGCTGCAGGATCGAGCCGCCGGACAGCATCGCGTTGTGGTGGAACAGGGTGCCGACGCCCGAGCGATAGGTCGGCTCGAACGCGCCGGCAGGCGGCGCGCCGTGCAGCGCCTCCCACCAGATCCAGAGCAGGACGACGGCGCCGGCGGCGTAGCTCACCAGCAGCGTCCGGAATCCGCTCCAGGCGAGCAGTGCGATGCCCGTCGTGATCGCCAGCAGCGGGAAGACGTAGGTCGGGTGGACGAACGCGACGACGCAGACCACGCCCACCGTCAGCGCCTGCACGCTGCGGTCGGACGGCGACCGCCGCAGCTCGTGGGCGGCCAGCACGCCGATCGGCAGCAGCACGACGAAGGTGAACGTCGGGGGCTGCTCCGTCCACTGCAGCGAGAGCGGCCAGGAGCCCGGCACGAGCGCGTCCCAGCAGGCGAACAGCGCCGCGGCGGCGCCCACGGACGGCCCGGCCACCGCCTTGCCAGCGCCGTACACGGCCAGCGGCACCAGGCACACGAACACGGGCACCAGGCTGACGTAGGTGACCGACGGGTCGCCGCCGCCCAGTTTGACGGCGCCGGCCTGCGCGGCGTGCAGCAGCGGGAACGCGTATCCGGCGTGGGGCGGCCCGTCCAGGTACGTCGACACGCCGGTCAGCGAGAGCCCGTCCAGCTCGATCAGCTTGCGCACGCGGCCGGCGTGGAACAGCGCGTCACCCGCCCCGATCCCCGCCTGGTAGTACCAGCCGACCGCGCCGGCGACCAGCGCAGCCAGCGTCAGCCCCGCCGCCTCGGCGCGGTCGACGGCGGCGAAGTCGAACGGCTCGCAGGCCGCCATGCCGACGGCGGCGAGCAGCAGCACGGCGGCCAGCACCACCGCGAACGGCAGGCCGAGCAGAAAGCCGACGGCCAGCGGCGGCGCCCAGACGATCAGCCCCGCGACCGGGAGCACGGCGACCGCCTCGGCCGGCCCCAGCCGCCGGTCGAGCCCGGCCACCCGTACCAGCGCCCAGCCCGGGACGCCCAGCGAGACAACGGCCCCCAGGCCGACGGCGATCTCCATCGGCACGATGGCGGCGAGCCCGCGCGATGCGAGCGCCGCCAGCGCGATCCCCAGCAGGTACGGGCCGATCCGCCTGCGCAGCCGGGCCGCGTCGATCCGCGCCGGCACCGAGACTGGGACGGCGCGCGAGGATGAGGTGCTGTCCAGGGCGATCCCGCAATTGCATCACGGACCGTGGCTGGACTGCGCCGCTCTACGTCCCGGTGGCGGAGAAGTGCTGGTAATCCCGGGCGCCGGCCCAGTCCCCGCCCCACCCCCAGCCCGCGGCGGCGAACGCGCGGACGACGTTGCCGCCGTCGTGCACCAGGCCCCTGACGTGCAGCGAGCGGTCGGCGAAGCGGCGGCCGCGGAGCGGCGAGATGTGATCCCCGTCGACGTACGGGTTCTCCAGCGGGTTCAGGTCGATCGCCCGTCCGTACGCATGCTGTGACCAGCGCGTCGTCCCGGACACGAACCTGCAGTTGAACGCCGACGTGTTGTCCGCGGCCATCGACCGGTGGTCGTCCGCGCCGTAGGCCGAGACCGGGCGCATCTGCCGGATCGGGTAGTGCAGCGCGAACAGCCGCCGCATCACTCGCGAGACGGCGGGCACGGCGTCCCGGTTGACGATCAGCCGCCCGCGGTAGGGGCGCCCGTCGAAGCCCCAGGCGCTGACGTTGACCAGCCGCAGGCCCGCCGGCGAGACCGGACAGCCGGCGTGCCATGACCGGCCAAGCGAAGCGACCACCACGGGCTGCACGTCGACCGCGAACCGGGGCGCGGACGGCGCCGATCCGCCGCCACCGCCGGGCACGGCGACCGACGGCCCGCACGAGGCGGCGAGCAGCGCGAGGATCACGGCCAGTCGGGGAACGGTCATCTCAGGTGCAATACGCTTCGCCTCATGGTATGCAGCTCCTGTGGCGCCGAGAATCGCGCCGGCCGTCGGTTCTGCGGCAGCTGCGGCACGCCGCTCGAGGCGCGCTGCCCGGCGTGCGGTGTCGCCAACGAGCCGGAGGACCGGTACTGCGGCGCCTGCGGGTCGCCGATGGACGGCCCGACCGCGCCACGACTCGAGCCGGCGGCGGAGCGGCGGATGGTGTCGGTGCTGTTCACCGACCTTGTCGGCTTCACCACGCATGCCGAGGACAGTGATCCGGAGGACGTCCGCGAGCTGCTGTCGCGGTACTTCGAGACCGCGCGGGCGATCGTCGACCGTCATGGCGGCACCATCGAGAAGTTCATCGGCGACGCCGTGGTCGCCGTCTGGGGCTCGCCGTCGGCGCACGAGGACGACGCCGAGCGCTCGGTGCGGGCGGCGCTCGAGCTGGTCGCTGCGGTGCGCGACCTGGGCGGAGAGGCGGCTCTCGAGCTCGCGGCCCGGGCCGGCATCGCCACCGGTGAGACCGCGGTCACGATCGGCGCCGTCGGCCAGGGGATGGTCGCCGGCGACATCGTCAACACGGCTGCCCGCATCCAGGGGGCCGCCCGGCCGGGCACCGTGTTCATCGACGAGGCCACGCGCCGCGCATCCGAGGCGGCCATCGCGTCCGACGCGATGGGCGCGTTCGAGCTCAAGGGCAAGGCCGAGGCCATGCGCCTGTGGGCGGCGTCGCGCGTCGTCGCCAACCGCGGCGGCGAGGGCCGTGCGGCCGGCCTCGATCCGCCGTTCACCGGCCGCGACGACGACCTGCGCCTCTGCAAGCAGCTGTTCCACACCACTGCCGAGCACGGCCGCTCGCACCTGCTGACCGTCACCGGGCCGGCGGGCATCGGCAAGTCGCGGCTGGCCTGGGAGTTCGAGACGTACGTCGATGGGCTGGCGGCGGATGTGCTGTGGCATCGCGGCCGCTGCCTCAGCTACGGCGATGGCGTGGCGTTCTGGGCGCTCGCCGAGATGGTGCGGATGCGCGCCCGGATCACCGAGGACGACGCCCCGCACGAGGCGTCGGAGCGGCTCGACGCCATGCTCGCCGAGCATGTGCTCGACGCCGAGGACCGGGCCTGGATCACGCCCGCGCTCCACCAGCTGCTCGGCCTGGAGGCGACCGCCGACGGCGACCGCGCGCGGCTGTTCGCGGCCTGGCGGCTGCTGTTCGAGCGGCTGGCGGCGACGTCGCCGGCCGTGCTGGTGTTCGAGGACCTGCAGTGGGCCGACCAGGCCCTGCTCGACTTCCTCGAGTACCTGATGGAGTGGTCGCGCGACCACCGGCTGTTCGTGATCGCGCTGGCCCGCCCCGAGCTGGCCGACTCACGGCCCGGCTGGGGATCCGGTCTGCGCACCCATACCTCCATCGCGCTCAAACCGCTGGGCGAGAAGGACATGCGAACGGTTGTCGAGGGCATGGCCCCGGGGATCCCCGCCGACGCGGTCAGCCGCATCGTCGTGCAGTCGGAGGGGATCCCGTTGTACGCCGTGGAGACCGTGCGTATGCTGCTCGACCGGGGCCTGCTGGAACGCGACGCCGGCGTCGTCCGCCCGACCGGCGACATCGGCGAGCTGGAGATCCCGGAGACGCTGCACGCCCTGGTCGCGGCCCGCCTGGACGCGCTGTCCGCGGGGGAGCGCAGGACGCTGCAACAGGCGGCCGTGCTGGGCAAGTCGTTCACCGCGGAGGGTCTGGCGGCGATCAGCGGCCTGGAGCTCGACGAGGTCGACCGGACGCTCGCCGCGCTCGCCCGTAAGGAGCTCGTCCGCCGCGACAGCGATCCGTTCTCACCCGACCTCGGGCAGTTCGGGTTCGTCCAGGCGATCGCCCGCACCATCGCCTACGAGACGCTCTCGCGCCGCGACCGCAAGGCGATGCACCTGGCCGCCGCCGAATTCATCGCCGAGCTGGGCGACGGCGACGAGCTGACCGAGGTCGTGGCGGCGCACCGGCTCGATGCCTACCGGCTGCTGCCCGACGATCCGGACGCCGCACAGATCCGCGACGGCGCCTCGGCCGCTCTCGAGCGGGCGGCTGCCCGGGCCTCCTCCCTTGGTGCACCCCGAGAGGCGCTGCGGCTTTCCGAGCGCCTGCTCGAACTGGCGAACGACCCGCAGGCGCGGGCGCGGCTGCTGGAGCTGGCCGGCGGGCATGCGGCCCGCGACGACCAGCTCGAGCGGGCATCCGAGCTGTACGGCGAGGCCCTGGCGCTGCGCCACTCGTGGGGCGACGCCGAGGGCGCTGCGCGCGTGCAGGTCGAGGTCGCCGAGGCCGAGTGGATGATGGGTGAGTCGGAGCGGTCGCTGGAGGGGATGGAGCAGGCGTATGCGGTGCTCAGCCAGGGCGAGCCCACCCCCAGCCTCGGCGTCCTCGCCGCGCAGCTCGGCCGTATCCGCGCGTTCATGGGGCAGGACGGCGACCGCGTGGTCGAGCCGCTGGAACGCGCGCTGCGGATCGCCGCTGCGCTCGACCTGCCGGCGGTGATGTCCGAGGCGCTGAACTCCAAGGGCACGCTGCATCTGATGCTCGGGCACCGCATGCGCGAGGGGCGGGTGCTGGTCGAGGGCGCGCTGGCCATCGCCCGGGAGCGGGACGTGGTGCGCTCGGAGCTGCGGGCCCTGTTCAACCTCGGGTACTTCGACGAGGTGCTGGACATCGTCGGCAGCCGGTACGACCGTGACGGGCTCGAGCTGGCGCGCCGGATCGGCGACCTCGGGTGGACGCGATCGTTCCTGGCGCACCTGGCGCAGTCGGACTTCGTCACCGGCGACTGGGATACGGCGCTCGACCGTGCCGAGCAGCTGCGCGAGGGCCCCGGCGCGGACGCGAACATCCTGGTGCAGTCGGCCGCCCTCATCCCCACCGCGGCCATCCTCGCCTGCCGCGGCGACGCCGCCGGCGCGCGGGCGATGATCGCCGCGGTGCCCGATCGCGAGCAGGCGCCCGATGTCCAGGACCGCGGCATGTGGGACGCCGGCGTGGCCTACGTGGAGGCGCACCTGGGGAACCCGCGGCGGGCGATCGAGCTGGGCCGGCTGATCATCCGGCTCTCGGAGCAGCTGGCATTCGGCCATCCGGCCACCAAGGTCGGAGCGCTCGCCTGCGCAGACGCCGCGATCGCCATGGACGACCGGGAGACGCTGGAGATGATGCGCGCGTGGATCGGCGGCAATCCGCCGGGCCACCGGCCGCCATCGGTCGAGGCGCTGCTCGCCAAGCTGACGGGGGTGCTCGAGCGCGACGAGGCGGGCTTCCTGGCAGCCGAGGACACCTACCGGGCGCTCGGCTACAAGCCGTGGCTGGCGAGCTGCCTGGAGCAGCACGCCGACGTCCTTGAGGCCGCCGGCCGGCATGCCGATGCAGAACCCGTGATGGACGAGGCGCGCCAGATCTACACGGAGCTCGCGATGGCGCCGGCGCTGGAGCGCGTCGGCGGCGGCGAGGCGCTTCCCCGCGGCGCATGAGGCGCGGGCTGGCGGCCGCGGCACTGGCCGCAGCCGCCCTCGCGGGCTGCTCCGGCAGCCAGGCCGCGAGCACGCGGCCGTCCTCATTCGCGACGCTCGGCGACTTCTACCAGCAGCATGCCGACTGGAGCGGGTGCACGGTCGCCACCGGCAGGATGCAGTGCGCCAGCGTGCGAGTGCCCACCGACTACGCGAACCCGGCGGCCGGCACGACGACGATCCGCCTCGGCCGCGTCGCGTCCAGCGGTCACTCGCGCGGCCCGCTGCTGATGAACCCGGGCGGGCCGGGAGGCTCGGGGATCGAGTTCGTCGGGCTGTTCGCCAACGCCGTCCCCCGCCTCCGCGCCGCCTACGACCTGGTCGGGTTCGACCCAAGGGGCGTCGGGTCGAGCGACCCGGTTCGCTGCCTGGACACCGAGCAGCTGGACGACTTGACGGCGGCCAACGTCCCGCCGCCGACGCCGGCGCAGGCCGCCCAGCGCAGCGAACTGATCCGCCGCCAGGGCGACGCCTGCCGCCGGCACGCCGGCGCCCTCGCGTCGCACATGACGACCGTCGAGACGGCGCGCGACCTCGACATCATCCGGGCCGCGCTCGGTAGCCCGCGCCTGGACTACTACGGCGCGTCGTACGGCACCTTCCTGGGCGCCACCTACGCCGCCCTGTTCCCCAACCGCACCGGGCGGATGGTGCTGGACGGCGCCGTCGATCCGGAGCTGTCCCACGACCAGCTGGCGCTGGGCCAGGCGAAGGGGTTCCAGCAGGAGCTGGACGCGATGATCGGCCACTGCCTGGCGCTGCCCACGTGCCTCTTGGGAGACACGCGCGCCCAGGCGGTGCGCTCTATCAGAGGGATCCTGGCGCGCGCGGCGCGCGACCCGCTGCCGACCGGCGACGACCGCCCGCTGACGCAGGGCCTGGCTGTGCACGGGCTGGCCGAGGGGCTGTACCGGCCCGGCGACTGGCCGAGGCTCGACCTGGCGATCATGGTCGCAGAGGACGGTGGCGGTGCGCCGCTGCGCCGCTTCTCGGACGAGTACTACCGGCGGCGGGTGGGGCGCTACGTCTCGAACGAGACCGAGGCGTACACGGCGATCGACTGTCTGGACGCCCAGGCCAACCCCAACCAGAAACGGATCCCGCTCTCGCGATTCGAACGCATCTCACCCGTGTTCGGCGCCTTCCTCAAGGCGGACACCGCGACCTGCGACGACTGGCCGCTGACGACCACGCTGCGCGACCCGGGCTACCGCCTGTCGGGGACGCCCCCGATCGTCGTCCTGTCCACGACCGGCGATCCGGCGACGCCGTACGCATGGGGCGTCCACCTCGCGCGGGAGCTGGGATCCGGAGTGCTGGTCACCCGCGTGGGTGAAGGCCACACGGCCTACGCGTGGGGCGACCCGTGCATCGACGAGGCCGTCAACGCGTTCCTGGTGGACGGCACGACGCCGCGGGACGGGCTGAGGTGCTGAGGGGGCCGGGCCGCGACGGCCCGGCCCCCACGGTTTCCTACTCCTCGTCGACGGGCGGGACGAACGGCTCCTCGGCGCCCGGCTTGGGCGTCAGATCGAGCTCGTCGTCGTCCGCGACCGCGACGGCCGCGCCGTACTGCTCCTCGGCGGCGTCGGGCGCGAGGATCGCCGGCGGCTCGTCGGTCGGCGAGATCTCCACCGAGCGGTAGCGCCGCAGGCCGGTCGCAGCCGGGATCAGCTTGCCGATGATGACGTTCTCCTTGAGGCCCCGGAGACCGTCCGACTTGCCCTCGATGGCAGCATCCGTGAGCACCTTGGTGGTCTCCTGGAAGCTGGCCGCCGAGAGGAAGCTGTCCGTCGCGAGGGATGCCTTGGTGATGCCGAGGATAATCGGCGTCCAGTCGGGCACGTCGTTCTTCTTGTTCTTGCCGAGCCGCTTGGCCTCCGCCTCGGCGACGAACCTGTCGACGAGCTCGCCGGGCAGCAGCGAGTCCGAGTCGCCGGCCGAGTCGATGCGCACCTTCTTCAGCATCTGCCGGACGATCAGCTCGATGTGCTTGTCGTGGATCTCCACGCCCTGGCTCTTGTAGACCTCCTGCACCTCGGCCACGAGGTAGCGGGCGGTCTCCGTCTCGTCACGCAGGTCGAGGAGCTCGGCGGGAGCCAGCGGGCCCTCGTTGAGCGGGGTTCCGACCTCGATCTGCTCGCCGTTCGACACCCGCAGGCGGGTGCGCCGCGGGAACGCGTACTCGGCGTGCTCCGGCTCGCCGTCCTCGCCCTTGGTGTGGACGAGCACCGCCCAGCCGCGGTCGGTCTCCTGCACCTCGACCCGGCCGCCGATCTCGGACAGCGTCGCCGCCGCCTTTGGCTTGCGGGCCTCGAACAGCTCGACGACGCGAGGCAGGCCGTGGGTGATGTCGGCACCGGCGACGCCGCCCGTGTGGAACGTGCGCATCGTCAGCTGCGTGCCCGGCTCGCCGATCGACTGGGCGGCCACCGTACCGACCGCGTCGCCGATCTCGCTCATCTCACCGGTCGCCATCGACCAGCCGTAGCACTGCCGGCAGACGCCGAACGGCGCACGGCACTTGAGCACCGTCCGCACCGGGAGCAGCACCTCGTCCGACTTCTGGGAGGCGGCATCGGCGATCTGCCGGAGCCGCGCTCCGGTGATCTCCTCGCCCTTCTCCAGCTTCAGCCGACCGATCTTCGTCTCGGACGCGATCACGCGCCCGATCAGGCTCGACCGGTTGGCCTGCCCGTCGGACAGGAGCGCCGGCACCTCGATCGCGTCCTCGGTGCCGCAGTTCTCCTGGCGGATGATCACGTCCTGCGACACGTCCACCAGACGCCGGGTCAGGTACCCGGAGTCGGCCGTGCGCAGCGCCGTGTCGGCCAGGCCCTTGCGGGCACCGTGCGTCGAGATGAAGTACTCGAGCACCGACAGGCCCTCCATGAAGTTGGACTTGATCGGCCGCTCGATGATCTCGCCCTTCGGATTCGCCATCAGGCCGCGCATGCCGGCCAGCTGGCGGATCTGCTTGAACGAGCCGCGAGCGCCCGAGTTCGCCATCATGAAGACGGGGTTCAGCTCGTACAGGTTGTCGAGCATCGCCTCGCCGACCTCGTCGGTGGCCTTGTTCCAGATCGAGACGATCTGCTCCTTGCGCTCCGTCTCCGTGATCAGACCCTTGTTGTACGAGGACTCGGTGCGGGTCACCTGCTCCTCGTACGAGCCCAGGATCTGCTCCTTCTTGGGAGGCGTGACGATGTCGTTCTTGGAGACGGTGACGCCCGCGCGGGTCGCGTAGGTGAAGCCGAGCTCCTTGATCGTGTCGAGCACCTCGGAGATGGCGGTCGCACCGTAGCGGTCGACCAGATCCGACACGAAGTCGGTCATCTCGCGCTTGGTCATGGTCCGGTTCTGGTAGCGGTACTCGTCCCGCTTGAAGTTCGACCCGGCCGCCTTCTCCAGCGCCCGCGTCACCTCCATCGTTGAAGATCGCCCGGCCGACCGTGGTGACGATCCAGTCGCCCCGGTCGCGGACGCCGATCACGGCCTGCAGACTGACCTGCTTCTGGTCGTACGCGATCTCCACCTCGTCCATCGAGCCGAAGTACGGCGCCTTGCGCTCCTTGAGGTCATCCCACGTCACCGAGGTCAGATCCTCGTCCGAGTACGTCAGGTAGTAGGTGCCGAGCACCATGTCCTGCGTCGGCGTCGCCAGCGGCTTGCCGTGAGCCGGGCGAGAGGATGTTGTTCGACGACAGCATGAGGATGCGGGCCTCAGCCTGCGCCTCCGCGGACAGCGGCAGGTGCACCGCCATCTGGTCGCCGTCGAAGTCGGCGTTGAAGGCGTGGCAGACGAGCGGGTGCACCTGGATGGCCTTGCCCTCCACCAGCACCGGCTCGAACGCCTGGATGCCCAGCCGGTGCAGCGTCGGCGCCCGGTTGAGCAGCACCGGATGCTCGGCGATGACCTCCTCGAGCACGTCCCAGACCTCGGGCACCATCGAGTCGACCATCTTCTTGGCCGCCTTGATGTTCTGGACGAGCTTGCGCTCGACCAGCCGGCTCATGATGAACGGCTTGAACAGCTCCAGCGCCATCAGCTTGGGCAGGCCGCACTGGTGCAGCTTGAGCTGCGGGCCGGCGACGATCACGGAGCGGCCCGAATAGTCGACGCGCTTGCCGAGCAGGTTCTGGCGGAACCGGCCCTGCTTGCCCTTGAGCATGTCGGACAGCGACTTCAACGGCCGGTTGCCCGGGCCGGTGACCGCGCGGCCGCGGCGGCCGTTGTCGAACAGCGCGTCGACGGCCTCCTGCAGCATCCGCTTTTCGTTGTTGACGATGATCTCGGGCGCGCCCAGGTCGAGCAGCCGCTTGAGCCGGTTGTTCCGGTTGATCACGCGCCGGTAGAGGTCGTTCAGGTCGGAGGTGGCGAACCGGCCGCCGTCCAGCTGCACCATCGGGCGCAGCTCGGGCGGGATCACCGGAATCGTCTCCAGCACCATCCACTCGGGTCGGTTCTCCGACTTCAGGAACGCGTTCACGACCTTCAGCCGCTTGATCGCGCGAGCCTGCTTCTGGCCCTTCGACGTCTTGATCGTCTCGCGCAGGCTGGCCGCCTCGACGTCGAGGTCACGCGACCGCAGCAGCTCGCGGATCGCCTCCGCGCCCATGCCGCCGGTGAAGTACTCGCCGAAGCCCCAGGCGCTACCGAACCGGTCCTTCAGCTCCCGGAACAGCGCCTCGTCGGAGATGATCTCCTGGACCTCGAGCTCCTTGAACTTGATCCACGTGCGCTCGAGCCGGTCGATCGAATCCCGCGTGTGATCCTCGACGTCCTTCTTGCGCGCCTGGATGTCGTTGTAGGTGTCGCGCACCTTGAGCGCCCAGGTCTCGACGGCCCGGACGTCCTCCTTGGTCATCTTGCCGTCCGTGCGCAGGCAGAGGTCGTTGGCCGTCTCCCGCAGCTCCTTGGGATCGGTGCTCTCGCCCTGCTCCACCACCTCGCGGAGCAGCCCGGCGCCCAGCTGCCGCGTCTTCTCGAGCGCGGGAGCCGCACCGGGGCCGTCCTCGACCAGCTTGGCGATCCACGCCTCGTCGGTCTCCTTGAGGTTGGCGTCCTCGCCGGCCAGCCAGGTCAGGCGGACCTTGACGGCGTTCCGGGCCTTGGTCTTCTCCGGGCCCTTGGCCTCCTCGATCGCCTCCAGCTCGGGCAGCAGCATGCCGCGCGCCACCGCACCCCAGGCGGCGACGTTGTCGAGCTCCTTCGAGGCCAGCTTACGGTCGTCGCGGACTGCCGACTCGCGCACGAGCTCGCGGACCTTCTTGGGGTCCTCGCCGGCGACGCGCTTCGACACCTCGGCCAGCAATCCGCCGGCCAGCGTCCGCGCCTCGTCGAGCGGCGGGAGCCCCTGCTCCTCGGCCCAGTTGTTGAGCGTCCGCGCCCAGTACTCGTCGTCCTCGTCGAAGTCCTTCGTCGCACCGTCGATGAAGTGCTGGCGGCGGCGCTGCATGCGCGTCTCCAGCGCGGCGAGCTGCTCGTCCTTGTCGAGCGCGATGCGCTCCTTCTCCTGGACGACCTTCTCCTCCAACTCCGGCACGGCCTTGTCCCGGCTCTCCTTGTCCACCGAGGTGACGATCGAGGCCGCGAAGTACAGCACCTTCTCGAGCTCCTTGGGAGCGATGTCGAGCAGGTAGCCGATCCGCGACGGAACGCCCTTGAAGAACCAGATGTGGCTGACCGGGGCGGCCAGGTCGATGTGACCCATGCGCTCGCGGCGCACCTTCTGCCGGGTCACCTCGACGCCGCAGCGCTCGCAGATGATGCCCTTGTAGCGAACGCGCTTGTACTTGCCGCAGTAGCACTCCCAGTCCTTCGTGGGACCGAAGATGCGCTCACAGAAAAGCCCATCCTTCTCGGGCTTCAGCGTGCGGTAGTTGATCGTCTCGGGCTTGGTCACCTCACCGGACGACCACTCCCGGATCTGCTTGGGGGAGGACAGTCCGATGCGGATTGCGTCGAAATCGTTGATGTCGATCAACGGGGTGCCTTTCTATCTGTCGCGTGGATCGCGTGAACCATCTACTCCTCGACCTCCTCGAGCTCGAGGGCTGGTTCGACTCGCTCTTCTGCTGCGCCAAGGTCTCCCTCGACGATCTCCTCGCCGAGCACCTCGTCGTTGGGAAGCGCAAGCTCGCCGTCGCCGTCGACGCGGTCCTCGCCCTCCTCCAGCTCCTGGGCGCCCGGATCGCGGGACACCGCGCGGCTGGCGGTCTGGCGCAGGTCGATGCCGAGCTCCTCGGCAGCCCGCAGGAGCTCGTCGTCCTCGTCGCGGACGGTGACGTCGCCGCCGTCCTCCGAGACCACCTTGACGTCGAGCGCCAGTGACTGCATCTCCTTGAGCAGCACCTTGAAGCTCTCCGGGATCGACGGCTCGGGGATGTTCTCGCCCTTGACGATGGCCTCGTAGGCCTTGACGCGGCCGATCGTGTCGTCGGACTTGATCGTCAGCATCTCCTGGAGGGTGTACGCGGCGCCGTACGCCTCGAGCGCCCACACCTCCATCTCGCCGAAGCGCTGGCCGCCGAACTGCGCCTTGCCGCCCAGCGGCTGCTGGGTGACGAGCGAGTACGGGCCGGTCGAGCGCGCGTGGATCTTGTCGTCGACCAGGTGCAGCAGCTTCAGGATGTACATGTAGCCGATGGTGACGGGCTGGTCGTAGGGCTCGCCGGTGCGCCCGTTGAAGACGCGCAGCTTGCCCGAGCAGCGTGACCCCGCCGGCTGCTTCTTGTCGATCTTGAACGTCACCGGCTGGTCGGAGTTGTCCTCCTGCCAGTCGATCAGCGCCTGGTCGACGTCCTCCGGCGTGGCGCCGTCGAACACGGGCGTGGCAACGAACTGGCGGTCGCCGTTCTCGCCCCCGTGCGCGGCGGCCCACCCGAGGTGGGTCTCCAGGATCTGCCCGATGTTCATGCGCGACGGCACGCCCAGCGGGTTGAGGATGATGTCGACGGGCCGCCCGTCCTCGAGGAAGGGCATGTCCTCCTCGGGCACGATCTTCGAGATCACGCCCTTGTTGCCGTGGCGGCCGGCCAGCTTGTCGCCCTCGGCGATCTTGCGCTTGGTGGCGACGTACACGCGGACCAGCTCGTTCACGCCCGGCGACAGATCGTCGTTGTTGACGCGGGAGAAGGTCTTGACGTCGATCACCTTGCCGCCCTCGCCGTGCGGCACCTTCAGCGAGGTGTCGCGGACCTCGCGCGCCTTCTCCTTGAAGATCGCGCGGATCAGCTTCTCCTCGGCGGTCAGCTCGGTCTCGCCCTTCGGCGTCACCTTGCCGACCAGCAGGTCGCCTGAGCCGACCTCGGCGCCAATGCGGACGATGCCGTTCTCGTCGAGGTTGCGCAGCGACTCCTCCGAGCGGTTCGGGATGTCGCGCGTGATCTCCTCATCGCCCAGCTTGGTCGAGCGGGCGTCCACCTCGTACTCGTGGATGTGCACCGAGGAGAGCACGTCGTCCTTGACGATGCGCTCGGACAGGATGATCGCGTCCTCGAAGTTGTAGCCCTCCCAGGACATGAAGGCGACAAGCAGGTTGCGGCCGAGTGCGAGCTCGCCCGTGTCGGTCGAGGAGCCGTCGGCCATGACCTGGCCCTCCTTGACCTTTGTGCCCTGGTACACGATCGGCTTCTGGTGGATGATCGTGCCCTGGTTCGAGCGCCGCCACTTGATCAGCGGATACTCGTCCAGCCCGTCCTTCGCCTTGACGATGATCTTCTCGGCGTCGACGTACTCGACCGCGCCGGCGCGCCTGGCCAGCACGACGTCGCCCGTGTCGACGGCCGCCCGGTACTCGAGGCCGGTGCCGACCAGCGGCGCCTCGGTGACCAGCAGCGGCACGGCCTGCCGCTGCATGTTCGAGCCCATCAGTGCGCGGTTGGCGTCGTTGTGCTCGAGGAACGGGATCAGCGCCGTCGCGACCGACACGATCTGGGCCGGGTCGACGTCCATGTAGTCGACCTGCGTGGCGTCCACCTGGACGGGCACGCCGTCACGGGTGCGGCACAGCACCGGCGAGACCAGCTTGCCGTTCTTGTCCACCTCGGCGTTCGCCTGGGCGATCGTGTACAGCTCCTCCTGCAGGGCGTCGAGGTACTCGATCTCCTCGGTGACCTTGCCCTTGGCGATCTTCCGGTAGGGCGTCTGTACGAAGCCGTGCTCCGACACCTTGGCGTAGGAGCCGAGCGAGCCGATCAGGCCGATGTTCGGACCCTCGGGCGTCTCGATCGGGCACATCCGGCCGTAGTGCGTCGGGTGCACGTCGCGCACCTCGATCGGCGCGCGCTCGCGGGTCAGGCCGCCGGCGCCGAGCGCCGACAGGCGGCGGCGGTGCGTGAGGCCGGCCAGCGAGTTCGTCTGATCCATGAACTGGGACAGCTGCGAGGAGCCGAAGAACTCCTTGAGCGCGGCCGCCACCGGGCGGATGTTGACGATCGTCTGCGGGGTGATCGCGTCCTCGTCCTCGGTCGTGAGGCGCTCGCGGACGACGCGCTCCATCCGGTAGAGGCCGATCCGGAAGGCCTCCTGGATCAGCTCGCCCACCGTGCGCAGACGGCGGTTGCCGAAGTGCTCGTACTCGTCGAGGTCGTGCTCGATCGCGTCCCGCGGCATGGCCGCTGCGTCGGCGGCGAAGTCCTTGCTCTCCTCGGGCACGCCCAGCTTGACCGGCAGGTCGACCAGCCGGCGCACCAGCTCGACGATGTCGTCAGTCGTGAGAACGCGGGTGTCCTCGGGGATGGAGAGCCCGAGGCGCATGTTCAGCTTGTAGCGGCCGACCCGGGTCAGGTCGTAGCGCTTGGGATCGAAGAACAGCGCCCGCACCAGGTTGCGCGAGTTGTCCACCGTCGGCGGCTCGCCGGGGCGCTGCTTCTTGAACACCTCGACCAGCGCCGCCTCCTCGCTCTGCGCCGGGTCCTTCTCCAGCGTCATGCGGATGAACGGGTTGTCCTTGAACAGCTTGAGGATGCCCTCGTCCGTCTTGTCCAGCTCGAAGCCGGTGTTCTCGTCGGTCGCCGGCAGCGCGCGCAGCAGCGTCGTGACCGGCAGCTTGCGCTTGCGGTCGATGCGGACGTTGACCATGCCCTTCTTGTCGATCTCGAGCTCGAGCCACGAGCCGCGGGACGGCATCAGGTTCGCCGTGAAGACCTGCTTGTCGCGGTCCTTCGGCTCCATGATGTAGGCGCCGGGCGAGCGCACCAGCTGCGTCACGACGACGCGCTCGGTGCCGTTGATGATGAAGGTGCCCTGCTCGGTCATCCAGGGGAAGTTGCCGAGGAACACGGTCTGCTCCCGGATCTCGCCGGTGTCCAGGTTGGTGAAGGCGACCTTCACGTTCACCGGGACCTCGTACGAGAGATCCTTCTCACGGCACTCGGTTTCGGACACGACCGGGTCACCGATCGTGTACTCGCCCAGGCTGACCTCGAGCCGCTCCGAGTAATCGCGGATCGGCGAGATGTCGTCGATGGTTTCGCGCAGGCCCGACGTGGCCAGCGATGAAGGATCGCCGGGGTTTCCCATGAACCACCTGAACGACGCCTTCTGGATGTCGATCAGGTTGGGAACGTCGAGGATCTTCTCCAGCCTGGAGAAGGTCCTGCGGCTTCGGGGCGAGGTGGTTTCAGGCAAAGCGAACGCCTCCCGCGGGGCATTTAGGGGATCGATATGGCGTGGGCGTGGTTCCGGACCAACGGCGCAACCGAGAAGCCTATCAGGCGTTCCCTGCTCACGCAAGCAGCGGGTGGCCTCCCGACGGATGCGGCCAAGCTGCCGCGGCGGGTATGCCTTCGATCACTATACCGACGGGGGCGTGAACGTCAAGCGCGCCGGACAACGAACGTGCTGATCGTCACTTGTCTAGGATGACAACGAGACGCCGCTCAGCCGAACTTCCAGGTGCCGCCGGCGACATATGAATGCGCCTCCGAGAGCACCTGGTCGTAGCTCACGCCGAGCGCGGCCTGGAACGCCTTGCGCACCTGGGCCGGCGAGAAGTCCGATCCCGGCGGGACGCGCTGCTGCCTGAACTGCTTGCCCAGCCGGATGATCGCCGCGCTCCCGCCGTGGTTCGCGATGATCACGTGGACGACCGCCAGCGAGTCCTCGACCGCGAGTCGCCGGCGCGCGCCGCTCAGCCCCCAGTTCTCGTCCTGCGACCGCCAGACCGTTGCGCTGTCGTATCCAGGGTACGCAGCCTGGAGGTGCGCGAGCGTCGAGATGTAGCCCTTGGTGTTGAGGTACTGGATCTCCTCATACCCGGCGACACCGATCGCCAGGCTCCACGGTGCGTGGAACAGGTTGAAGCGGCCGGCAAGGAGCGTCATCAGGTACACCATCGAGGAGTCGCGGATGATCGTGCTGGCGCGTTGGTACGGGCGCAGATAGATGTAGAGCACGTTGTGGTCGAGCGTTCCCAGAGGTACCGCGCCGTCGCCGATGGCGCGTCCGGAAAGCTGCTCGCCCTGTACCCGGTCGTTCACGATGAACGCCAGCGGGCGCTGCGCTGCGACGGAGCCGCCGTAGCGCGCCGCGAGCCCGGGCGCCGATGCATCCATCTGCGCGAGGATCTCCCGCGCCTCGTCCCGCGCGGTTCCGGGTCCATAGACGACGGTGGCGCGCGATCCCGTGAGCAGCGTCGGGTGGGTGTACAGGAACATTCCGCCGGAGACGACGCCGTTTCGGCCGGTCACGTCTCCCACGACCCTCCACCCGTCGTCCGACCTATGCATGAGCAGGTCGCGTTTGCCGAGCAGCACCCACTCCGTCGGCGCGGCGTGCGAGAGCTTCACCCGGATGGTGACCGGGACGGTTGCGAAGTCGCGGCCGTACTGCGTCATGCCGGTGCGGTAGCCCGACTTGACCTGCGCCGCGGCGATCGGGATCGCCCTGACCCGCTGCTCCAGCCGTGTCAAGGCGTTGGCGGCCGCCCCGTTCCCCTGATCGGCCAGGCTGTGCGCGGTGTCCATGTTGCCAACGGCCAGCGCCCGCACGTAGCGGGCGGCCACCGGCGCGGATGCCTGGTAGCGGTCGAAGTCGGTCTCCTGGGGCGCACCCGACGAGGCGCCCGAGCTCGGCGACGACGAACCGCCAGAGCAGCCGGCGGCCAGCGCGACCGCCGCCAGCGCCAGACATCCAATCCTCCCCACCATGCAGCAGATCATCGACCGGAGCGCGGACGGCATGAGTGACGACGCCATCGTGAAAAAACGGGGTCTGACCCCGTTTTTTCAGTGGGCGTCCGCGCCGACGTTCAACGGGTGGTGGCAAGCGGCGACGTGGCCGTCGCCGTGGTCGATGAGCGGCGGGTCCTCGGCAGCGCAGATCTCGGTCGCGTAGCGGCACCGGGGATGGAACCGGCAGCCGCTGGGCGGGGTGATCGGGCTGGGCACGTCGCCCTCCAGCACGATCCGCTCGCGCTGCGACGCCAGCTCGGGATCGGGGATCGGCACCGCCGAGAGCAGCGCCTCGGTGTACGGGTGGATCGGCCGCTGGTACAGCTCCTCGGCCGGTGACACCTCGACGATCTTGCCCAGGTACATGACTGCGATCCGGTCGGACACGTGGCGCACCACGGCCAGGTCGTGCGCGATGAACAGATACGTCAGGTCGAACTCGTCCTGCAGGTCGTCCAGCAGGTTCACGACCTGCGCCTGGATCGACACGTCGAGCGCCGAGACCGGCTCATCCGCCACGATCAGCTTCGGATTGAGCGCGAGCGCGCGGGCAACGCCGATCCGCTGCCGCTGGCCGCCGGAGAACTCGTGCGGATAGCGGTTGTAGTGCTCGGGCGACAGGCCGACGCGCTCCAGCAGCTCCTGCGTCTTGCGCTTGATGTCACCGCCGATGTGGTGGATGCGCATCGGGTCGGAGATGATCTGGCCGACCCGCTTGCGCGGGTTCAGGCTGGCGTACGGATCCTGGAAAACCATCTGGATCTCCCGGCGCAGCGGCCGCATCTGCTTGCGGTTGAGGGTCGTGATGTCCTGACCGTCGAACGTCACCGTGCCCTCGGTCAGGTCGTACAACCGGATCACGCAGCGCCCGAACGTCGACTTCCCGCAGCCCGACTCGCCGACCAGGCCGACCGTTTCACCGCCGAACAGGTCGAGGCTGACGCCGTCGACGGCATGCACCCGCGCGACCTCGCGCTGGATCAGCGTGCCCTCCTTGATCGGGAAGTACTTCTTGACCTCCCGCGCGGAGAGCAGCGGCTCGCCGCCGCCGTTCTCGCTCACGCAGACTCCTCGACCGGCGGCTCGGCGGCGCGAACCCGCAGCTGCTGCTTCTGCTCGAGCGTCAGGAAGCAGGCGTCCAGGTGGTTCTCGCCGACTCGCGCCTCGAGCATCGGATCCTCGGTGGCGCAGCGGTCGAACGCGTACGCGCAGCGCGGACGGAACCGGC
Organism: uncultured Actinomycetes bacterium; assembly: GCA_963809205.1. Lineage (GTDB taxonomy): Bacteria > Actinomycetota > Thermoleophilia > Gaiellales > JAICJC01 > DATLLN01. Next base: position 167,976 of record CAWEIS010000025.1, on the reverse strand, counting down.
AGCCGGCCGGCAGCGCGAGCATCGACGGCGGCTGGCCGGGGATCGTCGAGAGCCGGCGCGACTTGGGCCGATCGAGCCGTGGAATCGAGTTCAGCAGCCCCCACGTGTACGGGTGCTGCGGGTTGCGGAACACCTCATGCTTGGTCCCCTGCTCGACGATCCGCCCGGCGTACATCACGACCACGCGGTCGGCGATGTCCGCCACCACGCCCATGTCGTGGGTGATCAGGACGATGGCCGAGTCGAACTCCTGGCGCAGCCGCTTGATCAGCTCCAGGATCTGCGCCTGGATCGTCACGTCCAGCGCGGTCGTCGGCTCGTCGGCGATCAGCAGGTCGGGGTTGCACGACAGACCCATGGCGATCATCACGCGCTGGCGCATGCCGCCGGAGAACTGATGCGGATAGTCGTCGATCCGCGACTCGGGGTTGGGAATGCCGACGGCCCGCAGCAGCTCGATCACCCGGCCGCGAGCGGCGCCCTTGCCAAGAGACTCGTGCGCGTTGATCTGCTCCTCGATCTGCCACCCGACCGTGTAGACCGGGTTCAGCGAGGTCATCGGGTCCTGGAAGATCATCGCGATCTCCTTGCCGCGGACCTCGCGCATGTCGTCCTGCGACAGCTCCATCAGGTCGCGGCCCTTGTACAGCACCTTGCCCTCGAACCGCACGTTGGGATCGATGATCAGGCGCATCACCGACATCATGGTCACGCTCTTGCCGGAGCCGGACTCGCCGACGATGCCCAGCACCTCGCCCTTGCTGACGCCGATCGAGATGCCGTCGACGGCACGAACCACCCCGTCCTCAGTGCGGAACGAGACCTTCAGCCCGTCGATGTCGAGGAGCTTCTCGGCCACCTCCTATGCCAGCCTGACTCGCGGGTCGAGCCAGGCGTACGCGACGTCCACCATGGCGTTGGCCAGCACGACAAAGAACGCGCCGTAGATCACGGTCGCCATGATCACCGGTAGGTCGAGCGCGCGCAGCGAAAGGTAGGTCAGGTAGCCGACGCCCTGCAGCCCGAACACGACCTCGACCAGCAGCGTCGCGCCGCCGACCAGCACGCCGAAGTCGAGGCCGAACAGGCTGACCACGGTGATCAGCGAGGTGCGCAGCGTGTGGCGGATCAGCACCCGCCGGCCGGACAGGCCCTTCGCATGGGCCGTACGGATGTAATCCTCGGTCTGCACCTCGAGCAGCGTCGCCCGCAACACGCGCGCGTACAGGCCGATGTAGACGGCGGCCAGCACGAACCACGGGATCAGCAGCGCCTTGAACCAGCCGACCGGGTCGGACGTCAGCGAGACGTAGCCGAGCGGTGGCACCCACGAGAACAGGAAGGTGTCGTGGTAGCGGCTCTGCGTCACCAGGTTCGCCACCTCGCCCAGCCAGAAGACCGGGATCGAGATCCCGATCAGCGCGAGGATCATGAGTAATGGGTCGAAGATCGTGCCCTTCAGCATCGCCGAGGCGAGCCCCAGGATGAGCGAGAGCCCCAGCCAGATCACCGTCGCCCCGAACACCAGGGAGAGCGTGACCGGCATCGCCTCGAAGATCTGCGGCGTCACCTTCTGCCCCTGGTTCGAGTAGGAGACCAGGTCGCGGCTGATGAAGAGCTTCTTCATCATCACCAGGTACCGAACCGGCAGGGGCTTGTCGAGGCTGAACTGGTGGCGGATCAGCGCGATCGTCTCGGGGTTCGGGTTCCGGCCGGCAAGCTGGCGGGCGGGGTCGACGCCCGGCGTCGCGAAGAAGATCAGGAACACCAGAACGGTGATCGCGAACATCACGGCGACCATGGCGATCAGGCGGCGGACGACGAAGCGCAGCATCTACTCGCGGATGCTCAGCTTCGCCCGCGGGTCGAGCGCATCGCGGATGCCGTCACCCAGCACGTTCAGTGAGAGGACGGTGAGCAGGATCATGATGCCCGGCGCGATGGCGACCCACGGCCGGGTGTAGAGCAGCTGCTGCCCATCGCCGATGATCGTGCCCCAGCTCGCACCCGGAGCCTGAACGCCGACGCCGAGGAAGGAGAGCGCCGCTTCGGTGAGGATGGTCGTCGCGATCATCAGCGGGAGCAGGACGATGACCACGGAGATGATATTGGGCAGCACCTCGCTGAAGACCAGCCGCCTGTTGGACGCGCCCTGGGCGATCGCCGCCTGCACGAACTCCTTCTCGCGCACGGAGAGCACGTTCCCGCGCACCGGCCGGTAGACGTACGGGATGTAGATCAGCGCGATGATCAGCGTCGGCAGCCAGAGGCTCGACGCGGTGATGTGGATCGGGCCGGCCTGCAGGCCGTTGGGCGCGGTGAGCAGCACCGTTGCGACGCAGAGCGCGAACAGGATCACCGGAAACGCCCAGATCACGTCCATCGTCCGCGAGAGCACCGAGTCGGACGCGCCGCCGTAGAACCCTGCGATCAGGGCGAGGATGGTCGCGAGGATCGAGCAGATCACGGCCGACCCGATCCCGATCAGCAGCGAGTTGCGTCCGCCGTACAGGATCCGCGCGGCCACGTCACGGCCCGAGCTGTCGGCGCCCAGGAAGTAGTGGTGGGGATCCCACGTGGGACCGATCGGCGTCTCGCCGAGGCCGAGCTTGCCGCCGCCCTGCTGGATCAGCGCCACCTTCTTGCCGTTGACGATCGTCGTGCCGTTGAGGTTGTTCGTGAACGGGTCGACGTGCGCGATCCGGTGCGCGTACAGCGGCGCACAGAGGCTGACGACCACGATCAGCACGAACACGACGAGCGCGCCGATCGCCGGTTTGTTCCGGCGGAAGCGCCTCCACGCGAGCGCCCAAGGACTCCGCCCGGCGATCTCCGACGGGGCAGCGTCCGGACCGCTCCCGACCTGCGGTTCCAACGCGACTTGCGCCATGAGATTTCAGCCTACCATCGGGGCGGGGCGCCCCTCGTAATGAGCGCCCCGCCCCGTGGTGGAAACGGCCCTTCCGGCTACTGGTTCAGCCAGATCTGGTCGTAGAGCAAGTACCACTGCGGGCTCCACTGATAGCCCTGGACCCGCTTGGACAGGAAGTCGATCTGCTTCGGGTTGTAGAGGTCGACCCACGCAGCCTGGTCGGTCACGTCGTGGTCGACCTGCGCCCAGATCTTGTTCGCACCCTCAGGATCGGTGATGCCCATGTTGGACGCCTTGGTCATGTTCGCCTGGATGCCCTTGTCGCAGAATCCGGCGATGTTCGGGCTGGCGTCGCTGTGCGGGTGGTACGAATCGCACCCGAGCAGCACGTTCAGGAAGTCCGACGCCGCCGGGTAGTCCTGGTACCAGGCCGACCACGCGACCTGCACGTGGTTGTCCGAGTTCTGCACGTACGGGTACTGCGGGCCGGGGGCCAGCAGCTTCGCGCTGGCGTCGTAGCCGATCGACTTGAGGTCGCTGACCATCTGCAGGGCCAGCGCCTTGCCGACCTCGTCGGTGGTGCCGTTGACGACGACCTTGGCACCGCTGGTGCCGGACTGTTTGACCAGATCCTTGGCCTTCGTCAGGTCGACGCCGGTCCACTTGGTGTTGTCGCTGTCAGCGCCGGCCGTGTACGGGCAGTACGGCTCGTAGCCCGGGAAGTTCGGCGGCAGGATCTGACAGGTCGGCACCGCCAGCGACGGACCGCCGGCGATCTTCACGTACGCGGTGCGGTCGGCGGCGAAGTTGATCGCCTGGCGAGCCTGCAGGTTGTCGAATGGCGGCTCGTGGACGTTCAGTGCGAAGTACCAGTCGGCCGTCAGCGCGTTGACGTGCGTCTGGTCGGCGTACTGGGTGTCGATCTCGTTCAGCCGGTCGGCCGGGATCGAGTCGCCGGAGAACACGGCGTCCGCGCTTCCGTTCTCGACCGCGGTCACGGCGTCGGTCACGGGCAGGCCGAACTTCTCGACGATCGAGTCGGGATTGCCGTTGGGCTGCGCCTCCGCCGACCACTCCTTGAAGTTCGGGTTGCGGACGAGCACCGCGGACTTGTTCGGGTTGTACGACTGCCACATGTACGGGCCGGTACCGGGCGGCACGTTGTTGCCGGTCAGCTTCAACGAGGTGTTGCCGGGCACGGCGAACGCGAACGGCAGCGCCAGCTTGTCGAGGAACTCGGGGTCGGGCGCGGTCAGGTGGATGGTCACGGTGTTCGCGCTGTCGTCCGCCACGACGCCCTGCGTCATGTCGCACGTCTTCGAGTTCTTCAGGCACTCCTGCCCGCCGACGATGCCCGCGTAGAACCCGTTGGCCGGGCCAGGGACGGTGAACTGGCGGGTGAAGACGGTGACGAAGTCGCTCGCCTTGAGCGGCGTCCCGTCCGAATACTTGATGCCGTCGCGGAGCTGGAACGTGTAGGTCTTGCCGCCGTCCGTGGGCTCCGGGATCTCGGTGGCCAGGTCGGGCACGAGTTCCGTGCCCGCGCTGCCGCCGGCGCGCTTGAAGCCGACCAGCCCGTCATGGGTGTCGATCAGAAGCGCCCACTGCTGCAGGGTGTAGTTCTGCGCGGGGTCGGCGACGCCGAAGTTGGAGTTGGCCAGGATGGTGAACGTCCCGCCCTTCTGCGGCGAGCCTGACGCGGTGCTGGACGAGCCACCGCTGCCTCCCGAACCCGATGACGACGAGGACCCGCCGCCGCAGCCGGCGGCAACCGCCACCGCGCACAGCGCAAGTCCGAGCAACACACGACGACGAGAGACCATCAGCTCACCCCTTTGTCCTGACCGCACAACGCGAACGACATCTTTGACGCCGCGCGCGTCGCGATGTTAGTAATCCCAAAGCTCAGTCGTCGCCGTCGAAAACGCGGCGCACCGCGCGGAGCCGCTTGCCGAGCTCGGCGGGCTGCTTCTCTTCGACGACCTTGCCGTGCGACTCGGCGGCGTGCACGATCCGGTTGTCGCCCAGGTAGATGGCGATGTGGTCGCCGTAGCAGAACAGGTCGCCGGGCCGGGCGTCCGCCCGATCGATCGCCTCGCCCACCTGCTCCTGCTGGTCGGCGTTTCGCGGCAGCAGCGTGCCGAACCGCCGGTGCACGGCCTGGACGAGGCCCGAGCAGTCGAGCCCCTCCACCGTCACACCGCCCCACTCGTACGGGGCGCCGAGGAACATCAGCGCGGCCTCGGCGATCGCATCGCCGGTCGCCTTGCGGCGCGCCGCGGCCAGCGGCTCGGTGCGCAGCCCCGGCGCCGGCAGCCAGGTGCCCATGTAGCGGTCGGCCGCCTGGGGCACGACAACGACGTGCGCGCGCTCCTTCTGCGGCGGCTCGCCGAGCGCGTCGGCCTCGACGAATCCCTCGTACCCGTCGGAGAGCACGACCTTCGCCCAGCCGTTCTTGCACTCGACAACGTCGACCGGATCGCCGAAGAGCGCCTGCGTGTGCTGCTCGCCCTTGTCCGACGGCTTCGCCCGCAGCGAGGCGAAGGGGCGGATGCACGATGCTTTTTCCACAAGGATCAATTCTACCGCGCCGCGAGAGCGGGAACCGGGACAAGCGGTTCCCGCCCCGCGGCGGTCACGGCAGTGGCTACTTGAGCTCCACGCCTGCGCCGGCCTCTTCGAGCTTGGCCTTCATCTGCTCGGCCTCCTCCTTGGCCACGCCCTCCTTGACGGGGGCGGGGGCCTCGTCGGCGACCGCCTTGGCCTCCTTCAGGCCCAGGCCGGTCAGTTCGCGGATGACCTTGATGACCTGGATTTTCTTGTCGCCGGTCGAGGTCAGGACGACGTCGAACGCCGTCTGCTCCTCGGCGGCGGCGGCATCACCGCCGCCACCGGCGGCGGCCTGAACCATCACCGGAGCGGCCGCCGCGGCGGTCACGCCCCACTGCTCCTCGAGCGTGTTCTTCAGCTCGACCAGCTCCAGCACCGAGAGCTTGTTCAGCTCCTCGACGATGTTCTCAACTGCCATGGTGTTCGTACCTCCGGGTGGGATCTTCTAGGCGGCGTTCTCCGCCGCCTGCTTCTGTGCGATATAGGCGTCCAGCACCGCGACGATGTCGCGGAGCGGCGCCGCAAGGACGCCGACCGTGTTCTGTGCCGGACCGGCGATGGCGCCGACCACCTGCGACAGCAGCACCTCGCGGGGTGGCAGCTCGCCGAGCTGCCGCACCTCGTCTGCCGTCAGCGTGCGGCCGTTCATGACCCCGCCCTTGACGGCCAGGATCCTGGTCGACCGTGCGGCCTCCGTCAGCTTCTTGGCGACGGGGGCCGGGTCGTCCGCGATGAAGGCGATCGCCGTGGGGCCCTCGAGGAACTCGATCAGGCTCGGCCGATCGGCCTGCTCGGCCGCCAGCTTCGCCAGCGTGTTCTTCGCGACCCGGAACGACGCGCCGGCCTCGCGCAGCGAGCGGCGCAGCTCCGCGGTCTCGGTCACCGTGAGCCCGCGGTAGTCGGTCACGATCAGCGCGTTCGCGTCCCTGATCTGCTCGACCAGCCGCTCGACCACGGCGCGCTTCTCTTCGCTGTTCACTCTTCCACCTCCTCTCGTCGCCTGGGTTCGTCCGCCGGTGAGGGCGGACGCAGGCGGCGACGAGAGGACGTCGCACCCTGCTCCCGCGGCCTCGGTCGGGTGGTGGTTTGAGCCCTGAGGCCCCGACGGTCTACGGCGCGGACGCGCGGTTTTCGAAATCGAAACCGGAGTCTACGCGGTCGGCGCAGCCTCCTCGAGCAGGTCCCGGGTCTTGGTCGTGTCGAGCCGCAGCCCCGGGCCCATCGTCGAAGCCAGCGTGACCGAGCGCAGGTAGCGGCCCTTGGCGGCCGCCGGCTTGACACGCAGGATCTCCTCCAGCACGGCCTGGTAGTTCTCGACCAGCGCCGTCTCGTCGAACGACTTCTTGCCGAGCGACGCGTGGATGATCCCCGTGCGGTCGGTGCGGTACTCGATCTTGCCCGACTTGACATCGGACACTGCCTTGGAGATGTCGAACGTGATCGTCCCGGCCTTCGGGCTCGGCATCTTGCCCTGCGGACCGAGGACGCGGCCGAGCTTGCCGACGGTACCCATCATGTCCGGCGTCGCGATGGCGACGTCGAAGTCCGTCCAGCCCTCGGTGATCCGGCCGGCGAGGTCGTCGCCGCCGACGAAATCGGCGCCGGCCTCCTCGGCCTCCTTCGCCTTCTCGCCCTGGGCGAACACCGCGACGGTGACCGTCTTGCCCAGGCCGTGGGGCAGGAACAGCGTGCCGCGCAGCTGCTGGTCGGCGTGGCGCACGTTGACGCCGAGGCGCATGTGCACCTCGACCGTCTCATCGAACTTGGACGTGTCCAGCGACTTCAGCAGGCGCACCGCCTCGAGCGGCGCGTACTGCTTCTCGCGGTCGACCTGCTGGAGAGCGGTGCTATAGCGCTTACCCGGCATCAGGCCCTCACCTCCACGCCCATCGAGCGGGCGGTGCCGGCCACGATCTTCATCGCGGCCTCGACGTCGTTCGCATTCAGATCGGGCATCTTGCGCTCGGCGATCGACCGCAGCTGATCCCGGGACAGCGTCCCCACCTTGGCGCGGTTCGGCTCGCCCGAGCCGGACTGCAGGTTCAGCGCCTCCTTGATCAGGACGGCTGCCGGTGGCGTCTTGGTGATGAAGGTGAACGAGCGATCCTCGAACACCGAGATCTCGACGGGCGTGATCTGCCCGGCGTTGGGCCCCTGCGTCGCGGCGTTGAACGCCTTGCAGAAGTCCATGATGTTGACGCCGTGCTGGCCCAGCGCGGGCCCGACCGGCGGTGCCGGGTTCGCCTGCCCGGCGGGGATCTGCAGCTTGATGACTTTGATGACCTTCTTGGCCACGGGCTACCTCCTGTGGTGCAAACGCTCCTGGGGGAGCTCCCACGTCGCTACTGCTTCTGTACTTCGAAGAGAATTCAGGTTGACTCCGCCCTGTCGGGCCGAGTCACAGTCTAAATCTTCTTGACCTTGTCGAACTCGAGCTCGACCGGCACCTGCCGCTCGAAGATCGACACGAGCACCTTGAGCTTGCTCTGGTCGTGGTTGATCTCCGCGATCTCGCCGTCGAAGTCCGACAGCGGGCCGGAGATCACCTTGACGCTCTCGCCCAGCTGGAACTCGGCCTTCTGCTTGGGCACGGCGGTCGTCGTCGCCTGCGAGTGCAACATGCGGTCGACCTCGCCCTGGCTGAGCGGGACGGGCTGGCCGGACGCGCCGACGAAGCCGGTGACCCCGGGCGTGTTCTTGACCAGGCCCCAGGCCTCCTTGTCGACGTCCAGGTCCATGTTGACCAGGACGTATCCGGGCCACAGCCGCCGCTCGGCCTGCACCTTCTGTCCGTCCTTGGTCTCGACCACGGACTCGGTCGGGACGACCACGCGGCGCACGGTCATCTCCTTGCTCATCGACTTGATCCGGTGCTCGAGATTGGCCTTCACCTTGTTCTCGTGGCCGGAGTAGGTGTTGATCACGTACCAGCGAAACATTGTGTCCTTCGGGTCAGTTCTGGAGTTCGACGAGCTTCTGCACCAGGCGGGCGAAGGCCTGGTCGAGCCCGTACAGGTAGAGGCCGACGAGCACGCAGGCCGCGATCACGACCGAGGTCGACTGCCACGTCTGGTGCCGGTCGGGAAAGTCCGTCTTGGCCAGCTCGCCGCGAACTTCGCCGGTGAACCCGACGACGCGGCGTATGAGGTTCGGCCGCTCGACCGGCTCGCCGCCGGACTGGCTCTTGGGCTTCCCCGCCACCGGCGCGGTCACGCTGCGCCGGCCCTGCTGGGGCTGCTGTCGGTTCCTCCGCGCCAAGGTGCTGCCTAGCGGGTTTCCCGGTGCAGCGTGTGCTTGCCGCACCATTTGCAGTATTTGCTGAACTCCAGCCTGTCGGGCGAGTTCCGCTTGGACTTGTTCGTCTGGTAGTTGCGCCGCTTGCACTCGGTGCAAGCCATCGTCACCAGTACTCGTACTCCTGTGGCCACGCGTAAACCTCTCGTCGGTTGAGCCGACCAACGGTAGCACAGGAGATGGCTCCGGGAACCCGCCCGCGGCCGCTCCGCGGGCGGGTTCCCGACCGTTCGCTCACCCGGCGAATCGGGCGTTCAGGAACGCCGTCTGCGGGCGGATCCGGAGGGCGCGCTAGAGCTGCGAGAGGTCGATCGCGTCGGCCGGCGCGCTGACGTCGACGGGCTCGTCCCACCCGGTGAAGGTGATCGTGCCCTGCTTGTCGCCCGTCGAGACGATCGCGACCGGATACGGCTTGCCCGACGCGGCGATGTACAGGTCGCCGCCGCCGTCCGAGTCACGCAGGACGACGACCTTCTGGCCGTTGTACGTCCGCACGCCGGACTTGGTGACCGTGCCTTCGGCCTGCAGCATGCTCGAGAACAGCTTGCCCTTGTCGGTGAACTGCTCGAAGCTGGCGAACCGGCTGTCGGTGCTCGGGATCTTGATCCAGCGGCCCTGGAGCAGGTTGGCCGCCGCGTCGCCGCCGCCGAGCGTCTTGTAGAACTCGGGGCTGCCGCTGAAGTACGCGGCGTCTCCCACGCGCACGAGCTTGATCTCGTTCCCGCTCAGCGTGAGCGTGCCCTTGGCCGCGTCCGACGACAGCATCACGTCGAACCCGATGTCCGACGAGTCGCTGTTCACCGCGCCGCTCATGTGCACCGACTTGGCACCCCGCACGGCGTCGTTCACGTCGGAGAGGATCTGACCCGGCGCCTTGGCCGACTCGCCGTTGTCGACGGCCGCCGCGGGCGACGACGAGGAGCCGCCGCTCGAGCTGCCGCAGCCGACGGCGGCCGGCAGCAGCAGGGCGAGAACGATCGCGATCGTGGCACGGGTGAGCCTCATGGGTGCGTTTTCGGCCCGCGCCCATACGCCCGTGACCCCCGTTCGGGGCATGCAGCTGTGCCAGAATCGGCGGTATGGCGGCGTTCCTGGTCATCGTCCACCGCACCGGCCCCCGGTGGGACGGCAGCCTGCCGCTCGAGGACCAGTCCCGGTGGGCCGAGCACGCCGCGTTCATGGACGAGCTGGTGGACGACGGGTTCATCGTGCTCGGCGGGCCGCTGGCCGACGAGGTTCGCGTCGCGCACGTGATCGAGGCGGTGTCAGAGGACGCGGTGGTCGAGCGGCTGGCCCGCGACCCGTGGAGCGGCTCGCACCTGGTGGTGGCGTCGATCGAGCCGTGGACGCTGCGGCTGGACAGCCGAGCGGCTGACGGCCCGGCTACGCCCAGGTCGTCGAGACCGCAGGCGGGCCGAGCAGCGTCTGCATGACGACGCAGTAGCGCTCGGTCTTGTGCCGGAGCGCCGCCAGGTCGTCCTCGCTCGTGCCCGGGGCGTCGATGGCGAACGACAGGCGGATGTCGGTGAAGCCGACCGGCGCCTCGCGGTCGATCCCCAGCGTGCCGCGCAGGTCGAGGTCGCGCGACCGTGACGGCGATGTCGTTGACCGCGATCCCCGAGGGCGGCGATTCATCGGCCGGCCGCTTCGTAACGATCGCCGGACGGTCGTCGTGGGACACTGGCCGCATGAGCGACCGAACGCTGCGGTGGCTTGCGTGGGCGGCCCTCGCCGCCGTCGCACTCCTGCTCGCGGCCGGTGTCGTCCTGATGTGGGCGACCCGCCACGTCGCACACTCCGAGGGCTTCAGCGGCGGCGGTACCGCCGGCTTCCTGGCCGGGCTGCTGATCATGATCATCTTCCTGCTCTACCCGCTGGCCGGAGCCGTGATCGTCCGCAGCCGGCCGCGCAACCCGGTCGGCTGGCTGCTGATCGCCACCGGCCTCTCCTGGGCACTGGTGGTCGACGCGATCGGCTACGGCGACTGGGCGTTCAAGGTGCATCCGGGGCAGATCCCGGTCGGCGCGGCCGCGGCGTCGGTCAGCCTGTGGGCGTGGGCGCCCGCCGTCGCGATCACCGGCGTGTTCCTGCTGCTGGTCTACCCGGACGGGCACCTACCGAGCCGGCGCTGGCGATGGGTGGTCTACGTCTGCGCGTTCGCCGTCGGGGTCAGCATGCTCGACTGGCTGCTGCCGGGGCCGATGCGGGTTACGGGGTTCCCCGACCACGACAACCCGTTCGGGATCGAGGCGCTTGACGGCGTCCTCAGCCCGCTGCAGTCCGTGGTGCTGCTGATCCCGCTCTCGTCCGTCGCCGCCGTGGCGAGCCTGGTCGTGCGGTACCGCCGCGCGGAGCGGATCGAGCGTCTGCAGATCAAGTGGCTGGCCGCGGCCGGCACGTTGTGCGGCGCGCTGTACTTCGTGTCGCTGGTGTCCGCGGCGCTGATGGCCGGCGACCATGGCGAGACGCCTGGATGGATCGCGGTCGTGCAGGACGTGTGGTTCGTCTGCCTCGGGCTGATCCCGATCGCGATCGGGATCGCCGTGCTTCGCTACCGGCTGTTCGAGATCGACGTGATCATCCGCCGGACGCTGATCTACGCGACCCTGATCGGCGCTCTGGCGGTGCTCTACCTGGGCGGCGCGGCGCTGATCGGCTCGGCGCCTCCGCGGCCTCACGGGCTCATCGGGCACGCTGGCCGTGACCGTGTCGACGCTGGCGGTGGCCGCCGCGTTCCAGCCGTTGCGCCGGGTGATCCAGCGCGCTGTCGACCGCCGGTTCTACCGGGCGGGCTACGACGCGCAGGCCGCGGTCGACGGGTTCAGCGAGCGGCTGCGCGAGCAGATCGACCTCGACGCGCTCTGCGAGGAGCTGCGGTCGGTCGTCTCCGGCACCGTCCAGCCCGCGCACGCCACCGTCTGGCTGCGCGGGGACGCCGGCGACCGGCCGCCGCGCTAGATGTGCTGCCCACGGAGGTTGTGAATGCGGTTTTTGGGGTGGTCGGTGCCCTATGTGCCGCCTGAATCAGGCGGCGGGCTCGGCGGTTGGCGTTTCCGGCCGGCCGGCGGATGCGGGGAGGCGAAGCGCGGCGATCAGTCCGAGCAGGCCGAATCCGACGAGGACGATCATCGCGACGACATACGACCTGGTTCCCGTCGCGATTGCGGAGACCAGGATGGTGCCGGCGATCGCCGTGCCGAACGACGAACCGAGGTTTGAGACGCTTCGGGAGAGCCCCGAGATCTCGCCTTGCATCTCCTCGGGGAAGCTCGACTGAACGACGTTCACGGAGGGCGTCAGCATCGCGCCCACGCCGAGTCCGAACAGGAACAGCCCCACCAGGAACGCGACCGCCCGCGCAGAGGTGTCCACAAACGGGATCATAAGCACCAGGCCGAGGACCGCCGCGAGAAACCCGGCGGCGATCAGTGTGCGCTGGGGGTACCGGGCCGCGAGGCTGCGCGCGGCGAACGAGGTGATCAGGATGCCGGCCGTCGCGGCGGTGAAGATCAGCCCGGTCCTGATCGGGCTGTATCCGTGCACCTCCTGCAGGTAGACGGAGACGACGAACGACGTCCCCATCATGATCAGCCACTGCAGGTTCTGCGTGACCATCGCGAGGTTGCAGGCCCGGTTTCGGAATAGGCCGGTGGAGAGCAGCGGTTCTCGCCCGATGCGTTCCAGCCGGCGGATGTAGGCGTAGAAGCCGAGCAGGAGCGCGAGGCCGATCACGATGAAGGCAACGAACAGGGCGTTGTGGACGCCGGCCTGCAGGATGCCGAACACGATGAAGAACATCCCGACCGCGGACAGGACTGCGCCCACCAGGTCGAACGGGCGGGTCGGATCGGCGGGCAGCGGATCGCTGAGGTTGCGGCTGAGCAGGATGATGACGACCACGACCAGGGCCTGGAAGATGAACGCAGCCCGCCAGTCGATCCAGGTGGCGATCACGCCGCCGATCAGCGGGCCCGCTGCGGCGCCGACGCCGCCCATGCCGCTGATCGCGCCGAACGCCCACGCCCGCGAGGTCGTGTCCGTGAACCACAGCGTTGCCAGGATGTACACCGGAGGGATCAGGAGCGCCGTACCCACACCCTCCAGGATCGAGTTGCCGACGATCAGCACGCCCAGCCCGGGCGCGATCGCGCTCAGCACTGCACCCACAGCGAACAAGGCCAACCCCCCGATCAGGCACCTCTTCCGGCCCCACCGGTCGGTCAGCTTGCTGCACGGGATCATCAGGATGGCCATCGTCAGCAGGAACAGGGTGATGACCGTCTGCACGCCCTTCACGTCCGTGTTCAGGTCCTTGCTGATGTCCCCGATCATCACGTTCATGTTCGAGCCCGCGAAGCTGCAGATGAACTGGGCGAGCGCGAGCGGCAGGATCAGCCGGCGCGCGCTGCGAAGCGCCGCGCCGGTGGCCCGGCCTTCGGCCGCGGAGGAGCTCATCAGCGCGCCGGCCTGTCTCGGCCGCCGCGACCAGACGCCGGGTCGGCTCTGCTGTGGTGCGTAAGCGACAGGGCGCTCGCTCCTTCCGTCGACCCGCGAACCCTAGCCAACGTGGTTCGACGGCCTAGCGAACCAGATGCTCGAGCATCGATTGCGCCTCGTTGATCAGCGGGACGATGCCCTTCGCCTCGTACCGCCCGAGGCACCGTTCGAGCTCTCCACGCGCTTCCTCCACTCGCCCCGCGTGGGCGTGGATCTCGGCCAGCGTGAGCCGTGGATCCGGGAACCCCGGCACCACCGGCTCGGGCGAGCGCTCGATGGTGGCCCGCTGCCGTTCGGCTTCGTCGAGGTCGTCGCGTCTCAACGCAATCCGCGCGCGTGTTGCGGCGATCTCTGCCGCTTCTGCGCCTTCGCCGAGTGACGCGACCCTGTCGATCCACTCCGTCGCCTCGCCTAGCCGACCCTGGCGCTCCAGGGCGTTGGCCAGCAGCAGTCCCTCCGCGGTCTGGTACACGACGTCCCCCATCTCCGCGAGCGTGGCGTACGCCGTCCGAGCCGCCTGCTCGGCCGCCTCGTAGTCGCCGGCGAGCATCTCGACCACGACGGCGACGTCAGTGCTGTGCGCCTTGACGTGGGCCAGGCCGAGCTCGTCCATGACCACGCGCGCCCGGCGGATCGCATCACGAGCGGCGTCGAAGCGGCCAGCGAGGCCCTCCAGACCGCCGATCCGGATCAGGCAGTGGGCCCGGACGCGGCGGTTGGGGACCGTGTCATGGATCGCCCAGCATCTGGCAAGCGCCTCCTCGACCGGCTCCGGCCCCCAGAGCGCATTCGAGGCCATCAGCGCCAGCGTCGTCGCCTCGCGTCGCTCGTCGCCCACAGCGCGGGCGTGCGCCAGCGCGCGCTCGGTGTACGCGAAGCTCGACTCGTAGTCCCCCGCCCACGCGGCGAGGCGCGCGAGCAATCTGTACGCATCGGCGGCGCCACGACGGTCGCCGTGGTCATCGAGGACGGCAGCGAGCGGTTCGATCTGCTGGCGGATCAGCTCCTGAGACGAGCCCTCGAGCGTCTGGATCCGTACTTGGGCGAGGCCGAGCCGGGCTCTGGCATTCAGGTCATCGGCGCCAATCGCCGCGCTCGTCGACACGGCGCCGGTGAGCAGCTCCTCGGCCTTCCGCAGGCTCCCACCCTCGATCAGCGCCTCCCCGAGGTCGACCTCGATCTCGGTCCGGGCCGGCGTCCCCAGCGGAAGCAGATCAGCGCCCCGGGCCAGCAGGTTGGCCGCGCCGCTGACGTCGCCGCGTCCGAGTGCCCGGCGGCCGGCCGCACCAAGTCGTCCGGCGGCCCGTTCCGAGAGCGCCGCATCCGGCACGCCGAGCTCCGACAGATACAGCGAGGCCTGCTCGAGGTGGTAGCCGACGATCTCCTCGAAGGTGGAGACGCCATCGTCCGACGCCCGCCCCTCGAGCCAGTCGGCGAATCGCTCGTGCAGCTCCCCGCGCACCCGTTTTGGGATCGACTCGTACGCCGCGTCGCGGATCAGAGCATGACCGAACCGGAAGCCGTCATCTCCCTGCAGCACGGCGCGATCCGGTCGGATGAACTCCTTCCGCACCAGGGACATCAGGTGCGCGCCGACGGTGGTTCCACCTTCCGGATCGAGCAGCGCCGCCACGGAACCACGATGGAACACCCTCCCCTCCACCGACGCGCATCCGATCACCGCTCGTTCCTCGGCGCCGAGGCGGTCGAGCCGGGTTGCGAGCAGCGCATGCACCGTCGGCGGAATCTGGAGATCGGCGCCGTCGCTGTCAGCCTCCATGGCGAGCAGCTGTTCGATGAACAGGGGATTCCCCTCGGCCGCGGCGACGATCGCGGCACGCCGGGTCGGGCTGGTCTCGCGGAGTTCTCCAACCAGAGTCGTCGCGTCGTCCGGGGCAAGCGCGGCCAATGACAGGAGCGTCGCCTCGGGACGAGGGTTCGACCACGACGGTCGGGTCTCGAACAGCTCGGGCCGGGCGGTACAGAGCAGCACCAGCGGCACACCCGCGGCGAACGACGCCACGTACTCCACCAGGTCGAGCAGCGGGGGCTCCGCCCAGTGGATGTCGTCGATCACCACGATCAACGGCCGCTCCTCCGCGAGCGCCTCGAACAGCCTTCTTGCCGCCCAGGAGATCTCCTCTGGCGAACCACCGGACGAGCCGCCGGCGATCGCGCTCGAGAGCAGATCCCCCACCCTGTCCCCATCTTCTCCGCCGACGATCGCCGACACCCGATCGCGCGGATCGCCTTCTGCGACCTGGTTGACGATCTCGCCCAGCGGCCAGTAGGTGATCCCCTCGCCATAGGCCAGGCACCGCCCCACGACTATCCGTTCCTGCGCTGCGGCCCGGGTGAGGAACTCCCGCGTCAGCCGCGACTTCCCGATGCCGGCCGTGCCGACCAGCGTCACCAGCTGGGGCGTCGGCCCCTCGACCGCACGAGCGAGCACCGCGTTGAGCCCATGTAGCTCGTCCTGACGACCCACGAAGGGTGCGTTGGGGCTACGGGCGAACGCCGGCGCAGACGGGAGAACCTCGAGCAAGCACCATGCCAGAACGGGCTCCGCCTTGCCCTTCAGGTTGAGCGGCCCGCGATCGGCAAGCCGCACGTCGTCTCGGACGAGCGTCGCTGTGGTCTCACCGACCAGAATCTCCCCGGGTTCCGCAGCCGTCTGCAGACGTGCGGCGACGTTCACGGCGTCGCCGGTGACCAGCGTCTCCCCGCCGCCGGCGACGACCGTGCCGGTGTTCACCCCGGTTCTCGTCTCCAGACCCATCTCACTGACGGCCGCGCGCACGTCCGCCGCGGCGCGAACCGCACGAAGTGCGTCGTCCTCGTGCACCTGCGGGATGCCGAACACCGCCATCGCTGCATCGCCGATGAACTTCTCGACGGCTCCGCCATGCCGTTCGAGAATGGAGCGAACACCGCTGTGATAGCGAGCCATCAGCTCGCGGACGATCTCGGGGTCGCTGCTCTCGCCGATGGCCGTCGACCCGACCAGATCGCAGAACAGCACCGTGACCGTCTTTCGCACCGAGGCCGCCGGCTCGCCGACCAGCGAGGCGCCACACGCTCCGCAGAAGCGAGAGTCTCCCGGATTCCCCTGTCCGCATGACGGGCAATAGCGCACCGGACGAGTCTACGGTGATCCATGCCGGCCGCTTCGCGCAGCCGCAGCGGTTGACTGGCGTTCCGATCAGCGTCCGTGACGAGCCGTAGACTGAGCGAGTGTCGCGGGTGGGGAGTGTTTCGGTGTTTGGCGAGGTCCGGCTCGTCTGTTGGTGCCTGCGCGGTCGGTTGGTGGCGTAGGTGGGATTCGCGTTTACGTTTGGTGAGCCGTTGCCGGTTGGCGTGCGCCGGATTGCTCGGGAGCAGCTCGACGGTGCCATGCTCGGGTTGGCGGATCCGTCGACGCGTGGGATCGAGGCGACGGTTCACGACGCACGCAAGC
Organism: uncultured Actinomycetes bacterium; assembly: GCA_963809205.1. Taxonomy (GTDB): domain Bacteria; phylum Actinomycetota; class Thermoleophilia; order Gaiellales; family JAICJC01; genus DATLLN01. Next base: position 151,246 of record CAWEIS010000025.1, on the reverse strand, counting down.
GGTGTAAGAAGGTGCGTGGACTGGCACGTTTGGTTCGCGGTGCGATCGGTCCGAGTGCGTTCGACTACGTCAATAAGCCGCTGCGGGAGGCCGCTGCCGAGCTGTCGCCGATGCGAGATGCTCATGCGATCTTGGCGACGTTCGATCGGCTGCTGGCAAGCCACAAGCTGGTTGGCTTCGGCGGGGACTTCGACGCGGTGCGGTCGGAGCTGCAACGACGGGCGGATGAAGCGTCACCTGATGTGGCCGATGGCGCGGCTCGTATTGTCCGTGCGATTCAGCTGGTGTGGCGAGCGCGGGACGCATCTCAGGAGTGGCGGCTGCACGATCGCCGTGTGCTGGAGAGGGGCCTGACCCGAATCTACGGCCGCGGGAGAAGGGCGATGGTTGCCTCCAGGTTCGACGGAAACGTTGAGTCACGGCATGAGTGGCGCAAGCGTGAGAAGGACTTGTGGTATGCGACCAGGCTGTTGGTGGATGCCGCGCCGAGCGTCCTGACGGGGTTGCAGGCGCGGTTGGACGAGCTCGCCGAGGCGCTGGGCGATGATCACGATCTCGCGGTGCTCTCGGAGCTTCTTCGCTCCCAGCCGGACGCGTTCGGTGGCCCCGAGGCAGATCGGGCCGCGGCACTGGCGGACTCCACTGCTGGCGACCTGCAGTCCCGCGCCTACCGGCTCGGTGCGACGCTGTATGCCGAGAAGCCAACGACCTACGGCAGGCGTGTTGGTGGCTACTGGCGGCTGTGGCACGACCTCGGACCCGAGCGGCAGGTCGGCGCTATCGATGTGCTGAACGGCGCGTCTGAGCCGAGTGTTGAGCGATCCGTCGACGCGGCTTGACCCAAAGAGGTTGAGCGGAAGTTCCGATAGCGGAGGAGGGACTCGAACCCCCGACACGCGGATTATGATTCCGCTGCTCTAACCGACTGAGCTACTCCGCCAGGAGGGCAGATCTTAGCTCAGCCGCCCGTCGCGACGGGCTCAGCCGAGCCACCGGTCGAGCACGTCGACACAGCCGGCGATGGCGTCCAGGTGGGCGATCTCGAAGCCGTGCGTGTTCTCGGTCGCGACGCCCAGGCAGGCGGTGCGCCCGACCCGGCCGGTGCCCAGCACCTTCGACGCGTCCGAGCCGTAGCGGCTGACCACGACCTGGCGCACCGGGCGGCCGACCGCGGCCGCGGCGTCCTCCAGCTCGGCCGACAGCCCGTCGTCCAGCGGTCCGTTGCTGTCGCCGCGGATGATCACCGGGGACGGCCCCGGCTCGAGGCCGTACTCGACGGCGACCGGCACCACCTCCAGCGCCAGCAGCGCCTCGGCGTCGGTCCGCCGCGCGTACCACTGGGCGCCCTGGCAGCCGATCTCCTCGCGGGCGGTGAACACGAGCTCGACGTCGTGGAGCGGCGAGAGCCGCTCGGCGAGCAGCAACAGCGCGGCCACCGCGGCGCGGTCGTCCAGCGCATAGGCGGCGACGTACTCGCCCTCCGCCCCCAGGCGCACCGGCGGCTTGCGCGCGCGAGTGGGAACGACGCGCGAGCCCGGCACGACGCCCGCCTCGGCCAGCGCCTCGGGCGCCAGCTTCGTCTCCACCCAGACGTCCCGCCACCGAAGCGGCGTGTCGTCGAGCTGCTTGCGCTGCGGCGACTCCTCGGACACATGGCGTGCGCCGAACGACAGCACGCCGAGCACCGGCGCGTGCCGCCCGAGCACGTCGACCGGCCCCTCGCCCCAGATCCACGGGTGGGCGTCGCCCAGCGTCTGGCAGTACAACCGCCCATCGTCGCCGACCCGCTTGACCAGCGCGCCGATCTCGTCCTTGTGGGCGAGCACCGCCCGCAGCGGCCCCGGCTCCCGGCCGGGCACCCGCAGAACGATGTTGCCTCCGCCGTCAACTGTGGGCTGGCCGAGTGTGCCCAGACGCTCCACCAGCAGCGCGTCGATCTCGTCCTCGACGCCGCTCGGCGAGTGGCACGCGGCGAGCGCCGACAGCGTGGAGAAGACCGTGTCCCTCACGACGTGGCAGGCTACAGGACGATGAGCTCGCGGACGCCCGCGATCGAGACGGCCGGCCTCTCCAAGACGTACGGCGGAGAGGTGCAGGCGCTGGTGGACGTCGACCTGCGCGTCGAGCAGGGCGAGGTGTTCGGCTTCCTGGGGCCCAACGGCGCCGGCAAGAGCACGCTGATCCGCATCCTGCTCGACCTGATCCGGCCGACCGCCGGCCGCGCCGCGCTGCTGGGCCAGGACACCAGGGGGAACGGCGGGACGGCGCGCCGGTCGGTCGGCTACCTGCCGGGCGACCTGCGCCTCTGGCCGCGGGCCACCGGCCGCGCGCAGCTGGCGTCGCTCTCAGCCCTGCGCGGCGGCGGCCATGAGCGCGAGATCGCGACGCTGGCCGACCGCCTGGGCGGGCAGCTCGACAGGCCGGTGCGCGATCTCTCCAAGGGCAACCGGCAGAAGATCGGCCTGATCCAGGCGTTCATGCACCGGCCCAGCCTGGCCGTGCTGGACGAGCCGACCAGCGGGCTCGACCCGCTCGTCCAGGAGACGTTCCGGTCGCTGGTGCGCGAGACGGCGGACGACGGCCGCACCGTGTTCCTGTCGTCGCACTCGCTGGACGAGGTGCAGCACGTCGCCGGCCGCGTCGGCATCATCCGCGCCGGCCGGCTGGTCGCCGTCGAGTCGGTCGAGACGCTGCTCGCCCGCAGCGTCCGGCACATGCGCCTGACCTTCGGCGCGGCCGTCGACGCGGCCGAGTTCGCCGGCCTGCCGGGCGTGCAGTCGGCGGAGGGCGACGGCGCCACCGTCCGGCTGTCCGTGCGCGGCTCGGCCGACGCGGTGGTCAAGCACGCCGCGCGGCACGAGGTGCTGGACGTGGTCTCGGAGCCGGCCGACCTCGAGGAGATCTTCCTGTCCTACTACCAGGAGGGCGGCGGTGCCTGAGCTGCTACGCCGCGCCGTCGGCGACCGGGCACGCACGCTGGGCGGGTGGCTGATCGGGATCGCCGCCTACATCGCACTGATCGTCGCCGTGTTCCCCTCGATCCACGGGTCGCAGCAGTTCGACGACCTGCTCAAGCAGTACCCCGACGTGCTCAAGTCGTTCCTCGGGATCGGCGACACGCTGAGCATCACCAGCGGGCCGGGGTTCCTGGACACGGAGCTCTTCAGCCTGATGCTGCCGCTGCTCGCCCTGGTGCTGGCGATCGGCGTCGGCGCGGCGACGATCGCCGGCGAGGAGGAGCAGGGGCTGCTCGAGCTGGTCGTGTCGGCGCCGGTGTCGCGCCGGGCGGTGATCGGATGGAAGGCCGCGGGGCTGCTGATCGAGATGCTCGCCGTCGCGGCCACGATCGTCGTCACGCTGCTGATCGGCGACGCGCTGGTCGACCTCGGCCTGAACGCCGGCCGGCTGGTCGGCGCCACGGCCGGCATCTGCCTGCTCGCGCTGCTCCACGGCTGGCTGGCCATGCTGGTGGGAGCGGCCACCCGGCACCGCAGCTTCGCCATCGGCGTGCCCGCCGCCGTTGCCGCGGTCGGCTACCTGATCGCCGGGCTCCACTCGCTCGCCGGCTGGCTCGACCCGTTCAGGTACCTGTCCGGCTTCTACTACGCCGGGCAGGGGACGCTGACCAGCGGCGTCGACTGGGGCCACCTGGCCGTGCTGGCGGCAGCGGCGGCCGTGGTGCTGGCGGCGGCCGTCGCCGTCTTCGAGCGGCGCGACCTGAGCGGCGCCTAGTCCCTAATCGCCGGCGGCCGGCGCCGGCTCTGGCGTGGGGCCGCCGGACCGCTCGGACGGCGGCTCGATCGTCAGGTTCGGCAGGATGCGATCGAGCCAGCCGGGCATCGCCCAGGAGCGCTCGCCGAGCAGCGTCAGCAACGACGGCACCAGCGTCATCCGCACCAGCAATGCGTCGGTCAGGATGGCCACGCCAAGCAGCAGCCCGAACTCCTTGGTCACCCGGTCGGGGTTCAGCATGAACGCGAAGAACACGGTGGCCATGATCAGCGCCGCGGCCACGATCACCCTGCCGACGCCGGAGACGCCGTCGCGCACGGCGTTCAGCGTGTCCGCCCCGTGCACGTGCTCCTCGCGGATGCGGCTCATCAGGAACACCTCGTAGTCCATCGACAGGCCGAAGATGATCGCGAACGCGATCGGCGGCACGAAGCTCTCGATCGGCCCGGTGCGGTCGAGCCCGATCACCCCCATGCCGTGGCCCATCTGAACGACGAACACCAGCACGCCGAAGCCGACCAGCGCCGAGATCAGCGTCGTCAGCGCGGCCTTCACCGCGACGACGATCGAGCGGAACGCCATCGCCAGCAGCACGAAGGTGACGCCGATGATGTACAGCAGGAACTTCGGCGAGTTGGACAGGATGCGGTCGCCGATGTCGGTGAAGGCCGCGTTCTGGCCGGACACGTACGCCTGCGCGCTCGACCCCTGCAGCGTGTTCGGGATCGTGGTGTCGCGCAGCTCGGACACGATGTCGTCGGTCTTCGCGTCCTGAGGCGCGTACTTCGAGTAGGCGTTGATGATGGCGACGCTGGCGCCGTTCGGCGTGTTGTCCTTGGTGTTGTAGATCGGCGCGACCACCTGGGCGACGCCGGGCACCTGCTTGATGGCCGCCTCCAGGTCGGATGCCGACTGCGCGTCGTCGCGCATGTCCACCACGACCGGGATCGGCGAGGTGAAGCCCGGGCCGAAGCCGTCCTTGCCGGACAGCAGGTCGTACGCCTGGCGCGTGGTCTGCTGCTTCGGCGCGGTGCTCGAGTCCGCCAGGCCGAGGCGCACGCTGAGCACCGGGAAGGCGAGGATGCACAGCACGACCAGGACGGCCGGCAGCACGAACCTGGCGTTGCGCGTGACGAACCGGCCCCACCGGGCGACCAGCGTCCGGGACTGGCCCTCGCGTGACTCGTCGGCGGCCTTCATGCCCAGCCGGCCGCGATCGATCTTGTGGCCGAGCAGCGACAGGATGGCGGGCAGCAGCGTGTTGGCCAGGATCACCGCGGTGAGGACGCCCAGGGCGCTGCCGACGCCGAGCTTGGTGATGAAGTCGATGCCGATGAAGGCCAGGCCGGTGATCGAGATCGCAACCGTGGTGCCCGCGAAGATCACGGCCCGCCCGGCGGTGGCACCGGCGGCGGCCGCGGCCTCGGGGGGTGTCAGCCCGTCGTGCAGCATCTGGCGGAATCTGGTGACGATGAACAGCGTGTAGTCGATGCCCACGCCGAGGCCGATCATCGACACCAGGATCGGCGTGATCGTGTTGAAGTCCGAGAGCCGGGCTGCCAGGTACAGCAGCAGGAACGCGGACGCCACCGCCACCACGGCGAACAGCAGCGGGATCAGCGACGGCACCAGCGCGCGGAACAGCACCATCAGGATGAAGAAGGCGACGATCAGCCCGATGATCTCGCTCGATCCGGTCTCCGGCGGCGGGCTCTCGGCCTCGCCGGTGAACTCGACCTGGATGCCCGCCGATTCGCCGGCGGCACGCAGCTGATCCTCGAGATCGACCACGTCGTTGCGCGGCAGCTGGAATCCGGTCTGGTCGAACTGCGCGTCGAAGAAGGCGACGCGGCCGCTGTCCGAGAGCTGCCCCGAGTCGGCCGCGAGCGGGTCCTTGATCGAGCCCGCGTTGTCCGCATTCTTGTCCAGCGACTTCTCGCCGTCCGTCGCGATCTGCACCATCTTGGCGACCGCGGCCTTGCGCTCGGGCGTATCCAGCGACTCGCCCGGCGGTGCGGCCATGACCACGCGCAGAGCGGCGCCGTCCTGGGCGCCGAACTTCGCCTTGATCAGATCGGTCGCCTTCTGGAAGTCGGTGCCCGGCACCGAGAACTCGTTGGCCAGCGACCCGTGGAAACCGGCGACGAGGACGATCAGGAGCACGGTCGCACCGAGCCAGCCGAAGACCACTCGCCAGGGGTGCGTGGCGCATCCGCGGGCCCAGCGCGCCAGCCCGCCGGCGTTCGCAATCCGGCGCTCTTCCTCCAGTCTGGAGCGTTGCTCTTCGAGGCTCATGGCCGCCACCCTAGCAACGGTTCGCGAACGCCGCGAAGGTTTCTTACAGGATCGTCACCGTTCCGAACGGCGGCGCAACGATCGCCTGCCGAGGCGACGCATCCGGCCTCCGCGAGGCTCGTGCGCGTGCGGTGGCGTCGCCCTCTCCGGGCGCCGGACGCGCGCCGTGACGGCGGCGCGGCTGCCCGCCACGAAGGTCGGCACCGGGGTGCCGCGCAGGGTCGGGACGAGCAGTCCCGCGCCGACCAGGGAGGCCACCGCGGCCGCCAGGTACACGCCCTGGGGCCCGAGCAGCTCGACCAGCGGAGCGCCCAGCGCGAAGGACAGCGACATGGCGCCGACCACTACGGCGTCGAGGGCGGCCGACACCCGCGAGCGAAGGTGATCGGGAGTCCGCCGCTGGATCAGGTTCTGCGCGGCAACGGTACCGAAGGCGTCGAACAGCCCGGCTGTGAACATGCCGAGCAGCACCGGCCAGAACACCGGCGCCAGACCGACCACGGCGAAGCCGAAGGCGATCGCCACGCACCCGCCGACGATCGCAAGCCGCTCGAGGCTGCGCGGGATGCGGCGGCCGATCAGCGCACCGATCACACCGCCTCCGTCCCAGAAGACGGCGATCAGCCCGTAGCCGATCGAGCCGACTGCGAACTGCTCAGCCAGCACCACCTCGGCCACGATCACCGGGCCGACGGCGATCATCACGATCGTCCAGGCGATCGTCAGCAGCCGCAGCCAGGGGTCGCGGATCAGGCGGCGGTAGCCGTCGAGGCTGCTGCCCACGCCGTGCTCCGGATGCGGCTGCGCGCGGAACGTCCCCGGCAGCCGCCAGACGCTGGCCACGGCGCCGAGCAGCAGCAGGGCGCTGGCGGCGAAGACGCCGGCTGGTCCGACGACGGCCAGCAGCGCGCCGCCCAGCCCGGGGCCGAGCATGAAACCGGCGCTCTTGAACGCGCCGGCGACGCCGTTGGCGCCGCTCAGATCCTCCTCGGCGACCAGCGCCGGGATGGCGCCGGTGACGGCGGCCGACAGCGCGCCCTGCGTCGAGGCGGCGAGCACCATGACGGCGATGATCGGCAGCGTCAGGCTGAGCTCGGACAGCACGGCGCACGCGGCGAAGCCGAACGCGGCGAACAGCGCGGACGCCAGCACCACCACGCGCCGGTCGTGGCGGTCGCCGACGTGGCCGGACCACGGCGATACGGCCGTCGAGACGCCGAACACGGCCAGCATCGCGCCCGACACCCACCAGGCGGAGCCGGTCGACTCGTACAGCACCCAGATCAGGGCGGTCATCGCCGCGCCGCGGCCGGCGTAGGCGACGCCCTGAGACAGGGCAAGACGATTCACGGGAGTGTTCAGCGAGGAGTTCTTCATGGTGTCGAGGGATGCCCGTGCTGGGGCTGTGCCGGACCTGCGCACGCGTGCACGGGTGTCCACTTCAGGATATCGGCCGGACGTTGCCCGCGCATGAACATCCGGTTACCCTCGGGTGTCGATGCGGTTCGCGACCGTTGTCGAGACATCAAACGCCGTCGCCGCCACCTCGTCCCGCAAGGAGAAGGTGGCGTTGCTGGCGGAGTGCTTTGCCGGCCTGCCGGAGGGCGAGACGCGGGCCGGCGTCGGCTTCCTGGCGGGCGAGCCGCGCCAGCGGCCGCTCGGTGTCGGCTGGGCGACGCTCCGCGAGCTGCCGCCGCCCGCGGCGCAGCCGTCGCTCGAGGTGATGGACGTCGACGCCGCGTTCGACCACGTGGCCGCGCTGTCCGGCAGCGGCTCGGCGGCGGCACGGCGGGAGGCGGTCGACGACCTGTTCAGCCGCGCGACCGAGCCCGAGCAGGCGTTCCTGCGCGCGCTGATCACCGGCGACGTGCGGCAGGGTGCGCTGCGGGCGGTCGCAGCGGACGCCATCGCCGCCGCGTTCAGGATCAAGCAGGCGGACGTGCGCCGCGCGCTGATGCTGCTGGGCGACCCCGGCGAGGCCGCGGCGATCGCCCGCGAGCAGGGCGCCGAGGGTCTGCGGGCCGTCGAGCTCCAGGTGGGCCGGCCGGTGCTGCCGATGCTCGCGGGGACGGCGCCCGACCTGGCCGGCGCGCTCGAGCGGATCCTGCCGGCGGCGGTCGAGTGGAAGCTGGACGGCGCCCGCATCCAGGTGCACCGCGACGGCGGAGAAGTCGGCGTCTACACCCGCAGCCTGGACGACGTCACCAGCCGCGTACCGGAGATCGTCGAGCGCGTGCTGGCGCTGCCGGCCACGTCGATCGTGCTGGACGGCGAGGCCATCGTGCTGCGCGAGGACGGCCGGCCGCACCCGTTCCAGGTGACGGCGTCGCGCTTCGGGCGGCGGGCGCCGAGCGAGGAGCTGCGCCGCGAGCTGCCGCTGACGCCGCTCTACTTCGACGTCCTGCACCTGGACGGCCGCCACCTGCTCGACCTGCCCGGCAGCGAGCGCGCGGAGCTGATGGCCGCCGTGCTGCCCGACCAGCTGCGGGTGCCGCGGATCGTGACCGCCGACCCGGCCGAGGCCGAGGCCTTCCAGCGCGACGCGCTGGCCCGCGGGCACGAAGGCGTGCTGGTCAAGGCGCTGGACGTCCCGTACGAGGCGGGCCGGCGGGGCGCCGGCTGGATCAAGGTGAAGCCGCGGCATACGCTCGACCTGGTGGTGCTGGCGGCAGAGTGGGGCCACGGTCGGCGGCGCGGCAAGCTGAGCAACCTGCACCTCGGCGCCCGCGACGGCGACGGCTTCGTGATGCTGGGCAAGACGTTCAAGGGCCTGACCGACGAGATGCTCGCCTGGCAGACCGAGCAGCTGCTCGCGCTGGAGACCGGCCGCGAGGGCATCGCCGTGCACGTGCGGCCGGAGCTGGTGGCCGAGATCGCCTTCGACGGCGTCCAGCAGAGCTCCCGCTACCCGGGCGGCGTCACCCTCCGCTTCGCCCGGGTCCTGCGCTACCGCGATGACAAGCGGGCCGACGAGGCGGACACCCTCGAGATGGTGCGCTCGCTCGGCCCGAGCTGACCTGCGTCAGCCCGCTGCGATGATCCGGCGGGCGAGCAGCACGTCGAACCGGCGGAAGTCCCCCGTCTGCCCGGCCTTGCCGGCGATAAACGCCTGCCGCCGCAGCATCGCCGCCGCCTTGCGATCTTCCATCTGGGAGCGGGCGCTCCCGTCTATTGCCCCAACCCTGTGTGTGACCGTCATGTTGACCCCCTTCTCGGCCTTGATCACGAGATAGGCGAGGCCGCGTGTGCGGTCAATCACTTGACCGGTTTCCGAACGAAACGCTTACGTTTCGAGCGTCACGAATCGGGCTCCAGCTGGAGCGCCACGGAGTTGATGCAATAGCGCATCCCGCCCGCATCCCGCGGGCCGTCTGGGAAGACGTGGCCGAGGTGGGAGCCGCAGCGCTTGCACGTGACCTCGGTGCGCGCCATGCCGTGCGAGCGGTCCTCGTGGAGTTCCACGTTCTCGCGGTCCGCCGGCTCGGTGAAGCTCGGCCAGCCGGTGCCCGACTCGAACTTGGTCTCCGACGAGAACAGCTCGGCGCCGCAGGCGGCGCAGTTGTAGGTGCCGTGCTCCTTGGAGTGCACGTAGGTGCCGCTGAACGGCCGCTCGGTGCCCCTGCCCCGCAGCACGTCGTACTGCTCTGGCGTCAGCCGCTCGCGCCACTCGGCGTCGGTCAGTGCGACGTCGTCTGTCATCGCTGCCTCCTGTCGTTCGACTTCGCGATCCGGTCGCGGAGCAGGCCCAGACCCTTCTCCGCCGCGCCCAGCACCGCCTCCTGGCTGACCGGCGGCAGGGTCGACGGCTTCGACGGCGTCGAGCCCTCGCGCAGCCGCACCTTCGCCCAGTCGCCGGCGACCCGGCCGACGGTGCGCGTGGCCTTCCGCCGGTCGGGGTCGAGCATCCACACCGCGGAAGCGACGACCATCCGCCGGCCGGCCCGGCCGCGGCCGATCGGCAGCCGTGCCAGCAGCATCTCGGCCGCGAGCAGCTGGACGACGTCGGACTGCGCGACCTTCGCCAGGCCGTCCATCGCCACGCGCAGCTGCCGCGTGGAGTAGCGCCGCTGCGCCTTGCGGGCCGCGTCCAGCCGGTCGAGCCCATCGATGAACTCGCCCACGCCCTTCGACTCGCCGACCGGGCTGACGATGGCGCGCCAGCGGCCGCCCTCGCGCTCGAACAGCTCCAGCTCGAGGTTGCGTTCCTCGAACCAGGCTTGGATGTCGTCGAACTCCTGCGTCGGATCAACCCAGCCCATCGCCGGAAGCTTAGGCGCTGCTCGCCCCTCGGGGTCTGACCCCGCTCTGACCCGGGTCAGAGCCGGAGGCGCGGCGGTCGACCTCGAGGAACAGCGGCATGCCCAGCGGATGGTCCATCTCCTCCGCCAGGTGGGCGACCAGGCCGGCGGTGCGGGCGATCAGAGCGAAGCCGCGGACGATGCGCGGCGGGAAGCCGAGGTCGGCCAGCGCCGCGCCGCCGACGCCCGCGCCGTTGATCGGCAGCGCCCGCCCGGACAGCTCGCGGTGCGCGTCGGCGACCAGCCGCAGGGCGCGCAGGTGCGGGCCGAGCACCCCGTGCTGCTCGGCGATCTCGTACATCCGCGGCGTGCGCGGGTCGACCTGCTTGTGCACCGGGTGGCCGAGCCCGGGGATCCGCCCGCCCTCCGCCAGGCGCACCTCGACGGCGGCCCGCGCCGCCGCGCCCAGCCGATCGTCGGTCGCGTCCGCCCCGCCCGCCTCGGCGACCACCGGCTCGAGGAACGCGGCGGTGTCCTCGACCACGCCGAGGAAGACCGTGCCGGCGCCCAGCAGACCCGCGGCCACGGCGCCCTGCAGCGACTCCGGCGCCCCCGTGTAGGTCAGCCGCGCGGCCAGCGCCGTCGGCGTCAGCCCGTGGTCGGCCAGCGACACCAGCACCGCGTCGAGCAGCGCCGTCTGGCCGGGCGTCGCCTCGCGGCCCTGGACGAGCAGGAACGCCAGCTCGGTGAACGTCACCTCGCCCATCAGCTCGCCCGCCAGGTCGCGGCCGCGGATGATGATCGCGTCGGGCTCGGCCTTGCCGATGTCGGTCTGCACCCAGTCGCTCACCGGCCGCCCGCCCGCGCCGCGTCGAAGTCGACCTCGTGGTCGTTGCGCTCACGGCTCAGCTGGTGCTTGGCGATCCGCCCGGTCGGCGTGTGCGGCAGCTCGGCGACCGCCTCGAGATAGCGCGGCACCTTGAACGGCGCCAGGCTCGCGGCGGCGTGCTCGCGGATCGCAGCCAGGTCGGCCTCGGCCGGATCGGCGACCAGCAGGAACGCCTTGATCTCCTCCTCGGACAGCTCCGACGGCACGCCGACGACGGCCACCTCGAGCACGTCGGGATGATCGGCCAGCGCCTCCTCGACCTCGGCCGGCGAGAGGTTCTCGCCGCGCCGGCGGATCACCTCCTTGCAGCCTGCCGAGGAACGTGTAGGTGCCGTCGGCGTTCTCGCTCGACCAGGTCGCCGGTGCGCAGCCAGCCGTCGACAGCAGCACCTGCGCGGTCTCCTCGGGCATCCCCCAGTAGCCGCGCATGACGGCCGGGTTGCGCAGCTGCAGCTCGCCGTCCACCGACTCGCGTGCCTTCGTTGACAACGCCCGAGCTCCGGGTGCTGGCGGATGCTGCCGAGCGTCCCGTACGGCCGGGTGCCGCGCGCCCAGATCGTGCCGTACGGCGTCTCCGACATCGCGTAGCCGCAGACGATGCGCAGCCCGAACCGCTCCTCGATCTCCAGCTGCCGCTCGCGGGGCGGCGCCGGGCCGGTGTAGCACAGCCGCAGCGGGTTGTCGGCGTCGTCGGCGCGCTCGGGCTGGCGCATCAGGATCTCGAGCATCGCGCCGATCGCGTTGAACTCGGTCGCGCCGTGGCGGCGCGCGTCGTCGAGGAAGCGGCTGGCCGAGAAGCGCGGCAGCAGCACCAGGCCGGCCCGCGCGGCGACCGACCCGAGCACCGTAGTAGGCCGGCGCGTTGATGTGGAACAGCGGCAGCGACGTCATCAGCCGGTCGTCGGCGGTCAGCTCCATCCACCACGGGAACCCCTCGCCGGCCATCACGTACGCGCGATGCGTCTGCGTCACCAGCTTCGAGCGTCCGGTCGTCCCCGAGGTCGGGATCAGCACGACCGGGTCGTCCTCGCCCGCGGGACCGGTGCCACCGATGCTTCCCGTCTCCGCGAACAGCCCGGCCAGCGGGATCGATGCCGCGCCCGAGACGCCGGCCAGCGCCGGCACCTCGTCGTCGGTGACGACAACACGAGGCTCGACCTGCGCGGCGAGCCCGGCCAGCTCGGCCTCGCTGCTGCGCGGGTTGGCGGTGACCACGATGGCGCCGATGTAGCCGACGGCCAGCCAGGTGAACAGGTGCTCGGGAACGTTGCGGGGCGCCGTCAGCACAAGATCGCCGGGGCCGGCGCCGGAGGCCGCGAGCGCAGCGGCCGCCCTGCCGATCCGCTCGCGCGCCTGCTCGAACGTGTAGGTCTCGTCCTCGAACCGCAGCCAGACTTGGTCGGGCGTGTCGGCGGCCGCGGCGTCGAACAGGTGGGGGATCGTGCGGATCACCGGTGCGACGGCATCATCGCCCGCCGGTGGCGCCCGCCGCAACCAGGGTGTGGATGCGGATCGGAGAGCCGTCGTCCTGCGCCGTCTCGATCCGCCACGCCTCCGCCGCCTCGCGCAGGAACCGCTGGGCCGGGATGCGGCCGGGATCGGCCAGCACCACCGAGCCGCCGTCGACCAGCCGCGGCAGCAGCTCGAGGAGCTGGTCGACGTTGCGCTGCTCGTAGAGCACGTCGGCCGCGATCACGACGTCCCACGGTGCGCCATCGACCAACGCCCACGGCTCGGCCCAGCTCACCTCCACCACCTCCAGCGCGACGCCGTTTCGCCGGGCGTTGGCCCGCGCGAACCCGAGCGCGTCCGGCGCCCAGTCGCTGACGGTCACCCGGCCGCCGCCCAGTGCGGCGGCGATTCCCGGCAGGGCGAGCCCGCAGCCCAGCTCGAGCACGCGCCTGGCCGCCAGATCCCACCGGGCGACGACGTGCGCCAGCTCGATTGCGCTCGGCCAGAGGTCTGCCCAGTAGGGCAGGAACTCCTCACGCTCGAACGCCTCGTCGGTGAGCAGTGCCTCGCTGTCGGCCGGCCGCGAGATCCACACCTCGCGCCCCTCGAGCACCACGCGGTCCTCGATCACACCCGCCACGCGTCAGGCCAGCAGCGTCGCCGCGGCGCCGACCAGCAGCGCTCCGGCCCACAGGCGGTCGACGTTCAGCCAGGCCGATCGCAGGATGCCGACCCCGACGGTCTCGTACACCAGCACCGCCACCATCCCGGCCGTCGGCCACCATCGCCCCGGTGTGCACGGCCACCGCCAGCGCACCGGCGGCCGCGCCGGCGCCCACGCCCAGCGTCGGCAGCGGTGTGGCCGGTGCCGACCAGGAACGGGAACAGCATCAGCCCGGCGCCGTGCGCGGTGGCCATCAGGAACGACCAGAACGCCAGCTCGAACGGCCCGATCCGGAAGCCGACCCACCGCGGATGCCGCTGCTTCACCAGCTTCCAGACGGCGAAGGCGACCAGCGCGGCGGCGCCGACGATCCGCACGGCGGACGGCGAGACCGCCGCCTCCAGCCCCTCCACCACCGCCACCGTCAGCGCGATCGACAGCGGCGTGGCCGGCCGCGATCGGCCCGAGCGCGCCGACCACCGCCGCGCGCGACCGCTCCTGCAGGCCGAGCGCGACCGCGAACAGCCATCCCATCGCCGGGTTGATGCCGTGGAAGGCGCCCAGCCCGGCGATTCCCGCGAGCTCTCCGAGGCTCACGGGAAGCAGTATGAATCGGACGAGGCGTCGCCGCCTTCGAGCCGCACCTGGTGGGGCACGCGTCCGTCGAACTCGGCGACCAGGAACCCGGGGTCGAGCTCCATCCCGCCGCCCGGCTTGACGTCGAGCTTGGCGATCCAGCCCGTCCAGCCCGTCCGGGTAGAACTGGCTGGTCCCAGCTCGTGTAGAGCCCGTTCGAGACGTAGACGCGCCGGCCGTCGCGCGACACCTCGACCATCTGCGGGCCGCCGGTCAGCGGGCTCCCCGAGGCCGGATGCGGCCCGTGCGAGGCGATGCCGCCCAGCCGCACCGCGCCCGGTCAGCTTCGGGTTGAACGGGTCGGACACGTCGTACTGGATGAAGTCGCCGGTGCCCCAGCACGAGACGTACAGGCTGCTGGTCGTCGAGCGACAGGTTGATGTCGGTGACCAGCGGCGGCACGGCGCCGAAGCCCTTCAGCAGCTCGCGGCAGCTGCGTCGGCCTCGGCCGGCTCGGCCGGGATCGTCGATCACCTTCTTGATCGCCCAGTCGGCCCCGTCGCGGTGCCACAGCCAGACCGAGGCGGACAGATCCTCGACCGAGACGACCACGCCGACGAACCCGTACGTCTTGCGCGGATCGTGCGCCGGCCGCAGCTCGAGCACCATCTGATGCTGCGTCGCCGAGGTCGAGCGCCTGCATGTGGCGGCGCTTGCGCAGATCCCAGACGTGCATCGTGATGGCCGTACTCGCGGCCCAGCAGCTTCTCCGGGACGACGCCGTTCTCGAACATCGCCGGGCGTGCCCCACTCGCTGGACAGCAGCGTGTCGTATCCGAGGTGCCACCAGAAGTCGTAGCTGTAGCGCTGCGGGCCGCGGTCGACCTCCCAGGCGCCCAGCGGGTCGAACGAGTCGCAGTCGAGCAGGAAGATGCCGCCGCCCTCGTCGCCGCCGTTGGCGCCGCCCGAGCGCGCGAGACGTAGATCGCGTCGGGGCCGCAGTGGGTCGTGTGCGGCCGCGAGTAGCCGGTGCGGCGGGCGATGCTCCTCGCGCCTCGATCGTCTCGCGCCAGCTGCGGCGCGCGCGGGTCGGGCTTGGTGTCGATGACGTGCATGCGCGACGAGCGCAGGCCGGGCACGAGCAGGTAGCGGCGCTCGACGTGCGGCCGCGGCGCGGACGGGCAGAGCGCCGCGCTGCACGCGTTCCAGCCGAAGTGGTGCAGCTCGTCGCCGATGTTCGGCATCTCCAGCGTCGAGACGATCGAGCCGTAGTCGGACGATCCCGGCTCGAGGTCGATCACGCCGAGCGCGTCGGGCCGGCCCTCCTGCGTCGGCTCGACCAGGGCGACGTAGCCGAGCGTCTCCGGCGGGGCCGATCCGGCCAGCCTCGGAGAGGGATAGAAGGTCGGGTCTGGTGTCCAGCGCGCCATCGTGCCTCCTCAGATCGGATCCAGGTCAGAGCCTAGTGGATCCGGGAAGAGTCAGCAGAACTCCTCACCGACATCACCGACCCGCCGCGAGAGCAAGCCGTCCGTCGTCACCTCGTAGAACCCCATCGGGCCGAGGGCGGGCGAATACGCGTGCAGCGACGTGGCATCGCGAACGCCGGTCTGGCTGACGTCGTGGATGTGGCTACCGTCGAACGAGAACGTGTTGCCCGCTCCGTAGACGACCGTCGGCGCCGTCGGGCTGCCGAACGCCAGGCGCCGCTCTGCCAGCGCACCGTCGACCACCGCAACCGCGCCGCGGCTGCCGTTGTGGTCGTGAAATCCCGTGTCCTGGAGGCGCGACCAGCAGATCAACCAGACCTCCAGATTCGCGTCCAGGTGCAGGCGCGAGTAGATCCGCTCGACCGGCGAGTGCTCGACCAGCCCGCGCCAAAGCCCGGGGCGGATGGCGAGCTCGCGGACGAGCCCCTCGAGCTCGGTCCGCGTGCGCTCGCGCCGGGTATGGCGGGCCGCGAACCATGCCTCGATGTCCGGCCCGCCGGCGAGCAGCTCCCTGCCGCCGCCGCGTGCCCCGAGGAATGTGGACATCACACCACCTCTTTCCGATCGCCTGCGAGACACACCCACGCATTCGGGCATCCGGGGGGGAGTCGATGCCCGAATGCGCAGGTATAGACGACTTTGTCTATTGACATTGTCGACTTTACTCTAGGAGCCGCGATCCGGCCGGGCAACTTCCTTAACGGCACCGCAACCGAGCGGCATCGCGCTAGAGTCGCTCGCCCAATGGCACGGCGCCCGACCCCCCGGCCGACGTACGACGGCCCCACCCTGATCCGGTACGGGGACGCGCCGCGGCACCTGTGGGGCGACGAGGAGTCGGGCTTCGTCAGCGACGTCGTCTACGTCTCGTCCGACGCGCTCCACGTGCTCGAGTTCACGCTCCGGCCGGGCAGCCGGTTCGTCCACTCGGCCGCCAACCCCACGGTGTTCGCGGCCGACCTGGTCTACGTCGTGCTCCAGGGCGAGCTGGTGCTGATCGACGCCGAGCACGGCGAGGTGCGGCCGCTGCGCGCGGGCGACACCGCGTACTTCGGCCGCGACGTCTGGCACCACGCGCTCAACCCCGGAGCCGGCCCGGCGCGGGTTGTCGAGTACTTCGCGCCGCCGCCGGCGCAGGGCACATCCTCGGCGTACGGCGGCTCCAAGCCGCTGCTCGCCGACACCCGCTACGCCGACGACCGCTGGAGCGGCAGGTGGCCCGCCGCGCGCGCCGAGCGCGAGAGCTCGGCCCGGCTGCACGTCCTCTCCGACCGGCAGCTGCTGTGGTCGGCCGAGTCCGCCGACGGCGGCCACCTGCTGGGCACGATCGCCGACACGGAGCATCTCCAGGTGGGGCGCGGCCGGATCGCCGGCGGCCACCTGGGGGACCTGCGCACCGCCGCGGACGAGACGCTGCTGCTGGCCGAGTCGGGCGAGCTGTTCGTCCACGTGCCGGCCGCCGAAGGGCCGGCCTGGCTGCGGCTGACACCCGGGGACGCGGCCTACCTGCCTGCGGGCACCGAGTACCGGCTGGTCGAGCAGGCGGGCGCGGGCGCGACCTACGTGGCCGGCGCCGGGCGCCCGGTGCCGGCCGGCTGGACGCCGTGACTGCGGTCGCCGTCGCGCTCGACGCCGGCGGCTCCAAGATCGCGGGTGGACTGGTGACGCCGGGCGGCGAGGTGTCCGCCCAGCGTCGTGTTGCCACCGAAGGTGACGGCGTCGAACAGGCGGCCGCGCTGGCACGCGACGCTGGCCGCGGCCGCGGACGCCGAGGGCCTCGAGGTGGCGGGAGTCGGCGCCGGCTTCCCGGAGTACGTCGATCCCGCCGGGCGTCTGACCAGCCACGAGGTGCTGACCTGGAGCGCTCAGCCCGGCGAGCTGCTGGCGGGCGCCGTTCCGGGCGTGCCGGTCAGGGTGGAGTCCGACGTGCGCTGCGGCGCGCTCGCCGAGGCGCGGCTGGGCGCCGGCCGCGGACTCGACAGCCTGCTGTACGTCACCCTGGGCACCGGGCTGTCGTCGGCGCTGGTGCTCGACGGCCACCCGCACGCCGGCCACCGCGGCGAGGCGATCGCGCTGGGGGAGCTCGACGCCGGCGTCCCCGGCTGGCCGGGAAACCTGGAGGACCACTGCTCGGGACGCGGGGTGTGCGAGCGCTACGAGGCGCTGACCGGCGTCCGGGTGGACGACGCGCGCGCACTGATGCAGCTCGCCGCGGACGGCGACGACGCGGCCGCCGCGCTGCTCGAGTCGGCCGGCGTCTCTCTGGGCAACGCGATCGGCGGCCTGGTGGCCGTGCTCGACCCGGCGGCGGTGGTGCTCGGCGGCGGGCTGGGCTCCGCGGCCGGCCCGCTGCGCGATGCGCTCGACCGCGCCTACGCAGCTCGCGTCGAGCGGCGGCCTTCGCCGCCGCCCATCGTCACCGCCCGGCTGGGGCCGCGCGCGGGGCTGGTCGGGGCGGGGCTGCTGGTGTTTCGCTGACGCGCGCCGTCTCGTAGTAGGCCGCCGTCCAGGTCGGCCGGTCGACGTCATGGCCGGCGCGCAGGGCAAGCTGGCCGGCCAGCGCCGCCGTCGCCGGGAGGCTGGTGATCGCTGCCAGCCGCACGTCGGAGCCGGGGTCGACGGGGCAGCGCACCACGGTGGCGCCGGCGGCGGCGCACAGCCGCTCCGCCTCGTCGAGCAGCGCATCCTGGCCGGAGCGCAGCGTCACCGCGAGGTGCTCGGGGCCGGTCAGGCCGAACATCGCCGACGTGGCGCCCTCGCGGGTCTCGGCGCCCTCGGCCGGGATCCGGGCGATCTCCTTGAGCAGCAGGGCCGCCTCCACCGCGCCGGCCCAGGCGGGTCCGGTGCCCAGGGCGATCGCCGCCGAGGGCCTGGGCAGCGACTCGGTCGCCGGTCCGATCCACGCCTCCGCGGCTGCGACCGACCGCGCGAGCGCGTCCGGTGCCGAGGCGACGGCGTCCCGGAGGCCGGTGTCGCCGGCGGCGCGGGCCCAGACGGCCAGGCCGGCGGCGACCTCGCCGACGAACGCCTGCGTGTGGGTCACGGCACGCTGCGAATCGACGTGCTGCAGCGCGACCGCCTCGGCCCCGCGGGCCAGCGTGGAGTCCGCGGTCGCCGAGATCAGCGCGTACGGCCGCGGCGACCCGGCGAGCCCCTCGATCACGTCCCGCAGCTCACCGCTGGACGAGACGACCAGCAGCGCGTCGTCGTCACGCCAGGCAAAGCCGCCGGCCAGCAGCACGCCGCTGGGCACGGCCACCAGCTCCGGCGCCGGCCCGGCGGCCAGCGCCGCCAGCCACACCGCGAGGCCCGCGTAGTACGCCGCGCCGTTGCCGGTGAGGACGATCCGGCGTACTCCCGGACGCGTCAGGAAGGTCGCCGCCTCGTCGAAACCGACCGCCCGGTCGAGGGTCGTCCGCAGCGCTCCGGGCGCCTCGCGCAGGTCGCGCCACAGCCCGGTCTCCCCCACCACGGTCATCGAGAAACCATACAGAACCACCGGTTCTGTGAGCGGCTTGACCGGTCCCGGGCGGTATGCGAGACTCGCGCCCGTCCTCCCAAGGGCGTCCATCGCGTCGGAAGGGGAATCATCGTGTCGAGACGGATCTCAGGTACGCGCCGCGCGCTGGTCGCCGCGGCGATCGCAGCGCTGGTCGTCGCCGCCGGCTGCGGCGGCACACCAGGGGCTTCACCCAGCTCGAACGCGCCGTCATCGGAGGGTGCGGTCAAGACGAGCGGGTTCGACACGCTCGGCCCGGTGAACCTGACGATCTGGTCGTACGACAACCAGGATCCGGGCCTCGAGCCCGTCCTCAAGGAGCTGTCGTCCGACTTCACGAAGCAGTACCCGAACGTGAAGGTCACGATGGTCTTCAAGGACTTCAACAGCCTCGTGAACATCGTCCCGCGCGCCCTGGCGTCGGACGACGGCCCCGACATCACCGAGGGCAACCAGGGCTACCAGACCGACGCCCAGCTGGTGAAGGCGGGCCTGATCGTGCCGCTCGACCCGTACATCAAGGCGTACAGCTGGGACAAGTGGTACTCGCCGTCGACCTGGTCGATCTTCCGCTGGACGAACGACGGCAAGACGTTCGGCCAGGGCCCGACCTGGGGCGTCGCCCAGACCGGCCAGAACGTGAACATCTACGTGAACGCCAAGAAGCTGGCGGAGCTCGGGTTCGATCCGAACGCGATGCCGACCACGTTCGACGACTTCAACCAGATGCTCGCCGACGTGCGCGCGAAGCTGCCCAAGGACCAGCCGGTGATCGAGGCCGGCAACCAGGAGGGCTACGGCTTCATCCACATGTTCGGCGGCATCCAGGCGGCCTACGTCGCGCCGCAGGACGCGCGCGACTGGATCATGCACGTGCCCGGCTCGACGTGGAATTCGCCGGGGACCGTGAAGGCGCTCGAGACGCTGCAGTCGTGGGGCAAGAACGGCTACCTGAACGACGACTACAACGCGATCAAGAACGACGCGTCGGCGGCCGAGTTCGCGAAGGGCAAGGGCGTCTTCTGGATCGGCGGCAACTGGGACTCGGCGATCATCGGCCAGGGCCTGGGCGCCGACAACGTCAAGGTGATGCCCTTCCCGCCCGGTGAGAGCGGCGTGACCGCCGGCATCGGCTCGACCTCCGGGCCGTGGCACATCTCGTCGAAGACCAAGTACCCGGACGTGGCGGCCGCCTGGCTGAACTACATCATCAGCTCGCCCAAGGCGCAGGAGCTGATGTTCAGCCAGCAGCAGATCCCCTCCGTGGCCGGCGCCAAGGCGCCCTCGACCGAGCCGTATCTGGGCCAGGTCGCATCGGCCTGGCAGGCGGTCGAGGGTGACGACGGGTTGATGTTCTACACGGACTGGGCGTCGCCGACCATGTACCAGACGCTGGCTTCCAACTTCCAGAAGCTGATGGCGGACAAGACCAGCGCCCAGGACATGGCCACGGCCGTCCAGGACGACTGGACGAAGTTCGACGACTCGCTCAAGTAGCGTGGCGAAGGAGGGTTCGCGGGCCCGGCGCTCCAATCGAGCGCCGGGCGAGCCCCGGAACGTTGCCTGGCTGTACATCCTGCCCGGGCTGGCGTTCTACGGGCTGTTCACCCTCGCCCCGCTGCTGCATACGCTCGAGCTGTCGTTCTTCGACTGGGACGGGCTGACCGTCGGCCACTACATCGGGATCGACAACTACCGCGAGGCGTTCTCGGACCCGCTGGTGCGCGACTCGTTCCGCCACTCGGCGGAGCTGGTGGTCTTCTACGCGGTGATCCCGGTGATCCTGGGGCTGCTGTTGACCGCGCTGCTGACGCGGCATCCTGTGCGCGGCTTCACGTTCTACCGCACGGCGCTCTTCCTGCCGCAGATGATCGCGGGCGTCGTCGTCGCCCAGGCGTGGGTCTGGATCTATGCCGACCAGGGGCCGCTGAACGAGTTCCTGCGGACGATCGGCCTGGGCTCGCTGGCCCAGCCCTGGCTGGGCAGCTTCACCTGGGCGCTGCCGGCGATCGGCGTGATCGGCACCTGGGTCACCTACGGCCTGTGCATGGTGCTGTTCGTGGCCGGCGCGCAGAAGATCCCGACGTCGCTCTACGACGCGGCCCGCGTCGACGGGGCCGGGGCGATCCGCGAGTTCTTCGCCGTCACCCTGCCGGGGCTGCGAAACGAGATCGTCGTCGCGTTCGTGCTGACCACGATCAACGCCCTGCGGAGCTTCGACATCATCTACAACACGAACCAGGGCGGCCCCGGCACGCAGACCTACGTGCCGGCGCTCTACATGTACCAGAACGCGTTCGTCTACAACCGGGTCGGGTACGCGTCGGCGATCGCCGTGATCCTGGCGGTCGCGATCTTCGCCCTCGCGTTCCTGGTGGTGCGGCTCGGGGGCCAGCAGGAGACATGACCGCGGGCCGCTACGACAGGGTGGTCACCTACGCCGTGCTGACGGTGTTCGCGGTCGGGGCGATCTACCCGGCGCTGTCCATCCTGTCGCTGGCCCTGCACACGAAGAGCGACCTGGTCACCGGGTTCGCCTGGCCCACCGACCCGAAGCTGGACAGCTTCCGGGCCGCATGGCACGAAGCCGACTTCGCCACGGGCTTCAAGTCCAGCTTCATCGTCGCCGCGGCGGTGACGGCGATCTCGGCGGTGCTGTCGATCGGCACCGGCTACGCGTTCGGCACGATGCGCTTCCGGGGCGACAAGCTGGTGTTCAACATCATGCTGCTGGGGATCATCTTCCCGTACGAGGCAACGGTGATCCCGCTCTACTACGACTTCCAGTCGTTCGGCATCCTCAACACGTACTGGGCGCTGATCCTGCCGCAGGTCGGCCAGTCGGTGGCGTTCGGGACGTTCTGGATGCGCGCCTTCTTCCTGTCCACGCCGCGCGGCCTGACCGAGGCGGCTCGGATCGACGGCGCCGGCACCTTCCGGGTGCTGACCAGCGTGCTGCTGCCCCAGGCACGGCCGGCGCTGCTGACGATGTGCGCCCTGGTCTTCACCTACACGTGGAACGAGTTCCTGCTGGCGCTGGTGCTGGTGTCCGGGGCGCCGGACAAGCAGACGGCGCCGCTGACGCTGAGCTTCTTCGCCGGTGTGACCCGCGCCGGCGACCCGACCAAGGTGGCGGCGGCCGCGGTGCTCGTCGCCGCGCCCATCGTCATCGTCTACATCGTCCTTCAAAGGCACTTCATCCGCGGCATGCTCGCGGGTGCGATCAAGGAGTAAGCAGGTGGCACGGATCAAGCTGGTGTACGTGGGAGGCGGCTCGACCCGGGCCGCCGGCACGATGGCGTCGTTCCTGCACAACGGCGCGGACTTCGACGGCTCCGAGGTGGTGCTGGTCGACCTCGATCCCGACCGGCTCGCACTGATTCGGAAGCTGGCGGAGCGGATGGCGGCGGCCCGCGGGCTCGACATCTCGATCAGCGCGACGACCGACCGCCGGGCGGCGCTGCGCGACTGCGACGCGGTGCTGTCGTCGTTCCGCCCGGGCGGCTTCCAGGCCAGGGCGCTGGACGAGCGGATCCCGCTGGACATGGGCGTGATCGGCCAGGAGACCCAGGGCCCCGGCGGCTTCTTCATGGCGCTGCGGGCGATCGCGGTGCTCAAGGAGCTGTGCGCGGAGATGGAGGAGATCTGCCCGGACGCCTGGATCTTCAACTACACGAACCCGGTCAACATCGTGGCCGAGGCGGTCGACCCACCACTCGTCGCTCAAGATCGTGTCGCTGTGCGAGGGGCCGATCTACTTCGTCGACGAGGTCGCCCGCGTCGCCGAGCTCGAGCGATCGGAGCTCGAGGCGACGATGGTCGGCCTGAACCACGGCTGCTGGAGCGTCGAGCACACCTACCGCGGCGAGGATGCGATCCCCGCCGATCCAGGCGGCCTGGGAGCGGCGCCGCGACGACCCCAGCCTGAGCCGGTCAGACGCCCGGCTGCTGCACCTGGCGGCGACCATGGGATCGATCCCGGCGGAGTACTTCCGGTACTACTACTACCGCGACGAGGTGGTCGCCGAGCTGGCGGCCAAGCCGACCACCCGCGCCCAGGACATCATGAGCTGGGCGCCCGACTACTGGCGGCACTACGAGGCGCAGGCCGAGACCGACGACCCGCAGCTCGACCCCTCCCGGTCGCGGGGCGGCATCCACGAGCTGGAGCTGGCGATCGACGTGATGGACGCCATCTTCAACGACAAGGACGAGGTGCATCCGGTCAACGTCCCCAACCGGGGCGGCGTGCTGGAGGGGTTCCCCGAGGACCTGGTGGTCGAGGTGCCCGGCCGCTGCACGGCCGCGGGCATCGAGCCGCTGCGCACGCGCGCCCCTGCCGCGCCACTTGCGCGGCCTGGTGATGATGCTCGGCGAGTACCAGGCGCTGGCCGCCGAGGCCGCCTGGTCGGGGTCGTCGCACCGACGCCGTTCGCGCGCTGGCGGCGAACCCGCTGGTCATGCAGATCGACCTCGCCGAGCGGCTCTACGCCGAGCTGGCCGCCGCCCACCGCGACCTGCTCCCCGCACGGCTGGTGGCATGAGAGGCAACGAATGCTGATCGGCGTCGACGGAGGCAACACGAAGACGGTTGCGCTGGTGGCCACGCCCGACGGCACGGTCACCGGGCGCGGCCGGTCGGGCTGCTCCGACATCCACAACGCCCCCAGCGTGGAGGTCGCCCTCGATGCGATGGCCGCCGCGTGCCAGGACGCGCTGTTCGAGGCCGGGATCGCGGCGTCGGATGTCACCGCGGCCTGCTTCAACCTTGCCGGAGCCGACTGGCCCGAGGACTTCGACCTGCTCCGCCGGACGATCCCGGAGCTGGTCGGCCTGTCCCAGGAGCCGCTGGTCGTGAACGACGCGATCGCGCCGATCCGGGCGGGCACCGCCGACGGCGCCGGCGTGTCGGTGGTGTGCGGCACGTTCGGGACGACGGCCGCGCGCAACCTCGCCGGCGACACGTACCACGTCGGCTTCTGGCCCGATCAGACCGGCGCACGCGGCCTCGGCCGCGATGGCCTGGCGGCGGTGTGGCGGTCGGAGCTCGGGCTCGGCCCCGAGACGGCGCTGACCGGGCGGTCGCTCGAGCTGTACGGCACGGCCACGCCGATGGAGCTGCTGCACAGCTTCACCCGGCGCGGCGGCTGGCCGGAGCAGGACAAGGAGCGGCTGGCCCCAGTGGTGCTCGAGGAGGCGACGGCGGCCGATCCGGTGGCCGGAGAGATCGTCGCCAACCACGGCCGCATCCTGGGCACGCAGGCCAGGGCCTGCGCGGACGCCGTCGGCCTGCTCGGCAACGGCCGGTTCCCCGTGGTGCTGACCGGCGGCGTGTTCCACAACCCCTCGGCGGTGCTATCGGACGCGATCCTGGCGAACGTGCCGGAGGGCGACGCGGTCGCGCTGCCGCACGCGCCCGTGATCGGCGCACTGCTGCTGGCCTTCGACACGGCGGGCATACACCCCGACCTGGCGCGGATCGTCGAGGGGGCGCACGCCTGATGCTCGAGGCCGCCTCGCATCCGCTCTACTACCGCGTCTACCGGATGATCGCCGACGACATCGCCAGCGGGACGCTGCGCCCCGGCGACCGGCTACCGGCGGAGCGCGAGCTGTGCCAGCAGCTCTCCGTCAGCCGCACCACCGTGCGCCGAGCGTTCGCGGCGCTGGTCGAGGACGGGCTGATCGAGTCGGCCGCCGGCCGCGGCGCCTTCGTCACCAACGACAGCCTGGCCGAGCCGCCCAACGTGCTGATGAGCTTCTCCGAGCTGGGTGCCAGCCGCGGGCTGCGCGCGACGTCCGTGGTGCTGACGCGCGAGCTGCGGCAGGCGACGATCGAGCAGGCCGAGCTGTTCCACATCGCGCCCGGCGCCCAGGTGTTCGTGCTCGAGCGGCTGCGCAAGCTCGACGACGTGCCGGTCGCCGTCGACGAGGCGGTGGTGCCGCTCCGCCGCGCGCCCGAGCTCGAGTCCGTGGACTTCGCCGTCGAGTCCCTGTACGCCGTCCTCGACCGCAACGGCTGCGCGCCGATGCGCGCGGCCTACACCGTCGAGGCGGCCGCCGCCGCGCCCCGCGAGGCGAAGCTGCTGGGACTGCCCGCCGGTGCGGCGGTGCTGATCGCCACGACCATCGGCACCGACGCGGCCGGGCAGGCCGTCGAGGTCACGCGGACCGCATACCGCGCCGACCGCTACCGCTTCCAGGCGACGCTGGTGCGACGCCGATGACAGCCGCCGATCCGACAGGGGGGAGACTGATGGGAGGTATCCGCCTCGACCATGTGGTGAAGGTGTATCCGGGCGATGTGACCGCCATCGACGATGTCGATCTGGAGATCGGCGACGGCGAGTTCGTGGTGCTGGTCGGGCCGTCCGGCTGCGGCAAGTCCACGCTGCTGCGGATGATCGCGGGCCTGGAGTCGGTGACCGAGGGGTCCGTCTCGGTCGGCGACGTGGACGTCACCGAGATGCCGCCGCGCGACCGCGACATCGCGATGGTGTTCCAGAACTACGCGCTCTACCCGCAGATGTCGGTCCGCGACAACCTCGCGTTCGGCCTGAAGACGCGGCGGACGCCGAAGCCCGAGATCCGGACGCGGGTCGACCACGTCGCCTCCATTCTGGGGCTCGACGACCTGCTCGACCGCAAGCCCGGCAAACTCTCGGGTGGCCAGCGCCAGCGCGTCGCGATGGGCCGGGCGATGGTGCGCGAGCCCAAGGCGTTCCTGATGGACGAGCCGCTGTCGAACCTGGATGCGAAGCTCCGGGTGTCCATGCGCCTGGAGCTGGCGCGGCTCCACGAGCGCCTCGGCGTGACCACGGTGTACGTGACGCACGACCAGGTCGAGGCGATGACGCTGGGCCACCGGGTCGCGGTGTTGCGCGACGGCACGCTGCAGCAGTACGACACGCCCCACGGGCTGTTCCACAACCCCGCCAACCTGTTCGTCGCGACATTCATCGGCTCACCGGCGATGAACCTGGTGCCGGCCACCGTCGCCGGCAGCGAGGCGCGGTTCGCCTCCTATTCGCTGCCCCTCACGCCGGGCACCCCCGGAGCGAATCACTCGGGCGAGGTCATCCTCGGCATCCGGCCGACGGACTTCGAGGTTGCCGGACCGGGCACCGATCCCGCGCTGCCGCGGATGCCGGTCGGCGCCGAGCTGACGGAGGACCTGGGCGCCGAGACCCATATCGTGTTCTCGGTGGACGCCCCCGAGCTCGAGTCCGCCGTCATGGAGGGCCTGGTCGACCGCTCGTCGGAGCACCTGCTGGCGGGCGAGCGCCGGCTGCGGATGCTCGCGCGGGTCAGCTCTCACACGGCAGTGTCGCCCGGCGAGCGGGTCGAGCTGGCGGTGCACACCTCGCGCCTGCACCTGTTCGACCCCGAGACCGGCGCAGCGATCGGCCGCGCGGAGGTGCCGGCGTGAGCCTGCGGATCGGTGTGCTGGGGCTGGGCAGCGTGTTCCTCACCCCGTACCGAACGCTGATCGAACGGCTGGCCGCCGAGGGACGGGCCGAGCTTGTCGCGGCCTACGACATCGACCCCGGCAAGCGTGCGGCGGTGGGCCGGCGCACCGGTGTCGACGTCTCGATGGCCGGCCCCGAGGAGCTGATCGCCCGCGACGACCTGGACGTGGTGCTCGTCCTGACCAGCATGCTCGACCACGGCAGGCTGGCGCTGGAGGCGCTGCGTGCCGGCAAGCACGTGCTGGTCGAGAAGCCGATGGCGACCGAGCTCGATGACGCCCGCGCCCTGGTCGAGGCGAACCGTGAGTCGTCGGGGATCCTGATCTGCGCGCCGCACGTGGCGCTATCGCCGACCTATCGCGAGATGCACCGCCGCGTCCGCGAGGGCGACATCGGCCGGCTGGTGCTGGCGCGAGCACGCTATGGCTGGGCCGGGCCGTGGTGGTCGGAGTGGTACTACAAGCCGGGCGGCGGGTCGATCTTCGACCTCGGCATCTACAACCTGACCAGCCTGTGCGGGGTCTTCGGGAGCTGCCGGCGCGTGACGGCGCTGGTCGGCACCGCGATCCCCGAGCGCGAGATCGACGGCGAGACCGTTGCCGTGCAGAGCGACGACAACGCGCACATCCTGATGGACTTCGGCGGCGCCCGGTTCGGCTCGGTGACCACCGGATTCACGATGCAGAAGTACCGCTCGCCGGCCATCGAGCTGTACGGCACCGACGGCGTGCTGCAGATGATGGGCGACGACTGGGCGCCGGAGGGGCTCGAGCAGTGGCGCAACGACCGGGCCGTCTGGGAGGTCGTGCCGGAGACCGATCCGACGTGGCCGTGGACCGACGGGCTGCGCCACCTGGTGGAATGCGCCGAGCGCGGATCGCCGCCGCTGACGGTGCCCGAGCACGCCTATCACGTCCTCGAGGTCTCACTGGCGGCGAAGCTGTCGGCGGCCGAGGGTCGGGCGATCGACATCGAGAGCGAGTTCCCCCCGTACGACTACACGGTGCTGCCGGAGACCGAGGCGGACGAGCGGCGCGTCCACGACCCGCGCACGCTCTGGCCGTAGCAGCACTTCGCAGGCCTCGCTATCCTCGTCGCACCATGAGCTTCGATCTGGCCGTCGCGACACCTTCGTTCCTCGATCTCACGTTCACCGGACTGGAGTCCCTGCCTGCGCTGGGCGAGGAGCGGTTCGCCTCCGATCTGCTCCGCTCCCCGGGCGGCGGCGCGATCACGGCGGCGGCCGCCGCGCGGCTGGGCCTGTCCACCGCCCTCGCCGCCCCGCTGGGCAACGACGTCGCGGGCGAGCTGGTGATGGAGGTGCTGCGCGAGGACGGCGTCTCATTCGTCGAACGCCGCGCCCCGCGGACGCCGACCACCGTTGTCATGCCGCTCAACGCCGACCGGGCGATGGTCACCGTCGATCCCGGCGTGCGGGCGAGCACCGCCGACGTCGCGGCGCTGGCGCCGCGCGCGGTCGCAGCGAACCTCGACCTGCTCTACGTCGTGCCTGAGGGAGCCGCCGGGTACATCACTTGCGGTGACGACGACGCGCGGGCGTTCGCGGGCCGTCCACCGGCCCAGCTGTCAGGCGTGCGAACGCTGTTCGTCAGCGACAACGAGGCGCTGCAGCTGACCGGCGCGAGCACCACGGACGACGCGGCGGCCAGGCTCGCAGAGCAGGTGCAGACCGTCGTCGTCACGCTCGGGGCGCGCGGCGCCTTCTCGGTGTCGGGCGATGTCAGGGTCGATGTGGCAGCTCACGACGCCGGTCCCGCGATCGACGCCACGGGAGCGGGCGACCTGCTGGTTGCCGCCTACATCTGGAGCGACCTGCGCGGCGCCTCGGCCGAGGATCGCCTGCGCTGGGCCGTGATCTACGCGGGGCTGTCGGTCACCAAGCCGACGGCCGTGGCAGGCGCGGTCGATGAAGCGACGCTGATCGCCGAGGGCGCGAAGCTCGGGCTGGCCGCCCCCGACGGCTCGCTCGCCGGCTAGTTCCCGCTAAGCAGCGGCTTCGCCGACCAGCAGGAACGCGACCAGCTCCGCGAGGCCCTCGTCGTCGCCGGCGTCCTCGAGGGCGTCCGCACCGCGCCGCTCGACCATGTCCGCCGCGCGACGGAGCTCCGTGATCCGCGCCGCGTAGCCGGCGGCGTCGGCCACGTCGTCGTCATGTCCCTCGACCGCGACGGCGACGTCGAACTCGGCGAGCGCATCCAGCAGGTTGCGCACGCCGGCGATCGTCAGCTGCTCCGCCGGCGCATGCAGCTTCTGGTACAGGCAGTCGCCCAGGAAGAGCACCCGATCCTCGACGGCGTACACGGCGAGCGAGTCCGGCGCGTGGTCGCCGCCGACGTGCTTGGCGATCACCGTCGCGCCGCCCAGGTCGATCGTGTGCAAGCTCTCGACCGCCTCGGATGGCACCACGATCCGCAGGTCGCTGCGGTCGGGCAGCTCGACCCGGATCATGTCGGCGCAGAATTGCAGCTCGAGGCCCTGCCGGACGCGCGCGTCGAGCGCGGCGTCCGACCAGTCGTACCCGGCCTGGACGGCCAGCTCGGCGCGGCTGTCGGGATGCGCGTACACCGGCACGTCGACGGCGGCGGAGCCGAAGCTGTGGTCCCAGTGCCAGTGCGTCAGCACGATCGCTTCGACAGGCGGGCGGCCGCGCGCGTCGAGCTCGTCCACGAACGAGCGCAGATGCGCGACCGAGGCGCCGCCCTCGACCAGCAGGGTCGCGCGATCCCCGTGGATCGCCCCCAGGGCCGGGCGATCGCTGCGGTCGTCCGGCGTGAACCGGTCGACGTGCGGCGAGAGCGTCTCGAACCGAGCGGCGCTCAAGCCGAGACGGGGAAGCGCTTGGCGGCGCGCTCGCGGGCGCGCTCGATCTCGCGGGCCCGGTCACGCGGCGGGGCGGTGGCGACCAGCTCGTCGAGCAGCCGCGCGCTGGCCTCCGTGACGGCGGCGACCGCGCGGTCGAACGCCTCCTCGTTGACCTTCGCCGGCTTGGTCATGCCGCTGATCTTGCGGACGAACTGCAGCGCTGCCGCCTCGACGTCCTCGTGGGTGCTCGCGGGCTCGTAGTTGTGAAGTGGGCGAATGGATCTGCACATAGCCGCGGACTCTAGCCTCAGACCAGATCGCGCGGGATGTCGTACGTCCACGTCCGCTCGAAGGCGAGATCGTCGCCCTCGAACGCCTCCAGCCGGCACGTGATGTGGAACGCGTCGGCGTCGGCGGTCATCTCCGTCAGCGTGCGTGCGCTCGTCCGCCAGTCGCCGCGGCCGAACGACCCGTCGACCCGGCACACCACCCGCGCCGACAGCGGGTCGCCCTCCGAGATCGAGAACGTCGTCGTGTTCACGTCCTCGAACTCCAGGCCGTTGGACGGCATCCGCCACAGGCCGCCGACGTCCCAGTCGTAGACCAGCTCGACCCGGCCCGTCGACAGGTCGTTGCGGATCGACCGGCCGGCGGCGCCCGGCTTCAGCTCGACCATCTCCAGCCGCTGGGACTCCTCCGGCGGGCCGAACTCGGGCAGCGTCTCGTCCTCGGGCTGTCGCGCGCGGACCGGCAGTACCGCCCGGCTGGCGCCGGCGATCACGCCCAGCGTCACCGGCTCGGGTGACGGCCATGCCCAGGGGAAGTAGGTGGGGGACAGCCCGATCCGCAGGCGGTTGCCCGCGGCGAAGCGGTGGCCGCAGGCGTCCAGCCGGACGGTCGCCCGGAAGCGCTCGCCCGGCGTCAGCGGCGTCGGGTGCTCGTCGCTGTCGCGGTGCGTCAGGTTCAGCTGGGCGCGGGTGACGAGCGTCGAGGCGCCGTCCGGCGTGACCTCGCACAGCCGCACCGAGATCAGGGCGTCGGGCCGGTCGGACACGAGCTCCAGGTGCACGTCGGTGAAGCCGAGGATCTCAATGTCCTGGTCGAGCTGCGCCGACTCGAAGCACTGGGACATGCCGTCCATGGCGCGCTGGTCGCCCGGCCAGTCCGCGACCTCGCCGTACGGGCACCACGAGCCGGCGTCGAGGCCGGCGACCTGGAGGCCGCTGAAGTCGATCGGCCGTTCGGGGCCGGGCTGATCCGCGAGGCCGCCGCCGGCGGTCAGGTGCAGCACCCGCTCGGACGTGCCCGCCGGCGGCCACGAGCGCTCGGCGATCCAGCGGCCCGGGATCTCGGTGTAGCAGCTGCGCGGAGGCAGCGGCTCCTGGATCCACGCCCGCAGCATCGGCTCGTCCATGATCCCGTTCTGCTCGCCCTTCAGCCAGTGATCGAACCAGCGGATCACCTCCTGCAGAAAGCCGATCGCCGGCTCCGGCGGGCCGGCCTGCGGCCAGGCGTGCGCCCACGGCCCGATCAGGCCCTTGCGGGGTCCGGGCAGCCCCTCCAGCATCCGCGGGATGGCGTTGGTGTAGCCGTCGGCCCAGCCGCCCACCGCGTAGACCGCCGCCTCGATCCGCGAGAAATCTTCGCACACCGACCCCTGCTTCCAGTAGTCGTCGCGGCGCTGGTGGGTCATCCACGGCTCGATGAACGACGGCGCGCCCTCCATCCGCTCGATCCACATGTCGCGCCAGCGCTCGCCGACGATCGCCGGGTCGGGCGGCCGCGCGTTCCACATGAACATCGAGGCGGCCCACTGCGCCATGTCGGACGAGACGCAGCCGCCGTCGTAGTGCACGTCGTCGGCGTAGCGGTCGTCGGTCGAACAGAGCGTGACGATCGCCTTCAGCGCCGGCGGCCGGTGCGCCGCGATCTGCAGGCTGTTGAATCCGCTCCACGAGATGCCGACCATGCCCACCGCGCCGGTGCACCACGGCTGGGCTGCGATCCACTCGATCACCTCGCAGCCGTCGGCCTGCTCCTGCGGCAGGTACTCGTCCAGCATCAGCCCATCGGACTCGCCGGTGCCTCGCTGGTCAACGCGGACGCAGGCGTACCCGTGGCCGGCCAGGTACGGGAAGTGGCGGGAGTCGCGGGGGGCCGTGCCGTCGTTCAGGCGGTACGGCAGGAGCTCGAAGATCGCCGGGACGGGATCCTGTTCCGCGTCCTCGGGCAGCCAGATGCGGGCCGAGAGGCGGGTGCCGTCGCGCAGCGTGATCCACGTCTGCTCGATGGTGCGCACGCGGCGCGGGAAGTCGGTGACGACGGTCGGCGGCACGGCGGGGGATGCTACAGCCCGAGCAGCGTCGGATCGTAGGGGTACGTGCAGAGCGGCTCGGCGCCGCGCTCGGTGATCAGCACCTGGTCCTCGAGCTTGACCCCATACTCGCCGCCGACCTCGCCGATGTACACCTCGAAGCACAGCGCCATCCCCGGGACGATGTGGACGTCGGTCGGGTTGGGCGCCTGGCCCGGGTAGTAGATCGTGGGGCTCTCGTCCTCCAGCCCGGCGCCGTGCACCATGCACTCGTACTGCTGCGGCTGGAAGCGCGCGGGCAGCGCCGGCACGGCACGGGCGAACTCGTCGTACGACATCCCCGGGCGCAGCACTTCGCGCATTCCCACCATCACCCCGTGCGCGACCTTGTACAGCTCGACCTGCCCGGCGGACGGCCGGTCGCCGCACAGGAACGTGCGCGAGATATCGATCATGTAGCCCTCGTAGCCGTACGCGTCGGTGTCGACGGCCACCAGATCGCCCGGCATCACGATCTTGTCGCGGGCCTCGCTGCCCCACGGGTTCGTGTTGCGCCCCGAGGAGACGAGCCGGGTGAACAGGTACTCGCCCTGCTGCCGGATCAGGGAGTCGGCGAGCGTCGCCAGCAGCTCGTACTCGCGGATGCCGGGACGGATCGCGTCCTCGAAGTCGCGCATGATCGCGTCGCCGATCGCGCCGTTGATCTTGAGCAGCTCGATCTCCTGCGGAGTCTTGATGTCGCGGGCGGCCGTCGTGATCCCGCTCGAGTCGACCAGCGGGACGAGGTCGCGCAGCGCGAGGAAGCCGAACGTGTCGAGCCGGTCGAGCCCCAGCGGGCCGTCACCGGCGCCCAGCTCGCGGAGCAGCGACATCAGGTCGGCCGCCCAGGCGCGGGTGACCTCCGGCGCGCGGTCGGGCATGAACTGCCAGGTGACCGCCGGGCGCACGTCGTTCAGGTGGCGCCGCGACACGTCCAGCGACGTGTGGCACTCGAACAGCACCGGGTCGCCCTCGGCCGGTACCAGGCAGTGGCGGGCGAACGTCTGGGACGCCCACACGTCCATCACGCTGGTGCCCGTCGCGTAGCGGATGTTCGCCGGGTGGAAGAACAGACAGGCGGGCACCTCGCGGTCGCGCATCGACTGCTGGAGGCGGGCCAGGCGCTCGGCCCGTAGCGCCGCCATGTCGATGTCGGACGTGTTCGGCACCCGCAGGCTCGACACGGGCTGCACCTGCGGTCGATCGCTCACGACGCGAGATTCAACCAGACCGCGCAACAACGGGGTCACACCCCTTTGTTGCACGCTCGATGTAACAACGGGGTCAGACCCCTTTGTTTCATCAGCCCGGGTCGCGGCGCAGCGGCTGGCACATACAGTGCACCCCGCCGCCCGCCAGCTGGAACTGGCTCATGTCGGGGTCGTAGACCTCGAAGCCCAGCGTCCGCAGCCGGGCGTTCAGCTCCGGCGCCGCGGTCGAAGACAGGACGCGGTCGTCGCCCAGCGCGACCACGTTGCAGCCCAGGCCCATCGTCTCGCGGAAGCTCGCCGGCACGAGCTCGATGCCCTTCGACTCGATCCAGGTGACGATCTCCGGGTCGGTCGTGTCGAGGCAGACGGCGGCCAGCTTCTCGGCGAGCATGCAGACCATCAGGTCGATGTGGACGTAGTACTCGTCAATCGGCGCGTAGCGCACCTCGATCCCCTCGGCCTCCATCCACCCGCCGACCTGCCGCGCCGCGACCTCCTCGCCGCGCAGCCCGGTGTAGCCGATCAGCACGCACCCGGGGGCGATCATGTTGAAATCGCCGCCCTCGAAGTTGCCGGCCGAGACCAAGTCGTAGACCGTGATGTCGTGCGACAGGTAGAACCGCAGCACGTTCGCGTACTCGCCGCGCCGCCGCGGGTTCGCCAGCTGGGTGACCACGGCGCCGAACGGCGTCATGAAGTTCGAGTCGCGTGCGTAGACGCCGTAGGGCTGCTCCCCGGAGGCGTTGAGCAGGTGCACGGCGACGCCCGCCTGGCGGTAGGCGTCCACCATTTCGGCGTGCTGGCGGAGCGCCAGATCACGGTCGAATCGATAGCCGCGCCGCAGGGTGTCCCGCACCAACGCGCTGTACTGCGCGTTCTCCTCGCCCAGCCAGCGAAACGCGTCCGGCGAGCCGAGCAGCACGTCGCGCAGTACGCCGTACTCCGAGTTGATTCCCCAGTCCTCGAGCACCGCCGTGCCGCCCTGCTCCCGGCGGGCGCGCAGCGGTGTCCCGATCGCAGTCGCGTCGCTCACCCCCCAACCGTACTAGAAGCCGAGCGTCTCCGGAACGAGGATGACGTTGATCCGCCCGCCGAAGTCGGCCTCCAGCGTCGCCGTCTTGCCGATCAGGCTGCCCGGGTAACCGAACCCCTGCATGCGGACGAACTCCCTCGGCAGCGAGTACTCGACCAGCCGGCGGCGCGCCTCGATGAGATCGCGGACGAGCTTCTGATGGCCCACCACGAGGACGACGTTGCCGGCGGCGTAGGCGTAGGCGCCGAGCTGGCTGCCCGTGCCCGAGCCGATCAGGATGATGCCGTCGTCCGTGATCGCGTGGGCGCTGCCGACGATGTGGTCGGGAGCCGCCCCGAGCTTGCGCATCTCCCGACCCTGCGTCTCCCGGTCGAGCTGGTTCAGCCGCGCCCGCACCGAGTCGTACCGCCCGGATTCTTCGATGATCTGGCTGATGCCCAGCTCGCTCAGCGTCTCCGACAGTGCGCTGTGCACCTCGGCCCCCTCGGGGATCAGCTCGAACACGAGCTCGCGGGCGTGGTCACCGCTGTCGGCGATCTGCGGGAGGAAGCCGCGCGCGGACATCGCCTCCGCCGCGTGCGCAAGTCGTTCGGAATCCGCCGGCTGCTCGAACTCGACGTTGGCCGGGCCGGGGTCGGGGATCGTGATGCTCATCGGTCGTTGCTCCTCCGCAGATGATTGTCAGTAGACAAATCGTTTTTCTAGCACAGATGTAATTGCGAACGCAAACGATCGCCGCCGGTACACTGGGCGCATGGCCACCGAGTCGCCCACCACCGCGTCCCAGAGTTCGAGCGTGCTGATCGCCGTGCTCGCCCGCGGCATGCGGCGGCGGATCGAGCTGGCGCTGGAGCCGGTCGGCGTCCGGCCCCGCCACCTGCTGGTGCTCAGCCACCTGCGGGCGGGCGGCGCCGCGGCTCAGCAGACGCTGCTCGACGTGGCCGGCGTCGATCCGTCGAACCTGGTGGGGCTGCTCAACGAACTGGAGGACGCCGGCCTGATCGTCCGCACGCGCGACCGGGCCGACCGCCGGCGCGGCGTAATCGAGCTCTCGCCCAAGGGCCGGCGGACGCTCGATCGGGTCGACCGCGCGCTGCGGTCGGTGGACGACGAGGTGCTGGCCGCGCTCGGCGAGGGCGAGCGGGCCGAGCTGAACGCGCTGCTCGCCCGGGCCGCAGACGGCGCCGCCGCATCGTGCGGCGAGCCGGCAGACGACGGCTGCTAGCTAGCCGCCGGCGGCCAGGAAGTCCTCGACCACCCCGGCGTAGCGCTCGCCCTCCTCGAGGTGGGCGACGTGGGCGCTCTCCTCGAACACCACCACCCGGCTGTCCGGGATGCCGGCGTGGATCGTCTCCGAGCAGGCGGGCGTGATCTCGTCGTAGCGACCGCAAGTGATCAGCGTGGGCACGTCGATCCGGCCCAGGTCGGCCGTCCGGTCCCACGTCGCCAGCCGCCCGATCACGTCGAACTCGGTCGGCCCGTTCATCACCAGATAGACGCGGTTGCCCTCCATCTGGTCGGAGCTGCGCACAAGCGCGTCCGGCCACGGGTCGGCCCGGCAGAGGTGCAGGTGGTAGAAGACGTCGACCGCCGCCAGGTAGTCCGGGTTGTCGTACTCCCCGCGGTCGCCGAGCTCGATCAGCGTGCTCGCGTGCGGCTCGGGCATCGCCTCGATCAGCTTGCGGGCGTCGGCCATGAACTGCGGGATGCTCGACGAGGTGCTGGCCAGCACCAGCCGCTCGATCCCCGACGGCGCTCGGCACATGTAGTCGATCGCCAGCCAGCCGCCCCACGACTGGCCGAGCAGGTGGCAGCGGTCGAGGCCGAGCGCTCCCCGCACCTGGTCGACCTCGGCGACCGACCGGTCGACCGTCCACAGCGAGTCGTCGTCGGGATGGTCGGAGCGGCCGCAGCCGAGCTGGTCGTAGACGATCGCCGGGCGGTGCTCGCCGAGCCGTTCGGCCAGCGGCTGCATGTAGTCGCTGGCCGCGCCCGGGCCGCCGTGGAGCAGCAGCACCGGCGTCGCATCGCCCTCGCCGTAGGTGCGGTACCAGACGCTGCCGCCGGTGACGTCGATCTGCCCCTCGCTCACGCGGCCCATCATCTCACCATTCGACCAGCTTCCACACCTCGGGCTGCATGCCGCCGGTCTCGTCGCCCACCTCGGCGAAGATCGTGACCGCCCGCTTGAGGTGGTCCATCGACTCGGGATCCCGGCCCGTGCGGTGCAGCAGATCGGCCAGGTTGTTGTGCAGCGCGGCCTCGCGGTGGCGGTCGCCCTGCTCCGAGCACAGCCCGAGCGCCCGGGCGGTCAGCGCGATCGCCCGCGCCGGGTCGTCGCTGCCATACGCCAGCGCGAGGTTGTTGAGCGCGGCGACCAGCACGCTTCGGTCGGGGAGCGACTCGGCCAGCTCGACGCTCCGCTCCAGGTGGCCGCGGTCACTCGTCAGCATCCCCAGGATGTTCTCCGCCTGGGCGACGGCCTCGGCGTCCTCCCCAGCCTCTCCCAGCTGAAGCGCGAGGCGGGCGAGCTCCTCCGCGTCCGCGTCCCGGCCCAGCCGATGGGCGACCAGGCTGCGGTCGGCCTGGACGCGGGCGGGCTCGCCGCCAAGGCGCAACGCCTCGGCGAGATGCCGCTCGGCGAGCTCGGGATCGCCGCGCCGGTCGTGCACACGGCCCAGCTTGTGCTCGATCGCGGCCAGCCTCGCCGGATCGGCCAGCGCCGCAGCCGCCTCGTACGCCGAAACGGCCGACCCGTACTCGCCGCGCAGCGTGTGCAGGTCGCCGATCGCCTCGTCCAGGTCGCCGCGCTGCTCGTGGCCCAGGGCGATCGCCGACCGGTAGGCGTCGAGCGCCTCGCTGGTGGCATGCAGCGCGCGTGCCCGGTCGCCCGCGGTCGTGAACGCCTCGGCCGCCTCGGCGTCACGACCGGCCTGGAGCAGGTGGCGGGCGACCAGCGCCGCATCGGCCCGCTGGCCGGCCAGCGCGGCGGCCACCCGGCGGTGCAGCAGCCGCTTGCGCGCCAGGCTCGCCCGCTCGTAGACCAGGTCGAGCAGCTTGTCGTGCGAGAAGTCGTAGCCGGACTCGCGCTCGACGATCAGGCCGCGCCGGGTCAGTTCCTCGAGGCCGGTGACGGTCTCGTCCTCGCCGCGGCCGCTGGCGGCCCGCAGCGTGTCGACGTCGAAGGAGCGGCCGATCACTGCCGCCGCCGCCAGCAGCTGTGCCGCCGCCTCGCCGACCCCGTCCAGCCGGGCGTCCAGCAGCTCGCGGACGCCGCCGGGGAGTGCGTCGGGATCCGGGCCCTCCAGGGCCGCCAGATACTCGACCACGAACAGCGGCAGACCCTCGGTCTCGTCGTACAGGCGCTCGGCGTGCCGGCCGAGGCCCGCGGCGTCGGCAAGCTCCTCCACGTCCGTCCGCCTGAGGCGGGGCAGCCGAAGCACGTGCCCCGCCAGCCGGCGCAGCGGTGCGTGGTCGGCCGACGTCTCCTCCGGCCGCCAGCAGACCACCACCAGCACCGGTGTGCCACCCAGGCGACGCGCCAGGTAGCCGATCACCGCCAGCGAGGCCGGGTCGGCGTACTGCAGGTCGTCCAGCAGCAGCAGGCCGGGCGGGTCGCCGGCCAGCAGTGCGCACAGCACCTGCGTGAGCCCCTCGTGCAGCCGCTGCTGGGCCGCCACGTCGTCCTCCCCGGCAACGGCGACGCCGCCCACCTCGGGAACCAGGCGCGCGGCCTCGCCCCGCCAGTGGTCGGGCACCGCCGCCAGCTGCGCGCCGCCGCGCGCCTCGAGCGCCGCCCGCAGCACCGCCGCGACCAGTCCCAGCGGCAGCGCCGCCTCCCCATCGTGGGAGCGGGCCTCGACGGCCACGCCGCCCTCGGCGCGGACTGCGCCCAGCAGCTCCGCGGCCAGGCGGGTCTTGCCGGCGCCCGGCTCCCCCTCGACCACGACCAGCCGCCCGCCGTCGCGGCACAGGGCGCGTTGCTCGGTGAGCACGGCCCACTCTCCGGCCCGGCCGACCAGCGGCCGGTCGGGCGCGTGCTGCGGCACGTGGTCGGCGCGCGGCGCAGCCGGCCACTCGACGGCCGCGCCTTCGTTGACGGCGTCGTACAGCTCGCTGGTCTCGGGCAGCGGGCGCACGCCGAGCTCGCGGTCGAGCACGCGGACGCACTGGCGGTACTGGCTCAGCGCCTCGGCGCGGTGGCCGCTGGCCGCGTACAGCCGGATCAGCGCGCGGTGCGCCGGCTCGTGCAGCGGGTCGAGCGCGAGCCGCCGTTGGCAGTGGGCGATCGCCTCGTCCGCGCGGCCCGCCTCGGCGAGGGCGCCGACCAGCCTGTCGAGCGCGATCTCGAGCTCCCCGCGCAGCGTCCCCGCCGCCGCGCGCTGCCAATCGTCGAAGGCCACACTGTCCCGCAGCCCGAAGCCGGCCAGCAGGTCGTCCCGGTGCAACATCACGGCCGTGGTCAGCGGACGGATCCCGGCCGTGCCGCCACCTGCGGACGCGACCAGCGCACGGAACCGGCGCACGTCGATCGCGTCGTCCTCCAGCTCGAGGCCGACCGCCGCCCGGCCGGCGTCGAGCCAGCGGCCGCCCAGCGCCGAGCGCAGCGTCGAGAGCGTGCGCCGCAGCGCGGCCCGTCCCCGATCCGGCTCCGAGTCCGGCCACAGCAGGTCGACCAGCAGGTCGCGGCCGTGGACGCCGCCGGTCACAGCCAGGTAGGCGAGCAGCGCGGTTGCCTTGCGCGTGTCCACACCCAGGGCCTCGCCGTCGACCTCGATCCGCGGCGTCCCCAGCACATCGATCCGGAGCGTCACGATGCGAGTATCTCAGACCATTCCGTAACGATCCAGACGGTGTCCACTGCGCGACACTTGTCACGGGGCCGGGGATCGCAGATGCTCCCCTGGCTTCGCGACCGTAACGATCCCGGAACGCACGACCGGATACAACGGAGGTGTCATGAGCACCATCGCCCACAGCCTGCGACGTGTCATCTTCCGCGGTCGCACCGCGCCCGCGGTCGTCGCGTCCCCGCCGGAAGCGGAGGGCGCAGCGACGGCGGCGGCCGAGCTGTCGCCGGTCGACATCGCGCCCAACGATCCGATCATCGCGTTCTTCCAGAGCGCGCCCGGGCGCGATCGACATCGAGGGCCTGGAGCTGGAGTCGCCCGCGCTCGATCAGCTGCGCGCCGCCGGCGTGAAGCTGGTGGTGCCGCTGGTCACGCAGGGCGAGCTGATCGGGCTGCTCAACCTGGGGCCGCGGCTCTCCGACCAGGAGTACTCCGGCGACGACCGGCGGCTGCTCGAGAGCCTGGCGGCGCAGGCTGCTCCGGCCGTCCGGGTCGGCCAGCTGGTGCGCGAGCAGGAGGCCGAGATCCGCAGCCGGGAGCGCCTCGACCAGGAGCTGCGCGGTCGCCCGCCTGATCCAGCAGAACTTCCTGCCCCGCCAGGTGCCGGAGCTCGACGGCTGGGGCGTCGCCGCCGACTACCGGCCGGCCCGCGAGGTGGGCGGCGACTTCTACGACTTCATCGACCTGCCCGACGGGCGGCTGGGCATCGTCATCGGCGACGTCACCGACAAGGGCGTCCCCGCGGCCCTCGTGATGGCCGCGACCAGGAGCGTCCTGCGCGCGTCCGCGCAGCGGCTGCTCGAGCCTGGCGCCGTTCTCGAGCGCGTCAACGAGCACCTCTGCCCGGACATCCCGGAGAACATGTTCGTCACCTGCCTATACGGCGTTCTCGAGCCGGACACCGGGCGCCTGGTGTTCGCGAACGCTGGCCACAACCTGCCGGTGATGTCGGTCGACGGCGTGGTCAGCGAGCTGCGGGCGCGAGGCATGCCGCTCGGGCTGATGACGGGCATGAGCTACGAGGAGACCGAGGCAGTGCTCGAGCCCGGGCGCGCACCTGCTGCTCTACTCGGACGGCGTGACCGAGGCGCACGACACCTCGCGCGAGATGTTCGGGTCGGACCGGCTGGCCGAGCAGATGGCGGGGTCGAGCGACGTCGCCGGCGGCCGGCTGATCGCCTCGCTGCTTGACTCGCTGGGGCGATTCACCGACGGCGTCGCCGAGCAGGAGGACGACATCACGCTGGTCACCATCCGCCGCGCCGGCGACACGTCCTCCACGCTGGCCGACTTCACCGTCGCCAGCGTGCAGGGCAACGAGCGCGAGGCGATCCGGCAGCTCGAGCGGGCGCTGGCGAACGCGGCGGTCGAGCCCGCGCGGCTGGAGCGGCTGAAGACCGCGGTCGGCGAGGCGACGATGAACGCGATGGAGCACGGCAACGGGTTCAACCCCGACCTGCCGGTGCATGTCCGCGCGGTCGAAGCCGACGGCGCGATCCGCGTGTCGATCACCGACCAGGGCGGCGCCCGCGGCATCGGCGAGGCTCCCGAGCCGGATCTCGAGGCCAAGCTGGCCGGCGACCAGACGCCGCGCGGCTGGGGCCTGTTCCTGATCCGCAACATGGTGGACGAGATGCATGTCAGCGGCGACGAGCATCACCACACGGTGGAGCTCGTCCTGCGAACCGACGGAGGAGGCTCGGATGGCAACGACGCTTGAAGCACGCGTGGAGGCCGGCCCGCAGCGGGCGACGATCCACCTCGCCGGCGACATCGACGGCGGAGCGCGCGACACCTTCGACGGCGTGTACACCGAGGCGTCGTCGTCCGGCCCGTCGTCGCTGCTGCTCGACTTCGGCGCCGTCGACTACATCAACTCGA
The DNA here is from genome assembly GCA_963809205.1 of uncultured Actinomycetes bacterium. GTDB lineage: Bacteria > Actinomycetota > Thermoleophilia > Gaiellales > JAICJC01 > DATLLN01. The sequence goes on along the minus strand of CAWEIS010000025.1, from coordinate 110,791 downwards.
CCGGCATCGCCCTGATCGTCGGCCTGCTGGGCCGGGCCCGCGCGGACGGCGTCGCGGTGGCCGCCTGCGGGCTGTCCGACCACTACCGGGAGATCTTCGAGATCACCCGCCTGTCCGACTTCATGTCCATCTATGCGGACGAGGCAAGCGCCGCGTCCAGTCACGAGGGGAGCGAGTGATGACCGAGGCCACGGTGTCCATGGACGTCCGAACGCCGGACGAGTCCGTCAGCGTGATCGACATCGAGGGTGAGATCACGGCGGCGTGTGAGCCGATCCTGATGGACGCCTACGGACGGGCCAGCGGCGACGCAACGCGCTGCGTGATCCTGAACTTCACCGGCCTCGAGTACATGAACTCGAGCGGGATCGGCCTGCTGGTCACCCTGCTGGTGCGGGCGAACCGCAACCGGCAGCGGCTGATGGCGTACGGACTGACCGACCACTACCGCCAGATCTTCGAGCTGACCAGGCTCGACGAGGCGATCGGCATCCACAGCGACGAGGCCGGCGCGCTCGCAGCCGCCGCCTGAAGGGAGCAAACGACGTGAGCACCGAGCGAACACATCGAGACGGCGAGTCCTGGGCGAAGCCCGTCGAGCGGCTCGAGGTGGCCGGCGTGCAGCCGGGCTCGTCGGGCATCAACGTCGCCGGCCGCCGGCCGACGTCGCCGGTCCAGGGCTTCGGCCGGATGTGGCAGAAGACCTACCGCGTGCGGCTGTTGGGCGCCGACGTCACCCCGCAGCAGGTGATCGCCGTCTGGAAGCGCGACTTCCCGTCGTTCTGGCCGAAGAACAACCGCTTCTTCGCGCCGCTGGCCGGTATCCAGCCGGGCGAGGTGGCGGTGCTCGACCTGGGCATGCCGGGCGGCATGAAGCTCTCGACGGGCGTGCTGGTGATGTACGCCGACGACGAGTCCTTCACGCTGATGACGCCGCAGGGCCACATGTTCGCAGGGTGGATCACGTTCAGCGCATACGAGGACGGCGGCGTGACGGTCGCCCAGGCGCACGTGCTGATGCGCGCCTCCGACCCGCTCTACGAGATGGGCATGACCTTCGGCGGCCACAAGCAGGAGGACCGGCACTGGGAGCACACCCTGCAGTCGCTGGCCCAGGCGTTCGGCGTCGAGGGACACGTGGTCTCGGAGATGGTGTGCGTCGACCGCAGCCGCCAGTGGGGGAACGCGGGCAACGTGTGGCACAACTCGGGCATCCGCTCCGGCATCCACATGGCGACCGCCCCTGCGCGGTTCGCAGCCAAGCCTTTCAGGCGTGGCTGAGGAGGGTCCCGACGCGATCGTCGTCGGGGCCGGCCCCAACGGGCTGGCGGCGGCGATCGCGTTGGCCCGGGCCGGCCGCTCCGTGCGGGTGCTGGAGGCCGAGCCCGAAATCGGCGGCGGCACCCGCACCGCGGAACTGACGCTCCCCGGGTTCCGGCACGACGTGTGCTCCGCGATCCACCCGCTGACGCTGGCGTCCCCGGCCCTGTCGGCACTGCCGCTGGAGGAGCACGGCCTGCGCTTCGTCCAGCCCGACCTGGCCCTGGCCCACCCGCTCGACGGCGGCACCGCCGCGGCGCTGCACCGCTCGGTCGACGACACCGCCGTGTCGCTGGGCGCCGACGCTGCGGCCTATCGCAGGCTGATCGGCCCGGCGGCGCGCGACTGGCGCGCATTGATGGACGACCTGCTCGGCCCCCCGGTGCGCCCGCCCCGCCACCCAGTCGCGACCGGGAGGTTCGGGCTGCTGGCGATCCGCTCGGCGGCCGGGCTGGCACGGGCCCGGTTCGCCACCGAGCCGGCGCGCGCGCTGGTGGCGGGCAACGCGGCACACGCCATGCAGCCGCTGGAGAGCCGCGGGACCGCAGCGTTCGCGCTGATGCTGCAGATGCTCGGGCATGGGGTCGGCTGGCCGGTCGCCGTTGGCGGTTCGGCCGCGATCACCAGCGCGATGGCCTCGCTGCTCCGCTCCCTGGGTGGCGAGATCGCGACCGATGCTCCGGTCACCTCGCTGGCCGACGTCGAGGGCGCGCGGGCCGTGCTGCTGGACGTCACGCCGCGTGCGCTGCTCCGGATCGTTGGTGACGCGCTGCCCGGGCGGTACGCGAAGGCGCTGCGCGGCTTTCGCTACGGACCAGGTGTCTTCAAATTGGACTACGCTCTCTCGGAGCCGGTGCCATGGGCGGCCGAGGAGCCGCGGCGGGCGGGCACCGTGCACGTCGGCGGGACGCTGGCCGAGATCTGCGCGTCCGAGGCCGAGGTGGCGCGTGGCGTCCATCCCCGGCGGCCGTACGTGCTGGTCGCGCAGCAGAGCCTGTCCGACTCCAGCCGCGCGCCCGACGGCAAGCACACCCTGTGGGCCTACTGCCACGTGCCCAACGGATCGACGCTGGACATGACCGAGGCGATCGAGGATCAGCTTGAGCGGTTCGCCCCTGGGTTCCGCGACGTCGTCCTCGCCCGCCACGCGATGGGCCCGGCGGCGATGGAGGCACACAACCGCAACTACGTCGGCGGCGACATCAACGGCGGGGCCGCGAACCTGCGCCAGCTGGTGGCGCGGCCGGCTCTGCGCCCGGTTCCGTACACGACGCCAGACCCCCGGCTGTTCATCTGCTCGTCGTCGACGCCGCCCGGCGGCGGGGTGCACGGAATGTGCGGCTGGCTGGCCGCGCGGGCGGCTCTGCGCGGCATCCTTCGCTGATTCTCGTATCCTCTGCGCCGTGGCCCTCTACCACATGGCCGAGGATCTGCCCGCAATCGACGACGCCGTCGTCATCGCGTCGTTCGACGGCTGGGTCGATGCGGCCGAGGCGGCGTCCGACGCGGTGGCCCATATCGGCGCAGGCGGCACGGTCGTCGCGACCTTCGACGGCGACGCGATCTTCGACTACCGGTCGCGCCGGCCGATCCTCGACGTCGAGGACGGACGGCTGTCCGAGCTGCGCTGGCCGGAGCTGGCGCTGCGCCACGTACGAGTCGCCGGGCGCGACCTCCTGGTCTTCGCCGGCGCCGAGCCGGATTTGCGCTGGCAGGAGCTGGCATCCGACGTCGCCGAGCTGATGCACCGGCTGGGCGTCGTCGAGTGGGTCAGCCTGGGCGCCGTGCCCGCCGCGGTCGCCCATACGCGGCCGGTGCCGCTGATGGCCACCGCATCGCGGGACGACCTGCTGGCGCCGGGCGAGGCGCGCGGCCCGGAGGGCCTGCTGCGCGTCCCCGCCGCGGCGCTGTCGGCGCTGGAGATGGCGGTCACCGCCTCCGGTATCCCGGCCGCCGGATTCTTCGCCCAGGTGCCGCCCTATGCCAGCATCGGCTACGCGGCCGCCAGCGTCGCGCTGGTCGAGCGGCTGGGCCGCCACCTGAGCATCGACTTCGACGTCGACGACCTGCGAAACGACCAGCGGGAGCAGCTCGCCCACTACGACGCGGCCGTCGCCGCCGACGCGATGCTCAAGGACACCGTCCGCCGGCTGGAGTCCGTCGCCGGCGAGCTCGACGAGGACCAACTCCCGTCCGGCGACGAGCTCGCGCGGGAGATCGAGCGCTTCCTGCGCGGCCAGGGCGACCCCGGCGACGGCTGACCGCTGAAAAATCGGGGTCAGACCTCGATTTTTCAGGCGATCGGCTTGGGCATCAGCGAGAACGTGACGTCGCTGCCCTCGACATGCGCATCGAGTGCCGCGTCGTCGAGGATGCGCGCGCCCTCGGAGTCCACGTACACGTGGGCCTCGTCCTGCGTGATCTCCTCGTCGCCGTCCTCGGGGCTGTCAACCAGGGCGAGCACGAAGCCCGGCGCGGCGCCGTTCTCGTCCGCCTTGCCCAGCTGGACGCGCACGCCGCCGCCCTCGGGCAGGTCGGCCTGCTCGACCAGGTTGCGGATGACATCAGCGGTTCCAGTGGTCAACTCGAGCATGCGATCTCCTCTGTCGTTCGTGCGAACAGCGCCGCATACCCGTGATCGCGCCCGCCCAAACAGCGACTGCTGAGATACCCTGCCGCGCGTGTTCGACAAGCGCGTCCCCCACTACGAGCTGCTGTCCGAGGACGCGATGGCGACGATCGAGGGCGGGTGGCGGCGGCTGATCTCCGAGATCGGCGTCGAGTTCCTGCACGACGACGCAGTCGAACTGTTCCGGCAGGCCGGCCAGCGGATCGAGGGCCAGGTCGTCCACTTCGACCCCGACTTCGTGCTCGAGCAGGTCGCCAAGGCCCCGTCCGAGTACGACCTCGTCGCCCGCAACCCCGGCCGCACCGTGCGGGTGGGCGGCCGCCACATGTTCTTCGCGCCGACGCAGGGGCCGCCGTTCGTTCGGGAGGGCGACCAGCGGCGCGAGGCGACGCTGGCCGACTTCCAGCGGTTCTGCCGGCTGTCGCAGACGTTCGACCAGCTGGATACGCCCGGCGGCCTGTGCTGCGAGCCGAACGACCGGCCGCTCGACTCGCGCCACCTCGACATGCTGCTGGCCGTCCAGACGCTGACCGACAAGCCGTACATGGGCGCGGTGATCACCGGCGAGGCGGCGCGCGACACGCTGGCCATGACCGACATCCTGTTCGGCCCCGACGACGCCGACCGTCCCGAGGCGCGCGTCTTCGCGGTGGTCAACGCCAACTCGCCGCTGCGCTTCGACACGCGGATGCTGGAGGCGATGATCGTCTACGCCGAGGCCGAGCAGGTGAACGTGATCACGCCCTTCCTGCTGATGGGCGCGATGGCGCCGGCATCCGTGCCGGCGGCGCTCGTGCAGCAGACGGTCGAGGCGCTGGCCGGGCTCTCGTTGACCCAGCTGATCCGCCCGGGGGCGCCGGTGATCCTCGGCTCCTTCCTGTCGCACACCGACATGCAGTCGGGCTCCCCCGGCTTCGGCGGCCCCGAGTCGGCGATCGGCCTGCTCTGCTCGGGGCAGATCGCCCGCCGCTTCGGCATCCCCTGGCGAGCCGGCGGCGGGTTCCTGACGTCCAGCCAGCTGCCGGACGCCCAGGCCGCGTACGAGGGGCTGAACACGATGCTGCCCGCCTTCCTGGCCGGCGCGAACTACGTCGAGCACGCCGCCGGCTGGCTGGAGTCGGGGCTGGTCGCCAGCTACGAGAAGTTCATCGTCGACATCGAGATGCTGCGGATGCTGCAGGAGGAGTTCAAGCCGCTCGAGGTCGACGAGGAGAGCCTGGCGTACGGCGCGCATCAGGAGGTCGGCCCCGGCGGCCACTTCCTCGGCGCAGTGCACACGCTGGAGCGCTTCCGCGACTGCTTCTACCGGCCGCTGCTCTCGTCCACCGAGAACTTCGAGCGCTGGGAGCGGAACGGTGCACAGGACGCTGCCGCCCGCGCCGCCGGAATCTGGCGGGAGACGCTCGAGCGCTACGAGCAGCCGCCGCTGGACGACGGTGTCCGCGCCGCGCTCGAGGAGTTCGTCACACGGCGGCGCACCGAGCTCGGTGACTGAGATCGTCGCCGTCCGCGGCTACCGCCAGCAGCAGCCATTCGCCGCCGGCGAGTACGCCACCTCGGGTGGATCGGCCTCCGGCTTCGACTCGACGATCGTCGCCCTGGACACGGCGGCTGGCATCACCGGATGGGGCGAGATGGCGCCGCTGGGATCGTTCTACGCACCGTCGTTCGCCGCCGGCGCGCGGGTCGGGCTGGCCGAGCTCGCCCCGTCCCTGATCGGCCAGGACGCCGCACAGCCATTGCGCTTGGCGGAGCACATGGACGCCTCGCTGAGCGGCCATCCGTACGTCAAGTCGGCGATCGACATGGCCTGCTGGGACGCCGCCGCGAGGATCCGCGGACTGCCGCTGTGCACGGCGCTGGGCGGTGGGCAGGGCGAGTCCGTCGAGCTGTACCGCTCGATCCCGCCCGTCGCGCCGGACGAGGCCGCCGGCATGGCACTCCGGCACCTCGCCGAGGGCTACCGGCGGCTGCAGGTCAAGGTGGGCGGCGAGCCGGCCGTCGACGCCGAGCGGCTGGCCGCCGTTCGCGACGCCGCGGGGCCGGACGTCGTGCTGTTCGCCGACGCCAACGGCGGGTGGAGCACCTCCTCGGCGCTGCGGTTCGTCCGGCTCGCGGCGAACATCGACCACGTGCTGGAGCAGCCCTGCGAAACGCTCGCCGAGTGCCGCCTGGTTCGCGAGCACTGCACCTCGCCGATGGTGCTCGACGAGAACATCGATTCGATGGCAGCGCTGCTGGCCGCATGGCGCGACGGCATCGCCGGCGGGGTGACGATCAAGATCGCCCGGGTCGGCGGCGTGACTCGGGCGGCCCAGATCAGGGACGTCGCGGTCGAGCTGGGGATGATGGTCACGGTGGAGGACACGGGCGGCGCCGGCATCGACACGGCTGCCATGGCGCACCTCTCGGTCTCGACGCCGGAGGCCTACCGCATGCACACCGTCGACTTCAACGCCTGGGTGACCGTCGACAACGCGGAGGGGATGCCCGAGCCGCGGGACGGACGGCTCGCGCCGCCGGACGGCCCGGGTCTGGGCGTGCGCGTGCGGGACGGTGCCCTCGGCGACCCATTCGTCCAGGTGCCATGATGCCGCCTGCCATGCCCGACGCCCTGATCCTCGACGACCGCCTGGCCCTCGCCGACGTGGTGGCCGTCGCCCGCGACCACTGCCCGGTGGAGCTCGCGCCGGCGGCCCGCGAGCGGATCGCCGCCGGCCGCGACGTGACCGCCGCGCTGCTCGCCCGGGGCGAGCGCGTGTACGGGCTGACCACCGGCGTCGGCGCGCTCAAGCGGGTGGCCGTCGGCGAGCGCGACCAGGCGGCGTTCAACAGGCTGCTGCTGCTCTCGCACCGCACCGGCACCGGCCCCGACGTCGCGGAGGACGTCGTCCGCGCGGCGATGCTCGCCCAGCTGGCAGGGTTCGGCCGGGGTCGCGCCGGAGTCCGCCCCGAGCTGGCCGACCACCTGGTCGCGGCGCTCAACGCCGGCCTGGTGCCACGCGTGCGGACGACAGGCTCGCTGGGCCAGTCCGATCTGGGCTCGCTGGCCGACCTTGCGGAGGCCCTGACCGGCGACGGCGACTGGGCGACGGAGCTCGAGCGGCTGGGGCTCGAGCCGTGGCTGCCCACCGCCAAGGAGGCGCTGGCCTTCGTCAACTCGAACGCCTTCACGCTGGGCTGGACGGCGCTCGCGCTGGCGGACGTCGAGGCGCTGCTGGACGCGTTCGACCTGTCGGCGATGCTCACGTTCGAGGGCATGGTGGGGAATGTCGAGGCGCTCGACCCGGCGATCGCCGATGCCCGGCCGGTGCCCGGACTGGCCGGCCAGATCGACCGGCTGCGGGCGCTGCTGGACGGCGGCACGCTGATCGCGGGCGGCCTGCACCGCGAGCTGCAGGATCCGCTGACGATGCGCGTCGTCCCGCAGACCCACGCCGCCGCCAGGATCGCCCTCGCCCACGCGGTCGCGATCGTCGAAGCCGAGCTCGTCGCCTCACATGACAACCCCTCGATCGCCCCGGACGGCCGTGCGCTCTCCAACGGCAACTTCGACTCCGTCCCCTACGGCGTCGTGCTCGACTACCTGCGGCTGGCGCTGGCGCACGTCCTCACCGCGTCCTGCGAGCGGGCGAACAAGCTGGTCTACTCCGCGTTCAGCGGCCTGCCCACCGGCCTGCGGGAGGATGACGCATCAAGCCACGACGGGCACGGCATCGTCGTCTACGGGCTGACGGCGGCCGCCGCCGAGGCTCGCCTGCTGGCCCAGCCGACCACGCTCGAGGTGCCGACCACGAGCACCGCCGAGGGGATCGAAGACCGGGTGATCCCGACCACGCTGAGCGCGCGCCGGCTGGCCGAAATGCACGACCTGGCCGCGTACATCGCCGCGGGCGAGCTGTACCTGGCCGCCCAGGCGGTCGATCTGCGCGGCCGCAGCGGGGAGCTCGGCTCCGGCACGCGCCGCGCGTACGACCTGGTGCGAGCGCATGCCGCGCGCCCGGCGCCCGGCGAGCCGCCCGCCGCCGACCTCGGGCCGCTTCAGCGGGCGCTCACAGCACCGTCAGGCTGACGTACGACGCAGCGTCACCGCCGGTCGCCAGCGTCTGGCGGTTGGTGCGTGTCTCGGTCGCGTCCCACGGATTCTCGTCCGTCCCAGGGTGCAGCAGGAACACCGGGAAGTCGCTGGTCGCGACGTGCAGGCGCAGCCGCCGCCCGGGCTCGACCAGGTGGCCGGTGTGCCCGAGGTACACCTCCGCGGTTGTCCCGCCGTCCGGCCGCTCGACCACCTGCTGGCCGTAGAGCAGCGTGTGCGCCTGACCGTCCGGCTGGACGTCGACGAGCTTGACGTGCACGTACATCGACGGCCCGTCGCCGGCAACCCGCAAGTGCGCAACCACGCGGCCGGCGAGCGTCACCGGCTCGTCCCACGCCGGCGTCGTGAACACCATCACGTCCGGCCGGCCCTCCACATCCCGCTCGTCCGGGTACTCGAACACCGAGGAGAACGGATCGACCAGCGTCGAGGGCACGGGGTGCTCCGGATCGTGCGTCCAGGCGGCCTCGCCGGCCTCCCCCGGTCGCGCCGCAAGCAGGCCGCCGGGCGGCGCACCGGCCGCCTTCCCCGGCTCGTCGAGGTACAAGCGCAGCTCGTGCGCCCCGGGCGGGGGCCAGCTGGCGGACTCCCGCCAGCCCTCCCGCGGCAGGTGCCAGCGCACGCGCGGCATGGCCGCCGGGTCGGTGCGCCCCGACAGGAAGGCGTCGAAGAAGTCGAGCGCCGGGCCCAGGTAGCGGGGCAGCATCTCGGCCAGCGCGTCGTCGTGCGTCGCGTGGTCGTCGGGCTCCGGGATCGGTGCCTTCTCGATCTGGTAGTTCTCGTGGTCGGTCGAGCCCGCGTGCAGGTACTGGAACGGCGCCGTCTCCGGGTTCCCCATCAGCACCTCGTAGTCGAGCATATGCGGCGGCGTGATGTTGTCTAACCAGCCGACACCATGCAGCGTCGGGATGCGAAGCACGTCGAGCGGGTGGTCGCCGGGGTAGATGGGCGCCCGCGGGGCACCGTGCGAGCGCTCCAGCACGTAGTCGAACGACGCGCAGCGCCGCCCCAGCCGCTCGAAGCCCTCGTCGAACACAGAGGCCAGTGGCCGCCGGCTCCAGTCGATCGGCCACTCGTTGGTGTTGTGGTCGGTCCAGTACTCCGCCAGGTAGTGGGCGCCGTAGAGCGGCGTCACGCCGTCCAGCCAGGAGTCGATGTCGATGATCGTCACACGCGGGACGATCGCCTTCAGGGCCGGGTGCCCGGAGGCGACCGCGGCCCACTGGGTAAACCCGTAGTAGCTGTCGCCCCACATGCCAACGTCGCCGTTGCACCACGGCTGGGAGGTGATCCACTCGATCGTGTCGTACCCGTCGGGCACCTCGTTGACGAAGGCCAGCGGGTCGCCGCCGGAGCGGAACTTGCCGCGCACGTCCTGGGGCAGGAAGGCGAAGCCGCGGGCGATGAAGTGCCTGGCGATGAACGGCATCCAGCAGTAGCGGCCGTTCTTGTCATAGGGCAGCCGCACGAGCACCGCCGGGAACGGGCCGGCTCCCTCTGGCAGGTAGACGTCGGTCGCCAGCTCGACGGCGTCGCGCATCGGCACCATGTGCTGCGTCGCGATCGGATCAACCGGCGCAGGGCCGAGGATGTCAACACTCACCGCCATGTGGCCGGGGACGCTCTCACGCCGCGGCGGACGGTGTCAACGCGTCACCACGTCGAAGCCGATCGGCGTCTCGGCGGCCCGCTCGCGCAGCCCCAGCCGGCCCCGCGTGCTGGCCTCGATCTCGTAGCGGAAGGCGATCGAGCGGCCCTCGATCGCCGGCGGCAGCCCCGCCGGCAGGTCGAAGGCGAACGCCGCCCAGTGCGCGCCCTCGCGCCACTCGACGTCGGCTCGCTCCTCCCACAGCGTGACGTGATGCCACAGCGGCGGGGCGTTGAGGTTGCGGAACCGGCCGCGCCCGTCCAGCCGCCACGCCTCCTGGCACCGGCAGCCGACGACCAGCTCGTCGGGCAGCCGGTCGCCGTTCGCGTGCACCCGGCCCGCGACGTGGCCGCCGCCCTGCACGTCCGCCTCGGCCAGCTCGATGTGGAACCGGCGCGCGCCGAAGCGGCTGATCAGCCGGTCGCCGAACTGCCCGCGCTCCTCCGCCAGAGCGTGTTCGAGCTCGGCGGTCACCAGCACCTCCTCGACCGGGTCGTCCGCGGTGCGCCCGCGCGCGTCCAGCCGGCGCAGCTCGTAGGTGAGCGCGCAGTCCACACCACGCGCCGTGGGGGCAGAGCCCGGCGGAACCTCCAGCTCGTAGCCTCCCCGACGGTCGACCTCGGCCTCGACCACGCGGGTCAGGCAGCTGCCCGCGGGGCAGATCTCCATGCGCACCAGCACGACGCGGTCGGCATCGACCGCTCGTCCTCGCAGCAAACCTCCCGGAGAGACCGGCGCTTGCACTCGCCTCCTTCCGCCGGCCGGTGGAACTGAATCCTAGTCGGCTATTCGGGAAGGTCGATGTGACCGCTGACGTCGCGGCCCGCCTCGCGCAGCGCGCGGCTGAACCTCTCGGACTCGGGGTCGTCGCCTTCGGCGAGCACGACCAGGTATCCGTCGTCGATGAAGGTGACGACCTGGTCGACGATCGCTTCCATCCAGGCGTCGCGGGCGACCGGGACGAGCCCCGGCGGTCCCAGCGCAACCACGCCCCAGCCCTCGTCGGCGAATGCGCTCAGGTGATCGGTACTGCCGTCCGCGGGGTTGACCACCGAGTCCGGCACCACCAGGATCCGCCGCGAGCGGCCGTCACCGCGCATCGGCGACCACCTCCCGCAGCTTCGCCATCTCCCGCTCCTCGTCGTAGTCGAGCAGGTCCTGGCCGACGCCGACGACGCGGATCCGCGTCGCGTCGCGGGCGAGCATGACCAGCAGAATCTCGGTGAACAGCCCCGCGCCTGGGCGCACCGGGTAGTCCTCGTCGAGCGGCTTGTCCGGCCGGCCGCCCCAGTCGTCGCTCGACGCCGTCAGCTCGACGCCCATCGTCGGGCTGCCGTCGATGCCGACGATGACCACGCGGTCACCCTGCTCGAGGTCGGCCCGGATCTGCGCGGCCAGCGGCGCCGCCAGGCGCTCGCAGTGCGCGCGGAAGGCGCGGGTGTCGTACTGCTCGCGCACCGCCCAGAACCGGCGGGTGCCGCCGAAGGCGAGCTCGGGGCAGGGCATCTGGCGGATCACGGCGCCGCGCTCGCGGAGCATCCCGACCACCGGCGACCACACGCCCGAGCATCGGGCGCCCTCGTCGACCTTCGAGTTGGCGTTGAGCAGGCAGTGCGCCAGATAGCAGATCGTCCTCATGCCGCCACCAGCACGATCTTGCCGACATGGCGTCGCTCGTCCATGTACGCGTGCGCGGCCGCCGCCTCGCTGAGCGGGAACGTCCGGTCGACGGGGACGGTGATCCTGCCGTCAAGCGCCATCAGCAGCGCATCGCGGATCTCGTCGGGCGTGGCAACGCGAAATCCGAGGATCCGGTGGCCGTGGCGAAACAGCTCGATGAGGTCCAGCGGCACGACCTCGCCCGCATGGGCGCCGCAGGTGACCAGCCGGCCGTCGGGGGCCATCGCGGCCAGGTGCTCGCCGAACCGCGGGCCGCCGGTGGTGTCGACGACGGCGTCGACGCCGGTCCCGTCCGTCGCCTCGGCTACGGCCTCGGCCACCGGCACGTCGCGGTAGCAGAACACGACGTCCGCGCCCAGCTTGCGCACCGCCTCGACCTTGTCCGGCGAGCCAACGGACGCGATCACGCGCGCGCCGGCGATCCGCGCCGCCTGGACGGCAGCGCCGGCAACCCCGCCGGACGCCGACGGCACCAGCACCGTCTCGCCCGCCCGCAGGGCGGCCACCGAGACGACCATCGACCAGGCCGTCGAGACCACGCACTGGGCGGCCGCGGCCGTCACCACGTCATCGGCCGAGCGCAGCGGCAGCACCGCCCGCGCGGGCACCGACACCAGCTCGGCGTACCCGCCCCAGCGATCGGTGCCGAACACCACGAAGCGCTCGCACAGATCCGAGCGCCACCGCCCGCAGGCGGCGCAGCGGCCGCACGCGTACTGCTGGTAGGCGGTGACCGCGTCGCCGGGTGCGATCCCCTCGACCTCGTCGCCGACCTCCTCGACGGTGCCGGCGAACTCGGCGCCCAGCACCCAGGGCATCGAGAACGGCCAGCGGGAGGTGCCGGCCCGCGAGTCGAGGTCGCTGTGGTTAAGCCCGCAGGCCTGGACACGGATCACCACCTCGTCGCGGCCGCACGCCGGGTCGTCGAGCTCCTCCCAGAGCATCACCTCGGAACCGCCGTGCTCCCGGAAGGTCGCGGCGCGCACTAGACGTCCTCCATCCCGACGTATGCGATCTGCTCGGGGTCGGCATAGGCGCCGGTCTTGCTCGTGTGCAGGCCGCAGCTCCAGAGCGAGTAGGCGAGCATCGCGCCGAACGCGACGCCGTCGCACACGGGCACCCCGGTCGCGTCCTGCACTGCGCGGGACACGTCGGCCATGCCGCCGCAGGCCAGGATCAGCGCCTCGGCTCCATGCTCGTCGACCAGCTTCCGGCCCGCCTCGATGATCGCCGGCGTCGTGTCCGGGTGATGGCTCCCCTGCTCCGACACCGGGATGTTGAGCGGGAGGATGCCGGCGCACGACGAGCGCACGCCGCGGAACTCGAGCGCCTCCTCGAGCGCCGGGATGCCGCGGGGCAGCGTGGTCACGACGCCGAACCGCTTGGCCACCAGCGCCGCCGCGGCGTACGCCGCCTCGCCGATGCCGACGACGGGCGCGGAGGTCAGCTCGCGGGCGGCGTCCAGCCCGGGATCGCCGAAGCACGCGATCAGGTAGGCGTCGTGCGGCTCCAGCGACTGCACCAGGGCTGCGACCTCGGCCGCGGCGATCACCGCGTCGGCCTCGCTCTCGATCGACGACGGCCCGCGCGTCGGGTTGATCGCCGTCACGACGCAGCCCTCCGGCAGCACGTCGCGGGCGACGCCGAGCATCGCCATCGTGTGGAGCTCGTCAGTGTTCGGGTTGATCAGCGCCAGCCGGAACATCCGCTCACCCCGCCGTCGCCGCTTTCGGCGCTCCGCCCAGCGAGTAGTCGTCGTGGCACGACAGGAACCGGCCCGATCCTGGCTCGGCGACGATCTCACCGTCCGCGTAGACCGTCTCGCCGCGAACCAGCGTGCGCACCACGCGAGCCCGGAGCGCCCGGCCGTCGAACGGCGACCACGGGTTCTTCGAGAACTGCTGGCTGCGCGCGTCGACGACCCACTCGGAGTCGAGATCGAAGATCGCAATGTCGGCGTCGGAGCCGGGCAGCAGCGTGCCCTTGCGCGGGTAGAGGCCGGCGATCCGCGCCGGAGTGGTCGAGGCGAAGCGGGCGAACGCGTCGAGCTGCATCCCCCGCCGGTGATAGGCCTCGTCGAGCACCACCGGCACCGTCTCCTGGATCACCTGGCAGCCGAGCAGCGCGTCGAAGATGTCCTCCCAGCCGCCCTCCTTCTCCGCCAGCGTGTAGGCGCTGTGGTCGGAGATCAGGCAGTCGGCGGTGCCGTCGAGAACGTACGACCACAGGCGCTCGACCAGCTCCCGCTCGCGCAGGGCCGGCGCGCAGACGCCGTAGGGGCCGAGCCGGACGAGGTCGTCCAGGTCGAGCGTCAGGTGGTGCGGGCAGATCTCCATCGACACCGGCCGGCCGCGCAGCTTCTCCTGCTTCACGAGCTCGGCGCTGACCGGGCTGGAGACGTGCACGATCTGGATCCGCACGTCGGCGTGGGCGGCGAGGTAGAGCGCGCGGTGGACGGCCTCCTCCTCGACGAACGCCGGCCGAGACTCGTGGTGGGCCATCGGGTCGGTGCGGCCCTCGGCCTTCATCCGGGCGAGGCCTGCCTGCAGCAGCGAGTCGCTCTCGGCGTGCACCAGCACCAGTCCGCCGACCGCCTTGACCTCGCGCATGCCGTCCAGGAACTCGGCGTCCGTGACGTGCGGGTACGAGGGGTCGGAGATCGGCATGAAGGCCTTGAAGCCGCCGGCGCCCTCCTCGTGCTGGCCGGCGATCTCGGGGATCGACGGCGCGGTCAGCGCGCCCCACAGGCCGAAGTCGATGACGACCTTGCGCTTGGCCATCTCCCGCTTCTCGACGTACAGCTGACGCGTCGTCACCGGTGGATACGTCAGCGGGTGCTCCATGATCGTGGTCATGCCCCCGGCGGCGGCCGACATCGTGCCGGTGGTGAAGTCCTCGCGCTCGGTATGGCCGGGATCCTCGAAGTGGGCGTGCATGTCGATCGCGCCCGGCATCACGACCAGCCCTGTCGCGTCGATCACCTCGTCGGCGCCGTTGCGGCCCGCACCCTCCGCGATCGCCGCCACGCGGCCGTCCTCGATCACGACGTCGGCCTCGAACACGCCGTAGTCGGTGGCGACCGTGCCGCCGCTGATCACGACCCGCCGGCCGCTCACGAGTCCTCCAGCATCTGCGCGAGCAGCGTCTCGGACACGCCCAGTGTCGCCATGTGGTGCACCAGCTGCCGGCGGGCCGCCGTCCAGCGGCCGCTCAGCGACGAGCGCAGCCCGAGGCCGTCGACCAGCCGAGCGAACACGGCAGCCTCGGTGTCGATGTCCAGATCGGCGCGGATCAGGCCGGCCTCCGAGGCGCGCACCAGCGCGTCGCGGACGAACCGCTCCCAGGCGGCGTCCGAGTCGACAAGCTGCTCGGCAAACGCGTGGTCACGCTCGGCGTACGTCCACATCTCCGACCACAGCCGCCACTCCGACCGGAACACCGGGTCGGTGGGGATCGAGACGCGGACGAGGTTGACGAGGCAATGCTCCGCTGTCGGTGCGGCGGTCACGGTGCGCTGAACGAGGATGTTCCACTCCTCGGCCGCGAAGGTGAAGGTGCCGACGATGACGGCCGTCTTGTCCGGGAAGTAGTGACTGACGACACCGGTCGTGAAGCCGCCTTCGCGGGCGATGTCGCGCAGCGTCGTCGCCTCCAGGCCCTGGCGGACGATCACCGTCCGCGCGGCCAGGCAGACCTCGCGGCGGCGGCGCTCGGATCGCTCTGACGGTGAGGCTGCAGGAGTCGTCATAACGGTTGTAACGACATTACCAAGCCCCGGCCAGGGTCGCCAGCGCGCCTGTGAGGACGCCGATCGCACCGGCCACGTCGTCCTCGGCGGACAGCTCGTCGGGGCGGTGGCTGACGCCGCCGTTCAGGCTGCGCACGAACAGCATCCCGGCATCCACGCCCGCCGCGGCCAGCACGCCGGCGTCGTGGCCTGCGCCGGACGGCAGCTCGATGATAGCCACCCCGGCCGCCGCCGCGGCACCGGCGAGCGCTGCGCGGACGCGCTCGGACATCTGCACCGGGCCGCTCATCCACTGCCGGTCGAGATCGACGGTGCAGCCCGAGCGCGCCGCGGTCGCCGCAGCGGACGCCTCGACGGCGTCCAGCAACGTCCCCAGCGCCTCGTTCGACGGCGCCCGGGCGTCGACCGCCAGCTCCACGCGGCCGGGCACGACGTTCGCCGCCGGTCGGGCGATGCGCACGTCGCCGGTGGTGACGACGGCGCCGGGGATCGTCAGTGCGACATCGCGTAGCGCGATCGCGAGCTCGGCGGCAGCCAGGAACGCGTCGCGGCGTCCCGCCATCGGGGTCGTCCCCGCGTGGCCGGCGTCGCCGTGGATAGTCGCCGTGTAGCCCGCCATCCCGGCGATCGAGCCGACGACTGCATGGCCTGTGGCCGGCGCGCTCGAGCACCGGGCCTTGCTCGACGTGCACCTCGACGAACGTGCCGGGCAGCGGGCCGGCAACGGGCGGACCCTCGAGGCCCAGCTCGTCCAGCGCATCGCGGACGCGGATGCCGTCGACGTCCGCCGACTCCAGCTCGTCCTCCGTCACCCCGCCGCACACTGCGCGGCTGCCGAAGAAGCCCCGGCCGAAGCGCCAGCCCTCTTCGTCGCGGAAGACAACGACGGCCAGCGGCGCCGCCAGCGGTGTGCTGCCCAGGGCGGCAACGGCCTCCAGCGCGGCCAGCACCCCCAGCGCTCCGTCGAACCGGCCGCCGCCGGGCACGGTGTCCAGGTGCGACCCGGACCACACCTCGGGGATGCCCTCGCGGGCGCCCGGCCGGCGGGCGATCAGGTTGCCGGCGGCGTCCCACGAGACGGCCAGTCCCTCCTCCTCGCACCACTCCGCGGCCAGCTCGCATGCGCGCTGCTCGTCGACCGACAGGCCGGGCCGGGTGGTGCCCCCGCGCTCGCCGTCAGCGCCGATCTCCGCGAGCTGCGAGAGCCGCTCCATGGCCCGCGCCGCCCTGTCTGTGATGGTGTGCATCGCGCCAGGCCCCGTGGTCTAGACTCGCGGCGATCATAACCGTCGTGATGAGGTGAGGAGTTCCATGGATCTCGGTCTCGCAGGGTGTGTCGCCATCGTCTCCGGATCCTCGTCCGGCATGGGCCGCGCCGCCGCGCTGTCGCTGGCCCGCGAGGGCTGCAGCGTCACGCTGTTCGCCCGCCGGCAGGAGCTGCTCGACCAGGCGGTGGCCGAGATCGAGGGGCTTGGCTCGGGTGCGCAGGCGCTCGCCGTGGCCGGCGACTCGACCGACCCGGCGGCGCTGCGCGCGGCCGTCGACGGCACGCTGGAGCGCTTCGGCAAGATCGACATCGTCGTCAACAACAGCGGCGGGCCGCCCGCCGGCGGGTTCGAGGACTTCGACGACGAGGCCTGGCGCGCGGCCTGGGAGCTGACGCTGATGTCGACGCTCCGCATGACGCGGCTGGCGTTGCCCGAGCTGCGTAAGAGCGGGCGCGGCCGGGTCGTGAACATCACCTCGTCCGCGGTCAAGGAGCCCAGCGAGGGTCTGCTGCTGTCGAACGTCTACCGGCCCGGCGTGACCGGCTGGGCGAAGTCGCTGTCGCAAGACGAAGGGCCGAACGGCATCACCGTCAACTCCATCGCGCCGGGCTTCATCGACACCGACCGGATGAAGAACATCTACGCGATGGGCGACGACCCAGCCGGCGACCGCACGCGCGACGAGGGCCTGATCCCGGCCCGCCGGTTCGGCGATCCGGGCGAGATCGGCGACGCCGTCGCCTTCCTCTGCTCGACGCGCGCGGCGTACATCAGCGGGATCACGGTGCTGATCGACGGCGGGCTGGCCAAGGGGCTCCTGAGCTGAGGCTCACGGGGAAGACGATCGTTGTCACGGGAGGCTCGTCCGGGCTGGGCCGGGCGATGTCGCTGGCGTTCGCGGCCGAGGGCGCGCACGTTGTCGTCGGTGACATTCGCGCCGAGCCCCGCGAGGGCGGCGAGCCGACGGTCGACGTGATCGCCGCCGACGGCAGCGCGGAGTACGTTCACACAGACGTTTCCTCCTGGGACGACGTCGACCGTCTGGTCGCGACGGCCACGGCCCGCACGGGCCGGCTGGACGTGATGGTGCCCAACGCGGTGCTCGCAGGCCGGCACTCGAAGGGCCTCCTGGAAACCGAGCCCGAGGACTGGGAGGCGATCATGGCCGTCAGCCTGCGCGGCGTGTTCCTGTGCTGCAAGCGAGCCGTGCAGCAGATGCTCGGCCAGGAGCCGGTCGCCGAGGCGCGCGGGCGGATCATCACCATCTCGTCCCAGCACGGGATGGTTGGACCGCCCGGCCACGTGGCATATGCAGCTGCGAAGGGCGGCGTGGTCAACCTCACCCGGCAGGTGGCGGTGGACTTCGGGCCGCGCGGCATCATCGTCAACGCGATCGCACCGGGAAAGATCCTGACCACACCCATCGACGAGCCCGACTCCCCCGAGACCCTGGCGTACTCGCACGCCCGCACGCCGTTTCCGCGGCTGGGCAGGCCGGAGGACGTCGCCGCGGCGGCGGTGTTCCTGGCCTCGGACGAGTGCTCCTATGTGAGCGGAACGAACCTGCTGGTCGACGGCGGATGGATGGCCTACTGATGCGTGCGCTGGTCGTCCACAATCACGGCGCCGACCCGCGGGTCGAGGAGGGCTGGCCGGAGCCGAAGCGCGGCGAGGGCCAGGCGCTGGTCGAGATGGGCGCGGCCGGGCTGAACCCGGTCGACCTGGCGATCGCCAGCGGGCGCTTCTATGGCTACCGGCCGGATCCCCCGTTCGTCGCCGGCCGCGAGGGGATGGGCCGCGTGGTCGAGGGCACCGAGCTTGCGCCTGGCACGCGCGTGCAGACGTTGAAGGCCGCCGGCTCGATGGCGGAGCGGTTCGTCGCCGACGAGGCCGATCTGTGGGTGCTGCCGGACGGGGACGACGACATCGCCGCCGCGGCCAGCGGGATCGCCGGCGTGGCCGGCTGGTACGCCGTGCAGACCGGCGAGCTGCAGCGCACCGACCGGGTGCTCGTGCTCGGTGCGTCCGGCACCGTCGGGCTGGTGGCCGTGCAGGCGGCGCGGCTGCTGGGCGCGAGCCGCATCGTCGCAGCCGGCCGTGACCGCTCGCGGCTGGCGCGTGCCGGGGAGCTCGGCGCCGACGCGGTGGTCGAGCTCGGCGACGGCGATCTCGAGGAGACCTTCCGCGGCGCGTTCCCCGACGGCGGCCCCGAGCTGGTGATCGACCCGCTGTGGGGCTCGCCGGCGCTTGCCGCGATGAACATTGCCGGCGATGGCATGCGGCTGGTCAACCTCGGCCAGGCGGCCGGAGCGGAGGTGGCCCTGCCCTCGGCGACGGTGCGCGGCAAGCGGCTGCGGATCATCGGCCACACCGTATTCAGCATCCCGCTTGACGAGCTGGCCGCGGCCCACGCAGAGCTGCTCGGGCACGTGCGCGACGGCTCGCTCCAGCTCGACGTGGAGACCACGCCGCTGGCCGAGGCGCCGGCGGCCTGGGAGCGCCAGAAGGCCGGCCCCCACACCAAGCTCGTCGTCACCCGCTGAGGGCGGCGCGGCCGGCCCGCGCCGCCCCAACACCGGCACCGACTCCGGTACCGACTCCCGCGCGGTACCGGGGTCGGTACCGGAGTAAACGTCACGCCGTTGGCGATCCGCGCGCCTTCCGCGACCCCGTCGACGGTTCCGTGACGGGTTCGCCGCGACCCCGCCGGCCGCGAGTTACCCGCCGATCGGAGTGCCGGGCGCCGTGCCCGGCACGGTGCCGGGCTCGGTGCCGGGCACAGTGCCAGGGCCAACGCCCGGCGCGCGCGAATCGTTGCGGTTCCGTGCGCTGGGCGACGGGTTCGTGACTGGTGCGCTGGGGACTCCGCGGGACTCCGGCACCTACTCCGGTGCGGTGCCGGAGTCCGTGCCGGTGTCGGTGCCGGAGTCGCCTACTCGCGGACGAGGAACAGCGACGGTGCGCGCGGGCGCAGGCAGTGGGTGCTGCTCATCGACTGGTGGTAGCCGCCGACGTCCATCATGGCGACGATGTCCCCTTCGCGAACCTCCGGCATCGGATGTTCCTCCGCGAACAGGTCGTCTCCCTCGTTGATGTGCCCGGCGATGGTGACAGCCGCGGCGACCGGCGCATCCACCGCTCGAGCCAGCACGATGTCCGGCGTCACGCCGTAGATGAACCGGTCCGGCATCACGTTCCACCCTGCGTTCAGGCCGACGAACACCACACCCAGCCGATTCTCGACGGTGACCACCTCGCACAGCATCACGGCCGAGTCCTTGACCAGGAAGTCGCCGGGCTCGCAGGAGACGGTGACGCCGAGCCGGTCGAGGTGGCGGGCGAGGATCCCCGCGTACGCCTCGAGATCGAGCGGCTGCTCGCCGGGCGCCTGGGGCAGGCCGAGGCCGCCGCCCGTGTTCACCTCGCGGACCGGGCAGCCCGCGTCGACCAGGTTGCCGACGATCTCGGCGGCCACCTCGACCGCCTCCTCGAATCCCTCCAGCCCGTCGTCCAGGAAGCCGTCGCCGACGTGCATGTGCACGACGTCGATCGCCAGGTCGTACTCCTCGGCGATCGCCAGCGCCTCGTCCAGCTGCTCCTCGTAGATCCCGAACTTGGTCGGCCGCTCGCCGCTGTACAGCGTCTCGCCGGACCCCGAGTATGCCCCGCCGGCGCGCGGGTTGACCCGCAGCCCGACCGCCGTGCCGGGGGCGAGCCGGCCGTACCGCCGCAGCTGACTCAGCAGGTCGACATTCATGTGAACGTCGCGGTCGATCACCGCCTGCATGTCCCGGTCGGTCAGGTTCGTCCCGGTGAAACTGATGGCGCCCGGCGCGAACCCCTCCTCCAGCGCCAGCTCGACCTCGCCCGGCGAGCTGGCGTCGATGCCGGCACCCAGGTCGCGGACCACCTCGAGCACGTCGGGATGGTGGTTGGCCTTGACCGCGAAGCGCACCAGGGCGTCCAGCCCGGCGGCGTCCAGCGTCTCGCGCAGGTCGCGCACCTTGTCCGCGATCCGGTCGAGGTCATACACGTAGAGCGGCGTCCCGTGCGACCGTGCAAGCCGCTCGACGTCGCGGCCGGCAATCATCAGCCGGCTGTCGGCGATCTCCAGTCCGTCGCGCAGCCAGAAGAACCGATCCGGGGCGGCCATCAGTAGGCCATCCAGCCGCCGTCGACCATCAGGTTCGTCCCGCTGACGTAGCTCGCCTCGTTGGCCAGGAACGCAACGGCCGCGGCGACGTCCTCGGAACGGCCCAGCCGCGGGAACGGCGTCCGCGACTTCACGTACGCCAGCCCCTGCTCCTCGGCGCTCAGGTCGCCCGGCGTGCCGGTGACGATCTTGCCCGGCGCGACGGCGTTGCAGAGGATCCCCCGCGGCCCGTAGTCGACGGCGATCTGCCTCGTCATCTGGATCAGCCCGCCCTTCCCCACGCTGTACGTGAAATGCCCCGGGCAGCCGACCATGCCGTGCTGCGACGTGATGTTGACGATCCGCCCGCGGGCATCGTCAACCGGCTCTTGCGTCAGCATCTGGCGGACGGCCGCCCGGCACAGCAGGTACGGCCCGCGCAGGTTGACGGCCATCATCGCGTCCCAGTCCGCCGGCTCGGTGTCCAGCAGCGCCTTTGAGTGGTCGCCCGCCAGCACCGCGTTGTTGACCAGCAGGTCGAGCGAGCCGGTGCGCGCGACCGCCGCAGCGACCAGCGCATCGCAGGCGGCCGCGTCGGAGACGTCCGCGTCGACGTGGACGGCGCTCCCGCCGGCGCCCCGGATCACGTCGTCGGTCGGGTCGCCGCCGGTGATCGGGTCGCGGCGGATGTCGGCCGCCAGGACGTCGAATCCGTCGGCCGCCAGGCGGATCGCGATCGCCCGCCCAATGCCCGATGCTGCACCCGTCACGATGGCGCTTCGAAGGCTCATTCGCACCCCTTTGCTGTTTGAAAACGTCTGACCTGTCCGGTGCTATCCGGTCTTAAGCGTACGAGCCGGATCCGGGCGGAGCGGCGCGGGATCATATCCGGCCGTATCCGGTACTGCTGTGTCCCTCCCTGCGTCCCTCCTGGGGCTCCCTCCGAGGAGGGCGTCCATGTCGGGGAGCCCGGAGCCGGGAAGCTCGTGGACGTAGACGCGCATCGTGACCGTCACATCGGAGTGGCCGAGCAGGCGGCTGAGCGTCAGGACGTCCAAGCCGTTCGCGTAGAGACGGCTGCCGCACGTGTGGCGGAGGTCATGCGGCGTCACACCCTGGAGGCCTGCGCGCTTCGTGGCAGGCCGCCACGCGTCCGCCATCAAGCCGGAGGAGTACGTCACACGTGCGTGCCGCGCCGCGTGTGAACGAGGAGGACTCGGAGCGCGGCGAGGTAGACGCGGCACGTGCCACGACTACACCCACGCTCCGCCAGGGTGACCACCCAGGCGCGGACGTCCGCGGGCTCGATCCGGTCAAGCCGTAGACGTCCGAAGAAGGGGAACGCGTCCGAGCGGATAGCCCCTCGTCTCGCGCTACTTCTTCCGGGTGAGTGCGCCTAGACCTACATTTTCCGCGCCGGGCACGCGATGGAGTAGCGAGCAGTGAGGGGCGGTGGGAGCGCCCCTCACTAGCCTCACCAATCAGCAGTTATGGCAAAGAGTTGACGTGCCCGACTTCGAGGTGCCGAGGTCGGCGAAAAGCAACGTGCTGGCGTCGTAGCTGTCCGCACCGACCGATGCCGTCGCCGTGGCATCGCGCTGGTAACCGTTGAAGTGGTCGTTGAACTTGAATCCCTTGCCGGTGATGTGGGTCTTGAACACACCGTGCAGAAGTGACCCCTGACCAGTCCACTGGGCGTCGACGGCGACTGAACCGCCGTCAACACAGCCGCCGTTACCGTTTGCGTCGAAGGTGCAGATCGTCACCGGCACCGAGGCCGTAGCGCTGGCAACGTCCAACTTCTTGGAGACGTTGACCGACGCGTCGGTCGCCGTGCCGAACGTCTCGACCGAGCTGCCGTCAGAGAACCCGGTGAACTGGTCGACGAACAGGGAAGGCCCTCCCGGACTGTCCAGGGCGGCAAACACATACGTGTCCGTGAACGAGGTGGCGGTCGTTGTCTCCCATAGCGCCTCCGCGAACGAGCCCTTCATCTTGGTGTGGAACGACTGGCCAGGAGCTGCGTTGGCCGAACCCGCCGACAGCACGACGAGCATCGTCGCAAGCAGCAATACAAGACTGTACTTCTTCACTGTATCCCCCCTGTTAGGTTGCCAGGGACGGCTCCCACCCCATCCCCAGCTCACGGTTCCGCCAAGCTTGACTATGGAAGCACGACGTAAGCGACATTTCTATCGGGATACGCGTCCAAGGGTGCGCTCGAGTACGTTGAGCCCAGACACCCGTATGGGCACGGAGCGTCTTTGTATCGTATGTCACCTTTGCATCGAGGTGGACTGAGCACGAACGGGCTTTGCGAGAAAGGAGTGCATTGCACATCTCTAGGCAAGTTGAAGTAGACGTGTTGGTGGTCTAACAGTCCCGCTGAGCCCGAACTGCACGCCCCGTATGCGGCGTTACACCAACTTATCCCGACGTAAGCAGTGTAGGAGAAGTTGCCGCGCGCGACTCTGGAAAACGTTGGTGTACTGTTCGCGTAGTCGAACTGGCCTCCAAAGGACCTCCCGTTAGCGCCGACCGGCCCTGACTGGTAGACATGGTACGCCAGCTGCCACCCTCTGGTCGACGTATATTTTTCGAGGATCTCGAGGCTCATTCACACCCCTTTGCTGTTTGTAGACTGCCGGAATGCCCGGCGTCGCGTTCGTTGCTCACTGCCTGCTCAACCAGAACTCGAAGACCGAAGGCGGCGCCCGCTGCCCGGGCGTCTACTCGCCGCTGGTGGAGGAGATCCGCGCTCGCGGCTGGCGGCTCGAGCAGATGCCCTGCCCGGAGCTGGCGTTCACGGGCCTCAACCGCTTCTGGGCGGTCAAGGAGCAGCTTGACACAGCCGCCTACCGGCGCCACTGCCGGCGGCTCGCCGCGGCCGTCGCCGGCGCGGTGGCCGTCCACGTTGCCCGGGGTGACGACGTGATCATCGTCGGCATTGAGGGCAGCCCGTCGATGGGCGTTCATGTCACCAGCTCCGATCCGAAGCTGCGCGGCCGGCCGACGTGGTCGGACGACGCGTCCGAGCTGTCGCCGGGCAGCGGCATCTTCATGGAGGAGCTCGTCGCCGAGCTGGAGGAGCGCGGCGTCGAAGCGCCGCGGGCGATGGGCATCTCCCACCAGCTGCCGACCCACGACGAGGCGGCCGAGCGCGAGCGCCTGGCCGCGTTGATGGAGGGCGGCTGAGTGGAGCTCGACGCCAGGTGCCTGCGGGTCGCGATCGTCCAGGGCGAGCTGCTCAACCCGGGCGGCAGGGTCGACGCGCTGACCGTGCTCGAGGAGGAGATCTGGGGCGCCATCCAACTCCCCGCGGACGATTATCCGGACGACGTCGCCGAGCCGCTGCTCGATCAGGTCGCCGAGCAGGCCGAGGAGTTCGCCCGGCACGGCTACCAGCTGGTGCTGATCGGAGACCGGGCCGGGCTGGCGGAGGCGCTCGCCCGCCATGGCGTGCCCGAGCCGCCGTCCATCGACCCGGCCGGCGAGGACGAGCTGCGGGCCTTCCTGGCCGAGGTCGGCTGACCGAGTGACCCGGGCACTGGTCACCGGCGCGGCGTCGGGCATCGGCCAGGCGACCGCGTGGCGGCTGGCCGCAGCCGGGGCGGACGTTGCCTGCCTGGACATGAACCAGGAAGGGCTGGCCGAGACGATGTCCGCGATGGAGGGCGGCGTCGCCGTCGAGGTCGACATCACCGACGCCGTGGCGGTGGAGCGCGCCGTCAAGGACGCTGCCATCGGCCTGGGCGGGCTGGACGCCGTCGCGAACGTCGCCGGCATCGGTGATTTCTCAGGAGACATCACCGCAACTCCGCCCGACGAGTGGAACCGCGTGCTGGGCGTCAACCTGACCGGCATGTACCACGTCTCCCGTTCGGCGATCCCGCACCTGCGCGCCGCCGGCGGCGGCGCGATCGTCAACATCTCGTCGCAGTTCGGCCTGGTCGGCTGCCTCGCCAGCCCCGCGTACTGCGCGTCGAAGGCGGGCGTCGTCGGGCTGACCAAAGCGATGGCGATCGACCACGCCGACGAGGGCATCCGCGTCAACTGCGTCTGCCCCGGCCCGGTGGACACGCCGATGCTGTGGGGCACCTCGGCGACGCCCGAGCTGACGGAGCGGGAACGGGCGCGCACCGCCCACCGCAACCTGATCGGCCGCTCCGCCCGCCCGCAGGAGATCGCCGCCACCATCGCCTTCATCCTGTCGGAGGACTCCGGCGTGATGACCGGTAGCGTTGTCACCGTTGACGGAGGCTGGACGGCGGGCTGACACGCGCCGAGGGCAGGTACTCGACCTCGTGCCCGTCGCCCTCCCAGCACCCGTCGACCACAACGTGGTCGCCGCGGGCGAGCACATGCGCGATCCGCCCGGGCACCTCCATCCCGTCGTAGGGCGTCCAGTCCAACCCATCGCCGATCCCGTCCAGCGTCAGCGTGCTCGGCGCGGATGGATCCCAGACCACCAGATCGGCATCGCTGCCCTCGGCGATCACGCCCTTGCGCGGGTAGAGGCCGAAGATCCGGGCCGGCGCCTCGCAGGCGACCTGCACGAGCCGCTCCGGGGTGAGCAGCCCGAAGCCGAGCGGCAGCCGGGCACCGATCCCGGGCAGCCCGGTACCGACCTGGGTGAAGTCGTCGGCGACGGCCAGCTTCTCGCGCATCGAGAGGTGGCAGTGGTCGGAGGCGTACGTGTCGAGCCCGCCGTCGCGCAGGCCGGCGAGCAGTGCCGCCCGGTCGTCCGCCGTACGCAGCGGCGGCGTCATGACGTAGCGCAGGCCGTCCGGGCCGCCGTGGTCGGTGACGTCGAACAGCAGGTGGTGCGAGCACACCTCGCCGTGCACCGGCACGCCCCGGCTCTTCGCGGCCGCGATCTCCTCGAGTGGCTTGCGGCCGGTGACGTGGACGACGTACGGCTCGGCGCCGGCCAGCTCGGCCATCGTCAGGAAGCGATGCACGCACTCCGCCTCGAGCTCGATCGGCCGGCTGCGCGGCAGCGAGCCGAGACCGAGCTCGCCGCGCTCCACCAGCTGCTTGGTCAGCACGTCGATCACTCGGCCGTTCTCGCAGTGGGCAAGAACGACCATGTCCAGCTCGGCGGCCTCCTGGATCACCGAGAAGGCGACGTCGTCGTCGGCCTGGATGCCCAGCTCGATGTACGCCAGCCACAACTTGACGCTGCCGACGCCCAGCTCGGCCGCGTCGCGCAGATCGCCGTGGCGGTAGGACTGCGGCTCCCAGATCACGGCGTGGAACGCCAGGTCGATCAGCGACTGCGGCATCTCCTCCTCAAGCGTCCGCCGCGCCGCCTGCGCCGGCGTCTCCCCCGGCTTGGCGTCGACGAAGGCCAGCGCCGAGGTGGTGCCGCCGATCAGGGCAGAGCGGGTGTCGCCCGCGATGCCGCCGAACACGTGTGTGTGGACGTCGATCGCGCCCGGCAGCACCAGGCAGCCGGAGGCGTCGATCACGCGCGCGCCGGACGCGTCGACCTGGCCGACCGCCGCGATCCGGCCGTCCTCGATCAGCACGTCGCCGCGCGCCGCCCCGCCTGGACTGACCAGCGTGCCGCCGACCACCGCCGTCGTCTGATCAGCTGACAGCCGCATCCGGGAGTCGCGGAGCTGCGCTCAGCAGCCGCCGGGTGTAGTCGTCGACGGGAGCCGCGAGCACCTGGGCGCACGGCCCGCTCTCGCGCAGCGTTCCCTGATCCATCACCAGCACGGAATCGCCGATGCAGGCAACGACCCCGAGGTTGTGCGTGATGAACAGCATGCTCAGCCGGAGGTCGCGCTGCAGCTCGGACAGCAGCTCGAGCACCGCGGCCTGCACCGAGACGTCGAGGGCCGACGTCACCTCGTCGCAGACCAGCAGGTCGGGCTTCGCCGCCAGCGCCCGCGCGATCGCCACGCGCTGGCGCTCGCCGCCCGAGAGCTCGATCGGGAAGCGTTCGGCGACGCGCCGGGGCAGGCGCACACGGTCCAGCAGCTCGCCCACCTCGCGGTCGGCGTCGCCGCGGCTGAGGCGTCGCAGCACCCGCAGCGGCCGCTCGATCGACGAGCTGACGCGGTGCCGCGGGTTGAGCGACTCGAACGGGTTCTGGAAGACGATCTGGATCCGCCGGCGCTGGTCGAGGGAGCGGCGGCGGGCGGACCCGGCGAGCTCCTGGCCGTCGAACACGATCCGCCCGGACGTCGGCTCGTGGAGGCCGGCGATGCACCGGCCGACGGTGGTCTTGCCGCTGCCGGACTCGCCGACCAGGGCGACGCAGCGCCCCTGTGGGATGCTGAACGAGATGTCGTCCACCGCCGCACGGCTTCCATGGCGGTACTGGACGTACAGCCCCGAGACCTCGAGCAGCGCGTCGTCGCTCGAAGCAACGGCCGCGGCGCGGGCGCCTTCCGGCCGGCGCTCGCCCAGCGTCAGCTCCTCCCAGCGGACGCAGCGCACCGCGTGGGCTTCGGTCGCCTGCTCGAGTGCCGGGACGCCGGCGCAGCAGCGGTCCTCCTGGTGCTCGCAGCGCGGCGCGAAGGCGCAGCCGTCCGGCCACTCGCCGACGCCGACCGACACGCCGGGGATGCCCTGCAGCGCGCGCGGGTGGCGGAAGTCGGGGATCGCGGCGACCAGCGCCCGGGTGTACGGGTGCTTGGGCCGCTCGATGACGTCGGCGGCTGGGCCGTTCTCGACCACCCGGCCGGCGTACATGACGACGATCCGGTCGGCCATCTTGGCGACCACCGCGAGGTCATGCGACACATACACCATCGCCATGCCGTCCTCGTCGCGAAGCCGTGCGAGCTCCGTCAGGATCCGGTCCTGAGTGAGCACGTCCAGCCCGGTGGTTGGCTCGTCGAGCACGGCGACCGGGGGCTCACAGACGCAGGCCATGGCGATCGTCACTCGTTGCTGCTGGCCGCCGGAGAGCTGGTGCGGATAGCGCTCGCCGAAGCGCGCGTCGGTGCCCAGCTCGACGCGCGAGAGCGCGGCCTGCACCGACTCGTCGGAGGCGGTGGCCGACCGGTGGGCGCGCAGAACGTCCATGATCGAGTCGCCGACCCGCATCGACGGGTTGAGCGCGCCGCCCGGATCCTGCGGCACGTAGGAGACCACCTTGCCGCGCACCGAGCGTAGCGACTTGGTGTCGCGGCCGATGATGCTCTGGCCGCCCACCTCGATCAGGCCCGAGCGGACGTTGACGCCGGTGCGCGTGTAGCCCAGCAGGGCAAGGGCGGTGGTGGTCTTGCCGCTGCCGGACTCGCCGACCAGCCCGAGGATCTCCCCGGCGCCGACGCTGAAGCTGACGTCCTCGACCACCGGCTCGCCGGTGTTCAGCGACAGGCAAAGGTTCTCTACCCGGACGACAGGCGCCGTCGCCACCTCGATCATGCTGTCGGCACCGTCTGGGTCGCCTTTGGCACGTACGACCGCCCCAGGCTGCGCGCAATGGCGTCGCCGGTGAGGTTGATGCCGATCGTCAGCAGCGCGATCATGGCCGCCGGCGCCAGCACCGCCCAGACATTCAGCGAGATGTACTGCCGGTTCTCGCTGATCATCAGCGCCCAGTCCGAGTTGGGCGGCTGCAGGCCGAGACCAAGGAAGTTGACGGAGGCGATGATCAGGATCGAGTAGGTGAACCGCAGGCCGGCGTCGACCAGCACCGGCGCCAGGATGTTGGGCAGCACCTCGCGGACGACCACGGCGATCGAGCGCTCGCCGCGGGCGACGGCCGCCTCGACGTAGCCGCGCACCGAGACCTCGAGCGTCGCCGTGCGCACGATCCGGCTGATGCCCGGGGCCTGGATCGCCGCGACGCCGATCACCAGGACGGCGGTGCCGGTGCCCGCGCCGGTGATCAGGACGAGCAGGAACAGCAGCGGGGGGAAGGCCAGCATCACATCCACGGTGCGCATCAGGATCGGGTCGGCCCGGGACCGCGTGTAGCCGGCGATCAGGCCGATGGTCAGGCCGATCACGTACGCCAGCAGGGTCGCCAGGAAGGCCAGGCCGATCACCGAGCGGCCGCCGTACAACAGGCGGCTGAACACGTCGCGGCCGAGGAAGTCGGTGCCCAGCCAGGCATCGCCCGAGGGGCCGGCCAGCGGAATGCCGACCGGCGCGGTCGGATCGTGCGGCGCGAAGTACTTGCCGAACAGGGCGACGAAGACCACGACGAAGACGATCGTCAGCCCGAGCGCACCGGAGAACGTGCGGGCGAAGCGCAGGCGGCCCGTCATGCCGGCTCCCGCAGCTTCGGCACCAGCAGCAGCACGATCAGGTCGGCGACCAGGTTGAGCATCACGTAGACCACGGCGATCAGCATCGCCACCGACTGGACGAGCGTGACGTCCCGGTTGCCCGACGGCCGTGACCAGGTTCGAGCCGATGCCCGGGTAGGCGAACACGGTCTCGGTGATGATGATGCCGCCGATCAGCCACTGCAGGTTCTGGGCGAGCACCTGCACGCTGGGGGCGAGCGCGTTGCGCATCGCGTAGCGCACCAGCACCCGCTTCTCGGCGAGCCCGTTGAGGCGCGCAGTCTGCACGTACTCGGTCTGCAGCACCTCGATCATGCCCGCCCGCACCATCCTGATGCCCGCCGCCAGCGACGCCAGCAGCAGCGTTGCCACGGGAAGCACCAGCTTGGTCGGATCGCTCAGCGGATCGCCCCCCGGCGCGACGATCGCCACCGGGGGCAGCCAGTCGAGCCCGACGAAGAAGACGCCGATCAGCAGCGATCCGATCACGAATTCGGGCAGAGCGATCGCGGCCAGCGAGCCGATCGAGATCACGTGGTCGACCGGTTTGCCCGCGTAGACGGCGGCGATCGCGCCCAGCCCGAGCGACAGCGGGATCATGAACAGCGCTGCGATCGCGGCCAGGATCAGCGAGTTCTTGACCGGGTCGGAGATCAGATCCCAGACCGGCGCGGACTTCTCGCCCTGTGCGAGGCCGACCGCGGAGTCGCCCAGGTCGCCGTGCACGCAGGCCGGTCACCCAGTCGATGTACTCCTGGTACGCCGGCTTATCGAGGCCCATCTGGGCGTTCAGGCGCGCGACGTTCTCGGGCGTGGCGTTGCGGCCGAGGACGACGCTGGCGGCGTCGCCGGGCAGCAGCACCGTGCCCGCGAAGATCACAATCGACGCGACGAACAGCGCGAGGATGGCGCCGACGATCCGGCGGCCGAGGAACCGGAGCACGGGTGAGAACTCGCGGGCACCCACGCCTCGCTCGGCCGTCGTCGTCGTCATGTGAGGGCGCGCACTCCCATCGGGCCTACTTCTGGAGCCACGCGTCCATGAACCGCATGTTACCGAGGGCGCCGGCGCCGCTCGGCTTCATCCCCTTGACGCTGTTGGAGAGACCGTCGACCCAGTCGGCGTTCGTCCAGTTCAGGTAGCCGCCCTGGTTGTACTGGATCTCCTGCACCTGGTTCCACAGGTCCTGCGCCTTCGTCTCGTCCGTCTCGCCGATCGCCTGGGTCAGCTTCTGGCTGAACGCCGCGTCCTTCCAGTGGGTCTCGTTGTACGGAGCGTCGGTCGCCAGCGCCTGGAGGTAGAAGTACTTGAGCGACGTGATCGCCCACTGCGTCTCCGCGAACGGCATCTTCAGGTAGAGCAGCGAGGGGTTGTAGTAGGAGTTCGGGGGCTCCTGCTTGAGGTTGATCGTCACGCCGGCGCCCTTCGCCTGCTGGGCCAGCAGCGTCGCCGACTCGACGAAGCCGGGGAAGATCTGCGACGTCTGCAGCAGCACCGTCAGGTTCTCCTGGCCGGCGCCTTTGAGCAGCGACTTGGCCTTGTCGAGATCCTGCTCGCGCTGCGCCAGCGAGTCGTCGTACCACGGCAGCCCCTTGCCGACGATGTCGTTGCCCAGCTGGCCGTAGCCGTTCAGCGCACCGTCGACCAGCGCCTGGCGGTCGGCGATCAGCTTGATGGCCATCCGCACGTCCGGGTCGTTGAACGGCGCCTTCGTGGTGTCCATGTAGAACATCATGGGCTGCGGCGACTTGCCGCTCAGCACGAACATGTCGCCCGTCTGCGCATGCGCCTTGGCCTGCGCCGTGGGCAGCTGGGCCATCGCGTCGATGTCGCCGTTCAGCAGTGCGTTGAGGCGCGCGGTCGGGTCGTCGATCGAGATGATCTTCAGCTCGTCGACGTACGGCTGCCCGCTGACCCAGTAGTTCGGGTTTTTCTTGAACAGGCTCTGCTGGCCCGGCGTGAACGACTCGAACATGAACGGTCCGGTGCCGACCGGGTTCTTGAAGTTGGTCTCGCCGTCCTGGAAGATCCAGCGTGTTGTACGGCGTGAAGTTGGCGGCCAGGTCGGCGTCCGGTGCCTTCAGCGGGATCTTCACCGTCAGGTCGTCGACCTTCTTCAGGCCGTTCAGGTCGATGCCGGACACGAACGGCACGGCGTAGCTGGTCGCTGGCTTCGCCATCTGCTTGATCGAGTAGATGACGTCGTCGGCGCCGAACGACTTGCCGTTGTGGAAGGTGACGTCCGGGCGCAGCTTGACCTCGTACGACGGTGGCGTCGCTGTTGGCGTTCCACTCGAGCGCCAGGCCAGGCGCCGTGGTCAGGTCGGAGTTGACCAGCACCAGCGGGTCGTAGAGGTTCTGGATGCGGCCCTGGTCGATCGGCGTGACGCCGATCAGCGGGCTCAGCGTCTCGGCGGTACCGGCGCCGACGAAGCCGGCACGCAGCGTGCCGCCGGGCACCGGGTTGCCGGACGCGGACGGCGCGCCGCCGGTGCCGGGGCTGCTCGAGCTCGAGCCGCCGCCGCAGGCTGCGGCGAGCAGCGGGGACGCGGCGAGCATGACGCCGGCGGCGCCGCGGAGCAGGCCGGCCCGCGACATGCGCAGGTCGAGCTCGTGGTCCCGATCAGAGCGGGGGGGTTGCTGGTCAGTCACCGGTCCTCCAAGAGGGGTCGATCTCCAGGCAGATCGTCCGCACCACTTTTGCACAGCCGACGGTGCCTGGCGAGTGGCGGAAACGACAATCGTGAGCCCGCAACGATGGACGGTGTGGCATGACCGCCGGGGGCTGTCCGTCCATGGCTCGACCCACGTTGTACAAGGCGCGGCATGCTATCATACCAATTTCGGGGTTGCAATCCCGATTTTGGCCTACCCGAAAGGACCATGACCGTGGAAGGAACCCTGCTCGCCTCGAATCTCGGCTTCCCCGAAGGCCCCGTCATCATGCCCGACGGAAGCGTCGTGTTCTGTGATGGGAACACCGGCGAGATGCGAAGCTGGAAGGACGGCGAGCTGGGAGTTCACTCGGTCACCGGCGGGTCGCCGTGGGGCGCCGTGCTCGGCACGGACGGCGCGATCTACGTCACCCAGGGCGGCAACGTCCCCGGCTCGGGCGACGAGAGCGCGGTCTGCGGCATCCAGCGCGTAAACCCTGACGGCAGCGTCGAGCTGCTCTCCTCGGAGATCGCCGGCCACACGCTGGCCGGCCCCAACGACCTGGCCTTCGGCCCCGACGGCCGGCTGTGGTTCACCGACTCCGGCACCGAGCAGGATCCGCGGGCCGCGGTGCCCGCCACCGGCAAGCTGTTCGTGCTGGACGCGAACGGCGGCGGCGAGATGCTCGCCGAGCGTCCCAACGTCTACCCCAACGGCATCGCGTTCGACGGGCAGGGCCGGATGTACTGG
The DNA here is from genome assembly GCA_963809205.1 of uncultured Actinomycetes bacterium. GTDB lineage: Bacteria > Actinomycetota > Thermoleophilia > Gaiellales > JAICJC01 > DATLLN01. Next base: position 78,609 of record CAWEIS010000025.1, on the reverse strand, counting down.
ACGGAGTCCATGGCGCACGCCGTTCTCCGCTGGGACGACGGCGAGGTGACGACGTTCTGTCAGCTCAGCGACGGCCACGTCCCGGACGGCATGGCGTTCGCGGCGGACGGCCGGCTGTTCGTGTGTACGACGATCTCCGGCGGCCTGACGGTGCTCTCCCCCGAGGGCGAGGTGCTCGAGGAGATCGCGCTCGGCCGAGCACGCGACCAACTGCATCTTCGACGGCTCGACGCTGTACGTGACGGCGACCGCCGTCTCCGACATCCACGCCGACCAGCGCACCGGCACCTTCTGGAGCGTCGAGACCGACGCGACCGGCCTGCCGCTGATCCCCGGCCAGCTCTAGCCACCGCGCGCGCCGCCGGCCGCCGCGTGCCGGGCACCGTGCCGGGCACAGTGCCGGGGTCGGTGCCGGGCACAGTGCCAGGGCCAACGCCCGCGGCGCACGAATCGTTGCGGTTTCGCGCGCCGAGCGACGGAATCGTGACGGGCTGTCGCTTGCGCTCTCGCGCTCGCCCACCCCGCCGTCAGTGCACGGTGAGGTTGGGCTGGTCGTCGCCCAGCGCCGCCTTCACCTGCGGCGCGAACCGCTGCAGCAGCAGCGCCGCCAGCAGCAGCACGGAGCCCGTGACGATGAAGGAGATCGCCCGCGTCATCGCCGTCAGGAACGCCAGGTCGTAGATGAACAGCTTGCCCAGCGCGACGAACAGAAGCGCGATCCCGCCGACCCGCAGCGCCCGCCGGTCACCCCGCAGCGACAGCACGACCAGCACCAGCCCGACCACGACCCAGCTGATCGAGACCACCATGTGGCCCTGCTGGAAGCCGTCGCGCACGGAGCTGTCCGAGTCCGGGTTGGCGAGCACCTGTGTCATGCCGAGCACGGCGGCCGCCAGCGTCCACAGGCCGGCGGCACCGGCCAGGTAGACGAGCAGCGTCGACGCGCGCATCCGGCCGATGGTCATCTGCCGGATGGAAGCGGACGACCGAGCCGCGGCCGCGGCCAGGAAGAGCGCAGCCGTCGCGGCAACCGCCGCGGCCAGGCCCGACGCCGGCGCGTGCGAGGTCTGGAACAGCATCCGCGGCGTCTCGTAGACGACGACCACGATCCCGGCGATCGCCAGCGCGCTGATCACGCCCATGTAGACCATCGCGGCGCGGTCGAGCCGGTCGCGCAGCCACCGCGGCCACTCCAGCGCGACGATGCTCGCCAGGCACGACAGCCCCGCGACCACGACGACCGGATACTGACCAGGCAACAGCATGGCAGCCAGCTGCGCCGACAGCGCGAACGGCAGCCACAGCGCGTAGGAGCGGCGGCGCGGATCGAGGAACGCGAGCGCGAGCAGCAGCGACGACGCCGTGGCGATCGCGATGCTCTCCCACCCGGCGGTCCGGCCGTGGTCGGCGATCGCGTCCAGCGACAGGTCGTACCCCCACGCCGTGCCCACGCCCAGCCCGATCAGCGCGGCGCTGTCGGCGATCAGCGGCCACGGCGTCAGCACGCGCCGCACGATCGGCACTTGGACGGCGGCCGCCAGCACGCCGGCCAGCACCAGCCACGACCAGGTGGCGTACGGCATCTCGAACGTCTCGGCGAACATGTACGCGAGCACGGCCACCGGCACCAGCACCCCGTGCTCGACCAGCTGCCGCCGCGGACGGCGGATCGACCACGCCAGCACGCAGCCGGAGACCAGCAGCGCGGCGAGGCCGACCAGGCCCTCGCGGGCACCGAAGCCCGACCAGTCGTCCGCGACCAGATCCTCGACCGGCGACGTGACGGCGAGCGCCACCCAGGCCCCGGCGATCCACCAGCCCGCGGCGATCACCAGCGCCATGTCGTCGTTCAGCCAGGAGATCATCAGCTTCGACCGGCGGTAGCCGAACAGCGCTGCCGCGATCGCGGCGTAGGCGACCACCGCCGACTCGGCATCCAGCGCCCACACCGGCAGGTACCCGATCGCCAGGGCAGGCAACAGCCAGAGCGCCACACGCTCCGGCCGCGGCACCAATCGCGTGCCGAAGCAGTACGCGATGCCGGCCAGCGCGATCGCCCCGAGCGCGATCGACCCGTCCCACGATCCGGCGCCGATGTGCGCCAGATGATCGGACGTCGGCCAGACGACGGTCAGCGCGGCGATCGTCGCCAGCACCAGATACACGCCCGAGGCCAGCGTCAGCCGGATCTGCCGCGTCCGGCTGCGGCCGGCGATCCGCTCGGCGGCCAGCACGAGCAGCGCAGCCTCCGCAGCCCACGCGCAGACCTGCGCCGGCCCGCCGAGCAGCAGCCCGGTGGCCGTCGCCGCCGCCGCCAGCGAGAACGAGGCGAGCAGATCGGTGAGGTTGCCGTGCGGCCTGCGGATCACGTACGGCAGCGCGGCGAACCCGGCCCACACAACCGCGACCACGAGCATCGCCATGCCGGCGATCGAGTGGCCGTCGAGATGGCGGTCGCCGGCGAACAGGAACGCGGCGCCGGTGGACAGCGTGAAGGATGCGGGGACGGCGAGCCCGCCCAGCCAGCCGATCGCGTCGCGCCGGGGCGGCGAGAGTTCGAGCAGGAACGAGGTCGCAATCAGCAGCAGCGCGACCACGACCGTTGCCAGCAGCGACACGGTCAGCCCGGTGTCGCCGGCGGAGACCAGGAGCAGCGCGACCGCCTCGAGGAACCCGAGCAGCGCTGTCGACGCCACGACCCATCGCCAGCGAAGGACGTGGAACAGCGGCAGCGCCGCCGCCAACATCACTGAGGAGAACAGGACGCCGCCGCCGGTGACGTCGCCGCTGATCGGGATCGGCGCGATCATCGCCGCCGACAGGCCGAACACCGCCAGCCGCTCCTCGCGGATGCGGATGGCCACGCCGACGGCCAGCGCCGCGATCGCGGCCGCCAGCGGCGAGGCGATCCCCGCGCCGAAGAAGCCATAGAGGGAGGTCGACGCCCACAGCGTCGCGTACAGCCCGGCGATGCCCACTCCCGCGGCAGCGAGGATCGCATCGGCGCGCCACGCGCGGCGGTCGAGCTCGACGGCGGCCCCGAGCAGGCCGAGCGACACGATCAGCCCCAGGCCGACCCTCATCTCGGGCGTCACCCAGCCGCGGCTGGCGGCCATCACGAACAGCAGCACGATGCCGAGCGCCGTCGCCACGCCGCCGGCCCAGGCCAGTGTGCGCGCGGTGAACGCCTGCTCGGCCACCTTGCCCCAATCGATCGGCGGCCGCGGCGGCGGTGCCGGCGGCGTCCTGCGCGGCGGCTCGGGCGCCGGCGCCGGCGTCGATACGGGCGGCGGCAGCGGCGCGGGCTGCCACGGTGACTGCGGCTCTGGCGCCCGCGCGGGCGGAGGCGGCGCGGCGGCCACCGGCGCCTGCGCGGCGGGCGACTCCGCGCCCGTGAGCATGGCGACGAGGCCCTCGAGGTCCTCGACACGCTGGTTGAGAATCCTGACCTCGCGGTGGAGTGCGCGAATGTCGTCTGTGTGGCCGGAGTCGCTCATGCGATCACCTTGTCGCTGCGTAGTCGGCAGGTTGGCGGCGTCGCTGTAGTCCGACGCTCACTCTTATAGCCTCAATGCTATGTCAGTGTGATCGAGAATGCAAGGCCGGATTTCACGATCCGACCGCGACGCGCTCGCCGGTCTCGATCGCGCGCTCGCACGCCAGCAGCGTTCGCAGAGTGTGCAACGCGTCCGCGGGGGTACATGGGACGAGCGATGGATCGCCCGCCCGCGCGGCCTCGAGGAACCGATCGACCGCCGACTCGCGCGGATCGGCCGCAGCTGTGCTGTCGACCTCCCGCCCCCCGGCCCGACCGGTCAGGTGGAACGCCGGATCGAGACGGAGCAGCAGTGCGGCGTCCGGCGCCTGCACGTCCAGCGAGTACACCGCCGGATCCTGCACCTCGGTCCAGGCGACGTGCAGCGAGCCGATCCCTCCGCTTGCGAACCGCATGACCACGGAGACGGCGTCGTCAAGCCGGGCACCATCGACGCCCGCCAGCGCCAGCGTCCCCGTCGAGGCCGTCCCCTGCACCCACTCGACCGGCCCGGCGATCGCGATCTGCAGGTCGACGTCGTGGCTGCCCAGCTCGTACAGGATGCCGCCGCTCCGCCGCTGGTCGGTGAACCACGACTCGGTGTGCAGGTCGCCGCGCCCGCTCTCGGTGTGCCCGAAGCTGCGGCTGACCAGCATCCCCGGGCGCCGCCCCGCCCAGCAGCGCGCGAACCTCAGCCACCACGTCCAGACTCCGCCACTGATAGCCGACGCCGCACACGGCGCCGCTGCTGCGCCACGCGTCCACGATGGCAACGCCGTCGTCGGCGTCGCGGGCCAGCGGCTTCTCCAGATAGACGGCCAAGCCCCGCTCGAGCGCGGCGATCGCCGGCGGCGCGTGCACGCCGGGCGGTGTGCAGACGAACACGGCGTCCAGCGCCTCGCCGTCGAGCATCGCCGCCCAGTCGGTGTGCGCGGTCGCCCCGGTCCGGCCGGCCAGCTGCGCCGCGCGCGCCGCATCGGTGTCGCATACCGCGGCAACGCTGACGCCCTCGCGGCGCTCGAGCACCGCGACGTGGCGCTGGGCGATCGCCCCGGCGCCGATCAGGGCGACCTTCACGGCTGCTCCGGGCGCCGCATGAACTGGTACTGGACGCCCCCGCTGGTCTCGGCCGTCGTCCAGATCATCTCCGCGTCGCCCGAGGGCCACGGCGGCCACGACACCTCGACGCCGCGCGCCTCGAGGCCGTCGCGGATCTCCTCCAGCGGCGAGTCGACCTCGAACGCGATGTGCTCGATCCGCGCCTGCTCGCCCGCCGGCAGGCGGCGCGCCCGCGCCGCGGGGTCGCGGACGTCGATCAGCTCGACGCTGGCGTCTCCGCACGGGTAGTACTCGGCATGGCTCTCGGCGCCGTCCGAGCTGCGGCCCAGCGAGAGCCCGAGCGCCTCGAGCTGCGCGACGTGCGCGTCGAGGTCGGCGACGACGATGCCCACGTGGTCGATCCGCCGCAGCCTCACAGCTCCACCCGCAGCCCGCTCTCGATCGCCCGCTCGCAGGCCAGCGCGACCGCCAGCGTGCGGATCGCGTCGGCCGGCGGACAGAAGATGCGGGACGTGTCGCCGCTCCGGACAACCTCCAGGAACCGGTCGATCGAGCGGAGCATCGGCTCGCCGTACTCGGTCGCCAGCCGCTCGCCGCGCGAGGTGCCGGTCAGCCGGTACGCCTCCGGGCCGAGCTCCAGCGCGAGCGTTGCCTCCTCGGCCAGCACGTCCGTCGCGTACAGCTCGGGCTGCCCGTCGCGCGACCAGACGCTGTGCACCGAGCCCAGGGCGCCGTCGACGAAGTGGAACACCAGCGAGATCGAGTCGTCGATCGACGCCGCCACGTCGGGCCGGGCGAGCCGCACGGAGCCGGCGGTCGCCTCGACCGCCGCGATCTCGCCGGCGATGGCGCGCTGCAGGTCGATGTGGTGGCTCCCCCGCTCCAGGATCTGGCCGCCGCCCTGTGCCTGGTCCATGAACCACGGCCGCCCGGCGACCGGCCCGTAGTTGCGGCCGACCAGCATCCCCACCCGCTGCCCGGCCAGCGCCGCGCGCACCTCGTCCAGCAGCTCCGTGGCGTGCCACTGGTAGCCGACAACGCAGATGCCCGGCCCGGCGCCCGCGGCGGCGACGATCGCCTCCGCGTCGTCCATCGTGCGGGCGATCGGCTTCTCGAGGTAGACGTGGATCCCGGCGGCCAGCGCCGCCAGCACCGGATCGCGGTGGTGCAGCGGCGGCGTGCACACCCACAGCACGTCCAGCCGCTCGCGCTCCAGCATCTCCTCCCACCGCTCGTACGCCTGCGCGCCGCGCGGCCCGGCGATCGCCTCGGCCTTGGCGCGGTCGATGTCACACGCGGCAACCAGCTCGACGCCGTCGGCGGCGTCGATCGCCGGCACGTGCACCCGGGCGATCCAGCCGCCGCCCACGATGCCCGCCCGCAGCGGTGTCATCCCGGCATCTCGAGCAGCAGCTTGCCGAGCTTGCCGGGCTGCGCGCACGGCGTCCAGCGCATCCGCGGCGTCGTCCAGCGGGAACGTGCGGTCGACCAGCGGCACCATCGTGCCGTCGGCCAGGAACGGGAGGATCCGCCGGGCGAAGGCCTGCAGCAGCGTGCCCTTCTCCTCCGATCGGGCGCGTGCGCAGCGTGGTCGCCATCAGCCGGCCGCGCTTCTGCATCAGCGCGCGCAGGTCGATCACGGCCTCGTCGCCGGGCTTGGAGCCGACCACGATCACGCGGCCGCCGCGGGCGATCGACGCGATGTTGCCCGCCATGTGCGGCCCGCCGACCAGCTCCAGCACCACGTCCGCGCCGCCCAGCTCCTGCACCCGCGCGAACGCCTCGTCGGCGCCGAACACCTCGGCGCCCAGCTCCGCGACCCGCGGGCGCAGCGCCTCGTTCCGCACGTTGGCGACGACCCGCGCGCCCAGCGCGCGCCCGATCTGCACGGCCGCCGTGCCGACGCCGCCGCTCGCGCCGTTGACCAGCAGCGTGTCGCCGGACTGCGAGGCCGGCCTGCAGCACGGCCGCGTCGAACGCCGTCAGGAACGCCTCGGGAGCCGCGGCCGCCTGGGCGTCGTCCAGCGCGTCCGGCACCCGGGCCAGCTCGCGCTCGTTCGCGACCACCCGGGTGGCGTGGCCGCCGCCGCCGACCAGCCCGAACACGCGGTCGCCGACGGCGAACGCGGTGACGTCGGGCCCGGTCGCGACCACCGTGCCGGCCACCTCGAGGCCGGGGACGTCGGTCGGCGACCCCGCCGGTACCGGATGGCGACCCTCGCGCTGCAGCGCGTCGGCCGGGTTGACGCCGCTGAACCGCGGCTCGATCAGCAGCTCGAACTTGGCGGGCTCCGGGTCCGGCCGGTCGGTCACGGTGACGACCTCGCGGCCGCCGACGCCCGTGAAGACAACGCACCTCATGCCGGCGGGTAGCGCTCCAGCCACCAGTTGGCGATGTCGGCGCGGCGCATGAACCTGACGCCGGGCTGGGCCTGCGCGTGCTCGATGAACATCCTCAGCGCCGCGGCCCGTGCGGCCTGGCCGCTCCACCGCGCGTGCACGGCGACGGTCATCATCGTCCGCCGCTCGGCCCCCTCGCGCAGCAGCTCGTCGAGCCCCATCACCATCGTGTCGAGGAAGTCGCGCGGGCTGGCGAACCCCGGGTTCATCAGGTACCGCGAGTCGTTGTAGGTCTTCGAGTACGGGATCACCAGCATCGTGTTGCCGTCGATCGTCTCGTAGTAGGGCACGTCGTCGGCCGAGCCCTCGGAGTGGTAGGTGAAGCCGCCCAGCTCGCGCAGGATCCCGCGCGAGTTCTCGCTGGGCCAGCCGCGGGAGTTCCAGCCGGCGGGCCGCCGGCCGAGCACCCGCTCGTACGTCTCGACGGCGCGGACGATCGACTCGCGCTCCTCGTCGGGCGGGTATGTCCAGGCCTCGGTCCACCGCCAGCCGTGGCCGAGCAGATCGTGGCCGCGCTCGTTCATCCACGCCGGCACCCCCGGGTTCAGCTCGAGCGCGACCGCCGCCGCCGACACGGTGACCGGCACGCCGGCCGCGTCGAAGATCCGCGCCAGCCGCCACACGCCCGCGCGGCTGCCGTACTCGTAGTGCGACTCGGTGCCCTCGTCGCGCTGCGGCGGCTGGACGCCGGGGTCGGCGTACTCGCCCCAGCCGTCGTTGCGGTCGTCGCCCCACCGGACGGAGTACTCCGAGCCCTCCTCGTACACCAGCACCAGGTTGACGACGACCTGAGCATCGCCCGGCCACTCCCACGCCGGGGGCGTGCGGCCGTAGCCGACCAGGTCGCGGCCGCGAACGGCGTCGGGGATGGTCACGCGGTCTCCGTGACGACGTCCGCCGTGACGTGCAGCGCGACCTTGCCGGAGATCGCCTGGCAGACCGGGCACTCGGCCTCGGCCTCGGCGATCAGGCCGCGCACCTGCTCCTCGGGTGCGGGCGATGCCACCCGCGTGTGCAGCGTCGCGTCGGACAGGTGGTGGTGCGTCCCGTCGCCCCAGGAGAGCGTGGTCTTCACCGCCGTCTCGATCTCGCCCAGCGGGATCCCCCGGGCCCGCGCCATGCCCGTCAGCGTCGAGGTGAAGCAGTTGGCGAGGGCGGCGGCGAACAACTCCTCGGGGTTCGACTCGCCGCCCGGGCCGCCCAATTCCTCCTGGGTCGCCGTTGCCACGTCGAGCGACCCCGACGTCCCCTCGATGCGGCCGTGATAGCCCTTCCAGCGAAGCTTTGCGGATGCGTTCAGTGAGTCCATCGGATCAGTCTATCCACGGGCTTCCGCACCCTGCTAGGTTAGGTCCATCGCCACCGAACCCGACAGCGAACAGCCCGCCGCAGTCTTCCAAGCGATCGACCGCGAGGCACGTCTGTCGGACAAGGTGACGGATGCCATCCTCGAGATGATCGCCTCGGGACAGCTCAAACCGGGCGACGCGCTTCCGCCCGAGCGCGAGCTGGGAAACCAGTTCGGCGTCTCGCGCACGGTCATCCGCGAGGCCGTCCGGGCGCTCAGCGCGAAGGGCCTGCTGGAGGTGCGCAGTGGCAGCGGCGTGCGCATCGTCGCCGTCGACGCCGAGACCGTCAGCGAGTCGATGCGCCACTTCGTCCAGGGCAGCATGATGGACTACTCGCGGGTCGACGAGGTGCGGCGGGTGCTCGAGGTGGCCGCCGCCGGGCTGGCCGCCGAGCGCGCCACCGAGGACGACATTGTCCGGATGGACGACACGATCGTCCGCTTCGAAAACGAGTGCTCGGATCTCGAGAAGAGCGTCCTGATCGACCTCGAGTTCCACCGCGTCGTCGCGTCCGCCACCCACAACGAGCTGTTCCTGGTGCTCCACGACTCGATCGGCCAGATGCTGGTCGAGGTGCGGCGCCGCAACCTGTCCCGCGGCCGTCCCGAGCGGCGGCTGGTGGTCAAGATGCACCAGCGGATCCGCGACGCCATCGCCGCCCACGACCCGCCGGCCGCACAGGAGGCGATGCGCGACCACCTCGGCCACGTCCAGGCGACGTGGACGGACGAGACCGGCAGGCCCTGACCGCTCAGCCGGTCGCAAGCTCGTGCTCCTCGTGGGTCATCACCTCGAGCAGCGCCGCCTGCCCCGACTCCGTGCTGGCGATGCAGCGGTCAAGCGCGGCGCGCAGCTCGTCGGGCCGCTCGACCCGCTCGGTGTGGCCGCCCAGCGCCTTGCCGACGCCCGGCGTAGTCGCCGCTCAGCCGGTTGGCGGCGTCGCGCTCGACGGCGTCCGGCATCCACTCGCCGTAGCCGCCCATCAGACCGTTGTTCATGACGATGGTGAGGATCGGGAGGCGGGCGCGCACGGCGGTCTCGAAGTCCATGCCGACCATGCCGAAGGCGGCGTCGCCCATGATGTTGACGGACAGCCAGTCCGGCCGCGCGAGCTTGGCGCCCATGGCCAGACCGAGGCCGGTGCCGAGCTGCGTCGACTTGCCCCAGCCCAGGTAGCCGCGGGGCACCAGCGTCTCGTAGAACGGCACGATCTGGTCGCGCGGGTGGCCGGCGTCATGTGTGACAACGGTGCGCGTGCGGTCGGCGGCCTGCATCAGCTCCCACACGATCCGGTAGGGGCTGAGCGGCGCCGCGTCCGACTGCAGCCGGGGCATCCACGCCTCCATGAACGCGGCGCGGGCGGCGACGACCTCGCGCTCCGCCGATCGCGTCGGGCCGTTCGCCGGCCAGCTCCAGCAGCTGGCGCAGCACCAGCCTGACGTCGCCGACGCAGCCGAAGTCGATCGGGTAGCCGCAGCCCAGGTCGCGCGGGTCATCGACGATCTGGCCCAAAGTTGCCCCCGTAGGCAGTGGCGTGATGTACAGCGACCGGGTGAAGCTGGTGCCGACGCCGAGGATCAGATCGGCCCGCTCGAAGAAGCGGTCGACGGCGGCCGGCCGCGTCCGGGCGGCGGTGCCAAGCGACAGCGGGTGGTTCTCGGGGAACGCGCTCTTGCCGTTGAGCGTGGTGGCAACGGGCTATGCCCGTGCGCTCGGCGAGCTCGACCAGCTCGGCGGTGGCGCCGCCGTAGAGCACGCCCTGGCCGGCCAGGATCACCGGCGACGTCGCACCGGCGAGCATCCGCGCGGTCTGCTCGACGTCCTCAGGCGCCGCCTGCGAGCGGTGCGCCCCGATCGAGCCCAGCGACCAGTCGGCGTCGCCGGGCGGGCCGTTCAGCACGTCGTTGGCGAGCGCGACCAGCACCGGGCCGTTGCGCACGCCGCGCAGCGCGTTCAGGGCCCGGCGGAACACCTCGGGACCGCGCGCCGGGTCGTTCAGCGTCCCCGCCCAGCGGGTGATCGGCCGGTACGCCTCCTCGATCCGGAAGTTGGGCGCCGAGTCCTGGTCGGCGACGGCGTGCTCGGACGGGCAGAGCAGGATCGGGCTGCGGTCGCCGTAGGCCTGGGCGACGGCGCCGAACGCCGACTCCGCACCGGGCGCGTACTGGGTGACGCAGGGGAGGATCCGCTCACCGTTCGTCGCCCGGGCGAAGCCGTCTGCGATGTTGACCGCCACCCGCTCGGTGCGGGTGATGATCGGACGCATGCCGATCAGCGACGCCGAGTTCAGCAGCCGGTTCTCGGGGAACCCGACGACGGACTCGGCCCCCTCTCGCTGCAGCAGCTCAGCGATACGGTCGGCGACGAGCGTCTCAGTCAACTGGTATACCATAACACGGCATACACAGCAGGCTGGGCTATCCGGCCAGCACGTCCGCGATCTCCGCCGCGGCCCGCCGCATCACCGGCGCCGGCGCCAGCGTCACCCGCGCGAACCCCGGCAGGCCGAACTCCGCACCACCCCGGATCAGCAGCCCGCGGCGGATCAGCTCGGCGCAGACCGGGCGGTCGTCGGTGCCCAGCTCGACCAGCACGAAGTTGGCGTGCGACGGCCGGCTGGCGACCCCGGCTGCGGTCAGCTCCTCGCGCAGCACCGCGCGCGCCTCGGCGACCTCCGCCCGGCGCCGCTCGACGAAGCCGGGCACGGCGACGGCCGCGCGGCCGGCGGCCAGGGCGATGCGGTTGACGTTGAACGGCTCCTGCACGACGTCCAGCAGGTGGGCGACGCGCGGGTCGGCGACGCCGTAGCCCAGACGCAGCCCGGCCAGGCCGAAGATCTTGGAGAACGAGCGGATCACGATCACCGGACGCCCGTCGCGGACGTCGACCGTCCGATCGGCCCGCTCGGCCGGGTCGGCGAAGTCCATGTATGCCTCGTCGGCAACGACGATGCAGTCCTCCGGCAGCTCGTCCAGGAACGCCGACCAGCGGCCGGGCGCGATCAGGTCGCCGGTCGGGTTGTTGGGATCGCACAGCCAGACGATCCGCGCCCGCTGCTCGCACGCCGCGGCCGCCACGGCGTCGAGGTCGATCTCCAGCCCCGGCGCGGGGTCGACCGGCGTCACCTGCGCGCCGCCCGCGGCGCGACACCTGCGCGTACAGGCCGTAGGTCATCCGCGGGATGACGACGCGCGTGCCGGGATCGACGAACGCGGTCGCGATCGTGCCGATCAGCGACTGGGCGCCGTGGGCCGGGATCACCATCTGCGACGGCACGCCCAGCCAGCCTGCCACCGCGTCGCGGAAGTCGGCGAACGCCCGCTCCGGGTAGAGCGGCGCGCGGTCGAGCTCCGCCGCGGCGGCGTCCAGCGCCTCCTGCGGCGGCCCGAACAGATCCTCGTTCCAGTTCAGCGGCTCGAGCTCGGCCAGCCCGTGGCGCGCCTTCAGCTCGTCGCGCGTGTCGCCCGGGTCGTAGCGCTCGAGGCCGCGAAGCGACGGCCGGGCCAGGCTGTCCCAGTCGGTCATCCGCCCGCCAGCTCCCGCAGCGCCGGCTCCAGCGCGCGCACGCACCACTCGACGGCGTCGGCGCCGGTCATCTCCTCGGGCGCATGGCTGACGCCGCCCGCGTCGCTGCGCACGAACAGCATCGCCGAGGGCACGCCGGCCATGCCCATGATGGCCGCGTCGTGGCCGGCGCCGGAGGGCAGCTCGAACGGCTCCAGCCCCAGCTCCGGCGATCGCCCGGCGCAGCGCCGCCGCCGGCCCCGGGCTCATCGGCACCGGCTCGTAGCGCCAGCTGGGCGCGACCTCGGCCGTGCACCCGGCGTCGGCCGCCGCCCGGCGCGCGGCGTCGGTCGCCCGTGTGATCAGCTGCTCCAGCCGCTCGGCGTCGGGCGCCCGCAGGTCGGCGAACAGCTCGACGCGGCCGGGGATCGTGTTGGTGGCGCCGGGCGACACGGTCAGCCGGCCGACCGTGCAGACGGCCTCGGGGATCGACCGGGCGACAGCCTGCGCGGCGATGACGAAGGCGGCCGCGGCGGCCAGCGCGTCGGCGCGCAGCGCCATCGGCGTCGTCCCGGCGTGACCGCGGCGGCCGGCGAAGGCGATCTCGACGCCCGCCATCCCGGCGATCGAGGTGACGACGCCCAGCGGGTGCCCGGCGCCGGCAAGCGTCGGCCCCTGCTCGATGTGCGTCTCCACCCAGCAGGCGGGCGGCGGCTCGAGCCAGCCGGCCGCCGGCAGCTCGCCCAGGCCGAGCGCGGCGAACGCCTCGCCCAGCGTGACGCCCTCCGGATCGCGCAGGTCGGCCTCGTCGTCCTCCAGCATGCCGCACACCGCCCGGCTGCCGAAGCAGCCGCGGCCGAACCGCGACCCCTCCTCCATCCGAAAGGCGACGGCCGCCAGCGTGCGCGGCGCGCCGCCGGCCTCGCCGATCGCCTCCAGCGCGTCGACCGCGGCGAGCACCCCCAGCGCGCCGTCGAAGCGGCCGCCGTCGGGCGGCGTGTCCAGGTGGGAGCCGCTCCACACCTCGGCCAGCGCCGCGTCGCTTCCCGGCAGCCGGCCGTACAGATTGCCCGCGGGGTCAACGCTGACCTGGAGGCCCGCATCCTCCATCCAGCCGGCCACCATGTCGAAGGCGCGCTGCTCGCCGGCGGCCAGCCCCGGCCGATTCGTGCCGGCGGCGCGATCGATCGCGAACAGGGCGTCGAGCCGCTCCAGGATCCGCGCCGCGCGCATGGCGCGAGTATGCCAGAGGCCCTCGTTTCGGCGGCGGTCATACCGGGTACTTCCCGGGCGCGATTACCGAAGACCTCATCGGACAGGTGCTGGCCGATCGCTACCGCGTCGACGAGCTGGTGGCGCGCGGCGGCATGTCCGAGGTCTATCGCGGCTGGGACGTCCGGCTCGACCGGCGCGTCGCGATCAAGGTGCTGACCCGCAGCCTGGCGGCCGACGGCGCCGCCGTCAGGCGGATGGAGCGCGAGGCACGGGCCGTCGCCAGCCTCCAGCATCCCAATGTGGTCGCCGTCTACGACCACGGCGAGGAGGGCGACGGCACGCCGTTCCTGGTGATGGAGTGGATCGAGGGCCGCTCGCTCAAGGACGTCGTCGCGGACGGGCCGTTGCCCGAGCAGGAAGCGCGGCGGATCACGCTGCAGCTGCTGTCTGCACTCGAGCACGCGCACGAGCACGGCATCGTCCACCGAGACATCAAGCCGCAGAACGTCTTGATGACGCCCGACGGTGTGGCCAAGCTGACCGATTTCGGCATCGCCCATTCGATCGACGCGACGCATGGGCTGACGATGGCCGGGCAGATCGTCGGCACCGCCGCCTACCTGTCGCCGGAGCAGGCGAAGGGGCAGCCGGTGACGGCGGCCTCCGACGTCTACTCCGTCGGCGCCGTACTGTTCGAGATGATCGCCGGCCGGCCGCCGTTCGCCGCCGACACCGCGATGGCGACCGCGCTGATGCACGTCGACGATCCCGTGCCGGACGTGCGCGCGCTGCGCCGCGACGCATCGCCCGCGATCGCCGCCGTGATCGCGCGGGCGATGGCCAAACGTCCGGCCGACCGCTACCCGAGCGCCGCGGCGATGGCGGCCGAACTGACAGATGACGCCGATGCAACGCTGGTCGTGGCCGCGCGGCCCGGGCGCCGGAGGGCGAGCCGCAGCGCCGTACTTGCCGCGCTGCTCGCCTGCCTCGCGGTACTGGCCGGCGCCGGAGCATGGGCGCTCAGCGGCTGGGGGGACGACCCGCACGCGGCCGCGTCGCCACCGAAGACGACGGCGAAGCCGAAGCTGACGTCGATCCCCGCGGCGTTGGTCGGCCTGCAGTACGTGACGGCGGCCCGCCGGCTCAAGGCCGCCGGTTTGACTCCGGTCCGGACGATCGGCCCGCTACGACGACAACGCCAAGGACTCCGTCATCTCGGTCTCACGGTCCGGTCAGGTGCCCGAGGGCGCCACCGTCACGCTGACCGTGTCGAGCGGGCCCGCGCCGCCGCCTCCGCCGGAGGACAAGGGGCACAAGCACCACCACGAGCACCGCGGCCACGGCAACGGCAACCAGGGCGGCGACGAGGGCTAGGCGCAGACCCCCTTCGAGATCGCGAATCCGGACAGCGTCACCTTGACCGGACCGGTGAAGAGCGACAGGCCCGACCACACCTGTAGACCGAGGCTGACCGAGCCGGGATAGACCGGCGCCGTGCCGATCGGCTTCCAGGCGCCCGCGGTCGTCCCGTCTCGGTACTCCATGTTGTAGATTGCCCGAGGCAACGCGGACACGCAGATCGCCGGAGGTCGCCGATGTCGGCTTGGTGACGAACCCACCACCCGAGTCGGTGCCGTTCGCGGCGTACTTCTCCCCGGTGTCGACGTCGCCGGACGCGGCGAAGCTCGTGCGCTCGGCCGTCACCGAACCAGGCGTGAAGGCGTAGTCGGGATTGTTGACCAGTAGGCCAACGCGCACACCGTTCGTTGAGGGCCAGGTGTTGAGGGTGTAGTGCACCTTCGCCGTGAAGGCGCCGGCGATCGTGCAGTCGGTGTAGTAGGTGCCCTGCAGGTCGGCTGGTGCCGCCCGTGCCGAGGGTGAAGGTGAGCTTTTTCGCAGACGGTCTGGGCGACGGCAACGTCACCCTGCTGGACGGTGTTCCAGACGCGGCCGCTCCAAGCTGCGCTGGTCCGGACAGGCCTGCGCCACCTTGGTGACGTAGGCGGAGTGACCGGTCTGGACGATCAGCACGTCGTTGCCCGGTGCGATCAGCCCCGGAGCGATCGAGAACGCGAACGGCGCCGAGGCGTACTCCCAAATCGGATTCTCCCGCCTAGTCGAATACTGCTCCGGCGGCTTCAGCTTGGTCGGCGCCGCGGTGTGCTGTTCCGCGATCGGCGTGATGGTGTTGCCGTCCTGCAGTAGCAGGCCGGCGGGCACGACCTGCGCGCCGCCGAGGTCGCCGGGCGCCCCGGTGAACACCTGCACGGTGAGCGGCGAGTACGGAGGCCCGGGAGGCGGCGTCACTGCGGGGTCGGTGGTGGTGCCGAGGCCTGCGCGGCCATGGATCCGCGTGGTGCAGACGAACCCGGTGAGGCCGCCCGTCGTGAGGCGCGGAGCCGACCTCCAGGTCGCTCTCGCCGTTGCCGTATGACCACTTCTGCCTGGGCCGTCGCGGCCCCCACCAGAAGCAGGGCGACGGCCAGAGCCGGGATCAGCGCCTTCGTCTTCACGGTGCCCCCCTCGATTCGCTGCAACAATCACATGATGATACCGGCCTACCTGCCCCGCGTCGCGTTGACGCCGGAGCTCAGCCGTTCGCAACACCTGACGCGCGAGCGGGTGACCATCTTCCTCGACATCGCCGGGTTCACCGGTCTCTCGGAGCGGCTGGCGCGGCACGGCACGGCCGGGACGGAGGAGCTGGGGGCCATCGTCCGGCGCGTGATCGGCGGCTCGATCGACATCGTCGCCGCGCATGGCGGCGACGCCCTTGCCTTTGGAGGCGATGCGATCACCGTCGCATTCGCCGGCTGGGACGAGGCGATGCTTGCGGCGGAGGAGGTGGTCGCGCTGGTCGCCGAGGCCTCGGGCACCGACAGCCTTGCCGGCCCGGTCGAGCTCAGCGTGCGCGTCGGCGTGTCCGGCGGGGAGGTCACGTCGCTGGTGTGCGCCGCCGAGTCGCGGCACGTCATCGTCCACCTGGGCGACGGGCTCGACCGGGCGGTGGCGGCCGCCGACCGGGCGGCCCCGGGTGAGGTGACGGTGGACCGCGTCGCTCTCGGCCCGCTGGTGGCCGACCACCCGGCGGGTGACCTGCCCGCCTGGGCCGCCCGCACCCTGCACCCAGTCACCGCCTCACGGGTCGCCGCCGGGTCGCCGCCGCCCGACGAGCACCGGCGGATCACGACGGTGTTCCTCTCGATCCCCGCCACCGGCACCGCGGAGCTGGAGGCGTTCGTGGGCACCGCCACCGACCTGGTCACACGGATGGGCGGCGACGTGCTGCAGTGCACGGGCGGCGACAAGGGAATCCTGCTGATCGCGGCGTTCGGCGTCCCCGTCGCACATCCCGATGACGCCGGCCGGGCGGTGCATGCCGTCGAGCGGCTGCGCGGGGCGACCGACGTCCCGTTCGCCGCCGGCGTCTCCACCGGGCTGGCATTCACCGCGGCCTTCGGCGGCGAGACGCGCCGCTTTGCCAGCGTGCTGGGTGACTCGACCAACCTCGCAGCCCGGCTGATGGCGGCGGCGCGAAGCGGGCACGACGCTGATCGACGCGGCCACGGCCGCCGGGTGCACCGTCGAGCTCGGCGCCCGGCGGACGATCGCGGTCAAGAACCGCGCGGAGCCGGCCGAGGTGGTCGAGGTGCTCGGCCTGCTGCCCGCCGCCGCCGAGTTCAGCGCCGACGGCGAGACGCCGCTGGTCGGCCGCGAGGCCGAGCTGGCCGCGGCCGAGCGGCTGCTCGACAGCGACGGGGGAGCGCTGCACCTGGTCGGCGACGCCGGCACGGGCAAGTCGAGGCTGGCGGCCGAGATCGCGCGCAGGGCGGAGGTGCGCGGCATTCCCGCGCATGCCGGACGCTTCGAGGCATTCGGCGGCGGACGGCCGCTGGGCCCGTTCCTGGCGATGGTCGACACGGCTGCGATCGCCGCCGTGCGGCCGGGCGACGACGCGCTCGCGCCGCTGATCGACCACACGCTCCCCGACACGCCGGCGACCGCCGCGCTGTCCGGCGAGGAGCGGTCCCAGCTGGCGCGAAGGCTGACCGCCGACCTGCTGCTCGCCGGGCCCGGACTGCTGGTGGTCGAGGAGGTGCACTGGGCGGACGACGAGTCACTCCTCCTGCTGGCCGACCTCGAATCCACGCCGGTGCGACTGGTGACGACGAGCCGTGCCGACCCTGGCCTGGGCGGCACCACCGTCGTCCTCGACGACCTCTCGCCCGGCGAGCTGCGCACGGTCGCGCTCGACACCTGGGGCCGGCTGGGCGGCGTCGACCTCCCGGCGGCCTATCTGGACGCGCTGGTCGAGCGGGCGGCGGGCAGCCCGCTGTTCGCCCAGACCGTCACCGAGCTCGTCCGCCGCAGCTACCGACCCGGG
Source organism: uncultured Actinomycetes bacterium (assembly GCA_963809205.1). GTDB lineage: Bacteria > Actinomycetota > Thermoleophilia > Gaiellales > JAICJC01 > DATLLN01. Next base: position 61,163 of record CAWEIS010000025.1, on the reverse strand, counting down.
CTGCCGCTGCCCGACGTGCCGCTGCCCGACCAGCTGTTGCCGTTCCTGACGTCGCGGCTGGACGCGCTGGGCGACGGCGCACAGGCGACCGCGCTGCGGATGGCGGTGCTCGGCCGGCCGGTGCGGGCGGCCGGCCTCGCCCAGGTGTTCGCCCTGAATCCGGAGGATGTGGAGCGCGACCTGGCGCTGCTCGTCGGCTCCGGCATCGCCCGGCCGTCGGCGGACGGGCACGCGACGCTGCGCCACGACTCGATCGGGCGGGCGCTGCTCGGCCGCGCATCCCACGCCGACCGGGCGCCGCTCCACGCCCTGGTCTGCCGGTATCTGGTGGACATGGGCGCGCCCGCCCGTGACGTCGCGTCGCACCTGGAGCACTGCGACCTGCCCGAGCTCGAGCCGGGCATCTACCGCTCGGCGCGCGACGAGGCACGGACGGCGTGGCTGCTGAAGGAGGCGCATCACTGGGCCGAGCTCGCCCTCACCGAGCGGGCTGACCTGCTCGCGCTGGCAGAGCTGGAGCAGCAGCTCGGCCGCTACGACGACGCGGAGGAGCGGCTCCGCGGGCTCGAGGACGCCGAGGCCGAGCGGCTGCTGGGCAGGATCGCGTTCGAGACCGGGCGGCCGGCGGAGGCGGTCGAGCATCTGCAGGCCGCCGAGCGGGCGGGCTCCTCGGGCGCGGACATCGAGTGGCCGATGGTCATGGCGCTGTGCGACCTCGGCCGGTTCCGCGAGGCACGGGCACGGACCGAGGCCGCGCTGGCCACGGAGGACCCCGGACTGCGACTGGACGCGCTCGCGAATCTCGGCGTGGTCGAAGCGCGGGACGGCGACCTCGAGCGGGCGGCCGCGGCCCTGGAGGAAGCCCGCACCCTCGCCGCCGAGCTGGGCCACACACTCCGGCTCGCCATCGTCACCGGCGACCTCGCGGGCGTCCGGTACGAGAGCAAGCGCTACGCGGAGTCGACGCTGCTGCTCGAGGAGGCCGCCGCCCTGGCCGAGCGGCTCGGCACCCAGCGGCTGGTGGCGATGGCGCTTGGCAACGTGACCCAGCTGCGGCTCGCCGGCGGCGACCTGGACGGCGCCGCCCGCGCCGCCGTGGCCAGCGTCGACGCCTCGCTCGCCAGAGGGGACGTGGGCATCGCGCTTGACACGATCCAGGCGCCGATCAACGTGGCCGAGATCCGCGGCGACCGCAAGCTGGCCGGCCGCTGGTGGCGCGAGCACGCGCTGCTCGAGAAGCGGCTGGGCCGCCCCCACGACTGCGCGATCTCGTGGTTCCGGCACGCCGCGGTGACCGGCGATCGGGCGTCGCTGGTGGCCGCGGAGGCGGCGGCGGAGGGCCTCGACACCGAGGATCTGACGCTCCACCGGGCGCGCGCCGAGGCCGCCGTCGCCGGCCGCTACGCGCTTCCGCCGGAGGCCGAGACGGCGACCCTCGACCTGCCGCCGCTCGATGCGGATCTTCCCGCTGCCACACCCGAGATCGTCGATGAGCTGTTTGCGCGTCTCGCCGTGCGACTTGACCAATTAACTGCAGTCCAAGTTTGACAACGACCCGGGTGCCCGGTACCGTGCCCCGCCGTGCAACGAATCCTTGTGCTGACAGTCACGATCTTCGCGCTGCTCACGGCCCCCGCATTCGCGGGCGGAACCGGCGCCCGCCATGCGAATCATCCGCTCCATGCGTCGCAGCTGACGCGCGGCGAGGCGTTGACGCGGCTGGCCAAGAACTATCTCGGCACGCCATACGTCTGGGCCGGGTCGACGCCGTCCGGGTTCGACTGCTCGGGCTTCGTGCGGTTCCTCTACGGTCGGTTCGGGATCGACGTTCCACATTCCAGCTACGCGCAGTGGGGTCTCGGCCGGCACGTGGCGCGCAACGACATGCGGCCTGGCGACATCGTGTTCTTCGGGACGGGCCACGTCGGGATCTGGCTGGGCAACGGCCGGTTCATCCACTCGCCGCACACCGGCGACGTCGTCTCGATCGACTCGATCCGCTACGGCTGGTACGCCGAGAGCTTCTCCGGCGCCGTTCGCCTCCCCGGGCTCCAGCGCTACCTGTAACAAAGGGGTCAGACCCCTTTGTTACAGCCGCCCGCGCAGATCGCGTACCAGATGGCGGTGGCCGGTCTTCCCCTACCCTGCGGACTGTGACCACGCACACCCACCGGCTGCGGGACGACATCCGCAACATCGCGATCATCGCCCACGTCGACCACGGCAAGACGACGCTGGTCGACGCGCTGCTCCAGCAGTCGGGCACCTTCGCCGCCCACGCCGAGCTGGTCGACCGGGTGATGGACGTCGGCCTGGAGCGCGAGCGGGGCATCACGATCCTGGCCAAGAACGCCGCCTGCCGCTACCACGGCACCAAGATCAACATCATCGACACGCCCGGCCACGCCGACTTCGGCGGCGAGGTGGAGCGCGGCCTGACGATGGTCGACGGCGTGCTGCTGCTGGTCGACGCGTCCGAGGGCCCGCTGCCGCAGACCCGGTTCGTGCTGCGCAAGGCGCTGGCCGCCCGGCTGCCGGTGATCCTGGTGGTCAACAAGGTCGACCGGCCGGACGCCCGGATCGGCGAGGTGGTCGACGAGGTCTACGGCCTGTTCTTCGACCTCGACGCGGCCGAGGACCAGATCGACTTCCCGATCGTCTACACCAACGCCCGCGAGGGCCTGGCCTCGCTCGCCGACGACGAGCCGGGCGAGGATCTGAAGCCGCTGTTCGAGACGATCCTGGAGCACGTGCCGCCGCCCCGCTACCACGAGGGCGCGCCGCTGCAGGCCCGCGTTGCCAACCTGGACGCATCGCCCTACGTCGGCCGGCTGGCGCTGTGCCGCGTCTACGAGGGCACGATCCACCGCGGCGAGACGGTCGCCTGGTGCCGGGCCGACGGCTCGGTCGAGCGGGCGAAGATCGCCGAGCTGCAGGTGGCCGAGGGGCTGGAGCGGGTCTCGACCGACGCGGTGTCGGCGGGCGACGTGGTCGCCGTTGCCGGCATCGAGCAGATCATGATCGGCGAGACGATCGCCGACCTCGAGCATCCCCGCCCATTGCCCGTGATCACCATCGACGAGCCGTCCCTCTCGATGACCGATCGGCACCAACACGTCGCCGCTGGTCGGCCGCAGCGGGTCGAGGCTGACCGCCCGGATGCTCAAGGAGCGGCTCGACCGCGAGCTGGTCGGCAACGTCTCGCTGCGCGTGCTGGACACCGACCGGCCCGACACCTGGGAGGTGCAGGGCCGCGGCGAGCTGCAGCTGGCGGTGCTGGTCGAGCTGATGCGCCGCGAGGGCTTCGAGCTGACCGTGGGCAAGCCGCAGGTGGTCACCCGCGAGGTCGACGGGGTGACCTGCGAGCCGATGGAGCGGCTGACCATCGATGTGCCCGAGGCCTACTCGGGCACCGTGATCCAGGCGCTGGCCGCCCGCCGCGGCCGGATGGAGCAGCTGACCAACCACGGCTCCGGCTGGGTGCGCCAGGACTACCTGGTGCCGGCCCGCGGGCTGCTCGGCTTCCGCACCGAGTTTCTGACCGAGACCCGGGGCACCGGCATCCTCCACCACGTCTTCGAGAGCTACGAGCCGTGGCACGGCGACATCCGCGGCCGGCCCAACGGCTCGCTGATCGCCGACCGCCCAGGCCCGGCGGCGAGCTACGCGATGATCAACCTGCAGGAGCGCGGCGTGCTGTTCGTCGAGCCCGGCGACGACTGCTACGAGGGCATGATCGTCGGCGAGAACGCCCGCGCCGAGGATCTCGACGTCAACATCTCCAAGGCCAAGCAGATGACCAACGTCCGCTCCAACGCCGACGTGCTGGTGCGGCTCGCCCCGCCCCGCCTGCTGTCGCTCGACCAGGCCCTCGAGTACATCGAGGAGGACGAGTGCGCCGAGGTGACGCCGGACGCGATCCGGCTGCGCAAGGTCGAGCTGTCGGGGTCGCGCCGGCAGAGCGCGCGGTCGAAGAGCAAGCGGGCTGCGACACCCGCCTGAGCGGCCTATCATGCGTGGCATCGCCATCTCGGATCACCGCACGCACGAGGACGAGCGGCTGCGCGAGGCGCTGGCGCCGCCGCCGATCGAGGACGCCCGCGAGGCGCTGGACTACTGGCGGGCGCGCCAATGCTCGCTGCGCATGTGGCAGCGGAGCGAGCGCCGCGAGGCGCGGGAGATGGTGCTGCGCTGGGAGCTGCGGCTGCGCGAGTCGCGGCGCGCCCACGGCACGTCGCTGACCCGGCTGGCGGTGGGCGTCGAGGAGCGGGCGGAGCAGGCGAAGGGCGTCGCCGTGCGGCTGGCGGTGGGCGCCGCCATCGCCCTGGCCGTGATGCTGGCCTGCGTGGTGGCCGTCGTGGCGGTCGCCGTCTACGCCGTGTCGGCGATCGTGTAGGGATCGTTGAGGACGCCGGTCGGGTCGGCCATCGGCGCCACCTCGCCGGTGTCCAGGTCGACGTCGACCGGCCCGTAGGGCGCCGCGGCCGGGTCGCCGTGCAGGTGGTGCTCGAAGACGTCGCCCCGGTTGTAGTGCCAGAACTCGTAGGGGTAGGCGACGAAGCCCTGCTCCGCCATCGCCTCGGTCACCGCCTCGCGCACCGCGCGCTGGCGGTCGTCGACGAACGGCGAGCCCATCGGCGTCAGCTCGGAGATCTCCAGGTAGGGGCCGCCGCGGTCGAGCAGCGCGTTGGTCCGCCGGTCGATCACCGAGACGTCGATCGCGCTGGCCGACATGTGGGTGCCGACGTTGGGGGCGGCGGCGATCACGGCGGCCAGCCGGCGGACGACCAGCTCGCGGGGCGGGTCGGCGCCCTCCAGCTCCCAGCGGGCCCGCTCGCGGACGCGGTCGATCACCGCCGGCAGCAGCGCCAGCTGGCGCTGCATCTCGCGGGTGCGATAGCAGTCCTCGATCACCAGCCGCCAGCCGCGCTCCGCCGCCAGCGTCTCGGCGGCGGCCAGCACGCCAGAGATCAGCGACTCGCGGAGCAGCCAGATCCGCGGCCCGCCGTTGGCGTGCGGGCGGTCGGAGAAGGCCAGCTCGACGCCGGCCTCGTGGGCCGCCTCGTCCAGCCGGCCGCAGCGCTCGCGCGACTCGGCCAGCGGGTGGGTTGCGGCGGCGCGCACCAGGGCGACGGCGGCGTCCATCTGCTCGGCCCAGTAGAGGCGGCGGGACTCGGTCACACGTCGGTCGAGATCGTCCGCGACAGGTAGCGGCCGAGGTTCGGGCCGCCCGGGTCGGCCAGCATGTCGCCCAGCCAGTGGCGGCGCTCGAAGTCGATCACCTCGAGCTCCCACACGCAGCCCGAGGCCGGATCCTCGTACTTGGTCAGCGCGCGCGGCTCGTCGACCGGGGCCGTGAAGACGCGCTGGTGCAGCTCGTTGCCGTACTGCCACCAGTAGTAGAGGGCGATCGCCATGGTCGCCGCGTCGTGGACGATGATGAACCCGACGCCGTGGCGCTCGTCGCTGACGGCCGGCTCCGGGTAGACGTCCGGCGCCAGCTCGAGGGCGGCGTCGACCAGCGCGCCCGCGGGCCTCGGCCCCGCTGGTGGAGATGGTGTAGAGCTTGAGCTGCCAGCCGTTCACCTCGACCAGCCGCTGGAAGCGGATGTGGCGCGGCGCGTAGGGGCGGCGGGCGAGCAGCGGCGATGACTCGATGGCGGGCATGGGCGGATCGTATGCTATCGGCCTGGTAGGTTCTCCCGCGATGGCCGAGCACGCGCTCTCCCGGGAGACCTACCAGGTCGCGTTCGACCCGTCGGTGCCGCCGGCGCTCGAGATCGACCCGGGCGACACGGTCACCTTCGAGACCGGCAGCGACGCCTACGAGCGGCTGGCCGGCGGCGAGTCGGTGGACGCCATCGGCCTGCCCAACTTCAACCGCGTCACCGGCCCGGTGGCCGTGCGCGGTGCCTCGCCGGGCGACGCCCTGGCGATCGAGGTGCTGGACGTGCAGGTGCGCAAGGCGTTCTCGGTCTGGCTGCCCGGCTTCGGCGGCCTCGGTGGGCGGACGGACGAGCAGCGGGTGATGGAGACGCCGCTCGAGGATGGCCGCGCCGTGATCGGCCAGAACGGCGTGTCCGTCCCGATCCGGCCGATGATCGGCTGCATCGGCACGGCGCCGGACGCAGGGCAGCGCCTCGACGTTCATGCCGGCCTACCCGCATGGCGGCAACATGGATCTGCGCGAGATGGAGCCGGGGACGACCCTCTACCTGCCGGTCAACGTACCCGGCGGGCTGCTCAGCATGGGCGACCTGCACGCGGCGATGGGCACGGCCGAGCCGACCTGGGTTAGCCTGGAGGCGGCCGGCCACGCGACGCTGCGGATCGGCGTCGAGAAGGGCTCGAGCCTCGCGTTCCCGCGGCTGCGCTGCGCCGGCGAGATCTACTTCCTGGGGATCGCTGAGGGTTACCCCGAGGCGCACGCGCTGGCGCTCGACCAGGCGCACGACCACCTCGTCCGCGACCGCGGAATGAGCGACTTCGATGCGTACGCGTACGCCAGCGCCTGCTGCGACATGCGGCTGGGCGGCCCGGCCAGCACGATCGTGATGGCCGTCCTACCGGACGGGTAGCCGTGCCCGCCCCTCGCTGCGACTGCGCGCACGAGTGGCGTCGCGAGCGGCTGGCTGTTCCAGCCCGATATCGCTGCCGACGCTGTGGCTGTCAGCTCTTCCGCCGGAGCACGTGGCTCGATGGAGAGGACGAGTACTCGATCTGGTGCGATTGCGGCGGCGAATCGTGGTGCGCATGCCCGAACTGCGTCGCTGTCACACGCGGCCCGTGGAAGCCGGCGCGGGACCGGGTGCGCTCGATGGTGTGGACGATCACCGGCGAGATCGGCGCAGTGGGCGACGACTGACCGCCGCGCGGTCGGCCTAGCCGAGGAAGCCGGCGACCGGCTCGGGCAGACTGTCGCCGTACACGTACTTGACCGCCTGGTCGACGATGCGGTCGCCGTCGCGCGGCTCGTGGCAGGGACTGGTGCCGAGATAGAGCACGACTGCGGCGGCCACGGCCAGCGGGCCGTCCGTCCCCTCGGGGTCGATCTCGGCGACCGCCCCGCCCACCTTGCGCTCGAGCCCGGCGGCCGCCGTCACCGGCTCGTCGTCGTCCTCGAACCAGCGCTCGAAGTCGCCGACCAGCGCCAGCTCGTCGGCGGGATCGACGATCCCCGCGGACTCGCGGACGATCTCGGAGACGGTGGGCATTGGGCCGGATGGTACCCGCAGGGCGCGTGGATGAACCGGTGGCGCATCCACGCGCCGTGGGATTCCCCACACCCGCCGGCCCAGGAGCCACCGGGAACGGCGGGCATACCCCAACCTACGGGTCCGCGGACCGTTGTCAAGGGAAGACCGGGGCGGGCGGCAGACGCCCGCCCCGGACTGGCTCCAAAGGGCTTCGGGCATAGGGGGGAATCCCGAAGCGCCCGGCGATGCTACAGGGTCGCGACCGACTGCGTCAGCCGCGCGAACTCCATCAGCCGATCCGCGAACCGCCGCGGGTCGGCCAGGTGCGGGAAGTGGTGGCCGACCGGCCACACCTCGACCTCGGCCTGGGGCAGCGCCTCGGCGTACCAGGCCCGCTCCGCCGGGTCGATCGGATTGCCGAAGATCGCCAGGTAGGGCAGCTCGATCGCCCGCAGCCGCGCCAGGCCCTGTTCGCGGTCGCCGGCCACCTCGGCCAGCGGCCGCTCCAGCAGGTCTGACTGGTAGCTCAGCACCACCTGCTGCGACGCGTGGTCGCCGGCGCCGATCAGCTCACGGTGCTCGGCCGGTACGCGATCCATCTGCATGCTCTCCTGGAACATGCCCCACGCCGCGTCGAAGCCGTCGCCGGCCAGCTGCGGGCGGGCCGCCAGCAGGCCGGCCGCGAACGGCTCGAAGTGCAGGCTGACGTCGACCGACACCACCCCGGCGGCCGGGTGCTCGAACGCGTAGATGGTGGCGATCGGCCCGGCGATCGAGTGGCCGACCACGATCGGCGCCTCGATCCCGGCGGCGGACACGGCGTCGTGCACCCAGTCGGCGATGGGCTGCAGGCCGCGCTCTGGCAGCAGTGGCGTGGCGCCGTGGCCGGGCAGGTCGAGCGCCAGCCCCTCGGCCCCGGCCGGCAGCGCCGCCTGCACCGGCTGCCACATCCGCCGGTCGAACGTCAGGCCGTGCAGCAGCACGAATGTCGGTGTCATGGTGAACCTCCTTCGATTTCGCAACACTGTCGCGTTATACCACATTCCGAAACAGCGTTGCGATATGCTGCATGGCGATGGCCGGCCGACCGCGCGAGCACGACGAGCAGACCGCCCGGGCGCTGCTCGACGAGGCCGAACGGCTGGTCGAGGCGGAGGGCGCCGCCGCATTGACCGTGCGCCGGGTGGCGGACGGTGTCGGTGTCAGCACGCGCGCCGTCTACAGCGTGTACGGCTCCAAGGACGGCCTCTTGGTCGCCCTCGGCGTGCGCGGCTTCGAGATGCTGGGCAGGCGGGTCGCGGCCCGTCCGCGGACCGACGATCCGGCAGCCGACCTGGTCGAGGCCGGCGTGATGGTGTTCCGGCGGTTCGCCGTCGAGCACCCCGCACTGTTCGAGATCGCGATCCAGTGGGCGATGCCTGATCCCACACTGGCCCGGGAGTTCCGGGACGTCGGGTGGGAGGCGTGGGCGCAGCTGGTGGCGCTGGTCGAGCGCGTCGACCTCGGCGGTCGCGACGTGCAGGAGGTGGCACGCGAGTTCCACGCGCTGTGCGAAGGCATGGCCGCGATCGAGCTGCGGGGGATGCTGGCGGCGGGCCAGGAGGAGCGGATCTGGCGGGACGCGCTGGGGGCGCTGGTGGCGGGGCTGCGGCGCTAGGGCCGAAGGTGGCGCACGGTGGCGCCGGCCGCGGCGAGCCGGTCGGCGACCAGCGAGCGGTGGCAGGCGAGCGGCTCCCGCTCCACGCAGAACAGGCAGATCGGGCCGTCGCCGCCCAGCTCCTCGGCGAACGCCGCGGCATCGAAGCCGTCCAGGCAGGCCGCCGTATAGGCGGCGATGAACTGCTCGCTCAGCCGCGACCGCTCCCGGTAGGCAACGTGGTCGCGGGCGTCCGCCCGTGCCTGCATCGCGCGGATCTCTTGAGGCGGCGCCAGGTCGAGCCGGTGCACGTAGGCGATGCCGAGCTCGGCCAGCCGCAGCTGCAGCCGGGTGCTGTTGACGAACGCGTATTCCCGCCCACGGACGCCGCGCCGGCGGCGGATGTCACAGAGGACGCCCGGCCGGGCGGCGATCAGCGCATCGAAGAACGCCGCTTCGCTCCAGCCGTAGGCGCCGATGGTCAGCATGTCCGGCACCCGTCCATTCTCACTGACGGGCTTGTGAGGTGGGGCCCGACCCGTCGGGGTTAGCGCGACCCGGCTTGTGTCAAGACCGCATGTTCCCGGTTCCCCCAGCCTGCCGTTGACCACGCGATCGGATCAGCTGGCACGACCTGAAGCGCCGACAAGGGGCTTGGCAATCGAGCCTCTTGAAGGAGTGCAATATCAACGTCGAGGTGATGCAGGTCGCCGACGAGGTCGCGGCCCGCGAGGTTCCAGCTGACGAGGCGGATCATGTTCGCAATCTAACGGCAGGCGCTGTGCAGTTACACCGCGTCGCGGAGAGGCGGTCGCGGTTACTGCCAGCGCGCGTTGAGACCGTTGCCGTCCGCGTCCCCCACCCACGTCTTGGTATTACTGTCGCCGTTCCACCGGTAGTATGTGATCACCCCATGGCCGACAACGCGCGGTCCAGGGTTCGGAGCGGTGACGAACGCCGCATTTGCCCAGTCCACGCTTCGCAGCTTCTTGTGCATGCGATGCGGCTCGACTGTAGCGCGCATCATCCATTCGTCGTCTTCGGTGCCAACGCGTGCTCGGCCCCGCGTCTTGTCGAAGTTCGTGTTTGGAAAAATTTTGGTCGTCACGGCCTTGCCGCGTCCGTCTTGCTCGAGGTGGATCGTGACTTCCGCGCGTACGTCAAAAGCCTGGAACTGAAGCGGCCCGCAGGCGATAACTTTGTGTCCGTCCTCGATCAGCGTCAGAGGCTGGTCGAATTTTGATCCCGCGCCCATGATGGTTCCCCCTCGTGCTGATTGACTCAATGTTGGAATCCTCTCACGAGGCCGCGGATCTTGCTGAGGAAGTCCGCGCCAGGGCTTCGTTGGGCAACGACCCGATGTCCGCGTAGACGGCAGCCGCCTGCTTCCAGCACCCGGCCGCGAGGAGGTGCGCGGCCTGCACCCACCGGCTGGGCAACGGGTACGCAGACGTTGCATCGACGAAGGCCTTATTGACGCCGGGTACCCCACGGGCGGCAATCGCGGCGCAGGCGAGCGACTCTGCCGAGATGGCAACACCGATCCACCACCGTTCGAGGAGCTCGTCGAGCAGTTCGGCTGCCTCGGCGAGCTGGCCGTCCTGGACGTGGATCTGCGCCCGGAGCCCGAAGGATGGAACGAAGTACTGCGGCTCGCCGATCTCACGCGCGAGCGCGACCGCCGCCTCAGCATGCTGCGACGCCGGCTCATGATCGCCGGTCGCCAGATCGATTCGGCCACACACCGAGTGTGCATCGACTGCGTCACCGTGATGCGCAGTGCCGTCAGCGGCGGCGATCACGCGGGCGGCGATCGCTCGGGCCTCATCCCATTCACCTGAGTGGTAGTGGATGCACGCAAGCGCCGAGTCGACGAGTCGGGTGGCGTACGACAGCCCCAGGCGCCGGGCGCGCTCCTTAGCGTGAAGCTGAACGGCTCTGGCTCCCGGGAGGTCGCCTAGAGCGAGCAATCCGACACCGTAGTTGTGCTCTATCATCGCGCCGTCATACGACTCGAGATCGCGAGCGATCGCGTGCGCGTGCTCGAACTCGTCGATGCCGCGAACGTCCCCGCCTTGGAGGTAGGCCAGCGCGAGCGTCTGGTGGCTCCACGCTGCCAGATCGTCGATCCCCAGAGCCGTGGCCATGTCGCCAGACTCAACCGCCGCCTCGATCGCCTCGTGCAGCCGCCCGCGTAGGACGTACACGCTCGCCAGCGACACCAGGGCGCTGGCCTTGGTGCTCGATGGCGGCTCCGGGTCAAGTAGCGCGAAACCGCGCAGCAGGTGGATCAGCGCTTCGTCCTTGTGCCCCTGCTGGTCGTGCCACAGTCCCAGCTCGCTCTCGATCTCGGAGGCCGTCTCGAGATCACCGCTCTCGGCGAGCTCGCCAGCGATCGACGCCAGATTGTCTGGCAGCACCTCCTCGCTGTACATCCGCGCCTTGGCGTAGCGGTACCGGAGGGTCGGTGGAACGTCGTCGCCCAGCAGCTCGAAGGCCGACCGGTAGAAGCGCGCGGCCGCCGCGTACGCGCTCATGCCGAGCGCTCTGTCGGCTGCCTCCAGCAGCGCCCCTCTGGCCCTGTCCGGCAATCGATCCGCCACGCCGGAGGCAGTTCCCAACTCGAGGGCGGTGACGTAATGGTGGGCGAGTAGTTCGACCCGGTCACTACGATCGCCGAGGGACTCGATCCACTGGGCCGCGCGCACGTGCTTGTCGGCGCGCGCGGAGCGGATGATCTGCGAGTAGGCGATGTCGCGAAAGAGTGCGTGCGTGAACGCGTACTGCGTCTCGGCAGCAACGGAGGTGTGGTGCTCGAGCCGAAGGAGCTGCTTGCGCCGCAGGGCCTGGAGCTGCCGATCGACGAAGGACTGGTCGCGCCGCTCGACGTGGGCGACCGCCGCCGGCCAGACCACCTTGCCGATCACTGAGGCGTCCTGGATCACCGCCTTCTCGTCGGACGTCAGGGCGTCGAGGCGGGCGGCGATGATGCCGTGCACAGTCTCCGGGAGCGGCAGCTCCTCGTCGGTCGAGACCGTCCAGCGGTCGTCCCTGCGGACGATCAGGCCACGGTCGAACAGCATCCGCACGTACTCCTGTGCGTACAGCGGGTTGCCGTGGGCGCGTTCCAGTAGGGCGGCTTGGGCCGCGGCGGGGAGCGGCAGCTCGTCGAGCAGCGCCGTGACGAGCGACTCGGTCTCGGCCTCCGACAGCGGTGGCAGCACGACTGTGCCCGTCCCGCCCCACGCCGGCCGGCGCTCCAGCAGTTCCGGCCGTGCGGTGCAGAGCACGAGCAGCGGGGTGTCGGTCGTCCACTCGAGCAACTGCTCAATGAAATCGAGCAGCGCCACGTCCGCCCAGTGCAGATCCTCGAAGACCAGTACTAGCGGCGCCCGTCCGGCGAGTTCCTCGATGAACCGCCTCCACGCCGCGAATGCCTCGACCTGCCGGTCGCCGCCGAGCTCCTGGTGGGTCTCCAGCCCGACCAGAGGGCGAAGCTCGCGGAGCATCCAGTCGGCAACCGCAGGGTCGTCGGCGGGGCTGACAACAGCGCGGCGCAGCTTGGCACTGGCGGTCTCGGCGTCGTCCGAGTGGAGAATCCCCGCCTCGGCCTTCACGATCTCCGCCAGCGCCCAGAAGGTGACGCCGTCGCCGTACGGCAGCGAACGACCCCTGCGATATGCGATCTGCTCGGGGTCGGCTTCGAGACGCGCCAGAAACTCGGCCACCAGCCGGCTCTTGCCAATACCCGGGTCGCCGACCAGGGTCACGAGGCGAGGTGTGCGGGTTTGTCGAACCGAACCGAGCGCCGACCAGAGCTCACCGAGCTGCGCCTGCCGCCCCACGAGTGGCAAGCCCGCCTCGGGCTCGTCGGCGCCAGGCGATCTCGCCTCCTCCGCGATCCACACCCCCACCGGGTCACGCTTCCCCTTCAGGGTCACCGCGTCCGCCTCCCTATACCGGATCGCACGGCTGGTGGCCCGGTAGGTCGCCTCACCCACCAGCACACCGTCGACCGGCGCGACGGACTGCAATCGCGCAGCGGTGTTCAGAACATCGCCCACCGCCAGCCCCTCGCCGGTCTGCGGAGCGTGGAGCGCGACTAGCGCCTCGCCCGTGTTCACGCCGACGCGCACGCGAACAGTGAACCTGGTGTCGCTCCGACGCCGCTCCCGCAGCGCCTCCTGGATCGCGAGCGCCGCCCGAACGGCTCGCTCGGCGTCGTCCTCATGCGAGACCGGCGTGCCGAAGATCCCGACCACTGCATCGCCGATGAACTTCTCAACCGTCCCGCCGAAGAGCGCGAGCTCGCGTCGCACCAGGTGGTAGTAGACCGCCAAAGTGCGGCGTACTTCCTCGACGTCGAGGTCCTCGCTCATGCTTGTGAACCCGGCCAGATCGGCGAACAGCGCGGTCACCACCTTGCGTTCCTCCTGCTCGGGGAACTCGGCGAGCAGCGCCCCACAACGCGAGCAGAACCGCGCCTCCTCGGAAGCAGGATTGTGACATACGGCGCAAACGCGCATGGCGACAGTCTAAGAGCCGGCCGTCGCCGCCGCTCTAATGATCGGAGTACAGAACGGCAGACGCGAACTCCCACCGCGAGAGCGAGCAAGAAGTCGCCCCCAGTGCGCAGAAGCCCCCCGCCGCACTCGACACCGTCCAGGTAGACGTCACGAATACCGCGGCACTTCCGGTCTACCCGCCGGCGCAAGCGGTCGAACAGGTCGTGATCCGCGGCCTAGCCCGCCTCACGGCGCGCTGCACGTCAGCGTTTCGTCGTTGCGATCGGCGACCGGCCACCGCGTTAGGCGGCCGCGGTCGACGCATCTGCGCCGCGGGCGGCCACCTTCCGCATCACGTGGACGAACAGGATGGGATCGATGGGATCGCTCAGGTTGGTGCCAAGCATCAAACCGACCCGCGACCCACGCGGTACACGATGTAGTCGATTTACAGCTTGAAGGTCGGGCCGGAACTCGAGACGGAGACCACGACACGGAAAGCACGGGATTCGTCGCCAATCGTCGGATACCTCACCTCTGACAGACTGGCCTTACCCACCTCAACGTCCGGATTCTGCAGCCTTCCCTTGTGATGAAGTGGTCTGAGAGAGCTTCCGTCCCTGAGATGCGGAAATGCACGTAGACCGCCGCGCGAGCGCGCCGCGCGGAGGCGTCCATGACCACCTCTGAGGAAGACAGCGTTGATCAGCTTTCACACCGCGTGTGGTCAGGCCGCCTGCGGGCTCGGCTCGGCCGGCACAGTCGCTGCCCGGCGGGCGTCTGCGACCGACACCACCGCTGCCCCGGCGAACTCGGGATACCCCCAGGTGCCGTGCTCGGCTAGATCGAGCCCGTCCACCTCGCTGCGCTCTTCGACCCGGATCCCCCACAGCCGGTTCATCGCCCACAGCACCCCGAACGAGGCGGTGAAGGTGAACAGGCCGACCGACACCAGGCCCAGGGCCTGCACGCCCAGCTGGTGCGGGTCGCCGGTGTAGAGCAGGCCGCCGCGGCCGGTGGCAAGCGTGGCCGCGAGCGACGGCACCGCGAACAGCCCGGTCGCCAGCGTCCCCCAGACGCCGGCCATGCCGTGCACCGCCACGGCGCCGATCGGATCGTCGATGCCCAGCCGCTCCACGAAGCCGATCCCCCACACCGCCACGGCTGCCGCCACGGCGCCGATCAGCACCGCTGCCCAGGGCTCGACGAAGCCACAGGCCGCGGTGATCGCGACCAGGGCAGCCAGCACGCCGTTTAGCAACATCGACAAGTCGGGCTTGCGGTGCACGAACGCCCAGCTGACCATAATCCCGCTCAGCCCACCGGCGGCCGCCGCCAGGTTGGTGGTTGTCGCGACGTACGCGAAGAACCCGATCCGGTCTCCGGAGACGATGCCGAGCGTCGAGCCCGGGTTGAAACCGAACCAGCCAAACCATAGGATGATCGTGCCCAGCACGGCGTAGGGCAGGTTGTGGCCGGCGATCGCGTTTGACTGCCCGTTCGGTCCGAACCGGCCGATGCGGGGACCGAGCAGCAGCGCCCCGGCCAGCGCCGCCAGCGCGCCCTGGTAGTGCACGACGGTCGAGCCGGCGAAGTCCTGCATGCCCAGCCCGAACAGCCAACCATCGCTCTGCCACACCCAGTGGCTGACGACCGAATAGATGATCGTGAAGGCCGCACCGAAGGCGAAGTAGACCCACAGCTTCGCCCGCTCGGCCATGCCGCCCCACACGATCGCCACCGAGACACCGGCGAACACCACCTCGAACAGGTAGCCGGCGCCACCGGGGATCCCGCCGAAGAAGCTGAAGGGAGCCTTGCCCACGGACAGCAGCGCGGAGGCGTCGGGCACGTACCCGCTGGTGCCGATCAGCCCGTTGCCGTTGCCGAAGGCGATACCGAAGCCGATCGCCCAGTACACGAGCGAGCACAGCGCAAACGTGAGCACGTTCTTGGCGGCCACGTGACCGGCGTTCTTCATCCGCGTCATGCCGGCCTCGAGAAACGCGAACCCAGCCTGCATGAACATCACCAGCACGGCCGCAATCACCACCCACACCGTGTTGATGCCGATCGTGAGATCACCCGCTGTCATCGCCACCTCCTCCGTCGCCCGTGTCCGTAAACGCGACGAGGCTCCGGCCCTCGGCTGAGGAACCGGAGCCTCATCGCTCCGTCAATCGCTTGGCCGCGGCTACGTCGCCCTGGCGCAGGTCAGTCTGGCAGACCCACCTGACGGACACGACACCCGATTCGATCGACGCCAGCTGGATGTCACACACCGCAGGCAAGCCGTGGGTGGCAGCCTTCGGCGCGGAACCGTTACCGGCATCGAGGCCGCCACCCGGGGGACATCGCGGCGAGTAAGCCGCCGGCTCCGAGTCCGCCGCGCACTCGATAAGGTTTCGGACGACAGCCCAATCAGGAGAACCCATGCCAACGACCTCGTCTAGTCGCCCAACAGCGTTCAATGAGCGTCTCGCAGGGATGACCGACCTCTGGATGGACTTGTTCGGGTACCTAGCGCCATCCGCGGTGTCGACCACTGCGGAGGAGTACCGCGCTTGCCGGGAGGCGGCCGCATTGATGGACTTCTCGATGTTGCGAAAGGTGGACATCGAAGGCCCCGGTGCGGTGAAGTTCATGAACGGTCTAGTGGCCCGCGATCTGTCGGCGTTGCCGACCGGTCGCATCGCATACGGCGCGTTGACAGACGAAGACGGCAAGATGATCGACGACTGCACGTGCATGATCCGCTCGCAGGATTTCGTTCGCTTCTGCGGCGCCAATGATCGCGACTACGAGCTGTTCGCCGGGCGCGCCGAGGGAACGGACATCTCGGTCTCAGAGATGACCGAGGCGCTGCCGCACCTGTGCCTGCAGGGTCCCGAGAGCCGGCGCATCCTGCAAGGGCTGACCGACTCTGACCTGTCGGGCGAGACGTTCCCGTACTACACGTTCCGAGAGGACGTCGAGCTCGCCGGTATCCCCGCGTTCATGACGAGGCTGGGCTACACCGCGGAACTGGGCTACGAAATGTGGGTCGAACGATCCCGCTGCCTCGATCTCTGGGACTTGCTGCTTGACGCCGGCACCCCGACGGGCATGCGGGTGATCGGCATGGATGCGCTCGACCTACTCCGAATCGAGGGCGGCTTCATCATCGGTGGAGTCGAGTACGACTCGACCGTCTCGCCCTACGAGTGCGGTCTCGGATGGTCGGTTGACTTCAGCAAGACGAGCCTCCCTGCGAGGGATGCGCTGGCCCGAGATCGAAACGCGACTCGCCGACGGCTTGCGAGCGTTGTGTTGGAGTCGGGTGGTGCGGACGCAAGCGCCGCGGTGCTGGTTGCCAACGGAGCGGAGGTCGGCTACGTCACCCAGGCGATCATCTCGCCGCATCTCGGTGGCGCGACGCTTGGGCTCGCCAAGCTGGACACGGCGCTGGCGGAGCCGGGTACCCGAATCGAGGCACGGGTCGGAGCGACGCTCATCTCAGGTGAAGTTGTCCGCCACCCGGCGTACGACCCAGACCGTCGCCGCGCCAAGGAAGGCTGAGAGTTCTCGGGTTAGCTTCGGGTCTCCGTCCTTCGCTGAATGGCCGCCGAGAGGGTGTCCTGTGCTAGCGACAGGCTCGTCTCCACAAGCCAGGCTCGATGGGCATCGGCGCGAACGCCGACAGCCGTATCCGCTTCAGTGCGTCCGGCCGCCGAACCTCTGGAAGCCCATCTTCCGAAGCGCCCAGACCTCTTGTTCGGGCGTCAGCGAGTCCCAGTAGGCGGCGGCTTCCCGCTCCCTTTGGGCATGACTCGTTGGCTTCTCCGGTGGGAGCGGAGGCAAAGTACGAGGTACGAATCGTGGCCTTCCCGTCAACAGTCCGAGGGGTTGTAGGGAGCCGACTCGCCGTCCCGGCAGTCGGAGCTTATCCCGGCTGCAGTTGCGCCCGCGTTCAGGACAGGGTCTGGAGTGCCAAGCTGGAGTGCGCGAGGATCAGGGAAGCCGCTGACACCAGGCCGACGCCGATCGCGGGCGTCGCCGGTCGCGCCAAGCCGGGGGCGGTTTCGCAAAGCATGGCCGCGGTTAGCACGGCTATCCATACCAGCGGCGGTCCCGGCACGGCCAGCATCAGCAGCATCAGCGGGCCGCAGCACCCGACGCAGGCCAGGCCGTGGTTTCGGCCGATCCAGAACACGAGCGTGGGCCGGCGGCTGGCTTCCGGTGTGAGATTGGCGTCGAAATGTTGGCGGTGGGCGAGGCATGTCTGTTTGAGCGTCGTGAACTGATACACCCCGGCGGTCGCGAGCACAGCGGTTAGCACCAGAGCAGGGTGGGTGTGGGTGGCGACGTCCGCCAGGTATGCAGCCACGCCGAACGCGCCCCAGGCGAAGGCGTGCCCGGCCAGGAACGCCGCCATCGTCAGCCGTTGCCGCGGCCGGTCGGCCAGTGACGCCGACACCCGGCGGATCGTGGGCAGGTTGGCGGGCAGCATCATGGCCGCCACCATCACCAGCCAGGCTGCGAGGAACCCCGCGACGGTCAGCCAGAATGGCGGCAGCAGCACGAGCAGCCACATCGGCAGCCCGTGCTCCTGTCCGTGTCCGTGCAGCACGGACGCGTGCCCGGTGGCCTGGGCCGCCAGCAGGGCGGCCCAGGCCAGGGCGATCGTCAGCGGCACTGCTGCTGGCAGACGTGCCGCCGGGACGATCCAGTGTCGCTCGCGCTGTGGGTGGGTCGGCAGCATCACGCGTTTTCTACTGGAAGATCTCGGTGGTGCAGTCGCCGTTCTGGAGCCGCACCTCGTGGGCGCGGGCCGGGCCGCCCGGACGATCGTGGAAGTCGACGAAGAAGCTGGGGTCGACCGTCATGCCGCCCTCGGGGTGGCAGTCCACCTTCAGCAGCCACGACTTCATGTCCGGGTAGAACTGGTTGTCCCACGTCGAGTAGAGGCTGTTCGTGACGTACAGCCGGCGGCCGTCGTAGGAGAGCTGCAGCATTTGCGGCCCGCCGTTCAGGTCGCGCCCGGCGTCGTTGGGCTTGCCCAGCACCCCGCCCAGCCACAGCTGCGAGACCAGCTTGGGATTGGCCGGGTCGCTGATGTCGTACTGGCGAAGGTCGCCGTGCAGCCAGTTCGAGAAGTACAGGAAGCGGTCGTCCATCGACACGACTAGGTCGGTGATCAGCCCCGGCACGGGGAACGGCCAGCCCTCGTGCTCGATGCCCGCGACCTGGATCACCTTGTCTGCCTGCCAGCTCCCGTTCGGCTGGTGCCAGCGCCACATCGAGCTCGACAGCGCCGCGCCCACGTAGCCCTGCGCGGCGGCCGGGTCGTGGAGGAAGCGCACCTCGAGCGGGATCAGGCCCTCGTCGCCGAGGTTGATGGACTGCTCGACGCGGCGCTCCTCGAGGTTCCAGAAGTGCAGGTTGCGCCCGTACTTGCCGGCGCCCACGTCGTCCAGGTTGAAACCCGGCTCGTAGGCTTCGGGGATCCCGAACTCGGACGAGATCATCACGTTGTGCCGCGGCTGGTACCAGAAGTCGTAGTTGATGCGCTGGTCGCCGCGGTCGGCCTCCCAGCGCCCGACCACCTCGAACGTGCGGGCGTCGAGCTGTGCGAAGCCGCCGCCGTCGCTGCCGTCCTCGTTCCCGAGCATGCTGATCACGACCTTGTCGCCGGGCATGCAGTGCACCGTGTGCGGGCGTGTGTAGCCGGTCTTGGCAATCACCTCCTCGGGCTGGATCACTTTCTCGATCGTGGGCCGGCGGGGATCGTCGGCCACGTTCACGATGTGGATCCGTGACGAGCGGAAGCCGGGCACGATCAGGTGCGTGCGGTCAGGCCCGTGGCAGGCCGAGCTGCAGCGGTTCCAGCCGTAGTGGTGCAGCTCGTCGCCGACTCCGGGCATTGGCAGCTCGGAGATGATCTTCCCGTACTCGGGCGAGTCAGGATCGGTGCCGACCACCGCCAGGAAGTCGGGCTCGTCCACGCCGGTGCCCTCGTGTAGGCAGGCGACGTACAGATACTGCTCCTGCGGCGCCTTGATCGCCTCGTCCGGTGTGGCGAACATCGATGCGCTGTGGTTGGCTGAATCGTGTGACATGGGTGCGTCCTTTCTGTCCTTGAGTTACAGCATCTCTGCGATCAGCGCCGCCGCGCAGGCGGCGCCGTCGGTCTCGACATCGCGGTAGGCGAACGGGGTGCGTCGGTTGTGCTCATCGTCTCCCGCTCCTCAGTCGGCTTAGTCACCATCTCCATCACGCACCTCCCGTCCTTGCTCGAGTGCCAACAGCCACGCGTCGAACCACCGCAGCAGCTCGGCGTGGCCCGTTGAGATCCCACTCAGGCGCTCCACGTCGACGCCCTGGGTGAACGTCATCACCACCGACACCGCCGCCTCCAGCGGCAGCTGCTGCTCGGTCAGGCCGTACTCGTCGCGGGCCTTCGAGAACGCCTCGCGCAGCACGCTCCGCCAGGCCTCGTTGACGCCGATCACTCGCGAGCGCAGCTCCGGCCGGTTCCAGCCCAACGCCTGCAGCTCCAGCCACACCTTCGGGTAGCCCGCCGCCAGGTCGGCTTCCATGTACCCCATCGCCTCCAGCCACTTGTCCCGGAACGGCACGTCCCGCGCATACATCTCGCGCTGGCGTTCGATCAGCCGCTCCGTGAAACGCTCCAGCACCGCCAACATCAGCTCCTCAAGCGAGCCGAAATGGTGGTACACGAGGCCCTGGTTGACGCCCGCCGCACGCGCCACCCGGCGCGTGGTGAGGCCGTCGCGGCCCTCACTCACCAGCAGCCGCTCGGCCGCGTCCAGGAGCGCCTCCGCTCCGCGTCCCCACGCAACCCGCTCCGGCTCCGACACCATTCCACCAACTCCTAGTCGTTCGGCTAACCTAGTCGATAGACTAAACCACAGCGGAGCCGGGCTGTCAAGACAGTGGACCGTCGAGCCGCGGACGTGGCGGTAGGACGAGTACCCGGACTAACCACAGTCGTCGAACACCGGCCGGCCTGCCCACAGCATGAATACCTACCGACCTGCAAGCGAACTGACGCCCCATCCCGACGAAGCGTAGGGAACGGGGTCATTGCAACCGAGCCCGTCCCCCGCCTGACGTACCGCTTGCCCGCCCTGCTCAAGTCGCCCTCGGGCGAGTAGGCTCTTCCAATGCCTACTGCACGTGGGCCGGTGCGTGTCTTCATCGCGACGTCGCTGGACGGGTTCATCGCGGGACCAGGCGATGACCTCAGCTGGCTCCCGGAGGGCGGCGGCGAGGATCACGGCTACGACGAGTTCATGGCCGAGATCGGCGCGGTTCTCATGGGCCGCGCCACGTACGACGTGGTGCAGGGCATGGAGGGCCCGTGGCCGTTCGGCGATACGCCGGTCTTCATCGCGACGTCGCGTCCACTCGAACCGGTCGTGTCCACCGTGCGTGCGGTCGCCGGCGAGCCCGAGCAGATACTCGCCGCGGTGCGTGGCGTCGTCACAGCCGGCGGCATCTACGTCGATGGGGGAGCGCTGATCCGCCAGTTCCTCGCGGCCGGGTTGATCGACGATCTCACCGTCACCATAGTCCCCGTAATCCTCGGCACCGGCACACCGCTCTTCGCCGGCCTCCCGGAGCGGCATCGGCTGACGCTGACCGGGTCGCAGTCGTACGGCAGCGGGCTGGTGACCCTGAAGTATCTCCCAGCGTCCTGACCGGGCAGCTGTGCGCCGATGGTAGACAGCGAAGCCCTCTAACGAACTCGACGGTTGACCCCTTCCTTCCCATGGAACTCAACGCGCGCTGCATGGACGGTCGAAGCGAACCGGAGCCATGCCCGGAGGGAACAAGACCCTCGCCGACCGGCGGAGCAGGCCCGCTCCCGCCCTCGCGACGACTCAGCGGCGGGGCGTCTCCAGATCGAGGGCCATGATCGTGACAAACTCGCCCTCGTAGTAGTCGTCGGCCAGCGGATCCCAGCCAAGCTGCTCGTAGAAGACTCTCGCCGTCGTCGCATAGAGGTAGACGCGGGTGAACCCCATCGCTGCAGCCGCGGCTTCCGCGTGCGCCATCAACATCCGCCCGACGCCCTGTCCCCGGCGCGCTGGAACGACGAACGTGTACGCCACCCACGGTGTCAGGTGCCCCCGGTCGGGGCTGTCAGGCATGTCGTGCTCGACGAGGCACACGGAGCCGACGGGGATGTCTCCATCGAGTGCCACGAACGTCGACGGTACGGAGTCGCGCCTCATCTGGCCACGTAGGCTCGAGGTCCAGCTCTCCAACGACCCACCGGGAACGTTGGTGCCCCACTGATCCCAGTGCCAGCGGCCGATGACGTCTACAAGATCCGGATGATCCGCGATGTTCACAACGTGCATACTCAACCGCGATCCTACTTGGCGTAGAACCGGCAGTCGCGCCTCGGTGACGAGCTCGAGGTCCGCGTCCCCAACCCGCCCGCCTGCGACACCGCCAGTACCAACTCGACGCCGTTGACCCGGCCCAGCGGCGCCTGTATCAGCGGGACCCGCGTGCCAAGCACGCTCACCCGACAGCTCCACTCAAGCACGCGCACCCAGCACAGGGATCCCCGGAGGTTCACGACTGGTCGACCAGCGGCGTCTGGGGGCGCTGTTTACAAGTGCAGTAACTTCGACCGATCTTGTCTCCACAGCCACAAGGAGTTGAGTCTACGACTTCACCGGCCTGGACGGCCTGTGTGATGATCAGGGCCGTGGACGGTATCCGCTTTCGTGACCGCGCCGATGCCGGCCGGTTCCTCGCGAAGCGCCTACGTGGGTACGCCAGGCGCGACGACGTGACCGTGCTCGGGCTGTCGCGTGGCGGCGTGCCCGTCGCGTGCGAGGTCGCTCGGGCGCTGTCCGCGCCGATCGACGTCTGGGTGGTGCGCAAGGTCGGTGTGCCTGGGCATGAGGAGCTGGCCATGGGCGCGATCGCCAGCGGGGGCGGCATGGTTCTGGACGAGGTGCTGGTGCGCGAGCTCGGCATCAGCGATAATCAGATCCGCCGGGTTGTTGAGCGGGAGCGGGTGGAGTTGCGTCGCCGGGAGCGGGCCTACATCGGCGAGCGGCCGCCGCTGCAGCTCGAGGGCAGGACGGTGATCCTCGTTGACGATGGCCTGGCCACCGGCGCGACCATGTACGCGGCGGTGCTCGCGGTGCGCCGTCGTCATCCGGCCCGGATCGTGGTGGCCGCGCCGGTTGCGGCCCGAGCCACCGTCGGGTTACTGCGCCAGGTAGCCGACGATGTCGTCTGCGGCATGGTGCCGGAAGTCTTCCGCGCCGTCGGCGAGTGGTACGAGGACTTCTCGCCGACCAGCGACACAGAGGTCAAGACGGCGCTCCGGCGGGCCGGTTTCTGAGGTGCGATCGCCGTTGCGTCGGGCCGCGTGAGTGACGGTTCGTCAGCTGGCTTGGTGGCTGGTGTGGCGTGTGTGGCTTTGGTAGAGCTGGGTGACGCGGTTTGTGACGTGTCGCCAGGAGTAGCTGTGGCGAGCGTGGCGGTTGGCGTTGATGCCCCGCCAGGCTCGTTGGGTCGAATCGTTGACGGCGGTGACGATGGCATCGGCGGGGGCGGTTTCGTCGTCGGGTGGCACGAGCCAACCGTCGGGCTCCTCGGGGGCGACGTTGATGAAGCTCGGCGGGCCGCCGCTGAGCGTGCCGATGACGGGCAGCTGGCAGGCCATCGCCTCGAGGCCCGGCTCGACGACGAATCCGTCGACCAGGTTGAGTTTGACCTCGACGAAGGACGATGCGGAGGACGCGTTGTCGGTCGAGGACACCCAGCCGTCGGGTCAGCTCAGTGCCGCCCTCAGCCCCGCTAGGTCGGGCGCGCCGAGGACGATGCGGTTGCGGGTGGCGACGTAGACTAGATCGAGGTCGATGCCGGCCTTGGCGATCCGGCGGGTGAGATCGGCGAGCATGCCGGGTTGGTCCTCGACCTCAACAACCACCACCTCGCGCTCGCGGCTCACAGCAAGGTTCGAGATCGCAAGCGCGTGCCTGACTGCCTCGGCGTGGGGTACGAGGATGTGGAGCTCGGCTCGATCGCCCGGTCCGATGCAGGTCGCGGCGGCGATGTTCACGCCGGCGTCGCTGATCGCCGCGGCGACCTCGGCCAGCGCGCCGGGCCGGTTTTCGATGTCGATAACGAGGTCGAATGGCACGTGACGATCTCCTGGAGTTAGGGGCAGCAGCTGCGTCGGACTCCAACTCTCGCAGACGGCGCTGTGGGTTGCTCCTGGAGAGCCTGCCCACCACGAGTGATCTTGATGGCCACTGCGGGTTTTCAACACCGGCGCCACAGTACTCGGGCCTTCCCCCTCTTCAGGACCGGCAGTCGTGAGCGTGCGTGGAGGGCGAACCGGTGCACCTGGACATTGCGTGCGGCCCTTCTTCACCGTGAAAGGTGCCGGCCCGCGAACCGCGCGCGCCTTGTCACCGACCCCGCGGGTACCGCACAGCGGGATGTCACTCGCAGGCCGCTGCAACAAGCACCCGCTCAACCGGCAGCCGGTGGCTGCGAGCCGGTTCCCGGCCGGTTCCCATCCGCACGACGATCCAGAGGCTGCCGTCCCGGCGCGGGTTCAGCCGGTGGTGGAGGATGTCCTCGTCGATGATGGAGCCGAGCGGCTGCAGAAAGATGCCGTCGGCGGTGAGCTCGAGCGAGACCCGGCAGAAGGCGCGCCCTGCCGTGATCCAGTCCTCGGGCGTCTCGAACGGCCCGGCCAGCCAGGCCGCGGTCGCGGTGCCGCGCACGCTGTCGTTGTGCAGCTTCCGTACCAGTGCTGCGACCGGCGGCAGCCCGAACAGCGGCCCGGCGTGGACGAGTACGCGCAGCATCCAGCCGGGGACGTCCATCGCCGCCGGCGAGAATCCATCCCCAGTGGCGGCCGCCGATCGGTTCGAGTAGCGCAACCAGTGTGCGAGCTCCTCCCGTGCCGGGCGCAGCCGCAGGTCGCGCAGCAGATAGGTCGCGTCGAGCTGGAGCAGCCAACCGACCAGCTTGGGATCGCTGCTCACCTCTATGCGGTGTCCGAACCTCGCGCAGGCGCGTTCCAGGCGCTCGACGGTCGGCCCCTCGACGGGGCGGCCGTCGTAAGGCAGCCGCGAGGTGCGCCGTCGATGCACGAGACGGACCGGCAGGTGATCGCTGCCGCCCGCATGCAGCCGCAGCTCGGCGACCGCCGCCGGCTCGCCTGCGTCCGCGGCGGGGGGGCCACTGATGTTCGTCACTTCGAGCTCCTGCCCCCCGGCGCGGGCCACCACCGCCAGCGTCTCGATGAACGCTCCCAGCCCGACCATCGCGAACGCACCGGTGGGATCGATAGCCGGCACCAGCCGGGCCGGATCGCAGAGCAGCCGGGCCGACTCGACTGACCGTGCCTGCAGCAGCCACTGCTGTCCGTTGTGCGGCGATGGCGCCCAGCGAGCATGCTCGAGTAGCTCGCGCCAGCGATCAGTCACGTCGCCGCCGGCGGCACCAGCCGCGTCTGCTTGATTCGGTCGCGGTCGCGCCGGAACGGCCCGTCGCCGGGGGCGTAGAGGCGCACGACCGGCAGCACGCCGTCTCGGTGCTCCCCCATCGCGGCACGGAAGTCTGCGTTGATCGCGGTCAGCTCCTCGACGATCCCACGCGCGAATCGATCCACCAGATCGGGGGTGATCGGATCGCGCACCTCGAACGACAGGCACGGCCGCATGGTGCCTGCGAGCTGCTCTTCTAGCCCCAGACAGAACGAGCTGGTCGCGGCCGCAAGCTCCGGGCTGCGGTAGAGGGCCTGCTCGATGTCCTCGGGGTAGATGTTCGCGCCCATCACGCTAACGGTCGAATCTTTGCGACCGTACACCCACAGGAACGGCAGCTGCGGTGCGCGGACGCCGGCTGGCACCATCGCGTCGATGTCAAGGCCGGAGGCGACCAGCCGCTCGCGCATCTCCGCGTAGGTGGCGACGCCACCCTCATCGTGAACGTTGTAGGCGATCCGCGGGCACAGCACGCCCGAGCGGGTGACGGTGAACACCAGCTCGCCCTCGTCCGTGACCGTGACGTGGTGGCTCAGCGGGTTGTACTGGAACAGCATCGGCAGCCGGGCGTCGCCGCCGAACAGCGCTTGCCGCACGTCCGCATCGACCCATGCCGCCCGCCGGAGGGCGACGGTGAGCGGCGTCTCGCCGGCCAGCCCCAGCTCGATATCCGTGGCGCCATACCCGCTATAGACCGGCGCGAACGCGGACGATAGGTAGTCTCGCAGCCCCTCCGACATCCCCTCGCCACCGACCGCGGCGGCGAGGTCGTACTCATCCAGCGGGAACCCGCGCTCGCGGGCGACGTCCATGAGGTTCTTCAGGAACGGCGGATAACCGCAGACCAGGTAGCGGTGACCGGTGCCGAGGAACTCGAGCGTGGCCAGGATCTTCTCCGGGTCGGGGCCGGTGTTCTTAACAACCCCGTTTCGCTGCAGCGCAATGCCGATGCTCGTGCCCGTTGCCCACGCCCCCATCGAGAACGCGTTGATCGTCACCATCGGGCCCTCGCCGTACAGGTAGCGGGTGAAGTGGCTGACGTTGGTCTCAACCGTCTCGCGCTCGCGACGCGACCGAACCCAGTTGTAGGGCGTCCCGGTCGACCCCGACGATTCGTCGATGGCAAGGCCGGCTGCCGGCAGGCGGCCATCGATGCAGCGGTCGAGCAATAGGAAGCGATCGACGTAGCCGCGCTTGTCCGTGGGCGGCAGCCGCCGTCGTGCCACGTCGCGGTCGGTGACGCCGAGCTGCTCGGTGAACCGCCGGTAGGCAGGCACGCGACGCCGTGCAACGTCGGCCGCGTGCACTGCTCGCCATTCGCCGAGCGCGGCGAGCAGGCGCGGCGGCGCGCCGAACATGGCGCGCCGGAACAGGCCGTAGCGACCCTCGCCTAGCCGAAGCATCAGGTCGAGCGGCGGAATCAGTACCCGCAGAACGCGGACCTTCATAGCAGCGCTCTTCATGTGCTCACGGTACGGAACGGCCGCAGCCCGTGGCATCAAGGGAATCCCCACATCCGACAAGAGGCGTGCTCGGCTCGCCTCGACGGCGAATCCACCCGCGACTGTCGTTGCGCGCATGGCCGACTTCCCGAGCAGCACCGTCACCTGCTGTGGCCCGGGCACGGCGAGGGCCTAAAGGGTGTCCTTCCTCAGCGTGGAAGGGTTGGGATAGGGTGCGGCTTCTGAGGGCGCGACCGGCGCGCCGTACAGCAAACCAGCGTTTCGTGTACGGAATGCCCTCGTCCGAAGCCCGCAAGTTACACGTCGAGCCCCCTGCGAAGCTCGCTGCATCGCGCCCACGGTGACCCTCCCCGTCGCCGTTGTTGCCCCGCGTGCGGGCCGTATCTCGATCTGGGGAGGTTGCGGCTTCACTCAGATCGAACCTCGTTGCTTATGCCTGCACACCCCTTGTGCTTCCCTTGAAGCGGGGATCAAAACCTGAGCTGTGGGCTGCCAGACTTCCTGCATGCCCGACGAGCTTGCCGAACTGATCGTGCCCGATACCGCCGCCTGGCGGGCGTGGCTGGAGGCGCACCACGCCGACTCGCCGGGCGTGCGGCTCGTACTGGCCAAGAAGGGCACCACGCAGCCGACCAGTCTCAGCTACGACCAAGCCCTGGACGAGGCGCTCTGCTTCGGATGGATCGACGGCCAGGTCAAGCGCCGTGACGAGGGCACCTATTACCAGCGCTTCACGCGGCGGCGCACGCGCAGCCCCTGGTCGAGGCGCAATGTCGGCATCGTCGCCCGCCTGCTCGAGGATGGCCGCATGCAGCCCGCGGGGCAGGCCGAGATCGATCGGGCGCAGGCCGACGGGCGCTGGGAGGCGGCCTACGCCGGCCCGGCCACGATCGAGGTGCCCGCCGACCTGGCGGCCGCGCTCGCCGCCAACCCCGACGCCAAGCGGATGTTTGGGCAGCTCAGCAGCCAGAACCGCTACGCCGTGCTCTACCGGCTGACGACCGCCAAACGGGCGGACACGCGGGCGCGGCGGGTCGAGCAGTTCACGGCAATGCTCGCCCGCGGCGAGACCTTCTACCCGCAGAAGCTCCCGCCGGCCTGAGGGCCTGCCTACATGCACGGGCGGCTCACCTCGGTCAACGTCGGCCCCGGTCACGACCACATGGCGTGGCCGCGCGGTCACGAGCGCGATCTGGAAGCACCCGGTCGAGGGCCGGATCGGGGTCTCGGGCGTGAACCTGCACGGCGACGACCAGGCCGACCGCACCGTCCCCGCCGGCCGAGTGGCGTTCCAGTGGTTCTGGCTCTCCCAGCCGTTGCGCCGAACGGCCTGTCCCGCTGGGCCTGGGCCGCGGGAATGATGCGAAGAACCGCCCGGCGGCGCTGGAACCTCTCGTTCTGCTGGACGATCCAGGCGTGGCCTCCAATCCCGGCCCTGCCCCTCACGAAGGCTGGCGATCATCGCGTTCACGTTTTCCGTTCGTTCCAGAGCGAACGCCGCGATGATGCCGCTCAGGCGGACTCGCTCATCATCGCTGGCGGGCGATCCTCGGAGAGGCCGAGATCAGGATTGAGGATCGCCTCGCGGTGCAGTTCGAGATAGTGCCAAGTCTGGCCGAGGCCATGTTGTGGAAGCCCTTGAGAACGTGGCCAGCGCGCGGTCGCTCCAGGTCGGCGAGCCGTGGCCAACGCGCCGCTGACCGCGGACCGCTTTGCGGCTGCGCTGGTCGAGTGCGTGCTTCCCTCAGATACCAACCGCGACCGTCCCGTTGTGCTCGCCTGCGACGATGAGATGGCAGAGCAGGCCACCCGGCCGCTCGGCATCGATGCTTCTGATGCCGTCGACGCTCTCACCGCCTGCTGCACGGCGCGGTGGGGAATCACGACCGAGCGCGGCATCTACGCGGTGAAGTCGGAGCTCGAGCGCTGGCATTGGATGGACGCTCCCCGGCCGGCGCCGGCATTGCTCGTCCTACTTGCGCTGTGGACGATCGCCGCGAACAGGATGGACTCGAACGAGGAGGGCCGCGCCCACGGCTACTACCGCGACGCGGCAGTTCAACCCGGAGCTCCCCGAAGAGTCACGGACGCGATCCTACGCTCTGGTTCACTCGTCCTTGCGAATATTCGTGGGTCTGGACGTCGTTGCGAGGAAGCCGTCAGCCGTGTCGGCGTGGGTCGGAGTTGGCGACTTCCAGGATCGATGGCTGGGCGGTTGTCTGCAGAACACTTGTGTGATGGCCACTTGACGGGCCGTCTGGCGAAGTCGATAGTTGACGCGTGCGCGTTCGGCTCCTGCGTTTGCTCGGCCTCCTCGGTGCGGCGGGGGCGTTGATCGTGACCTCGCCGATGGCTGGGGCGGCGACCGGACCCACTGACTGGCCCCAGTACCTCGGTGGCCCCGACCATTCGTCGTTGACGACGTCGTCGGCGATCACGAAGGCGAACGTGGCGTCGCTGCACCTGATCCGCTCCGTTTCGCTGGGCAACCTGCAGGCGAGTCCGACGGTCGTCAACGGCGTCGCCTACGTGGGATCGCTGAGCGGCAACTTTTACGCAGTCAACCTGGCGACCGGGAAGAAGATCTGGACGCGCAGCCTCGGCAAGGTGCCGGCGCTGACCTGCTCCGCGCGAGGCGTCACCTCGACGGCCGCTGTGTTGCCTGATCCGCAGACGGGTGTGCTGAGCGTGTATGTCGGCGGTGGAGACGGCTTCCTCTACGCGCTGAACGCCTCGGACGGCACGGTGCAGTGGAAGACGATCGTGGGCGCGCCTCGCTCGCCGACGCAGAACGACTACTACAACTGGTCGTCGCCAGCCGTGATCAACGGCAAGATCTACGACGGTGTCTCCTCCCAGTGCGACGTCCCGTTCGTCCGCGGCGGCGTGCAGGAGTTCGACCAGCACGCCGGCGCGCTCCTGAACACGGACTTCTCGATGCCGCCGGGACAGGTCGGCGCCGGCGTGTGGAGCAGCGTTGCCACCGACGGCTCGACCGTGTGGGCGACAACGGGCAGCACAACGCCTCCGCCCGCGCCGCAGGGCGAGTCGTACTCGGTGCTGCAGCTCGACGCCTCAACGCTCACCGAGAACGGCGTGTGGACGATCCCGCAGAGCGAGCGCGGCTTCGACGCCGACTTCGGCGCGTCGCCGACCATCTTTACGGCGACGCTCAACGGCACTCCGACGCAGATGATCGGCGCCTGCAACAAGAACGGCTTCTTCTACGCGTTCCGGGCGACGAACGTGACCGCCGGGCCGGTGTGGAAGACGAAGATCGGTCTCGGCCAGGGAGGCGCGGGGGCCAAAGCGTGCCTGGCCGCGGCCATCTGGGACGGGTCGCACCTGTTCCTCGGCGGCAACCCGGTCGTCCTCAACGGCACCAAGTACGAGGGATCGGTGGCCGAGCTCGACCCGTCGACCGGCGCGATCATCTGGCAGACCGGCGTGGCCGGCGTCGTCCTCGGCAGCCCGACGATGAACGCCGCGGGCGTGATCGCCGCCTCGACGTTCGACACGGGAACGCAGAATGGGACGTACCTGATCGACTCGTCGGACGGTACCGTGCTGCGGAAGATCGGGAACGGCTCCGCATTCGCACAGCCCGTAATGGCCGGCGGCTACCTGATCCTCGAGACCAAGGGCACGGGCAGCTTCAAGATATTCGGACCATGACGCGGTCCGCGCAGCCCTAGCCGATTAACACAGCCGCTCGAGATCTTCGCGCCGCGGGCATCGTGCCGCTCACGGGCCATTCCCCCGCCTGTCCCCTTAGGCTCCGGCTACTCATAGCGCGTATGACTAGGGAAACCCCTGATGCGAGGGGCGCGCCGCGGCAGTACGGTCGATCCATGAACCGCAGCTTGCACACACCCAGCATCTTGGTTGCCCTCGTTGTGGCACTCGTCGCCGGTACGGGCGGCGCAGCCACGGCCTCGGCGGCGACCACGGAGACATCGTCGATCTCGATCAGCATCTTCGGAAGCACAACGGTCTCGGTCGGCGATCAGGTGAACATCTCGGGATTCCTGACGCTGTCCGATGATTCCGGGCCGGTCGACGTGACGGTGCACATCACGCGGACCAATCCCGACCAGACGCAGACGCAGCTGCCCGACCAGCAAACAGCCTTCGGCGGTGAATACAGCCTGGCAGACCGCCCGCCAGTGAAAGGGGTGTACACGTACACCGCGACCTACGACGGCGATGCCGTGCACAGCGGCTCCACGGCGACCAGCGATCCACTGACCGCGATCGGACTGGTCGACGCGCTGACGCTGCACGCCTCCGCGCTCGCCATCCGCAACGGCACGAGCGTGACGGTCACTGCACGACTCGGGGACGGTGCCTCGAGCGGCACGATCTCGATTTGGCGCACCCCGTACGGCTTTCCGAAGCGGCTGGTCGCCACCGGCACGCCAAATGCCACAGGCTTCGCGGTCACGCTCTCGTTGGCGCGCACAAACACGTTCTCTGCCACCTTCGCCGGGGATGACACCCACGCCCCCTCCAGCAGCGCGACACTGCGCGTGGCCGTCAAGGCAAAGGTCACCGGCGCGATGGTTGGCGGCTACGCCCGATCCAGCTCCTACCGCCTCTACCACTACAACGCCAACTGCCCGGCGCGGCACCTCGGCTGCGTCGCATACCACACCACCGTCTACCCCAGTCACCACGGTCAGTGCGTCTACTTCGAGCTCCAGGCGCGGATCGGCGGTCGATGGCACGCGCTCGGCACCAGCAACTGTGTCCACCTCGGCAAGCGATCGCAGGCGACGATCCGGATCGTCTACACGGCATCCGCGAGGGGCGTCCCCTTCCGCCTCAACAGCACCTTCAGAGGCGACCGGGCGAACGACGCCGCCACCACACCCTGGTCATACTTCGAGGTCACCAACTAGTCCTCCTCCGATCAGGTCTCGCCGGCTCTTCAGGAGTAGAGCTGTGACAGGTGCTGTTGGATCGCGGCTTCGGGTGTGTCGCGGGCGTGGCACAGGGTGTTTGCCCTAACCGCCCGGGTGAGTGCCTGGTCGCCGGTGTCAGCGGTTCGGTCGGCCGTCGGTTTGTGAAGGTCGAGGTCGAACTCCTGTCGCCCGAGGAAGACTTGAACGGCTGCGCGGAACGCTTAGCGCACGAGAACGCAGAGGACGGGACGCGCGGCGTGGATCCCAGCGCCTCCTTTCGTTGTTAACCACAACGGTTCGAGCCGTTAGAGGGTTTCGCAGCGGACCCGCATGGTTGAGCGCGAAAGAGGGGTCCGCCTCCAAACGTAGACACAGCGGACCCCAGGACGCGGCGGCTGAACGGATCGCTCGCTGATAAGTGCCTCTGCAGAGGCCGAGGATTACCATCGGGCGCCGTCCACCTCGCCGCCAGCCCCTCCAGCTCGGCCACCCGTGCCTTCTCGTGCGTCGCTACACCCCGACCCCCACCACGAGCGGCGGGAATAGGTCCAGCGGCCCCGCATCCCCGTTCACGGCCCGCAGCGCGACCCGCCGCCCGGGCACCCACGGCGGGTCGATCTCGATCAGCCCCAGCCCACTGTGGCCGGTGATCGACCGCTGCGGATCGAGCGTCGGATCCCCGCGCGTCGCCATCGACCAGTCCCGCGCCCGCAGCCCCGAGCAGATGAACTCGATAACCGGCGAGCGTGCCGTCCCGGCCCTCCCAGCCGGATCGGGGTGATAGTGGATCCGCTGGCCGTGCGCGTCGCCTGAGACGATCAGCACCCGCTTGCCCGTCAGCTGCGTCGTGTGGAAGAGCGTCATCAGCTCGCGGAACTCGTCCACCCAGCCTGTCAGGAAGGTGTCGTGGCCCGGCGGCGTGCCGCGGCTCGCCCAGCAGTCCGCGCTGAACAGCACGAACAGGTTCACCTCAGAGGCGGCGAGCACCTCGCGGAGCCGTGCCTTCTGGGAGGCGCCCAGCTTGGTCTTCGCCGACGACTCCGGCTCCGTCACCGGATCGCAGTAGCGCCGCCCGTCCAGCGTCATGCAGTGCACATCGCCGTACCGCCAGTCGAAGTACCCGGCGTCACTGGGGTCGGCGTGGATTCCGTTGAACCGGTCGATCGTCCACGGCGCCAGCGTCGTCCTGTCGGCGTTGTTGACGTAACCGTAGTCATGGTCGTCCATTGTGAAGCAGGTCGGCACCGCCTCCCGGAACCGCACGAACTCCTCGTCGCCCATGAACCGCAGCACCCGGTCGTCCCAGTAGTCCGGCTCGACCACGTAGCACTGGTCACGCCAGTTCGACGAGTAGCCCATGTCGCCCTCGAACGCGAGGATCGCGGGCGTCCCCGACGCTGCCTCCTCCAACAGCCGGGTCAGCCCGACGTACGAGCGTGACGCCCACAGCTGCGAGCAGCTGGCCGCGGCGAGCACCAGCGGCTTCTGGGGATCGGGCATGCCGACCCGCTGGGCCGCGGTGACCGTCTCGGCGCCGCTCGGCGCCCGCAGCCGCGCCCGCCACCACAGCCACCCCTTGGCCGGCAGCGCGAACCGGTAGTCCGCGGCATAGGGTGCCACGCTCACCTGGTAGACGGGCGAGCGGTCGACGAGATCCCGAAGCCCCGGATCGGAGGCAACCTCGATCGCCACGCTGGCCGGCCGCTCGCAGACCACCCGCACGCGCTGAATCGGATGCGCCAGGTCGGAGGTATCCGGTGCGCCACCTAGCAACGCCTGCGCCCGCATCGGCGTCCTCGCCGATGTCGCCGACCGCAGCGTGTAGCTGAGCACCCGCAGCGTCGTCGGCTGCGTCCCCGGCCCGCCCGCCATCAGCACGCCGACCATCCCGGGAGGCGGCTCCAGCAGCACCTGCAGCTGCCAGGGCAGCACCCGCCCGTAGGGCTCGACCCGGGCAGACAGCCGGAACCCCTCCAGGTTCACGACCAGCCGGTACGCCCGCCCGGGTACCAGCGGCGGCACCGCCACCGATCGCAGCACCACCGCGTCCGCGCGGCCGCGCATCGCCAGCGTCAGCCAGCCGCCCTCGATCGTGACGCTGTGGTACGTCGTCGTTGACGTCCCCGCGAGCACCAGCCCGACGGCGGCCGACTGCGTGCTGACGGTGAACACCATCTCCTGATGCTGCTCGGTGCAGTCGCGGTCGAGCAGGAATATCGGACAGGGCTGCGCCCGCGCCGCGCTCGACGTGCCGCGGGGCAGCCCCAGATACGCCGCGCCCTGCCCGACGCCGGCCACCCGCCCGCCGAGAACCGAGAGCCAGACGTTGCGGCCGTCACTCCACTCGCCGCGCGCCTGGCCGCCGCCGAAGTGGATGTCGGCCCGCAGCGGGAGCGGCGATTCGGCCAGCGCCGATCTCGCCAGCACGCCCGCCCCGACAACGCCGGCGGCCACTCGAGCCGCGTCGCGAATCAGTGCTCGCCGCGTGTACGGACGGCGCATGCACCGACGGTAATCCCGCCGGATTGGGCCGGTGTTTATAGCACCGACAACGCAGTCACAGCCACCTCCCGTTCGCGTCCACAAGGTCCGCCACCATGCGCTCCGTCTCCTCGAGCGTCAGGTTCGCGCTGGTGTTCGGATCGAGCAGGAACGCCCGCAGCAGATCCGCCTTCGACCCGCTGAGCGCCGCTTGCACCACGTGCTGCTCGAACGAGATCCAGCCCTGCAGGTGCGCCGCCAGCGCGGGATGGAGCGGGTCCACGGCCATCGGGCGAATGCCATACCCGTTGACCACCGCGTTCACCTCGACGATCGCGTCGTGCGGCAGGTTGGGGATCGTGCCCTCGTTCGGCGCGTTGACCACGAACACGCGGTTCTGGTTGGCGACGATCGACTCCATGATGTCGATCACCTCGATGCCCCAGTCCTCGTCGCCCTCCGGCAGGTCGGCCAGCGTCACCGCCCCCGAGTCGGGCGCCGTCCACGTGGCCGCCAGCGCCTCCAGCTCGGCCACCCGCGCCTTCTCGTACGCCATGTCGTGCGTCGTGATCCCGTACTTCATCTTCACGCCCTGCGCGGTGCCCTGGTACTCCTGATCGAGCCGCTGCAGCTGCGGGAAGTGCTCCACCCAGTGGCTCCAGCAATACGGCAGCACGTCGTAGGTCTCGAGCGCCCACTGCACCACCGGGTTGGTCGCGTTCTGGCGCACCAGCGGCATGGCGTCGGTGCCGTCGATCGAGCCGCAGCTGCTGGACGGAGGCGCAGTGGTTGATCCCACCGACAACCGGCGGCATCGCGATCTGGTCGGCCGACACGCCGGCCTCGCCGGCCAGCCACTCGGCGCTGCCCGGGTGCCCCGTGCACGAGCACAGCGCGAACGTCTTGACGGAGGGCGCGGCGCGGCGCATCGCCATCGCCTCGGTCGGCGCCGGGTTGGTGTAGTTGAAGACGTAGGCGTCGGGCGCCACCTCGGCGACGTTGCGGGCCACCTCGGCCAGCACCGGGATGTTGCGCATCGCCCGCATGATCCCGCCCGGCCCGACCGAGTCGGCCACGTGCATGACGATGCCGTACCTGGCGGGGATCTCCAGGTCGTTCGCCCAGGCGTCGAAGCCGCCCACGCTGATCGCGGCGATCACGAAGTCGGCGCCGGCCAGCGCCTCGCGCTGGTCGGTCGTGCTCTCCACCCGCAGGGCACTGCCCTCGCCCTCGATCAGCTTCTCGCCCAGCCGCTGCATCGTGTCCAGCCGGCCCTGGTCGATGTCCATCAGCGTGACCGTGGAATCGCCGAGCACCTGGTTGGTCATCATCCGCCGCAGCAGCACCGGCACGAAGCTCGAGCTCCCGCCCCCGATGATCGTGACCTTCTTCCCCACAGTGGTTCCTTTCGTCAGCCCATCGAGTCGTCGCTCATCGGCAAGATGGAGGTCTCCAGGATCCGCTGCGACCGCGGCCTGGTGATCGCGTAGAGCACGGCATCCGCCACCTGCTCCGCCCGCAGCATGCCCGGCAGGTCGGGATCCTCGGGCGTTCTGCCCCTGCCCATCGCGAACTCGGTCTCGACGCCGCCCGGCGCCAGGATCGAGCAGCGCACGCCCCTGCCGTACAGCTCGTGATCCAGCGAGCGCAGGAATCCGATCTGCGCGTGCTTGCTGGCCGCGTACACGGCCTCGCCCTCCGGCGCCCGCTGGCCGGCGATCGAGGTCACGCCGACCAGGTCGGCGCTCGCGCTCTGAAGCAGGTGCGGCAGGCCGGCTCGGATCGTGTGCAGGAACCCCTTGACGTTGGTGTCGATCATCTCGTCCACCCACTCGCCGTGGGTGTCCATGAAGGCGCCGTAGGCGCCGACGCCGGCGTTGGCGACCAGGATGTCCAGCCCGCCGAACCGCTCGACCGTCCGGTCGACGAAGCCCTGGATGGCGGCGGCCTCGCGCACGTCCACCGAGCCGGCCAGCGCGCCCTCGATGGCCAGGTCGTCGCCCCGCCGCGAGGCCAGCGCGACCTTGGCGCCGCCCGCGGCCAGCAGCCGAGCGGTGGCTGCGCCGATCCCGCTCGAGGCTCCCGTGACCAGGGCCACCCGGCCCTCGACTCCGCTCATGCTCTCCCCCTCAGCAATGCCCGGCGTGCGGCGTAGACGGCGGCACGTCGAGCGCAGGATTGTTCGTGAAGAACCCCACCGGCTTCAGCTGAAACCCGATGGTCGCCACCGGCATCACCGGCCAGTCCTCCGGCCGCGGCACGTGGTGGTGGCCGAACGTATACCAGACCACGATGTCCCGGTCGGCGACGGGCCGGTCGGCCGCCGTCCACTCCGGCAGCCCCGCCCCGCCGGGGTGCTGATTCGGGTAATCGCCGGCCGCGTAGCGCTCGGACGGCTGATACGGCGTCACCCACAGATGCTCGGTGATGAACCCCGCGCGCTTTGATACGGGCGCGTCCGGCTGCGCGAAAGGCACGGCGTTCTCGCCGGGCAGCAGGCGGTAGCCGACCGGCTCGCCCAGCCGGTGGCGGACGGACGGGTTGACGATCTCCCACCAGCGGGCCGACCGCGAATCGGTGCGCCGCCTCGCCCCCAGCTCCGTCTCCAGCCGCCGGCGCATCGGCCGAAAGGCGTTGCCGTAGCGGATTGCCCGGCCCCGGCGGGTCGGACTCCGTCCACACCTCCTCGACGGCGTTCTGCGTGCCGTCGACGTCCAGGTCGAGCCGCATGTTGAAGAAGTGCTGGTGCACCATCGCGTTCAGCCCGGGGGCGACCAGCGTGCCGTGCTGCGGCTTCACTCCGGGCGCCACCGCGCCGGTCGAGAGCACCCCGGTCAGCTTCACCTCGAAGGCGATCGTGCCGTCCTGGTAGAGGTACCAGAAGAACCCGTAGTCGTAGTTGCCGATCGCCGAGAAGCTGGAGATCACCATCCGCCGCGAGCGCCG
This sequence comes from uncultured Actinomycetes bacterium, assembly GCA_963809205.1. Lineage (GTDB taxonomy): Bacteria > Actinomycetota > Thermoleophilia > Gaiellales > JAICJC01 > DATLLN01. The sequence continues at coordinate 24,495 of CAWEIS010000025.1, read as the reverse complement.
CACCTCGCCGGAGCCGTCCCGCCACTCGATGTGCCGCCAGAGCACGCCGTGGTCCTCCTCGTGCAGGCAGATCGCGTTGGGGATCGTCACCGGCTCGCCGGCCGAGTCGTTGACCACGGCGTCCAGGTAGACGATCTCGCCCAGGCAGTCGCAGCCCCTGGTCAATGGGGAGGCGGCCACGCCGACGCCGTTCTCGCCGGCGTCGAACGCGTTCTTGAAGTAGTGGGTCGGGCCGGGATCGCCGTAGGGCACGACCATCTCCGACAGCGAGGCGCGGTGCATGATCGAGCGCCCGTCGTAGCACAGCCGGTGCAGCACCAGCCCCTCCTTGGGCGTGAAGCCGACGTGCACCCGCCAGCGCTGCCAGCGCGATCACCCGGCCCTCGACCGTGAACCCGGGCCCGTCCGGCTGGGTGATCTCGAGCGGCGCGATGTCGTCGCGCAGCGGGGCGCCCGCCGCGACGTCGAAGTTGCCGCTCTCCTCGGGCACCGGGACGACGCCGTGATCCTCGATCCGCAGCACCTCCAGCGTGTTCAGGTCGACCAGCCCGAGCAGCCCGTCCACCGGGTGGGCCCACTCGTTGGCGCCGGGCGCCGGCTTGACGAACACGGTGCAGCGGGCCAGCCGCCGCTCCGACTCCTCGGCCACGCCGAAGTGCCCGGCCGGCCAGGCGTCGACCTGGATCTGCTCGGGGTCGGTGACGCCGCGCTTGGCCATCGCTGCCTGGAACTCGGGGTGCAGGCGAAGCACCTCCTCGGCCTCCATCAGCTCCGAGACGACGGCCATCGGCTGCACGTCGGTGCGCACCCGCCAGCCGGCCACGGCGCCGTCGGCCAGCTCCACGGCGGCCTCGATCGTCTCCGCGCGGTCGCGATCCAGTAGCACCACCTCGGCCGTCCGCGGAGGCAGCGGGCCGCCGGCTTCCCAGGCCAGCACCGCGTCCTTGTGCGGCTCGGCCAGGTCGATGGTGATGAACCGGCAGCGCTCCCCGCGGCCCGCGAACTCGGCGCTCGCGAGAATCGCGCGGACGGTCGCGCCAACTTCTTCGGCGGTCAGGGGGTCCAATGGATGAACGGCTGCAAGCTGTTGTATTCCGTCCATCCGCTCCCTAGTATGGCGCAATGAACCGACTCCAGCGCTTCACAATCGGCATCGTCCTCGCCTCCCTCGCCCTGGCGGCGGCCGCCTGCGGCAGCGGCTCCTCGAGCAGCTCGAGCTCCGGCGGCGGCGGCTCGAGCGAGGACATCAAGGGCCAGACGATCACCGTCCTCGTCCCCTACAAGATGCCGCAGAAGCTGCTCGACCAGTTCACCGCCGAGACCGGCGTCAAGGTCAACTACGTGGTCACCGGCTGGGACGCGACCCACAACAAGCTGCTGGTCGCCAACGAGGCGAAGAGCTACATCGCCGACGTCGCCGAGTTCGACTGGTCGTTCACCGGCCAGTTCGCCGGCGCGCAGCTGGGTGGAGCCGCTGGAGGGCATGGTCGACCAGAAGACGCTGGACGACCTGACGTCGACCGACAAGGCGTTCATCTCGGGCGGCAAGACGTACGCCGCCTGCTACTCCAACGACTTCCGCGTCTCGATGTACAACAAGGCGATGTTCGCGAAGGCCGGGATCGACGAGTTCCCGGCCACCTTCGACGAGCTGACCACCGACGTCCAGAAGCTGAAGGCATCCGGGCGTGCAGTACCCGCTGTCGATCCCGATGGGGGCCACCGAGGGCGGGGTCACGCCGTGGTACCTGCTGACCCTGGCGATGGGCGGACAGCTGTTCGACGACCAGAACCAGCCGACCTTCTCCGCCCCCGACTCCGAGCGGGTACAAGGCGCTGCAGTGGGAGGTCGACGCGGTCAAGAACGGCTGGGTCTCGCCCGGCTCCGTCTCGATGGACGACTCCGTCGCGCTGAACAAGTTCACGGCCGGCGAGAACGCCATCGTGCTGGCCACCGGCCCCGGCAACATGCCCACCGCCAACGACCCCAGCCAGTCGAGCATCGCCGGCAAGGCCGACCTCGGCCTGGTGCCCGGCATCGACGGGCCGGGCGGCTCGTTCGGCCTGCCGGAGGGCCTCTCGATCCCGGTCACCGCCAAGCACAAGGCGGCCGCCGCGGCGTTCATCGAGTGGTGGGAGCGGCCGGAGAACGCGATCGCCATCTACAAGACCCAGGGCAGCCTGCCCTGCGGCGCGACCGCGCTCAAGCAGCTGGCCGACAGCGGCCAGCTCCAGGGCGGCGACGTCGTCTCGGCGGAGCTGCCCCACGTCGGCCCGCTGTTCCCGGGAGGCGCGCCGATCTGGTACTCGCAGTTCAGCTCCGACGCGCAGGGCCTGCTGAACGCGGCGGTCAAGGGCGACAAGAGCGTGGCCGACGCGCTCAACCAGCTATCTGAGAAGACCGCCGCATCGCAGCCAGTAGTGCCCATGCCGTGGAACCGGGGCGGCGACAGCACCGCCCGCGAGACCCAGATCCTGGGCTGGCTGTTCGTGGCCCCGGCGATGATCCTCGTCATCGTGCTGGTGCTCTACCCGATGGTGCACGGGTTCCAGCAGAGCATCGAGTCGGGCGGCTTCCTGTTCGGCGAGAAGCCGGGCTACGTCGGCCTGCGCAACTACAGGGACGTGCTCAACGACCCGGTCTCGCGCGAGGCGATGCGTGCACACGCTTGGTACGTGCTGCTGGCGGTCGTCGCTGGAGATGGTGCTGGGCATCTTCGTGGCCGTCACGCTGCACCGCGTCTTCCGCGGCCGCGGCTTCGTGCTGGCCGTGCTGATCCTGCCCTGGGCGCTGCCCTCGGTGGTCTCCGGCGTGCTCTGGCGTCGCGTGTTCGACCCTGACAACGGCCTGCTGAACGCCCTGCTGTTGCAGCTGCACATCATCTCCGAGCCGCACGTCTGGCTGGCCTCCGGGCGGGGCGCCATCGTCTGGATCACGCTCGTCCACGTCTGGGGCGTGCTGCCGCTGGTCAGCCTGATCTTCCTGGCCGGGCTGCAGTCGATCCCCGAGGAGGTGTACAGCGCGTCCGCCGTCGACGGCGCCGGCCCGTTGCGCCAGTTCCGGCACATCACGCTGCCGCTGCTGCGGCCCGTCGATGGCGATCGCGCTGACCGTCGGCACGCTGCTGGCGATCGCCATCTTCGACGAGATCTACGTGCTCAACGGCACCGCGCTGAACACGCGGTCGATCCTGATCCAGGTCTACAACACGACGTTCGCCCAGGCCGACTTCGCCCACGGCACCGCGCTGGCGTTCCTGCTGGCGGCGGCTGACGGCGGTGTTCGGCGGGCTCTACGCGCTGGCCCTGCGGAGGTCGACGGTATGACCTCGGTCGGCTGGCGGATCGCCAAGGTGCTGGCCGTCCTGGCGATCATCGTCTGGTCGATCGGGCCGATCCTGATCGGCGTCTCCACCAGCATCTCCACCCAGCGCGAGGTGAACGACGTCCCCACCAAGTGGGTGCCCCACTCGCCGACGCTGCAGGCCTACCACGACCTGCTGGGCGGCACGTCGAGCCAGCGCGGCCGGCGGCACGGTGACCGAGGCCGGCACGTTCACCCGCTCGATCTACAACAGCGCCGTGCTGTCCGCCGTCTCCACGGTGTTCATCCTGATCTTCGCGACGATGGCCGCCTACGCGTTCGGCCGGCTGCGTTCCGGTTCGGCGGCGCCGTGCTGGCGATCCTGGTGGGGACGATGATCGTGCCGATCTTCGTGGTCGTCATCTCGCTGTTCAAGGTGCTCGCCGACAACCACCTGATCGATACGCAGGCGCGGGCTGGTGCTGGTGTTCGTGGCGACGTTGACACCCTTGGCGACATGGCTGCTCTACACGCAGGTGCGGGAGATGCCGACCGAGCCCGAGGAGGCCGCATTGATCGACGGCTGCCGGCGCTGGCAGGCGTTCGTCCGGATCGTCGTCCCGCAGATGAGCTCGGGCATCGCGGCGGTGGCGCGCGATCATGGCCCTGTCGGTGTGGGGCGAGTTCCTGATCCCGCTGCTGCTGACGCAGACGATGAACGCCAAGCCGGTGACGGTGCAGATCACCGAGTACGTCGGCAAGTACACGACCAACTACCCGATCCTGGCGGCCGCCGGGGTGCTGGCGCTGATCCCGCCGGCCCTGCTCGCGCTGGCCCTGAACAAGCGGATCACCGGCATGCTGGCGGGGTCGTCGTGAGCGGCACGATCTCGCTGGAGGGCGTGTCCAAGCAGTTCCCCGGCGGGGTGCTGGCGGTCGACGACCTCAGCCTGGAGGTCGAGCCGGGCGAGTTCCTGGTGCTGGTCGGCCCGTCGGGCTGCGGCAAGACGACGGCGCTGCGGATGGTGGCCGGGCTGGAGCCGGTGACCGGCGGCGAGATCCGCATCAACGACCGGGTGGTCACGCGGATGCCGCCGCGCGACCGCGACATCGCGATGGTCTTCCAGAACTACGCGCTGTACGCGCACATGTCGGTGCGCAACAACATGGCGTTCGGGCTGAAGATGGCCGGCACGCCGAAGGCCGACATCCGCACCCGGGTGGACGAGGCGGCGGCGATGCTGGGGCTGACCGAGCTGCTCAACCGCAAGCCCAAGCAGCTGTCCGGCGGCCAGCGCCAGCGGGTGGCGATGGGCCGGGCGATCGTCCGCGAGCCGGCCGCGTTCCTGATGGACGAGCCGTTGTCCAACCTGGACGCCAAGCTGCGGGTGGAGATGCGCGGCGAGATCATCCGCGTGCAGCGGCGGATCGCGGCGCCGACGCTGTACGTGACGCACGACCAGACCGAGGCGATGACGATGGGCGACCGGGTCGCCATCCTCCGCGACGGCGTGCTGCAGCAGCTGGGCACGCCCGACGAGATCTACGACCACCCGGTCAACGTGTTCGTCGCCGGGTTCATCGGGTCGCCGTCGATGAACCTGATCGGCGCGCGGCTGGAGGGCACCGTCGCGTCGTTCGGCGCGTCGCGGCTGGAGCTGGGGCCGCGGCCCGGGCTGGCGGCCTACGACGGCCGCGACGTGGTGGTCGGCATCCGCCCGGAGGACTTCCGGGCCGGCGGCGAGGGCGGCCTCGAGCTGACCGTCAACCGCGTCGAGTCGCTGGGCTCGGAGCTGGTCGTCTACCTCGACTCGGGCGAGCCGGGGGCCGAGATCACCGCCCGGCTGGAGCGCAAGGCCGGCGTCGAGGAGGGCAAGCCGGTGCCGCTGTCGGTCGACCTCGACCGGCTGTACTTCTTCGACCCCGAGACCGGCGGCGCGGTGCGATGACCCGCAGCGTGCGGCTGCCGCCGCGGTGGGCCAGCTTCGTCGTTGCCGCCTGGCTGCTGGTCGACGGGCTGGCGCTGGCGGCGTCCGACTCGCCCAACCAGTTCACGATCGCCCTGGCGCTGGCGCCGTTCATCCTGCTGTCGCTGTGGTGGCACCGCGTGTGGGACATGTCGGGCCGGCCGCAGCGCGACTGGCCGCTGCGGATCAGGCTGGCGATCCCCTCGATCGCGCTGGTGGTCGCGGCGCTCGTGGTGTGGGCGGTCACCGGCAACCGCTCGGCGTTCCTCGGCATCGTGCTGGTCGCCTTCGCGCTGACGACGCTGACCGACGACTTCGTCCAGCGGCGCGAGCTTGGGGGCGCGTGTAACAACGGGGTCAGACCCCGTTGTTACACGAGCGAGCACGCTGATGATCTCGTGCGGCCGGTAGGCGAGCTCGATCTGGCCGTCTGAGATCGGCAGCTCGGCGCCCGGGTCCTCCAGCAGGTTGCAGCGCCGCGCCGCGGTGAACGGGACGCCGACCCGCAGGCGGGCGGTGCCGCGCGCGCCGTGGCACTCGTACAGCCGCAGCACCAGCGCGTCCGAGTCCTCCGCGCGCTTGACCGTGTCCAGCACCAGGTTGGGGTCGTCGACCGCGAAGAACGAGCGCCCCTCCGCCGCCGGCGCCCAGCGGATCGGCGACTCGAAGCGCGCCGCCTCGGCCACCACGCCGGCCTCGCGCCAGCCGCCGGCGTGCGGCATCACCGCGTAGGCGAACTCGTGCTGGCCGACGTCGGCGGCCGGGTCGGGCATCTGCGGCGAGCGCAGCAGGCTGATCCGCATCTCGTTGCCGAAGGTCGAGTAGCCGTACTTGCAGTCGGTCAGCAGGGCCACGCCGAAGCCGTGCTCGGACAGGTCGGCGAAGCGGTGGCCGGGCACCTCGTAGCGGGCCAGGTCGTGGCTGGTCGAGTAGTGCGTCGGCCGCTCGGCGTGCCCGAACTGCATCTGGTAGGTCGCGTTGGGCGCATGGACGGCGACCGGGAACAGCACCTTGAGCATCGTGTTGCGACTCGCGCCAGTCGGCCTCGCAGTGGAACTCCAGCCGGGGCGAGCCGGCGTCCAGCCGCACCACCTGGCGCATCGTGCTGTCGGGGCCGATCGGCCGCTCGATCGCCACCTCGGCGCGCAGCGGGCCTGTCGCGGATCACCGTGCACGATGTGGCCGGCGGCGCGTCGGCGACCGTCTCCAGGTGGAACGGGTCGACGTCCCAGGCGTCGTAGGCCGTCGGCCGGTCGTCGTAGAGCTGCATGACGTTGCCCGGCGCGGCCAGCGCCTCGCGACCGGTGCTCAGCTCGACCAGCGAGCGGAGCAGGCCGTCGCGGCCCAGCTCGGCCCGCAGCCGGCCGTTCTCGAGCACGATCGCGTCCGCGGTCTCGGTCACGGCGACGGCGTCCGGCGCCTCGCTCGACCCGGCCGTAGCCGTAGGGCGGCGCCTCGACCCAGACCGGGCCGTCCGCCACCTCGGCGCGGGCGAAGCCGATCGTGTTCAGCGGCGTCTCCGGCTCGCCCTCGCCCAGCGCCTCGGCGATCAGCCGCTCGGCGCCGTCGATCACCGCCGCGTGGTCGCGGGCGGCGTCCTCGTACACCTCGGCGATGCTCGACCCGGGCAGGATGTCGTGGAACTGGTTCAGGAGCAGCAGCTGCCAGAGCTCGGCCAGCCGCTCGCGCGGGTGCTCGCCGCCGGCCACCGCCCACAGGAACTCGGCGTCGTGCAGCGCCCGCTCGCCCGCCCGGTTGCCCTTCTTGACAGCGGCCTGGGTGGTGTACGTGCCGCGGTGGTACTCGAAGTACAGCTCGCCGACAACCGTCGCCAGCTCCCCGGCGTCGGCCTCCAGCGCGTCGAAGAACTCGTCGCTGGTCGTCATCGCCGTGCGCGGCACGCCCTGCAGGTCGGCCACCCGGCGCAGCGTCTCCAGCATCTCCGGCGTCGGCCCGCCGCCGCCGTCGCCCCAGCCGAACACCAGCAGGCTGCGGCCGGAGCGGTCGTGGTCCTTGTAGTCGCGCGCGGTGCGGCGCAGCTCGGCGACCTCCACCGTGGCGTTGTACGTGTCGGCCGGCGGGAAGTGCGCGAGCACCTGCGAGCCGTCGATCCCCTGCCAGGTGAACGTGTGGTACGGCGGCGGGTTGAAGCGGTTCCAGGACAGCTTCTGGGTCAGGAACCGGCCGATCCCGGCGCCGCGCATGATCTGCGGCAGCTGGCCGTTGTAGCCGAACACGTCGGGGTTCCAGAACTCGTTGCAGCGGCGGCCGAACTCCCGCTCGAAGAACCGTTGTCCGTACAGGAACTGGCGGACGAGCGACTCGCCCGACGGCAGGTTGCAGTCCGGCTCGATCCACGTGCCGCCGACCGGCACCCAGCGCCCGGCCTCGACCTGGCGGCGGATCCGCCCGTAGAGGTCGGGGTTGCGCGCGCGGATCCAGTCGTACTGCTGGGCCTGCGAGCAGGCGAACCGGAACTCCGGGTAGCGCTCCATGTACGCCGTCTGCGAGCTGAACGTGCGGACGGCCTTGCGGTAGGTCTCGGCCAGCGGCCACAGCCAGGCCGTGTCCAGGTGCCCGTGGCCGATCGCCGACAGGCGGTGCACGTGCGAGCCGTTGCGGTGGGCCAGCAGCTCGCCGAGGATCTCCCGCGAGCGCGCCCAGCTCGCCCGGTCGTCCTCCGACCAGACGTTGCAGACCTCGTTCAGCCCGGCCAGCAGCCGGCCCGCCCACGACTCGTCGAGCCCGTTCGCGGCGTCCGCCTCCAGCCGGCGGAGCACGTCGAAGTCGTGGTGCAGCTCCCACGCCTCGGCGGTCGAAGCGGGCGATCTGGCAGCGGTCGAGCACCACCGGCTCGCGCGAGGCGAACGGCCGGTCGAGCTTGCCGAACTTGCCGTTGCAGGCCAGCTCCACCCGCAGGTCGAGCCGCTCGCCGCCGGCCGCCGACTCCAGCACCTGGGCGTCGATCCGCGCGCCCATCGGGCTGGTGTTCAGGCCCTGGACGGAGCGCCCGCCGATCCACAGCGTCGCCTCGCTGTGGCTGATCCACAGCAGGTCGACCCGCTGGCCGGCCCACTCCTCCGGCACGGTCGCCCCGACCTGGAACCAGAAGGTCGCCCACAGCGGCCCGAAGGTGTCGCCCAGCGAGGCATCGCGGTACTCGAGCCGTTCGGCCTCATCCGGCGGGATGCGGTCGACCGGGCCGGCCACCCGCAGCACGTCGGGATCGCGCGCGTCCGCCCAGATCCGGGCGCGGATCCGCTCGCCGACCTGCGCGATGCGGTCGCGGGTGTACCGGGGGTGGCGCTGCATGCTCGCGCAACCCTAAAGCACGGGCTGGATCAGGTCGGCTGTAACAAAGGGGTCTGACCCCGTTGTTGCACGTCCGGCCCCGCGCTGACCAGCAGGCTCAGCCCGGCCGCCAGGAAGCAGATCGCCGACGCCGAGACGAAGAACGCGCCGTAGCCGCCGGTCAGGTCGTACAGCTCGCCGCCGCCGATGCCGCCCAGCGCCGAGCCGGCCTGGTGCATCGCGCCGATCAGCCCCAGCACCAGCGCCCAGCCGCCGTGTCGGAACGAGCTGCGGGCCAGCGCCGTGGTCGGCGGCACCGACGAGAAGTCGGCCAGGCCGAACAGCACCGCGAACAGCGCGAGCAGCTCCGGCGTCTGCAGCAGCGGCAACACGAGCAGCACCAGCCCGCGGGTCGAGTAGATGACCGCCAGCAATAGGCGCGGGTTGACGCGGTCGGTGATCACGCCGGACGCGAACGTGCCGACCAGGTTGAACAGCGCCAGGCTGGCCGCCAGTGAGGACGCCGTGCCGCCGCCGATGTGGCACCCCTCCATGTAGGCGACCAGGTGGGTGTCGGTGACGCCGGTCGAGGTGACGCCGCAGACGAAGAACGGGATCGAGAGCAGCCAGAAGTCGCCGACCCGGATCACCCGCCGGATCGGCGGCGGGTCGGCCCGCGTCACCGGCGCGCTGACGTTGGGCCGCAGGAACCACAGCACGCCGACCAGGCTGACCGCGATCAGCGCGGCGAGCAGCAGCAGCGCCGCCTCCAGCGAGATCGCCAGCGCCAGCCGCGACGTCGGCAGCATGACGATCGCCCCGGCCGCGGTGGCGGCGCCGACCACGCCGAACAGCGTGCCCTGCCGCTCCGTGTACAGCTGGGCGACGATCACCATCAGCGTGGAGTTGGCGGCCAGCCCGGCGCCGAACCCGGCGATGATGCCGACCAGGAAGACGGCGATGCCCAGGTTCGGGGCGATCGCGCCGAGCCCGTAGCCGGCGATGCCCAGCACCATGCCGGCGGCCAGCACCTTCCACGGGCTGACCCGCTCCAGCAGCTTGCCGCCGACGATCTGGGCCAGCCCCATCGACAGGAAGCTGGCGGTGACGATCAGCGAGACGTCGCCCCGGCTGACATCGAACGCGTCCTGCCAGGAGATCACGAAGTTGGCCAGCGAGCCGCGCGCGCCGTAGTACGCGAGGCCGGCGGCCATCACGGCCAGCAGTGGCAGGATGCTGCGCTTCACTAGCCGGTGGGCAGCATCACCGTGAATCGGGTCTCGCCCGGCTGGGACTTGACCGAGATGTTGCCACGGTGGCCGACGACGATGCGGCGGGCGATGTCGAGGCCCAGCCCGGTGCCCTTGCCGACCGGCTTGGTGGTGAAGAACGGGTCGAAGATCTTGCTCTGGATCTCGGCCGGGATGCCCGGCCCGTCGTCCTCGATGTCGACGGCGATGCGCGGGCCGGACATGCGGGTCGTGATCGTGATCGTGCCCTGGCCGTCCAGCGCGTCCAGCGCGTTGGACAGCAGGTTCGTCCACACCTGGTTCAGCTCGGAGCCGCGCGCGGTGATCCGCGGCAGCGACTCGGTCGTAGTTGCGGACGACCTTGACCTGGCAGTGCTTGAGCCGGTAGCCGAGGATGGTCAGCGTGTTGTCGATGCCCTCGTGGATGTCGAGGTCCTCGATCTGCATCCGGTCCATGTACGTGTAGTCCTTGACGGCGCCGACCAGGTGCGAGATCCGCTCGGTGCTCTCGTGCAGCTCCTCGACCAGGCGTGTGGGCGGTCAGCGAGGCGGCCACCCACTCCAGCGCGTCGCCGGTGGCCGTGCCGGAGTGCGCCGCCAGCCGCTCCAGCCACTCGTTGTCCAGCCTGGCGCGGGCGAGCGGCTCGGCCAGCCGCCAGCCCTCGTATCCCATCTCGTCGATCTTGGCGGCCAGCGCGTCCTCGCGGTCGGCGGCGGCGATCGCGTCCTCCTCGGCGCCGGCCTTGGCCTGCTTCATCGCCTGCTTCTGGAGCTCGACCAGCACCGCCGCGTCCTCGCGCTCGACGCCGCTCGAGACGAAGCTGTGGACGGTCTCGAAGCAGCGTGTCCAGCGCTTCTCCCAGCTCCGACGCGGTGCGCCGGGCGGCGGCGGCGGGGTTGTTCATCTCGTGCGCCAGCCCGGCGCGACAGCGTGCCCAGCGCGGCCAGCTTCTCCTGCTGGCGGACGGTCGACTCGGCCATCTGCGCGACCGGGCCGATCAGCCGCACCGTCGTCTCCATGGCGGACGGCGCCTGCTGGATGAACTCGCGGAAGTCCTCGGCGCTCCACGCGCAGCAGCCGCATCGGCTCGATGACGACGCCGGTGGCGACCGGCGGGTCGCCGGTCAGCGCGTTGCCTGCGCCGGCGTAGGTCGGCGCCTCGCGGCGGCCGACCACGATGTCGACGCCGTTGACGCGGCGCGACCACTCGACCGCCCCCTCGAGGATGATCGAGAAATGGCCGAGCAGGATGCCCTCCTTGAACAGCTTGTCGCCGACCTCCAGCCGCATCTCCTGGCCCTTGGCCAGGAAGCCGTCCACGCAGGCTCGGGGTCGACGCCGTCGAACAGGTCGATCTCTGAGCAGGACGTCGATCATCCGGCGGGCGTGGCCAGGTACTCGTGGACGAAGCTGACGGCCATCGACCCCTCGCCGACGGCCGAGGCGACGCGCTTCATCGACTGGCTGCGCACGTCGCCTGCGACGAACACGCCGGGCAGGCTGGTCTCCAGCAGGTAGGGCGAGCGGTCGAGGCGCCAGCGCGGGCGGACGTCCTCGATCAGCAGCTCGGAGCCGGCCAGCACGAAGCCCCTGCCGTCGCGGGCGACGGCGGTCGGCAGCCAGTCGGTCTGCGGGCGGGCGCCGATGAACACGAACATCGCGGCCAGATCCATCTCGTCCAGCTCGCCGTTGCGCGTGTCGCGGATGGTGATCCGCTCCAGGTTCTCGTCGCCGTGCGCCTCGGCCACCTCGCCGTACAGCCGAACGTCGATGTTGTCGGTGGCGTCGATGGTGTCGATCAGGTAGCGCGACATGCTCTTGCCGAGGTCGCCGCCGCGGCAGAGGATGGTCACGTGCTGGGCGTAGCCGGAGAAGTAGATGGCCGCCTGGCCGGCCGAGTTGGCTCCGCCGACAACCACCACGCGCTCGTCGCGGCAGGAGACGCCCTCGGTGCGCGAGCCGCCGTAGTAGACGCCGCGGCCGGTCAGCTGGTCGACCCCCGGCGCGTCCAGGCGGCGGTAGTCGACGCCGGTGGAGATGATCACGGCGGAGGCGCCGAGCTCGTCGCCGCCGGCCAGCCGGACGATCTTGGCCGGGCCCTTCTCCTCGATCTCGGTGACCTCCTGGACGGTCAGCAGCTCGGCGCCGAAGCGCTGGCGCCTGGGTGGTCGCGCGGCGGGCCAGGTCGCCGCCGGAGAGGCCGACCGGGAAGCCCAGGTAGTTCTCGATGCGCGAGCTCTGGCCGGCCTGGCCGCCCGGCGCCTCCCGCTCGACCAGCGCCGTCTGCAGGCCCTCGGAGGCGCCGTAGACCGCGGCCGCCAGCCCGGCCGGGCCGCCGCCGACGATCACCAGGTCGTAGAAGCGCAGCTCGGCGCGGCGGCGGATGCCGGCGCTGTCGGCCAGCTGCTCGGTGGTCGGGCTCTGCAGCACCGTCCCGTCGGGCAACAGCACCAGCGGCAGCGACGGCGTCGCCGTCGGCGGCCGCCAGCAGGCGCCGTCCCTCGTCGTCCCGCTCGACGTCCAGCCAGCGGTAGGGCACCTGGTTTCGGGCCAGCAGGTCGCGGGCGTCGTGCGACTCGCGCGACCAGCGGTGGCCGACGATCTGGATCCGGTCGGAGGCGGCCGGCGCCTCGGCCCGCCAGGCGTCGAGCAGGTCGTCGACGATCGGGTAGAGCTGCTCCTCCGGCGGATCCCAGGGCTTCAGCAGGTAGTGGTCGAGCGACACGCGGTTGATCGCGTCGATCGCCGCCTGGGTGTCGGCGTAGGCGGTCAGCAGGACGCGCTTGGCCTCGGGCGCGACGCCGATCGCCTCCTCCAGGAACTCGACGCCGGACATCCCCGGCATCCGCTGGTCGGCCAGCAGCAGGGCGACGGAGGCGCCGCGCAGCTTTGACTGGCGGACGGCGTCCAGCGCGTCGCTGCCGCTCTCGGCGCGCAGCACGCGGAAGTCGCGGCCGTAGCGGCGGCGCAGGTCGCGCTCGACCGCGCGGGCGACGGACGGCTCGTCGTCGACCGCGACCAGGACGGGCCGTGCGGCCTCGGACGTCTCCGGGGCGGCGCTCACCCGTCTCCGCCCACCGTGAACGCGAGCTCGTCGGGGTAGCACCAGAACCAGTCCTCGCCCGGCTCGGCCGAGCGGATCACCGGGTGGCCGGTCTCGGTCGCGTGGGCCGTGGCGTGGCGGTTCGGCGAGGAGTCGCAGCAGCCGATGTGGCCGCAGTTCGTGCACATGCGCAGGTGCAGCCAGCGCGCGCCGATCTTCAGGCAGTCCTCGCAGCCCGCGATCTGCTCGGGCAGCTCCGCGTACTCGATCGTGTCCAGGTGTCCACAGCTCACCGCCATGCCAGCACTCCCTTCGCCTCGGCCAGCGTCAGCGACTCGCCGTAGACCGGCGAGCCCGGCTGCAGCTGGCGGCCGCCGTCGCGCAGGTTGCCGACGTCGAGCGGCGCGAAGCCGAACTGATCGACCAACTCGGCGGCGCTCATCTTGGCGTCCTCGTCGTCGCCGGCGATGTACATCGCCAGCCGCTCGTCGAAGTCGGCATCCGGCTTGCCTCCCTCACCGAGATCCGTCCACCGCATCGTGTTGAACGCCTTGACAACACGGGAGCGGTCGAGGTGCCGCGCGGTCAGCTCGCTGGAGGTCAGCTCGTCGGAGTCGAGCTCCGGGATGTTGCGGTCGCGGTTCGGGTAGTAGTTCATGGCGTCGACGACGATGCGCCCGGCGAGCGCGTCGGCCGGGAGCTCGTCGAGGGCGCTGAATGGGATGGCGAGCAGGATGAGGACGCCGAAGTGCGCCGCCTCCTCGACGGTCGCCGCGCGTGCGCCGTGGGCGATCTCTGCGGCCAGCGGCTCAACGCTCTCCGGTCCGCGCGAGTTCGCGATCGCAACCTCGTGCCCCGTTTGGGCGGCCAGCCGCGCCACCGTCCCGCCGATTTTGCCGCCGCCGATCACGCCGATACGCATCGCTGCCTCCTCGCGTTCGCCCTTCTCCCTGGACACTAGTAGGGCTGTCAAGGCACCGCGTCTGACCCCGCTCTGACCCCGCTCTGACCCCAGCCGTGCCAGCTTAGTGCCGATGTCGTGCCGAGTTCGGCGGCGACAGGCCCGCTTCGTCACGCGCGGCGCGGCAAAGCGCGGAAATGCGTGACGGGGCCCGCCGATGTGCGTCGCGCGACGCGGGCGGCGTGGCCAGATCGGCACGACTCGTTGCGAACTCTTGGCTCAAGCGGGGTCAGTGCGGGGTCAGACCCCGACCGGTGCGCTTAGAGCTGGTAGCCGGGGTTCTCGCGGTCGAGGCGGCGCTTCATCGCCGCGAACAGCGACGGCGCGGCGCCGGCGTCGCGCTCCCACTGTGAGGCGGTCAGCATGGCCACCTCGTCGGTGACGCGGATCAACGGCCGGCCGGTCGACTGGGCGAGCACCTGCACCTGGCAGGCCCGCTCCAGGAAGTACAGCTTGTGCCACGCGTCGGCCACGCCCGTGCCGACCACCAGCACCCCGTGGTTCTCGAGCATGACGACGCTCACGTCGTCGCCGATCGCCTCGCCGATGCGCGTCCCCTCGTCCTCCGCCGTCGCGAAGCCGCCGTAGTCCAGCCGCGCCGTGTGGCCGTGGAAGTACATCGAGTTCTGGCTGACCTCGGTGATGAACCCGTCATCGGTCAAGGACAGCGCCGTCGCGTACGGCATGTGCGTGTGCAGCACACAGCGCGCGTCCGCCCGGGCGCGGTGCGCGCCGCGGTGGATCATGAACGCCGTCGCGTCCCACTCGCCGGATCCCTCGACGACGTTGCCGTCCAGATCCACGGTGAGGATGTCCGACGCGCACAGCTCCGACCAGTGCGGGCCGTAGCGATTCAGCAGGAACAGATCGTCACGGCCGGGGACGGCCAGGCTGAAGTGGTTGTCGATCCCCTCGTTGAAGCCGTACAGCGCGGCTGCCCGGAAGCAGGCCGCCAGATCGATCTTCGCCTGCTTGACGATGTCGATCCCGGGAGGCGTTGCGATCTCGGTCATCTGGTTGAGTGTACCGGTGACATTCGGAATTCTCACGCTGATCGTCGCCTGCGGCCTGGTCGGGCCGCTGCTGGCGAGCGCGACCCGGCTCGCCGTGCCGGTCGTCGTCGGCGAGATCGCCGCGGGCGTGCTGCTCGGCCGCACCGGCCTGGGCGAGATCCACGCAGACGACCCCACCCTCGCATTCCTCTCGGCGATGGGCTTCGCGATGCTGATGTTCATCGTCGGCACCCGGCTGCCGCTGCGCGACCACGGCCTGCGCCGCGCGATCGGCACCGGCGCAGTCGCCACCGCCGCCTCGTTCGCCGTCGCCATCCCGGCCGCCTGGCTGATCGCCGACCTCAGCGACATCCCCCACGTGCCGATGTTCGTCGTCCTGCTCGCCACCTCGTCCGCCGCGGTGGTGCTGCCGATCCTCGGCGAACGCGACCTGATCGGCGGGCCGGTGCTCCCGGTGCTGGCGTGGATCACCCTCACCGACATCGTCAGCATCGTCGGCCTGCCGCTGGCGCTCGGACCGGGCGGCGCGCTCAAGGCGGGCCTCGGCGCGGCCGTGGTCGCGCTCTCTGCCGCCGTAGCGTTCCTGGCGCTCCGCGGCTTCCGCCACAGCCGCACCGGCCACGCTCTGCGCCAGGGATCGAAGCGGCGCGGCTGGGCGCTCGACCTGCGGATCTCGCTGCTCGTGCTGTTCGGCCTCTCGGCGCTGGCGGTCAAGGTGTCGACCAGCATCCTGGTCGCCGGCTTCGCGGCCGGGGTGGCCGTCGCGCTGGCCGGCGAGCCCAAGCGCCTGGCCCGGCAGCTGGTCGGCCTGGCCGAGGGCTTCTTCGTGCCGCTGTTCTTCGTCACCCTGGGCGCCCGGCTCGACGTCCGGGCGCTCGCCACCTCGTCATCCGACCTCGCGCTGGCGGGCATGCTGATCGTCGGCGTCGTCTTCTGCCACGTGGTGGTCGCCCGCGTCCTGCGGATGCCGTTGGGCTCGGGCCTGCTCGCAACGGCGCAGCTCGGCCTTCCGGCCGGCGTGGTCACCCTCGGCCTGGCCAGCCACGTGCTGGACGCCGCCCAAGCCGCCGCCATCGTGCTCGCCGCGCTCGCCAGCCTGGTCGTCTCGTCAGTCGGCGCGGCCCTGCTCGCCCGGGGCCGCGATCAGAGCTCCATCGCGTAGTACCACTCGCCATCGTCCTCGCGCTCGAGCTCCATCCCCAGCCGCTCCAGCAGCCGGGCGCTGGGCGTGTTGCGGACGTCGGTGATGCCGACCAGCCGGCGCACGCCGGTGTGCGCGCGAAGCCCGGCGACCACCGCCTCCGCCGCCTCGGTCGCCAGCCCCCGGCCCTGGGCGTCGCCGGCCAGCGTGATCCCCAGCTCCGCCTCGCTCCCGTCAGGCTGGCGCAGGTGCAGCCCGATGTCGCCCAGCAGCACGTCGTCCCCGGCGTCCGCGATCGCCAGCTGGATCCACTCGCCGACCCGGCCGAACGGCTCGACCGCCATCTCCTCGAGGAACACCAGCGACCGCTCGTCGGACTCCGGCTCCCAGCCCTGCCAGCGGCCCACCTCCGGGTCGTGGCGGTACAGCTGGAAGCGCTCCAGATCACCCGCGCGGAGACGGCGTACGACCACGCGCTCCGCCAGCCAGGGCAGCGGATCGCTCATGCGAACAGCAGCGAGTCGAGGCCGCGGACGAGGCCGGCGCGCTCGCGCACACGCCGCGCGGCCAGCAGCGAGCCCCCCACGAAGATGCCGCTGTCGGACTGCTCGTCGTGACGGATGATCAGCCGCTCCCCTGGCATGCCGAACAGCACCTCCACGGCCGGGCTGGAGCCGGGCAGCCGCACGGAGTGCACGCGCGCGCCGCCGACCTGCGCCCCGCGCGCCTCGGGCGGGCCGATCAGCTCGTCCTCCGCCAGCGGGACGTCGGGGGCCGCCTCGCGCGCCAGCATCTCGGCCAGCTCCCGGGCGGTGCCGCTGGGCACGTCGGGCTTGTCGGCCTTGCCGTAGTCGATCACCTCCCACTGCGGCACATGCCGCGCGGCGATCCGCGCCAGGTGCTGCAGCAGCGCGGCCGTCACCGAGAAGTTGCCGGTCGCCGCGCCGACGCCGGCCCGTCGCGCCGCCTCGTCGATCTGCTCGAAGTCGGCGTCGAACAGCCCGGTCGTCCCGATCACCACCGGGATCGCGCGATACAGCGCGAGGTCGACATTCCGCCTCACGACGGACGGGTGCGTGTAGTCGATCAGCACGTCCGGGCCGGCGTCGAGCGCCGCCTCCAGATCGCCGGTGATCGGCACACCGAGCGGCCGGCCGAGCACCACGTCGCCGACATCCCTCCCCACCTCGCGGCGGGCGACGGCCGAATGCAGCGTGAACCCGTGGGCCGCGTCCACGCCCGCCACCAGCTTGCGGCCGACGGCGCCCAGGGCGCCTGACACGCAGATCCCGATGCTCGCCTCAGATGGCAATGCGGCCGCCGTCGACCATCAGCGTGTGGCCGACCACCATGTCCGAGGCCGGCGACGCGAGGTACAGCACCGCGCCGACGATCTCGTCCGGCTTGCCCACCCGCCCTGCGGGGATCGCGTCGAGGATCCAGGCGCGGTACTCGGGCTCGCCCAGCGCCTCGGCGATCATCGGCGTGTCGAAGTCGCACGGCCCGACGGCGTTGACGTTCACCCCGTGCTTGATCCACTCCGCGCCCAGCGTGCGCGTCAGCTGGACGACCGCGCCCTTGCTCGCGCAGTAGGCGGACTGCTCGGGGACGCCGACCATGCCGTCGGTCGACGCGAAGTTGACGATCTTGCCGCCGCCGCGCTCGATCATCTGCCGGCCGATCGCCTGGCAGAGCACGAAGGTGACGGTGGTGTTCAGAAACAGCACGCGGTCCCACGACTCCTGGGTGGTCTGCTCGCCGGTGTCGCGCTCGAAAATCCCGGCGGCGTTGACCAGGATGTCGACCGGCCCGCCGTCCAGAGTGCGCGCTGCCAACCCCTCCGCCGCGCCGGGCTCGAGCAGGTCGGCGACCTCGGCGGAGCCGCCGACCGCATCGGCGGCCGCGCGCGTCCGATCGGCGTCGCGGCCGGACACGACGACGTCGGCGCCGGCCGCCGCCAGAGCGGCCGCGGACGCTGCTCCCAGCCCGCTGCTGGCGCCGGTCACGAGCGCCCGCTTGCCCTCCAGGCCGAACAGCGACTTCAGGTAGCCGCCGGTGTCCGTGTCCATCGCCCCTCCTGTCCGTCGAGTGGATGCTGAGCTACCATATGGGCATGATCGCACTGACCGACAAGGCCGCCGAAAACGTCAAGCGCCTGGCCGCGCAGGACGACGAGGCGCGCGTGCTGCGCGTCGCCGTCGAGGGCGGCGGCTGCTCCGGATTCCAGTACGCGATCGGCTTCGACACGGGCGCCGAGCCAGACGACCTCGAGGTCGAGAGCCACGGCGTGCGCGTGGTGGTCGATCCGATCAGCCTGCCCTACCTGGCGGGCTCGACGATCGACTACAGCGACGGCCTGATCGGCGCCGGCTTCAGGTTCGACAACCCGAACGTCGCGTCGAGCTGCGGCTGCAACTCGTCCTTCCAGGCGAAGGACGAGATCGAGGGCCCGTACAGCCCGAAGGCCGGCGGCGGCTGCGGCACCGTCTGAGGCACCGCCTCCGCCGCCGAAACTGTCCCGTTCGCCTTCCCGCTTCGCGCAGGGTGGTCCGCGCTCGGGGATCATCGAACCTCCTGGTGGACTGCCGGCCGCAGCCGGCGGATGATCTGGCTGATCACGCGGCCCGGTTGCCGGCGCGAGCTGGGCGACGATGGGACGCGCCGCGAGCGGCTGATGCGGTCGTTCTCGGCCCGCTGCAGCATCTCTGACTGCAGGCCTCGGACGACGTGCATCCGCATATGAGGATCCAGATTAGGCATGTATTTCACCTCCCTTCCGTTGATACGTAACAATCGTGTATGAACGCATGCAGCTGCCTCCCCCGCGGGGATGTGAGTTAACGAAACGACCCTCGCCGCTGAAACGTCAGACGCGACGCAGACGGCGAGCTGGAAGTGGTGTCAGGCGGTCGGCGACCCGGAGGTCAGGCGACCGCGTAGGGCGTAGACGCCAGCGCCGGCCGGGCACGGAACCCGTGACACGCCGAAGCGAGCATCAGATCGGTGGAAATCTTCACGATGTCGCCTCCCTTCGGTGTGATGGCTGCTGGACTACGCAGACTCCAAACATATCAGCAGACTCGGACAGTTGCAAACGCTTTCTCCAAATCCATACATCTCAGATGCGCAAACGCGATCAAGCGGCACCCTCCGGAGCGTGGCAGGATCAGGATCGATGAGCGTCTCGACCGACACCTTCGCCCGGTTCGTCAACCTGCTGGCGGACACCCTGGATGACCACCAGGCGGCGGGCGACGCACTGGCCGCGCGGCTGCACATGTCGCGCTTCCACTTCGACCGGCTGGTGTCGGCGGCGGGCGGCGAGCCGCCCGGCGCGCTGCGCCGCAGGGTGCTGATGGAGCGGGCCGCGTACCAGTTGATCACGAGCGACCGCGAGGTCCTCCATATCGCCATGGACGCCGGCTACTCGTCGAACGAGGCGTTCACGCGGGCCTTCGCGCGCCACTACGGCGCGCCGCCGTCGCGCTGGCGGCGGAACCCGGCCCAATTCCAGATCCGCACGCCGAACGGCGTGCACTTCAACCCACCCGGGGGCCTGCGCGTCCCCGCCGAGAGGAAGGTGACCGGCATGGAACTGCTGACGCGGATGGTGGAGCACCACGTGTGGCTGATCGGCGAGATGGTCGACCGGGCCGACGCGTTGTCCGACGACGTGCTCGACGCGCCCGTCTCGATCTCCGTCGACGGCATCGACTCCGACCCGACCCTGCGCTCGCTGCTGTCGCGGCTGGTCGGCCAGCTGGCGATGTGGGACGCCGCCACGCACGACCGGCCGTACGACTTCGGCGTCGAGCGGGGCGAGACGGTGGCCAGCATGCGGGCGCGGCTGTCGGAGGTCGGCCCGGCCTTCATCGGCCAGGTGCAGGGCATCGTGGACGACGGACGTCTGGACGAGACGTTCGTCGACGCGATCTGCGATCCGCCCGAGGTGTTCACGTACGGCGGCATGGTCGCCCACGTGCTGACCTTCGCCGCACACCGGCGAACGCTGGTCTGCGGCGCGCTGGCGGACGCCGGCGTCACCGACTTGGGCAACGGCGATCCCATGCGTTGGGTGGCCGAGCCGGTGGGGTAGGCGACAGGGTCAGACCCCTTTGTTGCCTTCGCAACAAAGGGGTCTGACCCTCTGATGGGTGGCCGAGCCGGTCGGATAACGTTGCCGGATGGCGACGATGGCCGACCTCGACAAGCTGGCGATGGCCATGCCCCAGACCACCAAAGAGGTCTCGGACGACGGTCGGCCCTCATACCTCGTCCACGGCAAGATGTACTGCTTCCACCGCGGCCGCCGGCCGGACGCGATCGACCCGGAGACGGGCGAGCGGATGTCCGACGTGCTGATGTTCCGGGTCGCCGACGAGGGCGTCAAGGAGCTGTTGCTGTCCGACGGCCGCGGTGTGTACTTCACGACGCCGCACTTCAACGGCTACCCGGCGATCCTGATGCGGATCCCGGCCCTGAAGAAGCTCGACCGCCAGGAGCTGGGCGACCTGGTCGCCGAGTCGTGGCTGACCCGCGTCCAGAAGCGGGTGGCGAAGGCCTGGCTGGCCGAGCACTCCGAGCCGGAGGGCTGACCGGCCAGGCCCGTTCGCCTCATCCTGCGCGCCTGCCGGATGCCAGCAGCGACAGGCCGGGGAAGCGCAGCCCGCCGTCCGTCGTGCGGTAGGGCAGCACCGCCTGCTCCAGCCGGCCGCACAGCGCGATCAGCGCCTCATCCGGCATCCCGGCGAGGATGCCCGACAGCGGGCCGGCCAGCGCCGAGACGCGGCTCCACCACTCGTCGAACGACGCGGCGACCAGCGGCACGGCGACCTCCTCGACGTCGACCAGCTCCAGCTCGGCCGCCAGCAGCCGCTCGAGCCGCGCGGCGTCGCCCAGCGAGAACGGCCCGGGGATGCCGGGCGGCGGCATCGGCCGCTCGAACTGCGCGCTGACGGCATCGAACACGCACCCCAGCCACGGGTTCTGCTCGCGCGGCCCCCAGACCGCCACGGCGGCGCGGCCGCCGGGCCGCAGCACCCGGGCGATCTCACGCGCCGCGAGCTCGGGATCGACCGCGAACATCAGCCCCTCGCGGCAGAGCACGATGTCGTAGCTCGCGTCGGCGTCGTCGATCGCCTCGACGCCGAACACGCGCGGCGCAACGTTGGCCAGGCCGCGCGCCCCCGCTCGGCGGGCGGCGATCTCGACCATCTCGTCCGCGACGTCCGAGACGACGACCTCCCCGGGCGCGACCAGCGGTGCGGCCGCTATGCCCACGTCGCCGGCGCCGCTCGCCAGCTCCAGCACCCGCTCGCCCGCTTGAGGCGCCGTACGCGCCAGCATCAGCTCGGTGACGTGCGCGCCGCGCGTCTCGACGTAGTCGGCGTGCTGCTCCCAGCTGACGGCGACGCCGCCCCACATCGCCCTGGTGTGGGCCCGGATCTCCTCTGCAGTGGTCGTGATGGACATGGCTGCTCCTTCCTTTCGATACATCAATCAGATATTCATTACTCGATAAATGTATCAAAAAGATCGGAAGTTCGCTACTCGGAGTGGGTAGCCATTCCGCTACCATCCGATCCATGGCATCCACCCCGTCCGAGGCGCGGCGGCCCTACGACTCGCCCAGGCGGCGGGAGCAGGCCGCCGGCACCCGCAAGCTGATCCTCACCGAGGCCCAGCGTCTGTTCGAGCGCGACGGCTACGCGGCGACGTCCGTGGCCGCGATCGCGACGGCCGCCGGGGTGGCGCTGAAGACCGTGTACCTGACCTTCGACACGAAGGCCGGAGTGCTCCGCGCCGTCTGGCACCGGGCGCTGCGGGGCGACCGCGACGAGGTACCGGTGGGCGAGCAGGACTGGTTCCGCAAGGTGATGGACGAGCCCGACCCCGAGCGCCGGCTGCGGCTCTCGGCGCGCAACTCACGGATGGTCAAGGAGCGGGCGGCGGCGATCATGGAGGTGATCCACGCCGCCGCGCCCGGCGACCCCGAGATCGGCGAGCTGTGGGCGCGGATCAAGCAGGACTTCCACGCGAACCAGCGGGCGATCGTCGAGAGCCTGGCGCGCGACCGGGCGCTCAGGCAGGGGCTGGGCGTCGACGCCGCCGCCGACATCATGTGGACGCTCAACCAGCCGATGCAGTACCAGCTGCTGGTGGGCGACCGCGGCTGGACGCCGGCGCGCTACGAGCGCTGGCTGGGCGACCTCTTCTGCTCGCAGCTCCTGCGCCCGCAGGCTCAGGATGCGCGCTCGTCGAAGCGCGGCAGGCCGTCGTCGGGCACGGCCTCCCAGGGCGCGGCGTAGGCGACGAACTGCCGGTACTCCGGCCGGATGCCCGGATCGGAGTCGAACACGCCGAGGCGGACGCTCTTCACCTCGTGGTCGTCCGGGTCGCGGCTCCAGAGCGCCGACCCGCAGCCGCTGCAGAACAGCTTCGCCCAGCCGCTGGGCGGTGCCCATGCCCGGATCAGCTCGTCACCGGAGAGCACAGTCAGCGACCCCGGGGCGATCTTCGCCTGCGCGGACGCGGCCGTACCGGTGCGCCGCTGGCAACGCGTGCAGTGGCAGTAGCTGGCCGAGACCAGCGGCTCGCTCACCTCGAAGCGGACGGCGCCGCACAGGCAGCCACCGGTCAGCGGAAGGTCGGGCATGCGCGCACCCTACCAGTGGGTAGCATCAGCCCATGGGTCGCCTGCCAAGAGGACTCGCGTGCGGCGCCGCCGCCGCCGCGGTATGGGCCGCCAGCGAGCCGGCGCTGCGGCGCGTGACCGGCACGGACTACTCCGACGTGCGCCTGGTCGGCGATCCGCTGTCGAAGGGCTCGCGGCTGCCGGGGCTGGTCGTGCACTGCCTGAACGGCGGCATCTTCGGCGCGGCATTCACCGCGCTCGGCCTGTCGGGCGTGCGCCAGGGGATCCTGGCCGCCGAGCTCGAGAGCGCCGGCCTGTGGCCGCTAACTGTGCTGGTCGACCGCTACCACCCGACGGTGCGAAGCGGCGAGTGGGCGCCGGTTTCGCGCGACCCGCGCGCCTTCTGCCACAGCATGCTCGGCCACCTGGTGTTCGGCGCCACGCTGGGCGCGCTCACTTCCAGCGCCGGGCCGCGCCGGTGACGTACTGCCAATAGCCGCGCAGCGACGCCGTCGACGCCAGCGCCTGATAGCCGAGCAGGTAGCCGAAGAAGCCGCGTCGGTCGGCCGGGATCGCGATCTGGAACGGCCGCAGCACGTGCTGCTCCTGCCAGCGGCGAAGCAGGCCGTAGATCAGCACCGTGATCGGCAGCAGCAGCATCGACCACCACGAGAAGATCAGGCGGTAGCCGAACAGCGCGAGAATCACGCCGGGAACCCAGAAGAAGACGTAGCCGACGTCGAGCAGCGGCACCAGATAGTCGATGCCGGCGACGATCTTGGCCAGCACCCGTGGCTGGCGCCACGGCGGCACCGCACTGATCCCCTCGAACATCCCCCGCGCCCAGCGCGACCGCTGGCTCATGAACGGCCTGACATGGGCAGGCACCGTGGTCGACGCGAGCGCAAGCGGCTCGTACTGCACGACGCCGAGCGAGTCGAGCATCGTCCAGGTGAGCACGATGTCCTCGCCGATGGCGTCCGGCCAGCCGCCGACCGCCGCGCAGGTCGTCCGTCCAGTACGCGGAGAACGCGCCCTGGGCGACCAGCGCCGAGTTGTACGCGCCCTGCATCCGCTTGACGCCGTTGATGCCGAGGCGATAGTCCCACTGCTGCATCCTGGTCAAGAGGTTCTGGACGGAGTTCTCCACGATCAGCGCGCCCGCGCAGGCGGACACGTGCTGATCCTGCGGTCGGCTGGCGACGTGCGCGACCAGGTACGACAGCGCCAGCGAGTGCAGGTAGGTGTCGGCGTCCAGCGTGACGACGATCGGCGTCTCGACCACCGCGAGCGCCGAGTTCAGTGCGTGGAACTTGCCCGGCTCGGCCTCGAACACGCGGCGGTACCGCAGCCCGAGGCGCCCGGCTGCGGCCGCCGCCACCTCGCCCGTGTCGTCGGTCGAGCCGTTGTCCGCCAGGAGCACGGTGACGGCGCCGCCGTACTTCGAGTCGGCAACCCGCTCGAGCGTCTTCTCGATGGACGCCTCCTCGTTGCGTGCGGCGATCAGCACCGTGACCGGTGGCCACTGACCCTCCGCCCAGGGGCCTGCCGGCGGCTCGAGCGCCGGCTCGTGGTACGGGCTGACGACGAGCGTCGCTGCCATGAAGCCGATTATCAGGCCCGGGATGTAGGCCAGCAGCAGCGGGATCAGCCAGGCCGCGATCGGGCCGATCGCGGCGTCGAGGTCGTCCCGCCAGGGTCCGGACGACCAGATGGCGAACCCGACCCAGCGCTGCCGTCAGCAGGGCGGCCAGCAGGAACCGCACGGTCGGGCGCATGCCCTTCCCCGGGTGATCGCGGGTGACGAACCCGCCCAGCTGCGAGTTATCGAGCATCCCATTCCCCTCGCTCGCGCACAACTGCGTGCCACGCACGGTGGCCGCCTGCCAA
>CAWEIS010000024.1:0-3771 GCA_963809205.1 uncultured Actinomycetes bacterium | reverse complement strand
ATCGCGCTCTGGCGGCGGCCGGTGCTGCGGCCGTTCGCCGTTGTGCCGGTGCTGGCAACGATGGTGTTCCTGGTCGAGCGCGGACGGAGCTACTACCCGCTGCCGGCGGACGGCATGGCCGCCGCGGCCGGTGCCGTCGTGGCCGCGGAGTGGATCCGCGGTGTCCAGTGGGGCGGTAGGGTCGCGATCGCCGCCGCCGTGGCACTGCACGCGCTCGTGCTGTGGTTCGTCGCGCCGCTGGTCGTCCCGGTGCGGAGCGCGCAGTGGGTAGTGCGCTCCGGTGCCTGGGACTCGTCGTTCTACGGCGACGAGCTCGGCTGGCCGGCGTTCGTCGCACAGACCGCTGCCGCCTGGCGGTCGCTGCCGCCGTCGTTCCGCGCCGACGCGGCGGTGGTCGCCCAGAACTACGGCGAGGCGGGGGCGCTGGCCCGTACCGGCGCCGCGCATGGCCTGCCCCAGCCGCTCAGTGGCCACCTGTCGTGGCAGTACTGGCGGCCTGCCGACCTGCCCCAGCGGCACATGCTCGCCGTCGGTTTCGACGGCCGGGACCTCGACCGGATGTGCGCCGGCTGGCGGCCCGTCGGCCACGTTCGCATCCCCTGGCCGATCGACAACGACGAGCAGGACCGGCTGCTCGCGGTATGCACGCTGCGCGCGCCGCTCGGCGATCTCTGGTCGCGAGACATCGCCAGCGACACGCTGTAGGAATCAGGCGCCCGCGGCCGTCGCCTGGTGACGGGTCTGGTCGAGCGCGGGCGCGGCGGCTGCGATGACATCCACGATCTCGTCCGGCGGGAACCGGTTGGCGGCGATCACCAGGCGGAAGTTGGCCGGGTCGTCCAGGCGCCGGCCGTAGTAGTGCTCGACGTACGCGCGGCGCATCCGGTCGTCGGCCAGCACCCGCCGCGCGGCCTCGCCGTGCGACCACATGCTCCGCCGCGACCCGGTCGATCCGCCATGCACGCGGCGCGCTCAGCCGCACCTGGCGTGCGCCCGGGTGGCCGGCCAGCGCGGCGTCCGGCAGCAGGCCTTCCGTCGTGCGATGGGCCTGTTCCGCCTGGCCGATCGCCGTCCGTAGCTCTGCCACGCCGAACCACTCCGAGAGCCCGGCGCTCATCTCGACCTCCCAGCCTGGGATCATCCGCTCGGTCGCCTCCGCCGCGGGGGCGCGCACGTGAAGCGCGCGCATGATCGCCGCGACGATCTGCCGGTTGACGACCGGCAGTCCGAGGCGCTCGCCGAGCAGCTCGCCGATTCGCTCTCCCTCGATGCCCAGCTGCCAGGAGAGCGTGATCACCGTCATCGCGGGATGTCCGGGGTGACGACGACCGGGCCGTTGCTGCGCGACAGGTCGGGGAGCTCGAACGCCGCGTCCGTGCGGGTCACCTCGTACCTGGCGAGGAAGTCGTCGGCTGAGCGTGGCACTGCTCACGAGTCTCTGAGAGAATCGGACGCACCCGCGTCACCGTTCCCGGAGGTCGAACCATGGCAACCGCTTCCTCGCTCGCCGCCACGCTCACCGGCACGCTGCTGGCACCCAGCGACGAGGGCTATAACGCCGCTCGCAGGGTGCACAACGGGCTGATCGACCGCCGGCCCGCGCTGATCGCCCGCTGTGCGGACACCGACGACATCGCGGCGGCGGTGCGCCACGCGCGCGACGCCGGGCTGGAGATCTCGGTGCGCGGCGGGGGGCACAACGTCGCCGGCCGGGCGGTGGCCGAGGGCGGCCTGATGATCGATCTGGCCGGGATGCGCGCGGTCGACGTCGACCCGTCGGCTTCGACGGCCCGGGCACAGGGCGGCGCGCGCTGGAGCGACGTCAACGACGCGGCCGGGGTGCACGGACTCGCCGTCACCGGGGGCGCCATCTCGACCACCGGGATCGCCGGCTACACGCTGGGCGGCGGTCTGGGCTGGCTGATGTCGACCCAGGGCCTCGCCTGCGACAACCTGATCGCCGTCGAGCTGGTGACCGCGGACGGCGAGGTGCTGGAGGTAACCGACGAGTCGCATCCCGACCTGATGTGGGGTCTCCGCGGCGGCGGGGGGAACTTCGGGGTCGCCGCGTCGCTGACGTACCGGCTGCGGCCGCTGCCGATGGTCGTCGGCGGCCTGATCGCGCACCCGTTCGGGGCCGCCGGGGACATGCTGCGGTTCTACCGCGATGCGACGGCGGCCTACCCCGACGAGCTGACCTCGTTCGCCGGGCTGGTGCACGCGCCGGATGGCTCGGGGATGAAGCTGGCGGCGATGATCGTCTGCCACACGGACCCCGCCCGCGCGGACGCCGACCTGGCGCCGTTCCTGGCATTCGGCTCGCCGCTGGTCACCGAGGTCGGCCCGATGCCCTATCCGGTGATGAACACCCTGATCGATGCCGGGTACCCGGAGGGCGCGCTCAACTACTGGCTGTCCAGCTTCACGTCCGGCCTCTCGGACGCCCTGATCGACCTGATGATCGAGCGCTTCGCGAGCGTCCCCTCGCCGATGTCGGCGATCCTGCTCGAGCACTTCCACGGCGCGGTGACCACGGTGCCGGAGACCGCGACCGCGGTGCCCCACCGCGAGCCCGGCTACAACCTGCTGCTACCCACGGAGTGGGCGGACCCGGCCGACACGACCCGCTGCATCGCCTGGACCAGGGACACCTACGCGGCGTTCTCCGAGCACCTCTCCGGCCGTCGCTGGCTGAACTACCTCGGCGACGACCAGCGCGAGGACGCCATCCGTGCGGCGTATGGCCCGAACTACGACCGGCTGGTCGACGTCAAGCGGCGCTACGACCCGGGGAACGTCTTCCACCTGAACCACAACATCGCGCCATAGGGGTTTCCCCGACGCCATGACGCTCGGCCGTTCGTACGGTGGGTCGCATGACGATCTCATCGAACATCTCGCAGGCCCCCGCACGCACGCCCGTCCTGGCGTCGGTGCGCAGGGCGGTACCGGCCATCCTGGTCGCGGCGCTCGTCGTCGCCGCCCTTGGCGGCTGGTACGTGATCATCGGCGTGGGGCTGGGCTCACTCCGGTAGGACGGCCGGGTGGCGGGCCCGCCACCAGACCAGGAGCAGCGCGGCGGCGAGGCCGCCCAGCGATCCCAGCGCCTCGTCGCCCAGGGTGTCCTCGTATGCCGTGGCCAGCTCCGAGCTGTGGCGGATGAAGCTGTACCACTCGCCCAGCTCCCAGAGGATCGCCAGCAGCGAGCCGATGCCAGTGATCAACAGCGCCAGCGCCCAGCGTGGCCGCACGTTCCCTCGCTCGAGCAGCAGGCCGATGCCGAGGCAGAGCAGCATCCAGTTGACGAAGTGGTTGGCGTCGTCCCACCACCAGACCGAGTCGTACAGGTCGAGCGTGTTGCCGGTGACGTCGACGAGGAACGGCGCCGCGATTAGCGCGAACCCGGACCACGGCGGCGGCGCCGTGTCCCCCCGCCGCCGAGCCACGCCGATCCAGATTGCGGGCGGAAGCAGCATCATCAGCGGGTAGAAGAGCAGCCGCGCGCCGAACGCCTTGCCCTCGAACTGGGGCAGGTGTGGGGCGAGCGTCGCCAGCAGCAGCTGCCCGACGGTGGCGGCGAACACCACGATGAACACCGTGCGGCCGCGCCGGCGGCCGGTGAGTGGTGGTGAGACAGCGGTCATGGCGTTCACCATACGGATTGCCTCGGCGTGACAAATCGCACGAACGTTGTACCGGGCCCCTGAACCCCTGTACTCGGATCGCCGCGGCATGCTGGAGCTGCGACCGAACTGCGAACGCTGCGACGCC
>CAWEIS010000023.1:0-13623 GCA_963809205.1 uncultured Actinomycetes bacterium | reverse complement strand
CCGTCGGGTTGCCGAACAGCGTGCGCACTGCGGCGGCCAGGGTGCTGACCGGGTTCCACTCGGCGACCGTCTGCAGCCGGCGGGCAGGCCCGCGACCGGCACGAACGTGTTGGCGATGGCGCCGTGTGGCCCGCGGGCTGGGGGCCGGCACGATGACGCTCTACCACTACGTGCGCACGAAGGACGACCTGCTGGCGCTGATGTCAGATGCTCTGCTCGGGGAACTGCTCGTGCCCGAGAACGCGCTGACCGGCGGCTGGCGCGAGGCGCTCGGCGCGATCGGCCGGCGGACGAACGCGACGCTTGAGCGGCACCCCTGGCTGATGAACGCCGAGGCGTTGCGCGGGATGCGGATCGGCCCGAACGGCATGCGCCACTTCGAGCAGTCGCTGGCGGCGGTCGCCGAGCTGCGGCTGGACGACGTCGACAAGCTCGAGGTGATCGCGATGGTCGACGACTACGTCTTCGGGTATGCGCTGCGGCGCCTGGAGGATCTCGGGCACGAGCCGGCGCCCGGCGAGGGTTGGCCTCCGGAGCTGATGGCCTCCATCGACGCGCAGCTGGAGACCGGCGAGTACCCGCATATCCGGGCGATGTTCGCGGCCGACCCGGGCGAGACGTGGCTGCGGCTGGCCGAGGCGACGCTCGACCCGTTCCGCTTCGAGCGCGGCCTGGAGCGGCTGCTCGACGGCATCGAGCATGCCCTGCGGCAGCAGGGTGCCCTGCCCGCCGGGGGATAGGATCCCGCGGTGCCGCCCCCGTAGCTCAGGGGATAGAGCAGCGGTTTCCTAAACCGCGTGTCGCATGTTCGAGTCATGCCGGGGGCATTGCTGAAGCCGGGTGTAAGCCTGGTGGCTTGCTCGCGCGCGGCCGGTGGCGTATGTTCGGCGGCGTTCGCCGTCTCGTCCGTTCGAGCGGGAAGGTCATGACAGGGGGGAACCTCATGGGGAAGCAGTTGAGGCGAGCGTCGCTCGTCATGGGGGCGTTGGTGAGCACTGCGGTGCTTGCCGCGTCCGCCTCTGCATCGACGTACATCCGGAACGTCCCGAGCACGGGCAGTGGATCGTTCCATGCCGGCGTCCCGGGGTCGCCGGCTTTCCAGGATCCAGAGTTCCCGGGAGGCGGCCAGGGCGCCGATCCGGACGCCAGGTCGGCCGCCGGCGGCCGTCACACGACCGTGACGAACCGGCGGTTGACGCGAAGCGTCGGCCTCAGTCGGATCGTGCCCAACACGGCGGTCACACCCAGCTTGGGAGGACTCGCCCTCAGCTTCGACGGGCTCGACCACTTCGACACGCGCACGGCGTCCAACGGCAATCAGTTCTCGGGCGAGCCGCCCGACCAGGGTCTCTGTGCCGGCAACGGGTATGTGATGGAGACGATCAACTCGGCGATCCGGGTGTACCGGTCGAACGGAACTCCGGCGTCCGGCGTCGCTGCGTTCAACGAGTTCTACGGCTATCCGCCGGCGATCAACCGGACGACCGGCAAGTTCGGGCCCGACATGTTCGACCCGTCATGTCTCTATGACCGCACGACCAACCGCTGGTTCCACCTCACGGACACCCTCGCGCAGGATCGCGACACCGGCGATTTCACCGGAGACGGCTGGCTCGATCTTGCCGTCTCTCAGACAGGCAACCCGCTGGGAGCCTGGACGTTCTACCGGATCCCGACCACCAACAACGGAACCCACGGCCAGCCGAACCATCACTGTGACCTGGGGCCGTGCTTCGGCGACTACCCGCACATCGGCACGGACGCCCACGGGTTCTACATCACCACCAACGAGTACTCGTTCTTCGCAGACCAGTACACCAGCGCGCAGGTCTATGCGTTCTCGAAGCGGCAGCTCGCCGCCGGTGTGCAGGATCCGCAGATGGTGCATATCGACGACACGCGGCTCGCCGGCAACCCGGGCTTCACGGTGTGGCCTGCGATCTCCTCGGGCAGCGACGACACCCGGGCAAACGGCACCGAGTGGTTCCTCAGCTCGATGGCCGCCGAGGAGGCCAACGGCACGGGCACCGATCATCGGATCGGGGTCTGGGGCCTGACCAACACGGCATCGCTCGACACCGCGCACCCGAACGTGGCGCTCCGCAACGCGATCGTCAACGTCAGCCAGTACGGCGTGCCCCCAGCGTCGCAGCAGCGGCCCGGCTCGACGCCGCTGCGCACGTGCCTCAACAACACAACGCTGTCGACGCCGTTCGGCGACGGCTGCTGGCAGTGGTTCTTCGAACCGACAGAAGAGCCGCCGCACGACCAGCAGATTCAGTCGCTGGATTCGAACGACACCCGCATGCAGCAGGTGAGCTGGGCCGCCGGCGCCCTCTGGGGTGCGCTCGACACAGGCGTCGGTTCGTCGGCCAACCGCCGGGCCGGAATCGCCTGGTACGTCATCCGCCCGACGATCGCGAACGGGCGTGTGGCCGGCTCGCTGGTGCGGCAGGGAACCCTGGCCGTCGCCAACGCGAACATCACGTATCCGGCGATCGGCGTTCTGCCGACCGGCCGGGCCGCGATGACGTTCACACTGGTGGGCCCGACGACCTTCCCGAGCGCGGCGTGGACCACGCTCAGCGTCGCTCACGGGACGGGCGACGTGCGGATTGCCGGCAGAGGTGCCGGCCCGCAGGACGGGTTCGCCGGCTACAAGGCGTTCGGCGACCCGCCGCGCCCGCGGTGGGGTGACTACGGCGCCACGGCCATCGACGGCAACGCCATCTGGATGGCGTCCGAGTTCATCGGCCAGACGTGCTCGTTCCAGCGCTACCTGGTCGACTCCCCGAGCTCGCCGATGTTCACGTGCGGCAACACCCGCACGTCGCTGGCGAACTGGGGGACGCGGATCAGTCGCGTCAACCCGTAGCACGGACCGCGTTCCGGGCCGCTCCTCATGGGTGGCCCGGAACGCCGCCGTGTCGGGGTTGGGGTCACGTTTCGACCGGGTTGCTCTGGGTAGAGCCCAGGGGTGTGAGGTTGTTGACCTGGGCTCCGCAAGGGAGGTAGCCGTGCAGACATCCCGGAAGATCGCGGTCGCGGGTGCGACCGGGCGAGTCGGCCACCACGTCGTCGACGCGCTCAGGGAGGGCGGTCATGAGGTCGTCGAGATCTCCCGTTCGAATGGCGTCGACGTGATCACCGGCGAGGGGCTGGCGGACGCGCTGGAGGGCGTCGAAGGCCTCGTCGACGCGGCGACCGGGCCGTCGCCCGAGCAGGATCCGGCGACGCGGTTCTTCACGACGGCGGCTCGCAACCTGCAGGACGCGGCCGGCCACGCCGGCGTGGAGCGAATCGTGGTTGTCTCGATCATCGGTGCCGACGCGTTCACCGGCGGCTACGGGGCGGCGAAGATCGCCCATGAGCAGGCGATGGTGTCCGGCCCGGTGCCTGCGCGGGTGGTGAGGGCGTCGCAGTTCCACGAGTTCGTGCCGCAGATGATGGAGTGGGGCACCCAGGGCGGCGTCACATACGTGCCGAGGATGCGCACGCAGCTGGTCGCCGGCAGGACGGTGGGGGAGATCCTGGCCGAGCTGGTCGCCGATCCCAGCGCGTTCGCCGCCGCCCCGTCCGAGCCGCCGTACCTGGAGGTTGCAGGTCCGCGGGAGGAGAACCTCCTGGAGGTCGCGACGCTTCTGGCGGCGCGGACCGGGTCGGGCTCGCGGATCGAGCCCGGACACAACCCGAATGACCCGGACGCCGACGTGTACGAGTCGGGCGCCTTGCTGCCGGCCCCGGGTGCCACGCTCGCCGGGCCGACCTTCGAGGACTGGCTCACGTCTGACCAAGCCGCGTCGGCCGGCGTGGCTTCGGCGAAGACCGGATAGCGGCTGGCAGCCTGCAGCGGTGTAACAACGGGGTCAGACCCCGTTGTTACACCGCGCCTGTGCGCTAGTCCGGCAGCTCGAGCGAGATCGCGCCGGCCGAGGGTCCGGGCATCGGGCGGCGCGGCTCCCTGACGCCTGACGATCCCTCGTCACCGCCCCAGTCGTCGTCCGTGCAGTAGACCGGCTTCCTGCCCTTGTCCAGGTAGATCAGGCAGACGACGTCGGTGATCGAGGCCAAGTGGTCGGCGTACTCGCGCGCCTCGAACAGACTGCCGAACCGCTCCTCGGAGTACCGGCCGAGCCCGTGGACGCGCACCCGGTAGCAGGGGCGTCGCTTGCGGCGGATCAGCGTGAGCAGACCCATACCGGAATCGTACGTCAGCGCAGGAGGGACGTGCCAGGCTCGACGAACAGCTCGTCGAACTCGTAGCCGCGCATCCGGCGCTTGCGGAACGGCATGAAGACGTGCACCGGGTCGGCGGCGACGTGGTCGATGCGCACGCGGATCGCATCGGTCATCTCGGGCATCCCCGGACGCGGCACCCTCGCCGCGTCCACTACTCCGCACCCGCGCACCTGGCCGGCCTCGGCCTCTCGGCGGATTGCCTCGGTCAGCGCCGCGACGACCACGTCCGATGCCGCGCGTGGATCGTCGGTGCCCGCGTTGACGGCCGAGACCGTGCCGCCGTCCGACAGCGTCGCCCCGGTGGGGACGAACTCGCCATGCTGCTCCAGCTGATCGCGGGCGTAGGGGAGCAGGAAGTTCAGCAACACGTCCATCTCGTCCTGCGGGTCGTTGCTGGCCATGCCGTCGATCATAGTGTCGTGCCCGGAGGATGAGCTAGTCCGGGAGCAGCCGGATCCCGAGTGCGGCGGCCATCGCCGGCGCCAGGGCGACGACCTGATCGACGTCCATCTCGGCGCCCCGCAGCCCTTCGACGCCCTCGACCTCGTCCATCACGCATCGCCGGAACCCGGCGCCGGCCAGCTCGGCATGCGAGAAACTGGCGCCGGTCAGGTCGCAGCCGTGGAACCGCAGGTCCTCGCCGCGGACGCCCATGAAGTCCGCCTGCTGCATGATGCAGCCGTCGAACGTCACCCGCGTCAGCGTCGCGTGTCGGAATCCGGCCATCGACGCCGTCGCGTCGTGGATCGTCACGTCGCGGAGCTCACCCTCGGTCACGGCGAGCCCGGTCAGGCGCCCGCCGGCGATCCGCGCCCGCCACAGGAGGCCGCCGTGGAAGGTGACGTTGGCCAGGTTTGCGTCGCCGATCACGATGTCCCGGAACGACGGGTCGACGAACCTGGCCCCGGCCAGGTCGCCCCCGGCGATCTCGACCTCGTCGAGGCGCAGCCCGGTGACCGACAGCTCCGCCCATCGGGCGTCGCGCACCGCGACCGCCGACAGCTCCGCGCCGTCGGCCGGCCGGTCATCGCCCGGCCATTCGTCCAGCTCCGGAGGGAGGTCGGGCTCGGCCGGTAGGTGGTCGATTGGCATCGTCCGAGTCTACGCGCGGCAGAGCGCCGGGTGCTACCATGTAGTTAACTATGTTAACGATCAGTCCACCCGAGACCATCGCCGCAGAGCTGCGCCCGCTGCTGCTGCGGATCAACCGCAGGCTTCGCCGTGAGGCGCTGCCCACGGGGACAACGGTTGGACAGATCTCGCTGCTGGTGATCATCCGCGAGCGCCCGGGGATCGGCGTGCGCGAGCTCGCTGCGCTCGAGCGGATGTCGGCGCCCGCCATGTCGGGCTACGTCGACCGGCTCGAAGGCGCCGGGCTCGTCACCCGCACCCAGGTCGCCGGCGATCGGCGGCGCGTCGGGCTCGAGCTGACGGCCGCCGGTCGCAAGCTGGTGCGATCCGCGCGGGCGATGCGCACCGAGTGGCTGGCCGCCCGCCTCCGCCGCTTGACCGACGAGCAGCTGGCCGCGCTGGAGGCGGCGCTCGAGCCGCTCGGCGAGCTTCTGTCGGACGAGCAGGGAGCGGCGTGACGACCGCATTCCGACGGGTCAACCGCCGCACATTCGCCAGCCTTCGCCGACATCGCAACTACCGGCTCTTCTTCAGCGGCCAGATCGTGTCCGTCAGCGGCACGTGGATGCAGAACATCGCCGCCGCGTGGGTCATCCTCGAGCTGACGCACTCGCCGGTCGCGGTGGGCGTGCTGGCCCTCTGCCAGTTCCTGCCGTTCACGGTGTTCGGCCTGTTCGCCGGCGTGCTGGTCGATCGCTTCGACGCCCGGCGCACCGT
The DNA here is from genome assembly GCA_963809205.1 of uncultured Actinomycetes bacterium. Lineage (GTDB taxonomy): Bacteria > Actinomycetota > Thermoleophilia > Gaiellales > JAICJC01 > DATLLN01. Next base: position 7,536 of record CAWEIS010000023.1, on the reverse strand, counting down.
GATCGCCACCCAGGCCTCGGCGATGGTGCTGGCCGGCATCCTGGCCGTGCTGGTGGTCGCCGGCCAGGTCACCGCGACCGAGGTGTACGTGCTGACCGCGCTGCGCGGCGTGGTGCTCGTGCTCGACGCCCCGGCTCGCCAGGCGCTGACGTTCCAGATGGTCGGCCAGGACGAGCTGCCCAACGCCGTCGCGCTCAACTCGAGCCTGTTCAACGCGGCCCGCGTGGTCGGCCCGGCGCTGGGCGGCCTGCTGGTCGCCGTCGTCGGCGCCGGCGCCTGCTTCAGCCTGAACGCGGTCAGCTACCTGGCGGTGCTGGCCGGCCTGCTGGCGATGCGCCGCGAGGAGCTGTTCCCGGTCGAGCGGCCGAAGCAGCCGCCGAAGATCTTCCGCGGCACGATGGAGGCACTCGCCCACGTCCGGCAGGCGCCGGACACGCTGCTCGCGCTGCTGATGGTGCTGATGCTCAGCACCTTCTCGTTCAACTTCAACGTGCTGTTGCCGGTGCTGGCGGGCTCGACGCTCGAGTCGGGGGCCAAGGTGTTCGGCGTGGTCACCGCGATGTTCGGCCTCGGTGCGCTGGTCGGTGCGCTGATGGCGGCGTCCCTGGGACGCGCCAGCTGGCCGGTGATGCTGTTCGCGGCGGGCGGGTTCGGCCTGGCGCAGATGGTCTTGGCCCCGATCCACTCGTCGTCGGCGGCCGGGTTTCTGCTGCTGATCACGGGCGCCTGTTTCACGCTGTGGACGTCCAGCGCCAACGCGACCGTCCAGCTGTCGACACCCGGCCCCCTGCGCGGGCGCGTGATCGGCCTCTACTACTTCGCCTTCAACGGCACCGGTCCCGCCGGCGGCCTGCTGGCCGGCTGGCTGGCCGCCCAGGGCGGCACCGAGCTGGCGTTCCTGGTGTCCGGCGCGGCGGCGGTGGCCACAGCCGGCGTTGCCGCGACCATCCGCTTCCGCCCGGGCGAGCTCATCGAGGCGGCGCGGTTCGGTCGAGGGGCGTGATGTGCATCCGCTTGACGCGGTTGCCGTCCATCGACTGAACGCGTAGCCGGGCGTTGGCCGTGGTCACCGTGTCGCGCGGACGGGGCACCCGACCCAGCTCCAGCTGCACCAGTCCGCCCACCGTCTCCGCCTCGCTCTCCAGCACGATGCCGTAGTCGGACAGATCGTCGATCGCCGTGTCGCCTGGACAGACGACGGCGCCGTTGGGCAGCAGGCGCACGCCGGTCGGCCGGTCGCTCTCGTCCTCGATCTCGCCCACGATCTCCTCGAGGATGTCCTCGATGGTGACGATCCCGAGGAACACGCCGTACTCGTCGAGCACCGCGCAGATCGAGGCGTGGGCGTCCCGCAGCCTGCCCAGCAGCACGTCCAGCGTCTGCCGCTCCGGCGTGATCTGCATCTCGCGGACGTGGTCGGCCGCCGGCGCGGAGGCGCCGCCCGCCAGCAGCGCCTGCGACAGGTCGCGGGCGAGCACGACCCCGAGCAGCTCGCCGTCGTCGGAGAGCATCGGCAGCCGCGAGTGGCCGCTCGTCACGGCCGCCTCCAGGGCCTCGCCGACCGACTCCTCCTCGCCGGCCGCGATCACCCGGGAGCGTGGCGTCAGCACCTCCGACGCGCGCCGCTCGTCGAGCGTGAAGAACGCCCGCAGCACACGCGCGTCAGCGGGATCGACCTGGCCCGAGGCGGTCAGGCCGCCGATCAGATGCCGCAGCTCCTCCAGGGTCGCGCCACCGTGCTCGGTCGCCGGCCGGCCGCCGAACGCCCGCACGATGGCGTTCGAGATAGCGTTCAGCAGGCGCACCAGCGGCCGCAGACTGCGGTGAAAGACCTCCAGCGGCCAGGCCACCAGCACCACCACGCGCTCGGCTGAGCCGATGGCGAAGCTCTTCGGCGCCTGCTCCCCGATGGTGATGTGCAGCCCCGTCATGATCAACAACGCGGTGATGGTCGCGATCACGGCGACCGCGTCCGCCGCCAGCCGGCTGCCCAGGGCGGGTTCGATCAGGTTCGCGATCGTCGGTTCGCCGATCGCGCCCAGGGCCAGCGAGGCGATCGTGATCCCCAGCTGGCAGGCCGCCAGGTACTCGTCCAGCGACCCCATCTGCCTGCGCACCAGCCGGCGCACGCCGGTCTCGGGGCCCGTCATCCGCTCCGGGCGGGCGGACACCAGCGCAAACTCGGCCGCGACGAAGAACCCGTTGACCAGCACCAGCACGACGATGGCCAGCAGGGCGACGGCTGTCATGCTCAGCCGGACATGACGAGATCGCGCTCGGGGACGATCCCCCAGCGCTGCGCCGTCGCCAGCAGCTCACCGTCCAGCGGCCAGGCGTCGGGTCGTGGCTCGCCCTCGTGGGACGGCGACCCGCCCTTCAGCGCCATGCACCCGGTGTTGTCGCCGACGGCATCGATCCCGGCGAGGTCGTCCGTCGTCAGGGGATTGACCTCCGGGATGCCTGCCAGCTCGGCGCGTTTTGCCTCGATCGGCTTCGCATCGGCGCCCGGCTCCTGGATCAACGTCGGCGCGACGCACTCGACCGCCGGCTGCGCCAGCGTCCAGCAGGCCGCCAGTTGGAGCGGGGTCAGGCCGTGCCGGTCGGCGATCGGCCGGATCCGGTCGAGCTTGGTGCGCGCGGCCTCGATCCAGCCCGCCGGGCGGAACCCGCGATGGTCGTGGGGCGCAAGCTGATCCTCGTCGGGAACGTCGTCCCAGAAGACACCGCCGTAGTCGACGACCCGGGCGATCACGCGGACGCCGTGGCGCTCGCACGCCGGCAGCGCCAGCCGCCCGGGCCACGGCTCGAACGGGTTGAGGATCAGCATCGCCCAGTCGAGCAGGTCGCCGTGGGCGTCCAGGCATGAAACGACGTCGAGGGTGAAGCCGTTGGCCGGCCCGGGCGCCACGCCGATCGCGTCTGTCAGCCCGTCCGCCCTGAGCGATGCCATGCCCTCCCAGACAACGGGCGATGAGTAGCCCACGTGGTCGGGGTTGTGCAGCATCAGGACGTCGAAGCGGTCGACGCCGCACCGCTGCAGGCTGCGCTCGGCCGCCTCCCGCAGGTAGCCGGCGTAGGAGTCCGGGCCCCGCAGCGCGGGGTCGGTGAACCGCGGGAAGCCCTTTGCCCCCTGCCGCTCGCCGTGCACGAAGTCGTGGCCGACCATGCCGACCAGCAGGTAGTTCGACCGGTCGAGCCCGTCCAGCGCCGTGCCCACCGCGCGGTCGGCGTCACCGGTGCCGTAGACGTCGGCGGTGATCACGGTGCCGACGTCCGGGCCGGGGCGGAGCAGCGCCGTCAGCCGGTCGGCCTCGATCGGCATGCCGAACCGCATGTGGACGCCCCCGCTCCACGAGCCCAGTGCAGCACGTCCGAGTCCGGTCATCCCCGACAGGGTAACGTTCGCGGTCGTGGAAGGCTCGCACTCCGCATCGGCCTGGGCCCGGCTCGAGTCGCACCACGCGGCGGTCGGGGACCGCCACCTGCACGACCTGTTCGCCGAGGATCCGGCGCGTGGTGAGCGGTTGACCGTCGAGGCCGAGGGCATCCTGCTCGACTACTCCAAGCACCGCGTCACCGCCGAGACGATGCGGCTGTTGGTCGACCTGGCCGAGGCGTCGGGTCTGCGCGAGCGGATCGACGCAATGTTCTCGGGCCAGCGGATCAACGTGACCGAGAACCGCGCGGTGCTGCACGTGGCGCTGCGGGCGCCGGCCGGCGAGGTGATCGAGATGGGCGGCCACGACGTCGTGCCGGACGTGCACGAAGTGCTCGGCCGGATGAGCAGCTTCGCGGACGCCGTCCGCGACGGGTCGTGGACCGGCCACACCGGCAGGCCGATCCGGAACGTCGTCAACATCGGCATCGGCGGCTCCGACCTGGGCCCGGTGATGGCATACGAGGCGCTGCGGCACTTCAGCCTGCGCAACCTGACGTTCCGCTTCGTCTCGAACGTGGACGGCACCGACTTCGTCGAGACGACCCGCGACCTCGATCCGGCGGAGACGCTGTTCCTCATCAGCTCGAAGACGTTCACGACGCTGGAGACGATGACCAACGCGCACAGCGCCCGCGACTGGGCGCTGGCCGCCCTGGGCGACGAGGCGGCCGTCGCGAAGCACTTCGTCGCGGTGTCGACCAACGCCGAGAAGGTCGCCGAGTTCGGCATTGACACCGCCAACATGTTCGGCTTCTGGGACTGGGTCGGCGGTCGCTACTCGATGGACTCGGCGATCGGCCTGTCGACGATGATCGCCGTCGGCCCGGCGGCGTTCCGCGAGATGCTTGGTGGCTTCCACGCCGTCGACGAGCACTTCCGCACGGCGCCGTTCGATCGCAACCTGCCGGTGCTGATGGGGCTGCTCGGCGTCTGGTACGTCAACCTGTTCGGCGCCCAGACGCAGGCGGTGCTGCCCTACGACCAGTACCTGAAGCGGTTCCCGGCGTACCTCCAGCAGCTGACCATGGAATCCAACGGCAAGCACGTGATGCTGGACGGCAGCCCGGTCGCCCGGTCGACCGGGCCGGTCTACTGGGGCGAGCCGGGAACGAACGGCCAGCACTCGTTCTACCAGCTGATCCACCAGGGCACGGTGCTGATCCCCTGCGATTTCATCGGGTTCCGGCGGTCGCTGAACCCGCTCGGCCGGCACCACGACCTGCTGATGGCGAACGTCTTCGCGCAGACCGAGGCGCTGGCGTTCGGCAAGACCGCCGACGACGTGCGGGCCGAGGGGACGCCGGAGTCGCTGGTGCCGCACCGGGTGTTCGAGGGCAACAGGCCGACCAGCACGATCCTGCTCGACCAGCTCACGCCGGCGGCGCTGGGCAAGCTCGTCGCACTCTACGAGCACAGCGTGTTCACCCAGGGTGCGATCTGGCACATCGACTCGTTCGACCAGTGGGGCGTCGAGTTGGGCAAGGCGCTCGCCCAGCGGATCGTGCCGGAGCTGGAGGCCGACGCCGAGCCCGATCTGGCACACGACAGCTCGACCAACGCGCTGATCCGGCGCTACCGAAGCGCCCGCTGATCCCGGCCGCCGGTCTATCGTCCCGGCGTGGGCGGGCCCGCACGACTGGGGAGTTGGCTGCGCGGCATGGCCGTCGACACCAGCGCGCTGCGCTACTCGCGGGACTACCGGCTGCTGGTGCTCGGCGGCTTCGTGTCCGGCCTGGGCACCCAGGTGACGCTGGTCGCACTGCCCTTCCAGGTGTACGTGCTCACCCGGTCGTCGCTGATGGTCGGCCTGATCGGCCTCGCCGAGCTGATCCCGCTGGTCTGCGTGTCGCTGGTCGGCGGCACGCTGGCCGACCGGCTCGACCGCCGCCGGCTGCTGCTCGCCTCGCAGGTGGCGATGCTGTCGACGTCGGCCGCGCTGGTGGTGGGCGCGGTGCACGGCTCGCCACCGGTCGCCGTGCTGTTCCTGCTGGCCGGGATCGCGGCCGGCGGGTCGGCGATCGACCGGCCCAGCCGGGCTGCCATCCTGCCCAACCTGGTCGACCACACGCGGCTGCGCTCGGCGATCTCCTTCAACTACGGGCTGTGGCAGCTGACCGGCGTGGTCGGCCCGGCGCTGGGCGGGGCGATCATCGCCGTGTTCGGCCTGGGCTGGGCGTACGGGATCGACGTCATCACGTTCGTCGCCATGCTGATCGCGGTCTGGATGATCCACGCGCAGCGGCCGCCCGCGCCGGAGAAGCACGAGCCGTTCTTCCGCTCGCTGGTCGGCGGGCTGCGCTTCGCCTGGAGCAGGGGGGAGCTGATGGGCAGCTTCGTGATCGACATCCTGGCGATGACCTTCGGCATGCCGCGCGCCCTGTTCCCGGCGCTCTCGCTGACCGTGTACCACGCCGGGGCCGCGGGCGTCGGCCTGCTCTACGCGGCCGTCTCGGCGGGCGCCGTGGTCGCCGCGTTCACAACCGGCTGGCTGGGGACGGCCAGGCGGCTGGGCCGGATCGTGGTCTTCGCGGTGCTGGTCTGGGGGTTCGGCATCGTCGTCCTCGGCCTGACGGCCAGCCTGTGGGTGGCGGTGGCCGCGCTGACGATCGCCGGTGCGGCCGACAGCGTCAGCGCCGTCTGCCGCTCGACGATCCTGCAGACCGCCACGCCGGATTCGATGCGCGGCCGGATGTCCTCGATCTTCATGCTGGTCGTGGCCGGCGGGCCGCGGGTCGGCGACGTCGAGTCGGGCGTTGTCGCGGCGGCTGCCGGCACGCAGGCGTCCGTCGTCTCGGGCGGCCTGCTGTGCATGCTCGGGGTGGCGCCGATCGTGCTGGCCTTCCCGGCGTTCTGGCGCTACGAGGAGCACCCGGTGGGGTCCGAGCCCGAGGGCCCGGACCCCGTTGATCAGGTCACGCCGACCGCGGCCAGCTGAACAGCGTGCGCAAGGGGAATCGCCAGCTGTCCTGGCGGGGTGGGGTGAGCGGCGAGGCGCCGTCGACCATCGTGCCGATCGGCGGCGGCGCGTGGAACGCCTGCTCCTGGCCCCAGATCCCGGCGAACCGCATCCAGCGAGGCTCGCCGGCGGTCACCTGCTGGATCCCCGTGGGCGTCACCCCGGCGAGCCCGCGAGGTCCGTAGACCGTGCCGGCCGGGTGGGCGTGGTCGCTGGGCAGCGGCAGGCCGGCTTGCTGGAGCAGGGCGATCGCCTGCGGCGGGATGCATTGCTGTGCGATCGGGTGCTCACCGGCGGCGAACAGGTTGGCGTGCGAGCCGGCGGCCACGTACACCACCGGGTGCGTCGAGCCCTGCCACCGCTCGACCTCGGCCCAGGGTCGCCGCTCGCCGGTGCAGTGCTGGCTGTAGCCGACCGTCACCGGCCGGCCGTTGCGTACGAGCACGTTGACCATCTCCCAGTCGCCCTCGTGCGCCTGCCAGAGCAGGTCGTCGGGCGGGTAGTCGTAGCTGTAGAAGTCGTCGTACGAGAAGTACCAGTACTGCAGCAGCGTCTGGCCGTGGTGCGAGACGGATCGGCCGTAGACCAGGCTGCGCGGAGCCGGCGTCAGCCAGGCGTCGTGGTAGCAGACGGTGCTGGCGATGCCCGTGAGCGGCGTGCAGTCGCGCTGGTTCAGCCGGTAGCACGGGGTGAGGCCCTGGTCGATGCATGCCTGGCTGGCAACGGCGGGCAGCCGGCGCAGCGACGGCGTCGCGTCGACCACGCTCCAGACGCCCGGCGCGGTCTGGGTCTCGAGCGCCGCGTCCGAGACGAACGTGGCCACTCCGGTTGGGGCGAACTGCTCGGTGGCGTCCAGCACCGTGACGGGCTGGTAGCGCTCGAGCAACCGCTGCGTGCCTCCGGCGTGTGCCGCGGCGGGCCGGGAGATCCCGACCGCGATCGCGAGCATCGCGCCGGCGATCACCACGCGTGTCGCCATGCGGTGGTTCATCGTGCATCCTTCCGACGGGAACGAACCTGTGGCAAAGGTTACGAGTCCCTGACGGGCATGGCATCGGGGAAAACCCCAGGCCGCCGTGGCGGCGGCCCGGGTACGTCGCTCAGTCGCCGGCCTCGTAGGCGGGAGCCAGCGCGCGCTCCT
>CAWEIS010000022.1:0-3247 GCA_963809205.1 uncultured Actinomycetes bacterium | reverse complement strand
GCCGCTGTCGATTGTAGACCTCCTCGATGAAGCTCCCGATGGAGCGGCGCGCCTCCTGCGCGTGTCCGGTACTCGCGCCCATCGACCTCTTCGCGCTTGAGCGTGCTCGATGAAGCTCTCCGCCATGGCGTTGTCGTCACGGCGCGCCCACCCGGCTCGTGTCTCAGGCTCGATCCCATGCGCCGCCGAGCAGCTGCACTGTACGCGCCGAGGCGTACTGGGCGGGATTCACACGGTCGTCGCAACACCGCGGTGGAGAGGAGGTTGCGATGGCGAGGTCGGCGGCGCTCGGATCGAGCTTTACGGGGAAAGTTGAGGTCGCCGGGGCGGCCGCCGGTAGCGCGGCAGGAGCATCGGCGGCGGTTCTGGGCGTTCATCGCCGAGGGTCTGTCGAGCGAGGACGCGGCGATGGAGGCTGGGGTGTCGCAGCCGGTCGGAACCCGCTGGTTCCGAGAGGCGGGTGGGATGGCACCGTCGCATCTGTCCGGCTCGTCGAAGCCGCTCTCGGGGCGGTACCTGACGTTTGCCGAGCGGGAGGAGATCGCGCTGTGGCGGGCGCGAGGGCTTGGCGTGCGGGAGATCGCACGTCGCTCGGGACGGGCGGCATCGACGATCTCGCGCGAGTTGCGGCGCAACGCGGCGACGCGGGGCGGCGACCTGGATTACCGGGCAACCACCGCGCAGTGGCATGCGGAACGGGCGGCGCGCCGTCCGAAGGGGGCGAAGCTCGCGACGAATGCGGCGCTGCGGGCCTATGTGCAGGAACGGCTCGCTGGCACGGTCGTCGCTCCGGGCGGCGCTGCGGTGCCCGGGCCGGCCGTGCCCTGGAAGGGACGCCGACACGGGCCTCGGCAGTACCGGCGCTGGGCGAGGGCGTGGAGCCCGCAGCAGATCGCTCAGCGCCTGCGGCTCGACTTCCCGGATGACGAGACGATGCGCATCAGCCACGAGGCGATCTACCAGGCGCTTTACGTGCAAGGCCGGGGTGCGCTGAGGCGCGAGCTGACCGCATGCCTGCGGACCGGCCGGGCGCTGCGGGTGCCGCGGGCGCGCACGCAGGGTCGGGGCAAGTCGTTCGTCACCCCCGAGGTCCTGATCAGCGAGCGCCCGGCGGAGGCGGATGACCGGGCTGTGCCCGGCCACTGGGAGGGCGACCTGATCCTCGGGCTGGGCAGTTCCGCGATCGGCACCCTCGTCGAGCGCACGACGCGGTTCACGATGCTGCTGCACCTGCCGCCGATGGCGGGCCACGGAGGCAGGCCCGCGAGAAGAACGGGCCTGCGCTCGCTGGACACGGCGCCGAGGCGGTGCGCGACGCGATCGCGCGCACGATCACGACCCTGCCCGAGCAGCTCCGACGCTCGCTGACCTGGGACCAGGGAGCGGAGATGGCGCAGCACGCGCAGCTGCGGATCGACACGGGCCTGCAGGTCTACTTCTGCGACCCGCACAGCCCGTGGCAGCGCGGCACGAACGAGAACACCAACGGGCTGCTGCGCCAGTACTTCCCGAAGGGCACCGACCTGAGCCTGCACGAGCGCTGGACGACCTCGCGGCCGTCGCTGCAGCGCTCAACAGCAGACCGCGCAAGACCCTCGGCTGGAGAACGCCGGCCGAGGCTCTCGACGCCGTGCTGCGGCCAGCGCAGGCTGGCGTTGCGACGACCGGTTGAGACTCGGGCTGCATGCCCCGGTCGGAGTGGTGGATCAGGCCGCCGGCGCGAGTCGCGGCTGCCGAGCGCCATCCCAGCGCTCAACGCAAGCTCGGCCGCAGATGGCCGCCATCGCCCAGCCCACCATGCTCCGGCTGAAGGCGTCGAGCACCACGGCCAGGTAGAGAAGCTCTCAGCCAGGCGGACGTAGGTGATGTCGGCGACCCATAGCTGGTTGACGGCCATCCGCACCATCCATCGCGCCAGGTTCGGGTGACACCTTCCAGTTATGCGCACTGTCGGTGGTCGCCGGCACGAACGCCCGCTGCTCAGGCTAACCGATTGTCCTCTCGCATCAGCCGCAGCACCCGCTTGTGGTTCACCGTCCAGCCCTCACGCCGCAGCAGCGGGCCCAGCCGACGGTAGCCGTAGTGCCGATGCCGCCCAGCCCCAAGCCGCTGCAGGCCGGTCACGCAGCGCCGTCTCTTCCTCCGCCGGCGCCTCGAAACCTGCCAGTGCCGATAGTAGCCGGCACCGGCTGACCTCCGACGAGCCGCGCACATCCGCTCCACGCTCTACCATCCGCCCTGCCGCTGCGCCCAGGCCCGGACGAGGCCGTAGACGCCCGGTGCGGCGGGCGGCACGCTCGCCGCTCGATCCACCTCTCTGTCATGAGCCTCACAGCTTGCCCGAAAAAATCCAGCTCCAGCGCCTGCTGGCCGATCTTGCGCTCCAGCGCCGCGACGCCGGTCCGCCGCGCCTCGCGGCCGGCGTCGTCGATACTGTCCGCGCTTGCCGGACTCGGCTCCTGGAGGAGCGCACCGGCGCCGGCGCCGACGCGACCTCCTTCAGACGGCCGGCCCTCGGGGCACCAACGCGTCGACCCCGCCCTGCTCGTAGTGTCGCGCCAGGTGTAGCGGCGTTGCGTCGCACGCCAGCTCAGCCGACGACCGGTCGATCTTCTCGCCCGCCAGGATCCGGCGCACCGCCGCTTCCTTGAACTGCCGACTGAAGATCCGAAAGCGTCGTCCGGGCATCGCTCCTCCCGGAAGACTTTCCTTAGTTTCCGTGTCTCACGCTAGGGGTGCACTCCACGCGTGCGATGCCGGCCGGGTGGAGATGCGTCACGACGCTGATGGCGTCATCGTGGAGGTCAGCGCTCGGACTCGGACGATTCCGACGGCCTTGCGCCGCGCACTCGCCTATCGAGACCTCGGTTGCCGCTTCCCGGGTTGTGACCTGCCGTTCGGCCAGGCCCATCACATCGAGCACTGGGCGCGGGGCGGGCCTACGACCCTGCCGAATCTCGTCCTGTTGTGCCGCCGGCATCACCGCGCGGTTCACGAGGAGGGCTTTCAGGTCGCGCGACTCGAGAATAGCGAGCTCCAGTTCCGCTGGCCAAACGGCCGTGTGCTGCGGGAAGTTCCACCGCCTCCGAAGACACCCCACGACGCGGCGGCAGCTATTCGGGCCAAGAACACCGCGGCCGGAATATCGGTCCACCCGCACACGGCCACACCAGGATGGTACGGGGAATCCCTTGACGTCGGCTGGGCAATTGACGTGTTACATCCACTGGCCAACCCGCTATGAGCG
>CAWEIS010000021.1:0-5718 GCA_963809205.1 uncultured Actinomycetes bacterium | reverse complement strand
TCGATCTGGGGCGGCGTCTCCAGAGCGGCCGCGTAGCCGACGTAGATGTCGGTGCCCGCGGGCACCCCGCCGTAGTCGGCCGACAGGTGCAGATGCATCGTGTACCGGGCATGGCGGCCCGCAGAGTCCTGGAAGCTCTCGTCGAACGTCAGCATGCCCCAGTCGCCGACCGGGATCGGCCCGGCGCCGGGATCGGCCGGTGCACCGAGCACCTGCAGCCCGTCGACGCCTGAGTCGCCCGCGTCGTAGTCGACCTCACTGCCGTCGAGGCAGGCGCTCATCCGCGACTCGACCGTGGTCGCCGTGACTGCGCCGCCCAGCAGTGAAAGCGCGGTGATGTCTGACGCCCCGCGGATGCACGCCGAGTCCGACGTGACCGACGCGGACGACGCACCGGAGCCCGCGGCGGCCGGCGGCAGCGTCGCCGGGTCGACGTCGGCCGACTCGGACGTGCCCGCGACCCAGCCCGAGTTGGAGGTCGATCCGTCGGGCGCGGCGATCACGACCACGGCCGCCGCGCCGTCCTGCGCAGGATCGGCCGACGCGGCGCCGCCGCTCAACGCCACGACCGCGACGGTGGCGCAGCAGACCGCTGTCCACCGCCGTAGCAAGTGCCAGTGAAACCCCGAGTTGCCCATGAGTTGCTGCAAGGGTACAGGCTGCCCGTCGGAACGGCACCCGAAACGACACAGTTCACCGGCCCGTCGCATTCTCGTAACGTGGACGCCCGAGGGGCTAGGGTTGTTCCCGATGGCCCGTCCCGACGGCCTCGCGCCGCCCGATCCACCCCTGGCCGACGGCGTGATTGTGCTGCGGACCGCGGTGGCAGGGGATCTGGAACGGCTGCTCGAGGACGGCGCGGATCCCGAGACGCAGCGCTGGATCAACATCCCCGTCCCCTACACGCGAACGGACGCGGAGGAGGAGCTGGAGCGGCTGACAGGTTGCTGGGACGACGCCGATGCCCCGGTCGCATTCGTCGTCGCAGACGCAACGTCCTGCGACTACGCCGGGGCGGTGCTGATGAACCACGCCCGCCCTGACGGGATCGTCGAGCTCGGCTACTCGGTGCACCCAGCCGAGCGGGGACATGGCCTCGCCTGCCGTGCCCTGGTGCTGCTCGCGCCGTGGGCGTTCGCGGAACTCGGGGCGGCGCGGCTCGAGGCGCGCACCGACCCGGGCAACGTCGCTTCGCAGCGGACGCTGGCCCGGGCCGGGTTCAGCCGCGAGGGGCTCGAGCGCGGATCGCGGTCGGTTCACGGCGACCGCCGCGACATGTTCTGCTGGTCGCTCCTCCCCGGCGACGCGTGAGCCGCTAGCAGTTCGCCCGCAGGTACTGGCGCGGGAGCGTCGGATCGCCGGCGGCGGCGCCCGCCACCAGCGCGTCCCAGGCATCCAGCGACGAGTCGTCGAAACCGCCCATGTCCTCGCTGTCGCCGGGGTGATGCACGGGCATCACGGAACGCAGCTCCTGCATCCCGTGGACGGCGTTGCCTGCCTGAGTGGCGTCGCCCCCGCGGTCCGCGGCGTCCCAGTAGCCGACCCAGGCGCACTGCGCCTGGAACAGCGCCATCACCAGCGCCGTGCGGTCGGGGCTGCCGGCGTAGATGCCGTCGGGGTCGAGATTCAGCTCGTGCCAGGTCGTACCCGGCGGCAGCGGCACCGTGTCGCGCACCGTGGCGAACGAGCGGCGCACGTCGCCCGCGGTGCCTGACTCGAACGCCACCCGGTAAGCCGTGAACCCGGCGCCCACTAGGAGGACGGCGAGCAATGCGGCGGCGAGCAGCAGCCGCGAGCTGCGAGCGCGCGTTCGGCGGCGGACGACGCGCGGCGTCGTCGCCCCGATGATCGAGCGGAGCAGCAGGTCGGAGTCGCCGGCCTCGATCGGCCGGAGCTCGCGTGCGGGGTCGGCGGCGGCGAGCCGCGCGCGGATGTCAGCAGGCATCGGGCGTCCTTTCCAGTGCGGCGACGGGCGAGGCGGCCCGGCCCTCGGCGAGCAGGGTCTCGAGGCGCCGCCGGGCACGGGTCTTGCGGACGGCGACGCTGGCGCGGGTGCAGCCCAGTGCCACGGCGATGGCGGCGTTGTCGAGGCCATCCCAGGCGTCGAGCAGCAGCACCTCCCGGTCGAGCTCGGGGAGCTCGGCCAGCGCGGCGGCCAGCTGGCGATCCGGCTCCTCGGGTGGCGGCCACGGCCCCGCTGTCAGCCTCAGGCGCTCGGCCAGCGCCGAGCGGCGGCGATCGCCGCGGTGGTGGTTCAGGCGGACGTTGCGGGCGACCGCCAGCAGCCAGGGCAGCGGGTGCCCGTCCGGCACTTGGTCGATGCGCCGCCAGGCGATCAGGAACGTCTCGGCGACGACGTCGTCGGCGACGGCAGGGCCGCGCCGCCAGGCGTACGCGCGCACGGCGTCGACGTGTGCGCGGTAGAGCTCGGTGAACCGCTCCTCTGTCGTCTCACGTGCCAGGGTGTCCTCCTTCGTCGGGGAAGCGCTCACCCGAACATGTCCGGCACGGCCGCGGAGATTACACCGGCCGGGGGCTGACCCCGGAATCGACGAACCCGCCATCGCGCAGCAGCGGGACGGCCGTCGAGACGTCCCGCTCGAGCGCGAGTTCGACGTCCTCGACGAAGCCGCGCTCGATTAGCTCGCGCGCCGAGGCGCACGAACGCAGCTCGTCGAGCGTCACCGCCTCGGCGGCGGCGATCGCCGCCCGCGCCTCCGGCGACGGCTCGCCCGCCAGCGCGGCAATGATCAGCCCGGCGCCGAGCAGATCCTCGATCGCCGGCCGCAGGCCGCCGTCCGGCCACCGCTCGCCGGCGGCGATCACGCCGACGACATCGCCGGCCCGCGCCGCGGCCGCGGCGACCGCCGACACGTTGCGCAGGCAGCCCGCGATCACCCTGGCGCCGAGCTCCTCGGCGTCCGCGCAGATGGTCGCGCCGTTCGTCGAGGCCAGCACGAGCCGTGTCCCGGACGGTATGCCCGTCAGCGACGCAGGCGACAGCGAGTACGGACGCTCCCGTGACATCGAGGCGTGCTCATCGGTCCAGCGCGCCGGGTAGACCACTGCGCCGCGCGCCACCGCCACGTCGACGGCGGTGGAGAACGAGAGGACGTCCACCACGACCAGAACATCGACAGCCGGCACGAGCCCCCGCGACCCTGCCGGTCCCCAGTCGAAGCGGCGGGTGGGGCTTAGCAAAGCTAGGAGCCCATCGGCCCCATGTCGGGCATCGGATTGCCGCCCGGGATCGTGATGGCCGGGATCGCGTCGGGCGCGACGAGCAGCAGCACGCCGAGCGCGAAGAGGATTGCAACCGTCCCGTAGGTCGCAACCCGGCGCCACGGGAGGATCTTCTCGAACGCGATCATGGCCGCCACGAGAGCCATCCAGACGATGCTCATGAGCCCCAGTGCAAAGAGCGAGGCCATGAGCGCCCAGCAGCAACCGACGCACCAGGCTCCGTTCTTCGCGCCCATCTGGAGTGCGCCCGACCAGCCGCCGCGCCAAGAGCCGAGGAGGAAGCCGAGCGGGCTGCGGCACGTGCCGAGGCAGACGTCCTTGAGCGGAGACAGCTCGTACACGGCGGCCAGCAGGAGCGTCGCCCCCGCGACCCACCGACCGGCGCGATCCCACGCGAGCACGTCACCCCCAATCCCATCTCCGCCCGCCGCGATGGCGAAAGCGAGCACACCGGCGCTGCCCCACGTGACGAGATACCCCGCCACGAAGAGCAACGGCGACACCGGCGAACGCTCGCGGGTCATGCGCGAGTAGAGGGCCACCGTCGGCGCGACCGACGGAAACATCATCGCGGCCATCATGACCACCCACACGCCGAGGAACCAGCCCAGCGTCCCGAGGCCGGTCCACGGCCCGTTGTCCATCCCTTGCATCTGGTCGACCGTCCACCACCAGCCGATGCCGGCGAGGGCGAAAAGCAGAGCGACCAGCCCGAGCTGGGCTCGCGCGGCCGCGTACGCCGGGGCGAGCCCCACGCCTCCGGGAGCTCGATCGGGCGCGGGCGCGATCATGCGCTCAAGCGGCCCAGGAGAATTCGGACGTCGAGAGTCCGGTCTTCCCCTCGTACTCAATCCCGAACGCACTGATCCGAGACCGCTTCGCCTCCGCCATCGTGAGGTCCGATGCCACCGGATGGAACATGCCGGCAAACCGAACCGGCTCGCCCGTCTGGACGCCGAACGGCACCACATCCTCGATCTCGAAATCGATGACGTCCCCGATGCGCACGCTATGACGCACCCCGTCATCGTGGACCTCGATCGCCGCTCGCTCCACGCCGAGCATCTCCCCCACCAGCGGGGCAAGCGCCGCCATCGGCCCCCCCAACTGGCCGCTGAAGACCTGAACGAGCTTCTCCAGCTGCTCATCCGTCGCCCGTTCGTCGATGAAGACTCCGAGGCGCCAATTCCCGTCGGTCATGACCTTCGGCGTGTCCGCGATGGCAGCAACCTTGAGTCCCCCGATGTCCGTGCCGTCGATCTCGCCCTCTCGGATGTTGAAGACGAGGGTTACCCGACAGAAGTCGTACGTCGCACCGTGATCGAAAGACAGGTTGCACGGGCACATCAGCTCGCACGAACAGGTCTCAACGTAGCTGCCCTCGAGGCTCCAGGACATGACGACCTCCCTTTGGGTACGACCAGCGATCCTATGCCTCGGGGTGAGGCGCGTCAACCAGCGGCTGGAGGGGCTCGAACCCTCGGGTCACTCCCTGTCGGTCCGTCACCGTGGACCACATCGCCAGTGTCGTGCTAGCCCGATTGAACTACGTCGCTAGTGGCGATGTTGGGTGTCGCTGGCGACGCCGGCTGAGCCCAGGCCGTCGGAATGGCCCTCGGCCAGGCGCGGCCACTGCGTGATCGGCCGTCCGCCTGGCCGACCTACAGAGCGGCCCTCCTCATCGGTGCGCATCTGCTCGCTGCCCGTGCCGAGGTACAGCCGCGGCCAGCCCTCCGGGGAGTCCTCCCAGGACTCCTGGCGCCCGTAGACGGTTTGGTCGAGCATCGCGTACGAGCTGCCCATCGTCTCGTTTCCCCGGCCGGTGGTCCAATAGGTCTCGAACACCTGGTCGCCGTTGCGCAGGTAGCACACGTTCATTCCGAAGTGCCGACCGGCGATGAGCGCGTCGCGCGAGGTCTTGGGCACCGAGTAGAACGGCATCTCCCAGCCCAGGAACTCCCGGTACCGGTCGCTCTCCGGGAATGATCCCTGGCAGAAGACCGCGAACGTCACGTCGCGCGAGTGCAGGAAAGCCAGTTCGCGCACCTGAGCGTTGTCCTTCGTGCAGCCTTCGCACTGACCGGCGGCCGGGGCATCGTCGTACCACATCATGTACGACGCGAAGAGTTGCGTACGTCCCTCGAACGTGTCGATCAGGCGGACATCGCCGGCCGGTCCGACCAGCGGAGCGGTCGGGTCGACCTCGACCATGGGCAGTCGTCGCCGGGCAGCGGCGATCGCGTCGCCCTCACGGGTGTGGAGCTTCTCGCGGACGCGGACCTCGTCGATCTGCTCCTGCCATGTCTCGCGGTCAACGATCGGCGGCGTTGCACTCATGCTTATCTCCTCCGTCTGCGTCAGGTCATCTCGGATGCAGACCGTCGGCCCACCGGAAACTCATCGGGGGCCGGCCGCAAGCACCTCGCCGTCCCCCGGCTGTGGCCGCTCAACCTGCTCCACGCTCAGGGCGGAAAA
>CAWEIS010000020.1:0-9926 GCA_963809205.1 uncultured Actinomycetes bacterium | reverse complement strand
ACTCGGCGCGAACGCGACCGCCGTCATCAGCTTGGTCAGGCTAGCGATCGGCAGCTCCAGGTGCGGGCGGCGCGCCCACACCACACGCCCGGTCTTCGCGTCGACCACGATGCCGCCGAGGACGTGGACGCCCTTCACCCTGGCGGCCGCAGCACGCGACTCGTCCAGGGGAGGCAGCGCCGCCTTCTCCTGGCGCGCGGCCTTGGGGTGCCCTTGCCCGCCGAGCGACGCGAACGGCTCGGTCACCGGGGGCACGACGGCGCCCAGCGTCTCGGTGCTCGCGGGCCCGGCCTGGGCCGTGTGCCCGCTTGCCTGGTACAGCACCACGCCGCCGGCGGCGACGGCGCCGAGCAGCACGGCCACCATCAGCAGTCGAAGCAGCGTGCGACGGAAACGCGACCGGCGAGGCGGCTCGGCGAAGGAGAGCGGAGCAGACATCCGTCCAGTAGGGTTGCACAGTGGCCCGTCGTCATGAAGCCACTACACCGGACGCCACGCTCGACCTGGTCGAACGGCTGGCCTCGCCGGATGTCACGCCGGCCGCCGGCACGGCCGTCGCGCTGGTCGTCGACGTCGCGCTGTCGCTGATCACCAAGGCGGCGGCGCGGTCGGCTGCGACCTGGGCCGGCTCGGGAGGCGTCCTGGCGCAGGCCGACAACCTGCGCGAGCGCGTCCTGCACTGCGGCGATGCGGTCGAGCTGAGCTACGTCGCGGCGATGGAGGCGCTCGCCGGCGAAAGCGGCGACGGCGTGCTCGAGGAGCGGCTGCGGACCGCGGTCGAGGCGCTGGTCGATCTCGCCACGCAAGCCGACACCACGGCCGAGCTGGCCGCCGAGACGTCGACCTGCTGCGACCCCGCCCACCGGGCCGACGCGACGGTCGCCGCGCTGCTCTGCGACGCGGCCGTCAGGTCGTGCGCTCACCTCGTCGAGCTCAACCTGACGACGACGCCCGACGACCGCTCGACCTGCGAGCTGCGCCTGATGATCGAGTCCGTTCGGGCGTCGACGTCGCGCGCCCTGTCCGAGTAGCTGGTTCTCGCTGCCCGGGTGCGTCCGCCGGTGACCGACGGTCCGCCGAGGACTACCTCAAAGTGGGGGCCATCTCATCAGTTTGGGGATGGTCGGCACCCTCCTGGCGGCCGACGCCAGTATTGCACCGCAGCTATATCGGGGTCGTCATGGCCGCCGGCGCTGCGGTAGCACATACCCCCCCAAGTCCCTAGGAGGACACGTTTGAGACGGTTCATTCCATTCGCCCTGGCGGGCATGATCGCCGCGACGCTCGTCGTGCCGAGCATCGCCGGCGCCGCCGCCACCGGCGTGCGCTACGACAGCACCCCTGCACCAGGCACGGTCAGCGTGCCGTCTGTTGGCCCTGAGGCCTACAGCTTCAACCAGGTCGGCAACGAGGTCATCCTCAAGCACAACGTGGCCATCAAGCACGTCTCGGTCACCATGGTCAGCTGGGCCTGCCAGTCCGGCCACTGGACTGGCCTGGCTGCCAACGGCGGCCGCTGCCTGACCACCCCTGGGGCCACCTTCCGGGTGCCGATCACGCTCAAGCTACGTGCCCACTCGACACGGGATGCCGACACCGGCGTCATCCGGGCCGGCCGGATGCTGGGCAAGGTCACCAAGACGTTCCACATCCGCTACCGGCCCTCCAGCCAGTCGGCCACCGAGTCCCGCTACATGGGGATTGATGACCAGCTGCACAACGGGATCGCGCAGACGATCACCTTCCCCATCACCACCAAGCTGGGGTCGGATGTTGTCTGGACGGTCAGCTACAACACTGCACACAGCGGTCCCAAGCCGGTCGGCCGTGCCACTCCTGCCGACAGCCTGAACGTGGGCCTCTCGCCCTCCGTCCGGGTCGGGCATGATCGCTACTCCGACTCCCTGATGTGGGACACGCGAGAGATGGGCAACACCGGAGGCGCACCGTTTGTCGCCGGTCAGCTCAACCTCGACAGCAACGCCTGGCACGGGTACGTCCCGGCCGCGCGCTTCTCAACCCACTGACGAAACGGCGGCCGCGCACTGCGGCCCGCCGTCCGCCGGCCCTCGCCCGACCGGCGCTGATGAGTCAGGCCACCGCATGCACGACATCCCCTCCGGAGGCTCAGTTTCCGATGGCGAGGCCCTCGAGGACGTCGAGCGCCGCGTCGTGAGTGGAGGACGCGCCGGCCTGGAGGTTCGCGTTCCAGGTCGCGGGCGGAGTCTCGGCTTGTGCGTCTTCGATGAGGTGGGTGTAGCGGATGCTGCCGAGCTGCTCGGGCGGGTCGAGGTACTCGGTCGTCGCTGCGCCGAGGAGGGTTGGAACGTCTGCGACTCGGTTCAACCCGGCCGCGATCGCGGCGCCGAGGTGGAGGTAGGCCCCGGGGCGAAAACGCCCGGGATAGTCGCGCAGGACTGGGACGCAGCGTCCGAGTGACGCCGCTGCGGCCTGAGGATCTCCGCCGCAGAGTTGCGTGAGTGCGAGCGTGTGGGCGCTTCCGAGGACCATGGACGGGATGTCCAAGCGGGTGGCCAGATCGTACGCTTCGTTGCCGCGCTGGAGTGCGGCGGCGTCGTCGCCGGAGAGCAGGTCGAGCCATGCCGCGTCGCCGAGCGCGGTGACCAACACCCGCTGATTTTCGGAGCGCTTGGCGGTCACGATGACGGCAGCGTGGAGCGACCGTGCGTCGTCTCTCTGTCCCGCCTCCCAGTAGGCACTGGCCAAGGACAGCTGGAACCATTCTCGCTGGCCGGCGTCGAGTGGTTCGAGCGCGAGCGCCCAGTTGAGATCGGCGATTGCACGATCCGGATCACCATGGATACGGTGTTCGCGTGAGCGCCACAGCAGGGCGTCGGCGAGGCGCGCCGGTGTGCCGAGATCCGCAGCCAGCTCGACCGCTCTGTCCAGGCGCGCGGTTGGGTCGCGTGCGGAGCGTTCGCGCCCGACACTGATCAGGCCGAGCAACACCGACTGCGCGTCGATCTGAGGAGGCTGTGCGTCCAGCAGCTCTTCGATCCACTGCGAATCGAGCTGCTCCGTCTCCATCCGAAGCCGACCAGTCCAGTAGACGATCGCAACGGCTGCGTCTGCGTCGCTGTTCGAGCGCGCGAAGTCGACCGCGGCCTGGAGTGACGCGCGGTCACGGCGAAGATACCGGGCGGCGTCACCGTCGAGTCGCTCGTGCCGCTCCGCCTCGGCCGCGAACCAGCGCGCTTGCCTATGCCGCAGCTCGGATGTCGCGTGTTCTGGGAGCTCGCCGATCGCATACTGCCGGATCGGCTCGAGCATCCAGTAGCGCGTCTCGTCGTGCTCCGAGAGCCGGACGAGGCTCGCCTCCACGAGCTGGTCGGCCGCGTCGATCGTATCGATCTCGTCGACCTTCGCTACATGCGCGACGGCGGACAGCGGTGCCGGTTGTGGGAACACACTGATCGCCTCCAGCAGGTGCCGAGCCGGCCCGTCGAGCATGTCGTAGCTCCACTCGATCGCCCCGCGCATCGTTCGCTGCCGCTCAGGAAGGTCGCCTCGTCGGGTTGACAGCAGGTCGAGCTGCCGGTCGAGCCGCTCGATCACATCCTGCGCGGTGAGCGATCGCAGCCGCGGCGCGATCAGCTCGATGGCGAGTGGGAGGCCGTCCAGCCGGCTGGCAATCGTCCGTAAGCGTCGCACGTCGTCAGCGTTCGCCTCGAATCCATGTCGGTAGGCGCGAATCCGTTCGACAAGCAGCTCATATGCGTCCTCAATCGGCAGCGGATCGACAGTGAATACCCGTTCGCCGGCGATCTGGACGGGCGAACGGCTCGTCACGAGTAGGCGAACGTCTGGACACCGGGACGTGAGAGCGGCGAGGTCATGGCCGAGTCCGTCCAGATGTTCGGCGTTGTCGAGCACAAGGAGCGTGCCTTGGCTGCCGAGCCCTTCGGCCACCTCGTCCCACGACCCGTAGGCGCGCGAGTCGCCGAACGCGGCGGCGATCGCGTCCGGTACCTGACCGGCATCATTGAGCTCGGCCAAGGGCACGAATACAACGCTGCCACTGACACGCGGTGCGATCGTCCACGCGACCCGCGTCGCCAGCTTCGACTTCCCCGACCCGCCCGCGCCGGTCAACGTCACAACTTGAGACGACTCCACGAGGCGCGCAAGTTCGGTTATCTCATCCTGACGACCGATGATGCTCGTTGCCTCGTTAGGCAAACGCACAACCCGGCTTCCGAGTGTTCGCGGCGGCGGGAACCGATCGGGACACCCGGCGATCGCGAGCTGGTAGACATGCTGCTGCTCGTCGAAGTCCTTCAACCGATGCTGCCCGAGATCGACGAGTCCGAATCGATCCGCCGTCAAGCGATGGGTGGCCGCCGAAACCAGCACCTGGCGTCCATGCGCGGCTGAGCAGATCCTTGCCACGCGGTGGACATCAATTCCGACGTAGTCGCCTGCGTAGATCTCCGGGACGCCGGTGTGCACGCCCATCCGAACCGACACCGCAGCGTCTGCAGGCCACTGCTCTTCGATGAGCGCCTGCTGGGCCTGTGTAGCCGCCCGGAGTGCCGCCGCGGCATCGTCGAAAGCGATGAACAGCGCATCACCCGCCGAACCAAACACCGTCCCCTCAGTTGCGGCAGCACTCATAATCAGTCGGTGCCGTTCCAGGAGACCTGCGTAGGCCTTGCCCTGCGCTCGAAGCAGCCGGGTCGAGCCCTCGACGTCCGTGAACAGGAATGTGACCGTGCCTGTCGGCAGTTCGGCGGAGCCGCGCATAACCATGCGACGCTACCGGAGTCGAAGCAATCAAGCGGTTTCGGCTTGACTAGGCACACACGGCGATACCCGATACGCTTTGCCACATGTCGGCTGAAGCGGAGGTCGTGGTCTCGCTCGTCGCGAGATGCCGATCGGGGGATCAGGACGCATGGGCGCAGCTCGTGCGCATGTACTCGCGCTACGTGTTCGCGATCTGCCAGCAGGGCTTCCGGCTGAGTGACGCGGACGCCGAGGACGTGTTCCAGGACGTGTTCGTCCGGGTGTATGAGCACCTCAATGACATCCGCGACGACGCGTCGATGCGGGCATGGATCGGCCAGGTCACCCGCCGTCTGTGCCTCGACTGGCTGCGCGCCGCGAAGCGGTCGCCGGTCACCGAGGACGAGTGGGAGGCGGCCGACCCCGACGACACCCTGGAGCGGGTCGAGCTGGCGATGGACGTCGACCGGATGATGGCCGAGCTCTCCGATAACTGCGCAGAGATCCTCGACCGCTTCTTCCGGCGCGACGAGAGCTACGCCGTTATCGGCAACGCGCTGAGCATCCCGGCCGGCACCATCGCCAGCCGGATTTCGCGCTGCCTGAGCCGGCTGCGGGAGCTGTTAGAGGGAAGATCGCGGGCATCACAGACGTCTGGTGAGGCATGATGGATGACAACGAGATGGACGAACGGATGCTGGGACGCCTGATCGCCGCGTTGCCCGCCGCCCCCGAGTGCTGGGAACGGGCCGCGATCGAGATGCCCGCGTTCCGCCGAGCCGCCGACCAGGTGTTGGCGCTCGCGGAGACCGACGCGGAGTTCCATGCCGAGCTGGTCGCCGATCTCGAGGCGGCACTGCGCCGGGCCGGCCACGAGCCGAACCCCGCGCTGCGTGCCGCCGTTCGTCACCGTCTCGCCGACCGGTCGTGAGCGAGACCGGACACGACGAGGAGCTGCCGGCCTGGAGCCTGCCCACCGGCGGCGCGGCGCATGCCGTGCGCCCGGCGTGGTGGTCGGAGCGGATCGACCGAAACTGGGCGTGGGGCGACTCGACCGGCGAGGGGGTCGCCGTGGCCGTGGTGGACAGCGGGGTCGACGGCGAGCATCCGGCGGTCGGCGGCATCCAGCGCGCGGTGGCGGTCGACGACGATGCCGAGGCGCTCGTCACCGACGAGGAGGGAGACGTCTGCGGACACGGAACGGCGTGCGCCGGGATCATCCGCGCGCTCGCGCCCGGGTGCGACCTGTACAGCGTCCGCGTGCTCGGCCCGGGGTACACCGGCAGCGGCGGTGCCCTGCTGGACGGGCTGGAGTGGGCGATCGAGTCGGGCGCCCGGGTGGTCAACCTCAGCCTGTCCACGACCAAGAGCGAGTTCGTCGGCAGGCTGCACGAGCTGGCCGACCGGGCCTACTTCCAGCGCACGGTGCTGATCGCCTCCGCGCACAACATGCCGGTGAACAGCTACCCCTGGCGGTTCGCGTCCGTGATCTCGGTGGGCAGCCACGACGGCGATGGCGAGCGCGAGTTCTACGTCAACGCCGACCCGCCGGTGGAGTTCTTCGCCCGCGGTGTGGACGTCGAGGTCGCCTGGCCGGGCGAGGGCGTGATCCGGGCGACGGGGAACAGCTTCGCGGCACCCCACATCGCCGGGATGTGCGCGCTGATCCTGGCCAAGCATCCCGAGCTGACCCCGTTCGAGCTGAAGAGCGTGCTGGCACAGATCGCGTCGACTGGAGGGGACGATGGCTGACGACCTGCAGGCCGCGGTTGCGGCGGGGGTGGCCGGATCGGAAGGGGCTCACGCGGAGCTGCTGCAGTCGGTGGTCGAGGTTGCGCGGGCGATCTTCGCCGCACGGGCCGCCTCGATCTTCCTGCTCGACGAAGCGACCGACGAGCTGGTCTTCGAGGCGGTGGCCGGACACGGTGAGACCAGCCTGGTCGGGAACCGGTTTCCGTCGAGCAGGGGTATCGCCGGCTGGGTGCTGGTCACCCGGCAGCCGATTGCGATCGAGGATCCGGCGAGCGACAAGCGGTTCGCGTCCGAGGTCGCGGCCTCGACCGGCTACACGCCGGGCAAGCTCCTGGCCTGCCCGCTGCTGCACGGCGAGCACTCGGTGGGCGTGATCGAGGTGCTCGACCCGCCGGCGTCCCGCCGCATCTCGGCCGCCGACCTGGACATGCTGGGGCTGTTCGCCAACCAGGCGGCGATCGCGCTCGGCCTAATCATGCGCAACCGCCGGGCGGCTGCCGCCGTCGGCGGCGAGGCGACTGCGGTCGCGTCTTTGGCGGCGGCCATCGACGCGCTGGATGGCCCTCGGCGCGACGCGGCCGACCGACTGGTGGCGGCGCTCGCCGACCTACTGGACCAGCGCGAGGCCGGGGCCTGAGGCCCCGGCCTACTCGCGGTAGCTATGTCCTGCGGACCCTGGCGTGCGCCTCGACGTCGGGCGTCTCGTCCGGCTGCGCCTCGTCGGGCTCGTCATCCTGCCGCTTGTGCTTGTGAGCCTCGACCTCCGGCTCTTCCTCCGTACGCTTGCGGCGATCCCGTTCCTGCTGCTCCTCCATGACCGACTCCTCTCTCGAGAGTTGATTCGCTAACCAGACGGCTGCCGTGGTCGGTATCTTCCCACGCCCCATGCGAATTGCAACGGCTGCCACCTGATGGAATCGCTGAGGGCGCTGCGAGCGGTCTTCGCCAACCCGGGGCTTCGTCGCCTGGAACTCGCCGCCGTCGGGTCGTTCGCCGGATCGTGGGGGTTCGCCGTCGCGCTCGCGATCTTCGCGTTCGACGCGGGCGGCACGACGGCGGTCGGCATTGCGATGCTCTGCCGGATGCTGCCGGCGGCGTTCACAGCTCCGTTCATCGCCGTGGTCAGCGACCGCCGCCCGCGCCGCCAGGTGATGCTGACGGCCGATCTCGTCCGCGTCGGGCTGATGTCCGTCATCGCGTTGATCGCCGCCGCCGACGGCCCGCCCGCCCTTGCCTACGGGCTGGCCGGCGTCAGCGGGATGTTCTCCGCGGCGTTCACCCCGGCCGAGGCAGCGATCCTCCCGGGCCTGGCGGGTTCGCCCGACGAGCTGACGGCCGCCAACGCGACCTCGAGCACGATCGAGAGCGTCGGCTCGTTCGCCGGGCCGGCGATCGGCGGCGCGCTGGTCGCGGTCGGCGGTCCGGCGCTGGGGTTCGCCTTCACGGCCGCCGCCTTCGCCTGGTCGGCGTCGATGGTGTGGCGCATCGACGAGCCGGCGCGCGAGGCCCAGACCGCGACCGAGCCCGAGTCGATTACCGGTGAGGTGACGGCCGGGTTCAGGGCAATCGGCTCGGGCGGGCCGATCACGCTGCTGGTGGGCCTGTACGGGCTGCAGACGCTGGTGGCCGGTGCGCTCGACGTGCTGATCGTTGTAATCGCCCTCGACCTGGCCGGGATGGGGCAGGGCGGGGTCGGCACCCTGTTCGCTGTGATGGGCGTCGGCGGGCTGGTCGGCGCGGCCATCGTGCTGCCGCTGGCCCGCGGATCGCGGTTGGCGGCCACGTTCGCGGCGGGAATGCTGCTCTGGGGGCTGCCAATCGTCCTGATCGCCGGCTGGTCGACCCAGCTGGGCGCGATCGTCGCCCTCGCCGCTGTCGGCGTCGGCAACACGCTGGTCGACGTCTCCGCGCTGACGCTGCTGCAGCGCGCCGTACCCGAGGATGTGCTGGCCCGCGCGTTCGGCGTGCTGGAGAGCGTGTTCGTCGGGACCATCGGGCTCGGCGGCATCCTGGCACCGGTGCTGGTCTCGACCCTCGGAGCGGAGGGCGCGCTGGTGGCGACGGGGCTGGTACTGCCCGCGGCGACCGCGCTCGGGTGGCGGCGGCTCCGCGCGATCGACCGGGCGTCGCGGCCGCCGGCAGAGCTGGCGGAGCTGCTGCGCGGCGTGCCGATGCTGGCGGTGCTGCCGGAGCCGGTGCTGGAGAGCCTGGTCTCGGCGGTCGAACGGGTCGCCGTGGCTGCCGGGGATTCGGTGATCACCCGAGGGGATCAGGGCGACCGCTTCTTCGTGGTGGCCAGCGGATCGGTCGAGGTGCAGGAGGCCCACGTCACGCTCGGGCGGGGCGAGTCGTTCGGCGAGATCGCACTGCTGCGCGACGTGCCTCGCACGGCAACGGTGGTGGCGGTCGAGCCCACCGAGCTCCTGGCGCTCGACCGCGACACCTTCATCGCGGCGGTCACCGGACATTCGCCGAGCCGCGAGGCCGCCGAGTCAGTGGTCGCCACCCGTCTCGGCGGACTTCGCGCGACGCTTGGCTCCGTTTGACGCCGTCGTAACGTGCTCGTACGGTTGACGTGGTGCTCGGCGCGACCGGTGTGCCGCACTTGGGCAACGGCTCCACTCCGGAACGGCCCGGGTACCCAGAGGCGGAGTGGGGTGGGCAACCACGCCCGCCCCACCCGCGCAACATCCTCAGCGCAGGAAGATCAGCGCGATCGCCAGGCTGATCGCCTGCCAGGCCACCGCGCCCGCCACCCACAGCTTGAGCTGCAGCCGGCGGGCGGGCACGTGCTCGGTGCGCAGCAGCACCAGCCCCGACACGAACGCGACCAGCGAGCCGAACGGCACGAGCACCGTGCCGGCCACCGCACCGACCACCCCCCACACCGGGTAGCCCTCGTCGCCCGTCGGCAACGGCCGTGCCGGCAGCCCGACCACGGCGCGGTCGAGCTCGGCGCGCGTGCGCGCGCCGTACGCCTGATCGAGCCGTTCCGACAGCTCGTCGACCGACAGCCGGCCCTCGGCCGTCGCATCGCGCAGCGCCGCCGCCACCTGCTCGCGGTCGCGGTCGGACGCGAGTACCTCGTCCGTCAAGCTAGTCCTCGCCCTGCGCCTTCGTGAACCCGTCCTCGCCGTCGAACACGTGCAGCTTCTCGACGTGGGTGAACGCCGCCGGCGCGGTCAGGCGGCCGAGCAGCTCGAGCAGGTCGGCGTCGGCGAGCTCGCCGCCGTCGCGGGTGAAGAACCGGCAGCGCCACGCGTCGACGCAATCGGTCGGCGTGCCGGTCGGCGGGTACACGCGCGTGCCGCGGTTGTCGATGATCTTCAGCTGCAGCGGCGTCCCGTCGACGGTCGACTCGATGTGCCGCCCGAGATCCTGGGCGTCGCCGTCCCACTCGACGAACACGTCGGCGCCGACCGTTCGCC
>CAWEIS010000019.1:0-19813 GCA_963809205.1 uncultured Actinomycetes bacterium | reverse complement strand
TCGAAGCCGAGCTCGCGCAGCCCCACCAGGTAGTGCAGCATCTGCAGACGACGCCCGGCACCGGGCATTTTCGCCATCATTCCCAGCACCACGATTAGCCTCATGCGGCATCCCTCTCCAGTTGGGTGACAGTCCGAGGTCATCGAGCAGGCGCGTTGTCCATGCGCGACGCGGCGCCGGCGTTGCCGTTTCGAGGCGGCCAGCTCGCCGGAGCTGGTCAGGAGAGCCCTCCTGCGGCGCGGCCATACAGCCCAGGCCAGCTGCCAGGCCTCGTCGCCGTCCCCGGCGCCGCTGCTCATCGCGCGCGCCATCTCGGCCAGCGCCGGGCCCGTTGTTGATGGCCGTCGCAGCGGCTCTCCACGATGGCAGTTCGTCGCTGAGGCAGTCCGTCCGCTGAGACGGCGGCGCTGGCCCGGCCGCGCCTGGCGCCGTTCTGCACGTCCTGCAGCTGCGCGTAGAGCCCGCCCTGCGCGAGCAGCTCGTCGTGGGTGCCGTGCTCGACGACGCGCCCCTCGTCCACCACGAGGATCAGGTCGGCGCCGGATCGTCGAGAGCCGATGGGCGACGATGAAGGTCGTGCGGCCCCCCATCAGCCGCTCCAGCGCGTCGAGGATCACCGCCTCGGTGCCGCGAGTCGATCGCGACGTCGGCTCGTCGAGGATCAGGATCGGCGCGTCCTTGCAGGAACGCGCGGGCGATCGAAATGCGCTGGCGCTCGCCGCCCGACAGCCGCGCGCCGCGCTCGCCGAGCATCGTGTCGTAGCCGTCCGGCAGCGCGGTGATGAACTCGTGCGCGTTGGCGGCCTTCGGCGGCGTCGACGCATCTCGCTCGTCGCTCGGCCTCGAGCTCGCCGTAGCGGATGTTCTCGCCGATCGTGCCGGAGAACAGCAACGGCTCCTGCAGCACGATGCTGACCTGCGCGCGCAGCGACTCGAGCTGCAGGTCGCGGACGTCGTGGCCGTCGATCAGCACGCGGCCGCGCTGCGGGTCGTAGAAGCGCGGCATCAGGCTCAGCAGCGTGCTCTTGCCGGCCCCGGTCGGCCCGACGATCGCGACCCGCGGCCCGGCCGGACGTCGAACGAGACGTCGCGAGCGTGCCGCGGCGCGCCGCGTAGCCGAAGCTGACGCGCTCGAAGCGACGTGGCCGCGGCGCGCGGTCGAGCGCGACGCGCGTCCGGCCGCTCGTCGATGTCCGGATCGGTGTCGAGCAGCTCGAACGCGCCGCGCAGGGTGATGAACGCTGCTGCAAGCCGCTGAAGGTGTTGCTGATCTGCTCCAGCGGCTTGTAGATCGGCGCGATGTAGCCCATGACCACCAGCAGCTCGCCGAGGCTGATGTCGCCTGCAGCACCGCATAGGCGCCGACGCCGAGCACCAGCGCAGTGCCGACCGCGGTCATCATCGTCACGGCCAGCGAGAACACCGTCTGGCGGACGGTCAGGTCGACGCGCGCGCCGACCGCCTGCTCGCCCTGCGCGCGGAAGCGCCGCCACTCGTGGCGCTCGCGACCGAACGCGACGATCACCCGCATCATCGCCATCGCCTCGTGGACGATCGTCAGCGACTGCCCTCCAGCTCGCGCACCTGTGACGCGCGGCTCGATCCGTTTGGCGTAGTAGCCGGCCGACATGTAGATGAACGGCACGACCGTCAGCGACAGCAGCGCCAGCAGTCGGCTGCGATCCGGAACACGATCACGGAACATGCCGACGAGCGTCAGCACGCTCTGCAGCAGCGGCGGGACCGCCACGGTGATGCCGCCGACGGCCGCCGCCTGGTTGTTGATCTGGAACATCAGCTTCCCGGTCCGCTTGCTGTCGTGGTAGGCCATCGACAGCCGCTGGGCGTGCGCGAACATGTCGCTGCGCAGGTCGAGCACCATCTCCTGGTCGAGCTTCGTGTTGACGTAGTTGTCGCACGACCGCGAGGCCGTGCTCGAGGCCGGTGATCAACAGCCCGGCGACGACGGCGACCGCGAGCAGCTCGTAGCGTGCCGAGGCCGTCCAGCCGCGCAGCAGCGACGGCAGCGGCTTGTCGCCGAGCACCGTGTCGATCAGGATCGCCAGCGGCCACGGCGCCAGCAGCGCCATCACCGCGCCGAAGCCGACCAGCACGAGCGATGCCCGCGGCCAGCCGCTGGTGCGGCCGCAGGTACGGGACGATGCGCCGGAAGTCCACGAAGAACGCCAACGGGCTCCGGCTGTCGCGCTCGCGGCGCAGCCTCATGCGACCTCCGCCGATGCGTCGAGCGGCGCAGTCCGCGCAGCGCGCGGAGGCTGGCACGCGACCCGGCGCGCGACCGTCTCGGCCCGTCACGAGCGCGGCCAGCGCGACCTGCCGTCGCCGATCGCGCACTCCCACGCGGCGACGCCGAGCAGCGCGACCAGCACGCCGGCGACGGCCAGCGCTGCGATGCGCGGCGAGCTCGGCCGCGCAGCCGCAGCACCGCCGAGGCCGATCGCGATGCGCACGACCAGCGCCGGCAGCGCTGGCCAGATTCGCAGCGCACGAGCTGGCGCCCGCGGCCGTGCTCCTCGACCGCCGCGCGCATGCGCACGCCGCCGGCGGCGCCGCCCGAGATCTCAAGGTCCCAGCGGTCGCAGGGCCCGCCGCGGACGACGCGAGCGCCGCCGTGACGCGCGGCCGCCTCGATCCGCCCGACTCGCTGCCCGGCGGGCTGCCAGCGCTCGTGCCAGCGCGTGACGTAGCGGCGTCGCGGCAGCGGCAGCCGCGGCGGCAGCTCCGCCGCCAGGGCGCCAGCCCCTGCGACGCCGCCCGGCCAGCCGCGCCGCCGGCGCGCCAGGTGCAGGCAGGCGACCAGCGCTCGCAGCACCGCTGCCGCGCATGCCGTGGCCGTGGCGGCCGAGGTCGGCTCGGGCAGCCGGCGATCGCCGCGTGGCACCGGACACGCCGACGCCGACGGCCAGCAGCGAGGCGAAGATGACCGGCCCGCGCCACGTCGCAGCCAGCACGTCGCAGCAAGCACGCCGCAATCACGATGTACCACTCCGGTGTCCGCGCCAGCGCGGCGAGCACGCGCTCCGGCTGCGATCCCCGGCTGGAAAGCGCCGGTGCCCCACGTGCCGTGGTAGATGCGCGCCGGCCGCACCCGGCGGCGCTGGCGCGGTCGTAGATGCGGCCCGCCCAGGCGACGTGGCCGCGGCGGTTGTAGCGCTCCGGCCACTTGCGCTCGAGCAGCGCCTCGGCCTTGCCGTAGCCGCGCTGCTGGCGCCAGTAGCGGCGCGACGCTGCTGCGGCGGTGATGCCAGACGAGCGCCGCCGGGTGGAAGCCGAGCGTCCAGCCCCGCTCCTGCAGCCGCCAGCAGACGTCGACGTCGTCGCCGGCGACCCGGAACTGCGGGTCGAAGCCGCCGACCGCCAGCAGGTCGGCCCGGCGGAAGGCCATGTTGCAGCCGGGGATGTGCTCGGCCTCCATGTCGGACAGCAGCACGTGCACGGGCCGCCCGGGCGCGTTCGCGACGCAGGCGGCGATCGCGCCCTCGCCGGGCGGCGGCAGGTTCGGGCCGCCGACGCCGCGTGGTCGCTGCTCGCGAAGCACGGCGCCAGGTAGCCGAGCCAGTCGGGGTCGGGCCAGGCGTCGTCGTCGAGGTAGGCGACGATCTCGCCGACGGCGGCCGCGAGGCCGCTGTTGCGCGCGGCACTGAGGCCGCGATTGTCGGTGCGGATCAGGCGCACGTCGTGGCGCAGAGCGATCTCGGCGCTCGCGTCGGTCGAGCCGTCGTCGACCACGATCACCTCGTATTCGGGGTAGTCGAGGTCTCGACAGCCCGTCGCAGGCACGCGTCCAGCGTCGCGGCGCCGTTGTAGGTGCAGACGATCACCGAGACGGACGGCAGCGTCGTCTGCGGCCGTGCCCGCCCGTGCGTAGGCGTCGCGCACATCGGCCAGCGCCGGCTTCGGCCGCCGCCGCGCGGTCGGTGAGGCCGAAGTCCCAGTCGAGCACCTCGTCCTCGCCGCGATGCCACTCGTCTGTCCAGGCGAACACGAACGTGCCGGCGCAGCCGGCGGCGAACGCCGAGTCGATCTGCGATGCGACCGCCGCGGCCTGGTCGCTCGACGCCTTGGCGCGAGCTGTCGATGCCCATCTCGGCAAGCAACAGCGGCTTCTCGCCGGCAAGGTTCTGGAGCCGGGCGAGGTAGCGGCGGACGCTGCCAGGGTCGTCCAGGTAGAGGTTGAACGAGACGAGGTCGACGAACGGCAGCCGCAGGTACTCGGTGCTGGGGTAGTTGACGTAGGTGACGAGTGCACCGGCGTCCTCGGCCCTCACCGCATCGCAGAGACGCTCCAGGAACCGCTCGACGTTAGCGCGGCCGTGCCAGCGTACGATCGGCGACGGTATCTCGTTGCCAACCGCGTAGCACAGCAGGGCCGGATGGCCAGCGCAGCCGGCGGTCAGCTCGCGCACCCGCGTCGTCGATCGCGCGGCGGCGGCCGCGCTCGTGCAGGAATGCGACGTGCTGCTCCCACGGCAGCCCGACCATCACCCACAGCCCGTGCCGCAGCGCGCTGTCGAGCAGCCAGCGGGGCGGCTCGGTGTAGGTGCGCACTGCGTTGATGCCCACAGCCGCCATCGCCGCGAAGTCCGATTCGACAACGTCCGGCGGCGGGAACCGCCGCCCGTGGTGATCCGGCGCGAACGTGCCGTAGGTGACGCCGCACACGTGCAGGCGGCGGCCGCCTACCGACAGGAACTTCCCGTCGATAGCGGGACGGTGAGCGCCAGCGGTTTCGACGATCGCGCCAGGCAGACGCTTAGGCCGAGCGGAGACGCGGACGTCCCAGCTCGCCAGGCGCCGGCGTCGCCGGTCCGACGACACAGACAGAGATCCCCCCCTTTGAGAACAACAACCCCGTCTCTGTCATCGGCAACTTCGGCAACAACGAAAGGGTGAACCGTCACCCCCGAATCGGTGGCAAAAAGATCCCCTCAAGCGCGCGTCCTGATCGGCCGAACATGTGGTGGGGGATGGGAACGCCAGGGTCGCAGCAGCGGAGCACGCCGCACTTCTTCACAGCCGAGCCGGTGGTCGGTGGCTTCGACGTGCGCGACGACGTGGTGCCCAACCGCGTCTACCACGTGCCTGCGGCTGGCGTGCCCACGCACCGCGGCCAGCCGGTCACCAACATGGTTACCCTGGAGCGGATCAGCGCCGCCGTGGACGAGTGCGTCGAGCGGGCCCTGCTCGAGGAGATCGCCCGCGAAGCCGCCTAAGTCGCCTGACGACCCGGCCTGACTACTCCCTGCGGGTTAGGCTGGGACGTCACCCGCCGTCGCGTCGTCCGGAGCACCGGAGGCCATGACCACACTCGAGAACAGGCCGAACACCGCGCTGCTCGTCATCGACGTCCAGAACGCCGCCGTCGACCGGGCGCTTGAGCGCGACGCCGTCGTCGCGAATGTCGGCAGCCTCGTCGAGAAGGCGCGTCGCGAGGGGGTCCCGGTCGTCTGGGTCCAGCACTCCGACGAGCATCTGGCGAGGGCGAGCGAGCCCTGGCAGATCGTCCCCGAGCTGACTCCGGGCGACACCGAGCCGCTCGTCGAGAAGGCACACGGCGACTCCTTCGAGGACACCACCCTTGAGACCGTGCTGTCGGGCCTTGGCGTTGGGCGACTGGTCGTCGTCGGCGCACAAACCGACTGGTGCGTCCGCTCAACGCTCCATGGCGCCTTCGCCAGGGGGTACGACGCGACCCTCGTCAGCGACGCCCACACAACGGAGGACCAGACGGCATCGGGTGCGCCGCCGCCGGACCAGGTGATCGCGCACACGAACCTGTACTGGGCCTACCAGACGGCGCCAGGACGAACCGCCGGGACCGCCAAGACCGAGGACGTCGACTTCAGCCGCACGTCCTGAAGCCGGGCGACTCGTCAACCCGTCTGATGCTTTCGGCGCAACGACTCGATCTGCCGCCGGTCCCGCTTCGTCGGTCGCCGGCCGTTGGCATCGGCGCCGCGAGGGTGTGACAGCCGGCGCTCGTCGGCGGCTCGTTCCCGCTCGTTGACCGACTCGGCAGTCTCCCGATAGAGCGCCGCGGCTACTGAGGCCGAGCCCCGCTTGTCCGCCACTCCGCGAACGATGACAGTCCGGCGCGTCTCGCCCAGTCGTACCTCGACGATGTCGGCTGTGCGGACGTCCTTGGCGGGCTTCACCCGCTCACCGTTCACCCGCACGCGGCCGCCGAGGACGGCCTCCGTTGCTGCCGACCGGGTCTTGAAGAACCGCGCCGCCCAGAGCCACTTGTCGATGCGGACGCTTTCCATCACGGACCCGAGATGCTCTCACGAATGGCCGAGGGGAAGAGCGGATCCCGAGTCAGGTCACGGCCAGCGCGACGAGGTGGCCGACCTGTCGGTCGAGCCGGGCTCTGGTGCCAGCTCTCACCTCGGTTGCGGGTTTCCCAGATGGCGCCGTCGCGGAGACCAGCGAACAGCCGGCCGGCCTCGGCTGCGAGTGCGTAGGGCATCGACGGCAGCGGGTCGGGCAGCCCGCCGGCGAGCAGCCGCCAGGGCTCCTTGGCTACGCGGCGGAAGATGCCCGCCTGCGGGTCGCCGTCGCGGTGCGCCCGGAAGGGGCCGGTGCTGGCCGAGACGAACCAGCAGTCCGCATCCGCGGGATCGACCGCCACCGACCAGGTGTAGTGCCGGTCACGGCCCTGGTCGGCCGGCTGCCAGGTTGCGCCCGCGTCCGTCGAGTAGGCGGCTCCGCCGCCGCCCGCCTCGTACGCGCGCCCCTCGGCGCTCGGGTGCCAGACCAGCGAGTGCACGTCGCGCTGGGCGCCAGGCCGGTGATCCTCCCAGCTGGCGCCGCGGTCGCTCGAGCGCATCAGCCCGCCCAGCTCGATCCCGACCAGCAGCAGTCCGGCGTTATGCGGGCTGGGCGCGATCCAGCGAACGTGCGACGTCCACGGGCGCGGCGGGAAGCTCCACGTCGGGCGCGACGGCAGATCCTGGAGCGTCTCGAGCTCCTCCCACCCCTCGCCGCCCTCGTTGCTTCGAAACACCCTGCTCGGCTCGGTGCCGGCATACACGGCGCCGTCCGCCCGGCTGACGGCGAGCGAGAACACCGCCGGCTCGGGGAGGCCGCAATCCTGCCAGCTCTGGCCGGCGTCCTCGGTGCGGCGAACGCCACCGTCACGCAGCCCTGCGAACACCCGGTCAGGATCGGCGGGATCAACCGCCAGGCACTGAGCCCCGCTGCCGTCGAGCATCAACTCGACCGACCAGCCCCCGCCGTTCTCGTCAAGCCGCGCCACCGCGTCCCCGGTTGCCGCCCACAATCGAGTCACCCGCCAAGTGTAGATCGCCTAAACGCCGAGCCCGTACCGAGGCGTGTCGAGATTGCGGTGTCGCGACTCCACCAGGGGGATTGGCGGCCGACGCCGGGCCGATCGGCGTCACCGAGGTTGCGGCGGGGGAGTAGGGGGTACCCCAACCGGATGGCGGTCGGTCGTATGTCGTGGTATCGGGTGGCGGCGCAGGTGCGCAGCGGCCTGTGGTTCGTCCCGGTGATGTGCGTCGTCGCCGGCGTCGTGTTGTCCTACGTGACGCTGTGGATCGACGGACTGTCGGGGTACGACCTGGTTCCGCGATCGTTCACGGGAGGGCCGGACGCCGCGCTGACGATCCTCGGCGCGGTGGCGACATCGATGGTCAGCCTGGCGGCGCTGGTGCTGACGATCACCATGGTCGTCGTCCAGCTGGCGATGGGGCAGTTCTCGCCGCGGATCGTGCAGCCGATCCTGAAGGACAAGCCGAGTCAGTTCGCCATCGGCATCTTCGTCGGGACGTTCGCGTTCGCGATGCTGGCGATGCGTCAGGTCATCATCGGCACCTCCGGCCCCGGCCAGGTACCGGGCTTGACGGTCGTCGTCGCATTCGTGCTGGTCGTCGTGTCGATTGCGGTGCTGGTGCTCTACGTCCATCACATCGGCCGGTCCCTGCGTGTCTCCGCCCTGATCGAGCTGGTCGGGGACGACACACGGCGTCTGCTGGACGCGCAGTACCCCGGCCCCGACGAGCCGCGGCCGGTGGACCGGTCGCTCGTCGCCGCAACCTCCTCGGGAGTGCTCTGCCACGTGGAGTTCGAGCGGCTGATCCAGCAAGCTCAGGACGCCGATTGCACCCTGCATCTGATCCCGGCGTTCGGCGAGTTCGTCGCGTCCGGCGCGCCGCTTCTGCGCGTCGAGGGTGAGTTGACCTCCGGCCAGCTCGACGATGCGCGCGACTCGATCGTCCTCGGCCTGGAGCGCACGCTCGACCAGGACGTCGCCTACGGATTGCGCCTGCTGGTCGACATCGCCGAGCGCTCACTCTCCGACTCGCCGTTTCTCGACCCGACGACCGCCGTGCAGGCGATCGACCGGCTGCACGACTGCCTCCGCCATATCGCCCGGCGCCAGTTCCACGACGGCCGGTTCGCCGACTCGGAGGGCGTCGTCCGCGTCACGCTCCGCGTGATGAACTGGGACGCCTACGTCCACCTTGCCTACGACGAGATCCGCCAGGCCGGCGCCGGCACTCCGCAGGTCGCGCGCCGGCTGCGCGCGTCGCTGCAAGACCTCGTCCAGTACGCCCCGTCATACCGCCAGCCGGTGCTGCACGACCAGTTGCGGCTGCTCGACCTGGCGATCGACAACCAGGTCGCGGAGCACGACATTCCCTATGCTCGCGCGCCCGACCGCCAGGGAGTCGGCGTCGCCGCGGGGATCGAGGCACCGATGCGCGAGCGGCGGTTCACGACCGTGCCCCCGGCGAACGACTGATCCCCGCGTCCGGCGGGCGCTTTCGCGCCTGTTGTCCGTCGGTCACGCGGCGGACGTCAGATGCGAGGCCCATCCGCTCGAACGCCGAGATGCAGATGCCGGACACGTCGACCTGGCGGCCGAGCCCGTGGTATGCAGATGACGGGAAGACGTGATGATTGTGATGCCAGCTCTCTCCGAGCGATGGGAGGGCGAGCAGCCAGTTGTTCGTGGATTGGTCGCTGGCGAGAAACGGCCGCTGCCCGAAGACGTGGCAGATGGAGTTGATGCTCCACGTAATGTGATGTCCGACGAAGACCCGTGCCAGGCCACCCCAGATCAATCCGGTGAGCGCTCCTTTCCATCCACCGAGCAGGCCGCCGATCGCAAACGGGACAGCAAATCCCGCCACGGCCCAGACCACGAACGTCCGGTCGACGAACACGATGATCGGGTCATCGAGAAGATCCTTGGCCCAGCGGTTTCGGTCGGCGACGCGCTCGTGGTGGAACATCCACCCGACGTGGGCGTGGACGAGCCCGCGAACCTGGCCGAGGATGCCGGATGCGAAACCGGCGTGCGGCGAATGAGGATCGCCGTCCTTGTCCGAGTGGGCGTGATGCGTACGGTGGTCAGTCGCCCATCCGATGGCGTTGCCCTGCACCGCCATCGACCCGAGCACCAGGAGTACGGCGCGAAGCGCCGGATGCGCGCGGAACGCCCGATGCGTCAGCATCCGGTGGTAACCGACGGTGATGCCCAGCGCGCAGAGCACATAGAGCGATCCGAACAGGACGAGATCCGCGACCCCGACGGCCGATCCCCACAGCAGCCAGATCGCCGTGATCACGCCCGCGAACGGGATGACTGTGATGGCAACCATGATCGGCTTCTGGCCGGCACGTGTAGGTAGCCGCTCAGGTTCATGAACAGGAACGTCCGATCGGGTCTCGGCGCTCCGGGGGAGAGAACTCGTTGTCATCGGTGGCACTCCTCGTTCCTGAGCGGACGGACTAGCGTCGTGGGTCGGTTGCTCGGACGATGCGCCGGTAGGGTTCGTCGATCTTTTCGACGACCGCATAGCCGGCGGTTTCGCTGACCAGGTATTCCGCTTCCGGGTTCTGATGGTTGAGGGCGAGCGCGAAGCGGGTGGCGTAGTCGCGGACCGCTTCGTATTCGCCGGTCGTGAGCTTGATCGGCTCCTGGCAGGTGACATCGCCGCACTCACAGACGAACGTGTGAACGGTCGTCGGCCCGGAGTACCGTTCGTCCTCGCGCAGGATCCACTCGTTCCGGTCGCGCGCTCCGGCTTCGTTTCGCGCCTCTTGCTCGCGCCAGCTGTATCCCATCGCAACGCCCTAACGGATCGATGATGTCCAACCGTCGGCCAAAGGGATTCGGGCCGACCTTCGTGACGCGGCGACGGTTCAGCCGCGTGGACAACCGTGTTCTGGGGTTGCCCGCCCAGTCTATCACCGGGCCGTGAACCGACATGCAGATGGGTAGGATTGACGCACGCGACCCGCCCTCCGCCCATGAGCGACTTCCGACAGCCCGACCGCCTGCGCGTCCTGATCGCCGATGGGCGTCAGCGGCGACTCGAGCACGTAACCCGCGTGATCGAAACCCTTGGCCACACCGTCATCGCCGAGGCCACCGACATCGGCCTGGTCGCGCTGCTCACCTCCGAGAACCTGCCCGACGTGGCGGTTGTGTGCGTCGATGAGAGCTCCGAGCAGGCGCTACATCTGATCCGCCAGATCGTCAAGGAGAGCAGCTGCCCTGTGATCGCGCTGCTCGATGTCGAAGACGTCGACTTCGTCAACCGTGCCGCCCAGATCGGCGTCTTCGCCTACATCGTGAATGCCAATCCCGATCAACTCCAGAGCGCGTTCGGCATCGCGCTTCGGCGATTTGCCGAGTACCACGGCTTGGAAGGCGCCTTCTACCGGCGTGCCATCACCGAACGCGCCAAAGGCATCCTCATGGAACGTCACCGCATCGACGAGCACGCCGCGTTCCAGCTACTCCGTGACCAATCCCGCCGCACGAACACACCGCTCGTCGCAATCGCCCAATCGATCAGCGACGCGCACCTCCTGCTCTCCGACCGGCCCGACGACGGCGGTCAAGACGCACCGTCGGGCTAGCGCGCGGCTACCGCGCGGGCGGATTCACGAGCCGGGTTTGGCGTCGGGGGTGCTGGGGGTATCTGTCCATTGTGAGCGATTCACGGATTGGTGATCGCTCGCTTACCGGTTTGAGCCCCTGATCGGTTGGATGAGTTTCCCCGGTCGGGTTGTGGCAGAAACTGGGATCGGAATATGTGATGGGCCGAGCGTCTTGCTCGGTACCCGCCGCAACGTCGCAGCGGGATCAACATCACCACCCAACGAAAGGACACCATGAAAGAGCCTCGTGAACTATTTATGCATGAGCTGGGCGACATTCTGTACGCGGAGCGGACGCTCGTGAAGACGCTGCCGAAGCTCGCCGAGGAAGCAACTGACAAAAGCCTCGCGACTGCATTCCAGGATCACCTCACCGAGACCAAGCAGCACGTCGCCAACGTCGAGGCCGCGTTCGAGGCTATTGGCGAGAAGCCGAAAGCTGAGAAGTGTCCCGGTATCGAGGGCCTGAAGACCGAGCATGACGAGTTCGTCAAGGACGAGGATCCCTCTCCTGACGTCATGGACATGTTCCTGACGGGTGCCGGCGCGCGCACAGAGCACTACGAGATCGCCGCCTACACAGGCCTCGTGGTCATGGCCGACGCGCTGGGCGAGAAGGACGCCGCCAAGCTCCTGCGGACCAACCTGCAGCAGGAGACGGCAGCGCTCGACAAGCTGACCACCATCGGCCAGACGCTCAGCCGCAAGGTGCCGGCCACCGCCTAACCCCGGCGTGCTCTGGGGCGGGTCGAGAGGACTCGTCCCAGGGCACCGGCCACCCAGCTAGGCAGGGGGCGGCCCCGGCGGCCGGTGCAGCCGCCGTTCCATCCACACGGTCGCGTTCGGGTTGCGGTTGTAGTCACCGATAGACGTAGCCCGCACTTCGGTAGAGCGCCATCGCCTCGGCTAGCTGCTCGGTCGAGTCGAGCCGGGTGGCGGCGCAGCCTCGCCGGCGGCAGGAGCTCGTCGGGCGCCGCGTCGACGTAGCCCGACCGCGCCCAGCCGTCGCCCATGCGGCGCAGCAGTCATCGAGGTACTCGCCCAGCAGGCGGCGGGCGTCAGGCGACTGCGGCGGGACCGGACGGATGTCCACGCCGCCATGCTATCCACGCGGGATGCGACCCACGACCGGCCTATTGCGTCCATCCCAGGGGGATGCCTATGGTAGCCACCGACAACCCCTCGGGAGGAGCGAGATGACCAGCTGGCCGGGAGGCGCCCGCGGCGCCGTGGCATTCACCTTCGACTTCGACGCCGAGGAGGTGTGGATCGGCGACGATCCGGAGAACGCCAACCGGCCGGGCGTGCTGTCGCAGGGCACCTACGGCGCCAAGGTCGCCGTGCCGCTGCTGCTCGAGCTGCTCGAGCGCCACGGCTTGAAGCAGACCTTCTTCGTCCCAGGCCGCGTCGCCGAGCGCCACCCCGGCCGCGTCCAGGAGATCCTGGCCGCCGGGCACGAGGTCGGCCACCACGGGTACACGCACACGTCGCCGGCCAAGATGACCCGGGCCGAGGAGGAGGCCGAGCTGCTGCGCGCGCTGGAGGTGCTGCGCGGGCTCGGCGCCGATCCGGTCGGCTACCGGTCGCCCTCGTGGGAGTTCTCGTCGTCCACCGTCGAGCTGCTCGGACAGCACGGGTTCCGGTACTCGTCCAACTACATGGACGACCTCCATCCCTACCGCCATCCCGGCACCGATCTGGTCGAGCTGCCGATCCAGTGGATCCTGGACGACGCGGCGCACTTCTGGTTCTCCAGCGGCATGGACTGGACGCGCACCATCGTGCCGCCCAGCCACGTTCGCGAGATCTGGTGGGACGAGCTGGACGGCATCGTCACGCGTGGCGGCGCCTGCATCGTCACGATGCACCCGCAGGTGATCGGGCGGCCGCACCGGGTGAAGTTCCTCGACCAGTTCATCGCCGACGTCAAGGCGCGAGGCGACGTCTGGATCGCCACCTGCGCCGAGATCGCCGCCGAGGTTCAGTAACACGATGGAGAGCCGTCGCGCGACGAGGCGTCCTACGTGACCGGCGCGGCACTGCCGATCGACGGCGGCCTCACCGCCTGACGGCGCTGCCGGGCGACGCCCCGAACCCTCCGCCGCCGGCGCCGACCAGTGACAGCACGTCGCCGCGGTGCAGATAGACATAGCCCTTGCCCGGCACGGGGATATGGTCGTCCGTGCCCGCCCGGCACACCGTGGCGCGGCCGGGCGCGCCGGCGCCGCCGCCCTCGCGGCCGCGGGCGCCGAACGCCGGATTCGTCTGCTCGACGTAGTACATGCCGTCCGACTGGTCGGCCAGCAGGTGGTAGTCGCGGCGGATCCCCATGCCGCCGCGCATCCGGCCCTCACCGCCCGAGCCGTCGACCAGCTCGGTGCGCTCGATCCGCCAGGGGTACTCCAGCTCGGCAATCTCCGCCGGCAGGATCGCGCAGTTCGAGCAGTAGGGGTCGATGCCGTCGTCGCCGGGGGCGTCGCGGCGGGCGCCTCCGCCGCCCCCCAGGATGTCGGCGAGCAGCGTCAGCCGGCCCGAGCGGGGGTCGACGGCCTGGAAGACCAGCGCCGGGAACGACACCTGACTGGCGGCGACCGAGCGCTCGGGGAGCAGCTCGCACAGCCCTTCGATCAGCACGTCGGTCAGCCGCTGGACGGCCAGGTGGCGCGCGCTCAGCGCCGTCGGGAAGGTCGGATTGAACAGGCTGCCCTCAGGGGCGATCACGCGCACGCGGC
The DNA here is from genome assembly GCA_963809205.1 of uncultured Actinomycetes bacterium. Lineage (GTDB taxonomy): Bacteria > Actinomycetota > Thermoleophilia > Gaiellales > JAICJC01 > DATLLN01. Next base: position 6,143 of record CAWEIS010000019.1, on the reverse strand, counting down.
TGGTCAGGCCGGCGTTCTGGGGAACGGTCGGCCCGAGGAAGGCGCGGACGGCGAAGTAGGTGCCGGCGTGGGTGCTCGCGATCGGCACGTTCATGCCCGATGGCACCTGCGCCGAGCTGCCCGTCAAATCGACGACCAGCGTGCCGTCGTCCACCGAGACGACGGCGTGCACGCGGATCGGCGGCGTGTCCTCGAAGCCGCCGTCGTCCATGAACCCCTCGACCGTCACCGAGCGGTCGGGCCATCCGCGGAACGCGGCCTCCGCGCGGCGGGCGGTGGTCTCCAGCAGCGTCTCCATCGCCGTCGTCACGGTGGCCGGGCCGTGGGCGTCGGCGAGCTCGTCGACGCGCGTCGTGCCGCGGCGGCAGGCCGCGAGCTGGGCGTCGAGGTCGCCCAGCGTCGACGCCGGGTCGCGGACGTTGGCGGCGATCAGCTCGTACAGCGCACGGACGCGGGTGCCGCCCTCGACCAACCGCAGCGCGGAGAAGATCAGCCCCTCCTGGAACAGCTCCGTGCACTGGGCGCTCTCCGTGCCCGGGAACCGGCCGCCGATGTCGATGTGGTGGGCGATCGATCCGGCCCAGGCCATCAGCGCGCCGTCGCGGAAGAGCGGCGTGAAGACCTGCAGGTCGGGCGTGTGGGTGCCGCCCATGTACGGGTTGTTGGTCAGGAACGCATCGCCGGGGTTGACGTCGTCGCCCCACTTCTCGAGCACCGACTCGAGCGCGAACTGCATCAGCCCGAGCTGTGCGGGGATCTGCTCGGAGTTCGCGACCATCCGCCCGTCGGCGGTGAACAGACCGCAGTTGAAGTCGAGCATCTCGCGGATGATCGGCGAGTACGACGAGCGGTACTCGACCACCGCCATCTCCTCGGCGATGTGGTGGAACGCGCTGGCCAGGATCTCCTGGGTGATCGGGTCGATCGAGGTGGTCGCCATTACGCCTCCTCGCGCTCCAGCACGAGGGTGGCGCCGGCGCCGACCCGCCCATGCCAGCCCGCCGGGACGACGATCGTGGCGTCCTCCTGCTCGACGATCGTCTCCGGCGCGATCTCCGCGTCCGGCTCGAGCGACGCCCGGTGGAGGAGCGCCCAGCGGCGGGCGCCGCCCCCGGCGTAGACCTCGCGCCCGGCGCGGGCGCCGTTGGGCGCCGTGGCAGTCTCGGGCGCGTTCCAGTCGATGGACGGGATTCGGCCCTGCGCGCGGACGCGCAGCGTGACGATCTCGGTGTCGGTCACCTCGGGTGTGTAGTCGTAGAGCCGCCGGTGCTCGGCCTCGAACCGGGCGACCGCGTCGGCGATCGTCTCGGCCGACACCGGCCTCCCGGCGAAGGGCACCGTCAGGTTGTAGGCCTGGCCGCGGTAGCGCATGTCCAGCTCGTGGTCGAGCTCGACCGCGGTGGTGACTGCGTCGGAGGTGCCCAGCAGCTCCCTGGCCTCGGCCTCCAGTCGCTCGAGCTCGGCGTCCAGCTGCGCGGGTGTGATGTCGGCCACCGCCCGCAGCCAGCTGCGGCGCAGGTCGTGGCGGATGTCGGTGGCCAGCAGGCCGAGCGCGGCGGCCACGCCCGGGTAGCGGGGCACGACGACGCGGGGGATGCTCACCTCGTCGGCCAGCGCGCAGGCGTGCATCGGCCCGGCGCCGCCGATCGCCACCAGCGCGAATCGGCGCGGGTCGTGCCCGCGGGCGACCGTCATCAGCCGCAGGGCGTTGGCCATGTTGGCGTTGGTGATGCGGAGGATCGCCTCGGCGGCGGCCTCGGCCTGCAGGCCGAGCGGCTCTCCCACCGACGACATCACGGCGGCCCGCGCGAGTTCGCGGTCGAGCGGCACGCCGCCGGCGAGGCTGTGCTCGCTGGACAACGTTCCCAGGACGACGTGGGCGTCGGTCACGGTCGCCTCCGTGCCGCCGCGGCCGTAGGCGGCCGGCCCTGGGTCGGCGCCGGCGCTGGCCGGGCCGACGGTCAGCGAGCCGAACTCGTCGACGCGGGCGATCGAGCCGCCCCCGGCGCCGATGCAGAGCACGTCGATCTGCGGCAGGTTGATCGGCATCCCGGCCGCCTCGCCGGAGAACCGCACCTGGGGGTCGGCGCCGAGCACCAACCCGATGTCGGCGGTCGTGCCGCCCATGTCGAAGGTCAGCGCGTCGCCCTCGCCGACCAGCTCGGCCAGCCGGCCGCCGCCGATCACGCCCGCGGCCGGGCCTGAGGCCGACAGCGCGATGGGCAGCTCGCGGGCGCGGGCCGCCGGTGCCACGCCGCCGTTGGTCTGCATCAGATGGAGTGGCACCGAGATGCCGGCGCCGTCGACCTCGCCGCCGAGCGCCGTCAGGTAGGTGCCCATCAGCGGCAGCAGCGCCGCGTTGAGCGCCGTCGTCGAGGCCCGGACGTACTCGCGGAACTCGGGCACCACCTGGCACGAGAGCGACAGCTCGACGCCCGGCAGCTCCTCCGCCAGCAGCTCGCCGACGCGCAGCTCGTGCGCCGGGTTGAGGAACGAGAACAGCAGCATCACGGCGACCGCCTCGACGTCCGCCTCTCGGACTGCGGCGGCCGCGGCCCGCACCGACAGCTCGTCGAGCGGCTCGACCTCGGCGCCCTGCGCATCCAGCCGGCCGCCCACCTCGATGCACAGCCCGCGCGGCACGATCGGCTCCGGCTCCGGCGACCACAGGTCGTACACCGCCGCCCGCATCTGGGTGCCGATGGCCAGCACGTCACGGAAGCCGCGGTTGGTGATCAGCGCCGTCCGCGCCAGCCGTCGCTGGACGATGGCGTTGGTGGCGACGGTCGAGCCGTGCGCGAGGTACCCGACGTCGCCCGCCTGCGAGCCACTGCGCTCAACCAGTTCGGCCAGCGCGTGCATGAACCCGCGCTCGATCCGCTCCGGTGTCGAGGGCACCTTGGCGATCTCGACCCGGCCGTCCGCGGCGACGATCACGGCGTCGGTGAAGGTGCCGCCGACATCGATCCCGATCCGGCTGGACTGGTGCTCGCTCACGCGGAGATACTACGAACTCGAGAGGCGTCGGTCGCGCCCGTACGGGTCGCCGCGCAGCGACTCGGTGTGCGCCGCGCAGACCCAGCGGTCGTCGCGGCGCACCCAGGTCGAGGTGTCCGCGGCGTCGAAGCTGACCGGGGCGCCGTCGACGGTCAGCTCCTCGCGCACCGTGTAGGCGACCACGGCCGTGTCGGCGCCCAGCATGCGCACCTGCACGTCGTCGGCGATCTCGGCGCGGTCGATCGTCCAGCTCGCCTGCTGCATCATCGCGGAGAACGTCTGGTGGTCGATCAGCCCGAGCCCCTGGGCGCCGGTCACCAGACACGGGTCGTCGGTCAGCTCCAGCGCCGCGTTGACGTCGCCGTCCGTGAGCGCCCGCCAGTAGCGGCGTTCGAGCTCGATGAGCTCCTGCTGAGTGGTCGTGCCTGTCATCGTGATCCTCCTTGCCTAGGCTCGCAGCGCGTCGATCGACGCCGTGGGGACGATCCCGTCGGCCCGCCTCGCCAGGTCGGCGTCGAGGGTGACGAACGCGTCGCCTTGCAGCCTGGTCAGCGCGAGGTACTCGGCGTCGTAGGTCGCGGCCCAGCCCTGGCTCTCCGCGATCTCCCAGGCGTTGCGGCGCAGCACGGCGTCGCCCAGCAGCCGGATCTTGATCGCCCACGCCCGGGTCAGCAGGTCGAACGCCTGATCGGCCGGGAGCTCGCCGCGGTGCACCGCCTCGTGCAGGTCGGACAGCATCTGCGAGCGCAGCAGCGTCGGTGCGAGCAGCTCGTGCTCGGCCGGCACCTCGTACCCCTCGCGTGCCAGCTGGAGCACGACGCCGCTGTCGACGACGAACCGGGTCATCCCGCGATCACCTTACCCGCCAGGAGCTCTGTGTATCGTACCGGTCGCCCGAGCGCCGTCCGATTCGGAGTTGCGATGAAAGCGCTGGTAAAACTCCACGCCGAGCCGGGATTGTGGCTCGCAGATGTGCCCGAACCGGACTGCGGGATCAACGACGTGCTGATCCGCGTCCTCCGCACCGGGATCTGCGGCACCGACCTGCACATCCGCAACTGGGACGCCTGGGCCAGCCGCACCATCCCGGTGCCGATGGTGATCGGGCACGAGTTCGTCGGCGAGGTCGTCTCGGTGGGCTCGAACGTCCCCGACTTCCACCCCGGCGAGGTGGTGTCGGGCGAGGGCCATGTGGTCTGCGGCCGCTGCCGCAACTGCATGGCCGGCCGCCGCCACCTGTGCGCGCACACGTCCGGGGTCGGCGTCAACCGGCCGGGCGCGTTCGCCGAGCTGATCGCCCTCCCGATGACGAACATCTGGCACCACCACTACGGGGTTGACCTCGACGTCGCGTCGATCTTCGACCCGTTCGGCAACGCGGTGCACACCGCGCTGCAGTTCCCGGTGCTGGGCGAGGACGTGCTGATCACCGGCGCCGGGCCGATCGGCTGCATGGCGACCGCCGTCGTCCGCCACGCCGGCGCGCGGTTCGTCGCCGTGTCCGACCTCAACCCGGAGCGGCGCGCGCTGGCCGAGCGGCTGGGTGCGACCGTGACGTTCGACCCGCGGGAGACGAGCGTCGAGCAGATCCAGGTCGATCTGGGCATGGCCGAGGGCTTCGACGTCGGCCTGGAGATGTCGGGCAGCGGCGCGGCGCTGGAGTCGATGGTGATGAACATGGCCCATGGCGGACGGATCGCCGTGCTCGGCCTGCCGACCGACGACATCGCCATCGACTGGACGCGGTTGATCACGAACATGCTGACGATCCGCGGCATCTACGGGCGCGAGATGTACGAGACCTGGTACCAGATGACCGTGATGCTGCAGTCGGGGCTGGACATCAGCCCCGTGATCACGCACCGGTTCGGGTACGCGTCCTTCGAGGAGGCGTTCGACGTGGCCGCCTCCGGCTCGGCGGGCAAGGTGATCCTCGACTGGTCGGGAGGCTGAGGCGATGTTCGACACGGTGAGAGACCAGCTGGCGGCGGAGCTCGCCGCAGTGCGCGACGCGGGGATGGAGAAGCACGAGGCGATCCTGGAGACCCCCCAGGGAGCGCGGATCACGCTGCAGGACGGCTCGGAGCTGATCAATCTCTGCGCCAACAACTACCTCGGCCTGGCGGGTGACCCGGCGATGGCCGACGCGGCGCACGCGGCCCTCGACGAGTGGGGCTTCGGGCTCGCGTCGGTGCGGTTCATCTGCGGCACGCAGGAGATCCACCGCCGGCTGGAGCAGCGGATCGCCGCGTTCCTGGGCACCGAGGACGCGATCCTGTTCGGCTCCTGCTTCGACGCCAACACCGGGCTGTTCGAGGTGCTGCTGACCGATGCCGACGCGGTGATCTCGGACGAGCTCAACCACGCGTCGATCATCGACGGCATCCGTCTGGTCAAGGCCCAGCGGCTGCGCTACCGGAACAGCGACATGGCCGATCTGGAGGCGAAGCTTCAGGAGGCGTCCGGCGCGCGCCGCCGGCTGATCGCCACCGACGGCGTGTTCTCGATGGACGGCTACATCGCCTACCTGCCGGCGATCTGCGACCTCGCCGAGCGGTACGACGCGATGGTCATGGTCGACGACTCGCACGCCGTTGGCATCCTCGGCGCCGGCGGCCGGGGGACGCCCGAGAGCACCGGCGCCGGCGGGCGGGTGGACATTCTCACCGGCACCCTGGGCAAGGCGATCGGCGGTGCCAGCGGCGGGTACGTCGCCAGCCGCCGCGAGGTGGTGGAGCTGCTCCGCCAGCGCTCGCGGCCGTACCTCTTCTCGAACACCGTCGCCCCGCCGATCGTCGGCGCCGCGCTGGCGGCGCTCGACCTGCTCGAGTCGTCCGGCGAGCGCCGCGAGCGGCTGGCCGCGAACACGGCCTGGTTCCGGGAGCGGCTCGGCGGGGTCGGCCTCGAGGTGCTGCCCGGCGAGCACCCGATCGTGCCGGTGATGCTGGGCGACGAGAACCTGGCGGTGCGCTTCTCGGAGGAGCTGCGCGGCGAGGGCGTGCTCGCCGTGGGCTTCACCTACCCGGTGGTGCCGCGCGGCCGGGCGCGGATCCGAACCCAGATCTCGGCCGCCCACTCGGACGCCGATCTGGAGCAGGCCGTCGCAGCGTTTTCGGCGGTCCACGCCCGCACGCGCTAAGCTGGAG
>CAWEIS010000018.1:0-7241 GCA_963809205.1 uncultured Actinomycetes bacterium | reverse complement strand
CGGTGCGAAGATCGCCCGCGAGGCCCGCGAGATCGCCGGCCGCGACGTGCTGATCGCCGGTTCGGTCAGCCCGAGCGCGTCCTCGACGTGCTGGCCCCATAGGGTGCAGCCGTGGAGGACCTCCTCTTCGCCGCCTACCTGATCGGCGCGACCGGCCTGCCCGGCGGGGTCGTGGGCTACCTCGTCGCGCGCAGTCGCCCTGACGAGCCAGGCCGCGGGCTCTCCTATATCGGCACGAGCTTCGGCATCGGCGCGCTCTGCGGAGCGGCCGCGTGCGTCGTGTACGGGGCGATCGCGGTGGCGGAGTCGCCCTACCTGCTGGTGGTCGCGGCGTTCGCCGGAGTGACGAACTTCCTGGCCGGGACCACCGCAGCCGGCGTCGTGCTCGCCCGGACGCGCGAGTAGCCCCAGTGCCCGGCGGCTAGCAGCTGCGCAGCACGCGCCTCATCGCGGCCTTCTCGGCCGACGTGACCCACAGCCGGTACGTGGACTTGACCATCACCTGGTCGGCGACGTACTGGCAGCGGAACCGGCGGCTGGGCGGGAGCCACTGCGACGCGTCGTCATCGGACTTCTGCTCGTTGGCCGGCCCGTCGACGGCGATCAGCACGCGCGGATCGTTGGCGTAGGCGAGCCGCCGCCCCGCCGTCCACCGCGCGGCGCCGGTGCGCCAGGCGTCAGCCAGCGCGACGATGTGGTCGATCTGCACTGCCAGCGATGTCTCGACGCCGCGCCGGAAACGGATCCGCCTGCCCGTGTACGTGTCGCGCAGCACGCCCCGCCGCACCTCGCAGTGGGCGGAATCGTTCCATGCCTTCGCCGACAGGTCGCGGTTGAGGATGTCGTCCCGGGTGTCGCAGCCGTCGCCGTCCACGTCCTCCCATGCCGGCCCGAAGCGATCGCGGTCGTAGCCGCGCATCGAGGCGGGCCGCCGGACGGCCAGCGCCGGCAGCGCCTGCCGCGCCTGCCGCACTGTCCAGCCGGGGCCTGCGTGGAACGCGGCCGGGCGGCCGTGAGGTCGGTGATGCTTCCCCGGCGTCGAGCCCGGCGACCCGGCGGATGCGGGCTGATGGCCCGACGCCGGCGGATGCGACTGCGGCGCGACGCTCTGCGTGGCGCAGCCCGCGCCCGCCAGCAGCATGGCGAGGGCGAGCGCCGCGACCGGGCGCGGAGGCGCGTGGAGCATCGGGCCATTATCCGCGCAGGCGCGGCCGGTGGCGCTACGGTTCGTATGAGGGATGAACGCGAACCCCGAGCACCAACCGCCCGACCTGCCGGACGGCACCGTCACGTTGCTGTTCTCGGATATCGAGGGATCGACGGCGTTGCTCAAGCGGCTGGGCGACGGCTGGCCGGACGTGCTCGACCGCCAGCGCCGGCTGCTGCGCGAGGCGATCGCCGGGGGCAACGGCGTCGTCGTCGACTGCCAGGGCGACGCGATGTTCGCCGCCTTCCGCTCGGCGCCGGCCGGCGTAGCCGCCGCCATCGCGGCGCAGCGCGGCCACGCGCTCGAGCAGTGGCCCGACGGCACCAAGGTTCGGGTGCGGATGGCGCTGCACACCGGCGAGCCGCACCGCACCTCGGATGGCGGCTACACCGGCATCGACGTCGTGCGAGCGGCGCGGCTGTGCGCCGCGGGACACGGCGGGCAGGTGCTGATGACCGAGACGACCCGGGGGATCTCGCGGGCCGAGGCGATCGAGCTCGGCTCGACCAGTCTGCCGGACATGGACGGCCCCGAGCCGGTCTACCAACTGGTGGCGCCCGGCCTGGCAAAGGAGTTTCCGCCCTTGCGGCGGACGGCGGCGTCGCCTCTCGAGACACTCGAGCATGGCGACCAGCCCCCCGACAAGCGGATCGACCGCGCGGCCAAGGATTTCGAGCGGCGCGTCGAGGACTGGGTGGCAGACCAGCTCGAGCGCGCGTTCCGGCAGGCGCCGCCGTCGGGGAAGCGGAAGGGCACCGACGGTTGAGCGGCGGCCGTGCGGGGTATCGCCGGCACATGACCGAGAACGACGAGCAGCAGGTCAAGCCGAGCGAGCAGCGCGGCGGCACGACGCCTGACGACGCCGAGCTGCGCGAGAAGGGACCGTGGGCCGAGACTGCGGCCGAGGGCATCGTCCCGGCTGAGCTGCGCGGTTCCGACGCGTCGCCCGAGCAGCTGGCGGACGACCCGCGGCTGGGCAGCGACGTCCTGGGTGAGACGACCGGCTCCGACGAGCCGGCCACCGAGGGCGGCATCGACCCGGCGGGAGGCGACGCCGCGGACGCGACCACCGACGGCGGCCCCGAGCTGCCCGAGGATGCGGAGCCGGATCTCAAGGATGCGCCGGCCGCCAGCCGGCGACCCGACTAGCCGCCGAGCGGCTTGGCCATCAGGATGAACGCCTCCCCGCGCGGGTAGCCGGCGACCTCGCCGGCACGGGCGAACCCGCGCCGCTCGTAGAACCCTGGGGCCTGGAAGCTGTGCGTCTCGAGCACCATCAGGGTGCAGCCGAGCCGCCGTGCATCGGCCTCCATCGCGTCCATCAGCGCCGTGCCGAGCCCGGCGCCGCGGCGGTCGTCGCGCACCCACAGCGAGTTCACGAAGCAGGTTCCGCCCCACTCCCAGCCTTCGACGCCGCCGGCCAGCTCGCCGTCCCCGTCGCGGACGATGAACGTCAGCGGGTGCCAGTCCCGGATCCCGGTTGTCTCCAGGTTGTGTGCGTCGATCCGCTCGCTGAGGAGCCGCCGGATGCCGGGATCGGTGCTGCGCTCGATTTCGGGTGACACGGGAACCCCCCTCCCGGGGCTGGCCGAGTGTACGCCGGGCACCGGTGCAGTGGTGAGCTTCGGCGTCTACAAGGGAGAAACGTGACCAGATTCCGCGTTCCGCGACCGTCCGCGGCGATGATCTTCGCCCTGATCGCACTGTTCGCCGCCCTCGGGGAACCGCGTACGCCGCGGCCACCATCGGTGGCGGACAGATCATCGACGAGTCGATCAAGTCGGAGGACATCAAGAACGGCGAGGTCAAGAACGCGGATCTCGGGACGGACGCTGTCGGCAGCGGGAAGATCTCCGACGGCCAGGTGAAGGCCGCGGACATCACCAGCGGCGCCGTCACCTCCGACAAGCTGGCGGCCGCACCGGCCGCCTCGGTCATGAACCTGTCGTCGGAGGCGGTGCCGGCGGCAACCGGCACGGTGCTGCATGCGAACTCCGAGTTCTTCGACACCGCCGACCTGCACGACACCGGTACGAGCACCGAGAACTTCGTCGCTCCGGTCTCCGGCACCTACGTCGTGTCGGCCGTGGTCGACTGGGATCCCAGCGCCACCGGATATCGGCGGACGTCGATCGTCGGGCCGAGCGGCTCGTTCGCCGGACCCGCACTGCCCTCTCCGGCGTTCACCTCGCAGACCGTCAGCGGGATCGAGCAGCTGGCGGCCGGTCAGACGGTACACGTCGAGGTACTGCAGGGCAGCGGCGCCAGCCTGAACGCCCGGCTCTTCCGCTTCGAGATCGTGTTCGTCGGTCGGTAGCAGTGCCACCCCACCCCTCATACCGCCGCCAGCACCGTCGTCCCGACCAGCGTCAGCCCGATGCCGACCAGCTGCACGGGCGCTGGGCGCTCGCGGAGCACGATGATCGCAACGATCACGCTGACGGTCGAGAACTGCGCGGCGCACACTGACGCGACGCTGACCGGGCCGCGCGCGGCGGCTGCGGCAAACGCGCCGAAGGAGACCGCGTCCACCAGCCCGCACTCGGCGATCCGCCGGAGCACCGGCCGGGGCGTCGGCTGCCAGCCGCGGACGGCGAGCACCGGCAGCAGCACGGCGAGCGCGGTCAGCCGGGCGACGGTGACGGCGTTGAACGCACCGAGCTCGTCCGTGGCGCCGAACAGGGTGAGCATGACGCCGAACTGCAGGCCGGCGAGCAGCGCCCACCCGGCGCCTGCAGCGGTGCGCTCGCCGGGAGCCGCGCATGCCAGTGACGCCCCCAGCGCGGCCATCACGATGCCGACGGCCAGAGTCGCGCTGACGGCCTCGCCGCCGATCACCGCGATCACCGCGGCGACGCCGCCCTCGAGCCCGATCAGCGGCGCGATCACCGCCATCGAGCCCCGCTGTACGGCCCGCAGGTAGCAGAGGAAGCCGCTCATCTCGAGCAGCCCGGCGGCAGCTGCGGCCGCCAGCCCGCGGCTGTGTGCAGGCGGCACGCCGTCCAGCGCGAGCCCCAGCGGCGCCGTCAGCACCAGGCTGGCGCCGAGCAGCACGAACATCGCCACCGCCGGGTCGAGGCCGCGGCTGACGCTCGCCAGCCGGAGGGTCACGAACGCCCACCCGACAGCCGCGAACAGTCCTAGCGCGACCGTCATCGCAGACGAGTCTATGCACCGGTAGGCTGCCGCCATGACCGAACCGTCCTTCGCCCCCGAGGGGTTCGAGCCGCCGATGACGCTCGACGGCCCCGGGTTCCGGCTGGAGCCCCTGACCGGCGAGCACAACGCCCGCGACCACGCGGCGTGGTCGTCGTCGATGGAGCACATCCACCGCACGCCGGGGTTCGAAGCGGGCAACTGGCCCCACGAGATGACACTCGACCAGAACATGGCCGACCTGCTCCGGCACGACGGGGACTTCCAGGCGCGCCGCGGGTTCACGTACACGGTGCTCGATCCGGATGACGACGTCGTCGGCTGCGTCTACATCTACCCGCTGGCGGGCGACGAGCGCGCGGCGGACGTCAGGTCGTGGGTGACGGAGGCACGGGCCGACCTCGACGCGCCGCTCCACCGCGCCGTGCACGACTGGCTGGAGCGCGACTGGCCGTTCCCGCGCGTGGAGTACGCGGCCCGGCCGTAGCGGTCAGTCGGCGGGCTTGCGCGCGCGGCTGGGCGCGACGCGGGCCGGCTCGTTCGGCATCTTCGGATAGACGGGCGGCCAGGGCGCGTCCATCAACCCGGCGGCCATGTCCCGTTCGTGCAGCTCGAGCAGCGGTTCGAGACGCTGCGGCTCGGCGCTCAGCGGCTCCCACGGATCGCCGCCGGCGGCCACCCGCTCGGGCACCGTCACGATGGTCAGCTCGTCGGGCACGATCGCCTCGAGCTCGTCCCATCTGAACGGTGTCGAGACCTGCGCTCCCGGCCGCGGCCGCACCGTCCACGTCCCCAGCACGGTCTTGTGGGGCGCGTTCTGGTTGAAGTCGATGAAGACCCGCGTGCCGCGCTCCTCCTTCCACCACGCCGCCGTGATCAGGTCCGGGCGGCGCCGCTCCAGCTCGCGGGCGACGGCGACCGCGGCAGCCCTTACGGCATACGAATCGCGGTCCGGCACCAGGCGCACGTAGACGTGGATGCCGTTTCGCCCCGTGGTCTTGGGGCCGCCCTCGATGCCGAACTCGTCGAGCAGCCGTCGCACCTCCGAAGCCGCCTCCTGCACCATCGCGAACGTCACCCCAGGCGACGGGTCGATGTCCAGGCGCAGCTCGTCCGCGTGATCGGGGTCGTCGGCGTGGTAGGGCCACGCGTGCATCCCGATCGTCCCGATGTTGATCGCCCAGACCAGGTGGGCGACATCCGCGGCGACCAGGGCCTGCGACGGCGTGCCGTTGGGGGTCTGCACGGTGGTCGTCTCCAACCAGTCGGGCGCGTTCTTGGGCACCCGCTTCTGGAAGAACGACGATCCACCGGCCCCGTCCGGGTAGCGCTCCAGCAGCACAGGCCGTCCGCCGAGCGCGCGCATGGCGGGCTCCTCGACCGCCAGGAAATAGCGGATCAGGTCGATCTTCGTCTCGCCCCGCTCGGGGAAGAACACCTTCTGCGGGTTGGAGACCGAGATCGTCCGCCCCGCCGCCTCCACGTCGACTCTCGCGGTTTCGGCCATCGGGGGAAATGATACGGCCATGACGCAGCGGGCAGTGATCCTCGTCGAGGGAGTGAGCGATCAGCGCGCCGTAGAGGGCGTGGCGGAGCTCCGCGGCCGCGACCTGGCGGCCGAGGGCGTCGCCGTCGTGCCGATCGGCGGCGCCCAGGCGATCGGCCGCTACCTGCGCCGGTACGGGCCGGACGGCCTCGGGATCCGGCTCGCCGGGATGTGCGACGCCGGCGAGGAGCGCGACTACCGGCTCGGCCTGGAGCGCGCCGGCCTCGGCTCCGACCTGACACGCGAGGGGATGGAGCGGCTGGGATTCGGCGTCTGCGACGCCGATCTCGAGGACGAGCTGATCCGCGCGCTCGGGACCGGGCGGGTCGAGGAGGTGCTCGCCGTCCAGGGCGACCTGGGGCCGTTCCGCACCCTGCAGAAACAGCCTGCGTGGAGGGGCCGGCCACTGCACGAGCAGCTGCGCCGGTTCATGGGCAGCGGCGGCAGCCGCAAGGTTCGATACGCGCGGCTGCTGGTGCAGGCGCTCGAGCTGGATCGCGTGCCACGTCCCCTCGACATCGCGCTGTCGCACGTCTGACGACTCAGATCAGGTTGGTCAGCTCGACCAGCGCCCGGCGGAGCTGCGAGCGCTCCGCCCGGAGCGCATCGACGGCGTCCAGCAGCCGCCGCCGGCCCTCCGCCGTCGCCCCGATGTGGCTGACCCGGCCGTCGGCGCCGGCGGTGCGGTCGAGCAGTCCGGTGTCGACGGCGCGCGCCACCAGATCGGTGACCGTGGTCTGCGGCATCTCCAGGTCGCGGGCGATGCCGGACACCGTGGCTCCGCCGCGCTCACGGGTGGTCTCCACCACCAGCAGCAGCAGGTAGCGCTGCGGCGTCAGGCCACAGCGCTTGACGACCTGGGCGGTGCGGTGCTCGAAGTGGCGAAGCGCGAGCCGGAAGCGCGCGACGTCCGCCAGCTGCTCGCGTCCGATGCGTGGCGTGTCCGGCACCGCGCGGTCTTCGTCACCGGTCCGCGCGACCCTGCCATCTCTGGCGATATGCACCGTAGTACGGTATACTTTGGAGTACTATGACGGAGCTGGCACATATCGAGCTCCACCACATCGCCGCCACCACCGAGGATGCGGCGGAGCTGATCGAGCGGGCGTGGAACACCCACCCCGACCGTGCGGAGCACGAGGCGCTCCGCACCGAGACGACGTCCCGCGGGGTGCCCCTCTGGCACGAGTGGCTGGAGCCCGACCCCGACGACCCGGAGTACGTCCTGCTCGTGTTCGGCCCCGTCGATCCGCTGGGCGGGAAGGCGAGGCGGATCGGGCGGTGGCACGGCTCGCAGATCGCGGCCTGAGGAGCTACGCGGCCGTCGCGGGA
>CAWEIS010000017.1:0-3084 GCA_963809205.1 uncultured Actinomycetes bacterium | reverse complement strand
GTCGGTGATCGTGTCGGCGGCCGCGGCCACCACCGCGTCCGTGCTCGAAACCTCCTCGACCTCGGCCCGCCACGAGCGCTTCCGGCGCCAGACGATGTTGCAGATCACGCCGAGCACGATCGGCAGGGCGTAGGTCGCGGCGCGGAACACGACCACGCCGGCGACGATCAGCGCCTCGTCGGCACCGGCGCCCGCCAGATAGGTGAGGCTGCTCGCGTACAGGGCTTCGGCGACGCCGACGCTGCCGGGCGTGATGTTCACGATCGTCAGCAGCCGGACGAAGGTGTACGAGGCGAACACCTCGGCCGGCGACAGGTAGCCCGACGGCAGAATCCGACCGCGTCGAGCGACATCCACAGCAAGAGTGCGGTGACGATGAACTTGGCGCGTGATCGTCAGCGCCAGGGCGACGCCGCTGTCCGCATCGCGTCGATCGCGTCGGTGCGGAACCGCACCACGGCCTCCGCGCCGTCCTGGCCGGCGGCCGGCTTCTTCATCAGACCGCGCAGCTTCTGCAGGAGCCGGCCGTAGATCGATCCGACCCGGCGGGCGAGCGACTCGCTGCGGAGGATCCGATCACGAGCACGACCGCCGCGGTCGTCGCGACCAGCCCCGATCAGGGCGACGCCGGCGAGCCATCGGCGGCGGCTCGACGTCCGAGTCGTGATGACCAGGATCGCGCCGACCACGGGCATCGCCAGCACGAGCAGGTTGTTGAACGCGCTCGAGACCAGCCAGCCCTTCGCGAAGTCGGCCGAGGTGATGCCCCACGAGCGGTAGATCACGAACCGCATCGTCGTGCCGGACGGACCCGGGACGAGGTTCGACACCAGGGCGGTGTTCTCGAGCGCCACGAACGCCCGCGAGATGCCGAGCTTCGGGATCAGGATCTGCTGCTCGAGCGCCTTCAGCGACCTCGAGGCCGAGCGCGACGACGAGGACGAGGAGGAGCTCGGAGAGCGGCGCGCCCTTGAGCGCGGCGCCGACCTCGCTCCAGTCGGCGATGCCCGGCAGCACCTTGAAGACGACCAGACCGACGATGATCAGCGTCAGCGCGATCTGGGTGATGCGGGCACCCAGCGGTGTTCCGGTCCGCTCCACCGACCAAGCCTACCGACCCGAGCGGGACCCGCCGCGCGTCACGCCGCCAATGTGCGCCCGCCGTACACCGTCAACGCGTAGATGATCAGGATGTCGACGGCGAACATCGCCAGAGCGATCACCGGATAGGCCGGCACCCAGGCAAGCTGCCCGATGGCGTTGAGGCCGGCGACGGCGATGCCGAACCACCGCGCCCACGTGCGGCCCTTGCCGAGCGCCATCACGGACAGCAGCTGGAGGGCGCCGAGGATCAGCACGATCCAGGCCCAGGTCTTCAGGTCGCTGAAGACGTACACCGCGTCGCCGACGTAGAACTCCGACCGCGTCAGGGCGACGATGCCATCCAGCACGTTGACGGCGCCGGCCAGGCCGATCATGACCATCGCGAACGTGATCCAGCCGTCGCCGACCTCACCCTCGCCGGGAAGTCTGCCGACGCCACCGGGTGGGCGCTCGTACCGGCTCATGCCGCTCCTCTCCTGTTGGTTGATCCGGACATCTACGCGAGCGCCGACGCCTTCAGCGCGTCGAACTCCGCCTGCGTGATGACCCCGCTGTCGAGCAGGCCCTTGGCCTTCTCGATCTCGTCGGCGGCACCGCCGCCGCCGGCCACGTTCTGCACGGGGTAGTCGTAACGCGCCTGACGCGGCCGGCCCTGCCGGCCATTCCGCTCCGCCATCGAGCCGCCCTGCGAGATCACGTAGATGAACACGCCGAGGAACGGCGCGAAGATCACGAGGAAGATCCAGGCCGCCTTCGCAAACCCGCTCATGTCGTCCCGCCGGAACAGGTCGCCGAAGACGCGGAACACGAGCATGATCCACATCACCCAGACGAAGAAGAACAACATCGACCAGAAGATGTTCATCAAGGGGTAGGCCGCAAGCAGCATCGAGCGCCTCCTCAGGGGCGGGTTCGCGGCTCGATACTATCGTTCCCCGCGGCTGCCCGGGGCTGGCACGGCCGGCGCGATCAGGTCCCGAGGATCCGCCGCTTCTGCGCGGTGAACTCCGCCTCCGTGAGGATGCCCTGCTCCTTGAGCTCCGCGAGCTGCCGCAGCTGCTCGAACATCTCGTCCTGGCTCGGGGCGGGGGGAGGCGGCGGAGGCGCGTACTGCGGCTGGGCGTACTGCGGCTGCGCGTACTGCGGCTGCTGCGCGTACTGCGGCTCGGCGTAGGACGGACTGATCGTCCTGTGACCAGCGCGTCGGCCTGCCGGCGCGAGACGCGGTTCGAGACGGCGGTTGCGGTGCCGGCGATGACGGCGGTGCGGGCCATGCCTCCGATGAGTCCCATGACGTGGTTCCTTTCCTCAGGCTTCGAGGGAGTCGAGAGCGGCCAGGATGGCCTGGGTCGGAATGTGGCCGTTGGCGATCAGCTGACCGCCGGCCTTCCGGGCGGCGACGGCGAACGGGATCGACCACAGGTTCTCGTACACGATCAGGAGGCCGAGGCTGTTGGGCGTCATCAGCGCCGCCGCGTCCGCCGCGTCATCCGCGGACAGCACGCCGGACGATGCGCCGGCCAGCGCGCCGAGGTCGCCGACCTGCTCGGGATCGAGGTCCGACGTCGTCTTCACGTCGAAGTCGCCCTCGCCCCGCTTGACCACGATCAGCACGTCGAGGATCCGGATCAGGCGCCGGTCGACGAGGTCGAGCAGCGGCGGCACCAGCTCGCCGTTCATCTCCTTGCTCTGCGCTTCGATCAGGAACCAGTCGATGGCGCCTGTCACTTGGTCGTCACTCATCGCACCCTCCACGTCGATCGGGACCCGACCTGGCTGCCACAGCGCCGCCAGGTGCACCGCGCCTGCATTGTCCGGTCATGCGACCGGCAGGTCAATCAGCCTCGCAGCCGCAAGCGCCAGAACCAGCGCGGCACCGGCCACCAGGACGACGCGCGCCGACCGCGACCCGAACGAGGTCGCGACGCCCGCCAGGAACAGCGCCGCCGCCATCAGCAGCGTCGTCAGGATGTAGTCGTC
>CAWEIS010000016.1:0-5186 GCA_963809205.1 uncultured Actinomycetes bacterium | reverse complement strand
GTTCTTTTCGCTCCAGCGCTAGGTCGCCGCTGCGTGATGGGTGTGCTCGGGCTGCTGCACCGGGGTCACCGTCTTTCCGACTCTCATCGTGGGACCTCCTGGTGCTTGCTCCCGCAAGGAGTACCCAGCCTGTCTGTAAAGGAACCCTGGTTTGATGGCACCGGCGCGGCGTTGCGCATACGCACCGCGAGGATTAGCGTTGCCAGGAGATGAACGAGCCGGTGTGTCAGACGGTGCACCGCATCGGGACGCCTGACGGCCGGACGATTCGCGCCTTCGACGGCGGCGCCCCGGACGGCGCACCGTTCGTCTTCCATCACGGGACGCCGCTGTGCGGGCGCCTCCAGGCGCACATCGTCGACGACGCTGCGGCGCACGGCCTGCGCGTCATCACGTACGACCGGCCGGGGTACGGCGAGTCCTCGCGGCTGCCCGGGCTGCGCGTCGGCTCGTCGGCCGTCGATACCCAGACCGTGGCCGACCACTTCCAGCTCGGCCGGTTCGCGACCGCCGGGGTCTCCGGCGGCGGCCCGCACGCGCTGGCCGCGGCCGCGCTGCTCCCCGACCGCGTGGTCGCGGCGGCGGTGGTCGCCGGCGATGCGCCGTTTGACGCCGAAGGCCTGGACTGGTTCGACGGCATGGGCGACCTGAATACCGAGGAGCGCGACGTCATGCAGCAGGGCGAGGAGGCGTACCACGCCTACCTGCAGGTACAGGCGGCGGAGCTCGCAGGGAGCACTCCGGACGAGCTGCGGGAGGCCATGGCCAGCCTGCTCTCGCCGGTCGACAGGGCAGCCCTCACAGGGGACGTGATCGAGCACATGCACGCCACGATGACCGAGGCGCTGGCGGCCGGGATCGAGGGGTGGGCCGACGAGTCGGAGGCCGTCTACGAGCCGTGGGGGTTCGACGTGGCCTCGATCGACGTGCCCGTGCGGATCTGGCACGGCTCGCAAGACCGGTTCGTCCCGGTGGCCCACGGGCGGTGGCTCGCCCAGCACGTCCCCGCTGCGCAGTTCGACCTGCGGCCGGACGATGGGCACGTCAGCTTGATCGAGTCGACCCCGTCGGAGGTGCACGCATGGCTGGCTGAGCAGCTGGCCGCGCGGTGACCGGCTAGGAGCTGGGCTGTGTCTCGGTCTCGGTGACCGTGTCGGTTTCCGTGACCGTCGTCGGCGGCGACGTCTCGGTCTGCGTGACGGTGGATGTCCCGCCCTTGATCACCGTGGTGCCGGCGCCCTTGCTGTCGGAGCTCGAGCTGTCGCCGATCGCCAGCCCTGCCAGCAGGCCCAGCAGCAGGCACACCAGCATGCCGGCGCCGGCCAGGAGCACCCGCTGCGTCGTCCACCCGTCGCTCCGGGGCGGAGGCGGCGGGCTCTGCATGGGCTGCGGTGGCCCGGGCTGCGGAGGTTGGTTGTACGACATCCCGCGCCGATCCTATCCGACGCGGTGGCCGAGCCGGAGCCGCACTTCGTCGATCTCCAGCCCCGGCACCGGTCGCCGCGCGCCGTCGGGCCGGAAGCCGAACCGGGCGTAGACGGCGGCGGCATGCGAATTGCCCACGAAGTGCCAGAGCACGATCGGCGCGAAGCCGCGCTCCGCCAGATCGTCGGCCAGCCAGGCGAGCATCGCCGATCCGACGCCCTGTCCCTGCATGGCCGGGTGCACGTACAGCCCGGCCACCTCGCCGCCTCCCGGCAGGTCGTCGTCGGGGCAGGGCTCGCTGCGGCCATAGCCGACAACCGCATCGTCCCGGCAGGCGACGATCAACCGGTCATCCGGCGGCGTCTCGCCGGCGTACGCGGCCCATTCCGCCCATTCCTCGGCGACATCGAGCCCGCCGAGGACGGAGGCCGGAAGGATCGCCGCGTACGCGTGACGCCAGGCCTCGACCTTGATCGCGCCGATCGCCGGGCCGTCGGAGCCGCGGGCGGCGCGCAGTGTGATGTCTGTCGGCTGCATGGCGGTGACGCTAGCCCCCTGGTGGGCGCTACGGTGTGGTCCCCGGCGCGTTCGCGGACACGAACCGAGCAGGAGACGACGGAATGCCGAGCAACGACGACCCTGGGGCCTTCGCCGTGGGTCAGATCCGAAGCGTGGAGATGGGTCCGGAGATCGTCGAGTACCTCGAGCGGATCGAGTCGACGCTCGAACCGTTCGGCGGCCGGTACGTTGTGCACGGCAGTCGTGCCGACGTGCGGGAGGGCAGCTGCGACGGCGACCTGGTCGTCATCGGCTTCCCCGACCGCGACCACGCTGAGCGCTGGTACTTATCGGACGCCTACCGGGCTATCCGGCCTCTGCGCAGCGAGCACTCGGACAGCACTGTGGTGATCGTGGACGCCGTCGGCCCCGGCCACCGCGCCACGGACGTGCTCGCGGCGCGGTAGCCGGGCGCCGGCTACGGCGTGTACACCTCGATGGTGTCGTCCAGCGGGCCGCTGTGCGGATCGCTGCGGTAACGCACGATGTCGATCAGCCGGGCCGGCGTCCCGGGAGCGAGATCGAGGAACCGGCGGCTGAGGTTGGTCGTGTCGTTCGGCGCCGCCGTCCAGTGCGCGCCGAGGTCGTTGCTGATCAGGAGCTGCCGGCGGTCCTTGACGCCGCCGTCCAGGAACAGCCGGTTGGGGTTGTTCGGGTCGAGCATCAGGCGCGGCTCGATCAGGTTGCCGCCCCATGCCTGCTCGGGCGCGATGTCCGTCCAGTGCGCCCCGCCGTCCGTCGATCGCAGCAGCTGGGGCCGGGGAGCGGTGTTCACCGCGGCGTAGACCACGCCCTGGTGCACCGGGTCGGCCACCACCCAGCGGCAGAACGCGGAGCTGAGCAGCTTCGTCCAGCCGGTCGACGTCTGCTTCCAGAGGGCGCCGTTGGTGGCGTACAGCGCGCTGCCCGCTCCTGCCGAGATGCTGCTCATGAACCGCGGTGCGCTGATCCGCGTCCAGGTGTCGCCCTTGTCGTGCGACGACCACACGCCGCCCGGTTGGGTGACGGCGAAGATGCCGCCTCCGCCGCCGACCGTCAGGTCGTCGAGCGACGGCGATCCGGGGATCGAGACCGGCTGCCAGGTCTGGCCGCCGTCGGCGCTGCGGTAGCCCTCCTGGCCGTAGGCGAACACCGTGTCCGGCGTCCCGGGAATCACCTTGATCCGGTTGAAGCGGGTGAAGAACGGCCCCTCGGCGGGCGAACCGCTCCAGGTTGCGCCGGAGTCGTGCGAGACGAAGTGCCCGGTCTGGCCCGACGCGTACATCACGCCCGGGTGGTCGGGCGACAGGGCCACGGACCCCAGCGGCACGGGTGCCAGCTGCCCGTGCTGGGACGGCGACCAGCCGGCGCCGTCGTCGGTGCTGCCCAGGATCCCGACCGGGCCGGGACCGGTGAACGGGAAGAAGATCTGCGGCGCGGCCAGCACGTGGTCCGTCTGCGAGGTGTCGAAGGCCAGCGGGTGCAGCCCGAACGTATCGGCGTGCACGGCGCCCACGGCGGTCCAGGTGGCGCCCGCGTTCGTGCTGCGGATCAGGTGCGTCGACCCGTTCCGTGCCCAGAGCACGTCGTCGTGCCAGCGGTCGACGGCGAGCAGCTGGAAGTATCGTCCGAACGTCACGCCGGTTGCCGACCAGTGCGCGCCGCCGTCGGTGGTGCCGTAGATCGCCTTGGCTGACGACGTGTAGGCGACGCCGGCGTGGGCGGCCGAGACCACGGTCGCGCCGACCGGCTGATCGCCGTTCGGCTTGCGCGGGATGCCCGTCGACCCGGATGTCCAGGTCGCGCCCCGGTCGGTGCTTCGCATCACGCCGTGGCCATCGCCCCCGGTGTACAGCTGCCCCGCCTGGTCGACGGCGAGCCGGCATGTGCGCCATGGCGTCGTCAGCACCGTCCAGGTCGCCGCGTGGTCGGAGCTGCGCAGGAATGCGCAGCTGCTGCTCTGCTGGATCGACATGTAGAGCAGCCCCGGATGCACCGGGTCGGGCAGGATGTCGACTCGGCCCTCGAGGTCGCCCTCCACCGTGAACGGCAGGTGCGGGTCGACCTCGGTGAAGCTGGTGCCCCCGTTGGTGCTGATGCCGATCCTGGTCAGCTGGGGGTTGCCGTTGCGCTCGCGGGGCCAGTGCGTGCGCCACGCGTACACGCGCTGCGGATCGAACGGGTCGGCGGTCAGCGCGCCCAGGCTCTGGCTCCTGACCGACCAGGTCGCCCCGCCGTCGGTGGTGCGGAACGCCCGCTCACCGCCGGACGCGTAGCCCACACCGCCGGGGCCGAAGCTGATCGACGTCACGCCCGGCACCATCTGCGGGGGCTGGGCCAGCGGCGTCCAGGCGTTCGTCCCGGCCTGGGCCGTGGCCCCGCCGGCCGCGCTCGCGGCGAGCGCGATGCCAACAACCGCGCCGATCCGGCGCACCCCCGTCCGCGTGGTAGCGCTCTCAGCCGACTTGACTGTCTGTCGCCTCCGCATGCCGCACCTCCGTCACGATCTCACTGCCTGCCGCTCGACCGTAGACCCTCGGCTCGTCGATCGCGTCGGGGATTTTCCCAGTCAGCCGGTGGCCGTCACACGCAGTCTCCGGTCGCCTTGAACTTCGTGAACTTCGCCTTGACCGGCCCGGGAAGCTGGTCCATGTCGCCCCAGATCTGCAGCCCGACGGTGACCGGCTCGGTGTAGGCCGGCGACGTACCGATCTTCTGCCACTTGCCGCCGGTGGTGGAGTCCTTGTAGTACGTCGTGATCACGGCGCCCTTCTGATTGGCGCGCAGGTCGCCGGTCGTCGATCCGGTCGGCACCGTCTGGAACGGGCCGCCGGGGTCGACGGCGTTCATCACGTAGTTCTCACCCGTGCCCACGTCGCCGGTGGCGGCGAAGCTCGTTCGCTCCACCGTCAACGATCCGTTCGGCGAGGGGTAGTCGGGGTTGTTGACCAGCAAGCCGACGCGCACCGAGTTGGCCGCCGGCCAGCTCACCAGGTTGTAGTGAACGCGCACGTCGAAGTCGCCTGTGGCGACACAGTCCGAGGTATACGTCGAGGCCGGCTCCGCGGCGCGGCCCGTGCCGATGGCAACCGTCAGGCTGGTCGTCGTCTGCTTGACCACCGTGTCGCCTGACGAGCTGACGTTCCAGACCAGGCCGCGCCACGTCGACTGGTCGCAGGCGACCGCACTCCACTTCTCGAAGCGGTCTGCGAGTGGGCGATTCC
>CAWEIS010000015.1:0-4737 GCA_963809205.1 uncultured Actinomycetes bacterium | reverse complement strand
GGGATCGTGCCGTCGGGCGAGGCGGGGTTGGGAACGCCTCCCAGGCCGTTTGGCCCGTGGCAGTTGACGCAACCGAAGCTGTCGTAGAGCACCATGCCGGCGACCACGTCGCCCTGATCCGTTGGGACACTCGCCACAGCTGTGCCAGGTACGGCTGGGAATCCGGCCTTGATGTAGGCGACCAGGGCGTTGATCTGGCCCTTCGAGACGACACCCTTCCAGACCGGCATGTACGGCTTCGTAGGGTCGGACGACACCCCGGCCCCGTGCTCGATGATCTGAGTGAGTTGCTGCGTGGTGAGGGTCGAGGCGACCGCCTGCAGGCCGGGGACGTCGGCGGAGACGCTGCCGTCTCCCCGCGGACCATGACACTGGGCGCAGGCGAACTGGCTGAAGGCGCGCGCGCCCACCGCGACCTCCGACGACACTGGGGCCGGCTTGGCCGGTGCCTGCTGGCTTGACGCCGTCGTCACCGGTGCACTGTTGCGGCCCGACCAAAACGCCGCCAGTGCGACAGCGACCACGACGAAGGTGATTGCAGCGGCGGCAAACAGCACATCCCCGGTTCCCTGCCTGTCGGCCGGCTGCTCGCTCATGGCCGAACGATCCTACTCCTCGGCAGACCGGGCATCAGTGACGCCACGGACACCGTTGCGGTGAACCCGCAGTCAGAGCTGACGGAGCAGCGCCGCGACCAGGTCGGCCCGCTCGTCTATCGAGCTGAGCGAGACGCGCTCGTCGTCAGCGTGGGCACCGGCGCCCAACGGGCCGAGCCCGTCCAGCACGGGCGTCCCGACGGCCGCGGCGAAGTTGCCGTCGGAGCCGCCGCCGGAGGCGTTCTCGCCGACCTGCTGGCCCAACCCCCGAGCGATCTCGATCGCCCGCGCAGCGAGCGCCTTCGCCGCGTCGTCGCGGATCATCGGAGGACGCGTGATGCCACCGGTCACGGTCAGCCTCGCGCCGTCGAGCACCGGCCGCAGCCCGTAGATCGCCTCCTCCAGCGTCCGCTGCTCGTCGCCCGTCCACGCCCGCGCGTCGATCCGCGCCCAGGCCTCGGCGGCGACGACGTTGTCGCCCGTGCCACCGGCCACCTGGCCGACGTTGACACGGACGCCTCGTTCACGGTCGCGCAGCTCGAGGAGCCGCAGCGTCTGGTGCGCCAGCTCCTCGACGGCGGAGATGCCCTGCCCTCCGTGACCGGCGTGCGCCGCCTCGCCGTCGATCCGCAGCTGGTAGCGGGCCAGGCCCGACCGCTCCGTGGTGATCGTGCCGTCCTGCACCGGCGGCTCGAGCACGAGCGCCGCCTCGGCGCGGCGCGCCAGCTCTTCGACGTGCGGCCGCCCGTTGGGGCTGCCGATCTCCTCGTCCGCCGTCACCAGCACGCTGACCGGCCGGCCGAACGGCATGCCCCGGCGCAGCGCCTCCAGCATGACCACGATGCCGCCCTTCATGTCGAGCGCACCCGGCCCATGCGCCAGATCGCCGTCCACCCGGAACGGCATCCTCTGGAGCGTCCCCGCGGGCCACACGGTGTCCAGATGGGCAAGCAGCAAGAGCCCCGCCTTGCCGTCCTCCTCGGGGCCGAAGCTGGCGCGGACTACCTCGCCGTCGTGGTGCACCCGGCCGCCGAGCGACGCCAGCTCGGCCGTGATGAACTCGCCGATGTGGGCGATCCGGGAGGGATCGCCGGTCGGGCTCTCGAGCTCGACCAGCCGCCGTAGCGTGTCGACCGGCTTCATCATGTGGGCAGTATGGCGGCTGGGACCGCCTTGGCGCCCATCCACCTGCGCCACTCCGCCGCCAGTGAGCCGTCGGCGATCGCCGCCGCCAAGCCGCGGTCGATCAGCTCCCGCACCGCGTCGTCGCCCCGGCGGCAGGCCGCGCCCCACGGATTCTGCGTCTCCGCGACATACGCGACCCGGAACTCGCCGCCCGCGACGATCCCGCCGAACGCCGGCTCGTCGTCCACGAAGGCATCGATGTCCCCGCTCCCGACCGCATCGATCATCTCTACGAACACATCGGCTGAAGTGCCGTCGAAGGCAACGAGCTCGGCGGCGTCGAACGTCTCGGCCAGGCGCATGTTCGTCGACTCGGCGATCGCCCCCACGCGGGCGCCGCGGAGGCCGGCCAGCGACGTGATCGGCGAGTCGGCCCGCACCAGGACGGCCTCGTCGAACGCGGCGTAGGGCCGCGAGTAGTCGAAGATCTCACGCCGCTCCTCGGTGATCGCCGAGCCGCACCAGATCGCATCCACCTCGCCCGCCTCGAGCGACGGCCGGAACCGGTCCCAGCGCCGGAACTCCCAGGCCACACCGAGGCCGGCCCGCTCGGCCGCCAGCCGCGCCAGCCCGGGCTCCAGCCCGTCGCGCCGGCGCTCCGGCGTCGTCCAGAACAGAGGCCGCGCGTCCATGTCGCCGCAGCACAACGTCAGCAGGCCGTCGGCGACCAGCCCGCTCACGGCAGCGCCCGCAGGTACATCTGGCGGTGCCACTCGGTCACGGTGCCGCAGAACCGCTCCCACTCGTCGGTCTTGTACTCGACGAACGCGTCGTACAGCGCGTCGGGAAGGGCTCCGCGGACGACGTCGTCCTCCGCGAGCGTCGCCAGCGCGTCGCCCAGCGTGCGCGGCAGCGGGGGGAACCGCCCGGCCGAGTCGCCGTAGGAGTCCTCGGACTGCGGAGCGCCCGGATCGGTGCCCCGCTCGAGGCCGTCGGCCATCGCCTCCAGCACGGCGGCATGGGAGATGAACGGGTTGACGCTGGCGTCGGGCAGTTTGTACTCCAGCCGCCCGGATGCGCTGACGCGCACCGCGCACGTCCGGTTGTCGAAGCCCCAGTTGACAACGGCCGGGGCGAACTGCCCGAGGTCCCAGTAGCGAGCATACGAGTTCACGGTCGGCGCCAGCAGGGCCAGCATCCCCCGCGAGTGCTCGAGGATCCCGCCCAGCGCGTTACGCGCCGTCTCGCTGACGTGCAGCGTCGGGTTGTCCTCCTCGACAAACACGTTCTCGTCGCCGCGCCACAGGCTGAGGTTGTGGTGGCAGCCGTTCGCCATCAGGCCAACGGCGGGCTTCGGCATGAAGCTGGCGATCACGCCGAACTCGCGGGCCACCTGCGCGCAGATCTGCCGGTAGGTGACCAGGCGGTCGCACGTGCGCTCGCAGCGGTCGAACTGGAAGTTCAGCTCGAGCTGGCCGGTGTCCTCGTAGTCGCCCTCGATCATGTCCAGCCCCATCGCCTGCGCATACCCGATCACGCGCTTGACGATCGGCCGCATCGTCTCGAGCGCGCCGACGTGGTACGCCGGGGACACGTTGGGCTGCGACCACACCTCGACGTCCTCGCCCAGCCAGCTCATCTCCGGCTCCGTACCCGACCGCAGCTCGAGGCCGGTGCGCTCCCGGAACCGCTCGTGGACGCGCGCCAGGTTGCCGCGGACGCAGGTGGGGAGCGGCTCGCCCGGCTCCTCCGCCCGGTCACGCCGCGTGTAGAGGTCGCAGAAGAACCGCCCGTACGTGGTGTCCCACGGCAGCACGGCGAAGGTCGACGCGTCGGGGAGCGCCAGGAACTCCTCGCGCTCCGGGCCGCTCGGCGATCAGCGTGCCGTGGCGGCTGGTCGCCAGGTCGGCGACCGCCGACCCGTGGAACTGCACGCCCCGCTCCAGGTTCCGCGCGAGGTGCTGGGCCGGCGCGACCTTCGCCATCACCCGGCCGTTCAGCGTGACGAACTGGTAGTAGACGAGCTCGACCCCGGACTCGCGGATCCGCTCGGCGAGCCCGGCCTGTGCGGCCGCATTCTGCTCCAGCCGCTGCTCGAGCGCAGCGGACGCCATCTCAGGCGGCCGCCGGCTCGCTGATCCGGTCGATGAACGGGCTGCGATACCCATCCTCGCGCCACATCACCGGGAAGAACGCCTCGTCGATCTCGAGCTCGTCCGGGCGGCGGTAGTGGCTGTAGATCTCGTGGACGTTCGTCGGATGCCAGCGCGTCTTGGTGGTCATCATGTGGCTGATGATCGAGCGCCGCTCGCGGTCGGCACGCTCGTTGGGGGGCGAGCCGTGGAACGTCCAGCCGTGGTGGAACGCCGCACCGCCGGGCGGCACCTCGATCGGCACCCAATCGACCTCGGCGTACAGCTCGGGTGGCGCCACCTGCTGCGCGTGCCCGGTCCAGTCCTCCGGCGCGTGGAACTGGCCGCCCATCGGCATGTGGCCCCACAGGTGCGATCCGCGGGCGTAGTAGATCGTGCCCGTGTCGGCATGGGTCTCGTCGAGCGCCATCCAACATGTCGTCAGGTTGGCCGGATCGAAGTAGCCCTGGTAGGCGGCGTCCTGGTGGGCCAGCAGCGCCTTGCCGCCGGCCGCTTCCACATCGGCGTTGTCGATGAACAGCCGCATCCCCGGCGCGCCCTCCAGCCGCGCGGCGAACTCGGCGTTGCGCGCCGCGAGCGTGGTCGCGGCGATCGTCCGGTCGGCCTTCCACAGATTGCAGAGCTGGCGCGTCTTGTCCGGCGGAGTGACGCCCGGCTGGCAGTCGACCTCGTCGGGCATTAGCCCGGTCTCCCACTCGTGCTCGAAGCAGCGCGCGAAGTGCTCGCGCACCCGCTCCACCTCGTCGGCCGGGAGGAACTCCTCGACGACGACGAAGCCGTCGCGGCGATAGGACTCGATCTGCTCGTCTGTGGGCTGCATGCTCGCTCCTGGAATTGCGGCGCTGGCAACTTCTACCATTTCG
>CAWEIS010000014.1:2500-133624 GCA_963809205.1 uncultured Actinomycetes bacterium | reverse complement strand
ATGCCGAAGGTGGGAATCGAACCCACACGACCTTGCGGCCACCGGATTTTGAGTCCGGCGCGTCTGCCAATTCCGCCACTTCGGCTCCGTGACATCGTACGTGCCCGCGCAGACTGAGGCCGCCCGGCTTTCGCTCGGCGGCGATTTGGGGTAAAAGGCTCTGCATGGCCAGCGGCAAGGCGGCATCCGGGAAGGGCAGCGGCGCGTCGACGCAGTCGGCGAGCGTGCTCGACCATCGGTTCGGCGCGGGGCCGCCGCTGACGGTCGGGGTGGAGGAGGAGTACATGCTCCTCAGCGGCAGCACGTTCGACCTCGTGTCCGGCGTCGAGTCGGTGCTCGAGGAGGCGGCGCGAAGTGAGTTTTCCGACCGCCTCAAGCCGGAGCTGATGCAGTGCGTCCTGGAATCCGGCACCGTCGTTTGCGAGGACATCGATCAGGCGGAGGCGGATCTCCGAGCCATCCGCCGGTACGCCGCGGAGTGCGCGCGCGCCGGCGACATGCGCCTCGGCTCGGCGGCCACCCATCCGTTCTCGCTGTTCGAGAACCAGAAGATCACGGCCCGCGACCGGTACCGGATGCTGGTCGAGATGCTGCAGTACATCGCCCGCCGCGAGCTGGTGTTCGGGATGCATGTGCACGTCGCGGTGCCATCGCCCGAGCTGTGCCTGCAGGTGATGGAGGGCGTGCTGATCGAGCTGCCGGTGCTGCTCGCGCTCTCGTCCAACTCGCCGTTCTGGCGGGGCGAGGCCACCGGCCTGGCGTCGACCCGGGCGCTGATCTTCGCGAGCTTCCCACGCAGCGGCCTGCCGCCGCGGTTCGAGACGTACGAGGAGTACGCCGAGGCCGTCGGGTTCATGGAGGCGACCGGTGCGATCGGCGACTACACGCACCTGTGGTGGGACGTCCGCCCGCATCCCCGCCTGGGGACGATCGAGCTGCGGGTGATGGACGTCCAGACCAGGATCGAGGACACCGTTGCCCTGGCAGCCTACGTGCAGTGCCTGGTCAAGCAGCTGCTCGATCAGATCGAGGCCGGCAACCCGCCGCGCCGCTACAGCCGGATGCTGCTGGCCGAGAACAAGTGGCTGGCATCCCGCTACGGGCTGGACGCGCCGCTAATGGACCTGGTGCAGGGACGGCGGGTCAAGATGCCGGCGCGGACGCTCGCCCGGCGCCGCCTGCGCGAGCTGAAGCCGGTCGCCCGCGAGCTGGGCTGCTCGCAGCAGCTGGCGCGGATCGAGTTCATCCTCGACTCCGGCACCGGCGCGATGCGCCAGCTCCAGGTCTGGAATGCCAACCGCGACATCGTCGAGGTCGCGCAGGAGATCGCCGCGGCCACCGAGGCGGTGTGAGCGGCCGCACCGAGATCGAGACCGAGCGCCTGGTGCTGCGCCGGTTCGTCCCGGAGGACATCGATTGGCTGGCGCGGATGCTGGGCGATCCGGACACACTGGAGCACTGGGACCGGCCGCTGACCCGGACGGAGTCCGTTCGCTGGATCGACGCCAACCTGGAGCGGTACGCGGCTGACGGGTACGGGCTGTGGGTGGTCGAGCACGACGGCGAGCCGGTGGGCGATTGCGGCATCGTGCTGCGCGAGGTCGAGGGCGAGCCGGAGGTCGAGGTCGGCTATCACCTGGCGCGGCGCCACTGGGGCAACGGCTATGCGACCGAGGCGGCGGCCGCGTCGATCGAACGCGCCCGCGAGCTGGGCATCGACCGGGTGATCGCGCTGATCCTGCCGGCCAACGTCCGCTCCCAGGGCGTCGCCCACAGGACCGGTCTGACGCCCGGCCGCGAGGTCATGCATGCCGGACGTCCGCACGTCGTCTGGGGCCGTTCGCTGATCCCGGGGTAGGCGGCTTGGCCGGCCCGGCCCGGCGATAGACTCTGCGCTTCGCAGAGGCGATCTCCGAGGAGGGTCATGGACAAGCAGGAAGTGCTCGAGCGCTGCCGGCGCGACAACGTCGCCTTCGTGCGGCTGCAGTTCACGGAGCCGTACGGACAGGTCAAGAACGTGTCGATCCCGGTCGAGGAGCTGGAGAAGGCGCTCGACAACGAGCTGATGTTCGACGGCTCGTCGATCCGCGGCTTCAAGCGCATCGAGCAGTCGGACATGTACTTCTTGCCTGATCCGGCAACGTACTCGGTGCTGCCCTGGCGGGGCACCGAGGACGCCCGCACCGCGCGCCTGATCTGCGACGTCGCCGACCCGGACGGCCAGCCCTTCGCCGGCGATCCGCGCTCGAACCTGAAGCGGGTGCTCAAGGAGGCCGCCGACCTCGGCTACACGATGCAGGTCGGCCCGGAGGCCGAGTTCTTTCTGTTCCGGCTCGATGCCGACGGCAACCCGACCGTCGATCCACACGACGCCGCCACCTACTTCGACGTCGCGCCCGTCGACCGCGGCGAGGACTGCCGCCGCGACATCGAGCTGACGCTGCAGAAGATGGGCTTCCACCTGGAGGCGGCGCACCACGAGGTGGCGATCGGCCAGCACGAGATCGACTTCCGCCACGCCGATGCCCTGACGACCGCCGACAACCTGATCACGTTCCGCATGGTGGTCAAGGTGATCGCCGCCCAGCACGGCATGCACGCGACGTTCATGGCCAAGCCGCTGCACGGCGAGAACGGCTCGGGCATGCACGTCAACCAATCGCTGTCGCGCGGCGAGGAGAATGCCTTCCTCGACGAGTCGGACGACCTCCAGCTGTCGACCGAGGCGTACAGCTACATCGCCGGCATCCTCGAGCACCTGCCGGCGATCACAGCCGTGGCCAACCCGACGGTCAACTCGTACAAGCGGCTGCTGCCCGGCTATGAGGCGCCGGTCTACATCGCGTGGTCGCCGGGGAACCGCTCGGCGGCGATCCGCGTGCCGGCCAAGCGCGGCCGCTCGACGCGGATCGAGCTGCGTACGCCCGACCCGACCGCGAACCCGTACCTGGCGCTGGCCTGCATGCTCGAGGCCGGCCTGCACGGGATCAAGACCGGGGCGAAGCCGCCGGCGCCCGTCAATCGCAACATCTACGACCTGACGGAGGAGGAGTCGACGGGGTTCGGTATCACCAGCCTGCCGCACGACCTGACCCACGCGATCGACGCGCTCGAGGCCGACGAGGTGGTGCGCGAGGCGCTCGGCGAGCACATCTTCTCGGAGTACGTGCGCCTGAAGCGCGGCGAGTGGGCCGAGTACAACGAGCAGGTGCACCGCTGGGAGCTCGACCAGTACATGGACCGGTATTGACCGAGACCCGCCCGGCGACCGAGTCCGACGCCGGGCGGCTCGCGCGCCTCGCTCGGTGCCCATGGGGACAACGAGCGGGCCGCGCGCCTGTACGAGTCGGTCGGCATGCGACAGGCCTGGCGGCACGACCGCTGCGAAAAGGCTTCTGCAGCCGATTGACAAGGCCGCCGGCCGCCCGCAGACTCGATCCAAGGTGGGCAGCAGGGTTAGCAGGTGGGGGATTGTCGCCGCGATGGCATTCGCACTCGCGGTCGGCGCCGGCGGCGCCGCTTCGGCGGCGCCGCTGCCGAACGCCTGGGTGAACGTCGGCCTCGGCCCGGAGACACCGGACGGCAGCATCAACGCCGTCGCGGTGGGCCGGGCCGGACACGCGTACATGTCGGTCGACGACCAGCTGGCGACCAGCGCGAACGGCGGCCAGACGTGGACGCCCACCGCGATCTCGGCACACTCCATCGCAGCCGATGCCGCCGGCCGCGTCTACGCCCTCGGCCGGGGCGCCAACACGACGTTCCACGAGCCGCTCTACGTCAGCGACGACGACGGTGCGACCTGGGGCACGAGGACGACGCCGCTGATCTCCGGCCGGCCGGCCGTCGGCGCGCGGGTGCTCGCCGATCCGGCCGTGCCCGGGCTGATCTACGTGATCGAGGGTGGCGGGAGCGACGAGTGCATCGTCGCGGCCAGCGGTGACTCCGGCGTGACGTGGCGGACCCCGGTCGTCGACCCGAGGCTCTGCCGGCTGGTGGTCGGCCCCGGAGCGGGCAATGCCTCGCTGACGCTGGACGACGAGCTGCGGACGACGGCAAACGGCGGGACGACGTGGTCGATCGCCGCGGCGCCGATGCCGTCGGTGGACGGCCACCTCGCGGCATCGCCGACCGCCTTGTACTTCACGAACTCGGCCGACGCGCTGTTCCGGAGCACCGACCAAGGCGGCACCTGGGACGCGCTCGGCGCCGCTCCGGGCTTCCTCGACGGGGTCGACGCGGCCGATCCGTCGTCGCTGTTCTTCGGCACCGCGACCGGTCTCGTCGCCGGCCCGGTCGGCGGCCCCTACGCCCCCGTGTGCGAGTGCGGCGAGCCGAACACCACCGCCGCGGGCGCCGCGCTCGCCGTCGGCGACAACAACCTGTGGCGGCGGACGACCGCCGGCGGCGCGTTCACCCTGGTGCCCGACCCGATCGTGCACACGACCCAGGCATCTGCCGTCGGTGGCGCCAGTGGCCGGCTCTACAGCCTGGGCACCGGCACGGCGCTGCAGGTCAGCACCGACGGCGGTGCCACGTGGGCGCCGCACCCGCTGCCCTCCGGGCTTCCGCCGGTGGCGGTCGTGCCCGTGCCGGGACAGGTGGGGACGGTATACGTGGCCCGCCAGCGCGGAATTCTCCGCACCGGCGACTCCGGCGCGACCTGGACGCCGGTGACCGGCTCGCTCCCGCTCACGGGACGGGAGGTGCGCCAGGTGGCCGCGAGCGGTTCGCGCATCTACGCGGTGCTGGAGAGCGACCTCGCGACCTGGGTCTACACCACGGCGGATGCCGGCGCGCACTGGACGCTGATCCGCAAGTCCGCGAACTTCGAGGCGGTCGCCGTGGATCCGCTGCACTCGGCCACCGTGTTCGTGCAGGCGATCGACGGGCTGGCGCGCAGCACCGACGCCGGCGCGCACTTCACCGCGCCGCGCAAGGGGCCGGATGCGCCGGTGTTCGACGCCGTCAGGCCGGGATGGTTGTACGCGCTGGGCAACGGCCGGTCGTGGCGATCGACGGACGGGGGACTGACGTGGCGGGCGTTCGCCAAGTTCCACGGCATGACGGTGACCGCGCTGATCCCCGATCCGAAGTACGGCGGAGTTGTCTACGGTGACGCGCGGTTCGGCGGCAGGGGCGTCGTCGCCCGCAGCACCGACGCTGCGGCGTCGTTCTCGGCGATGACCGGGGACAGCGCGCCCGCCGCCCTGTCGTCGCCGGCCGTGATCCCGGACGCCGTGGTGGCGGATGGGCCGGTGCGCTTCTCCAGCGGCTTCGCTGTGACCCCGTCGGTCCACCGCTGGGCGATCGACGACATCACGCCGCCCGGCTTCTCGCTGCCGCCGTACCCGCGGCTGGTCGAGGGCACCACGCTGGGCACGACAGCGGTCGTCAAGGAGGCGTGGAACGGCTACGACCTGGACACCGGCGTCGCGTCCTACGCGGTGCAGCGGGCGACGGGGACCGGCGCGCCGGTGCCGGTGCCGCTGGACACGCCGCTGACCAAGGATCGCCTGTTCTCGATTCCGGTCGGCCTGGATACGACGATCCAGGTCTCCGACACGGACGGCGCGGGCAACGCCTCGCTGTTCCGCGGGCCGCGCTTCTCGGTGCAGAAGGTCGAGGACGGCTCGACGGTGTTGCCGCTGGGCTCGCACTGGGTGCGCTCGACGAACCGCGACGCGACCGCCGGCCACCTACGGTATGCGACCGCGCCGGGCTCGGCGTTCTCGCTGACGTTTGCCGGCCGTGCGATCGCCTGGGTCGCCCCGCGCTCGCCGCAGCGCGGACAGGCGGCGGTCTACGTCGACGGCGTCAAGGTGAAGACCGTGGCGCTGGGTGGCGCCGCGTCGATCAAGCCGCGCCAGGTCGTGTTCGCCAAGGCCTGGGCCACCCGGGGAACGCACACGCTCAAGGTCGTGGTGCTGCCGCGCCCCGCCGGCTCGTCGACGCGCGTCGACGTCGACGCGCTCTTGCTGATCCCGTAGCGATGTAACAAAGGGGTCTGACCCCGTTGTTACATCTAGCGGTAGATCGCCGACACGTCGCTCGTCGGCACGGGCTCCCGGCGCGCTACACCCGTGCGGGCTGCCGCGTCGGCGACGGCGGCGGCCACGTGCTCGACCACGGCCTTGTTGAACACCGACGGGATGACGTAGTCCTCGTGCAGTTCGTCCTCGGAGATGACGCCGGCGACCGCCCGGGCGGCGGCCAGGTTCATCTCCTCGTTGATCGTCGTCGCCTGCGAGTCGAGCGCCCCGCGGAACATCCCGGGGAAGCACAGCACGTTGTTGATCTGGTTCGGGTAGTCCGAGCGGCCGGTGGCGATCACCCGGGCGATGCCCTCCAGCTCCTCCGGCGGCACCTCGGGCGTCGGGTTGGCCATGGCAAACACGATCGAATCGGGCGCCATGCTCTTGATCGCATCGACAGACACCGCCCCGGGGCCGGACAGGCCGAGGAACACGTCGGCGCCGGCCAGCGCCTGGTTGGCGTCGCCGTCGAAGCAGTCCGGGTTCGTGTGCTTGCCGTACCACTTCTTGATCCCGACCAGCCCGCGCTTGCCGGCGAACAGCGAGCCCTCCCGGTCGCAGCCGATGATGTTCTGGACGCCGGCCTCCATCAGCAGCTTGCTGACGGCCACGCCGGCGGCGCCGACGCCGACCAGCACGACCTTCAGCTCGTCGAGGCGCTTCTGCACCAGCTTGGCGGCGTTGATCAGCCCGGCCAGCACCACCACGGCGGTGCCGTGCTGGTCGTCGTGGAACACCGGGATGTCCAGCTCGCGGCGCAGCCGGCCCTCGATCTCGAAGCAGCGGGGCGCGGCGATGTCCTCCAGGTTGATGCCGCCGAACCCGGGCGCGATGGCCTTGACGATGGTGATGATCTCGTCGGTGTCCTTCGTGTTCAGGGCGAGCGGCCAGGCATCGATCCCGGCGAACTCCTTGAACAGCATGGCCTTGCCCTCCATCACCGGCATCGCCGCCTCGGGGCCGATGTCGCCCAGGCCGAGCACCGCGGTGCCGTCCGTGACAACGGCGACCGTGTTCTGCTTGATCGTCAGGGCGCGGGCCTTGGAGACGTCGTCGGCGATCGCCAGGCAGACGCGTGCGACGCCCGGCGTGTAGGCCATCGAGAGGTCGTCGCGCGTCTTCACCGGCACCTTGTTGCGGACCGCGATCTTCCCGCCGAGGTGCATCAGGAAGGTGCGGTCGGAGACGTTGACGATGGTCACGCCCGCGACCTTGCGCACGGCATCGACGATCCGCTGCCCGTGGTCGGAGTCCGCCGCCGACACCGTGATGTCGCGGACCGTGTGGTCGCGGGTGACCCGCACCAGGTCGATCGCGCCCACGTCGCCCTGAGCCTCGGCGATCGCTCCGGCGACCTGCGCGAACGCGCCCGGCGTCGACGGGATCTCGATCCGCATGGTCAGGCTGTAGGAGGCGGAGGGGATGGGCGGCATGAGGAGGCGAAGCGTATCGGAACCCGAGCCCGCCACCGCCGCTCCGGGTAGGCTGCATCGGTGGCCACGGTGAAGCAGACGAAGCCGTCCGACATCGATCTGTCGGACGCCCCGGCCAAGGAATGCGACATCTTCCTGGTCGACGGAAACGGCCTCGCATACCGGGCCTTCTTCGCGCTTCCCGAGGAGCTGCAGACCGCCGAGGGGCAGCCGACGAACGCCCTCCTGGGCTTCGCCAACATGATGATGCGGCTGCTCATGGACTACCGGCCGCGGACGGTGGTCGTGGCCTGGGACGAGAAGCCCGCGCAGCGGCTCGAGCTCGACCCCGAGTACAAGGCCGGCCGCCGGCCGACGCCGCCGCTGCTGCGCGAGCAGCAGCCGTTCTTCGAGCCGATCGTCAACGCCTTCGGCTACCGCAATGTGCGCGTCCCCGGCAAGGAAGCCGACGATGTGATCGGCACGCTCGCCACGCGCGGCGACGAGGACGGCCACCGGGTGTGCGTGGTGTCCACCGACCGCGATGCGTTCCAGCTGGCCTCCGACCGCGTCTGCATCATGATGACGCCTCGTGGCGTGGCCGACGTCGTCGTCTACACGCCCGACCGGATCCGCGAGCGCTACGGCATCGGCCCCGAGCTGATCCCCGACTTCATCGGCCTCAAGGGCGACACGTCGGACAACATCAAGGGCGTACCGGGCATCGGCGAGAAGACCGCCGCCGACCTGCTCGTCCAGTTCGGCAGCCTGGAGGGCGTCTACGACCATCTGGACGACGTGTCCGGCGAGAAGCGCCGCGAGTCGCTGCGCACGGCCGCCGAGGACGCCGAGAAGTCCAAGGTGCTGGCCACCATCGACCGCAGCGTCGAGGTCGACATCGACCTGACCTCGCTGGCAAACGAGTCGCCCGACCGGTCGACGATGAAGGAGTTGTTCCGCCAGCTCGAGTTCCGCGCGCTGCTGAAGCGCGTCGACGAGCTGGAGGAGGCCGTCCCCGGCGCCGCTCCCATGATCTCCGAGCGGGCCGAGGTGCCGTTTCGCCAGGGCACGCTGGCAGACCTCGGGCAGCTGCCGCACGAGGTGTCGCTGGAGGTCGCCGGCGACGGGCGCGCCGCGCTCGGATCGGCGCTGGGCGAGGTGCTGGTCGTCGACGCGCGCGGCGACGAGCTGGCGTCCGCGCTACGCGAGCGCAAGGTGCTGACGCACGGGTTGCACCTGCCCGGGCTCGACCCGGCCGGCGACACCCAGATCGCGGCCTACCTGATCGATCCCGGCCGCGCGGGCTACGACGTCGGCGACCTGGCCGAGGAGTCCGGGGTCGAGCTGACGGTGCAGTCCGACGAGGAGACGGCGGCGCTCGTGCAGGCGGCCGCGGCGATCCCGCGGCTGCATGCCGACATGCTGCCGAAGCTCGAGGCCCGAGAGCTGACCCGGCTGTACCACGACATCGAGCTGCCGCTGGTGCCGGTGCTGGCCGACATGGAGGCGGCCGGCGTCAAGATCGACACCTACCGCCTCGCGGAGATCGCCGCCAAGCTCCGCGATCAGGTCGACGAGCTCGAGGCGCGGGCCTACGAGCTGGCCGAGGGCCCGTTCACGCTGGGCTCGCCCAAGCAGCTCGGCGAGGTGCTGTTCGAGCGGCTGGGGCTTCCCGTCGACCGCAAGGGCAAGACCGGGTACTCGACCGATGCCCGAGTGCTCGGCAAGCTCCGCGAGCTGCACCCGATCATCGAGGTGGTCGAGCAGTGGCGCGAGCAGTCGAAGCTGCTGAACACGTACCTCGAACCGCTGCCCGGGCTGGTCGATCCCCAGACCGGCCGGCTGCACACCTTCTTCAGCCA
The DNA here is from genome assembly GCA_963809205.1 of uncultured Actinomycetes bacterium. GTDB lineage: Bacteria > Actinomycetota > Thermoleophilia > Gaiellales > JAICJC01 > DATLLN01. The sequence continues at coordinate 124,315 of CAWEIS010000014.1, read as the reverse complement.
GACCACCGCCGCCACCGGGCGGCTCTCCTCGATCCGGCCGAACCTCCAGAACATCCCGATCAGGACGCCGCTCGGCCGCGAGATCCGCAGCGCGTTCATCGCCGAGTCGGGGTACACCATACTCTCGGCGGACTACTCCCAGATCGAGCTGCGGATCCTCGCCCACGTATCGGGCGAGCCGGTGCTGATGGACGCGTTCGCCCGCGGCGAGGACATCCACCGGGCGACGGCCGCGCAGGTGCTCGGCAAGCCGCCTGCCGAGCTGACGTCCGAGGAGCGGAACCGCGCCAAGGCGGTCAACTTCGGGATCATCTACGGGATCAGCGCGTTCGGCCTGTCCGAGCAGCTGGGGATCTCCCGCGACGAGGCGCAGAGCTTCATCGACACCTACCTGGCGCGCTTCCCGGAGGTGAACGAGTTCATGAAGCGCGTGATCGCGCAGGCCAAGGAGGACGGCTACGTGACCACGCTGTTCGGCCGCCGGCGCCCGGTGCCGGAGCTGCGGGCGTCGAACTGGCAGACGCGGTCGCTGGGCGAGCGGCTGGCCGTGAACACGGTGATGCAGGGCAGCGCCGCCGACATCATCAAGGTGGCGATGATCGGCGTGCACCGGCGGCTGCGGGACGAGGGCCGGCGGTCGCGGCTGGTGCTCCAGATCCACGACGAGCTGCTGTTCGAGGTCGCCGACCGCGAGCTGTCGGCGGTCAAGACGATCGTTCGCGAGGAGATGTGCGGGGCGTACCCGCTCGACCCGGCGCTGGACATCGACATCGGCACCGGCAGCAGCTGGCTGGACGCGAAGTGAACGGCTGGCTGCAGATCAACGGCGACCTGTTCGCGCTCCCCGCCCGGTCGGCCAGCGAGGACGGCAGCTACCTATGGCTGCGCGCGGGCGAGCTCGCGGAGGCGGTCGAGGCCGAGCTGTTCCTGCCGGCGGTCGACCCCCAGGCGCTCGACCTGGCGATGGGCGTCGCGACGGGCACCGTGGAGGTCGACGGCCAGCATCGCACCGGCGAGGTGCAGATGCAGTTCGGGCGCGTCAGCGAGGGCCGCGGCGTGATGTCGCTGGGCGGCGACCTGCTCGATGCCGACGTCCGGTTCGGGCTGCACCACTCGCCGCCTGACGGCGGCTTCTGCCCGTACTGCGGCGGCCGCCTCGAGGTCGAGACCGTGCGCGTGATCCTCCCTCCGGACGGCGGCGTGATCGGAGAGCCGGTGGCTCGCTGCACCGGATGCGGCCGTTCGTAGCGGCCGCCGCCGCGGCGTTGCTCCTGGCGGCGGGCGCGTGCAGCGGCGGTGCGACGAGTTCGGGTTCGACCGGCGGCTGCGGCCGCGTCGATCCGCCGCCCGGGTCGCTGCTGATCCTGCCGGCCGGCGCCGCGTCCCGTGGCGACCAGGCGCTCTGCCGGATCGTCCAGCGCGCCACCAACGTGGTAGTCAGCGACAACAGCCCCGAGGTGGCCAAGCGGCTGGTGGGCATGGCGCCGGACGTGCGCGTGTGGCAGGAGCGTCAGCTTCAGTACGCACCCCGCGTGTGCCCGACGTGCGCCGACACCGTCGTCAAGCTCGACGACATCGAGGCGCAGCATCCCCAGTGGGTGCTCGAGGACGCATCCGGCCGGCCGGTCGAGAACGGCGGCGGAACGCTGCTCGACTTCGGCGACCCCGACTACCAGGCCGAGTGGGCGCAGCGGATGGCCGACAGCCTGGCTGCGGCGCCGTGGACCGGGGTGGTGGTGGACGCGGACAACACCGAGCCGTGGGCGTCGCCGCCGATCGACCCGCGCACGGGGCAGCCGATGACCGACGACAACCGCGCCGACTACCTGGCCGAGGCGCTGGCGCTGGTGCGCGGGGCGCTGAAGACACAGGGGTGGTCGCTGGTCGCGCACAACCCGCCGATCACCGACCCCGACGAGGGGCAGATCGGCAGCACGGACGCCGTGCTGACGACCACCGGCTTCTCGGGCACCGACGCCCCGGGCTGGACGGCGCTCTACCGCTACCTCGAGGTCGCGGTCAACCGCGACGTCGGCGTCTGGATCACCGATCGCCCGGGGCCGACGCGGAGCGAGCAGGTGTTCGGCTTCGCGTCCTACCTGCTGGTCGCCGGCGGCCCCTACTCGGCGTACTCGCCGACGACGCTCGACGACCCGCTGTACCGCGTGCCGCTGGGCGCCCCGACCGCCGCTCCGCGGGAAGTGGACGGCGCCTATATGCGGACGTACGAGCAGGGCGCGGTGGCCGTCAACCCGGGCGCATCGCCGGTCACGGTCGACCTCGGAACCTTCGGCACGGTCGCTCTGGAGCCGGGCCGGGCGGTGGTCGCGACCACCGACCATACGTACCGCTAGGCCAGGCACCCATCTGTATACTCCGAACCGGCTCGCGCAACCGAGCGGTTTTGCGCTGGGCACACTTCATTTTCGAGAGGACTGATCAGACAGGTGGCAACCGACCAGCAGAACCAGACGGCGGCGGCAGCGTCCGACGACTGGATGATCGAGGTGGACGGCAAGCTCGTCCCCGATTACGACCGTACACTGACCGACTTCAACGAGGGTGACGTCGTCACGGGCACCGTGGTGCGCGTGGACAAGGACGAGATCCTGGTGGACATCGGCTACAAGAGCGAGGGCGTGATCCCGCTCGCCGAGCTGACGATCCGCCGCTCGGTGAACCCCGACGACGAGGTCGCGGTCGGCGAGGCGATCGACGCGCTGGTGCTGCAGAAAGAGGATGCCGACGGCCGCCTGATCCTGAGCAAGAAGCGCGCCCGCTTCGAGAAGGCGTGGCGCCGGATCGAGGCCGCCGCCGAGAGCGGCGAGCCCGTCGAGGGCGCCGTCATCGAGGTCGTCAAGGGCGGCCTGATCATCGACCTCGGCGTGCGCGGGTTCCTGCCCGCGTCGCTGGTCGACATCCGCCGCGTGCAGGATCTCGACGAGTACCGCGACCAGACGCTGCGCTGCAAGGTGATCGAGCTCAACCGCAGCCGCAACAACGTCGTGCTGTCGCGCCGCGCCGTGCTCGAGGAGGAGCGCCGCGAGCAGCGTCAGCAGATCCTCGACCGGCTGCAGCCCGGCGTCGAGGTCGAGGGCGTGATCTCGAACATCGTCGACTTCGGCGCGTTCGTCGACCTGGACGGCATCGACGGCCTGATCCACATCTCGGAGCTCTCCTGGAGCCACGTGAACCACCCGTCCGAGGTGCTCGAGATCGGCCAGACCGTGCGCGTCAAGGTGCTGGACGTCGACCGCGACCGCCAGCGCATCTCGCTCGGCCTGAAGCAGACGCAGACCGACCCGTGGCAGCGGGTGATCGACGAGACGCAGCAGGACGACGTCGTCATCGGCCGGATCACGAAGGTGGTCACGTTCGGGGCGTTCGCCGAGATCCTGCCCGGCGTCGAGGGCCTGATCCACATCTCGGAGCTGGCCGACCACCACGTCGAGAACCCGCGCGAGGTCGTGCAGCAGGGCGAGGAGCATCCGGTGAAGGTGATCGAGATCGATCCCGAGCGCCGCCGCCTGTCGCTGTCGATCAAGCGCGTCGAGGAAGGCGAGACCGCCCGCCGGCTGCAGCTGGAGGACGGCACCACCGTCGCCGCTCGGGTCGAGGAGCCGGTGCCCGACCTCGGGCTGTCCGAGGAGGTGTTCGCGCAGGCCGACGCCGAGGCGGCGGCCGAGCCGGTGGTCGAGGAGCCCGCAGAGGACGACGCGCCGAGCGCGGACGAGCAGCCGATCGCCGACGAGACCGAGGCCGAGGAGCCGGCCGACGAGGAGCCGGCCGCGGACGAGGAGCCGGGCCCTGACGAGGAGCCGCCCGCCGAGGCGGAGCCTCCGGCCGAGGAGCCCGCAGCAGATGCGGAGCCTCCCGCCGACGACAGCGAGACCGCGACCGCGGAGGAGTAATGGCGCCGGCAGTCGTCGGGCTGACCGGCGGCATCGGCTCGGGAAAGTCGGAGGCGCTGGCGGCGTTCGATCGGCGCGGCGCGGCCACGCTGTCCAGTGACGACGTCGTGCGCGATCTCTACCGGCGTCCCGAGGTGGCGGCAGCGGTCGCCGAGCACTTCGGCGACGGCGTCGTCACGCCGTCCGGCGAGGTCGACCGGTCGGCGATCGCCCGGCGGGTGTTCGCCGACGAGGCCGAGCGGCGCTGGCTGGAGTCGCTGCTGCTGCCGCTGATCTTCGAGGAGTTCACCCGCTGGCGCGACGCCCAGATCGCGGCCGGCGTCCCGCTGCTCGTCCACGAGGCGCCGACGCTGTTCGAGGCGGGCGTCGAGGGGCGCTACGACGCGATCGTCACGATCACGGCCCCGGCCGAGGTGCGCGAAGCTCGCCGTCCCGGCTCCGCCGCGCGGATGGCGGCGCAGCTGCCCGAGGAGGAGAAGGCGCGTCGCAGCGACTACGTGTACGAGAACACCGGCGACCTCGAGCAGCTCGACGCGTTCGTCGGCCGGGTGATGGAGGCGCTCGGGTGAGGCGGGCCGGCGCGACTTTCGCCGTGCTCGCCGTGGTGGCCGCCCTGTCGGCCGCCGCCGTGCACCAGCTGCAGCCCGCCTGGTGGCTCCGTCTCTGGTATCCGCTGGACTACCAGACGCAGGTCACCGGGTACGCGAAGCAGTACCACCTGCCGCCCGACCTGGTGGCCGCGGTGATCTACAAGGAGTCGCGGTTCAAGGCGTCGGCGCGGTCGCACGCCGGCGCGGTCGGCCTGATGCAGCTGCTGCCCGACACGGCCGAGGGGATCGCCATCCACACCGGAGGGACGCAGTTCGATCCCGCGACCGACCTGCTCAACCCCGACCTGAACGTCCGCTACGGCTGCTGGTACCTGCGGCACCTGATGAACAAGTACCGGGGCGAGCCGAACGGCTCCGACCTGGCGCTCGCGGCGTACAACGCCGGCCAGGCGAACGTCGATCAGTGGATCGAGCGTACGCCGCACGGGCAGCCGGTGGCGATCCCGTTCGCCGAGACCCGTGACTACCTGGACTCGATCCACGACCTGCGCGACATCTACCGCAAGGCGTATGGGCCGGAGCTCAGCTCGGGCTAGCCCTCATGCCACCACACGAGCCGTCTGACCGCCGCCCTAGAATGCCTCGATGATCGTCGCCGATCTCGAGCTCGACCTCGACGTCTTCCAGGGGCCGTTCGATCTGCTGCTCGCGCTGATCCTGCGCGAAGAGGTCGAGCTGGCCGAGGTGCCGATCGCCGAGATCATCGCCGCCTACGTCGAGCGCGCCTACGAGCGCGGTGAGCTCGACCTGGAGTCGGCCAGTGAGTTCCTGGTGCTGGTCGCCGCGCTGCTCGAGATCAAGGTGCGGCTGCTGTTCCCGTCGGACGACGAGATCGAGGAGCTGACGCCGGAACAGGCCGAGGCCGAGCTGTTCGCGCGGCTGATCGAGTACCGCCGCTTCCAGGGCGCCGCGGGCTGGCTCCGCGACCGCGCGGCCCAGACGCCCCGCATCTTCCGGCTCGGCCCTGCCCCGCTGGCGCCGCCGCGTCCGGCGCCGCTGATGCTGGAGTTCAGCGAGGATCCGTGGCGGCTGGCCGAGGCCGTGGACACGCTGCTGGTGCCGCCGCCGCCGATCGACGTCTCGTCGGTGCGGCGCCCGCTGGTGTCGGTCGACGTGTTCCTCGAGCGGTTCCGTTCGATCCTCCGCGATCGCCGTGGCTTCGCGTTCGACGAGGCGGTGCACGGGCTCGACCGGCTGTCCCAGGCCGCGGCGTTCCTGGCCGTGCTCGAGCTCGTCAAGCGCGGCGAGGTCGCGGGCGAGCAGGCCGAGACGTTCGGCCCGATTCGGGTGGTCGCCGTCGCCGGCGCCGAGCGGGCGATCGCGTGAGCGAGCTGACCCGCTCCGTCGAGGCGCTGCTGTTCATCAGCACCGAGCCGCTGTCGCTGGGCGAGCTGGCGACGCTGACCGAGTCGCCGCCCGAGCGCGTCGAGCGGGCGCTGGATGCGCTGCTCGACCGCTACTGCGAGGAGCGGTCGGGCGTCGTGCTCGAGAAGGCGGCAGGCGGCTACGGCTTCCGCGCGTCGCCCGACACCGCCGACGTCTGCGCACGGCTGATGGAGCGCCCGCCCGCCCGCGGGCTCAGCCAGGCGGCGCTGGAGACGCTGGCAATCGTCGCCTACCTGTCGCCGGTGTCGCGCCCCGAGATCGCACGCATCCGCGGCGTCGCCTCCGACTCGGCCGTGGCCAACCTGCTGGAGCGCGGGCTGATCGAGGACGCCGGCCGCGCCGACACGCCGGGCAACCCGGTCGTCTACCGGACGACGACGGTGTTCCGGCGGACGTTCGGGCTGGAGGACGACGAGGCGCTGCCCGCGCTCACGCAGTTCGAGCTGACCGAGTCCGACCACCAGGCGCTGCGCGCCCGGCTGCACCTGGTCGCCGACCAGCGTGCCGGTCAGGCTTAACCGCTACCTGGCGTCCGCCGGCCTCGGGTCGCGCCGCGCCGTCGACGAGCTGATCCGCGCCGGGCGCGTGACGGTCAACGGCGAGGTGGGGGAGCTGGGCGCCGCGGTCGGCGACGGCGACTTGGTGGCCGTCGACGGCCGTCCGGTCGCCCCGCAGGAGCTCGCGTACCTGATCCTTCACAAGCCGTCCGGCGTGGTGACGACGGCCAGCGACCCGCAGCGCAGGCGCACCGTGCTCGACCTCGTCCAATCGCAGCAGCGCGTGTACCCGGTCGGCCGGCTCGACCGCGACACGACCGGCCTGCTGCTCCTGACCAACGACGGCGAGCTCGCCAACCGGCTCGCACACCCGCGGCACGGGGTGGACAAGACGTACGTCGCCGACGTGGAGGGCGATCCCTCTCCCGAGGCGCTCCGCCGGCTGGCGGACGGGGTGGAGCTGGACGACGGGCCGACGGCGCGGGCCCGCGCTCGGCGCTTGGAGGCCGGACGACTCGAGCTGGTGATCCACGAGGGCCGCAACCGCCAGGTGCGGCGCATGTGCGAGGCCGTCGGGCATCCCGTGCGCCGCCTGCACCGCACCGCGTACGGACCGCTCGAGCTGGGCACGCTTGCGCCAGGCCTCTGGCGGCCGCTTACCGGGGAGGAGGTCGCCGCCCTGCGCTTAGCCTGAGTGCTGGGCGGCGCGTGGGTTGGGCAGCGGCGTCAGCACCGGCTCCAGCCGGTTGCGCAAGTGCTCGAACGCGGGCGGCAGCGACAGCCGCTCGCCCAGGTGATCCTGATCCTCGTCGGTGGCGAAGCCTGGGCCGATCGTCGCGATCTCGAACAGCACGCCGCTCGGCTCGCGGAAGTAGATCGAGCGGAAGTAGAACCGGTCGATCAGATCGGTCGGCCGGGCGCCACCTTGCTGGACGCGGGTCCGCCAGTCGGACAGCTCGTCGATCCGGGACGCCCACGCCACGTGGTGGATGGTGCCCGCGCCGGGGATCCCCGACTCGGCCGGCGGCTCGTCGTACACGTACGTCGACCCGCGGTCGTCGCCGCGCAGCTCCCAGCCCTCGCCGTCGCGGTGGAAGCCGATCGCGTCCTCCAGCAGGCCCGTGCTCCGGTCCGGGCTCGCGCTGTAGGCGCGGACCCCGTGGAACCCCTGCAGCGCCAGCTCCGCCGGGATGTCGGGATGCTCGGCCGCCAGGCCCTTGTCGCCGTGCAGGCCGACGACCAGCTCGTGGTCGAGTCCCTCGGGATCCGCGAACCGCAGGCCGTCGTCGGTGCGCTGGGTCGCAGTGCCCTCGTCGGCCAGGCGCGCCTCCCAGAAGTCGATCGCCTCGGGCGAGGCCACCCGCCAGACGATCCGGTGCACGATGCCGGCGCCGGCCCGGCCGCGCACCGCGCCGGGATACTCGAAGAACGTCAGGTCGGCGCCGGGGCTGCCGTGCTCGTCGCCGTAGAACAGGTGGTAGACGGTCGGATCGTCCTGGTTGACCGTTTTCTTGACCATCCGCAGGCCGAGTGTGCCCGCGTAGAACTCGACGTTCCGGGGCGCGTCGCCGGTGATCGCGGTGATGTGATGCAGGCCTTCGAGCTTCATGACCCGCAGCGTAGCCGACCCGTCAAACGCCGCTTCGGCGCTAACTGAAGCCCATGCGGTGGCGCATCTCGGCGAGCGTCGGGGCGGCGACGGATTGGGCATGCTCGGCGCCGCGCGCGAGCACGGAGCGCAGCTCCGACTCGTCGGCGCGCAGCTCCAGATAGCGCTCGCGCATGGGCCGCAGCCACTCGACGACGGCATCCGCGACATCGCCCTTGAACTGGCCGTAGCCGGCGCCGTCGTACTCCGCCTCGACCTGCTCGGGGGTGCGGTCGGTGGCGATGGCGAGGATGCCGATCAGGTTGGCGATCCCCTCCTTGTCCTCGCCGCGCCGCACCTCCCGCCCCGAGTCGGTGACGGCCGAGCGCATCTTTTTGGCGACCACCTCGGGCGGGTCCGAGAGCAGCACCGTGCCCTGTGGCGTCCCGTTGGTGGTTGACATCTTCCGGGTCGGCTCCTGGAGATCCATGATCCGCGCGCCCTCGGCGGGGATCGCGGCGTCGGGCACCGGGAACAGCTCGCCGAAGCGGTTGTTGAAGCGCTGGGCGAGGTTGCGCGCCAGCTCGAGGTGCTGGCGCTGGTCGTCGCCGACCGGGACGCGGTCGGCGCGGTAGAGCAGGATGTCGGCCGCCATCAGCACCGGGTAGGCGAACAGGTCGACGGACACGGACTCCTGGCCCTCGCTCTTCTCCTTGAACTGGGTCATCCGCCGCAGCTCGCCCCAGGTGGCAACGGCGCCCAGCAGCCACGCGCCGTAGGCGTGCTCCGGCACGTCGCTCTGCACGAACAGCGTGCAGCGCCCGGGGTCGAGGCCGGCCGCCAGCAGCGTCGCCGCGGTGTCCAGCGTGTTCTCGTGCAGCGTGTCCGGGTCGTACGGCACCGAGATCGAGTGCAGGTCGACGACGCAGTAGAAAGCCTCACCCTTGTCCTGATCGGCAACGTACTGGCGGATGGCGCCGATGTAGTTACCCAGGTGCTTGGTGCCGGTCGGCTGGATGCCCGAGAAGACGCGTGCCATGAGCGGAGGATCCTATCGCCCTCGGTACACTGACCGTCCCATGGCAACCGCCCCTTCCACCTGGTCTCCCGCCTCCTGGCGCGAGCACGCGGCGCTCCACCAGCCGGTCTGGCCCGACCAGGCCGAGGCCGATGTTGTGCGCGAGCGGATCGCCGCGATGCCGCCGCTGGTGTTCGCCGGCGAGGCGCGCCAGCTGCGAGAGTCGCTGGCGCAGGTGTCGGCGGGTCGCGGCTTCCTGCTACAGGCCGGCGACTGCGCAGAGTCCTTCGCGGACTTCTCGGCGGTCAGCATCCGCGAGCGGCTGAAGATCATCCTGCAGATGGCCGCGGTGCTGACGTACGGCTCGATGCTGCCGGTGGTCAAGGTCGGCCGCATCGCCGGGCAGTTCGTCAAGCCGCGCTCCAGCCCGACGGAGCTGGTGGACGGCGTCGAGCTGCCGACGTTCCGCGGGCACATGCTGCACGGCGACGAGCCCACGGCCGCGGCGCGGACGTTCGACCCCCAGCGGATGCTGCAGGGCTACCACCAGTCCGCTGCGACGCTCAACCTGCTGCGGGCATTCACCAAGGGCGGCTTCGCCGACCTCACCCAGGTGCATCTCTGGAACCAGGAGTTCGTCGCCACGTCGCCGGAGGGCCGGCGCTACGAGACGATCGCCACCGAGATCGAGCGGGCGCTGCGCTTCATGGCGGCATGCGGGATCGACCTGGCGGCGGAGCGGCAGCTGCACGAGGTCGACGTCTGGACGAGCCACGAAGGCCTGCTGCTCGACTACGAGCAGAGCCTGACCCGCCGCGACTCGCTGACCGGCGACTGGTACGACTGCTCGGCCCACATGCTCTGGATCGGCGACCGCACACGACAGCTGGACGGCGCCCACGTCGAGTTCTTCTCGGGCGTCCACAACCCGATCGGTGTCAAGGCCGGTCCCAGCACGTCGCCGGCCGACCTGGTCGCGCTGTGCGAGGTGCTCGACCCCGACCGCACGGCCGGCCGGCTGACCGTCATCTCACGGATGGGCGCCGACCAGGTGGTGGAGCTGTTGCCGCCGCTACTGACGGCAGTGGCGGACGCCGGCCACCCCGTTGTCTGGGTATGCGACCCGATGCACGCGAACATGTTCCGCACACCGAGCGGGTACAAGACCCGCCGCTTCGAGGACATCCTGGCCGAGATTCAGGGCTTCTTCATGGCCTGCCGCGGGCAGGAGACGTGGCCGGGCGGCGTGCACCTCGAGTTCACCGGCGACAACGTCACCGAGTGCCTGGGCGGATCGGAGGCCGTGCTCGAGGATCAGCTCAACGTCAACTACTCCACGCTCTGCGACCCGCGGCTGAACGCCCGGCAGTCGCTCGACCTGGCGTTCCAGCTGGCCGAGCTGATGCAGGCGGCCGCGGACACCCGGCCATGAGGATCGCTGTCGCCGGCCTGGGCCTGATCGGGGGCTCGCTGGCGCTGGCCGCGACCGCCGAGGGTCATCATGTTGCCGGATTCGACAGCGACCCGGAGGCCGGCGTCGTCGGCCGCGAACGGGGCGCCGTGTCGGACTTCTCGACGGCCTTGCCCGAGGTGCTGGACGGCGCCGAGCTGGCGTTTGTGTGCGGCCCGGTGGCCGAGCTGCCGACGCTGGTGACGGCGGCGCTGGCCGCCGCTCCGGAGAGCTGCGTCGTCTCCGACGTCGGCTCGACCAAGGCGCGGCTGGTGGAGGCCGTCGGCGGCGACCCCCGGTTCTGCGGCGGCCATCCGGTGTGCGGCTCCGAGGCCCGCGGCGTCGCCAACGCCCGCGGCGATCTGTTCGCCGGCGCGACGTATTTCCTGACGCCGGTGGCGGCCACCGATCCCGAGGGCTACCGGCGCCTGCACGGCTTCGTGTCGTCGCTGGGAGCCCGGCCGGTGGCGATCGATCCAGGAGCGCACGACCGGCTGGTCGCGCTGACCAGCCATCTGCCGCACGCCATCGCCAACACGCTGGTCAACCAGGCCGGCGCCGGGCGCGTGGACGGGCATGACCCGCTGGCCGCCGTCGGCGGGTCGTTCCGCGACATGACCCGCGTCGCCGGCGCCAACCCGCGGATCTGGGTCGACATCTTCCTCGACAACAGGGAGGCGCTGCTGGACGGGCTCCGCGAGTACGGCCGCCGGCTGGACGACCTGGCTCGGGCCCTGGAGCGCGAGGATGCCGGCTACGTCGCCCGCTGGATCGCCGACGCCTCCGGCCACCGCCGGCGCCTGCTGGACGCCGCCTACCCGGCCACGCCCGAGGATCTGTTCCGCGTGCGCGTCCACGTGCCCGACCGGCCGGGCGTGATCTCGGGCATCGCCCAGGCGCTGGGCGCCGACGGCATCAACATCGAGGACTTCGAGCTGCACCACATGTCGCCCGACCGCGGCGGCACGATCGTGGTCACGATCGCCGGGGAGACGGAGGCGCAGCGCGCCGTCCAGCTGCTCGACGCTCAGGGCTACGGCGCCATCGCTACCTCAGCGATCGATGCCTGACGGTGCGGAGCTTCGCGTCGGGCCGGCGGGCGGGCTGTTCGGCGGGCTGACCGTGCCCGGCGACAAGTCGGTCAGTCACCGCAGCGTGATGCTGGGCTCACTGGCCGACGGCCGCGTGCGCGTGGAGGGGTTCGGCTCCTCGGCGGACACGCTCTCGACGGTGGAGGCGTTCCGGGCGATGGGCGTGCCCATCGAGCGGCCGGACGAGACCACCCTGGTGATCGACGGCGTCGGGCTCCGCGGGCTGCGCGCGCCGGAGGGCGCGATCGACGTCGGCAACGCCGGTACGCTGATGCGCCTGCTGCCGGGCCTGCTGGCCGGCCAGCAGGGCACGTTCACGCTGGACGGCGACGAGAGCATCCGCCGCCGGCCGATGAGGCGCGTCGCCGACCCGCTGGCCGAGATGGGCGTCGCGATCGAGACCACCGGAGGGCTGCCGCCGGTGCGGATCACCGGCGCTGCGCACACCCAGCCGATCTCCTACCGGCTGCCGGTCGCGTCGGCGCAGGTCAAGTCGTGCCTGCTGTTCGCGGGACTGTTCGCCGAACACGGTGTGACCACGATCGAGGAGCCGATCCCCACCCGCGACCACACCGAGCGGATGCTCCGCCGGGCCGGCGTGCCGGTCGACCGACGGCCGGGTCGGGTCTCGATCTCGCCGGTCACCCGCCTCGACCTGGACGGGATCGAGGTGCCGGGCGACTTCTCGTCGGCGGCGCCGTTCATCGCCGCGGGCTGCGTGCTGGCCGGCTCCAACCTGACCATCCAGGGCGTCGGCATCAACCCGACGCGCACCGGCATGCTGGCCGTGCTCGAGCGGATGGGCGCCCGCGTCGGGCTGTTCGGCCGCCGTTGGGCGGGCGGCGAGCCGGTCGCCGACATCGAGGTACGGCAGGCCGAGCTGGTCGCGACGGAGGTCGAGCCCGAGCTGGTGCCGTCGCTGATCGACGAGCTGCCGCTGATCGTGCTGGTCGCCAGCTTCGCGCGGGGGACGACCGTGATCCGCGGCGCGGGCGAGCTGCGGGTCAAGGAGAGCGACCGCATCGCCACCGTGGTCAACGCCCTGCGCGCCGTCGGCGCGCACGTCAAGGCGCTGGACGACGGCTTCCGAGTGACCGGCGTCCCGACCCGGCTGCGGGGCGGCCGGATCGACGCCGCGGGCGACCACCGGATCGCGATGCTGGGCGCCGTCGCCGGGGTCTGCTCGCAGCAGGGCGTGGTGATCGACGGCGCGGAGGCGCTGGCCGTCAGCTTCCCGGACTTCGCCGAGCGGCTCGCCTCGGTCAGCGCCTGACGTGGCCGAGGGCGTCATCCTGCTGCTCGACGATCGCGCGGAGCGCATCGTTCACGGGCTCTGGAACGCGCTCGAGGACGCCGGGGTCCCGTCGCTGGCGACGCATACGCACCGCAGGCACCAGCCGCACGTCACGCTGGTGGTCGCCGATCGCGTGGTGCCAGGCGGCGTCGCGGCGATGCGCGGTGAGTCGCTGCAGCTGGTCGGCCCCGGGGTATTCGGTGGCGACGGCGGATTCCTGTTCCTGACCGTGGCGCCGACCCGGCGGCTGGTCGAGGAGCAGGCGGTGCTGGAGTCGGCGTGCGAGGACGTATGGCCGGATTACCGGCCCGGAGTCTGGCTGCCGCACGTCACGCTGGCCGCCGGCCTGACCGATCAGCAGCTGGCCGAGGGCATGACGGTCTGCCGCGCCGCGCCGCTGCCGATCCTGGCGAGCGTTGGCGAGGTCTCGGTTGCCGATCCCGACACCGGGAAGCAGCGCCGCGTGTAACAACGGGGTCTGACCCCGTTGTTACAGGCGACTCGCGTAGGCTCCCGCACGACATGGTGATCACCATCGACGGGCCGGCCGGCGCCGGCAAGAGCACTGTGGCGCGGCTGGTCGCCGAGCGCCTGGGGCTGCGCTATGTGGACACCGGCGCGATGTACCGCGAGCTGACGGCGGTGGCGCTCGACCGCGGGACGAACCTGAACGATGGCGAGGCGCTGGCCGCCTTGGTGGGCGAGCCGGCCCCCGGGGGTGCCGACCTGCGGGCTGAGGTCGTCTCGCAGAACGTCAGCGCCGTGTCCAGCCACCCGCAGGTGCGGGCGCGGATGCGCGCACGGCAACGCGAGCTTGCCGAGGACGCGGTGCTGGAGGGCCGCGACACCGGATCGGTCGTGCGGCCGGACGCCGACATCAAGGTGTTCCTGGTCGCCTCCGCGGACGTCCGGGCTCAGCGGCGCGCCGCCGATCTCGGGGCGGATGACGTCGGCGCCGTCCGCGCGTCGATCGTCGAGCGCGACAGCCTGGACAGCGAGCAGTCTGCGCCGGCGCCGGACGCGACGGTGATCGACACAGCCGATCTGACGGCCGAGCAGGTCGCCGAGCGGATCGTCTCGATCGCCCGGCCATCACGCCGCGAGCCGCAGCCCGGCGACAAATTCTGGCGTGTCGTGCGGCCCTGGGCCGGGCCGCTGTTCAAGGGCGGCCTGCGGATCCGTACGCGGGGCGTCGAGAACGTCCCCCGCTCGGGCCCGCTGCTGCTCGTCGCGAACCACCAGTCGCTGTGGGACATCCCCGCGATCGGCGCGGCCCAGCCGCGGGCCATCCGCTATATGGCCAAGTCCGAGCTGTTCAAGGTGCGGCCGTTCGGCGCGTTCCTGCGGATGGGCGGCACGTTCGCCGTCCGCCGGGGTGAGGCCGACCGGGAGGCGCTGCGGACGGTGCACGAGACGCTCGAGGGCGGCGGCTGCGTCGGCATCTTCATCCAGGGGCACCGCCAGGACGGCTTCGAGGAGGCCAAGGCCGGAGCCGGGCGGATGGCCGTGGTGGAGGACGCGGACGTCGTGCCGGTCGCGATCCGCAGCCGCGGATGGCGCCCCGGCAGCACGATCTCGGTGGCATTCGGGCCGCCCCGCCGGTACCAGCGCGGCGACCGCAGGGCCTCGCAGGCGTACCGGGAGACGGCCGATGCGCTGATGGCCGAGATCCACGAGCTGTACGAGCTGTCGGGATGAGCGCCGCAACCGACTCCGGGCCGATCACCGGCGTCGTGGCGGTCGTCGGCTTCCCGAACGCGGGCAAGTCGACGCTGGTCAACCGGCTGACGTCCTCCCGCCGCGCCGTCGTCCACGAGACCCCGGGTGTCACCCGCGATCGCACCGAGGCCGTCTGCGAGTGGAGCGGCCGGCGGTTTCTGCTGGTCGATACGGGGGGCGTGGACGCCGGGGACGAGTCGCCGCTCCAGGCGCAGGTGGCCGCGCAGGCCCGGATCGCCGTTGAGGAGGCCGACCTCGTGCTGCTGGTGGTCGACGCCGCCGCCGGGCTGGCCGCCGGCGATCAGGAGATCGCCCAGATCCTGCGCCGGTCGCGGACACCGGTGGTGGTGGTCGCGAACAAGGTGGACGACGCCAAGGGCGAGGCCGCCGCGCTCGAGCTGCACTCACTGGGGCTGGGCGACCCGATGATGGTCTCGGCGCTTCACGGCCGGGCGATCGGCGACCTGCTGGACGAGATCGTCGAGCGGCTCGACCAGCTCGCGCCCGAGGCGCGGCCGGTGATCGACGAGGACGAGATCCGCGTCGCCATCCTCGGCCGTCCAAACGTCGGCAAGTCGTCGCTGCTGAACGCGATCCTGGGGCGCGAGCGGGTGGTCGTCGCCGCCCAGCCGGGGACGACCCGCGACGCCGTCGACACGCCGTTCGTCCGCGGCGACACCCGGTTCCGGCTGATCGACACGGCCGGCCTGCGGCGCAAGCGCAAGCACCGGCAGGGAATCGAGTACTACAGCGAGGTGCGCGCGCTGCAGGCCGTCGACCGGGCTGACGTCGCGTTGGTGCTGATCGACTCGTCGGAGGGCATCACCGACGGCGACCTGGCCGTGGCCGAGGAGTCGCGGAAGGCGAGCTGCGCCACGCTGATCGTGCTGTCCAAGTGGGACATCTCGACGGTCACGGTGGACGACGTCCGCGAGCGGCTGGGCGACCGGCTGCGCCAGCGGCCGACGATGGTGACGACGTCCGCGCTGACCGGCCGCAACGTCGACCGGCTGCTGGACGCCGTGGAGGAGCTGTTCGTGCGCTACACGTCGCGTATCGGCACGGGGGCGCTGAACCGCGCGATGGAAGA
The DNA here is from genome assembly GCA_963809205.1 of uncultured Actinomycetes bacterium. Lineage (GTDB taxonomy): Bacteria > Actinomycetota > Thermoleophilia > Gaiellales > JAICJC01 > DATLLN01. The sequence continues at coordinate 108,660 of CAWEIS010000014.1, read as the reverse complement.
GATCACGTCCCGCCGGGAGCCGCCGCGCAAGGGCCGCAGGCGGCTCAACCTGCTGTATGCGACCCAGTACCAGACACGGCCGCCGCGGTTCCGTATCGTTGTCAACGACCGCACACTGATCACCCGTGACTACGCCTACTTCGTCGAGAACCAGCTGCGCGACCGGCTCAACCTGGAAGGCTCTCCGCTGATCATCGACTTCCAGAGCCGTTCGTGAGAGCCGTCGTGATCGGCGGCGGCAGCTGGGGCACCGCCGTGGCCCGTCTGCTGGCGCGCGGCGGCCACCGCACGACGCTCGCCTGCCGGGACGCCGCGCAGGCCGAGATGATCAGCCGCCGCCACCGCAACCCGCGCTACCTGTACGACATCGAGCTCCCGCCCGACCTGGACGCATCGCCAATCGGCGAGACGTCGTTCGACGGCGCCGAGCTGGTGGCACTGGCCGTGCCCAGCCGGGCGTTCGCGGCGACGGTCGCAGCGGTCGCCGACCGGCTTCCGCAGGAGGCGGTGCTGCTCTCGCTGACCAAGGGCCTCGACCCCGGCGACCGGCGGCGGATGAGCGAGATCCTGGCGGAGGTGGCGCCGGCGGAGCGGATCGCCGTGCTCTCCGGGCCGAACCACGCGGAGGAGGTCGCCCGCGACCTACCGACCGCATCCGTGCTGGCGAGCTGCGACGCCGAGCTTGCACGGTGCCTGCAGGGCGTGCTCGCCGGGCCGACGCTGCGCGTCTACACCTCGAGCGACGTGGTCGGCGTCGAGCTGTGCGCCGCGGCCAAGAACGTGGTCGCGCTCGCCGCCGGCGCGTCGGACGGCCTCGGCTTCGGCGACAACGCCAAGGCCGCCATCATCACCCGGGGGATGGCCGAGATGGCGCGGCTGGGGTCGGCGTTCGGCGCGCAGCAGCGCACCTACTCCGGGCTCGCGGGCATGGGCGACCTGATCGCCACCTGCACGTCGCGGCACTCGCGCAACCGGCGCGCGGGAGAGCTGCTGGCGAGCGGCGTGCCGGCCGACTGGATCGAGCGGGAGCTCGGCCAGGTGGCCGAGGGCCTGTCCACGGTGCCCGCCCTGCGGGGCATCGCCGACGCCCGCGGCCTCGAGCTGCCGATCACCTGCGCCGTCTGCGCCGTGGCCTGGGAGGGCAAGACCATGCTCGAGGCGCTGGCCGACCTGATGGCCCGCGAGCCGACCGAGGAGTGAGCACCGGGGGATCATCTACAGTCTGATGGATGAACGAGTTCCTGTTCACCTCGGAGTCGGTGACCGAGGGCCATCCGGACAAGGTGGCCGACCAGATCTCGGATGGCGTGCTGGACGCAGTGCTGTCGGAGGATCCACGGGGACGCGTCGCGTGCGAGGTGCTCTGCACCACAGGGCTGGTCGTGGTCGCCGGCGAGATCACCACGGATGCCTACGTCGACATCCCGCGGATCGTCCGCGAGGTGGTCGGCGACATCGGCTACACGAGCTCGGATCTGGGCTTCGACGCCGCCACCTGCGGGGTGGTGGTCGCGCTCGACGAGCAGTCGCCGGACATCCGCCGCGGCGTGGACTCGTCCTACGAGGAGCAGCACGCGGAGTCGGAGTCCGACGCCGACGCCCAGGGAGCCGGCGACCAGGGGATGATGTTCGGCTACGCGTCGCGCGAGACCGAGACGCTGATGCCGTTGCCGGTGACCCTGGCGCATCGGATCACCGAGCGGCTGGCGTCGGTGCGCAAGACCGAGGTGGTCGACTACCTGCGGCCGGACGGCAAGGCCCAGGTGACCGTGCGCTACCGCGAGGACGGCGGCCGGCTTGTGCCGCTGGGCATCGAGCGGCTGCTGGTCTCGACGCAGCACCATCCGGACGTCCACGATGAGGCGCGGATCCGCGACGACATCATCGAGCATGTGCTGCGCCCGGTCGTCCAGGGGCCGCTGTGCGCGCACGAGCGGTTCCAGGATCCCGGCTTCGTGCTGGTCAATCCGACCGGCCGCTTCGTCACCGGCGGCCCGATGGGCGACACAGGCCTGACCGGCCGCAAGATCATCGTCGACACCTACGGCGGCGTCCGCCCGCCACGGCGGCGGTGCCTTCTCGGGCAAGGATCCCTCCAAGGTCGATCGTTCTGCCTCCTACGCGATGCGCTGGGTCGCCAAGAACGTGGTCGCCGCCGACCTGGCCGACCGGGCCGAGGTGCAGGTCGCCTACGCGATCGGCGTGGCGCACCCGGTCTCCGTGTCCGTCGAGACGTTCGGCACCGAGCGCGTCGACCGGGCGACGATCGAGCAGGCCGTGCGCGATGTGTTCGACCTGCGGCCCGCGGCGATCATCCGCGAGCTCGATTTGCTGCGGCCCGTTTACCGCGCGACCGCGGCCTACGGCCACTTCGGCCGCGAGCTGGGCGGCTTCACGTGGGAGCGCACCGACCGCGTCGGACCCCTGCGCGAGGCGTGCGGGCTCGGGGAGCCCGAGCCGGTCCGCGCCTGATCGCGCGCGTTCAGCCGCTGGTCACCGCCCGGTCGGTCGACCGGACGTTCGACTACGGCGTACCCGAGGGCGTCGAGCTGGAGTCCGGCTCGCGCGTGCTGGTGCCGCTCGGCGCGCGCCAGGTCGACGGTGTGGTGGTCGCTGTTGCCGAGGGTGACGACGACGAGCTGAAGCCGATCGACGAGGTGATCGGCCGCGTGCCGCCGGCCCTGCTCGACCTGGCCGTGTGGATGGCCGATGAGTACGGGTCGACCCTGGCCCGGGCGCTGGCACTGGTCATCCCGCCGCGGCCGCCGAAGCGGGCGCTGAAGGCTCGCGACGACTTCCCCGACCCCGACGTCGCCGTGGTGCGCCGGCTGACCGATGCGCAGCGCGCCGCCGTCGCCGGCTGCGTGGAGGCGGCGGCCGCGGGCGAGCGCGAGGTGCTGCTGCACGGCGTCACCGGATCGGGCAAGACCGAGGTCTACCTCGCGGTGATCGAGCGCGCGCTGGAGCAGGGCAGAGGCGCCGTCGTGCTGGTGCCCGAGATCGCGCTCACTCCGCAGACGGCCGGCCGGTTCGTCGCCCGGTTCGGCGACACCGTCGCGGTGCTGCACAGCGCGCTGACGCCGGCCCGCAGGGGTGCCGAGCACGCGCGCATCGCGGCCGGCGAGGCGCGCGTGGTGGTCGGCGCCCGCTCCGCGGTGTTCGCCGCGATGCCCGACCTGGGCGTGATCGTGATCGACGAGGAGCACGACGGGTCGTACAAGCACGAGTCCGACCCGCGGTACGACGCCCGCCGGGTGGCCGCCAAGCGCGCGCGCATCGAGGGCGCGATCGCGATCTATGGGAGCGCGACGCCCCGCCCGGAGGCGTGGCAGGGGATCCGCCGCCGGCTGGAGCTGCCCGCGCGGATCGGCGGCCTGCTGCCCCGGGTCGAGGTGGTCGACCTGCGGCGGGACGGCGGGTATCCGTTCACGCGGCCGCTGCTCGATGCGCTGGCCGGGCTCGATGACCGCGGCGGCCGGGCGATCCTGCTCCAGAACCGGCGGGGCGCCGCGGCGGCGCTGCACTGCCGGACGTGCGCGCGCTCGTGGCGCTGCCCGCGCTGCGACGTCTCGCTCGTGCTCCATGGGCGCGACCTGCTGGTCTGCCACCACTGCGGACTGCGCGAGCGTGCGCCGGCGGCGTGCCCGGCATGCGGATCGGTCGACCTGGCGCGGATCGGAGCCGGCACGGAGCGCGTCGAGCTCGATCTGATCGAGCGGTTCCCGCGCCTCGAGGTGCTGCGCCTGGACGCCGACGTCGCGTCGCGGGCGGGCGAGCCGGCGGCCACGCTCGACCGGTTCCGCGCGGCCGACCGGGCCGTGCTGGTCGGCACGCAGATCGTCGCGAAGGGCCACGACGTGCCCGGCGTGGAGCTGGCCGCGGTGCTCGACGCCGAGACGGGGCTTGCCATGCCCGACTTCCGCGCCGAGGAGCGGACGTTCGCGCTGCTGACCCAGCTGGCGGGCCGGCCGGGCCGGCCCGGGGATGAGCGGGGAAGGGTGATCATCCAGGCATGGGAGCCCGACGGCCGACCGGTCGCGCTGGCCGCCCGCCACGCCGTCGGCGAGTTCCTGGATGGCGAGCTCGAGCGCCGTGCGGAGCTGGGATATCCGCCGTACCGGCGGCTCGTGCGGCTGCTGGTCACGGCGCCGGACACCAACGTCGCGCAGGGCGTCGCCGAGGCGCTGGAGGCGGCCGCCCGCCCGGTGCTGGACGGCGATGCGCTGCTCGGGCCGGCGCCGATCGGCCGGCTCCGCGACCGCGCGCGCAGCCACCTGCTGGTGAAGACACTCGATCCGCGCCGCGCCGCCGTCGTGTTCCGCGGCCTGCTGCGCGACCTGGCGCCGGACATGCGCCGGGCCGACGCCACGGCCGTGGTCGACGTCGATCCGCAGACGCTCGGCTAGGGCGACCTAGTCGCCGCCCAGCGACAGGAACAGCACGAACGCGACCACCCATACGGAGGCCAGCCAGGCGCCGCTCCAGATCGCCCAGTTCTTGAGGAACCTGCGCCGCTTCGGCCGCAGCTCGCCGGCGCGCATGACGAGCGCCACGATCAGCGCGATCAGCGGCATGAAGAACGTCAGCAGCACCGCCAGCAGGGTCATGCCGCCCTCGTACGGCGGATCGTCCGGTGCCGGTGCGGGCCTCGCCTCGTCAGGTGCCGCCGGTGTCTCGTCCGGGGCCGGATACGCGGCGCCGCACATCGGGCAGAAAACGTCGCCCTCGGCCCTGTCCGCACCGCACTTCCCGCAGTACATCGGGCAACACTACAGCCGCACGGGGCGGCTCACACCAGCTCGTCCACGGAGTCCACGGTGGCGCTCTGCCGCGACCAGAACCGCCAGCCGCGTTCCCGGACCATCTCGCGGCCGCGCCGCAGTTCGGCCCGGGTGATCGCGCCCGATCCCAGCAGCGCCAGCGGGAAGGCCAGGGCGAGGGCCCCGCGGACGGCCAGCCAGCCGATGCCGCTCTGTGGAATGACCCACTCCGAGGCGGCGAGGAACACCGTGACGACGGCGGCCACCCGGCCGATTCGCCGCCAGTTGTAGTGCACCGGATAGCTGCGCTGGGCGTTCCACCACCCGAGCCACAGCAGCACCGCGTAGCCGATGACGGTCGTGATGCCCGCCCCGAGGATGCCGTGCTTGGGGATGAACCAGAAGTTGAGCCCGATGTTCAGTGCGGCCGCGAAGGTGCAGATGATCGGCGTCATCCGCGTCTTGCGGCTGACCGTGACGCCGATGTTGACGATCAGGTAACAGCCGTACAGCACGATTCCGATCGCCAGCAGCGGCACCACCGGGATCGCGTCGAACGTGGACGACGGGAACGTGGCGCGGATGTAAGGCGGGGCCAGCAGCGAGATGCCGACCAGGCCCCAGCCCATCACCACCGACCAGTACGTCAGCACCCGGGCGTAGGTGACCTTCGCCTTGGCGTCGCCCTCGGTGCCGCGCACCTGGTGGGCATACGGCGCCCACGCGGTCTGGAACGCGCCCATGATCATCGCCATCGCCATCGACACCCGGGCGGCGGCCGAGTACGAGCCCAGCGCCTGATGACTGGCCAGCTGCTGCACCTGCAGCCGGTCGGCCAGGTTGAGCGCCCAGAGCGCGATGTTGGCGGGCATCAGCGGCAGCGAGAACACCAGCAGCTCGCGCAGCACCGGCGTCTCGAAGCGGCGGAGGCCGACGGTCTCGCGGCGGGCGACGATCAGGATCGCGTAGACGATCGCCGTGCCCGTGAAGTTGCCGATCAGCAGCCCCAGCGCGCCGGTGTCGAACCAGACGACCAGCACCACCGTCAGCACCGCCGTCAGGACGACGTTCAGGAGCGTGTACTGGACCCACGCCCGCGCCCGCCGCTCGATCCGGTAGACCCGCGCCATCACGTCGTAGTTCATCGAGATCCAGAGGCCGAACAGGCCGGCGTAGACGATGTCGTCGGACACCTCCAGCGCGTCGCCAATCGGTCCGCGCAGCAGGAAGCCGACGACCACGCCGGCCGTCGCCGCGACCATCACGAACGTGAAGATGGTGTGGACGATCGGCGCCCACTCGCGCTGCTCTGTCTCGCCGATGGTGAACCGCGACATCGAGACGACGATCCCCATCCGCAGCAGGATCGACGCGAACAGCACCGCGGCCAGCATCAGCTCGACGGTGCCGAACGCCGACACACCGGCGGCGTGCAGGTAGATCGGCACCAGCACGAACCCGAGCATCCGGGCCAGCACGCCGCCGAAGCCGTAGACCACGGACTGGCTGGCGAGCGACGCGATACCGGTGGATTCGCGCGACGACCTCATGCCAGCCGCGCCACTGCCGGATCGGTCGCCGGCACCTGCTCGAGCCGGCGGATGCTGTACCCCCAGGCGCGCGCGTCGCCCTCGTAGCGGCGCTCCGCCAGGTCGAGGTACACGCGCCGCGGAAGCGAGCGCTTGCGCGCCTGCCAGCCGGCGAAGTAGCCCTGGTTGACGTCACCGCGGGTGGTGCGGTCGGCGGTGAAGTTGTCGGCGTTGACGCCGGACTCCACCGATCGGCCGGGTGCATTGTCGTCCAGGCCGACGACGGCCAGTGCGCGGGCGACCGCGGCATCGGGGTCGCTGACCAGTTGCTCGTAGCGGACGACGGCAACGTGGTCGATCGACGGCAGGTCGCCGGCCAGCGTCCGGTACGCGACCGCCCAGTGGCGCAGGAGCTCGTGCGGACGCGTGGCGCTCCACTTCTGGGTCGCGCAGGCGACGGCGACCGGGTGGCGGACGACCAGCACGAACCGTGCCTGTCCGGGGAACGTTGCCTGCAGGAAGCGCGTCATCAGCATGTTCGGCGGGGACTTCTCAAGCAGCACTCGGCGGGCGGTGTCCCAGTGCGGAGACCATGCGGCCATCAGCCGTTCGCGGCCCTCGGAGCCGGCAAGCGGCGAGGCCTCCGTGAGGTGCGCTTCGCGGTGGAACGCGAACCGCCCGGCCTGGCGTCCCGGGCTAATCACGGGGTAGACGTCCTGCAGGTGCTGGCCCTCGTCGGCCGGCGCGCCCGTCTCGGCGAACCCGCTGACCTGCGGATGTTCGGCCAGCATGCGTGCGAGCATGGTCGTCCCGCTGCGATGCAGGCCGCCGACGAACAGGATCAGCTGGTCGCTCACCGAGCGGGGGACGCCGCGACCGCGGGCCGTTGGCCCCGGTCGGACAGCCCCGGGAGGCGCAGCGTCGGCGTCCGCAGCTCATGCGGCCGGCGCAGGCTGTAGCCGAAGTGGCGCGCGCGCCGTTCGTACCGGCGCTCGGTCGTCTCGTAGTACGCCCGGCGGACGACGGTGTGGCGGCGCGGCCCGTACCAGTCGTCGAAGTAGCGGTCGTTGACCCCGGTGCGCAGCGTGCGGTCGGCGTGGAAGTTGTCCGTGTTCAGGCCCTCGGCGGTCGTCCGCCCGGGGCCGTGATCCTCGAGGCCGAGGAACCCGAACGCGGCGCGCAGCTCGGAGTCGGGGTCGGCGACCAGATCCTCGTAGCGCATGACGTGGACGCGGCGCACGTGCGGCACGTCCTCCGCCATCAGCTCGTGGGCCCGCAGCCAGTGCTCGATCAGCGAGTGGGGCTTGGTGTCGCTCCACTTCTGCGTGGCCAGCGAGACCGGGATCGGGTGGCGCATGATCACGACGAACGCGGAGTCCGGGAACAGCGCCTGCAGGAAGCGCATCCGGATCAGGTTGGGCGGGGACTTCTCCATCAGCATCGGCCGTGAGGTGTCCCAGTAGCGCGACCACTCCCGGTAGAGCGTCTGAGCGTGTTCCGGCGTCGCCAGCGGCGAGTTCTCGGTGAAGCGCGCCTCCGGCCGGAAGGCGAACATGCCGGCCTTGCTGTGCATGTCGTCGGCCGGGTACACGCTCTGGTTGTGCTGCCCCTCGTTGGCGGGGCGCGGCGTGCCCTGCAGCGCCGCGATCGACGGATGCTCGCCCAGATAGCGATAGAGCATCGTCGTGCCGCTGCGCTGGAGGCCGCACACGAAGACGAACTGATGACTCTCCAAACCAGGCGAAATGGTATATCCCCGGCTGTTTGGAGGAGACGATGGAAACCCACACGACACGGTCGGGCGCCGTCACGGGGTCGTTCTCCGCGCGGGAGCGCGCCGCCATGCGATGGCGCTCGGCGACACGCCGCGCACGGGTGCTCCCGGACTTCCTGGTGCTCGGCGGGCAGCGCTGCGGGTCGACCTCGCTGTACACGATGCTGACCGGCCACCCACAGGTGATGGCGGCCAGCCACAAGGAGCCGCACTTCTTCGACCGCAACTACCGGCGAGGCGACGACTTCTACCGCCGGCTGTTCCCGCTGCGGGCGCACGTTCGCGCGAGGGAGCGGCGACTCGGCGGCCTGCCGGTGGTGACCGGCGAGGCGACGACCTACTACCTCGCGAACCCGGCGGTGCCAGGACGGGTGGCGGCCATGCTCCCGGACGTCCGGCTGGTCGCCATCCTGCGCAACCCGGTCGACCGCGCGTACTCGCACTACCAGCTGTCGGTGCGCGGCGGCTGGGAGACGTTGTCGTTCGAGGATGCGCTGGCGGCCGAGCCCGAGCGGATCGCCGGCGAGGAGCAGCGGCTGCTCGACGATCCGGACTTCACCGGGCACTCGCACCGCTACCACTCGTACCGCACGCGTGGGCTGTACCTCGAGCAGCTGGAGCGCTGGTGGACTGCCTTCCCGACCGACCGCCTGCTGGTGCTGCGCAGCGAGGACATGTTCGCCGATCAGACCGCGGTCTACGCCGAGTTGGCGGCGTTCCTGGGGCTGGCGCCGGACGACCGGCGGGCGTTCGAGTCGCGCAACCAGGTCAGCTACTCGGGGATGACGGACGCCACGCGCCGTGAGCTGGAGGCGCACTACGCGGAGCCGAACCGCCGGCTGGAGGCGCGGCTTGGGCGTTCGCTCGGCTGGTAGCCTGAGCGGATGGCACGGGCACTCGTCGTCATCGACATCCAGAACGACTACTTCCCCGGCGGACGCAGCGAGCTGGTCGGCGCAGGCAACGCCGCGGACAGGGCCGCCGAGGTGCTCGCCGGCTTTCGCGAGCGCGGCGAGCAGGTGGTTCACCTCCAGCACGTGTGGGACGCGGCGGACGCCGAGTTCTTCGCTCCCGGCACGCCCGGCGTGGAGATCAACCCGGCCGTCGCGCCGGACGGGGGCGAGGCAGTGGTGCAGAAGGCGTTCCCCAACGGGTTCCAGCAGACCGACCTCGAGCAGCGGCTGCGCGACGGCGACGCGAGCCAGCTGTTGCTGTGCGGGATGATGACCAGCATGTGCGTCGATGCGACCGTGCGGGCCGCCGTCGACCTCGGCTTCGAGTGCACCGTCGTGCACGACGCGTGCGCGACCAAGGATCTGACCTTCGACGGCCGGCGGGTGGCGGCCGCCGACGTGCACGCGGCGTTCCTGGCGGCGCTCGGTGACGGATACGCGACGCTAACATCTGCCTCCGATGTCTGAGCACGCACACGATCACGAGCACGAGCACGAGCACGATGAGGACGCCGAGGCGACCGAGGGGCCGACCGACGAGGAACGGCGAGCCTGGCGGCTGGCCGCGCTGCGGCTCGTCCGCCAGTATCCCGACCCCGTGCTCAAGAACCCGGCCGTCCCGGTCGGCGAGCCCGACGAGGAGCTGCGCGCGCTGACCGCGCGGATGACCGACATCATGCGCGCGTCGCACGGCGTGGGGCTGGCGGCGCCGCAGATCGGCGTGTCCCGGCGGGTGCTCGTCTACGGCATGCGTGACGACGACGTCGTGCACGTGCTGGTCAACCCGGAGCTGGTCGAGCGCTCCGAGGAGACCGAGGTCGAGAACGAGGGTTGCCTGTCGCTGCTCGGCGGCGAGCTGTCGATCCCCGTCGAGCGCCACGTCCGCGTGCGGGTGTCGGCGACCGATGCCGACGGCGAGGCCGTCGACTACGAGGCCGAGGGGCTGGAGGCGCGGGTCATCCAGCACGAGATCGACCATCTCGACGGCGTGTTGATCGTCGACCGCGCGCAGAACGACGAGCGCAAGGGCGCCCTGCGGGAGCTCCGCCTGCGCTCCGTGTGAGCGTCGCCTACTTCGGCACCGCGCCGTTCGGCGCGGACGTGCTACGCCGCCTCGTCGAGCGCGGCCGGATCGAGGTGGGGATCGTCGTCAGCCAGCCGGACCGCCCGTCGGGGCGCGGCCGGAGCCTGGCGCCGCCGCCGGTCGCGGTGGCCGCACGTGAGCTCGGCCTGGAGCTGGTGCAGTCCGAGAACGCCAGCGCGCAGCCGCCGGACGCCGACGCCGGGATCGTCGTGGCGTTCGGCCAGATCCTGCGCGCGCCGCTGCTCGGCGCCTACCCGCTGGTGAACCTGCACCCGTCGCGTCTGCCCCGCTGGCGGGGGGCCGCGCCGGTCGAGCGGGCGATCATGGCGGGCGACGCTGAGACCGCGGTGGCCGCGATCGAGGTCGCGCCAGAGCTGGACGCCGGGCCGATCATCGCCGAGGCGCCGATTGCCATCGGCCCCGAGGACGACGCCGGCGCCGTCCGAGCGCGGGCACTGGAGCTCGGCGTGCCGCTGCTCGAGCGCGCGCTGCTGGAGCGCCCGGCGGCCCGCGCGCAGGCCGGGGAGGGCGTCACCTACGCGCACAAGATCACGGGCGCCGACCGCGTGCTCGACTGGTGGCGGCCGGGGGTCGAACTCGACCGCCAGGTGCGCGGTCTCTCGCCGCACATCGGGTCGCGCTGCCAGGTCGACGGCCGGCCGGTCGTGGTCTGGCGGGCGCGGCTCACAGACGCCGCCCCGGCGATCGGCGCGATCGGGCCGCCGCTGGTTGTCGGCACGGGCGACGGCGGGCTGGAGATCCTTGAGCTGCAGCCGGCGGGGAAGCGGCGGATGGCGGCGGACGAGTATCTCCGTGGTCTGCGCGAGCCGCCGAAGCTGGCGTCGTGAGCGCGCGCCGCGTCGCCTACGAGGTCGTGCGCCGGACGTTCGAGGAGGGCGCGTACGCCGACCGAGCGTTCCCGTCGGCCGCGCGGGGGCTGGACGCGCGCGACCGGCGCCAGGCGATGCGGCTCGCGTTCGGGGCCGTGCAGCGGGTGCGAACGGTCGATCACGCGATGGAGACGCTGGCCGGCCGGTCGCCGGGCAAGCTCCAGCCGCAGCTGCGAAGCGCGCTGCGGGTGAGCGGCTACGAGGTGCTGTTCTCGGACGGGGTGCCGGCGCGAGCCGCGGTCAGCGAGGGCGTGGAGCTCGCCCGTGCGGTCGCCGGCGAGCGCGTCAGCGGCCTCGCGAACGCGGTGCTCCGGCGGATCGCGGAGGCCGACGACGGCTGGGTCGCCGGGCTCCCGGCGGCGCTCCGCCACTCCTATCCGGACTGGGTGATGGAGGAGTGGACGACGATGCTGGGCGAGCAGGCGGCGGGGGAGCTCGCCGAGGCGCAGAACCGGTCGCCCGAGCTGTGCGTTCGCGTCAACACGCTGAAGGCCGCGGAGGTCGACCTCGGCGTTCCGGTGCGCCTCGACCCGCAGGTGCCCGAGGCAAGGGTGCTTGAGGCGCAGCTCGACGTGGGCGCCAGCCGCGAGCTGGCGGAGGGCGTGATCTGGCCGCAGTCCAGGGCGTCGATGCTCCCGGCGCGCCTGCTCGCGCCCGAGCCGGGGATGCGCGTGCTCGATCTGTGCGCGGCGCCGGGCGGCAAATCGGGACAGCTGGCGGCTTTGATGGAGAACAGGGGCGAGCTGGTGTGCGTCGAGCGGCACGGTGGCCGGGCGAAGGCGCTGCGCGGGACGCTGGAGCTGTTCGGTGCGAGCTGCGCGCGCGTCGAGGTGGCCGATGCGCTGGAGTTTGGGGACGGCGGCTTCGACCGCATTTTGCTCGACCCGCCGTGCAGCGGCCTCGGCGTTCTGGCCGGCAGGCCGGATGCCCGCTGGCGCAGGACGCTCGAAGGAGCCCAGGAGCTGGCCGAGCTGCAGCGGCGAATGCTCGACCACGCCCGCGGCCTGCTGGCCGCCGGCGGGCGGCTTGTCTACTCGGTCTGCACCGTCCGCCGCGACGAGTGCGAGGGCGCCGTCCCGGGCGGCCGCCAGACCCTCCCGCACGTCGACGGCACCGACGGCTTCTACATCGCCGACGCCACTCGGGCCTGACCCCGCTCTGACCCCGCTTGACGACCAATTCACGCGCGACCGCGCGCCGAACCGTGCCAATCCACCCGTCCCCGCGTGCGAGACGCGCCGCCTCGTCACGACCCGCGAGGAACCCGGCGAACACCCCCCGCCCTTTCGCACCCTGGAGTCGCCCGGCGCCGATCCGGCGCCGAAAATGCACATGTGGGGTCAGAGCGGGGTCAGACCCGATCCGTCTCGAGCCGCGCGTTTCGCCGCGGAACCGTTGCCAAGCGCGGTGTTCTGTGACTACGCCGCGAGGTCGCCGCGGCGTGCCCAGAGGCGCTCGACCTCGCCGGGGGCGACAGCCGGCCCTGTGACGACTCCTCGAGCGCCAGCATGTCGCGGTCGTCCGGGTGGAGCACCTTCTGGAACATCTTCACATCATTCCGCCACTCGGCCGGCGTGTAGCCGGTGAGCTGCCCGCTGAACGGGCTGACGTACACGTTCGCGAAGCCGTCCTGGGCCGCGCGGACGTACACCATGGCCGGCAGCTCCTCGACCAGCGAGCGGTAGGGGATGACGCGCCCGTCGACGACGATCGCGTCGTCGATCCGCGGTCCTCTGCCGGCCAGCCGGCGGAGGATCTGTCTGGCAAAGCGCATACCTGACCGGGTGATCGCCCGCCGCGCGGCGTATTGAACGGGTACCGGCCGCCTTCGGACGGCCGCGTTCACTACGATCCCGCCATGCCGGAATGGCCGACGACGACGGAGGTCGCGCCCTCGATCCTGTCTGCCGACTTCGCCCGGATGCGCGAGCAGACGGCGGAGGTGCTGGAGGCGGGCGCGCGGGTGATCCACATCGACGTGATGGACGGCCATTTCGTCCCGGTGATCACATTCGGCCCGAAGATGGTGGCCGACCTGGCCGACCTGATCCACGAGCACGGCGCCATGGCCGACGTGCACCTGATGATCGAGCAGCCGGAGCGGCACATCGAGCAGTTCGCCGCGGCCGGCGCCGACAGCATCACAGTGCACGTCGAGACCTGCCCGCACATCCACTACACGCTCGACCGGATCAAGCAGCTGGGCTGCCGGGCGGGCGTCACGCTCAACCCGGCCACGCCCGTCGAGGCCGTGTGGGAGGCCTCGCGCTACGCGGACGTCCTGCTCTGCATGAGCGTGAACCCGGGGTGGGGAGGCCAGCGGTTCATTCCGGCGACGCTCGACCGGCTGCCCCGTCTGCGCGATTACGCCCGCGGCAGAGGTGACGACGGCGTTGCCGTGGAGGTCGACGGCGGTGTCAATCGGGACACCATCCGTGACGTGTTCGACGCTGGTGCGAACATCCTGGTTGCCGGATCGGCGATCTTCGGCTCGCCCAGCTCGGGCGAGAGCTTCCGCGAGCTGACCGGCATCGTCGCCGCGGCCGGCGATCCGGCCTGGGTGTGACCCCGGCCGACGAGTCGTTCCTCCGCCGCACCCTGGAGGTCGCCGAGCGGGGAAGGCGCACCGCTGCGCCCAACCCGGTGGTCGGCTGCCTGCTGGTGCGCGACGGCGAGGTGCTGGCCGAGGGCTGGCATGAGCGGCCGGGAGCGGAGCACGCCGAGGCGATGGCGCTGCGGCTTGCGGGCGACGCCCGGGGGGCGACCGCCTACGTCAGCCTCGAGCCGTGCAGCCACCACGGGCGGACGCCGCCGTGCGCCGACGCGCTGGTCGCAGCGGGCGTCGCGCGGGTCGTGATCGCGGCGCTCGACCCCAGCCCCAAGGTGAACGGCAAGGGCCTCGAGTGGCTGCGCGCCGCGGGGATCGAGGTCGAGGTGGCGGCCGGCGACCTGGAGGCGGCCGCCCGCCGCCAGAACGCCGAGTTCCGGACATTCCAGCTCCTCGGCCGCCCGCATGTGACGTACAAGGCGGCGGCCTCGCTGGACGGCCGCACGGCGACTGCCGCCGGCGAGTCCCAGTGGATCAGCTCGCCGGAGAGCCGCCGGCTGGTGCACGAATGGCGCGCCTGCGCCGGGGCCGTGGCCGTCGGCTCGGGCACGGCGCTCCACGACCGCCCGCAGCTGACGGCGCGCGACGTCGATCCGCCCACGGAGCGCCAGCCGCTGCGCGTTGTGTTCGACCGTTGCGGCCGGGTCGACCCGGCGAGCTGGGACGGTGTCGTCGCCCGGGGCGACGCGGGAGAGGAGCTCGCTGCGCTGGCCGCCCAGGGGGTGACGTCGGTGCTGGTCGAGGGCGGTGCGACGCTCGCCGCGGGGCTGCTTGCGGCCGGGCTGATCGACCGCGTCGCGCTGTTCGTCGCACCGCTCGTGCTCGGCGACGGACCGGGGGTGTTCGCCGGCTGGGCGGCGGCCTCGCTGGCGGCCGCGCCGGCCGCGGTGCACCTGGAGGCGCGCCGGGTGGGGCCGGATATCCTGCTGGTTGCAGAGCTTCGGGAGGTATGAGGTGTTCACGGGGATCGTGGTCGAGCTGGGGACGGTGGTGCAGCCCGCGCCCGACCTGGTGCTGGAGGCGCCGCTGACGGCGGCTGACGCCGCCGTCGGCGACTCGATCTCGATCGAGGGCTGCTGCCTGACGATCACCACGGTCGAACCGCCTCAGCTGCGGCTTCCACGCGGTGCCGGAGACCCTGCGCCGCTCGACCCTCGGCGGCCTGCGCGCCGGCGACCGCGTCAACCTCGAGCCGGCGCTGCGCGTCGGCGACCGGCTGGGCGGCCACTGGGTGCAGGGTCATGTGGACGGCGTCGGCAGCCTGGTGTCGGCGACACCCGAGGGCGAGGCGGTCAACCTCCGCTTCGCCGCGCCCACCCAGGTGCTGCGCTACACGATCGAGAAGGGCTCGATCACCGTGGCCGGCGTCAGCCTCACCGTTGTCGACGTCGACGACGACGGCTTCTCGGTGACGGTCATCCCGCACACGCAGGAGGTCACGTCGCTGGGGTCGCTGGAGCCCGGCGGCCCCGTCAACCTGGAGGCCGACGTCTTCGCAAAGTACGTGGAAAAGCTCGGATTTCGGGGGGCCTCTGGTACCATCGAGGGGGTGCCCAGATGACCGTCGACCAGCGCTACAAGGAGCTCTATCCAGAGCTCGACAGCTCGCCGTTCGCCACCGTCGACGAGGCGGTCGACGAGATCCGCGCGGGCCGGATGGTGGTCGTCGTCGACTCGCCTGACCGCGAGAACGAGGGTGACTTGGTGATGGCCGCCGAGAGCGTCACGCCCGCGGCGATCAACTTCATGGCGACCCACGCCCGTGGCCTGATCTGCCTGTCGCTGACGCCGGAGCGCTGCGACGAGCTCGGCCTGACGATGATGACCGACCAGAACCGGACGCGCTACGAAACGGCGTTCACCGTGTCGATCGAGGCGCGCGACGGCGTCTCCACCGGCATCTCGGCGGCCGACCGCGCGCACACCATCCGGGTCGCCGTCGACCCGGACGCCAAGCCGGGCGATCTGGTGCACCCAGGGCACGTCTTCCCGCTGCGAGCGCGGCCCTACGGCGTGCTCGAACGTACCGGCCAGACGGAGGCGTCGGTCGACCTCGCCCGCCTCGCCGGCCTGCAGCCGGCCGGCGTGATCTGCGAGGTGATGAACGAGGACGGGACGATGGCCCGCGTCAAGGATCTGGTGGGCTACTGCGAGCGGCACGGGCTGAAGATGATCACCGTCGCCGACCTCGTCGCCTACCGGCATCGCCGGGAGAAGCTGGTCGAGCAGATCGCCGCGGCGCAGATGCCGACGCGCCTGGGCGAGTTCGTCGCCCATGGCTACCGCTCGCTGATCGACGGCCAGCAGCACGTCGCGCTGGTCGCCGGCGACGTCAACGGCGCGGAGGACGTGCTCGTCCGGGTGCACTCGGAGTGCGTCACCGGCGACGTATTCCACTCGCTGCGCTGCGACTGCGGCGAGCAGCTGGAGCGGGCGCTGGCGCAGATCTCGGCCGAGGGCAGGGGCGTGCTCCTGTACCTCGCCCAGGAGGGCCGGGGCATCGGCCTGCTGAACAAGTTGCGGGCGTACGAGCTGCAGGAGCAGGGGCTGGACACCGTGGACGCGAACCTGGCGCTCGGGCTGCCCGTTGACTCCCGTGACTACGGCGTCGGCGCGCAGATTCTCAGCGATCTCGGTCTGACCACGATCCGCGTGCTGACCAACAACCCGCGAAAGATCGTCGGCCTCGAGGGCTACGGGCTGACGGTCACCGAGCAGGTGCCGATCATCGCCGATCCGAACCCGGTGAACGCCGACTACCTGCGCACCAAGGTCGAGCGGATGGGCCACACGATCACACACCAGGGCCGCAGGCTGGAGCCGCCGGAGGGCGTGCCCTCGCCCTTCACCGAGTCCCCGCTCGGGTTCACCGCCCCGTGAGCGAGGCCGGCGCAGGCGAGATCCGCGTCCCGGACGGCTGCCACCAGACCATCGGGCGGCCGGCGGACGACGTCAGCATCGCGGTCGTCGCCTCCCGGTACAACGCCGAGGTCGTCGAGCGCCTGCTGCACGGCGCGGTCGACGCGCTGGAGCGAAACGGCGTGGATCGCGACCGGGTGACCGTGGTGCTGGTGCCCGGCGCCTGGGAGCTGCCGCTGACCTGCCGGCGGCTGGCCGAGGCCGGCGGGCATCACGCCGTCGTCACGCTGGGCTGCGTCATCCGCGGCGACACGCCGCACTTCGACTACGTCTGCACCGAGGCCGCACGCGGCATCACCGAGGCGTCGCGCGACACGGGTGTCCCGGTCGCGTTCGGCGTGCTCACCTGCGACGACCAGCAGCAAGCGGACGACCGTTCCGGCGGCCGGCTGGGCAACAAGGGCGAGGAGGCGGCGGAGGCGGCGCTGGAGATGGCCGGGCTGATGCGCACCCTGCCGCGGTCGCGCCATTGAACCTGCCGGAGACCGGCCCGCTGCTGGACGCCGGGGATCTGGTGCTGCGGCCGCCGCTGGACGCCGACCTGCCGCAGCTGGTCGAGGCCTTCGCGGACGCGGAGGTGGCGCGCATCTCGGCGATGTCCCGGTTCGGCGAGCCCCCGTACGGCGAGACGCACGCCATCGCGTGGCTCGACCGCCAGCGCGAGGCGCGGGCCGACGGCCGGCGGATGATGCTGGCGATCGAGCAGGACGGCAGCCTGGCCGGCACGATCGAGATCGACTTCGCGAACGCCGGGCAGGGCCGGGGTGAGCTCGGCTACTGGGTGACCGACCCGTTTCGCGGGCGGGGCATCGCACGCCGCGCGATCCGGCGCGTGTCCGGTTACGCGATCGGCGAGCTCGGGCTGGCGCGAATCGAGATCCTGGTCGAGCCGCACAACGCGGCGTCGTGCCGGGCCGCAGAGGCCGCGGGCTACACCCGCGAGGGCCTGCTCCGCCAGTTCCTCGAGTTCGAGGCGCAGCGGCACGACCTGGTGATCTACTCGCTGTTGCCCGGGGAGTGACGGCGGCTCAGACGGCCTTCTGCACGCGGCCGCTCTTCAGGCAGCGGGTGCAGACGTACGCCCGGGTGGGCGACCCGTCCAGCAGGATGCGGATGTGCTGCAGGTTCGGGTTGAAGCGGCGCTTGGTGGCCACCATCGAGCGGCTCCGGTTGTTGCCGAACCCCGGCTTCTTGTTGCAGATCACGCAGACCTTGGACATGGCGGCGCGCAGTATAGCCTGCAACTCGGGCACTGAGCGGCACGTCATAGTGGTCACCGATGTCGTCCGCGCCGCTGTCCATCGTGCCGTCGCCCGAGGTCGAGGGTGAGCTCGTCATCCCCAACGAGGTGATCGCCCAGATCGTCGGGCTGACCGTCCTCGAATGCTACGGCGTGGTCGGCATGGCGGCCCGCAGCCTGACCCAGGGCGTCGCCGGGCTGCTCTCGCGTGAGCGGATCGACCAGGGCGTGGCCGTCCGCCGCGAGGGCGACGCGCTGGGGATCGACCTGTACGTGATCGTCGAGTACGGCCTGAACCTGGCGGAGGTCGCATCGACCGTCCGCTCCCGCGTCCAGTACACGGTGGAGAAGCTGACCGGGCTGACCGTGGGCGCCGTCCAGATCCACGTGCAGGGCGTCCGGCGCACGTCATGACCGGCGATGCCGCCGCCACGGCGCTGACGCTCGCGCGTGGCGGGCAGGCCGCGCTGGAGCTGCACCGGCAGCGGATCGACGACCTCAACGTGTACCCGGTGCCCGACGGCGACACCGGGAGCAACCTGCTGGACACGGCCATCGCCCTGACCAACGGCCTGGCCGAGCTGGGCGACGATGCCGGCCGCGAGGCGATCGCCCGCGCCGCCACCCGCTCCGCCCTGATGGGCGCCCGGGGCAACAGCGGCGTGATCCTCTCCCAGATCGTGCGCGGCTTCGCGGAGTCGCTGGGCGCCGAGCCGGCGGCCATCGACGGCCGCGCGGTGGCCCGGGCCGTGCGGGCCGCCTCGGAGAGCGCGTACCACGCCGTCCGCCAGCCGGTTGAGGGGACGATGCTGACCGCCGTCCGCGAGATGGCCGAGGCGGCCGAGGCCGCTCCCGACCTGCCGCTGCCGGCCCTGCTCGATCGCATGCTGGAGGCCGGCGACCGCGCCGTCGAGCGTACGCCGGAGCTGCTCGCGGCGCTGCGCGACGCCGGTGTCGTGGACGCCGGCGCGGCCGGGCTGGTCGAGTTCGCCCGGGGCGCGGCCGCCGCGTCGCGCGGGGAGCGGATCACCGCGCCGGCGTCGATCTCGGCGGCCCGCCCGCTGGGCGTCGAGGCGCTGCACGCCGAGCCCTCGCGCTACCGCTACTGCACCACGTTCCTGGTCGAGGGCGACGGGATCGACGCCGCCGGCCTGGAGCGCGACCTGGATCTCCTCGGCGACTCGCTGCTGGTGGTGGGCGAGCCGCCGACGGTCAAGGTGCACGTTCACACGGACGATCCGCCGGCCGCGCTCGCCCTGGGTCTGGCGATGGGCGTCGTCGACCGGGTGGAGATCGCCAACATGCACACGCAGACGGCCGAGCGGGAGCGGCGGCTGCGAGTGGTCGCCACCCGCCCAGCGACTGCGGTCGTGGCCATCGTCGCCGGTGAGGGCAACGAGTCGGCGTACCGCGCCGCCGGCGCGTCGCGGATCGTCGCCGGCGGCCAGTCGATGAACCCCTCGGCCGGGGAGATCGCCCAGGCAATCGCCGCGGCGGATGCGGAGGGCGTCGTCGTCCTGCCGAACAACGGCAACGTGATCCTGGCCGCCGAGCACGCGGCGGCACTCGCCGACCGGCCGGTGCGCGTGGTGCCGACGCGATCGGTGGCCACCGGCCTGGCGCTGATGGAGGGCTACAGCCCGTCCGCGCCGCTGGGGCAGACGGCGGACGCGATGGTCAGGCGCAACGCCGCGCTTCGCTACGGCGAGCTGACCACCGCCGTCCGCGACGCCCGCGTCGACGGCGTCGCCGTCCGTGACGGCGAGCATCTCGCGCTCGTCGACGGCCGTGTCGTCGCCTCGACGGGCGATCCCTCGGCGGCCGCCGACGCCATGCTCGGACGGCTCGCGGAGGACGGCGCCGAGCGCATCGTGCTGCTCCGCGGCGACGCCGACTCCTTCGACCCCGGCCCGTGGCTTGCCCGCGCCCGGCTGGCGCACCCCCAGGTGCAGCTCGAGCTGCGCGACGGCGGCCAGCCGCTCTACCCGCTGCTGGCCTGGGCCGAGGGGCGCGTGCTGCTGACGGCCGAGAACACCGCCGTGGTGCTGGACTCGACCTCCGACGCCGGCTCGCCGCAGGCGCTGCCCGCGAACTGGCGGGTGGTGCCGCTCTCGGTGCGGCTGGGCGATCGCAGCTACCTGGACTACGTCGAGATGCCGCCGGAGGAGTTCTACCGCCGGCTGCCGCTCGAGGCCGACCTGCCGCAGACCGCCGCGCCGGCGCCCGGCGCGTTCCAGGCGGCGTTCGAGGAGCTGGCCGCCTACAGCCGGATCTTCGTGCTGCCCATCTCGTCCGAGGTGTCGGCGACGTCCCGCAGCGCCGAGCTCGCCGCCCGCGAGCTCGACCCGGGCGGTGAGCGGATCGTCGTGCTCGAGACTCAGGCGGTGTCGGCGGCGACGCTGCTGCTGGCCGACGGGCTTCAGCGGCTGCTCGTCCGCGGGGTGCCCGAGAATACGCTGGTGACCTGGTTCGAGGAGGCGAAGGCGCGGCTGTCGCTGCTGTTCAGCGTGGAGACGCTGGAGTTCCTGCGCAAGGGCGGCCGCATCGGCCGTGCCCAGGCGGCCGTCGGCGGGCTGCTGCGCGTGCGCCCGCTGCTGACCCTGCAGGACGGCGAGGTGGCCGCGTACGGCCGGGTGCGCGGCGCGTCGCGTGTCCTGCCCGCGTTCGAGCGCTACCTCTGCGAGCACCTGGCCGAGGGGCAGCCCGGGCGGATCGCGCTGTGCCACGCCCGCAGCCCGGCGGCGGTCGAGTCGCTCCAGGAGATGATCGCCCGCGCGCGCCCCGCCGCGTCCGTCGACCACGTGCTCGAGCTGGGGGCGGTGGTGGGCACGCACGGCGGTCCCGGCACCGTGGGCATGGCGGTGCTGGCCGGGGAATGACGCTCCGCGGCTTCGCCGGCGCGGCGCTCGACGGGCCGCCTCCCGAGCCGGCGACAGCACCGCGCCCGTCGCACCTCGAGGAGCCGCCGACGGGCGACAAGCGGCTCCGCTCGGGCCTCGCCGCGATGCGTCCGCGCCCGCTGCGCACGGTGGGCGACGTGCTCGAGCACGTCCCCTTCCGCTACGAGGACTACCGGGACGCGATGCGCATCGCCGACCTGCGCCCGGGCGAGCAGGCGACGATCGTCTGCACGGTCGATTCGATCCGCATGCGGCCGACCCGCCGCCGCAACCTGGCGATCGTCGAGGCCCGTGTGCACGACGACTCAGGGCCGGGGCTGGTGGTCTGGTTCAACCAGCGCTACCTGGTCAAGCAGCTGACGCCGGGCACGGTGATCTCGGTGCGCGGTGAGCGGCGCGGGTCGATCGGGGCGGAGATCTCGGCGAAGAGCCACGAGGTGCTCGGCGAGGGCAGCGAGGCGCTGCACACGCACGGGATGGTGCCGGTCTACCACGGCAGCGAGGCGGTCACCAGCCGCCGGCTGCGCACGCTGGTCGACGGCCTGCTGGGCCATGCCGGGGACGCGCCGGATGCACTGCCCGCCGACCTTCGGCAACGCCGCAGGCTGCCCCTGCGGCGCGATGCCACGCTGGCCGCGCACCGACCGGAGGAGCCGGGCGACGTCCGGACGGCGAAGGGCCGGCTGGCGTTCGACGAGCTGTTCCTGCTCCAGGTCGGGCTCGTTCGCCACCGCCGGCAGCTGGAGGGGATGGCGGCGGCGCGGTCGCTCGGCAAGCCCGGCGAGCTGGTTGGCCGCTACCTGGAGCAGCTGCCGTTCGACCCGACCAGGGCCCAGGCGCGCGCGATGCGCGAGATCGATCGCGATCTGGCGAAGGACGTGCCGATGCAGCGGCTGCTGCAGGGCGACGTCGGGTCGGGCAAGACTGCGGTCGCCGTGTACGCCCTGCTGCGGGCGGTCGAGCGCGACGGCCAGGGAGCGCTGATGGCCCCCACCGAGACGCTGGCGACGCAGCACCTGCTGGGCATCAGCGCGTTGTGCGAGCCGCTCGACGTGCGCGTCACGCAGCTGGTCAACGGGATGCCGGCGCGCGAGCGGCGGGCGGCGCTGGGCGTGATCGAGTCCGGCGAGCCTCAGATCGTTGTGGGCACGCACGCGCTGATCCAGGACGCCGTGGTGTTCGGGGGCCTCGAGGTGGCCGTCGTCGACGAGCAGCACCGGTTCGGGGTCGAGCAGCGCCGCGCGCTGGAGGAGAAGGCGCGATCGGACGGCCGGGCGCCGCACGTGCTGCACATGACGGCGACGCCGATCCCGCGCACGCTGGCGCTGACGGTCTACGGCGACCTCGACGTCTCCGTGCTGGACGAGCTGCCCCCGGGCCGCACGCCGGTGGTCACCCGGCTGGTGTCGCGCGCCCGGCGGGACGAGGTGTTCGCCCGCATGCGGCGCCTGCTCGACGACGGGCGCCAGGCCTACGTCGTCTGCCCGCTGGTGACGGAGTCCGCGGCGGCGGAGGCGACGGCGGCCGAGAGCGAGGCGGCGCGGCTGGCCGCCGGCGAGCTCTCCGGCTATCAGATCGCCGTCCTGCACGGCCAGATGCCGCCGGCCGACCGGCGGCCGGTGATGGAGCGGTTCCGCCGCGGCGAGGTGCAGGTGCTGGTGGCGACGACGGTGATCGAGGTCGGTGTGGACGTGTCCAACGCCGTGCTGATGGTGATCGAGGAGGCCGACCGGTTCGGCCTGGCACAGCTTCACCAGCTGCGCGGCCGCGTCGGCCGCGGCGCGCACGAGAGCTACTGCGTCCTGCTGGCCGATCCGGCGACGGACGACGCGGCCGCCAGGCTGGAGGCGATGGTGCGGACGACCGACGGCTTCGAGCTAGCCGAGGTCGACCTGGAGCTGCGCGGCGAGGGCACGCTCCTGGCAGCCCGCCAGAGCGGGGTGCCCGACCTGCGCCACGCCAGGATCTCCCGCGATCGCAGGCTGGCGATCACCGCGCGCCGCGAGGCGCAGCTCCACCTGGACGCCGATCCCGAGCTGAGCTCGCCCGGCCTCCCAGCTGATGGCCTCCGAGGCCCGCCGCCTGTTCGGCGCCGACATCGACTGGCTGACGCGGGCGTGATGTAACAACGGGGTCAGACCCCTTTGTTACATCGGGCGCCGGTACGATCTCGAGGGTGATGTCCGGGCGCTTCGCTGTATTCCTGGGCCGCGGTGACCTGGAGACAGCCGCGCCGCTGACGCTGTTGATCGCCGTCCCGGCCGCCCTCGAGTACGTGATCCTTGGGGTGCCCGGGCTCTCGGCGGCTACCGCGCCGCTGATCGTCATCGCGCTGGCGGCGATCTTCGGTCTCGGCTGGCTCGTCTCGGCGAAGCTGGCGTCCGATGTCGCGTCGACCCAGGCGCTGAACCGCGAGGCGGCAGCGCGCGCCGAACAGCTGGACGAGCGGTTCACCGGCGCGCCCGTGCCGTTCGACGCGACGGAGGACGAGTTCGCGCGGATCACCGAGGAGGAGCTGGATGCCCTGCCCGGCTGGCTGAAGACGAAGATCGACGAGATAAACGTCGCCATCGGCATCGAGGACGAGCGGCCGGGCGAGCCCCGCGTGCTCGGCCTGTACCAGCGGCTCGGCCGCGAGTCGCAGATCACGCTCTACCGCCGGCCGATCATCCGCGCGGCCAGCAGCCGTGAGGCGCTTCGGCGGCAGATCCATGGCACGTTGCTGCACGAGCTCGGCCACCTGTTCGGCATGACCGAAGAGGATCTCGACCACTACGAGATCGGGAACCACCCGCGCCCCGACGCCGCGCCGATCCGGGACAGCGAGGTCGGCTGATGACCGAGCTCAGCCGGGCGTGGGACGAGAACGCCGAGAATTTCATCCGCTGGGCACGGGAGCCGGGGCTCGACAGCTACTGGCAGTTCCACCGCGATCAGTTCCTGCCCCTACTGCCCGAGCCGCCGAAGCGCACCCTCGACCTCGGCTGCGGCGAGGGCAGGCTGACCCGCCACCTGGCCGGCATGGGCTACGACGTACGCGGCGTCGACCGCTTGCAGGCGATGATCGCAGCAGCACGCGAGGCCGATCCATCGATCGAGCTCGACGTCGCCGACGCGGCCGCGCTGCCCTTTGCGGATGCGTCGTTCGAGCTGGTCGTCGCCTTCCTGACGCTCATGGACATGGACGACATGCCCGGGGCGGTGCGGGAGGCCGCTCGCGTCCTTGTCCCCGGCGGCCGGTTGTGCCTCGCGGTCGTCCACCCGATCAACGCAGCGGGGAAGTTCGAGGACGCGTCGTTCGTGATCGCGGGGTCGTATCTCGACAGCTCCATCTACCGCGAATCGGTGTCGCGCAACGGTCTGGACATGACGTTCGTCGGCCGCCACGTGCCGCTGGAGACGTACGTCGACGCGCTGGCGGACGCCGGGTTCGTCGTCGAGCGCCTGCGCGAGCCGTCGTGCCCGAGCACGCGGTGCACAGCGAGCGCGACCGGCGGTGGCAGCGCGTCCCGCTGTTCCTGCATATCCGCGCAGCCAGGCGGTAGGAGTGCGGATCATCGCGGGCGAGAAGCGGGGGGCGCGGCTGGTGGCCCCCGCGGGACGGGAGACGCGGCCAACGGGCGACCGGGCCCGCGAGGCGCTGTTCGCGATGCTCGGCGACATTGCCGGCCTGCGCGTGCTCGACGCGTTCGCCGGCAGCGGGGCGCTGGGCCTCGAGGCGCTGTCGAGGGGCGCCGCCCATGCGACGTTCTGGGAGACCTCGGCCGGCGCCCTGCGATCGATCCGGACGAACGCCGCCGCCCTGGACTACGCCGACCGGACCACCGTCCGCCGGGCCGATGCCGTGCGCCGGATGGCCTCCGAGGCGGCGCACGGGGCTGCCTACGATTTGATCCTGCTCGACCCGCCTTATAGGATGCTGGCCGCCTTGCAACCGGCATTCTCCCTGCATCTCACGGCATTACTGGTTCCGGACGGCCTGGCGGTCGTCGAGGGGCCGGCTGCCTCCGAGCCGATCGACCTCGGGCTCGTCGTCGACACCAGCCGCCGCTACGGGGACGAGCGCCTCACCATCTACCGCAATGGCTGACCGGATCGCGGTGTGCCCGGGGACGTACGACCCGGTGACCGTTGGCCACCTTGACATCATCCAGCGGGCGGCCGAGGTGTTCGACCGGGTGGTGGTCGGCGTCGTCCGCGCGCCCCGGCACAAGCAGACCATGTTCCCGCTCGAGGAGCGGATCGCGTTCATCGAGCAGTCCGTCGAGGGCGACAACGTGACCGTCGAGGGGTTCGCCGACCTGGTGGTCGAGTTCGCCCGCTCGCACGGCGCGATCGCGATCGTCAAGGGGCTGCGCGCCGTCTCGGACTTCGAATGGGAGTTCCAGATGAACAATCTCAACCGTGGGCTGGCCCCGGAGATCGAGACGATCTATCTGATGAGCTCCCCCAAGTACAGTTTCCTGTCATCCCGTGGCGTACGTGAGATCGCCTCGTTCGGCGGTCCCGTGGCAGAGTACGTACCGGAGCAGGTCGCACGGCGGCTGGCAGAGATTCACGCGGCCGGTGACCACCCGTAGGAAGTGAGGAGACCCCGTTGGACGTACTGGTGCTGATCGACAAGCTGGACGAGATGGTGCAGAACGCGAAGAGCGTGCCCATGACCGACCAGGTGCGTATCGACCGTGAGGAGATCTGGGAGATCATCGACCAGATGCGGTCGACGATCCCCGAGGAGATCAAGCAGGCAAGGTGGATCGTCAAGGAGCGCCAGGAGATGCTGGCCGAAGCGAAGCGCGAGGCCGAGCGGCTGGTGAACGAGGCCCGTGACCAGGCAGAGCGGGAGGCGTCCCAGCAGGAGATCGTCAAGCTTGCCGAGCGGCAGGCCCACGAGATCATGGAGCAGGCCCGCAGCAAGGAGCGGGAGACGCGGCTGGCCGCCGAGGACTACGCCGACGGCATCCTCGAGCACCTCGAAGTCAACCTGGGCAAGTTCCTGACCGCCGTGCAGCGCGGCCGGGAGCAGCTGGCTCAGGGGTCGCAGGAGCGGACCGGCGGCGCGACCGCCGGCTACGACGTCACGACGTAGCGATGCTGGATCTTCGTGCCCTGCGTCTCGAGCCGGGCGTCGTCCGCCGGGAACGGATCGAGCTCACGCTCGACCCGTTCACCCTGGGCGGGCAGCGCTACGAGATCGTCCCGCCGATCCTGCCGGTGGAGGTCGAGCTGCAGCCGTCGACCAGTGGCCTGTACATGAAGCTGTCGTTCCACGCCGCGGTCGAGGGACCGTGCATGCGTTGCCTCGAGCCGGCACGGCTGGAGCTGGACGTTGTCGCCCGTGAGTACCACGAGCACGGCGCCGCCGTGGAGGGCGACGACGAGCTGACCAGCGAGTACCTGGCGACGGAGGAGCTGGACATCGAGCGCTGGGTGCGCGACGCGATCGCGCTCGAGCTCCCGGCGCAGGTGCTGTGCGACCCGGACTGCGCCGGGCTCTGCCCGCACTGCGGCGAGCGGCTCCAGGCCGGCGTGCCGCACGACTGCGGCGAGCCCCAGACCGACAGCCGCTGGGATGCGCTGAAAGACCTGCTATAACCCACCGTTATGGCCGTCCCCAAGCGAAAGACCTCGAAGGCCCGCCGCGACAAGCGCCGTGCGACCCATCGCATCTCGGCGCCGGTGCTCTCGACCTGCCCCCACTGCCACAGCCCCGTGCGGCCGCACCACGTGTGCGAGAACTGCGGGCAGTACCGGGGCCGTGAGGTCGAGACGCTGACCGAGATCGCGCCGTAGCCCGAGGGGATGGCCGGCCGATGGCCGCCGCCGTGACCGTCGCCGTGGACGCAATGGGCGGCGACCGCGCGCCTTCGGAGATCGTTGCCGGAGCAGTCGACGCTGCCGCCGATGGCGCCGCCATCGCGCTGTGCGGCCCGCTGGCGCAGCTGGAGCAGGAGCTCGCGGCGCACGGCGGGTCTGCGAGCGTCGAGCTGGTCGATGCCCCCGATGTCATCGACTTCCACGACGAGCCCGTGCAGGCCGTCCGCTCGAAGCCGGACTCGTCCCTGGTCACCGCCTGCCGGCTGGTCAAGGAGGGTCGCGCCGGCGCCGCGCTGTCGGCCGGCTCGACCGGCGCGATGCTGGCGTCGTCGCTGCTGACGATCGGCCGCATCAAACGCGTCGTCCGGCCGGGGATCGCCGTCGTCCTGCCCGGCAAGTCGGGCCCGAACGTGCTGATCGACGCGGGGGCGAACGCGGAGACCAAGGCCGAGAACCTGCTCCAGTTCGCCGTCATGGGCTCCGTCTTCGCCGAGCAGGTGCTGGGCATCTCCTCGCCGCGGGTGGGCCTGCTCTCGATCGGCGAGGAGGCCACCAAGGGCAGCTCGCTGACGCTTGAGGCGCATGCGCTGCTCGCGGCGGCGCCGATCGACTTCGCCGGCAACTGCGAGGGGCGCGACGCGCTGCGCAGCGAGTTTCGGGTGATCGTCGCCGACGGCTTCTCGGGCAACGTGCTGCTGAAGGGCCTGGAGGGCGCCGGTAAGACGCTGTTCGAGGAGCTGCGTGAGGCAGCCGCGTCGTCGACCCGCGCGAAGCTCGGCGGCCTGCTGCTGCGGCCGGCCCTGCGCGACGTGGCGCACCGCCACGACCCGGACACCTACGGCGGCGCGTACCTGCTGGGCGTCCGCGGCCTCTCGGTGATCGCGCACGGCAGCTCGGGGCGGCGGGCGGTCCGCAACGCGATCCTGTACGCTGCGCGCGGTGTCCAGTCAGGCGTGGTCGAGCGGATGGAACAGGGGCTCGCCGAGGCGGAGGGCTCGGCCGACTTGCAGGACACCGCTCCGCAACATACAGTCCCCGTCGTCGTTCAACCGGAGAATGGAGAGAGCCAGCAATGACTCGTGAGGAGGCGTTGGATCGCGTCAGGGGAATCCTGGTGGAACAGCTCGGAGTCGATCAGGATCAAGTGGTCGAGACCGCGTCCTTCCAGGGCGACCTCGACGCCGATTCGCTCGACCTCGTCGAGCTGATCATGGAGCTCGAGGACCAGTTCGACATGAAGATCTCCGACGAGGACGCGCAGAAGATCGAGACCGTCGGCCAGGCCGTCGACTACGTCACGTCCCACTCCTAGCCGTCACCGCGCACTTCGCGCACTGATTGACGCGTTACCGCCGGGCCTCCGTGCGCAGGCCCTGACCCACTCCTCGTGGGTCGAGGACCGGTCGCGCTCCTACGAGCGCCTCGAGTTCCTCGGCGACAGCGTGCTCGGCGTCTCGATCGCGGCGCACCTGTTCGCCCGGTTTCCGGATCGTGCCGAGGGTGAGCTGGCGCGGATCCGGGCGCACGTCGTGTCCCGCGAGAGCTGCGCGGTGGTCGCCCGCCGGCTGGGGCTTGACCGCGACCTCGCCGACCGCGGACGCGAACTGGGAGGCGACGCCGCGCTGGCCGCCGAGACGATTGCCGGGTCGTCCAGCGTGATGGCGGAGGTGATCGAGGCCGTGATCGGCGCGTCCTACCTCGAGTTCGGCGCCAAAGAGGTCGTGCCGGCCGTCGTGGAGGCGTTCGCCGAGCGGGTCGCCTACGCGGCCGACAAGCACGTCGACCACAAGACTGTCCTCCAGGAGGACCTTGCTCGTCGGGGGGCATCGGTAACGTATGAGCTGGTCGAGACGACCGGCCCTGACCACGACCGCCGCTACACGACCGCGGCGCTCGTCGAGGGGCGGGAGCTCGGCCGGGGATCGGGGCCGAGCAAGAAGGCGTCCGAGCAGGCAGCCGCCAAAGAGGCGCTGCGCGGAATGGCCGGCGGCAATCCGCCGGGGTAGAGAGGAGACCAGCCAGGCGATGCACCTGAAGACGTTGAGGATGCGCGGGTTCAAGTCCTTCGCCCACGGCGTCGAGCTCGCGTTCGAGCACGGCATCGCCGTGGTCGTCGGGCCCAACGGCAGCGGCAAGTCGAACATCGCCGACGCTCTGCAGTGGGCGATGGCGGTGCAGTCGCCGGCGCAGCTGCGCGCGCCGTCCGGCCTCGACGTGCTGTTCGGCGGCACCGACTCGCGCCCTCCGGCCGGCGTCTGCGAGGTCGAGCTGGTGCTCGACAACGAGTGCGCGACCCTGCCCATCGAGTTCGGCGAGGTCTCGATCATGCGCCGTCTGACCCGCGACGGCGAGAGCGAGTACTTCATCAACCGCGCGCGCGTCCGCCGCCTGGACGTGCTGGAGCTGCTGTCCGATACCGGGCTCGGCCGCGAGATGCACTCGGTGATCGGCCAGGGCCGGGTGGAGGAGATCCTGCTGGCCAAGCCGCACGAGCGGCGCCGGTTCGTCGAGGAGGCGGCCGGCCTCGGCAAGTACCAGCGCCGCCGCTCGCGCGCCGAGTCGAAGCTGTCCCGCGTGGAGGGCGAGCTGGAGCGGGCCCGCGACCTCGAGCGCGAGGTGCGCGCCCGGCTGCGGCCGTTGGCGATGCAGGCGACGGCCGCCGACCGCGCCGCCAAGCTGGGCGCCGAGATCGCGGCGGGGCGCATCTCGCTGCTCTCATCGGAGCTGCTGGGCGAGCGCGAGCGCTCGACCGAGCTGCGCACGCGCCTGGAGACCCAGACCTCGTCACGCGACACGATCGACGCCGAGGTCGCGAAGATCGGCGAGCGGCGGTCCACGGCCGAGCGAGAGCTGGCCGGCCTGGCCGGCGCGCAGGAGCGGGCGGCACGTGCGTTCTACGCATTCGAGACGTCGCGCGAGCGGCTGTCCGCGCAGCGCGCCCGCGCCGACCGCACCGTCGCCGAGCTGGAGCGCGCCGAGGCGCGGCGCCGCGTCGATGCCGAGGCCGACGGCCGCGAGGCGGAGCGGCTGGCCGCCGAGGCCGAGGCGGCCGACGTGGCGGCGCAGCAGCACGTGGCCGAGGTGGCGGCGCTGGAGGCGTCCGACCAGGGCGGCCTGGGCGACGCGGCGGCAGCTGCCGAAGCCGCGCTGGCGGCGGCGCTCGACGCGCGCCGGGCGCACGCGGAAGCCCAGGGCCAGGCGGCGAACCTTCGGCGGGACGTCGAGACGGGCATCGCCCGGCTGGCCGATCTGCGGTCGAGGCTGGGCGAGCTGGGCGGCACGTCCGAGGGATCGCGCGGCGAGCTGGACACTGCGGAGGCCGAGGTGACGGCGCTCGAGGCCCGGATCGCCGAGGCCGCCGACCAGCTGGCGGCGGCGACCGCCGAGGCGGCGGAGCACGAGGAGCGGGCGGCGGCGGCGCGCGAGGCCGACCGCGGGGCGCGTGAGGCGTCGGCCGGGGCGGCCGAGCGGCTGGCGGCGCTGGCGGCGCGGCTGGAGACGCTGGACGCAGCGATCGAGCGGGGGGACGGCCTGCCTCCGGCGGCGCGCGCGCTGCGCGACCGCGGAGCCCGGCTGCTGGTCACCGGGATCGAGGCGGCGCCGGGGTACGAGCGCGCGGTGGCCGCGGCGCTCGGGTGGCGCGCCGGCGCGGTCGTGACGGAGCGGCTGGAGGACGCGCTGGACATGGTGCGCGAGGCCAGCGGCGAGCTGGCGGTGGTCACGGGACGCGCCGCACGCGGCGACGGCCGTGCGCCGGCGGGCGGTCGACCCCTGTCCGAGGTGGCGACGCTACGCGATCCGTCGCTGGCCTGGGCGATCGAGGGCGTGTGGCTGGTGGACGATCTGGCCGCGGTCGAGCAGGGCGTTGCCGTGACCGCCGACGGGGCGGGAATCGATGCTGATCGCGGAGAGCTGTGGCGGGTCCCCGACGCCGGCGAGGCCGCATGGCTCTCGGCCCGCGCCGAGCGCGACCGGCTGACCGGCGAGCACGGCTCGCTGGAGCGGGCGTCGGCCGATGCCGCCGAGCGGGCGGCCGGCGCCGCGACGGCGCTGGACGCGGCGGTGCAGGCCGAGCTGGCGGCGCGGTCGCGGCTGCACGAGACCCGCGCCGCGGAGGCAGAGGTGGCACAGTCCCGGCGCAGGGCTGCCGACCGGCGCGACCGCCTGGCCGACGAGCTGGCGCGCAGCGACGCCGCCCGCGACCTGGCCGAGCGGGATCTGGAGACGGGGACGGCCCGGCTGGCGGAGCTGCAGGCGCTCTCCGCCGGCTACGAGGCGTCGCTCGACCGAGCGCCGCGAGGCCGCGCAGGCGGCCGACGAGCGCCACTCCTCGCTCGAAGCCGCGCGCCGGCAGCTGGCCGACGAGGCCGCCCGGCTGGGCGCGCGGATCGCGGCGGCCAACGAGCGGATCGAGCGCTTCACGCGGGAGGCCGAGCGGGCCCGCGAGGGCGCCGCACGGGCGCTGGCATCGGCCGAGCGCGCCCACGGTGCGGCCGTCGCCGCGGCCGCCGCGGTGCCCGCAATCCGGGCGATGATGGCCGAGCTGGAGGCCTGCCAGGACGCCGCCGAGCGGCTGGCCGAGCCGGCGCGCAGCGGAATCCAGGAGATCGAGGCCCGGGCGACGCAGCTGGCGACCGAGCTGCAGAGCTGCGCGACGGCCGAGGCGCAGGCCCAGGCTCGGGCGCGGGAGGTCTCGTCGGCCGTGACCGAGGTCGAGGTGTCGCTGGCACGCGGTGCGGAGCGCAGCGAGGAGCTGACCCGCCGCCGCGCGGAGCTGGCCGACGGCGTTCGAGGTGGAGTGGGAGGAGCCGGCCGAGCCGCTGCTGCCGGACGAGGCCGCCGCGCTCGCTGCGCGCCTCGAGCGGCTCGAGCGGCGCCGCGAGAGCCTGGGTGCCGTCAACCCGCTGGCCGCCGAGGAGTACGAGCAGGAGAAGGTGCGCGCGGACGACCTGTCGGCCCAGTGCGACGACCTGGAGACCTCGCTGGCCGAACTGCGCGGCCTGATCCGCGACCTGACGGCCACCATCGACGAGCGGTTCGCCGCCACCTTCGAGTCGGTCGCGCACCACTTCGCCGAGGTGATCGGCACGCTGTTTCCCGGCGGCAGCGGCCGGCTGCGCCTGACGGAGCGGGACGTGGTCTCGGCCGCGAAGCCCCCCGAGGAAACGGACGACGGGGCCGAGGAGGTCGTCGAGGAGGCCGACACCGAGCAGGGCGTCGAGCTCGAGGTGCGGCCGGCCGGCAAGCGCATCGAGTCGCTCTCGCTGCTCTCGGGCGGCGAGAAGTCGCTGACGGCGATCGCCTTCCTGTTCGCGCTGATGCTGACCAAGCCGTCGCCGTTCTACCTGCTGGACGAGGTCGAGGCCGCCCTCGACGACGCCAACATCGACCGCTTCCTCGACCTGCTGCGCGCCTACCAGGACAAGGCGCAGTTCGTGGTGATCACGCACCAGCGCCGGACGATGGAGGTCGCCGACGTGCTGTACGGCGTGACCATGGCCGGCGACGGCGAGTCCAAGGTGCTCTCGCGGCGGATGCCGAGCGATCCGGCTCTGCACGAGGCCGCGCTCGAGACCGCCTGACCCGCCGTGGAGCTGCGCGGCGACCGGCTGACCCTGCGCACGCCCGTGGCCGCGGACGCCCAGCGGCTGTGGGAGATCCACTGCGAGCCATCCGTCGAGCGCTGGTGGGGGCCGCACACGCTGGCCGAGGTCGAGCAGGAGGTCGCCGACGCGGCGAAGCCGCCCGCCGGCGACGACTCGGTGCCGTTCGTGATCGAGGTCGGCGGCGAGATCGCCGGGATGATCCAGTACGCCGAGCTGGGGGACGAGGACTTCCGCCACGCCGGGATCGACCTGTTCCTGGCCGAGGGTTTCCAGGGCCGGGGCCTCGGCCGCGAGTCGATCGAGGTGCTGGTGCGGCACCTGACGGCGGATCTCGGCTACCACCGGCTGGTCATCGATCCGGCGGTCGCCAACGAGCGCGCCGTGCGCTGCTACGAGGCGGTCGGTTTCCGCCCGGTCGGCGTGATGCGCCGCTACCAGCGGATGGCCGACGGGAACTGGGCTGACGGGCTGCTGATGGAGTTCGTGCTGGACTGACCGGGCAGGGAAGCCCCGGCGCCTGACGAATCCCGTCGCTCGATGTCACAGGCGGAGGTGGTCGATGCCCGGCGTGAGGCGCGGGACGAGGCGACGGTGTTCGTCGGTGTCGCGCTGGCGCTGCTCGTCGCCCTCGCGCTGATGAGCCTTCGCGGGGGCTGGGAGCTGCTCGGCGTCGACGGGTGGGTCTGGCTGATCCTGTGCATCCCCGAGGCGGTGCTGCTGATCGCGTTCTCGATGTCGCCGCTGGATGCCGATTCGGTCAAGGTGCGGCGCGGGGTGGAGTGGCTGATCGCGCTCGTCGTGCTCGGCAACTTCGCCAACCTGGTGCTGCTGTTAGCGGCGCTGCTGACGGAGGAGAGCTCGAACCTGTCCGCTGCGCAGCTGCTTTCCAGCGGCGGCGTTGTCTGGCTGACGAACGTGATCGTGTTCGGCCTGTGGTACTGGATGTACGACGCCGGCGGGCCGGTGCGGCGGGCGATGCACGGCCGCAAGAAGCCGGACTTCCAGTTCCCGCAGGACGAGAATCCGGAGCTGGCGGCGACCGGCTGGTACCCGCGGCTGGAGGACTACGTGTACGTGGCGCTGACCAACGGGATCGCGTTCAGCCCGACCGACTCGATGCCGCTGACCCGTGGTGCGAAGACGCTGATGGCGCTGGACTCGACGATCTCGGTGGCGGCGATCCTGATGGTGGCCGCCAGAGCGGTCAACGTGCTGGGGTCGTAGCCCCGACCAGCCAGCCCCAGAGCTCGTCGTCCACGTCGATCCTCCCGCGTGCCAGGGCCGCCTCCGAGGCTCGCGCGCCGGCGTCGCCCGGGAACCGGCGGCCCTCGAGCGCGCGCCGCATCGCCTCGGCGGGCTGCGACCGCGGCCGGGCCAGCAGCGCGCATGCCGCATGGCCGTCGACCGGCGCCAGCGCGGTCGCCAGCAGCTCGACCATCAGCGCCAGGGCAAAGCCCTTGTGGGCCAGCTCGCCGCCGAACGGCAGGATGCCCGCGCGGTTGGCGATCACCTCCGAGGGTTCCGTTACGGGTGAGCCGTCGGGCCGGGCGGCCGCGCCCGCCGGCAGCCGCTCACCGGCCGCCGCGGCGCGCAGCACCTCGCCGTAGGTGAGGCGGCCCATGGAGACGTCGACGACCGTCGGCCGGTCGCCCGGCAGGGCGAGGCAGAAGGGATTCGTCCCAGCCACCGGCGGCCCGCCTTCTGGGTGCACGATGCGCGGCGTCGACGTCGCCCACACCAGCACCGCCAGGCCACTCCGGGCGGCTCGTTCGGCGAACCAGCCGAGCCGGCCGGTGGGGAAGCAGCCGCCGACCACGATCAGCCGGGCGCCTTCGGGCGGCCGCTCGAGCTCGGCGTCTATCGCGCCGGCCAGCGCGAGGTAGCCGAGCGCGCCCGCGGCGTCGTAGCGGGCGATGCCCTCCGCCCGCTCGACCAGCACCGGTGCGGCAGAGGGGCGGATGTCGACGAATCCGGCGAGCCAGCGCATCCGGCCGAGACCGTGGGTGGCGGCGCCGCGCAGCTCGGCGTCCAGGAAGTGGTCGGCCAGCAGCGCCCCCGCGGGCGGGTCGAAGCCGAGCGACCGGGCCCGCCGCTCGAGCGCCGCGCGGACGGTGTCGACGGCGACCTGCACGGGGCCACTCTACGATGTGCCGGATGTCGAGGTCGTGGCAGCAGATGTTCAACACGGGCACCGAGCAGGTGGCGGTCGCCGACGAGCCCGAGGAGAGTCGCGGCGGCCTGTTCCGGCGGATGCGCGACAGCCTGTCGAAGAGCCGGCGGGCGATGACGCAGCAGCTGCAGGCCGTGATGTTCGACCCGGCCGATCCCGAGGTCTGGGAGCGGCTGGAGGAGGCGCTGATCATGGCCGACTGCGGGGTGCCGGCGACGGTCGAGGTGATCGAGCGGCTGGAAGCCGAGTCCGACGCCGGAGGCCTGACCACCGGCGAGGAGCTTCGATCCAGGCTGGCCGAGATCGTTGGCGAGCTGATGACCCCGCCCGGCGATCCCCGGATCGACGTCAGCCACCGGCCCGCGGTGGTGCTGATGACGGGCGTCAACGGCACAGGCAAGACGACGTCGATCGGCAAGATCGCACACCACCTCCGCGAGGCCGACATGACCGTCGTGATCGGAGCCGCCGACACCTTCCGCGCCGCCGCCGGCGAGCAGCTGGAGACGTGGGCCGACCGCGCCGGGGCGGACTTCATCTCGTCGCAGTCGGGCGCCGACCCGGCCGCCGTGGCGTACGACTCGGTTGCGGCAGCGGAGTCGCGCGGCCGCGACGTCGTCATCGTCGACACCGCCGGCCGCCTGCACACCCAGGACCACCTGATGGACGAGCTGCGCAAGATCCACCGCGTGATCGGCCAGCGCCTGGTCGGCGCGCCGCACGAGGTGCTGCTGACGATCGACGCGACCACCGGGCAGAACGGCCTGCAGCAGGCGCGGCTGTTCGCGGAGGCGGTCGAGGTGACGGGCATCGTGCTGACCAAGCTCGACGGGACGGCGAAAGGCGGCATCGCGCTCGCCATCGCCCATGAGCTGGGCATACCGGTGAAGCTGATCGGTATCGGCGAGGGGCTGGAGGATCTGCGACCGTTCGACCCCGTCGACTTCGGCCACGCCCTGTTCGACGCTGAAGCGTAGGACGGCTCACCCGCCGGCGCCGACTACGCTTCCCGACCATGTTCGATTCCCTGTCCGACCGCCTGAACGGCACCCTCGACGGCCTCCGCGGCAAGGGGAAGCTGAGCGAGGACGACATCAACAAGGCGATGCGCGAGATCCGTCTCGCGCTGCTCGAGGCCGACGTGAACTTCGCGGTCGTCCGGGACTTCGTGGCCAAGGTCAAGGAGCGGGCGATGGGCGCGGAGGTGCTGGACAGCCTGACGCCCGGCCAGCAGGTCGTGAAGATCGTGCACGAGGAGCTGACGTCGCTGATGGGCACGTCCGGCGCGAAGCTCTCGTTCGCCAACAAGCCGCCGACGGTGATCCTGCTCGCCGGCCTCCAGGGCTCGGGCAAGACGACGGCCGCCGGCAAGCTGGCGCGGCTGCTGGCCAAGCAGAAGAAGACGCCGGCGCTGGTGGCGGCGGACGTCTACCGGCCGGCCGCGATCCAGCAGCTGCAGACGCTCGGCAAGTCCCTCCAGGTGCCGGTCTTCGAGCGGGGCACCTCCGATCCGGTGGAGACGGCAGCGTGGGGGATCGAGCAGGCCAAGGCACAGGGCCGCGACGTCGTCATCGTGGACACCGCCGGCCGGCTGTCCATCGACCAGGAGATGATGGACGAGCTCGTGCGGATCAAGCAGAAGGTCAAGCCGCACGATGTGGTGCTGGTGCTCGACTCGATGACCGGCCAGGACGCGGTCGCCACGGCGGAGGCGTTCCGCGAGGCGGTCGACTACGACGGCGTGATCCTGACCAAGCTCGACGGCGACGCCCGCGGCGGCGCCGCGCTGGCGGTGCGCGCGGTCACCGGGAAGCCGATCCTCTACACGTCGGTCGGCGAGAAGCTCGACCAGCTCGAGGAGTTCCACCCCGAGCGGATGGCTTCGCGGATCCTCGGCATGGGCGACGTCATGTCGCTGATCGAGCGCGCCCAGGAGGAGTTCGACGAAAACCAGGCCGCCGAGATGGAGGCCAAGCTGCGGAAGGCCGAGTTCACGCTCGAGGACTTCCTCGACCAGCTGCGGATGGTGCGCAAGATGACCCGCGGCCAGGGCATGGCCGGCCTGCTGGGGATGCTGCCGGGCGTCGGCCGCCAGCTCAAGAACATGAAGGTCGACGAGCGGCAGGTCGACCGGGTCGAGGCGATCATCCTGTCGATGACGCCGTACGAGCGGCGCAACCCGAAGTTGATCGACGGCAGCCGCCGCCGCCGGATCGCCGCGGGGTCGGGCACCAACGTCCAGACCGTCAACCAGCTGCTCGGCCAGTTCAAGCAGATGCAGAAGATGATGAAGCAGGTCGGCAAGGGCAAGATGCCCCAGTTCCCGGGCATGCCGCGCCGCTGAGGGCGCCCCGGGTAGACTGCGTGGTTGTCCTGATGGTTACGTCGGAGGTTGTTCCCCAGTGGTGAAGATCCGCCTCGCGCGGCACGGCTCGCACAAGAACCCGATCTACCGGGTCGTCGTGGCCGATTCGCGCAACCCACGTGACGGCCGCACGCTGGAGACGATCGGCCGTTACAACCCGCAGCTCGAGCCCTCGCTGATCGAGATCGACACCGATCGCGCACGGGCCTGGATCGCGCAGGGCGCCCAGCCCACGCCGACCGTCAAGAAGCTGCTCAAAGTCGCCGGCCTCTAGCCTCCGCCGATGGAGGAGCTGCTGGAATACCTCGCGCGCCAGCTGGTGGATTCACCGGACGAGGTGCGCGTCGAGCGCTCCGAGCGGGACACCGGCGAGGTGCTGCTCGAGCTCCACGTCGCCGAGGCCGACCGCGGCAAGGTGATCGGCAAGGGCGGGCGGATCGCCCGATCCCTGCGGACGGTGGTGAAGGCATCCGCGGTGCGCACGGGCCGCCGGGTGCATGTCGAGATCGCAGCCTGACCGCGGCTGGCGACCCGACCGGATCGAGGTCGGGAGGATCGGCAAGCCGCATGGCCTGGACGGATCGGTCACGCTGACCGGCCACGGCGGCACGGTGCCGATGGCGCTGGGCACCGAGGTCACGGTGGGCGACCGGGAGACGACGATCGTCGGCCGCAAGGGCACCGACGAGCGGCCGATCGTCCGCTTCGACATCGCCGCCAGCCGCGAGCAGGCCCAGGAGCTGCGCGGCCAGCCCGTCACCGTCCCGGTGTCCGCGCTGCCCGAGCCGGACGAGGACGAGTTCTTCCACGTCGACCTGATCGGCTGCGAGGTGTGGTGCGGCGGGCGCCGCGTGGGCGCTGTGCGGACGGTGCACACCTATCCTGCGAACGACGTGCTCGAGCTGGAGTCGGGCGAGATGATCCCGTTCGTGGACGACGCCGTGGAGGCGGTCGATGTGGCCGGGCGGCGGATCGGCCTGCGCGAGGGCGTGCTGTGAGCCTGGAGGTCGACGTGTTCACGCTGTTCCCGGGCTACCTGGACTGGCTCCGCGAGTCGCGCCCAGTGCGCAACGTGCTGGAGTCCGGCGAGCTGGCGCTGCGCGCGGTCGACATGCGCCCGTTCGGGCTGGGCGTTCACCGGCAGGTGGACGACTCGCCCTACGGTGGCGGGGCCGGCATGGTGATGCGCGTGGACGTCGTCTGCGACGCGCTCGAGGCGACGTACGGCGTGGGCATCGACGAGCTGCGCGGGGGGCGGCGGATCGTGCTGCTGGCACCGGTCGGCCGGCAGCTGACCGACGCCGTCGCCGCCGACCTCGCCGTATGCGGTCGGCTGACCTTGCTCTGCGGCCGCTACGAGGGATTCGACCAGCGGGTGCACGACCACGTCGCGACCGACGAGCTGTCGATCGGGCCCTACGTGCTGTCCGGCGGCGAGCCGGCGGCGATGGTGGTGGTCGACGCCGTGGTGCGCAAGCTGCCCGGTGCGTTGGGCAAGGAGGAGAGCCATCTGGTCGAGTCGTTCTCGCCCGCGCTGGACGGCGGCCTCGAGTATCCGCACTACACGCGGCCCGCGTCCTACCGCGGCTGGGACGTGCCCGACGTCCTGCTCTCGGGCCATCACGCGGAGGTCGAACGGTGGCGCGTGGCCGAATCGCGATCGGCTACCATGCATCGGCTTCGAAAGGGAGAGAACGAGCCGTGAACGTGATTCAGGACATCGAGGACCGCCAGCGCCGAGAGGTGCCGAAGTTCAAGGCGGGCGACACCGTCAAGGTGCACTTCAAGGTCATCGAGGGCACCCGCTCGCGCGTCCAGGTGTTCGAGGGGATCTGCATCAAGCGGCAGGGCGCCGGCGTCCGTGAGACGTTCACCGTCCGCAAGAAGTCCTTCAACGAGGTGTTCGTGGAGCGCACCTTCCCGGTGCACTCGCCCCGCATCGAGAAAATCGAGGTGGGCGCGATCGGCGACGTCCACCGCGCGAAGCTCTACTACCTCCGCGACAAGG
The DNA here is from genome assembly GCA_963809205.1 of uncultured Actinomycetes bacterium. Lineage (GTDB taxonomy): Bacteria > Actinomycetota > Thermoleophilia > Gaiellales > JAICJC01 > DATLLN01. Next base: position 70,037 of record CAWEIS010000014.1, on the reverse strand, counting down.
TCGGCAAGGCCGCCCGCGTCCGCGAGAAATCCCGCTAACGGACGAGCCGCCCACGCACGAGGCTGCGCCTCCGCCGGCGCAGGTCGAGCCGGATCCCCCGGCGGCGGCCGAGGCACCCGCGGCAGCGCCAGACGTTGACCAGCAGGATCCCGCCCGCCGGAGGCTGAACCCGGTCGTCGAGCTGGTGCTGATAGTGGCCGCGGCGTTCGCGCTGTGGTACGTGATCGACGGCTGGGTGGTCAAGCCCTACCGGATCCCGTCGGCCTCGATGGAGCCGACGCTGCAGCAGGGCGACCGGGTGCTGGTGTCGCGCTTCATCTACCGCTTCCACGGTCCGCACCGCGGCGACGTGATTGTGTTCCATCCGCCCGGCATCGGCCAGAACGCGGTGCGCGGCTCGCGGACGGAGGCGTCGGTCTACTTCATCAAGCGCGTGATCGGGCTGCCCGGCGAGACTGTCCAGGGCCGCGACGGCCAGGTGCAGATCTGCAAGGCGCCGAACGTCGGTTGCTCATCCCTGCACGAGTCGTACCTGGCGGAGCAGCACGTGGTCGGCGACTTCGGGCCGATCACGATCCCCAAGGGCAGCTACTTCGTGATGGGTGACAACCGCGCCGACTCCGACGACAGCCGGGACTGGGGCACGCTGCCCCGCCACAACATCATCGGCGAGGCGTTCGCCACGTACTGGCCGCTTGATCGTCTTCGCACGTTGTAGACCCCTGTCCGCCGATCGTTCTACCCTAGGTGGATGGACGCCCGACTCCGCCGCCTGCTGCGCTACGACCGCAAGCTCGGCGTCAGGCGGGTGGCGGGCGCCGACGAGGCCGGGCGCGGCTGCCTGGCCGGGCCGCTGGTGGCGGCAGCCGTCTGCCTGGACATGGAGCGGCTGGACACCAAGCGGCTGGCGGGCCTGGACGACTCCAAGAAGGTGCCGCCGCCGCTGCGCGACGAGCTGGCGGCGGCGATCTGCGCGACCGCGGCCGCCGTCTCGGTGATCATCGTCCCGGCCGACCAGATCGACCGCCGGGGGCTACACCGGTCGAACCTGCACGCGCTGGCGCGGGCGCTGGAGACGCTGGAGCCGGTGCCCGAGGTCGCGCTGACGGATGGCTTCTCGCTCCCGGTCTGCGGACTCGAGCATCAGCGGGTGATCGGCGGCGACCGCACCTCGGCCGCCGTGGCCGCGGCGTCGATCATCGCCAAGACCACGCGCGACCGGTTCATGCACGCCCAGGCGCAGAGCTACCCGGACTACGGCTTCGAGCACCACGTCGGCTACATCACTCCCGACCACTCCGACGCGGTGCGCCGGCTCGGCGTGACGCCGCTTCACCGCCGCTCCTTCCAGGCGATGGCCTATGTCGGTCTTCTCGATTAGCCCAGCTCGCTACGGGCGGCTGGCCGAGACGGTGGCCGCCTGGCGGCTGCGGCTGGTCGGCTACCGGGTGGTCGGCCGCAACGTCCGGGTCGCCGGCCGCGAGGTCGACCTGCTCGCCCGCCGCGGCGGGCTGCTGGTGGTGTGCGAGGTCAAGGCCCGGCGGACGACCCTCTACGGCACGCCTCTGGAGGCGGTGCGGCCCGATCAGCAGCAGCGGTTGCGCGAGGCGGCCGAGGTGCTGATGGCGCGCGATCCATCGGTGGACGAGGTGCGCTTCGACGTGATCGCGGTGACCGGCACCTCCGTCCGTCACGTTCGGGCCGCCTTTTGATTGACACAACCGCGACCGCCCGTCACCCACCCGCGCGCATCTGATCCGTACGGTGGGGCGCATGATCGCCCGCGCCGTCAGCTTCTGGCTGGCCGGCCTGGAGGCCCGGCGCATCGACGTCGAGGCCAAGGCCGGCCGGGGACTGCCCAAGTTCACCGTGGTCGGCCTGCCCGACCGTGCCGTCCAGGAGGCGCGGGAGCGCGTTCGCAGCGCGCTCGGCTCGAGCGGGTTCTCGTTCCCGGCCGGCGGGCTGGTCGTCAACCTGGCCCCAGCGAAGGAGCGCAAGGAGGGCTCGGGCTTCGACCTGGCGATCGCCCTGGCGGTGCTGACGACCGCCGGCCACCTGCGCCCGCCTGACCGGCTGCGGCGGGTGGGCGCGGCCGCCGAGCTGGGGCTCGACGGTCGGCTGCGACCGGTACACGGCGTGCTCGCCATGATGGAGGCGGCGGGCCGGCTGGGGCTGGACGGCATGCTAGTCGCGCCCGAGAACGCCGCCGAGGCGGCGCTCGCCGGCACGGTCGCCGTGCTGGCGCCGACCCATCTCAACGAGGCCGTGGCCGTGCTGGCCGGCACCGCGCCGGTGCCCGACCTGCCCGACCCCGCGCCCGCCGGCGGCGATGCCGCACATCCCGACATGGCCGACGTGCGCGGCCAGCTGCGGGCACGGCGGACGGTCGAGATCGCGGCCGCCGGCGGGCACAACCTGCTGATGATCGGCCCGCCGGGCAGCGGCAAAACGATGCTGGCGCGCCGCCTCCCGGGGCTGCTGCCCGCGCCGAGCCCGGGCGAGGCGCTGGAGATCACCCGGATCGCTTCGGCGGCCGGCGAACTCGCTGCCGACGCCGGGCTGCTCGGCCGGCCGTTCCGGGCGCCGCACCACAGCGCCTCGGTGGCGGCGCTGGTGGGCAACGCGCGGCTGCGACCGGGCGAGGTGACGATGGCCCACCGCGGCGTGCTTTTCTTGGACGAGCTGCCGGAGTTCAACCGGCAGTCGCTGGAGGCGCTGCGCATGCCGCTGGAGGACGGCGAGGTGCGGATCTCGCGGGCGGCCGGCTCGGTGCTGCTGCCGGCGCGGTTCCAGCTGATCGCTGCCATGAACCCCTGTCCGTGCGGCCTGTACGGCGATCCCGACCGGGAGTGCGGCTGCGCCCCGCAGCGCCTGGCCGCGTACCGGGCGCGGATCAGCGGCCCGCTGCTCGACCGCTTCGACCTGCAGGTCGACGTGCCGCGGGTGGAGGCGCACGGCGCCGGCGGCGAGCCGACGGCAGCGGTCGCGCTGCGAGTCGGCCTGGCCCGCCAGCTGCTGGCGGAGCGCCGGCCGGGCCTCGGCGACGAGGCCGAGGCACTGCTCCGCCAGGCCGCCGACCGGCGGTTCCTGAGCGGCCGCGGCGTCGACCGCGCGCATCGCGTGGCGCAGACCATCGCTGCCCTGTCGGGCGAGGCGGAGGTCGCTCCCGACCACCTGGCGGAGGCGCTGTCCTACCGCGCCGGGAGCCTCGTGTGACCGTGCTCCGACGGCGCCGGCCGGGATATCCGGGCCGGCTGCTCGAGCTCCATGACCCGCCGGCCGAGCTGCACCTGTGCGGCGGGCACCCCGAGCTGCTGGCGTGGGAGCGGCCGGTGGTCGCGATCGTCGGCTCTCGAAGGGCCGGCGAGGCCGGCCTGGGCATGGCGCGCGAGCTCGCCCGCGGGGCGGCTGCCGCCGGCGCGCTGGTCGTCAGCGGCCTGGCGCTGGGCGTCGACGCAGCAGCGCACGAGGGTGCGCTGGCCGCCGGCGCCCCGACATTGGCGGTGCTCGGCAGCGGCCCTGACGTCGCCTACCCGCGCACCAACCGCGGGCTCTACGCGCGGATCCTGGCGGCCGGGCTGATCGTCTCGGAGTACCCGCCCGGCACCGAGCCAGCCCCCTGGCGGTTCCCGGCCCGCAACCGGTTGATCGCCGCGCTGGCCGACGCCGTGGTGGTGGTCGAGGCGAAGGTGCGAAGCGGTGCCCTGATCACCGCCGACCACGCGCTCGACCTGGGGCGCGACGTGCTGGCGGTGCCGGGCTGGCCGGCGTTCAGCGGGGCGGGCGGCACCAACGCGCTGCTCAAGGCCGGCGCGGGGCTGATCGAGAGCGTCGAGGATCTCAACGGCTGGCTCGGACTCGAGGTGCCGGCTCCCGAGCTCACCGACGGCGATCCGGTGCTGGCCGCGCTGCGCGACCAGCCGGCCTATCCGGACGAGCTGTCGGCCCGCCTGCGCTTCTCCCCGGCCGAGCTTTCCGCCGCGCTCGCCCGGCTCGAGCTGGGCGGCGAGATCTGCCGCGACGGCCACGGCCGGTGGATGCCGGGATCGGCGGCGCGGGCGCGGTAGGGTTGCGCCCATGGCGGAGCGCTGGGCGACCTGGGACTGCTACGGCACCCTGATCGACTGGAACGAGGGCATCGGCACGGTGCTCGGCGAGCTCTTCGGCGAGTCCGAGCGGGCGAGGCTGCTCGACCGCTACCACCAGGTCGAGCCGGAGGTGCAGGCCGAGCGGTACTGCACCTACCGCGAGGTGCTCGACCTGGTGACCGCGCGGCTGGCGGCCGAGGAGGGGAGGGATCTGGCAGGCGACGAGCGGACGATCATGTCCGAGTCGCTCGGGGACTGGCCGGCGTTCCCCGAGGTGCCGGGCACGCTGCAGGAGCTGGTCGACCGGGGCTGGAACCTGGTCATCCTCTCGAACTGCGACCGCGACCTGCTAGCCCAGTCGCTGCCCCGGCTGGGCGCGCCGTTCGCGCGGGTGATCGTCGCCGAGGATGTGCGCTCGTATAAGCCCGCGCACGGGCACTGGGACGCGTTCTTCGCACAGACAGGCGCGCCCCGCGACCGCTACGTGCACGTCGCTCAGAGCCAGTTCCACGACATCGTCGTCGTGGACGAGCTCGGCCTGCCCAGCGTCTGGATCAACCGGCTGGACGAGACGGCGGCGTCCCGGCCGACGCGTGAGCTGCCGGACCTGAACGCGCTGCCCGACGTGCTCGACGAGCTGGTCGCGCCGTGACGGCGGCGCGGGTCGTTCGCGTGCCCTGCGCCTGGGGCGAGGGCGGCGGACCGATGAGGGAGGCGGCCGGGATGGATCTCGGCCTGGAGACGGCGGCGGTGGTCGACGTCGACGACCTGGACGAGCAGCACCGGCTGATCGCAGACGCGCTGCCCGAGCGGCCGGTGGTGCTGGGCGGCTGCTGCTGCACGCACGTCGGCGCCGCCTGCGGACTGGCCCAGCGACACGGCCGGATCGCCGTCGTCTGGTTCGATGCGCACGGCGATCTGAACACGCCGGAAACGTCGCCGTCGGGCAACCTGTGGGGGATGCCGTTCCGGATGCTGCTGGATGGCGGCGACATCGCCGTCGAGGATGCCGCGCTCATCGGCGCCCGCAACCTCGATCCGCCCGAGGACGAGTTCATCGAGCGGGTCGGGCTGGCGACGACGCCCGGCCAGCTCGACGGCGTGCTGGACGGGGTCGCCGGTGCGTACATCGCCCTCGACTGCGACGTGCTCGACCCGAGCGAGATCGCCTGCTTCATGCCGGAGCCCGACGGCCCGTCCGTGGAGGACGTGTTCGGGTTGATCGGGCGTGTCGCCGGACGGGTGCCGGTGGTCGGGATCGGCCTGACGGGGCTGGTCAGCGACCCTGCGAACCCGCCACGGCTGCGCCGCTTCTGCGCGGCCGCGGGCGTGATTTCCTAGCGGCGACCGCCGCCTCGTGATCGAGCAGCCAGCGCTTGCGATCGATGCCGCCGCCGTAGCCGGTCAGGCTGCCGTTGGAGCCGACGACGCGATGGCAGGGGATGATGATGGAGATCGGGTTGCGCCCGTTCGCCGAGCCGACGGCGCGGAAGTGGCCGGGCCGGCCGACGCGGCCGGCGAGCTCGGCGTAGCTGACGGTGGTGCCGTACGGCACCCGCTGCAGCTCGTCCCAGACGCCCGTCTGGAACGCCGTGCCGGCGGGGGCCAGCGGCAGATCGAACTCGGTCAGCTTGCCGGCGAAATAGGCGTCCAGCTGGCGGCGGGCGGCAGTCAGCACGGGGTCGCGGCGGCCGGCCTCGGCGGGCTCCTCGAAGGGCTCCATCCAGAGGCTCGTCAGCGCGCCGTGCTGGGCGGTCAGCAGCAGCCGCCCGATCGGGGAGTCGATGATGAGGGTTGATTCGGTCATGCGGCAACTGTAGGCGGGAGAGTGTCGCAACGGGGTGACGGGCGGTCGAGGAAGCGCGCGGAATGGACCCGGAAGAAAACTGAACCGGGTTCAGAAATCGATGCTATCGTTCGCCCTCATGGTCGAGGGGCTGAGGGAGCGCAAGAAGCAGCGCACGCGGGAGTCGATCGTCACGGTGGCGCTCGAGCTGTTCGCCGAGCGCGGCTACCAGCAGACGACGGTGGCCGAGATCGCCGAGGCGGCGGAGGTGTCGAAGGGCACCGTGTTCGCGTACTTCCCGTCGAAGGAGGACATCGTCTTCGCCGACACCGCGCCGGTCTGCGAGGATCTGCTGCGGCAGCTGCGCGATCGCGATCCCGACCGTTCCGCCCCGGACGTGCTGCGCTCGTTCATGAGTGAGCACGCGACCGCGCCCGACGCGCGACGGCAGCTCCGCGAGCGGCTGATCGCCGGCGACGAGCAGCTGCGTAGCCACTATCGGGCGCGGCTGGCCGAGATCGAGGATGCGATCACCGTTGCCATCGCCGATGACCTGGGCGACGCGCCGGACGCGCTGCGCCCGCGGCTGGCCGCCGCTGCCGTCATGGCCGGGCTGTCGGTCGCCAAGGATCACGCCCGCCGCGTGCGCGGCCGCTCCGCGTCGCGCGAGGAGGCGGAGGCGGTGCTGGACGAAGCGCTGGCGTTCCTGGAGGGCGGCCTTGCCGCCGTCGCCGGCCGGCCGGTGGCGCAATGAGCCACGACGCGCACGAGTCGCGGCAGCACTACGGCGTCACGTTCGCCACGCTGGCGGTGGCTGCGATCAGCTACGCGCTGCTGCAATCGCTGGTGGCGCCGGCGCTGCCCACGATCGAGGACGAGCTGAACGCCTCGACCACCGCCACCACCTGGATCCTGACGGCCTACCTGCTGAGCGCCAGCGTCGCCACGCCGATCCTCGGACGGCTGGGCGACATGTTCGGCAAGAAGAAGATGCTGGTGGTGACGATGTGGGGCCTCGTGCTGGGCACGTTCGTTGCCGCTCTGGCCTCCTCGATCGGCGTGATGATCTTCGCCCGCGTGATCCAGGGCATCGGCGGCGCCGTGTTCCCGCTCGCTTTCTCGATCATCCGCGATGAGTTCCCGCGCGACCGGGTCGCCCAGGGGATCGCCATGATCTCGGCGCTGGTCGGCATCGGCGGCGGGCTGGGCATCGTGCTCGCCGGGCCGATCACCGAGAACCTCAACTATCACTGGCTGTTCTGGCTGCCGCTGCTGGCGATCGTGCCGGCGACGATCGTGACGATGGTGATGGTGCCGGAGTCGCCGATCCGCAGCCCCGGCCGGATCGACCTGCCCGGCGGCGTGCTGCTGGCAGGGTGGCTGGTGGCGCTGCTGGTGGCCGTCAGCGAGGGGCCGAGCTGGGGCTGGGGCTCCGCCGCGACGCTCGGCCTGTTCGCGCTGGCCGTCGTGCTCGCCATCGCCTGGGTGGTGGTCGAGCAGCGGATGGCCGAGCCGCTGGTCGACATGACGATGCTGCGGCTGCGACCGGTGTGGACGACCAACCTGTCGGCGACGCTGATCGGCTTCGGCATGTTCGCGTCGTTCGTGCTGATCCCGCAGTTCGTCGAGACGCCGACGTCGACGTCCTACGGCTTCGGCGCGTCGGTCACCGAGGCCGGGCTGTTCCTGCTGCCCGCGACCGTCGCCATGCTGTTGGCGGGGCCGATCGCCGGCAAGATGTCGGTGACCGTCGGCTCACGGGTGCCGCTCGCACTGGGCGCGCTGGTCAGCTCGCTGGCCTGGGCGATGCTCGCCGTCGCCCACTCGTCGAGCTGGCAGATCTACACCGCGACCTTCATCATGGGCATCGGCATCGGACTGGCCTTCGCCTCGATGGTCAACGTGATCGTCGAGTCCGTGTCCGCCGAGCAGACCGGCGTCGCCACCGGTATGAACGTGATCTTCCGCAACATCGGGGGCGCGCTGGGCGGCCAGATCTCGGCCAGCATCCTGACCGCGGCGGTCGCCGTCGGCGGCTTCCCGACCGAGGATGCCTTCATCGACTCCTTCTGGCTGGCCTCGGGGATGCTGCTGCTCGGGTTCGTCGCCGCGCTGCTCGTGCCGCGGCCCAAGCGCGTGGGCCTGGCCGAGCCAGAACCCGCCGCGGCACGCCTGATCCGAGGCGGTACCATCCGTCCCTGGCAGCCTTGCCGAGGGGTGTAGCTCAGTTGGTAGAGCGGCGGTCTCCAAAACCGTAGGTCGCGGGTTCGAATCCTGCCACCCCTGTTCACTCCTGGTGGGTGCGCCCTTGTTCTACCGGCGAGCAATCGCATGGGTGGCGCAACGCTCTACGCGGCGCGTCGTCGTCGCCTGTCGGCGACAACCAGCGCCAGCGCGACCACGAGCAGGGTCTGGGTCGTGAGGCGAGCGGGCGATTCCCAGTGCCCCTCCAGGAGCCGGGCGGACACGGCGATAACGGCGGCGACCAGGCCAGCTCCCAGCACGACCATCCCAAACCGACTCTCGAACTGCGTCCGCTTCACGGTCTAGCGCTTGATGACGTTGTGAACCTCGAAGACCTCTGGATCGCCCGAAAACTGGATTCCAGCGTCCGCCAGGATCGGCATCAAGACCTCGCCGTACGCCTGGAACTGCTCTCGGGAGTCCCAGATTTCACTCACGTGTAAGTCTCCGTCAGTTCCGAAGCAGATGTGGTAGTCCCTGCCGTGCGGTGGAAACTTTCCAGTGCCCTCCTCGCGCCGTAGCACGTCCTCGTACTGCGCGATGGTCACGTTCTTCGGGTGGAATCGGACAACGATGCTCATAACGCGATCCTCCGTAGTTGGGGTGTCCACCCTATCGGGCATCTCTGGGCGAAGCGGCGGCGGTTCAGCTCGTTGCCGGCCGTGACAGCGGTTGCAGATCAGACGACCGATCCGTCAAGCTGGTTCCCATTGACGCGTACACTCCGCGCTCGTGTCCGTCGAGGAGAACATCGAGGTCGTCCGCAGGTTCAGCCAGGCGTTGACCGATCGCGACTGGGCGGCCTTCGACGATCTGGTTGCCGAGGACTGCGAGTGGACGGACGTTCCCAGCGGCGGGACGATCCACGGGCGCGCCGAGCTGGTCGCCCTCTGCAAGGTCTTCACGACCGCGTTCCCCGACTTCGCGGTCGAGAGCGTGACGCTGATCGGGCAGGGCGACCTGGTCGCCAACGAGTGGAGCGGCCGGGGAACGCACGACGCCGCGCTTCCGCGCCCCGACGGCGGCGTGCACGAGCCGACCGGCCGCTCGTTCGCCCGCACCGGCGTCGGGATCGTCGAGCTGCGGGACGGCCAGATCGTCCGTTACCGCGACTACTTCGATCGGCTGACGATGACGGAGCAACTCGGGTTCGACTGACGCCTCGACAGCAGCTCGACACGCTCGCCTCCCAGCCGTCGAACTCGCCGCCATGGCGGTCGGCGAGCTCCTGGAAGAAGTCGTCCGACTGCCGGACGAACTCGGGCGAGCACACGGCGTGCGTCTCCGAGATCACCGACCACTGGCGCGGGAACTGCGGCAGGGGAGTCCGGACATCCGTCGTGAACCCCTTCGCCTCGGCCTCGCGCGCCATCGACCGCGCGACCTCCTCGGTCGGTGCATAGGCGTACTAGACGACGTGCCGGCTCTCCGTCAGGTCGGCGCCGTGGTCCATCATCTGCCCGAGCACGGCCAGGTCCTTGTAGCGGAGCCCCAGCTGCGGCGACCGCTCGTTGGGGTCGACCGGCTCATCGTCGCTTCCGGCGAAACAGGCGCATCCGGCCGAGCGTATCCCCCTGGGTCAGTACCCGCAGCGCGTCGTCACGTTCAGCGTGACCGGAACCCGCTGCGTGCGGGTGCCGTCGGACGCCCAGAGCATCGCCGTGTAGCTGCCGACCGGCGTAGTCGCCGGGATGTCGACGCGCACGTAGGCAAGCGAGTACTCGCCGGTGCTCGATCCGGGCGGGATCGGCGCGTAGCTTGCCGAGAAGCCGCCGCCCGCCGGCAGCCTGCGCGCGCCGACGTCGATCGAGTGCCTCCAGCGCCCGCTGATCCAGATGCCGTACCAGCTGCTGGTCACGTGCGGCGAGAAGCACGCGGTCTGGTGGTAGTCGACGAGCGTCCAGCTGGGCGCCGCGCTCGCCGGCGCGGCCGCCACCGCAGCCAGCGCGATGGTCGTCATAGCCGTCGCGAGCAGCAGCCTGAGTGTCCGCATCGCAATCCTCCTCCCGAGAGGGCCGGTGAACCGGATACGGCGGTCGGTCGCAGGCGGATTGTCAGATGTCCTCGGCGGACCGCGCCAGCGAGCGCTGGTAGCGAGAGAGGTGCCGCGCGAGTGCACCCGACGGCCAGAACGGAGACGTTCGCCGACGCCGTACCAAACCGGGGAGGAGGAGCTCTACGACGAGCAATTCGACCCCTCCCCGATCTCACGCGGTCGGCCCGGCGGGCGTTCCTCTCCCGTATCCCGAGAGAGGAGTCCGACATGCCGATCGTGATCCGCGCACTTCCCGCCGGTGAGCCCGACGCCGCGCATCCCGACGTCCGCGTGGTCGTCGTAGACGAGCCCGCCTCATATCCGTGCCGCAGGTGCCTGACCGACGCGGCGGTGGGTGACCGCCTGCTGCTGCTCCCGTACGACCCGTTCCCCGGCTCGAGCCCGTACACCGGTGAGGGCCCGGTGTTCGTCCATGCCGACGGTTGCGAGCCGCACACCCCCGGCGAGGGCGTGCCGAACCAGCTGCGCAGCCGACGACTGGCCGTCCGCGGGTACGACGCCGGCTCGATGATGACCACCTCCGACGTGGTGCACGGGGCGCTGGTAGAGGACGCGCTGGAGGATGCGTTCTCTGACCAGACGACGGAGTTCGTGCACGTCCACTTCGCGCGGCCGGGATGCTTTGCCTGCCGCGTCGATCGCTGCTAGAGTCGTCCAGCATACCGAACGTATGTTCGATCAGCGAAGGAGGCGGCGATGGCAAATCTCGAGGGACGCTGGTTCGGGGACGGCGGCGAAAGGCCGACGCGGGCGGGCGTCCGGCGGCACGCCCAGGCGATGCTCGACCGGGTGCACGACCAGCACGCCGGCAAGCCGGTGGCGATTGTCCGCCGGGCGATCTACGACGGTGCGAAGGCGAGCGGCTTCTCGATCGGCGAGCCGGCGATCACGACGTACGCCGACGAGATCGCGGCCGGCCGGCGGGTGACGCTGGGCGGCGCCGAGGAGGCGGCGTGAGCGAGAAGGGTTGACGGAGGGGTCTGAGCGGGCACAGTCGCTGCGACGGTTCCGCTCGGACTTGGATCTACGTCTCCCACAGCGAGATCGACAAGCAACGGGGCGGCGTCAGCGAGCTCAGCTTCGATTCCTCGGGCGGGATCACCGGCGCCAGCCGCGTGCTCTCCAACGCCAACCGCAACTGCGCCGGCGGCCCCACGCCGTGGGGCACCTGGCTGTCGTGCGAGGAGATCAAGCGCGGATTCGTCTGGGAGGTCGACCCGCACGGCGTGGCGCTTCCCAAGAAGCGCGCGCTGCTCGGCCGGTTCCGCCATGAGGCGGCGGCCGTGGACGTCGGGCGCAAGATCGTCTATCTGACCGGGACGAGCCGACGGCAACTTCTACCGGTTCCGCCGCCAGAAGCCGGCGAAGCTGACCAAGGGCGTGCTCGAGGTGGCGACCGTCGGCGCCGGCGGCCACGTCACCTGGACGGCTGTCCCGGATCCCAAGGCGGCCACAGTGATGACCTACTACCAGGTCGCGGGCACCACGGTGTTCGACGGTGCCGAGGGCGCGTGGTACGGCGACGGCGTCGTGCACTTCACCACCCAGGGCACCAACCAGGTGTTGGCGTACGACGGCGCGACCGAGACGATCTCCTGGTCTACGACGTCAAGACCACCTGCAACCTCGGCTCGCGGCGTCGACAACGTCACCGGCACGCCGTCCGGCGACATCTACGTGGCCGAGGACGGCGGCGACATGCAGGTCGTGCTGCTCGGCGACGACGGCTCGGTCTCCCCGTTCCTGCAGGTGCAGGGGCAGGACACGTCGGAGCTGACCGGGCTGGCGTTCACTCCCGGCGGCGACCGGCTCTACTTCAGCTGGCAGCGCGGCGGCCCGAGCAAGACCGGCATCACGTACGAAGTCGCCGGCCCGTTTCGCTCGTAATGTCGCCGTAGCCTCTACCGTGCGGGTACGCCACCAGGATCTGCTGCTGCGCGGTACCACACGCACCATTCCTCCCGCCGCGCCGCCGACTGCGTAGCGGGGTAGATGTGCCAGGGGGTCAGGATCCTTCGCATATGTGCCAAGGATCCTGACCCCCTGGCACACGTCTACGCGGGTCGGATGTTCTGGTTGATGTGGAAGGCGTTGTCGGGGTCGTACGCCGCCTTGACCTTCGTCAGCCGGTCGTAGTTCGCCCCGTACGTCGCCTGCACGCGCTCCTGGCCCTCGTCCATCATGAAGTTGACGTAGGCCCCGCCGGCCGAGTAGGGGTGGGTCGCGTCGTAGTAGTCGACCGTCCACTGCCGGAGCATGGCGGCGTTCGCCGGGTCGGGATCCACGCCGACGATCACCTCCGCCCACCCCGCGTCGCGGTACGAGAAGGCGCTGTCCGAAGAGGCGACGTCGTGCACCGCACCGTCGATCGGGTACAGATGCATCGTCGACTTCCAGGTGGGCAGCTTTGTGCCGTGCGCGACGTGCGCCGCAATGGCGTCGTCGGACAACTCACGGACGAAGTCCGCCCGCCAGTACCACTGCTCGCCCTTCGGGTAGAGCCCGTCGAATGCGGACTGGATCATCGGGAACGGCATCTCGCCGACGCCGTGCATCAGCGGCTCCGTCGCCACCACTGGGGCGAACAGCTCCTCCGATGACGCTGCGTCACCGTTGTAGCACCAGACGACACCGCACACCTGCTTCATGTGCAGCTCCTCCGGGAACGGCGCAACCGGCGGCACGGTCAGGTACGCGAAGAACCCGGTCATCTCCCGCGGCAGCGACGGCTGGAACTCCCGGTACCACCGCAGGATCTCGCCCGACCGTTCCATCGGCCAGAACGTCGGACCGGCCATCACGTTGGACACCGGGTGGGTGCGGAACGTGAACGCCGTGACCACGCCGAAGTTGCCTCCTCCGCCGCGCAGCGCCCAGTGCAGGTCGCTGTTCTCCTGCGCGCTCGCGGTGACCGTCTCACCGTTCGCCAGGACGACCTCGGCCTCCAGCAGGCTGTCGATGCTCAGCCCGTACCCGCGGGCGAGGTGGCCGATGCCGCCGCCCAGCGTCAGCCCGCCGACGCCGGTCGTCGAGATGATGCCGCTCGGCGTCGCCATGCCGTGCTGGTTCGTCGCCGCGTCGACCTTGCCCCAGGTCGCGCCGCCACCGACCCGCACCGTGCGCGACGCTGGGTCGACCGCCACCGTGTCCATCGACGCCAGGTCGATGACGATGCCGTCATCGACGACACCCAGGCCGCCGCCGTTGTGGCCGCCGCCGCGGACGGCGATCGGCAGGTCGTGCGACCGGCCGAAGCCGACCGCAGCGCTCACCGACGCCGCGTCAGTCGGCTTGACGATCAATGCGGGCCGGCGGTCGATCATCGCGTTGAAGACCGCGCGTCCCTCGTTGTAGCTCGCATCATCGGGGCCGATCAGCTCGCCGTTGAATGACGAACCCAGTTCGCGGCGTGCCGCCTCGGCCATGCTTGCAGTCGTGCTCATAGCTCCTCCTATGGGGTTGTCCCCTCCCCAGGGGTGACGCCACGGTAGGCGGGAATCTTCCGCGCCGCATGACCAGGACTGACCTACTTGTGATCGGCCTTGCATCGCCCCGAGCAGGGCGATAGTCAGATCTGACTAGTCACCCGTGGCACAATGGCTCGGATGACCGTCGGCGCTCTCCCCGGCCAGCTCCGGCTGGAGCCCCCGTTCCCGTTCGTCGGGCGGTCGAGCGAGCTCGCCGCCCTTCGCTCGCTGCTGCCGCGGGCCGACGGCGAGGGGCGCCGCGTCGCCCTGCTGGGCGGAGAGCCGGGCGGCGGCAAGAGCCGGCTCGTCCGCGAGCTGGCCCACGAGGCATGGGCCGACGGCGCCCTGGTGCTCTACGGCGACTGCGACAGCGTCGTCGGGTCGCCCTACCAGCCGGTGGTCGAGGCGCTGGAGCAGCTCGTCCGGGCGACGCCGCCGGACGAGCTGAAAGCGGACATCGGCCGGGTGGGCGGCGAGCTCGCCCGTCTCGTCCCCGACCTGGGATCGGTGGTCGACGGGCTGCCCCAGCCGGTGCCCACGGACGCGGACACGGCGCGCCACCGGCTGCACGTCGCCGTCGCCGACCTGCTGACCAACACCAGTCGCCGCCACCGCGTGCTGCTCGTGCTGGAGGACCTCCACTGGGCCGACGAGCCCACGCTCTCGCTGATCCGCCACCTCGTCCGCACGGCCGGCGACGCACGCCTGCTGCTGGTCGCCACCTACCGCGAGTCGGACGCCGCGGACAGCACCCCGCTGGGCGATCTGCTGGCCGACCTACGGCGCTCGGACGCCGTGACCCGCCTGCGGATCTCCGGGCTGGATCCGCGGGACACGACCGAGTTCGTGCTGCGGGCCTCGGGCTGCGAGCGCGACGACGAGTTGGTCGCAGTGGCCGCCGCGGTCGGCGATCTCACCCAGGGCAACCCGTTCCTGGTCTCCGAGCTGTGGCGGATGCTGGTCGAGTCCGGTGCAGTCGAGACGGCTGGCGGGCGGCTCCAGACGGTGCGGTCGATCGATCAGCTGTCCAGCCCGGAGAGCGTGCGAGAGGTGGTCAGCCAGCGGCTGCGCAGGCTCGACCCCGCCACGACGGAGCTGCTCGAGGTGGCCGCCGTCGCCGGCCCCGAGTTCGACCTGGACACGATCTCTGTGGACGGCGCGGCGGCGCTGGTGGCCGCCGGCGAGGGCGTTCTCAGCGGCATGATCCAGGAGGTGCCGGGGCGGCTGCATGCCTACCGGTTCACGCACGAGCTCGTCCGCCGGGCGCTCTACGACCGGCTCCCGGCGGCCCGCCGCGCGGCACTCCACCTGCGGGTCGCCGAGGCGCTCGAGCAGTCGATGCCCAGCCCTCAGGGCCGAGCGCTCGCCGACCTGGCGTACCACTTCACCGCCGCCGGGCCGCTCGCCCGCGAGCCGGCGATCGCGTACAGCATCCGCGCCGCCGCCGCCGCGTCGTCGTCACTGGCGTTCGAGGAGGCCGCGTCGCGCCTGCGCTCGGCGCTCGACCTCGGCATCCGGGATCGGGCGGAGCGCACGGGGGTGCTGCTCCGGCTGGGCAGCGCGCTGCGGCATGAGGGGCGCTGGCCGGAGGCCCTGTCCGCGTACGCGCAGGCAGCCGAGACCGCCCGTGAGCTCGGCGACACCGAGCTCTTCGCGCTGGCGGCAATCGGATTCGAGGAGGCGTCCTGGCGCCCGGCCCTGGCCGGCGAGACCGCCCGTGAGCTGCTCGAGGAGGCGGCCGACGACCTGACGGATGAGCAGTCCGAGATCCGGGTCGCGGTGCTCGCCAGCCTGTGCCGCGCCCTCGCCTACGTGGGCGAGGACGAGCAGGCATCCGTCGTGCGTGCGGAGGCGGCCGAGCTGGCGCGCGAGACCGGCGCGCGGGAGGGGCTGGCGCTGGTGCAGACCCGCTCGTACTGGGCGCGCGGATCGCTGTCGCTGGTCGAGGTGCTGGATGCGCTGGGCGAGGCGCGCGATCTGGGTGAGGAACTGGGTGACATCGACGTGCGGGCGGACGCCATGGGGTGGCGGGTGGTCACGCTGGCCGCGCTCGGCGAGCTCGAGGCGGCGCGCCGCGAGCTGGCGGTGGCGCTGGAGGCCTCCGCGCAGGCCAGGCAGCCGTTCAACCTCCACATCTGCGAGCAGTTCGGGTCGGCGCTGGCGCTCAGCGACGGGCGCCTGGAGGAGGCCGAGCGGATGGCCGAGCGGTCGCGGGAGTGGGGTGAGCTCTTGCGCGGCCGTGATGCCTCGGGCGCATACGGTGTGCAGATGTTCGGCCTGCGGCGGGAGCAGGCGCGGCTGGCGGAGCTGGCGCCGGTCGTCCGCCTGCTCGCCGGCGAGCCTCGCTCGGGCCCGTGGCTGCCGGGGATGGCGGCGCTGCTGACCGAGCTCGGCATGCACGAGGAGGCACAAGCGCGCCTCGAGCCGCTGCGCCGCGAAGGGCTCGGCCGGCTGCGCGAGTCGTTGTGGGTTGCGTCGCTCACCTACCTGGCCGACGCGTATGCGGTGCTCCCCGGCGACGACCTCGCGATCGACGTCTACGAGCAGCTCGCGCCCCTGCGCGGGACGAATGCGATGGTCGGGCACCTCGTCGCCTTCATGGGCGCCGTCGACCGGTACCTGGGTGTGCTCGCGGCGGCAGTTGGCGAGTGGGACACCGCGGTGGCGCATCTCGAGGCCGCGCTTGCCCAGAACCGCTCGATGGGCGCCACCACGTGGGTCGCGCACACACTGCATCAGTACGCGCGGGTGCTCTACCTGCGGGGCGAGCCGGGCGATCGGGAGCGGGCGGGCGAGCTGGCGGTCGAGGCGGGACGGTTGGCGCGGGCCCACGGGCTCCACGCTCTGGCGGCCCGGGTGGAACGGTCGGGAGCCCAGCGATCGGCGGTCGCCCTGCCGGACGACCTGTCGCCGCGGGAGGTCGAGGTGCTGCGGCTGGTCGCGCAGGGGATGAGCAACCGTGAGATTGGCGGCGCGCTGCACATCAGCGAGCACACGGCCGCGAACCACATTCGCAGCATCCTCCGCAAGACGGGAAGCGCGAACCGCACCGAGGCAACGTCGTATGCCCACCGACGTGGCCTGACCCATATCGGCTGATACGATCGCGCCATGCCCCTGTACGTGATCGAGCGCAACTTCGCGGATCAGCTCGAGCTTACGGACGACGACGTCCGGCTGATCCAGACGGTCAACGGCGACGAGGGCGTCCACTGGCTGTTCTCGTTCCTGAGCGCCGACCGGCGCAAGTCGTACTGCCTGTACGAGGCGCCGTCGCCGGACAAGCTGATGGACGCTGCCAGGCGAGCAAACGTCCCCGCCGACTCGATCATCGAGGTCACCAGGTTCACGCCCGGCGCGGCACGCTGACCGGCGTACGCGGCGCCCGCCGTGGGTGGTTTGGCGCCAGTGGTGAATACAGGACCTTTGGCCCCTTGACGGCCACCCGCATGCCCCCCATTATCAGTGGGAGGCAGGCTCCAACCCATGCACGTAGAGACGACACCTCTGCGCGACGAGGTCGCGCGCGCCGCGTTTGCCGCAAAGCTGTGGCTGAAGGACGCTGCGCTGTGCCGTTTCGGTGACTACCACTGGGAGAAGCGCCGCCGCCGGCTGCACGATCGCGACCGCAAGACCGGCTACATCAAGGCGTAGCCGCCCCGCGGTCCCTCCCCCTTTTGGGTGGATTTCGCGCTACCTGATCGGAGGGGGTTGCATACCACCCAATGTGATCGTAGTTTGGTGGTGCGGCTGAGGCTCCACCCATCCGGGATCGGACGCTCCATCACCGCGAGACATTTCGTGGAGATCGCCCCGGAGGCAGGGGCTGGCTTGGAGGCGCTGGTATGCGGCGTGGTTCTGTCATGCGTGAACGCGGGCAGGTTCTGCCCTTCATCATCGTGTTCATGCTTACTCTGTTGGTGATGCTGGGCCTCGTCATCGATGTCGCCCAGGCGTACCGCGCCCGCGTGGCGCTGCGCGCGTCGACCGACGCCGCCGCCCTGGCCGGTGCGGCCAACCTGCCCAACACGGCATCGGCGAGCTCCACCGCGTACGCGTACGGCGGTGGCGGCAAGAACCCAGTCCCGAACGTGGGCGCCGTGAGCACCAACGTGCAGACCACCTGCACCTCGGTGTTCCCGGGCTGCCGTCCGGCGAACACCGTGTCCGTGACGCAGTCGGCGGACGTCAAGACGACGTTCCTGCGGCTGCTCGGCTTCGACAAGATCCACGTGCAGGCGTCGGCATCCGCATGCTCGCCCTGCGGTGCCCAGCCGCTGGACGTGATGGTCGTGCTCGACCGCACCGGATCGATGTGCCAGTTCTCCAACGGCGCGCAGGACGCGTCCTGCACCGACCTGAACAACGCGAAGGACGGCATCCGCACCTTCCTCCAGCTGATGGATCCCGCGGGCACCAAGATCGGCCTGGCGGTGCTGCCGCCGGCGACCAGCATCGGCGCACGGTGCTCCGCACCGGCATCCGGCAACTACAACGCACCAGGCAACCCGTACGTCGTCGTCCCGCTGGTCAACGACTACCGGAGCCCGGGCGGTGCGCTCAATCCGAGCTCCCAGCTGGTGTCGACGGTGAGCTGCATCCGCGGAGCCGGCAGCACGGCCTACGCCAACGCGATCGAGGCGGCTCAGACCGAGCTCGACCGGTCAGGCCGGCCCGAAGCTCCGGACATCATCGTGATGCTGTCCGACGGCGCGGCCAACACCGGCCCGACCTACTACCCGAACAACTCCCCGTATCGCACACAGCCGTGCAACCAGGGCGTCCGTTCGGCCTCCACCATCAAGGCCAAGAAGACCGTGGTATACACGATCGGCTACGACCTCGATGCGACCGCGCCGGGCACCAACGTGTGCAAGAACGGGGTGTCGACCAACCTGGCGGAGTCTCCGGCGATCACCGCCTACAGCGCGCTCCAGCAGATGGCGAGCCCCGGCAACTTCTACAACCATCCGTCGCCGACCGACCTGTCGGCGATCTTCCAGGCGATCGCCTTCGACATCAACGAGGGCAAGTCCCGGCTCTTCAACTAGTACCCCCGCCGAAGACCCCCGAACACGCGAGCGGCCCGTCCTTCTTGGAGGACGGGCCGCTCGTGCGTGACCCCTATGTCGATCGAGTTGGACGAGTTTCTGTGCCCGGGACCCTCGATCAATGTCCCTCAGGATGGACTCGTATCCGAGTCGCCCCTTCTGTGCTCCGTACGCTCAGTAAGCCGCACGAATCGAAGGACGCAATGATCAAATTGCAATGAATTTGCAAAGTCGTCAACACGCTCTAGCGGCGCGCGAGGCGCTCGAACAGGCTCTGCCGCTCGGGCGGCGCGGTGCCCTGGAGGAACGAGGCCAGCCTGGCCGCCTCGGCGTCGTCGAGCGACACCGCCGCCGCGGCCGACCCGTCGGGCTGCCAGATGCTGAAGCGGGTGTGCCGGCCCTCGGCGCCGGACAGGTAGCGCGACACGCGCAACGCCCGACCGCGGTCGCCTTCGATCGCCGCATTCGCCGGGAAGAACTCGACCAGCTTCGTCCGCAGTGCGCGGCCGCACCATGGACAGAACCGGTGCCGCGCCTCGACGCGTGACTCGCAGTGTGGACAGCTCGTCATCTCGTGTCCCGGGCACGAGCATACTCCGTGGTGATGGCGAGGGGAATCCTGTTTTGCTGCCTGGCGTTCGGGTTGCTGGCCGTGGCCGTCTGGTCGGCCTTGGCGAGCGAGTGGGTGATTGCGGTGGCCGCGGCGGTGATCGGACTGTGGATGGGCGACCTGGCGCGGCGCGACCTGGGGCGCTGAGAATCCGTCCGGTAGAGGACTCGCCGGGCCGGGCGCGAACCTGCCAAACCAGAGACCCGTGCAGCAGCCGGCACCTGACATCGCTCCTCCCAGCGCCGGCGTCGCCGCCTATCTCGACCACCTCCGGGGGGCGGGAGCAGCGTCCGCGACGCTGAAGGCGTACGCCGCCGACCTCTCGCAGTACGAGCGGTGGCTGGACGCTGCCGGGCGGACGCCGGCCGACGCGGACGTCGCGCTCGTCCGCCGCTACGCCGCCTACCTGGGCACCCTGCGCTACGCACCCGCCACGTCCGCCCGCAAGCTGTCGGCCGTGCGCCGGCTGCACGCCTGGCTCTTTGTCCGCGGCAAGGCCCCGACTGACCCCGCGGCCGTCGTCCCGGGCCCCAGGCGCGGGCGCAAGCTGCCGGCCACGTTCAACGAACAGGAGATGGGGCGGCTGCTCGAGCCGCGCCGCCGGGCGGACGGGCCGCGCGCGCTTCGCGATCTGGCGATGTTGGAGGCGATGTACGGGTGCGGGCTGCGCGCGGCCGAGATCTGCGCGCTGCGCCTGCGCGACCTCGACCGCCACGAGTGGACGCTGCGCGTGACCGGCAAGGGCGACAAGCAGCGCATCGTGCCCGTCGGCCGGCCGGCCGCGGCCGCACTGTCGCGCTATCTGGAGCGCGGCCGGACGGCGCTGGCCGGGGACGGGGACTGCGACCGGTTGTTCGTCAGCGTGCGCGGCCGGCCGCTCCACGGCTCGGACGTGCGCCGCATCCTGGCGTCGGCGCTGCGCCGCGAGGGGCTCCCGGAGCGATCGCCGCACGCCCTCCGGCACACATTCGCCACTCATCTCCTGGAAGGAGGTGCCGATCTGAGGAGCATCCAGGAGTTGCTCGGCCACGCATCGGTCGGCACGACCCAGGTATACACCCATGTAAGCGTGCGGCATCTGAGAGCCGCCCACGCACAGGCACACCCCCGCGGATGAGCGACGACGCCCTTCAGATCTGGATTCAGTACAAGCAGAATGCGGACCCGCATCTGCGCGAGCGACTGATCCTGACGTACGCGCCGCTGGTCAAGTACGTGGCCGGCCGGCTGGGCACTGGGCTGCCGGCGCACGTCGAGGAGGGCGACCTGGTGTCATACGGGCTGCTCGGCTTGATGAATGCGATCGAGCGCTACGACCCGGGCCGCGACATCAAGTTCGAGACGTATGCGATCAGCCGCATCAAGGGCGCCATCATCGACGAGCTGCGCTCGATGGACTGGGTGCCCCGCTCGGTGCGCAGCCGCGCGCGCGAGATCGAGCGGACGATCGCCGAGCTGGAGAACAAGAACCACCGGCCGCCGACCGACGAGGAGATCGCCGGCGCGATCGGGATCACCGAGGAGGAGTTCCAGGACAACCTGACGCAGATCGCCAGGTCGTCGGTCGCCGCGCTCGACGAGCTCTGGACGATCGGGTCCTCCGGCGGCGACACCGTCTCGCTGATCGACACGCTACAGGATCCGAACGCGGACGACCCGTCGCTGGAGATGACGCGCACCGAGGTGCGCGAGTCGCTGGCGACGGCGATCTCGAAGCTGCCGGAGCGCGAGCGCACGGTGATCACGCTGTACTACTACGAGGAGTTGACGCTCCGCGAGATCGGCGAGGTGCTGGGCGTCACGGAGTCCCGGGTTTCCCAGCTGCACACCAAGGCGATCCTCCGCCTCAAGGCGAAGCTCCAGGGCAGCCTGGAGCGCGCCTCGCTCGAGCGCAACCGCTGAAAAAACGGGGTCAGACCCCGTTTTTTCATGCGGTAAGGTGAAGGTCTCACCGACAGCATCGAGCGAGAGCGAGGTTTGGTCCATGCCCGAGAAGGAGCCAGGCAAGATCCGCAATGTGGCGGTGGTCGGCCACCGCGGGACGGGGAAGACCTCGCTAGTCGAATCGCTGCTCTACGAGGCCGGGGCGATCAACCGGCTGGGCAGCGTGGCCGAGCAGAACGCTGTCACCGACTTCGAGGAGGAGGAGCGCAAGCGCGGCCTGTCGACCTCCGCCTCGGTCGTCCACCTGGAATGGGACGGGCGCTGGATCAACCTGATCGACACTCCGGGCGAGCCGAGCTTCCAGGCCGACGTGCTGTCCGCCCTGCGCGTCGTCGAGGGCACGATCGTCACCGTGTCCGGCGTGATGGGCGTCGAGGTCGGCACCGAGCGGATCTGGCGCCGCTGCGACGAGCTCGGTTTGGCCCGCCTGGTGCTGATCAACCTGCTCGACCGCGAGCGCGCCGACTTCTACACGGCGCTGTCGACGCTGCAGGAGCGGCTCTCGCCGAAGTGCGTCGCCGTCGAGCTGCCGATCGGCACCGAGCACGAGTTCCGCGGTGTTGTCGACCTGGTGCACATGGTCGCCTACCTGCACGGCGAGGACGCCAGCGGCCACGACGAGTCGGTGCCGATCCCCGACGATATGCAGGAGGTCGCCGACGAGTACCACGACAAGCTGATGGACGTCGTCAGCGAGACGTCCGACGAGCTGATGGAGCGCTACCTCGAGGGCGCCGAGATCAGCCGCGAGGAGATGGCGCAGGCGCTGAAGAAGCTGGTCACCGACGGCGAGCTGTTCCCGGTGGGCTGCGGCGCGGCGACGCGCAACATCGGCTCGCACGGGCTGCTCGACCTGATCGTCGAGGGGCTGCCGTCGCCGATGCGCGCGCAGAACGTGCCCGAGTCAGGCGGCGCGAAGAACCTCGCATACGTCTTCAAGACCATCGCCGACCCGTACAGCGGCAAGATCAATCTGCTGCGGGTGTTCGGCGGCGCCGTGTCCTCTGATATGACGCTGGTCAACAGCCGCACCCACGCCAAGGAGCGGATGTCGCAGCTGCTGGTGCTGCAGGGCAAGGAGCACGACGCGGTTGACGTTCTGGGCAACGGGATGATCGGCGCGGTGCCGAAGCTCAAGGACACCGCCACCGGCGACGTGCTGGCCGACGTCGACCAGCCGGCGCCGGTCGAGCCCCTGGCCGTGCCCGCGCCCGTCATCTCGTTCGCCATCGAGCCGGTGCACAAGGGCGAGGAGGAGAAGGTGTTCTCGTCACTCCGCCGCCTGGCCGAGGAGGATCCGTCGCTGGACATCCACCGCGACCCGCAGACCGGCGAGACCATCGTCGGCGGCCTCTCGCAGATGCATGTCGAGATCGTGCTCGAGCGACTGCACCGCCGGTTCGGCGTCGAAGTCGCGCTGAAGCCGCCGCGCGTGCCCTATCGCGAGGCGATCCGCCGCAGGGCGCGGGCGCAGGGCCGCTACAAGAAGC
Source organism: uncultured Actinomycetes bacterium (assembly GCA_963809205.1). Classification (GTDB taxonomy): domain Bacteria; phylum Actinomycetota; class Thermoleophilia; order Gaiellales; family JAICJC01; genus DATLLN01. Next base: position 47,301 of record CAWEIS010000014.1, on the reverse strand, counting down.
AGACCGGCGGCCGCGGCCAGTTCGGCGACTGCCACGTCGAGATCGAGCCGATCGACGACCACGAGGCCTACGAGTTCGTCGACAAGATCGTCGGCGGCGTGATCCCGCAGAGCTTCCGCCCGGCCGTCGACAAGGGCATCCAGGAGGCGATGCAGCACGGCGAGCTGATCGGCGCGCCGGTGTCAGGCCTCCGGGTGACGCTGGTCGACGGGTCGTACCACACCGTCGACTCGTCGGAGATGGCGTTCAAGATCGCCGGCTCGATGGCGTTCAAGCAGGCGTACGCGAACGCCGACCCGGTGCTGCTCGAGCCGATCATGCGGCTCGAGGTGGCCGTGCCCGAGGAGAACGTGGGCGACGTGATCGGCGACATGTCGGGCCGCCGCGGGCGGGTGCTGGGGATGGATCCCGGTGCCGGCGGGACGGTCGTACACGTCGAGGTGCCGATGGCAGAGGTGCTGGCCTACGCTCCCGACCTGACGTCGATGACGGGCGGCCGCGGCGACTACTCGATGTCGTTCCTCCGCTACGAGGAGGTGCCGCCGCACGTCGCCCAGGCCGTGGTGGACAAGGCGAAGAAGGAGCAGGAACTGGTCAAGGCGTGATCGGCGCCTGGCCGACGACCTCGACCTTCACCGTGGCGCGACCGATGCTGTAGAGCCCGACGATCTGCGCTGCCCGCAGCGACAGGTCGATGACGCCGCCGCCGAACGGGCCACGGTCGTTCACCTTGACGACAACGGACTGTCCGCCGAGCGTGACGCGCACCAGGGTGCCGAAGGGCAGCCACGGGTTCGCGCAGGTCAGCTTCATGGGATCGAAGATCTCGCCGGACGCGGTCGTGTGCCCGGCGAGCACCCAGCCGTACCAGGTCGCGTCTCCGTAGAAGACGGCGCCGCCCTGCGGGGCACCGCTCGAGTCGACCGAGTGCGTGGTGGTCGCCAGATGCGTACGGCGCTGCTCCTCGTGGCCGATGCTCGTGCGGATCGAGCTCGAGACCGCGGCCAGCGTCTGCCTGCGTTCCGCGATCAACTGCTCCGCGCTGTGGCGCGCGGCTGAGGCGTCGGCGACCGCCTGGTTCGCGGCGTCGACGGCCTGCTGCTGCTGGTGGCGATCATCGTCCAGCCGCTTGCGGGCCGCCTGCACCTGGGCGATCACGCCGGCCTCGCTGCTCGAGATCCGGTCGATCACGTCCACTCGGTTGATCAGGTCGCTGAAAGATGCAGCGCCCAGCAGGTATCCGGTCGTGCTGCCGCCGTCCGAGCGCTTGTAGGCGGCCACCAGCGTGTCGGCCAGCCGCTGCTCGGCCACGTGGACGGTGTTCTCGGCGGTCGAGATCCGCAGCTCGGTCTCGGCCAGCGTGTGCTGCGCGGTGGTCAGCCGGTCGTGCGCCCGCTGCTCGGCGGCCACGGCGGCGGCCCGCCGGGCGTCCAGCCGGTCGATGGCGGCCATCACGTCGGCGGCGCGGCTGCGCAGGGCCTCCGTGGTTCCCGAATCAGCGCCGGCGCCGTGAGGAACGGCGAGCAGGGAGAGGGCGACCGCCGCCACGAAAGCGGTGAGGATCCCGCGTCGGATGTCGACGGCGCGTGTCCGCTGGTTCATGTACGAACCCCTCCGTGGCCTTCCAGCCGGCATCTGGGAGCGACCGACCTCGGCTCCGGCGGGCACCTTACCCACGGGCACCGAGGCGTGCAACTTGCCTCTGTCATGCCACGGGAAAAGTTCCCGCAAACGCCGGACGTCCGGGCTGTGTGTGGGGTACACTGCGACTCGGCCTGAGGGGTGGCCGTATCAACATGATCGAAATCGGACGGGCCAGCAGCGAGATGCATTGTGACGTGTGCGGACGCACGCTCCTCACGGGCGAGCGCTTCGTCCGCTACCACCGTGTCGGAGCCGACGACGCGCAGGTCTGCGAGCTGTGCACCGAGGGCGCCGAGGCGCGCGGTTGGGTGCGCGAGGGCTCGCCGACGCTGCCCGTGCAGCTGGAGCAGCGTCGCGAGAAGGGGCTGAAGCGGTGGTTCCAGGGCAAGCCCCGCCACCTCACGGCGCCGGAGCCGTTCGACCCCGAGCTGCTGCCCGCAGATCCGAAGGACGCGGTCGAGGCCGGAGTCGAGCTGTTCAACGAGAGCACGCACCCGCGGACGGTCTCGGGGATAGCCCGCACGCTGGGCGAGCCGCGCGTCAGTGTGGTGCAGCGGAGCCACCGCGAGGTGGTCGTCACCGTCGCCTGGGATCTGTCCTGGTACCAGTACCGGATCGACATGCTGGGAGCCCAAACGGTGACGCTACAGCACCGTGGGGACGACGTCGACGAGCTGGACAACCGCTTCTGCGACTGGAACGCGCAGGCGGACGCGGACGGCACCGTCGCCCTGGCGGGCGCTGGCGCCAGCAGCGACGCCTGAGTCCTAGGCGAACGCCTCGGTGCGCGGGAAGGTGCCCAGCGCGCGCTGCCGTCGGCGGTTGCGCGTCTGCCGGCGGTCGTCGTGCACTGCGGCGGCGCCCCGGCGGCGGTCGTTGACACGGCCGTCGCGGCGGTCGACGATCACACACACGTCCGGGTTGTCTCGGTAGGCATCGGCGAGCTGCTCCAGCAGCTCGGCTTCCAGCTCACGGGGAACGACGCAGTAGATCACGCCTGGGAGTACACCGCGATTGGGGGTCTGCGTCAAGCGGTATGCTCGAACCCGTGGCCGTACCCAGTGCGCTCGAGTGCCTGCGATGCAGCCGCCGCTATCCGGTGGTGGCGATGCCCGGCGGGTGTCAGACCTGCTCGGCAGAGGGTACGCCGAGCAACGTCCGTCCCGTGTATTCGCGTGCGCCGTCCCTCAAGCCGGGCAAGCTCTCCGGCGCGGGGATGATCCGCTACTCCGGCCAGCTGCCGGTGCCCCGCGACCGCCTCGTCTCGCTCGGTGAGGGCGGCACGCCGCTGATCTCGGTGCCGTCGCTTGGCCGCGAGTTCGGGCTGCGCCGGATGATGATCAAGGACGAGCGCCTGAACCCCACCGGCAGCTGGCGCGACCGCTACGCCTCGCTGGCCGTGTCGGCCGTGGCGATGGAGAACGAGGAGACCGACGTCACCGTCGCCTGTGCAGGCGACGAGGCGCTGTGCGTGTCCGTCGCCGCCTATGCCGCACGGACGGGGCTGCGGTCGGTCAGTCTGGTGGACGGGAGCCTTGCCGAGAACGGCTCGCGGGTGATCGATGCGATCGAGGGCGTCGGCGGCCGGGCGGTGGGCGTCTCCGGCTCGGACGCGCGGTGGGCGTTGCTGGCCGACGCCGAGCGGCTGTTGGCCTGGCGAGCGGTGTCGAACCGCACCGTGCCTCCGATCGGCGGCGACCCGGTGGCAGTGGAGGCGTACCGCACCATCGCATTCGAGATCGTCGAGCAGTACGGGCTGGCGGTTCCCGATCTGGTGGCGGTGCCGACCGGGCTGGGCGACGGCCTGCAGGGGATCTGGCGCGGGTTCAAGGCGATGGCCGACTGGGGCGTCGTCGACTCGCTGCCCCGGATGGTCGCCGTCGAGACCGGCGGCGCGCTGGCCAGCGCGCTGGCAGGCGGCAAGGACTGGGTGGTGCCCAGCCCCGAGGCCCACGGCGCAGCGCGTGCGCTGAGCGGCGTCACCGGCACGGTGCAGGGGCTGAACGCCGTGGTCGAGTCGGAGGGCCTGGTCGTCCGCGTCACGGAGGGCGAGCTGGAGGCCGCGCGGGTCGCGATCGGCGAGACCGAGGGGATCTGGGCCGACCTGGCCGGCGCCGCCGGCATTGCCGCGATCCAGAAGCTTGCCTCTCGAGGCGACGTGCCCGCGCGGGTGCAGGCGGTCGCCGTCGTCACCGAGCATGGGCTGCTGGACGACTCGTCGGTCGCACCCGGCGCGCTCGATGTGGTGGACGCGCGGGTCGACGACCTGCTCCGCGTGCTGGCCGTTCGGGGTGAGTAGAGTGCGCGCATGCGACTGACCGAGCTGACCGCCGACCTCCAGGCGCTGCGAGAGGACATCGCCGAGGAGCTGCTGGCGATCAACCGCTACGAGGATCAGCTTCTCACGCTCTCCGACGAGGACGCCAAAGAGGCCGTGAACCGGATCGTCGAGGAGAAGAAGGAGCACGTTGCCCGGCTCCTGGCGCTGCTCCAGCGGCTCGACGTGAAGCAGCGCGAGAAGATCGACCGGGCGTAGGGCCGCGAAGGCCCGCTGATATACTCGTTCTCCTAGCCGTGCGGCTGTAGCTCAGTTGGCTAGAGCGTCTGCTTGCCATGCAGAAGGTCGAGGGTTCGAGCCCCTTCAGCCGCTTTCCCGCCGGTCGCAGTTCAGTAGCCGTATCCCCCGCCGGCGCTGGACGAGCTCGTGGATGCGCCGAGGGTGGCGGCCTTCCAGATGCCGACGTCCTTGAACCCGTTGCCGGATGCGTCACCGGGCGCCTTGTCGTTGGCGAACGTGTACAGCGGGCGGCCGTGCCAGGTGACCTGGGTGGCGCCGTTGTCAGGCCGGGTGATGGTGCCCAGCTGGGCTGCGCCGGTCGGCGTGCTGCCCTTGGCCACCGTCAGCGGGATCCACACCGACAGGCACGAGGCGCTGCCGCCCGGGATCTTCGAGCTCTTGGTGCAGATGAAGTGGCCGCCGGTCTCGGCGGACAGCGTGTACAGGGTCATGCCGGTGTGGTTGACCAGCGCGCTGGTCCCCAGCTGAGAGTTGGGCGAGCTCCGCACCGTCGTGTTGGGCGTTCCGCCACCGTTGGCGCCGGTGCCTGACGATGAGCCGCAGCCGGCGGCCAGCGCCACTGCGGCCACCAAGGCTGCCAGCGTGCCCATTCGCGTTTTCATGACTGCTCCTCCGTATCGGTCGTGGTTGTGCTCCTTATCCCGAGTACGGCGCGGCGAGGCGGCGGATTGTGCGGCAGCATGCAAACCGGACGCGCCCGGCGAACGTACCGGCGGGCCGGCGTTTCACTACCATCGATCGCATGACGACGGGGGAGCGCATCGGCTGAGAACTAGACCGTCGCTTCGACTGGGGATCGGCGGGGGCGAGGGGGCTCGCCGCCGGCTGTCGATGCGCTGGTCGTGGTGGATGTCCTCTCGTTCTCCACCGCCGTCGATGTGGCGGTAGCCCGAGGCGCTGTGGTGTACCCGGCGCGCTGGCCCGATGGGCACGCATCGACGTCGCGGGAGCGTCCGTACTCGCTGTCGCCTGCGTCGCTGACGAGCATCCCGTCCGGGACGCAGCTGGTGCTGGCCTCGCCCAATGGGGCATCCATCTGTGCCGACGCCGAGGAGCTGGGCGCGGTTGTGATCGCCGGCTGCCTGCGCAACGCGTCGGCGGTCGCCGCTGCGGCGGCGCGGGCAGGCGGCGTGGTCGGCGTGATCGCCGCTGGCGAGCGGTGGCCGGACGGCAGCCTGCGCCCGGCGATCGAGGACCTGCTCGGCGCGGGACTGATCCTGGCCGCGCTGGCCGGTGAGCCGTCGGGGGAGGCGCGGGCGGCGATTGCCGCCGCCGAGGCCGTGCCGCTCGACGACCTGCGCTCGTGTGCCTCGGCGCATGAGCTGATCGAGCGCGGCTTCGCCGAGGACGTCGAGCTCGCGCTCGAGCGGGACGTCTCGACGGCCGTCCCGCGGCTGCGCGACGGTGGGTTCGTCGACTCCGGGGTCTGACCCCGCTCTGACCCCGCTCTGACCCCGCTGGTGCCGATTGTGCTCCGAGTTGGCGTCACGAGCGTCACGGCGGCGCCCCGGACCCGCGTGCGCCGGGGCGGATCGTGGAGCGCGCGTGAAGGCGTCGACTCCGGGGTCTGACCCCGCTCTGACCCCGCTGGTGCCGATTGTGCTCCGAGTTGGCGTCACGAGCGTCACGGCGGCGCCCGGACCCGCGTGCGCCGGGGCGGATCGTGGAGCGCGCGTGAAGCAGTGGGGAGGGCGTTCGCCGGCCGGGGCGGGATCGGCACGGGTGCGTAACGGGTCGTGCGCGAATTGCTTGTCAAGCGGGGTCAGAGCGGGGTCAGACCCCGACCGGTGTATTCTGCGCGGCCGTGCCGGACATGTTCGGGTGAGCGCTTCCCCGACGAAGGAGGACACCCTGGCACGTGAGACGACAGAGGTGTCGCCGGAACCATCCCGGCCCCTCGGGCGTCCACGTTACGAGAATGCGACGGGCCGGTGAACTGTGTCGTTTCGGGTGCCGTTCCGACGGGCAGCCTGTACCCTTGCAGCAACTCATGGGCAACTCGGGGTTTCACTGGCACTTGCTACGGCGGTGGACAGCGGTCTGCTGCGCCACCGTCGCGGTCGTGGCGTTGAGCGGCGGCGCCGCGTCGGCCGATCCTGCGCAGGACGGCGCGGCGGCCGTGGTCGTGATCGCCGCGCCCGACGGATCGACCTCCAACTCGGGCTGGGTCGCGGGCACGTCCGAGTCGGCCGACGTCGACCCGGCGACGCTGCCGCCGGCCGCCGCGGGCTCCGGTGCGTCGTCCGCGTCGGTCACGTCGGACTCGGCGTGCATCCGCGGGGCGTCAGACATCACCGCGCTTTCACTGCTGGGCGGCGCAGTCACGGCGACCACGGTCGAGTCGCGGATGAGCGCCTGCCTCGACGGCAGTGAGGTCGACTACGACGCGGGCGACTCAGGCGTCGACGGGCTGCAGGTGCTCGGTGCACCGGCCGATCCCGGCGCCGGGCCGATCCCGGTCGGCGACTGGGGCATGCTGACGTTCGACGAGAGCTTCCAGGACTCTGCGGGCCGCCATGCCCGGTACACGATGCATCTGCACCTGTCGGCCGACTACGGCGGGGTGCCCGCGGGCACCGACATCTACGTCGGCTACGCGGCCGCTCTGGAGACGCCGCCCCAGATCGACCCGGGGGGCGGCGGTGGGGGCGGCGGCGGCGGCACAGGCGGCGGTAGCGGTCATCCCGATCCCGGCGGCGGTGGGTCGCAGGGCGGTGGAGGCGATGGGGCGCATGACGGCGGTGGCAAGCACCACGCCCAGGGCGGCGGCAAGCATCATCATCATCACCACCACCACCAGCAGCATCAGCACCATCACAAGCCCAAGCAGCATCACGGGCCGATCGAGATCACCCACAACCCGCTGTTCCCGTCGACGTCGAACACCACCAAGGCCCGCGCCTCGGTGATCCTGGCAGCGGCCGCGCAGCTCGACTGGCCCTACATCTGGGGCGGCGAGAGCCGCGCCGAGGGCGGCTTCGACTGCTCGGGCCTGGTCGACTACGCGTACGACGCCGCCGGGTTCACGCTCCCCGGCCGGCCCACTGCCGCGGTGCTCTGGTACCTGGCCAAGCCGATCAAGCGCACTCAGCTGCGCCCCGGCGACCTGGTGTTCCTGGGAGCGCCGACCGGCGAGCCGTACCACGTCGGCATGTTCGTCGGCCGCGGCAAGGTCGTCGTCGCGCCGCACCGCGGTGCACTGGTCGAGTTGGTGCCGCTGTCCGACACGCCGTGGGATGGGTTCGGCACGCTCTGGAATGACGGCCCGCACGGCTCGAAGCTCGTGTTCGGGCTGAAGGAAGCGCGCCACGCGATTCGCACGGCGCACCGCCTCAGCCGGGCGGAGCTGCAGCGCGAACTCGAGGCCGACCGGATCGCCCGCGAGCGGGCGCTGCAGATCTCACTGCTCCGGGCCAGCTCGATGGTCGCCACGCTGGCCGCGCCTGCACCGCCGATCACGCCCGCCATCGATCTGATCGACGTCGCCCAGGTCGCCCGGGTGCCCGCGGAGCCGCCGCTGCCGGTGCTCCGCCCCAACGTCCAGACCCCGTGGATCGACCGGCGGGCTCAGCACCTCCCGGCATTCGGGGCGTGGCCGAGCAGCCCGGTCACCACGTTCTGGACGTTCGATTTCTCCATGCCGATATAGGTCGCGCCCGGCGAGCCGCTCGCGCCGAGCGTGTCGCCGTACAGGTTGGCGTAGACCCTGACCCCGGCCTCCCTGCCGATCTGCTGCTCGAGCTGCGGGTTGATCGACGACTCGGTGAAGATCGCCCGGACGTGCTGCTGCTGGATCCGTTCGATCAGCGCAGCGACCTGCTGTGCGCTGGGCTGGGCGGCGGTGGACAGGGAGGGGATCACCGAGCCGACCACCGACAGGCCGTAGTGTGCGGCGAAGTAGCCGAACGCATCGTGGTTGGTCACCAGCTTCCGCTCGCCGGCCGGCACGCAAGCGATCAACCGCCGGTTGCGGGCGTCCATCCGGCGCAGCTCGGTGACGTAGCGGGCGGCGTTCGCCCGGTAGCCGGCGGCGTGCTTCGGGTCGACCGCGGCCAGCTTCGCCGCGAGCGCCGTCGCCGCCTGCTCGAACAGGGTCGGGTCGTGCCACCAGTGCGGATCGCCGTCGGGTTCGGCGGAGTCGCCCGCCCGCAGCGGCAGGCCGGCCGACGCGACGAACGTGGGCGCGTCCACGCCGGCGTCGGAGATCAGCTCCTGGGCCCAGGCGTCCACGCCGACGCCGGACTCGACCACCAGGTCGGCGCCGGCCAGCGCGACGGCGTCCTGCGGGGTGGGCGAGAAGTCGTGGGGGTCGACGTTCGGCTCGAGCACGCCGACCACGTGGACGTGCGACCCGCCGACGTTGTGGACGAGATCCTGCATCTGAGTCGTCGTCGCGACCACCGTGATCTGGCCCGGCCCCGCGGACGAGCCGATCGTCGTCGTGCCGCAGCCGGCCGCCGCGAGGGCGCAAAGACACGTCAGCAGCATGCGGTTCACGGCCCGAGGGTAGCATGAGTGAAACGAGTTTTCATTTCCGTACTTTGACTCTCACTCCCATCTTCAGTACGCTGCAGCCATGGAGGAACTGGGACGCAACCGCAAGAACCGCGCCGTGCTGCTGCGGGCCGGCCGGGAGATGGGCCGCGCGTTCACGGTGGCGGAGTTGCACCGGACGGCACGCGCGGCGCAGCCGACGCTGGGCCTGACCACCGCGTATCGGGCCGTCGACCGGTGGCGCGAGGAGGGGTTCGTCGAGGAGGCCGGGACGCGCGGCGGCGAGGCGACCTACGTCTTCTGCACCGCAGCCGGCCACCATCACCACGTCGTCTGCGTCGACTGCGGCGCCACGGCGACGCTGGCGGGATGCGCGCTGGAGCCGGTGCGCACCGCGGTGGAGGCGGCCGGGTTCGAGCTGGCCGACGAGGCGCTCGGCTCGCTCCCGGCACGGTGCTCCGCGTGCGCGGCCGATGGACGCTGACCTCGCGCTGAGCACCCGCAGCCTGTCGGTCGACCTCGGCGAACGGCGCGTGCTCGACGACGTCACGCTGGATGTGCCGCGGGGCGCCGTGGTCGGCCTGGTCGGTCCCAACGGCGCTGGCAAGACAACGTTGCTGCGGGCGATCGTCGGCATGCTGCCGGTCGCGTCGGGGACGATCGGGCTGGGCGGCACCGCGAGCTACATGCCGCAGCTGGGGCCGGGCGCATGGGACTTCCCGCTGGACGCGCTCGAGGTCGCCCTGCAGGGGTCGTACCGGCGGGCCGGGTGGCTGCGCCGTCCGTCGCGCACGGAGCGCGGCCGAGCCATGGACGCGCTCGCCGGGGTCGGCATGGACGACCTCGCCCGCCGCCAGGTCGGCGAGCTGTCGGGCGGCCAGCGCCAGCGTGTGCTGCTCGCCCGCGCGCTGATGCAGGATGCGAGCCTGGTGCTGCTGGACGAGCCGCTGTCCGGCGCCGACGCGGCGACCGAGGCGCTGTTCACCGAGACCCTCGACCGGCTCCGCGAGCAGGGGCGCAGCGCGATCATCTCCACGCACGACCTCTCCTGGACGGCCGAGCGCTGCGACCTGCTGTGCCTGCTGGCAGGTCGCGTCTGCGCCTTCGGGCCGCCGCGGGAGACGCTCAACCCGGAGTGCCTGGCCGCCGCCTACGGGGCCTCGGTGCTCGACGTCGGCGGCGTCCGCATCCTCGCGCCCGAGGGGCACCACGAGCACTGATGCACTACCTCACCGACCCGCTCCAGTTCGAGTTCATGCAGCGCGCCCTGGTCGCCGTGCTGCTGACGGGCGTCGCCTCGGGCGTACTCGGCAGCTACGTCGTGCTGCGCGGCCTCGCCTTCATCGGCGACGCGCTGACCCACGCCGTGTTCCCAGGCATCGTGATCGCGTTCGCCGCCGGCCGCAGCATCCTGCTGGGCGCGCTGATCGTGGGCCTGATAACGGCGCTGGGGATCGCTGTGATCAGCCGCGGCCGCCGCGTCTCCGAGGACACCGCCATCGGCATCCTGTTCGCCGGCATGTTCGCGCTCGGCGTGGTGCTGGTGTCGAGCCTGGCGACGTACCAGAAGGACGTGGCCGAGCTGCTGTTCGGCAACATCCTCGGAGTCAGCGCGTCCGACCTGGCGATGGCGGGTGCGGCGACGCTGGTGGTGGTCGGCGCTGTCTTCCTGTTCAACAAGGAGTTCTCGCTGATCGCGTTCGACCGCGAGATGGCGCAGGCGATGCGCTACCCGGTGTTCGTGCTCGACCTCGTCCTGCTGGCGTTGATCACGCTGGCGATCGTCGTCTCGCTGCGCGCCATCGGCAACATCCTGGTGCTGGCCATGCTGGTCACGCCCGCGGCGACCGCGCGGCTGCTGACCAACCGGCTGGTGGTGATGCAGGTGACTGCCGCGGCGCTGGGCGCGATCGAGGGCGTGGTGGGGCTGTACATCTCGTTCTGGTGGGCGGTCGCCTCCGGCGGCGCCATCGTGCTGACGTCCACGGCGGTGTTCTTCGCCGTGTTCATCGCGGTCGAGGCGCGTCGCCTGCGGCCGGCCGGTCGGCCCAGGCCGTCTGGCATGATGGCGCGGTGATCGAGCCGCACATCGTCCGCCGCTCGACCGTGCTCCTGGCGGCGACCCTGACGTGCCTCTCCGGGATGCTGCAGCTGGTCGTCGCGGTGGCGACGATCACGCTCGTCCTGGTCACCGGCATCGAGTCGATCCTCGGGCTGGGCCCGGCGGTGTTCCTGGCGTCGGCGGCGCTGGCCGCGCTGCCCGCCGGCCGGGCGATGGACCGGCGCGGACGGGTGCCGGTGCTGGCCGCCGGCTGCCTGTGCGGCGTTGCCGGCTGCGTGCTGGCGGCGGCCGGCTCGGCCGCCGACACATGGCTGCTGGTGATCCCCGGGTTCATGCTGATCGGCGTCTCCAGCGGCACCGTGCTGCTGGCGCGCGTCGCGGCGGCCGACCTGTACCCGCCCGCCAGGCGCGGCCGCGGCATCTCGCTGGTGCTGTTCGGCTCGCTGTTCGGCGCGGCGCTCGGCCCGCTGGTGTTCCGGCCGCTGCTGGAGGGCAAGACGCTCGACTCCGAATCGCTGGTCATCCCGTACCTGGCGGCCGGCGCGATCATGGTGCTGGGCACGCTGATCGTGCTCCAGGTGAAGCCCGACCCGAGCGTGTTCGCCGAGCGCCACCACGGGGACGCGCCGCGCGCGGAGCCGGCGCCGCTGGCCGAGATCCTGCGCCGGCCCGGGGCGATCGTCGCGGTGGTGGCCGCCGTGGCCAGCTTTTCGGTGATGGTCTCGGTGATGAACCTGAGCGGCTACGTCGTGGTCGGCAACGGCCACCCGCAGGCCGACGTCTTCACCGTGATCAGCGCCCACATCGTCGGCATGTACGCGCTGGTGCTGGTCGTCGGCCGGTTCGTGGACGACATGGGCCGGCGCCCGGCGCTGATCGGCGGCCTGCTGGTCGAGGCGGTGTCCGCCGCCGGGATCGGCTGGGCGCACAGCGTCGCCGCGTCGTGCGTCTGCCTGTTCGGCCTGGGGATCGGCTGGAACGTCGCGTTCGTGGCGGCCGCCGCCGAGCTGACCGACATCGCGCTGCCCGCAGAGCGCGGCAAGCTGCTCGGGTTCACCGATCTGGCCTCGGGCCTGACCGGCGCCGGGTTCGCGCTGGCCGGTGGCGTCATCTACTCGCAGATGGGCGCCATCGCCCTCGGCGTCGGGGCGATGCTGATCGCGGCGGTGCCGGCCGCCTGGTTCACGGTGACGGCCGTGCGCCGCCCGCTTCCGGCGTCGCCTAGAACGTCGAAGTGGATGCCCTGGGCGAGCGGCAGGTCGGTCGAGTAGTTGACCGTCGCCGTCTGCCGGCGCATGTAGGCCTTCCACGCGTCCGAGCCGGATTCGCGGCCGCCGCCGGTCTCCTTCTCGCCGCCGAACGCGCCGCCGATCTCGGCGCCGCTGGGCCCGATGTTGACGTTGGCGATGCCGCAGTCCGAGCCGGCGGCCGACAGGAACCGCTCGCTCTCGCGGAGGTCGCCCGTGAAGATGCACGACGACAGCCCCTGGGGCACGTCGTTGTGGAGAGCGATCGCCTCGTCCATGTCGCCGTAGGTGAGCGCGTACAGCAGCGGGGCGAACGTCTCCTCGCGGACGACGTCGGTCTGCTCGGGCATCCGCACGATCGCCGGGCGGACGTAGCGGGCGTCGGGCCAGCGGTCGTCGAGCACGCGCTCGCCGCCGATCACCGTGCCGCCGTCCGAGCGCGCGCGGTCGAGCGCGGCCTGCATGTCGTCGAACGCGGACGTCGAGATCAGCGGCCCGCACAGCGTGCCCGGCTCGCGCGGATCGTCGACCTTGACGCTGGCGTACGCCCGCTCCAGCCGCTCGAGCAGGCCGTCGGCGACGTCCTCGTGGACGATCAGCCGGCGCAGGCTGGTGCAGCGCTGGCCCGCGGTGCCGACCGCCGAGAAGACGATGGCGCGCACGGCCAGGTCGAGGTCGGCCGTCGGCGTGACGATCATGGCGTTGTTGCCGCCCAGCTCGAGCAGCGAGCGGCCGAGGCGCGACGCGACGCGCGGGGCGAGGTTCTGGCCCATCGCCGTCGAGCCGGTCGCCGACACCAGCGGCACGCGCGGGTCGTCGACCAGCACGCGGCCGGCGCCTGCCGATCAGCACCTCGAGCAGGCCGTCCGGCGCATCGCCGAAGCGCTCGGCGGCGCGCAGCAGCAGCGAGCGGCAGGCGAGCGCCGTCAGCGGCGTCCGCGACGACGGCTTCCACAGCACGGGATCGCCGCAGACGAATGCCAGCGCGGAGTTCCAGCTCCAGACCGCGACCGGGAAGTTGAACGCGGTGATCACGCCGACCGGGCCCAGCGGGTGCCACGACTCGGCCATCCGGTGGCCCGGGCGCTCGGACGCGATGGTCAGGCCGTAGAGCTGGCGGGAGAGGCCGACCGCGAAGTCGCAGATGTCGATCATCTCCTGCACCTCGCCCAGGCCCTCCTGGGTGATCTTGCCGGCCTCGAGCGTGACCAGCGCACCCAGCGTGTCCTTCTCGCGGCGCAGCTCCTCGCCGAGCAGCCGCACCAGCTCGCCGCGCCTCGGCGCCGGCACGTCGCGCCAGGCGTGGAAGCATTCGACCGAGCGGGCGATCGCCGCCTCCGCCTCGGCGTCGGTGGTGCTGTGGATCTGGGCGATCGGCTCGCCGGTGATCGGCGAGCGAACTTCGAGGTCGCCGCCCTCGTACTCGATGCCGAGGCGGGAGAAGAGCTCGGCCGGATCCTGCGTCTGGGTGCTGGTCGTCGTAGTCATGAGGCTGAGTCTAGATCGCGGACGAACACCATCGCCGGGTTCTCCGCATCCCACAGCTCGGGCAGGTCGAGCAGCGGCACGAAGCCGGTCGCCCGCGTAGAACGCTCGCGTCCGGGCGTAGTGCTCGTCGTCGCTGCGGTCGGAGAGCGTCCGCACCGTCAGGTGGCGCACGCCGGCGCCGGTCAGCTCACGGGCCAGCGCCTCGACCAGCTCCCGCCCGTGGCCCTGCCGCTGCGCACCCCGGGCAGACGGCCAGCCAGGTCAGCTCCGCGGCCTGCGGATAGTGCAGGCGATGGGTGACGAAGCCGACCACGGCGCCGTCCGCTTCGGCGACCAGGCCGCGCTGGATGCGCACGGCGGCGGCGCATTCGGCGATGCCCTCGTCCATGCCGAACCACTCGGGCAGCCCGCCGATGATCGCGTCGCACGCGTCCGCGTCGTCCGCGGCGAGCGGCCGGATCATGCCGGGCGCAGCTCGGCGTCCAGCGCGGCGCCGAGCTCGGATGCCGCGTCCAGCATCCGGTCGATGTCGTCGGCCTCGGTGCGGAAGCTGGCGATGCACGCGCGCAGCACGTAGGTGCCGTTCAGCTCCGCGTTCGTCGGGAACGCCCGGCCGTCCATCCGCAGCGCCGTCATCAGCCGTTCGTTGAGGGCGTTCAGATAGGCCTCGCGCTCCGGCCCGTCGGGCAGGCCGGGTGGGACGTAGCGGAAGCAGGCGATCGCCAGGCACACCTCGCCGGCGGGCTCGAACTCGGGGCGGCGGGCGGCCTCGGCGTGCAGGTAGCGGGCCAGCTCGACGTCGTGGCTGATCCGCCGGCCGTACGCGTCCAGCCCGTGGGCGGCCAGCGACATCCAGACCTTGAGCGCCATGAACGACCGCGACCATTGCGGGCCCAGCGCGCCGATGTTGGTGCCCATCCCCGACAGCGCCGCGTCCTCGCGGACGTACGCGGCCTCGACCCCGAAGCTGCGGTCGAGCTCGGCGACGTCGCGGACGAGCAGGCAAGCGCTGGACTGCGGCGTGTAGAGCCACTTGTGCGGGTCGAACGAGATCGAGTCCGCGCGCTCGATGCCGGCCAGCAGGGGCGCCAGATCGGGAGCGAAGGCCGCTGCGCCGCCGTACGCCGCGTCGACGTGCAGCCACAGGCCGTGCCGCTCCGCCACGTCGGCGATCTCCGGCAGCGGGTCGATGGCGCCGGTGCCTGTGGTGCCCGCGCTGGCGACGATGGCGAACGGCACCGCGCCGTCGGCCAGATCCGCGGCAATCGCATCCTCCAGCGCATCGACGCGCATCCGCAGCCGCGCGTCGGTGGGGATCGCGCGGACGGCCGACTCGCCGATTCCCAGCAGGTCGGCCGCCTCGACGTTGGTGGCATGCGCCTCGGTCGACGCGTACATGGTCATCCGCGCGCCGCCCAGCCCGTCACGGCGCACCGATCCCGGTGCGCCCGCGTCACGCGCGGCCTTGAGGGCGGTGAAGTTGGACGTCGCTCCGCCCGTGGTCATCAGCCCGCCCGAGCCCTCTGGGAGCCCGAAGCGCCGGGCGAACAGCCGCATCAGGTGCAGCTCCAGCTCGCTGGCCGCCGGCGAGAGCACCCAGCCGCCGCAGTTGGGGTTGAGTCCGGCCGCCAGCAGATCGGCCGCGGCGCCGGGCACGGTGCCGCCGCCTGAGATGTACGCCATGAATCGGGGATGGCCCGGGTAGCTGGAGTGCTCGAACACCAGCCCGCGCAACAGCTCGACGATCTGATCGTCGGGCAACGGCTGCTCTGGCAGCGGCCACGCCATGGCGCGCGAGACCGCATCGGCGGGCTCGCCGCGGGCCGCCGGCAACGAGGGCAGCTGCTCGAGCAGCTCGATCCACAGGTCGAGCATTCGACCGGTGAACTCACGTGCGCGGGCGGGCGCCCAGTCGAGGTCGGAGACGGGGGCGGGGCGGTCCACGGGCGATCAGCCTACTCATATGCTCTCGCTCGTGCGACTGCTGATCACCGGAGGCAGTGGGTACCTGGGCGGCGAGCTGGTGCGGCGCGCGCCGGCGGCCGGATGGGACGCCACCGGGACGCGGTTCGCATCACCGGGCGACGGCCCGTGCTCGATGTGCGCGATGCGGATGCGGTCGAGCGGCTGGTCGGCGCGTTGCGGCCGGCCGCCGTCGTGCACACCGCCTACCTGCAGTCCGGCCCGGACATGGCGGACGTCAACGTCGCCGGGTCGGCCAACGTCGCCCGCGCGGCCGCGGCGGCGGGAGCGCGGCTGATCCATCTCTCGACGGACTTCGTGTTCGACGGCGAGAAGGACGGCGCGTACCGCGAAGACGACGAGCCGGTGCCGGTCACGCCCTACGGCGAGTCGAAGCTGGCGGCCGAGCGGGCGGTCGCTGGCGGAGCACCCCGCCGCCCTGCTCGTGCGCACGTCGCTGCTCTATGCCGGCCCGCAGCCCGGGCCGCACGAGCGGCTGGTTGCCGACTCGATCGCGGGCGCCGCCGACGTCGGCTTCTTCACGGACGAGCTGCGGTGCCCGATCGCGGTCGGCGATCTCGCCGCCGCGCTGCTCGAGCTGCTTGGGGGCGACGTGCGCGGGCCGCTGCACGTCGCCGGGTCGGAGACCGTCAGCCGCTACCGGTTCGCCGCGCTGGTGGCCGAGGCCGCCGGGCTCGACCGCGACCGGCTGCGGCCCGCTCTCAGCGCCGAGCTGCCCGTGACGCGACCGCGCAACTGCGCGCTCGACTGCTCGCGGGCGGCGGCGGTGCTGGCGACCCGGCTGCGCGGCCCGTCCGAGGTGCTCGGAGCAGCCGACCGGCCGATCTACACTCGGAGCCAATGGCGACGGCCGTAAGCTCGCTGGCGCGGATCCGCTCGGCCGCGGTGTCCGCACGCGGTTTCCAGACCGCCGCACTGGTCACGCTGGCGCTGCTCTGGCTGGTGGTGACCACCGGCGGCCTGGTGCGGCTGACAGCCTCCGGGCTGGGCTGTCCGCACTGGCCGACCTGCGAGGCGAACCAGCTGGTGCCGTCCGCCTCGTACCACGCCGTCGTCGAGTTCACGAATCGCGTGATCTCCGGGGTCGCGATGCTGGCCGCGGTGGCCACGGCGATCATGGCCTACCGCGTGCCCGGGCTGAAGCGCGGCGTCGCGCGAGCGGCGGCGCTGGCCGCCGCCGGCACCGTTGCGCAGGTGCCGCTGGGCGCGCTGACCGTCGCCTTCGACCTGCACCCGCTGCTGGTGATGAGCCACTTCCTGCTGGCCATGGCTGTGGTCGCGGCCTCGACCTGGGTGACCGTCCGGGCGTGGCGGCTGGCGCACGGCGGCGAGCCGCGGCCGCTGGATGTGCCGCGCGTCGGCGTCGCCGCGTGGGCGGCCGTCGCCGCCTGCCTGGTGCTGGTCACCACCGGCGTCTTCGTCACCGCCGCGGGCCCGCACGCCGGCAGCACGGACAAGCCGATCGAGCGGCTGGGCAACTTCTACGACGCCGCCTGGGTGCACGTGCGCGCCGCCGTGATCTTCTCGACGCTGTTCGTGATCGTCGCCGTCTGGCTGTGGCGCAAGGCGCGCGGGTCGGTGCCGCAGCGGCTGTCGGTCGCGGGCGTCGTGCTCACGCTGTGCCAGCTGGCGGTCGGCGAGTACCAGTACCGCAACGGTCTGCCGTGGGGCGTGATCGCCGTGCACGTTGCCATAGCGGCGACGCTGGTGGTCACGGTGGTCACGATTGCTGCACTCGTACGCGATTCTGCAGACTGAGATCCCCCGTCCGGGGGTGGGCTCATTGAGGCCGCGAGCGGACACTGAGATTGGCGCATTCGACCCCAATGCGCCGTCCCACCTCTCTTACGGAGGACATGTGCTCGAGCGCTCCAGCTCTGATGCGGGCCCGTCCGGCGGGCTGCTCGCGTCGTACCAGACCCTGCACGATGTGACCAGGATGCTGATCGGCTCGGCGAGCCGGGACGAGCTCCTGACGCGCATCACGCGTGAGCTGAAGCGCCTCGTTCCATACGACGTGCTGACGATCTACCGGATCGACCAGGCGCGCGGGCAGTTCGACCCGCTGCACGTCGTCGACCGGTTCGAGACGCACCTGGAGGATCACCCGTTCCCGCTGGGCACCGGGTTCACCGGGCGTGCGGTGGACGAGCGCCGGCCGATCAACCTCGACCGCGCCGACCAGGTCGACGGCGGCGAGCTGGTGCCGGGCACCGAGTGGGAGCCGGAGTCGCTGGTGATCGTGCCGCTGATGGTGCGTGACCAGCCGATCGGGACGCTCAACATCTCGCGGCTGGGCGACGAAGTCGCCTTCTCCGAGCTCGAGTTCGACCTGATCTGCCGGTTCGCCGAGATGGCCGCCCTGGCGCTCGACAACACGGAGATCCGCGAGCGGCTGCAGCAGGAGGCGCAGACTGACCACCTGACCGGCCTCTACAACCACCGCATGTTCCACGAGCGGCTGCGCGCCGAGCTGGAGCGTGCGGCGCGCTACAAGCGGGAGCTGTCGCTGATCGTCTTCGACCTCGACGACTTCAAGCAGCTGAACGATGTGCACGGACACCAGGAGGGCGACACCGTCCTCGGCATGGTCGCCGACGTCGCCGCGGAGGGGCTCCGCATCGACATCGATGCGGCGTTCCGGATCGGCGGCGAGGAGTTCACGATCCTGCTGCCGGAGACTGGCAAGCAGGCGGCCGAGCGCGTGGCCGACCGCATTGTCCAGCGGGTGCGCGAGATGCACGCGGTGCGGCCTATGACCGTCTCCTGCGGCGTCGCGACGTTCCCCAAGGACGGCACGAGCCCGAGCGAGCTGTACACGGCCGCCGACGACGCGCTGTACGCGGCGAAGGAGTGGGGCAAGGACCGGACCGCCGGCTTCTCGGCGCGCGTTGCCGCTGCACGCAAGTCGCAGGCCTACGCGAACAACCGGCGCCGCGAGCTCGAGTCGCTGAACCAGCTGAAGCTGCTGGGGTCGCTGGCCGGCAAGCTCAACCGGCTGAACGACGTCAGCCAGATCGGGACGACGATCGTATCCGAGCTGCGGACGATGATCGACTACCACAACGCGCGCGTCTACCTGCTGGAGGGGCATCGCACCCTGGAGCCCGTTGCCTTCGGTGGCACGCTGAACCTCAAAGAGTACGCGGGGCAGACGTTCGACGCGCTGCGCTGCGAGATGGGGGAGGGGATCACCGGGACGGCGGCGCTGCGCGGCCAGACGCTGAACATCGGCGACGCGCAGGACTGCGAGTTCGCCGAGGACGTGGAGGGGACGGACGACATCGAGGAGTCGATCGTCGCCGTGCCGATGCGCTTCGAGCGCAGCACGATCGGCGTGATCGTGCTGTCGAAGCTGGGCAAGAACCAGTTCTCGACGCTCTCCGTGCGGCTGCTCGAGCTGCTGGCGGCGCAGGCCGCCGTGGCGTTCGAGAACGCCCGCCTGCTGGAGGCCGAACGGCAGTCCGCCGCCGTCTCCAAGGCGCTGCTCGAGATCGCCACCCGCGCGGCGTCCGAGCCGTCCACAGCCGGTGTCGCCGAGCACGTCGCCGACACGGTGCGGATGCTGGTCGACGCGACGGCGGTCGCCGTCGTCTCCCACCACGGCGGCCACGGCCGGGTGATCGCCTCGAGCGGCGACGACGCCGTGCGCACCGTCGCCCTGTCCGTGCTCCACGCCGGCCATCCCGCCGGCGGCGAGGTCGGCGTCGTGCGCCTTGCCGACCTGCCCGCGCTCAGCGTCGAGGCCGCCGGCGTCGCCTCGCACGCCATCGCCGCTCCGCTGCACTCGGGTCTGCTGGTGGTGCTCTCCGACGAGCCCTCCGACCCCACGGTGCGCACGATCCTGGCCGTCTCCGGCCAGGCCACCCTCGCGCTCCGCAACGCCGAGCTCCTCGCCGGCACCGACACCGCCGTCCGCTAACGCACCAACGCAACAACGGGGTCAGACCCCTTTGTTGCGTGGGGCCGCCAAATGACCGCCGTTCGATCGGCCAAATGGCACACCTGCCGATACGAGCGCGCGGCCGCTCCTGAGCGGCAGAGCCGGGTGCCTTTGTCGAGTCGAATGCCAAGTGACCGGCGTTCGATCGGCCGAATGACCGTCTGGCTCTCAGAGCGGGATTGAGTGGGGTGGAGTGCGCGAGTTGCGGCGTGCGCCAATTGGCGGAACCTCGATCCGCCAATTGGCACACGGCCGCACGAGGGCCGCCATGACCGCCGAGCGATCGGCCAAATGACCGTTCGGCTCCCAGAGCGGGATCGAGGCGGGGTGGAGTGCGCGACTTGGCGGCATGCGCCAGTTGGCCGACGCTCGATCCGCCAAATGGCGCGGCCAGGCGCCAGCCCCTTGGTCGCCTCACTCGGGAGGGAGCAGCTCGCCCGCGTCGACCGGGATCGCCAGCCGGCTGTCGAGGGGCGAGAGGGGGCACGTCCATCGCGGGTCGTAGGCGCAGGACGGGTTGTAGGCGAAGTTGAAGTCGAGCACGATGCCGCCGTCCGCCTCGCCCAGGTCGGAGCCCTTGACGGTGTCCAACAGGTAGCGCCCTCCGCCGTACGTCGCGTCGCCGTCTCCGAAGGGCAGGAACAGGCCTCCGCCATACCCTCCAGCCAGTACACGGGCAGCGAGCAGTGCTCGCCTGCCAGCTGAAAGCGGACGTCGGCGAACGCCCGGAAGCGGATCGGTGTGCCGGTGCTCGTGCCCACGTCCACCGGCCGGGCGTCGGAGGGCACGAGCTCGCCGACGGTCGCCAGCTCCGGCCGGTACGGCGCGTAGCGCGCACCCGGGAAGCGCTCGCGATCGGCCTCGCCAACCGGCGACTGCGGATGCTCGCGGAAGAGCTCGTCGCGCGCGGCGCACCACCGCCGCCACGCCGCGCGGCGGTCGTCGGCGGCGCGGATCTCCGCGTACAGCTCGAAGATGTGCCGCTTCCAGTCCAGCAGGTCAAGCTCGTCGGATCCGACGGCGGTGGCGGGGCTCATGGCTGCGAGACGATAGCCGCGCCACGGCGAACGACTGTGATCCACCACGCATAGACCGGGGATTTTCCCGATGCAAGTGTGGCGGGCACCATCTACGATCGTCGCTGCTCGTGTCTTTTGGCTCATGAGAGGAGACGGTCATGAGGTGGAGTCACGCTCGGCGTCGCGTGCTCCTGATGGCAGGCGTGCTGACCGGCGCCCTGGCGATCGCTGGGCCGGCGCAGGCGGATCTGACGCAGGTCCCGGTCAAGAACAACCCGTTCGTCAACGAGATCTACGGCGCGGCGAGCGACACCTGGCTCGTCTTCACTCGCAACTCGACGGCCCACCCGCGGGACTACGCGCTGTACTCACAACCGCTGGCCGGCGGCCCGGTCGTTCGGGTCAACCCGGATCGGACGCGGGGGTTCCCGGGCAGCGTCGAGGGCACGACGCTGATCTACCAACAGGTCACCAACGGCCAGTCCGACATCCGCATGTACGACCTCGGCACGCAGGTGCGCTCGCTGCCGCCGGCCGGGATCAATACGTCCGAGTGGGAGTACGAGGTCTCGATGACGCCCGACTGGATCCTCTTCGTCCGCAGCGGGCACGGCAGCGACCGCGTGATGCTCTACGACCGCGCGGCCCAGACGTTCGAGCAGATCGGATCGGTCACCTGGAACCGGGCGCACACCGCGGCGATCTACGACGCTCAGGTGAACGGCCAGTACGCCGCCTGGACGCGCTGCACCAGCCGCTTCTCGTGCCAGGTGAAGACACGCGACCTTGCGGCGCAGCTGACGACCACGGTGCCGACGAAGTCGGGGAAGGTGGACTACGCGTCCTCGGTCGGCTCGGACGGCACGGTGTTCTACGCGCGCAGCGACACAGCCTGCGGCGCGGCCGTCCGGCTACGCAGCTACACGTTGGGCGGGGTCGACTCGCTGCTGGTCGAGTTCAAGGCCGGCGTCGACGTGCAGTCGACCAACACCTACTCGGGGACGACCTCTGACGAGGTGTACTACTCGAAGTACACCTGCAAGGTCTTCCGCGCGGATCTCTACAAGGTGTCGAGCCCATTGCCGAACTGATCCGGCGAGCCCTTCGGACGAAGGCGACGACCGGAATCGAACCGGTGTGCAAGGCTTTGCAGGCCTCTGCCTAACCACTCGGCCACGTCGCCCGGAGGGCCAAAGGCTACCAGCCGGGATGCCGATAACCGGGACATGGCGCCACGGCATCCCATCACCCGTCCGGCCACACGCCGGGTCGAGACGCGCCGGCGAGAACACGCCGGGACGGCGACCTTTGTGGTACGCGTAATCGAGTACCGGTCGCCGTCCCAGGCGAAACCCTCGGGGAAGCTCAGCCCCCGGCGAACGTCTTCATGAGGTTCAGCATCGCCGGGCCGAGGGCGACGATGAACATCGCCGGGAAGATGAAAAGCACGGTCGGGAACAGCATCTTGACCGGGGCCTTCATGGCCTTCTCCTCGGCGGAGAGCTGACGCCGCAGGCGCATGTCCTGCGACTGGACGCGGAGGATCCGCGAGAGCGAGATGCCCAGCTGGTCGGCCTGCACGATGGCCCGCGAGAACTGCGAGACCTCGGGCGAGTCGACGCGCTCGGCCAGGTTCTTGAGCGCCGCGCTGCGGCTCTGGCCGATCCGCATCTCGTGCAGCACGAGCGAGAACTCGTCGACCAGCGGGCCGCTCATCCGCTCGTTCAGCTTGACCAGCGCCTGATCGAAGCCGAGGCCGGCCTCGACGCAGACGCACAGCAGGTCGAGCACGTCGGGCAGCTCGCCCTTCATGGAGTCCTTGCGGGTGCGGATGCGCCCGTTGACGACGAACTCCGGTGCGATGAAGCCGACCGCCGCGAACCCGGCGCCCAGCGCCAGGCCGAGCAGGAAGGGCAGCGCGCCCGAGGCCGTCAGGATCAGGGCGAACAGCAGTCCGAGCGCCGCCAGTCCGGCCTTCAGGGCCAGGTACGCCTGGGGCGCCAGCGTGCGGGCGAGGCCCGCCTGCAGGAGCTTGGTGGCGACCTGCTCCGGATTGGTCTTGGGAGCGACGCGCATCGTGATGGCGGCAAACCTGGCGGCCGTCGGGCCGAGCAGGCGGTCGTTGACGCTTCGCCGCGTCTCGATCTCGCGCTGGTTGCGGACGCCGTAACGCTTGGCCTTCCGAACCGACACCGCGATCTCGCGCTGCTGCACGGTCAGGCCGGACAGCAGGAGGTAGACGGCAGCGAAGAAGAGTGCGATTCCGATGAAGAGCATCCGGCTACCCCTTGAAGGCGACGATCTTGCGGATGATCATGGCCCCGAAAGCCATCGAAACGAGCCCGATAGCGATCATCATGCGGCCAATAGGATCGGTCCACAGGATCTGCATGTACTTGGGATTGATCGCGAAGATGGCGAGCGCCATCAGGAACGGCATGGCGATCAGCACGTAGGCCGACATGCGGCCCTGTGCGGTCAGCGCCTTGACCTTCTTCTCGAACTGCTGGCGCTGGCGCACCGTGTCGGCCACCATGTCAAGGATGTCCGCGAGGCTGCCGCCGACCGTCCGCTGGATGTTCACCGACATCACGACGAACCCGAAGTTGTACGACTTCATTCGGTGGGCCATCGCCTCCAGCGCCAGCTCGGACTGCATACCCAGCTGGGTCTCCGCCAGCACCCGCGAGAACTCCTTTGCGCTCGGCTCGGCGCCCTCGTTGACGGCGCTCTGGATCGCCTGGTTGAACGCGTGGCCGGCCTTCAGCGACGCCGCCATCGTGATCAGCGTCTCCGGCAGCTGGTTCTCGAAGCGGGACAGCCGCTGCTTCGCCTTGAACCGGACGTACAGCATCGGGATGACGAACCCGAGCACGAGCGCGATCAGCGCCGGGATGCCGGGGTGGCCCAGCACCAGGGCGACGAGCGCGCCGAGCACGAGCCCGGTGCCGATCTGGATGTAGAACAGCTCGGCCGTGCGCAGCGGCAGGTCGGCCTGCTCGAGCGACGCCGACGAGCGCTGCCACCAGTTCATCGAGCCGATGATCTTCTCGGTTGCCACGAACAGCTGCTGAAGCAGGCCGAGTCGCATCGGATCGCTGGCGACGGCTTCCTGTGCCGCCGTCTTCTGGTTCTCCGTGAACGGCTTGATGCGCTTGCCGATGATCACGCCCGGCTTGGCCTTCATCAGCACCAGCGACGCCAGCAGGACGAGCGCCGCGGCCAGCAGGCCGAGCACCAGGCGCGCGCCGGCGCCGGTGGGCAGCTTGCTGCCCGAGTCCGTCGACGGCGGCACGTACGTGCCCGGGGCCTTGACGGTGGTGGTCGCCGGCGAGAAGCCGTCGGCGGTCGCCTTGACCTGGATCTTCTCCCCGTCGTGTACGAGGCTGCGATAGGTCACCGTGAAGGTGCTGCCGAGCTGATCGTTGATCGCGTTGTAGACGTCCGGCAGGGCCGAGGAGTCGGTGGCGATGTTGAACGTGCCGCCGGTGTCCTTGGCGATCTGCTGGAGCGCGGCCGTGGCGGTCGGATCGGTGGCGATGCCGATCGGGTACACGTCGACGCCCGCCTTCTGGGCGGCCGCGACGGCCTGATCGAGCGTTGCCGCGTCGTGATCCGACGCACCGTCCGTGAGCAGCACGATCACGCGCTGCTGGGCCGGGGTCGCCGACAAGGCCTGCGATGCCTGCGAGACGGCGTCGTACAGGGCCGTGCCCGACGCGGTCGCCAGCGACGAGCTGGTTCAGCGCCGTATCCACCTGGGTGCGGTCCTGGCCGATCGGCGCCGCGGTGTAGACCTGATTGCCGAAGCCGTACAGGCCGACCAGCGTCGTCGGCTTCTGCGCCTCGACGAACGCCTTGGCCGCGTTGATCGCGTCCGGCAGCTTGCTGCCGGTCATGCTCTGCGACTGGTCGATCAGGAGCGCGATCGCGGCAGGAGCGCCGGGATCCGCCATCACCGCGTTGTTCGCCGGCACCCCGTTCTCGAGGAGCTGGAGCTCGGGTGTCTTGCCCACCGAGTCGGTGCGCACGGTGACGTGCACCACCGGGAAGTCGGTGGTGTCCACCTTGGCGATCTGCAGCGAGCTGCCCGCCGCGGCGGCCGGAGCCGCCACGACGAGAGCCATCAGCGCTGCGATGATTGCGAGGAACCGCCGGCTCACTGGCCGACCGCCCGCCCGAACACGCCGCCGCCGCCGGCCGCTGCAGCCCGCTCCGGGCTGTCCGGCAGGAAGAAGTTCGGCGGCAGGTTGACGCCGTTCGACGACATCTTGTCGAGGAAGTGCGGCTTGATGCCCGAGCAGGTGAGCGGGCCGAGCAGCCGGTGACCGGCATCCTGGTTGAGCTGGACGTCGTCCACCGGCTTGGCGATGAACACGTCCTGCAGGGTGACGATGTCCGACTCCATCCGCAGCACCTCGGTGATGTGGGTGATGCGGCGGGTGCCGTCCACCAGGCGGGAGACCTGGACGATCAGGTCGAACGCGCTGGAGATCTGCTCGCGGATGGCGCGCAGCGGCAGGTCGACGCCGGCCGTCAGCACCAGCGTCTCCGTCCTGGCCAGGGCGTCACGCGGGTTGTTCGCGTGAACCGTGGTCAGGGAGCCGTCGTGGCCCGTGTTCATGGCCTGGAGCATGTCCACCGTCTCCGGGCCACGGCACTCGCCGACGATGATGCGGTCGGGCCGCATACGCAGGGTGTTGCGGACGAGGTCGCGGATCGTGACCTGGCCCTTGCCCTCGATGTTCGACGGCCGGGACTCCAGGGTGATCACGTGCTCCTGCTTCAGCTGGAGCTCGGCCGCGTCCTCCACGGTGATGATCCGCTCGTCTGAGGGGATCGCCGCGGAGAGCACGTTCAGCGTGGTCGTCTTACCGGAACCGGTACCGCCGGAGATCAGGATGTTCAGCTTGCCGCGGACGCAGGCCTCCAGGAACTGCCCGGACTTGTGCGTCAGCGTGCCGAACTTGATCAGGTCGGCCATCGTGAACGGGTCCTTGCGGAACTTACGGACGGTGAGTGCCGCGCCCCGCACCGCCAGCGGCGGGATGATGGCGTTGACACGCGAGCCGTCGGGCAGGCGCGCGTCCACGTAGGGCGACGACTCGTCGATGCGCCGGCCGATGCGGCTGATGATCTTGTCGATGATCCGCAGCAGGTGCTGCTCGTCGACGAACTGCGCGTTGGTGCGCGTGATCTTGCCGTGGCGCTCGATGTAGATGGTCTGGTGGTCGTTGACCATCACCTCGGTGATGCTGTCGTCCCGCAGGAAGGGCTCCAGCGGGCCGTAGCCGAGGATGTCGTCGGTGATCTGGCTGATGATGTCCTGCCGCTCTTGCCGCGTCAGCGGCGTCTTCTCGAGCGACAGCACCTCGTTCACGGCCTCGTTGACGCTGGCCTCGAGGTCCGAGTCGGACGTCGAGTCGGCGTTGAA
This sequence comes from uncultured Actinomycetes bacterium, assembly GCA_963809205.1. Classification (GTDB taxonomy): domain Bacteria; phylum Actinomycetota; class Thermoleophilia; order Gaiellales; family JAICJC01; genus DATLLN01. Next base: position 21,409 of record CAWEIS010000014.1, on the reverse strand, counting down.
CAGGCGCGGGCCGAGCCGGGAGATGATGTCCTTGTGGACGCGGGTCTTGAGGTCGGCGAACGGATCGGCGACCACGGAGTGCCGCTCCAGCGAGGCCTTGGTCGGCTCCGCGGACTCCGGCGTGTCGTTTGTGGCGACTTGGATGCGTGACTGAAGTGACACTGGGCTAACCCCTCTTCAGGAACTTGCCCTTGGGCTTGCTGCCATCCGCAGACGACGCGGATGCCGGAACCAGGACGTCGGCCACCTCGGCCAGCGCCTTCGCCACGGGGGACTTGGGAGCCGAGAGCGCGATCGGGACGCCGCGGTTGACGGCGACGGCGACCTCGCGATCCAGCGGCACCTCGAACTCGACCTTGATGTCGAGGGCGCGCTCGATCTCCTGCGGCTTCAGCCCCACCTTGGAACCGGAGCGGTTCAGCAACAGGTGCCGCCGCTCGGCCGGGTAGTGCAGCAGGTCGAGGGTCTGCATGGTCAGCTTGATGTTCTTGATCGCCGGCACGTCGAGCGACGCGACCAGCAGCAGCTGGTCGGTGCGGTCGAGCGTGGCCAGCACCGGGCCGTGGAAGAACGGCGGCGTGTCGACCACGATCACGTCGTAGCACTCCTTGGCCACCGAGAACAGGTGGCCGAGGCGCTCCTCGGTGACCAGCTCCGCATCCTCCGGGCGCATCGGCGCGGGGAGGACGTGGACGCCGGACTGGTGAGCCGTGACGTAGCCGGCCAGTGCGTCGGAATCGAGCTCGCGGCGCGCCATCACCAGGTCGTAGATCGTCTTCTCCGGCTCGATCCCCATCATGATGGCGGCGTCGCCGAACTGGAGATCGAGGTCGAGCAGCAGCGTGCGCTTGCCCTGATGACGGGCGAACACGCATGCCAGGTTCGACGCCAGCACGGTCTTGCCGGCGCCGCCCTTGGGGCTGAACAGCGTGACGGTCTTGCCGTCGATGGCGTTCGCTCCCTTGGACGTGGCCGACGAGCCGCGTCCGGCCGCCAGCGAGTTCGCCTTCTTGATCGTGAAGACGATGCCGTCGGTCAGCTGCGGCAGCAGGACGACGTCGAAGATGCCGGCAGCCAGGGCCTCGGAGAGGATGGCGTTGGCGCTCGCCGACGTGACCAGGACGATCGGCGCGGCGGTGACGCCGCGGATCGCCTCGATCTCGCCCGTGGGGACGTGATCGGTGGCTGTCGTGCCGTGCAGGATCACCTGGGCCGAGGACTCGGCCAGCTTGGCACCCGCCTTAGCGGGATCTGCGGCCGTTCCCACAAGCTCGACGTCGGGGTGATCGGCGAGGCCCTCGCGAACCTCGGCCAGCCCGTTTGCCGCGCCGGTGATGAAGACCTTGATCGGAGACGTGCTCATGATCAGTTACCCACCTTGATCGCCTGGGCGATCTGCTTGCTGGTCAGGCCGTCGAAGATCACGCTGGAGACGGTGGCCAGGGTGGTCGGGCCATCCTGGGCACCCTTGCCCGGGCGCAGGGCGAACCACAGCTCGCCGCCGTGCAGGGTGAAGGTGATCTTGGGAACGACGGTGTCGGGCACCTTCAGCGTGACGTGGTTCTGGTTGCCCTGGGCGCCGAGGCCGCCCTTGGAGGCCTCGGTGTCCGGGGCCTTGATGACCTCGACGTCACGCACGATGATGCGGGACACGTCGAAGTCGGAGCCGCCGTTGGTCGGGTGCACGGTGTAGGTGCCGATCAGGTCGACGTGGTCGCCGGCCTGAAGCGTGCCGAGCATGACCGGGTCGTCGTCCAGCGGAATCTCGATCGCGCGATAGTTGCTCGCGATCTGCGGGCCGACGCCCGTCTCGTTCGACGGCTTGAACATCGCGCCGGTGATCTGCTGGCCGGCGAAGATCGGCTGCGCGGCGACCCAGGTCGCGTCGATCTGCGACGGATCGGTCGTGGCGTTCGCGATCTGGTCGCGCGTCACCACGTCCTCAAGCTTCAGCTGTCCGCTCGAGATCGCATCCTGCGCGGCTGTGCCGGCAGCGATGTCTGTCGTGGCGACCAGGACCTTTGCGGTGTCCTGGGAATTGTTGGCCTGTTTCTGGACGTTTCCGGTGTACACAATCACCAGAAGCGCCGCGACCGCCGCCAGTACAAGCGCGATCACGATGTTGCGGACGTTATACGTCATGCGGCTGCCTCACTTGGGACGTCGGAAATCAGCTTGGGGTCTATCGGCAAGGGGTTCTGCGACCTTGAGACTTCGTACGGTGTCCGGCGAGGGGACGCCGGACACCGATCGAAGAGAATGAAGAACGGGGACTGAAGACGAGCGCTGTGCTCGGGATCCAGCAGCGCGTTGGTTACTGCTACTCGATCCTCATCGTGGTGGAGGATGTGAGGTTCCCGCTTCCAACCACCCGGCCAATGATGTTGATCTTGTACGGGTACTTGACGGTCACCGTCACATCGGTTCCCGCCTGCCAGTTGTTGGCGGGAGTGACCGTGATCTGCGACGTGCTGAGATGCAGATCAGGGGCCACGCCTTGCGCAGCGGCGATGGCGGCCGAAGTTGCGGCGCCGCCGCCGAGCGAGCGGCTGACCGCGGCCTTGCGTGCACCTTCGCGCGCTGCCGAGGTCACCTGAATGTAATCGTTGAAGGCGATGCCAAACTGGAAGATGCCCCAAAGCACCATCAGCAGCACGGGCAGGATCACGGCGAACTCGACGAGCGCCTGGCCCTTCTCCTTCTGTTCGCGACGTTTGATCACGTGGCCTCGTTGTGGTTCTTTCGAGAAAGACAAATGGACGTACGAATCGAACTTGGTACAAGTAGAGGGCGGATCCTCACTCGCGAGAGGATCGGATCCGCCCTCTGGAAACTCCGAACGAACTACATCGCGCTCGTAACGCTCGCAAGAACACTCGAGATGGTGCCGGAAAGGAGAGTCAGCGCACCGACCACGGCGACAGTGATGACGCCAAGGACGACGGCGTACTCGGCCATCGTCTGGCCGTCCTCATCCGTGAGCTCACCAAACAGGCGATTCAGGTACTCGATCAAGGGGATTCACCTCCTCTCGAATGTTGCTCGGGCTTCTCTGAGGCGAGTAGCTCGTGAAACCTGCATCGGCCAAGTGGCCGAATCCTTGAGATTCCCTGGGGCGATTTCCCCCAAGCTGGGGACTCGCAAAGCCCTCGCAACTGATGATGAAACTGTTAAGGGCACCGTGCCATCACCCTTCCGGGTGAGTTCAACCGTCACCCTCCGGGGTGGTATCGTCCGCCGCCATGGCGACGATCATCGACGGCACCGCGATCTCCGCGAAGGTGCGGGAACGGGTGGCTCGGGGCGCGGCGGAGTTCATCGCGGACACCGGCCACGTGCCCGGCCTGGTCACCGTCCTGGTCGGTGAGGACGCGGCCTCGCAGGTGTATGTCCGGAGCAAGGGCGAGCGCTGCCGCGAGGTCGGAATGGAGTCGTTCCACGAGTCGCTGCCGGCGACCGCCAGCCAGGCCGAGGTGCTGGATGCAGTCGACCGTTGGAACGCCGACGACCGGGTGGACGGCATCCTGGTACAGGCGCCGCTGCCCGAGGGCCTCGACTTCAAGCAGGTGCTCGACCGGATCGACCCGGGCAAGGACGTCGACGGCTTCCACCCGCTCAACGTCGGCCGACTGGTGGCCAACCAGCCCGGCCTGCGCCCGTGCACGCCGGCCGGAGTGATGGAGCTGCTGGCCGCTTACGACATTCCCGTCACGGGAGCCAACGCGGTCGTTGTTGGCCGGTCGGACATCGTCGGCAAGCCCGTCGCGCTGCTGTTGCTCCACCAGAGCGCGACCGTGACGATCGCGCACTCCCGCACCCGTGACCTCCCCGAGGTCTGCCGAGGGGCGGACATCCTGGTGGCGGCGGTCGGCCGGGCGCGCATGATTACGGGCGACATGGTCAAGCCCGGCGCGACCGTGATCGACGTGGGCATCAACCGCACCGACGACGGGATCGTCGGCGACGTGGACTTCGCCTCGGCCTCCGAGGTCGCGGGCGCGATCACCCCGGTGCCCAAGGGCGTCGGGCCGATGACGATTGCGATGCTGCTCCACAACACGCTCGACGCGGCGCGTGCGCGTCACGCCGGGCGCACCACGTCCGTCGTCTAGCAGCCGAACGGAGCCCGTTGCAGCGCCGACGGCCGTCCTCTATGGTTGCGCGGTCGTCAGGGCCGGCAGGCCCCGCAGATCGTGTTCAGGAGGGACAACCCGTTGGCAGTAGGCACCGTGAAATGGTTCAACAACGAGAAGGGCTACGGCTTCATCGCCCAGGAAGCCGGTGAGGACGTCTTCGTCCATTACAGCCAGATCGAGTCGGACGGCTATCGCAGTCTGACCGAGGGTCAGCGGGTCGAGTTCGAAGTCACGCAGGGCAACAAGGGGCTGTCCGCGACCGGCGTCAAGGTCGTCTGACGCCCGGAATGGCCGTGGCGGCCGGCCGGAGCCGAAGGTTCCGGCCGGCGACCCGCGGTATCGTTCGACCCCATGGCGATCAGCGACGAGGACGTTCTGCACGTTGCCCGGCTCGCCCGGCTGACGCTGTCCGACGCCGAGGTCACGCGGGCGGCGGAGCAGCTGTCGGCGATCCTCGGCCACGTCGACGCGCTGCGTGAGCTCGAACTCTCCGGCGTGCCGCCGACGGCCCATGCGCTGCAGATGGAGAACGTGACGCGCCCCGACAAGCCGCGGCCTTCGTGGCCGCGTGACGAGGTGCTGGCGGGCGCGCCCGCCGTGCAGGACGGGATGTTCCGGGTGCCACCGACGGGCGGGGCGCAGGAATGATCGACACGCTCGGCCTGACCGCCGAGCGCTGCGTCGAGCTGCTCGACGCGCGCGAGCTCTCGTGCCGTGAGCTGACCGAGGCCTACCTCGACCGGATCGAGCGGCTGGACGGCGCCGTGCATGCGTTCCTTCGCGTCCGCTCTGCGGAGGCTCTGGCCGAGGCTGACCGGCTGGACGCCGAGGGCCGCACGGGGCTGCAGGGCGTGCCGATCGCGCTCAAGGACATCCTCTGCACGCGCGGCGAGGAGACCACCGCCGGCTCGCGGATCCTGCAGGGACACCGCCCGCTGTACGACGCCGGCTGCGTTACCCGGGCGAAGGCGGCGGGGCTGGTGCCGATCGGCAAGACCAACATGGACGAGTTCGCGATGGGCTCGTCGACGGAGCATTCCGCCTTCGGCGTGACCCACAACCCGTGGGACCCCTCGCGGGTGCCCGGCGGCTCGAGCGGCGGGTCGGCGGCCGCCGTGGCCGCAGGATTCGCGCCACTCTCGCTGGGCACGGACACCGGTGGGTCGATTCGCCAGCCGGCCGCCCTGTGCGGCATCGTCGGGCTGAAGCCGACGTATGGCGCCGTGTCGCGGCACGGGCTGATCGCGTTCGGCTCGTCGCTCGACCAGGTGGGGCCGTTCGCGCTCACCGTGCGCGACGCGGCGTTGGCCTATCAGGCGATCGCCGGGCACGACCCCTGCGACTCGACGTCGGTGCCGTTGCCCCAGCCGGTGCGGATCCCGGATGCCGAGCGCCTCGATGGGGTTCGCATCGGCGTGCCCTACCACCTGCTGGAGCAGGGGATCGAGCCGGGCGTGCGCGCGTCATTCGATGCGGCCCTGGAGCATGCGGCGTCGCTGGGCGCGGAGATCCTGCCCGTCGAGCTACCGCATGCGCCGTTCGGGCTGCCGGCGTACTACCTGATCGCGCCGGCCGAGGCGTCCGCCAACCTGGCGCGCTTCGACGGCGTCCGCTACGGCCTGCGTCTCGAGGAGCCAGGAGACACGATCGTCGAGACGTACGGGCGGACGCGGGCGGAGGGCTTCGGCGCCGAGGTCAAGCGGCGGCTCATGCTCGGCACCTATGCGCTGTCGTCCGGCTACTACGACGCCTACTACGGGACGGCGCTGCGCACCCGGACGCTGATCCGGCGGGACTTCGACGAGGCGTTCGAGAAGGTCGACCTGATCTCGACGCCGACCTCGCCGACGGTCGCGTTCCCGATCGGCGACCGCCTGGACGACCCGTGGGCGATGTACGCGTGCGATGTGCTGACGGTGCCGCTCAACCTGAGCGGGCTCCCGGGCATCTCGATCCCCAGCGGGCTGTCCGAGGGGCTGCCGGTGGGCCTCCAGCTGATGGGCCCGGCGTTCGCCGAGAACCGCATCTTCGAGGCCGGGCACGCGCTGGAGCGGGCCATCGCGTTCGAACCTGTGCCGCCGGAGCTGGTGGCGCAGTGAGCGGGTGGGAGCCGGTCATCGGCCTCGAGATCCACGTCCAGCTGGACACGCGGACGAAGATGTTCTGCGCGTGCGAGAACCGGTTCGGCGCCGAGCCGAACACGCTCACCTGCCCGCTCTGCCTCGGCCATCCCGGCGTGCTGCCGGTGATCAACGAGGCGGCGGTCGAGAAGGCGCTGGCGATCGGGCTTGCCCTGAACTGCGAGATCCCCGAGCGGTCGCGGTTCCACCGCAAGAACTACTTCTACCCGGACAGTCCCAAGGCGTATCAGATCAGTCAGTACGACGAGCCGATCTGCGGGCCCGGGCACCTCGAGGTCGAGGGCGGCCGGGTCGGCATCGTCCGCGCCCACCTCGAGGAGGACGCCGCGAAGCTGGTGCACGCCGGCGGCGCGGCCGGGCGGATCGCCGATGCCAACGTCTCGCTGGTCGACTTCAACCGCTGCGGCACACCGCTGGTGGAGATCGTGACCGAGCCCGACCTGCGCTCGCCGGAGCAGGCCGTTGCGTTCCTCGCGCTGCTGCGCAACACGCTGCGCACGATCGGCGTGTCCGACTGCGACATGGAGAAGGGCTCGATGCGCTGCGACGCCAACGTCTCGCTACGGCCGGCCGGGTCGACCGAGCTGGGGACGAAGACCGAGCTCAAGAACATGAACTCGTTCAAGTTCCTGGCCGAGGGCATGGCGGCCGAGATCGAGCGGCAGAAGCGGCTGCTGGACGACGGCGGTGCGGTGGAGCAGGTGACGCTGCACTACGACCCGTCGGCCAAGGCGCTGCGCTCGCTGCGGTCGAAGGAGGAGGCGCACGACTATCGCTACTTCCCGGAGCCCGATCTGGAGCCACTGGCGCCCAGCTCCGACCTGATCGAGCGCGTCCGCGGCCGCCTGCCGGAGCTGCCGGCCGCGCGGATCGCCCGGTTCGAATCGGAGCTCGGGCTGACGCCGCAGTACGCGCACGACCTGAACGCTGAGGCACGGGTCGCCGACTACTTCGAGCAGGTTGCGGCCGAGTCGGGCGATGCCAAGACGGCCGCCGACTGGGTGCTCAACCAGCCCACGCTGCTGGACAGCGGAGTCGCCCCGGCAGGCACCGCCGCGGTCATCCGGCTGGTCGCCGACGGAACCATCACCAACACGATCGCGCGGCAGCAGCTGCTCCCGCTGCTGGAGGCCGACCCGGGCGCCGACCCGAAGGCGCTCGTGGAGCACGAGGGCCTGGCCTCGATCGGCGACAGCGACGAGTTGGAGGCGATGGTGGACGAGGTGATCGCCGCCAACCCGGCGTTCGTCGAGCAGTTCAAGGGCGGCAAGGACGGCGTGGTCAACGCCCTCGTCGGCCAGGTCATGAAGCGCACGCAGGGCCGTGCCGACGCCCGCCAGGTGCAGCAGCTCTTACGCTCGAAACTCTCGTAGCGCCCGGGTCGGGTCAGACCCACTGAAGCCTCGACGCGCGGATGCCGATGAGGAGTCCGAATGCGTGCGCTGCTGGCCCCGATCCTCCGGTTCCTCGACTCCCTCGAGGAGCGCTTCGACGCGTCCGAGACCGCCCGGTCGGAGAGCGCGCGGCGCTTCCGCCGCGTGGTCGGCATGAGCGTGATGCTTGCCGCCGTGCTGGTCGGCGGGTGGCGCGCGATCGCCAGCGGCGCGGTCAGCCCGTTCGTCGTGCTGATGCTGTTCATCGGGTTCGCGATCTACCAGAACCAGGTCGGCCGGTTCCTCCGAGACTGGTCGCCGGTGGCGCTGATGTTCCTGATCTACGGGATCGCGCTGGAGCTGGTCAAGGTCGTCAGCATGCCGATCTGGTACTCGCCGCAGGCCGACGCAGACCGCGTGATCGGGCTGGGCAACGTGCCGTCGGTCGCGCTGCAGGGGTGGCTGGACGCCAGCAACAACCAGCCGCTGGCGGTGCTGTCGGCGCTGGCCTACATGTCGCACTTCTTCGTCCCCGTGATGTTCGGCTTCTACGTCTGGTACTGGCGCCGCGGCGTCGGTTTCAACGCGCTGATGTGGACGTACATCACGGTCAGCTTCATGGCTGCCGTGGTCTACGTCTTGCTGCCCGCCGCCCCGCCGTGGATGGCGGCCGAGCAGGGCTCGATCCCTCCGGTGGTGGACGTGATCAAGGACGGCCTGCAAATCATCGGCTTCGACACCCTCGCCCGGCTCAAGGGCGACACCAGCGCGCTGTATCTGACCGCCGCGGCCTTCCCGTCGATCCACGCGGCGTTCCCCATGATCGGCGTGCTGGTCGCCCGCCGCTACCGGATGCCGCGCTGGGTGCAGACCGTGCTGATCGCGCATCTCTGCGTGATCTGGTTCACCATCGTCTACACCGGCGAGCACTACGTGATCGACATCGCCGGGGGTGTCGTGTTCGCGCTGATCGCCTGGTGGATCGTGCAGACCGTGGGGGCCAGGATCGTCGCCCCCGCCGCGCCGGTCGAGGTGCCCGCCGGGGCCGTCCCGGCGCCCGCCGGCCAGGCCCGGCAGGCAGCCTGAGAGGTAACCACCCATCGCCCTCCGGGGGCGTGGATACACTGACGGCGTGCCCGAGAAGACCTACCTGATCACTCCCGGGCCGACCCCGGTGCCGCCCGAGGTACAGGCGGCCATGGCCCGGCCGCTGATCCACCATCGGAGCCCCGACTTCAAGCGCCTGTTCGCCGACACGCTGGCCGGACTCAAGCGCGTCTTCATGACAAGCAACGACGTTCTCGTGATCCCAGGGTCGGGCACCTACGCGATGGAGTCCGCCGTCGCCAACATGGTCTCTCCGGGCGACCGCGTGCTCGTCGCCTCGGCAGGCAACTTCGGCGAGCGGTGGCAGAAGCTGGTCACCGCGTACGGCGCCGACATGGTGCTCCTCGAGCAGGCCGTGGGGCGAACGCCTGGATCCGGCGCGGGTGGGCGAGGCCGCGGCGGGCTGCCGCGTCGCCTTCGTCACCCAGTCCGAGACGTCGACCGGCGTCGTCCATGACATCCGCGCCATCGCCGACGCGGTTCGCCCGAGCGGCGCCGCGCTGGTCGTCGACGCCGTGTCGAGCCTGGGCGGCGTCGAGCTGCGCACCGACGAGTGGGGGATCGACGTGGTCGTCTCCGGCTCGCAGAAGGCGCTGATGTGCCCGCCCGGCCTCGCGTTCGCCTCCGTCTCGGACAAGGCCTGGGGGCTCGCGGCGGAGGGCACGGCGCCGCGCTTCGCATTCGACTGGCGGCGGATCGCCGACGCCCAGGCCAAGGACGGGACGCCGTTCACGCCGCCGGTGACGATCGTGGCCGGCCTGAACGCAGCTATCGAGCTGATCGAGCGCGACGGCTACGAGGCGGCGTACGCCCGCAACCGCGGCCTGGCGCGGGCGACCCGGGAGGGCGTCAAGGCGCTGGGGCTGGAGATCTTCTCGCCGGATGACGACACGTCATCCATGGTCACCGCCGTCCGCATGCCGGACGACATCGACGGCCAGGAGATCTACACGGTGCTGCGCGACCGCCACGGTGTGGTGCTGGCCGGCGGCCAGGGGCCGCTCAAGGGCCGCGTCATCCGGATCGGCCACATGGGCTACATGGACCGCTTCGACATCCTGACGGCGCTCGCCGCGCTCGAGCTTGCCCTCGCGGAGTTCGGCTACCGGCCGGAGACGCCCGGGGCGGGCGTCGCCCGGGCGACCGCAGTGTTCGCGCAGAGCGAGCTGACCCGTGCCTAGGGTGCTGGTCAAGGAGCCGATCGCCGAGGCCGGCGTCGAGCTCCTGCGAAGCAGCTTCGACGTCGATGTGGACGTCGAGATGGCGGCCGAGGATCTGCCCGATCGGATCGGCGACTACGACGCCCTGATCGTGCGCAGCGCGACGCGGGTGACGGACGAGCTGCTGGCGCACGCCTCGAGGCTGAAGGTGATCGGCCGCGCGGGCACCGGGGTCGACAACGTCGACGTCCCCGCCGCCACGCGCCGCGGCATCATCGTCGCCAACGCCCCCGGCTCGAACATGGTGTCGGCGGCCGAGCACGCGGTCGGCCTGCTGCTGGCGATGGCGCGCAACATCCCGCAGGCGCACGCGGCGCTCAAGGAGGGCCGCTGGGAACGCAGCCGGTTCGGCGGCATCGAGGTGTGCGGCAAGACGCTGGGCGTGCTCGGCTTCGGGCGGATCGGCCAGCTGGTCGCATCGCGCGCCCGCGGCCTGGGCATGCACGTGATCGCGCACGACCCGTTCGTGTCGCCCGAGCGCTTCCGCGAGACCCAGGTGATGCAGGCCGGCCTCGACGAGCTGCTGGCCGCGTCGGACTTCATCACGCTGCACGCTCCGCTGACGCCGGAGACCGAGCACCTCATCCGGGCCGAGACGATCGCCAGGATGCGCCCAGGCGTGCGCATCGTGAACGCCGCCCGCGGCGGGCTGGTCGACCTCGACGCGCTGGTGGACGGCCTGCAGAGCGGGCACGTCGCGGGCGCAGCGCTCGACGTGTTCCCGGACGAGCCGTACACGTCCGGCCGCATCTTCGAACTGGACAACGTCGTGCTGACGCCGCACCTTGGTGCCTCCACGCAGGAGGCGCAGGACCGCGCCGGCGTGATCGTCGCCGAGCAGGTGGCGGCCGCGCTCAACGGCGACGTCGTCTCCAACGCGGTCAACGTGCCGGTGATGCCGGCCGAGGACCGCGAGCTGGTCGGGCCGTTCGTCGCCCTGGGCATGCAGCTCGGCGTCCTCGCCTCGGGGCTGGCCGATCGCCAACCCGGAGCGGATCGAGGTGACCACGTCCGGCGCCCTGGCCGAGGCGGACACGCGGATGCTGACCACCGCCGTGCTGACCGGCGCGCTGGCGCAGCGCTCGGACGAGGCCGTCAACCTGGTCAACGCGCGCGCTGTCGCCGAGGGCCGCGGCATCCGCGTCCTCGAGTCCGCCGATCCCAGCGCCGGCGACTACACCAACCTGCTGACGGTGCGCGTCGTCCCGGGCGAGTCCGTGTCCGGCACGACGATCGGCCGCGACAACCGCTGCTGGCTGATCGCGGTCGGCGCGTACCAGGTCGAGATCGAGCTGGGCGACAACATGCTGGTGATGCTGAACGACGACCGGCCGGGGATGATCGGGCGCGTCGGCACCCTGCTCGGCGAGCAGTCGATCAACATCGCCAACATGAACGTCTCGCGCAACGCGCGGGGAGAGGCCGCGGTGATGGTGCTGACCATCGACACGCGCCCCAGCCAGGCGGCGCTCGAGCGGCTGCGCAGCGAGCCGGGGATCCGCTCGGTGCGGGCCGTCACGCTGCACCCGATGTAAGTCCTGACCGCCTCCCGGTCGGGTACCATCTGAGCCCGGGAACGGCCGTACGACGTCGAGAGGGCGCGCTATGCAGAGCACCGAGAAGATCTGGCGGAACGGAAGCTTCACCGCGTGGGACGACGCGCAGGTGCACGTCCTGACGCATGCCCTGCACTACGGCACCGGCGTCTTCGAGGGCATCCGCGCCTACTCGACGCCCGACGGCACGGCGGTCTTCCGGCTGACCGCGCACCTCGAGCGGCTCCGCCGGTCGGCGGCGCTGTACGAGATGGAGCTCGGCTTCACGACCGAGGAGCTCGCGGCGGCGGTGCACGAGACGATCGCGTCCAACGGCGTCGACTCTTGTTACATCCGGCCGATCGTCTTCCGCGGCTACGGGGAGATGGGCCTGTACGCCCGCAACAACCCCGTCGACATCGCGATCGCGGTGTGGCCGTGGGGCGCGTACCTGGGCGAGGACGCCCTCGAGCAGGGCGTCCGCTGCAAGATCTCGACCTACCGCCGGTACGGGCCCAACACGCTGCCGCCGTCGGCCAAGGCGTCCGGCCAGTACATCAACTCGGTGCTCGCCAAGCACGAGGCCTCGCGCGGCGGCTACGAGGAGGCGATCCTGCTGAACGAGCAGGGGTACATCGCCGACGGCTCCGGCGAGAACGTGTTCGTGGTGCGCGACGGCGTCATCCACACTCCGCCGATCAGCGACTCCTGCCTGCCCGGGATCACCCGCGACAGCATGATCCGGATCGCCACGGAGCTGGGCTACGAGGTGCGCGAGGTCAGCCTCGTGCGTACCGACCTCTACTTCGCGGACGAGGTGTTCCTGTGCGGCACGGCCGCCGAGGTGACGCCGGTGGCGTCGGTCGACGATCAGGCCTGTGGCGGGCGCGGCCCGGTGACCGCGCACCTGCAGCGCGTCTTCTTCGACGTGGTCGCCGGCCGCGAGGAGCGGTGGCGCGAGTTCCTCGAATATCCGGCTGCGGCGGCCGTCCGCTCCTAAGGCGATCGCTGTGGTCATGACGCGCACCATCCCGCTCGCCCGCCCGTCGATCGACGCGCGGGAGGAGGAGCTGGTGCTTGAGGTGCTGCGCTCGGGCTCGCTGGCGCTGGGCCCGATGCTGGCCCGGTTCGAGGAGTCGTTCGCCGCGGCCGCAGGCCGGCGGTTCGCCGTCGCCTGCTCCAGCGGCACGGCCGGGCTGCACGCCTGCCTGGCGCGGCTGGACGTCGGCCCCGGCGATGAGGTGGTGACCTCGGGGTTCTCGTTCGTCGCATCCGCCAACGCGGCGCTGTTCCAGCATGCCGCCCCGGTGTTCGCCGACATCGACCCGCGAGACGCTGAACCTCGATCCGGCGGCAGTCGAGGCCGCGATAACCTCCCGTACACGGGCGATCCTGCCGGTGCACATCTTCGGCTACCCGTGCGAGATCGGGAGGATCAACGAGATCGCGGCGGCAGCCGGCGTGCCGGTGGTGGAGGACGCCTGCGAGGCCCTGGGCGCCCGCATCGACGGCGCCACGGTCGGCTCCCACGGCAACCCGGCGGTCTACGGCTTCTACCCGAACAAGCAGCTGACGACGGGCGAGGGCGGCGCGATCACGACCGACGACGAGGACGTCGCCCGCGAGCTGCGCAGCATCGTCAACCAGGGCCGGTCGGACGACGGCGACTGGCTGGTGCACCAGCGGCTTGGCTTCAACTTCCGGATGGACGAGATGTCGGCCGCGGTCGGCGTCGCCCAGCTCGACAAGCTGTCGGCGATGCTCGCCGAGCGCGACCGCCTTGCCGCCCTCTACGGCGAGCTGCTGGCCGGCGCGGAGGGCATCGAGCTGCCGCTGGCCGGCCCGCACCAGCGCAGTTGGTTCATCTACTACGTCAAGCTCGACCCGTCCGTCGACCGGGCTGCGGTGATTGACGCGATGGCCGCCCGCGGGATCGCCACGCGGCCGTACCTGCCCGCGATCCATCTCCAGCCCGAGTACCGGGCTCGGGGCTGGCGCGAGGGGATGCTGCCGGTGACCGAGGCGGTCAGCCGCTCGACGCTCGCGCTGCCGTTCTTCGTCGGCCTGGCCGACGATGACGTCGCCTACGTCAGCGCGGCGCTGCGCGAGGTGATCGAGGCCGTCTGATGCGGGCCGGCGGCTGGGACGTTGCCCTGCTGGAGGTGGGCACGCTGCCGTTGAAGGCGGAGATGCTCGGCCCCGATGGTGTGTTCGACGGGCCGCAGACGGTGCCCAGCAACGCGCTGCTGCTACGCCGCGAGGGGCGGACGGTGCTCGTTGACACCGGGGCGGGCCACCTCGCCCGGCTGTGGCCGGGGCTGGTGGACGACCTGGACGGCGCGCTGGCCGCGGCCGGTAGCGCGATCGCCGAGGTGGACACGCTGGTGCTCACACACCTCGACTTCGACCACTGCGGGGCCGCGATGTCGGATGTCGAGTCGCCCGCGTTCACCAGGGCGATGGCGATCGTCCCGCGCGACGCGGCGGTGGCCGACCGCGAGCGCGACCACGGCGACTGGAACCCCGGCCGGCGGCTGGTCGAGGCCTACGGCGACGCGGGCCGCCTGGTCGAGGCGGCCGCCGGCGACACCGTGGTCGAGGACGTCGTCCTGCGCGCAGCACCCGGACACCGGGCGGGCCATTCCGTGCTCGATATCGGCGGCGAGCTGCTCTACCTGGCGGACGTCGTCCATCACCCGGCGCACGTCGAGCATCCCGACTGGGACCGGGGCTTCGACAGCGAACCGGAGGTCGGCCTCCGGACGCGCCTGGAGGTGCTGGGCGAGGCGGCGGGCGCCGGCGTGCCTGTGGCCGCGTCGCATATCCCCGGCTTCGCACGGATCGTGCCCGCGGGGAGCGGTCTGCGCTGGCAGCCGCTCTGACGCTCGACCTGTCGGGCGACGTCATCCGCGCCGCCCGGGACGTGATCGGCTGGACGCTGCTCGTCGACGGCGTCGGCGGAGTGGTGGTCGAGACCGAGGCCTACCGGCAGGATGACCCGGCCTCCCACAGCTACTCCGGGCTGACGGCGCGAAACGAAGTGATGTTCGGGCCGGCCGGCCGCTTCTACGTCTACCGCTCCTACGGGATCCACTGGTGCGTCAACATCGTCTGCGGCCCGCCGGGCGAGGGCGCGGCGGTGCTGATCCGGGCGCTCGAGCCGACGCACGGCATCGAGACGATGCGGGCGCGGCGCGGGCGGGACGACCTGGCGTCGGGTCCGGGCAAGGTCGGCCAGGCGCTGGCCGCCGGGCCGCACCTGAACGGCGTGCCCGCCGAGCTGCTGCCCGGGGATGCGCCGCGCCGGGTCGTGGCGACGACGCGGATCGGCATCACGCGCGCCGTCGACCGGCCGTGGCGGTTCCTCGACGCGGACTCGCCGTTCGTGAGCCGCCGCGCCGGGGTGTCCGCGTAGAATCGCGGCATGTCCGTGACCACCACGCCGCTGCTCGAGGATCTGCGCTGGCGCGGCCTGACCGCTCAGGTGGCCGCCGAGGACCGCCTCGGTGAGCTGCTGGTGGCCGGCGGGGCGACGGTCTACTGCGGGTTCGACCCGACCGGCGACTCGCTGCACATCGGGCATCTCGTGCCGCTGCTCTGCCTGGCCCGCTTCCAGCGCCACGGACACCGGCCGATCGCGCTCGCCGGCGGCGGAACCGGGCTGATCGGCGACCCCTCCGGGCGCTCCGAGGAGCGGATCCTGAACTCCGAGGAGGCGGTGGCCGGCTACGTCCAGGCGATCCGGGCGCAGCTCGAGCGGCTGATGGACTTCGAGGCAGGGGCGATCGTCGAGAACAACGTCGAGTGGCTGCGCGACCTGACGGCCATCGAGCTGCTGCGGGACGTCGGCAAGCACTTCCCGATGGGCTGGATGCTGGGCAAGGAGTCGGTGCGGTCGCGCATGGACGGCGACGGCATCTCGTACACCGAGTTCAGCTACATGGTGTTGCAGGCGTACGACTTCCTGCACCTCAAGCGCACGCACGGCTGCCTGATCCAGATCGGCGGCAGCGACCAGTACGGCAACATCACCGCCGGGATGGAGCTGATCCGGCGCACCGACGGCGAGTCGGCGGCGGGGATGACCGTGCCGCTGATCACCACGGCTTCCGGGCAGAAGTTCGGCAAGACCGGAGCCGGCGCCGTCTGGCTCGACCCGCGGCGGACGTCGCCGTACGCCTTCTACCAGTTCTGGATCAACACCGACGACCGCGACGCCGTGCCGTATCTGAAGCTGTTCACGTTCCTCGAGCGGGGGCGGATCGAGGAGCTGGTGGCCGCGCTGGCCGAGCACCCTGAGCGGCGAGAGGCGCAGCGTGCGCTGGCTCGCGAGATGACCGTGCTCGTGCACGGCGAGGACGAGCACCGGCGCGCGGTCGAGCTGACCGAGGCCCTGTTCGGGGGCGGCGAGCTGTCGCGGTTCGACCCCGAGCGCCTCGAGGATGCGCTGTCGTCGGCCAAGAGTGTGGAGGCGAAGGACGGGGACACCTACGCGGCTCTGCTGGTGGGCACCGAGCTCGCGAAGAGCAACTCGGATGCCCAGCGCCTGGCGGCCTCCGGGAGCCTCAGCGCCAACGACCGTCCGATCGACGACATCTTCGCCAGCCCCTCCGCCGACGACTTCCTGGGCGGCCGGCTGCTCGTCCTGCGGCGCGGCCGGCGCACGCACGGCCTGGTCATCCGCCGCTGATTCACCTGCATACCGACGGGTTGACGGTTGTCGTTTGACCGGTCGGTAACCAGCAGGCATACTGCATCAACGCCGCCCGCCTCGCGGGTGGCTCCTCGGTGGCTGCACCGGTTTGCCCGCTGGGCGTGCCGGTGGTAGTCTTTGAGGTCGCGCTCCGGCGCGGGTGGTCTTTGAAAACTCAACAGCTAGGGGCCATCCCTGGGCATTACGATTGCCCGCGGGATGGCGACGTCGGGTTCGGTCCGGCGGCCCTCGGGTCGCACGGACACCTCGTCGACCACCCTGCGACCCGGTTTCGGCCGGGACGGTGGGTGGATCGACCTTTGAGAAGAGCATCGAGCTCTTTTCGTGAACCAGTTAGAGACCAGCCGGCGATCCCGCCCATGTGGTGGGGGAGGCTGTTTTCGCAAACTGTTCTCGGAGAGTTTGATCCTGGCTCAGGACGAACGCTGGCGGCGTGCTTAACACATGCAAGTCGAGCGGAAAGGCTCCTTCGGGAGTACTCGAGCGGCGAACGGGTGAGTAACACGTGGGTAATCTGCCCAGGACACAGGAATAACCAGTGGAAACGCTGGCTAATGCCTGATGACGTGCCAACCCCTCGGGGGAGGTACCAAAGGTAGCTTCGGCCTCCGGTCTTGGATGAGCCCGCGGCCCATTAGCTTGTTGGCGGGGTAACGGCCCACCAAGGCGACGATGGGTAGCTGGTCTGAGAGGACGATCAGCCACACTGGGACTGAGACACGGCCCAGACTCCTACGGGAGGCAGCAGTGGGGAATCTTGCGCAATGGGCGAAAGCCTGACGCAGCAACGCCGCGTGCGGGAAGAAGGTCTTAGGGTTGTAAACCGCTTTCAGTAGGGACGAAGGCAATCAGGTTAATAGCCTGTGCGTTGACGGTACCTACAGAAGAAGGTCCGGCTAACTACGTGCCAGCAGCCGCGGTAATACGTAGGGACCGAGCGTTGTCCGGAATCATTGGGCGTAAAGAGCGTGTAGGCGGCCAATTAAGTCCTGCGTGAAATCTCGGGGCTCAACCCCGAGCGGTCGTGGGAAACTGGTTGGCTAGAGTGCGGGAGAGGAGAGTGGAATTCCTGGTGTAGCGGTGAAATGCGCAGATATCAGGAAGAACACCCGTGGCGAAGGCGGCTCTCTGGAACGCAACTGACGCTGAGACGCGAAAGCGTGGGGAGCAAACAGGATTAGATACCCTGGTAGTCCACGCCGTAAACGATGGACGCTAGGTGTGGGCGGTGTCGACTCCGTCCGTGCCGAAGCTAACGCATTAAGCGTCCCGCCTGGGGAGTACGGCCGCAAGGCTAAAACTCAAAGGAATTGACGGGGGCCCGCACAAGCAGCGGAGCATGCTGTTTAATTCGATGCGACGCGAAGAACCTTACCTGGGCTTGACATGTACCCGAAATCCTGGGAAACCAGGCCCCTCGCAAGAGCGGGTATACAGGTGGTGCATGGCTGTCGTCAGCTCGTGTCGTGAGATGTTGGGTTAAGTCCCGCAACGAGCGCAACCCCTGTCCTGTGTTGCCAGCGGTTCGGCCGGGAACTCACAGGAGACTGCCGGTGACAAACCGGAGGAAGGTGGGGATGACGTCAAGTCATCATGCCCCTTATGTCCAGGGCTACAAGCGTGCTACAATGGCCGGTACAAAGGGCTGCAAGACCGTGAGGTGGAGCGAATCCCAAAAAGCCGGTCCCAGTTCGGATTGGAGGCTGAAACTCGCCTCCATGAAGTAGGAGTTGCTAGTAATCGCGGATCAGCAATGCCGCGGTGAATACGTTCCCGGGCCTTGTACACACCGCCCGTCACACCACGAAAGCCGGAAACACCCGAAGTCCGTGGGCCAACCGCAAGGAGGCAGCGGCCGAAGGTGGAGTCGGTGATTGGGGTGAAGTCGTAACAAGGTAGCCGTAGCGGAAGCTGCGGCTGGATCACCTCCTTTCTAGGGAATGCGGCGGCACCAACCGCCGCGGGCGTCCCCGCCGTCGATGGCGCGCAACCTGCGCCGTCCGGAGCGGGGACTCGCCTGGAAACGACGTCGACACCGGCGTTTGGCTCCTTCGGGAGCCGACCTAGCTGTTGAGCTTTGAGAGACCGGAACACCGGCCGTCCCCAGTGGGCGGCCGTCCGGCTTTCTGGCCGGCGGAGCATCTCTCCGCGCGCACCTTGAAAACTCCATAGCGGTCTTTGTGTTCTCTACTCAAATCAAGAGACAAAGAGCACACGGTGGATGCCTTGGCATCTGGAGCCGAAGAAGGACGTGGGCGGCTGCGATATGCCCCGGGGAGCTGCTGACCAAGCGTTGATCCGGGGGTCTCCGAATGGGGAAACCCACCCGTGGTAATGCGCGGGTATCCCCACCTGAACACATAGGGTGGGAGAAGGTAAGCCGGCGAACTGAAACATCTAAGTAGCCGGAGGAAAGGAAAGAAACCTCGATTCCCTGAGTAGTGGCGAGCGAAACGGGAACAGCCCAAACCGGGATGGCGCGATAGCCTGCGGGCGTTTCCATTCCGGGGTTGTAGGACTTGTCTTGATCGTTCCGCAGAGCGGTCGGGGAGTAAGAAATCACGGTGTTAGCGGAAGACGGTGGAAACTGTCGCCAAAGAGGGTAAAAGCCCCGTACGCGAAAACCTCGTGACTCCCTTGACAGGAACCTGAGTACGACCGGGCACGTGAAACCCGGCCGGAA
>CAWEIS010000013.1:0-8369 GCA_963809205.1 uncultured Actinomycetes bacterium | reverse complement strand
CGACGCCGTCGCTGCGACGAACCGACACGGCAGGGGGCGTCGAGCCGACCACGGCGCCGTTGAACGAGATGGTGTCGCCGCGCTCCTTCTCCTTCGCCTTGGCGCGCTTCTGCGTCTTGGCGCGCTGTGCGGGCGCAGGGATGTTCGAGCCGAGCGCCGCGGCCAGCCGGTGGGAGTCGGCTGAGAGCACGACGCGCGCCCGCTCGACCAGCCGCTCGGCCGTCGTCCCCCTGCGCGGCGAGGCCACCGCCAGCAGCGCGGCGCCTGCCTCGAGTGGCGACGAGGTCGCGACGGCGGCCAGCTTGGCCGCCGCCTCGGTGTGGGCCGCCTCGCCGGAGGCCGCCGCGAGCGCGCCCAGCAGGCTGCGCCCATCCTTGACGTGGCTGCCCGCGTACCGATACTCATGGTCGCGGGCGGCGCGGGCCAGCTGCCACGTCCACGTGACGATCCGGTCATCTGGCGCCTCGATCCGCTCGTCGCCCATCGCCAACAGCAGCACCCGGGCACCCTGGCCGCGATCCTGCTGCCACGTCGGGGCGGCCTCGACCAGGCGGCAGGCCATCGCGAACGTGGTCTGCGTCGGCCCCTGCGACGCCAGATCGCCCAGCGCCTGCAGGCGCAGCCGGCGGTGCTTGTTCTCGGCGGAGCAGGTGAAGAAGAAGAGCTCGCGGGCCTCAGGCTGGAGCCCTGTGATCCGCTCGGCCAGCATCTGCACGTCGGCCGGGCTGACGGCGCGGGCGGCGACCACCGCCCACGCGCGCTGCTCGTCGAGCGGCAGCTTGGACGCGTCGACCAGCCGCCACTGGTTGGCGATCACGGCGATCCGCCGCTCGGGATCGTCCGAGACGGGAACGATCCAGTTGCCTTCCTTGACGATCGGCTTGGCAGGGCGGCGGCGCCAGCGCCGCCGGCGCGGCGGCGGAGGTGTGACCAGGCCGTTCGGCCGGTAGGCATCGACGCCGAGCAGCGAGTGCAGGGTGATCACACGCTCGGTGTGGGGCGCCCCCGGCTCGGCGAAGTCGACGACGATGCCGGCTTCCTTTCGGCGGTGCAGCCGCATGATGCGTCCGACCCGCTGCTGGTAGACGCGTCGGCTGGCCGTCGGCGCAAGGTGCATGCACACGGTGGCCCGCGGCGCGTTCCAGCCCTCGGCCAGCAGCTGCGCGTTGACCAGTACGTTGATCTCGCCGCGGTCGTAGGCAGCGAGCGTCTCGGCCAGCTGCCGTGGCGGCGTCTTGCCCGACACGGCGCCGGCCTTCAGCCCGATCGCCTTCATCGACGCGGCAATCCGCTCGGCGTGCTCGACGCCGGCGGCGTACACGATCCCCGGCGTGTCGCCGAACCGGCTCTTGTACAGGTCGGCGGCGGCCAGGTTGAGCGGGTCGAGGTCGAGGGCAGCGGCCAGCTGGCTCTGGTCGAAGTCACCGCCGACGATCTCGACGGAGCGCAGCGACGCGATCGGCCGCACCCGCGAGCAGCGCAGTGGCGCGACGACGCCGCGGCGCACCGCCTCGGCCAGCGGGAAGTCAGCGACCTCGGCCGGGAAGACGTCGCCCACGTGCTTCTGCAGCAGCTGGTCGGTGGCCGTCATGCCGATATACACCGGCTCGCTGAACGAGCGGATGGCGGCCGCGGTCTTGTCGCCGAGCGCCGTATGCGCTTCGTCGCAGACGACCACGCCGTACAGGTCCTCGCGGATGCTCGCGGCGTGCTTGATGAACCAGGAGTAGGTGTTGATCGTCAGCGGCGGCGTCTGCGGCACCGTCTCGCCGCGCAGCACCGGGCCGTGGAGCCGGTCGCCGTAGCCCTCCTTGGTCAGGTCGCGCGTGAACTGGTCGACCAGCAGGCGGCGGTGGGTGAGGATCAGGACGCCCGTCGTCCGCGCCGCCTCGACGAACCCGGCGGCGGCGATCGTCTTGCCGGACGCGGTGGGATGTTTGAAGCGGTAACGCCGGCGGGCGCCCGGGTCGGGGCCGTGCTCGCCTTCCTCGACGACGTCCTCGACCACGGCCTGGGTCGGATCCTCGGGGCCGAGCAGCTCGACGAATGCTTCCCCGTTGCCGTTGCCGTTGCCGTTGCCGTCGCCGTTGCCGTTCTCGGCGGGGGCATCACCGTTCTCGGCGGGCTCGTCATCGTCCTCCTCGTCGTCCGCCGCCACTCCGCGCTCGACGTCGCTGATCAGCGCGGCCAGCTGCCCCGCGAGTGCGTCGACCTGGTGGCGACGCAGCGTCGTGCCCGAGGCCAGCTTGGGTTGCGGATCGGACAGGACGCGGTCGAGGCCGAGGATCAGCGAGAAGTCGCGGAGCCACTCGTAGCTGGGCGCAGTCGCCCCCCGGTCCATCTCGGCGATGGCAGCGTCGAGCGCCGCCCGCCGAGCGGTTCCAGGGGCGAGCGCCGCCTCGGCGGCTTCGCCTTCGTGTAGCAGCGGTTCCCCGCACCACGCCTCGACGCGGTGCGCGGCCGCTTCCAGATCGGCCTTGATCCCCAAAGTCATCTTTTCGACCGCCGGGTATATCCGGGCGCCAGGAGGCGGCACCGGCGGTGAGATCTCAGTGTAGCGAATTCTCTGCCGCAAGCGCGCCGGCGACAAGCCCGGCCAGCGGCTCGTGGAGCACCGGCCCCGAGGCGACGACGTCGCGCGTCACCAGCCCGCCCGCCTCGCGCACGAGCAGCGCCCCGGCGGCCAGGTCCCAGGGATTCAGGCCGACCTCGTAGAACCCATCGACCCGCCCGCAGGCCACCGACGCGAGGTCGACGGCGGCCGATCCGCCGCGCCGGATGTCGCGCACGCTGGGCAGGATCGTCGCCAGCGCGGCGGCCTGTGCGCGGCGCACCTCGGCGACGTACGAGAACCCGGTCGCGATCAGCGCCGACGCCAGCTCGGAGGCCCCGGACACGGCGATCGGCGCGCCGTCCAGCCGCGCACCGGCGCCGCGCGTCGCGGTGAACGTCTCGCCGCGGGTGGGGATGTGCACGACGCCGACCAGCGTGCCGTGCTCGTCCTCGCAGGCGACGCTGACCGCCCACTCGGGCAGCCCGAACAGGTAGTTCACGGTGCCGTCGAGCGGATCCACCACCCAGCGGACGCCCGAGCCGCCGGCGATGCTCGACCCCTCCTCGCCCAGCAGGCCGTCGTCGGGCCGGGCCGCGAGCAGCCGGCTGCGGATCAGTGTCTCCGCGTCGCGGTCGGCATCGGAGACCGGGTCGGTCGCGGAGCTCTTCGAGTCGACGCCGGTCGCCGGCCGCCGGAAGCGCTCCAGCAGCAGCCGCCCCGCCTCCCTGGCGACAGACTCGGCGAGGTCGAGCAGGGGGGCGGCATCGATCACGCGCGCCAGTATCGCACCGGCCCTCCCGGACGGCCGCCGCCGGCCCCGAGTTGGCCTGGTGGCCGTCGGGTGAACATCCTGCAAATGGGCTTGTTTTCAGTGCAGACTGGATGCATCCTGACCGTGTGCACCGATTGATCGACCGCCTCAGGGGACGCCGCCGCGACCGGACGCTGGCCCGGGAGCTCGAGCGGCGCGCCCGCGCGCAGCTCGACGCACGCGCCGAAGCGGCCGCGCGAATGGCCGACGACGTGCGCCGGGGCTCAGCCTGACCCGACTACCATCGGGCCATGGCGCGCCTCAACTACCACCGGCTGGGTGACTCGCTGTTGGCCGGCGCCATGCCGTTCCGGGCCGATCACGTCGACGCGCTGCACGCCGAGGGCGTGACCGCCGTCGTCAACCTCTGCCAGGAGCGCGAGTACTGGGACGGCGAGCGGGAGCTGATCCTCGACGCGTACGCGTCGCACGGGATCACCGAGCTGCACCTGCCGGTGATCGACGGCTCCACGGTGCCGGCCGAGGTGCTCGACCAGGCGGTCGCGCTCGCCCGCTCGCACACCGTCTACGTGCACTGCCGCGGCGGCCGCGAACGCTCGGCGACGGTCGCGATCGCGGTGATCTCCGACCTCGAGGGTCTACCGATCGAGGACGCGCTCGCCGAGGCCCGACAACGGCGTCCGATCTTCGCGCCGCTGCCCTGGCAGGTCAGCGGATTGCATTCATGGGCAAGGTGATTTGCGGGATGTACAGCGAAATTGTTTCATCACGCCGCAAGCCTGGGCAGGATTGTCCCCACCGCAGGTGAAATAACCAGTAATCGAGCCTGCAAACGCTCGGGTCCGGAGACGGCCTTCCGTGTTGCATCCGTCCGAGTTTGCCCGTATCCTCGTGTGGTCACCCTTTTGCCACGCATTGGGTAGAGGCTCCGACGTCCTTATATAGGGAGAGGTGGTGCAAGACATGAGGAAGGTAGTTCGCACGGCGGTCGGCCTGCTCAGCGTCGCTGCCATCATGGCCATCACGGCCACGACGGCCTTCGCAGGCGGCGACTACAACACGCCGGGCGGTTCCGTGGCCGGTGAGCAGACCGGCGGCGGTAGCGGCGGAGGCACACTGCCCTTCACGGGCTCCGAGTTGCTTCTGTACGTCATCGTGGGCGCGGCGATCGTCGCAAGCGGCTTCGGGCTTCGCGCCCTGTCCGCTCGCCGCACGAGCTAACGCTCGGCGAGCGACGAAATGAACCTGCGAAGGGGCGCCTGAGGGCGCCCCTTCTGCGTTCCCGGGACCGTTCGCTCAATAGTGGTCGTAGCTGGGCGGCGGCTCGGTGAAGCGGAAGTCGGTGCGCAGCGACGGGTTGAGTGCGCGCACGTGCCGTTGGGCCTCCTGCGCGAGCTGGGCGTCGCCCACCCGCTGCGCGCTCAGGTAGAGCATCTGCCAGGCCACCCAGAAGCCGGGCTCCCGGTCGACCGCCAGTCGCGACGCGTCGAGGGCCGCGCGGGCGTCGCCGTTGCGCAGCGTGGCCCGCGCGATCGCGACCTGCGGGCGGCTGGACAGCCAGTCGAGGTTGTCCGCCGAGCGGGCCGACTCGATCGCCTGCTGCTCGGGCTGGCCGTAGGAGCGCAGCAGGTAGGCCTGCGCCAGCGTCGCGGGCAGCACGGCCACGCCGACGACGAGCAGCAGCGCGGCCGACCCGCCGATCATCACCAGGCGGCGATGACCCTCGGGGGGCGGCGGCGCCTCGCCTGGCGGCCGCGGCAGCGAGGCCAGCGCCGCGGCGGCCAGCATCAGCGCCGGCATGACGCAGGCGGCGAGCTGCCAGATCCAGTCGATGGACGCGTGCAGCACGAAATCGGCCAGGCCGCCGGCCAGACCCGCGGCCAGCAGGCGCTCCGCCGTCGACGCCCCGCGGAACCGCAGGCGCACCGCCGCCGCGATCGGCAGGCCGAGGGCGAGCACCAGGCCCAGCAGGCCCGGCAGTCCCAGCGTCGACGCGTCCTCGAGCACCTGGCTGTGGGCATGGAACGGCTGGTCCTCCGACCGGCCTTCCTTGGCGTAGTCGTAGAGGAAGTTCCCCGCGCCGACCCCGTCGAACGGGTGGTCACGGAACAGGCGCACCGAGACCCTCCACAGGTCGTAGCGACCGGTGCCGACCGAGCCGAAGCGGCTGTCCGAGCCGCCGCGGTACGGGCTGTCCTGCACCTGGAACTGCTGCCACTTGTCGTCGAGCCACGCGCCGGGCTTGCCGTTGGTCGCGGCGACGAACGCGACCACCAGCAGCACGGCGAGGGTCGCGACCAGTGCGGCGGCGCCGCCGGTCACCAGGCGCCTCGACTGGGCGCCCAGGGTCAGCCTGCGGTCGATCAGCGACTGGGCGAGTGCGGCGAGCCCGCCGATCGCGGCGGCGGCCATCACCGCCGAGCCGGCGGCGCGCACCTGGCTCTCGCCGGCAGCGATGGCGAAGGCGCTGTTCAGGTCGTTCCACCGGAACGCGATCAGAACGAGCACGGGCACGGCGATCGCCGCACAACGCACTGGCGTCGGGCAGAGCGCGGCGAAGATCAGACCCGACGCGACCAGCGCGACCAGGGCGGCGCGGGATCCCGTGGGGACGACCAGCGCCGCGGCCGCACCCGCGGCCACCCCGGAGCAGGCGCGCAGCGCGATCGACGTCGCCCGGTCGGCAGCGAACGCCGTGGCCGGCCAGACGCCCACCGCGACTAGCGCGGCCATGCCGCCGCCGTAGCCGATGCCGCCGACCAGCCGGCCGAAGGAGAAGGCGGAGACGTCGCCCATACGCCACAGGGCCCAGGCCTCGATCAGCGCGATGGTGCCGACGCCGACGACGACCAGGCCGGCCGCGGCGCGGCGGCCGTCGACTCGGCCGAGCGCGAGCAGGCAGACGACCAGCACGCAGGCGTAGAACAGCGACCGGTCGCCCTCGACCAACGCGTTCTGCGGCCAGGCCGCCCAGAAGATCGAGAGCCATGCGAGCAGCGTCAGCCCGGCGAGTGCACCCGGCGAGACCCACGGGAGCCATCCCAGCAGGGGCAGGCCGACGGCGATCAGCATGATCGCGATGGCGACCGCCGAGACGACGGCCCACATCCCCCACTCGTTGATCGTGTACCCGCCGCCGCGCCAGGCGAGCCAGAGCCAGCAGGCCATCGGCAGGACGAGCGGGAGCAGCGGCAGGACGCTCACGGCGCGCTCGGTCACGCCGGGCAGGGGATCGCGAGCCGACCGGGCCGCGTCGACGGTCTGAGCCACCCGCAAAGCGTACGTCACGACGCGGAGGTCAGGCGGTGCGGTGGGTGCTGCACTCCGACGCCTCGAACGGCTTCGCGAGTAGTCCCTCGGTGTCCTGGCCGCTGCAGTCGGAGCAGAGGTAGGACGTCGTGGTGGCCGGTGCAGATTCGCACCACACGCAGCTTCCCGAGTCGATCAGGAGCATTGCCGCGCGGACTGCCGAGGTTGGAGCCGTCTGCGTGATCATGCGGTGCTGGGGCACTTTCGCGCCAGGTGATCGGCCGCGGTATCGACGATCTGAGGTATTTGAACCCCGAATCGTGGTATGGGCCTCAAGAAAGTGACCATCCGGATCGATTCTCTTGGCAGGTTCACATGACACCTTCCGACTTCACACAAGCTCTCACCGCGGTCAACGACCGCATCCGCTCGCTGCTGACCGGCGCCCTGTCGCTGCTCGCACTCGCCGCGCTAGCGGTCGTGGCCACCTACGGGGTACACCAGCTGGCGCCCGGCCTGGGGCGCACCATCGCCGTGCTGGGCCTGCTTGGCGGCCTCGGATTGCTGGCCGGCGGATGGTTCGCATCGCTCGAGCGGCGGAG
Source organism: uncultured Actinomycetes bacterium (assembly GCA_963809205.1). GTDB lineage: Bacteria > Actinomycetota > Thermoleophilia > Gaiellales > JAICJC01 > DATLLN01. The sequence goes on along the minus strand of CAWEIS010000013.1, from coordinate 1,192 downwards.
CATCTACGAGGACATCATCGTGGCCGGTTTCCGGCACGTGCACGCGCCCGAGGTAGGCCGGCGTGCAGCCGAGCTCGTGGGCGTCACAAGCAGGCTTCGCCTGGCCAGCGCACTTGACCGGTTCCTGGAGGCCGCCCGGATGGAGCGCGTGGCGCCCGTTCCGGTCAACCGCGAAGCCATGCTGCACTGCGCCCACCAGGCGCAGGCGATCGCCAGCACGCTGCGCTCGCTGGCCGTCGACATCGAGCCGGCCGGCATGGTGCTGCTCCAGCGTCTGGTCACCGACGGCGTCACCAGCCCGCTGTTCAACCCCGGTCTGCCGCCGCGAGAGCTGGAGCGCGCCTTCGATCGTATCGCCGCCATGCTCGGCACCAATGTCGTCACCCTTCGCCCGCACGGCGAGCACGACGAGATGCCGCTCGCAGCCTGAGCGCTCGTGCGACAGGGGGTCAGACCCGGTGTCGCAGGCTCGGGTTCGGCTCTCGGCGCGGAGGCCACGCCAGTGCGACGAGGGGTCTGACCCCCTGTCGCACGCACCGATGAACTGGGGCAAGTGGCAGACCCTCTCGGGCAAGCCACGCGGTGGCCGATATCCACGAACGATGACCGGCACGACCCGCATGACCCGGCCCTGGTGGTCGTCGACGGCCGCCGCGGCTTTCGTCTACGGCGCCGGTGCTCGCGGTGCTGTGCGCCGTGATGCCGGCAGCGGCCGTGATCCGTGGGCACACGACGCTGATCCTCGTCTGGGTGCTGATCGTAGCTTCAGTCGCCGCCGGGACGGTCGGGTCGATCGCACGGCGCCGAGGTGAAGATGGACTCGGAATCGTGCTGTACGGCGGCGGCTGCGTTTTCGCCTGTTGCGGCTGGGCGTGGATGGCGGTGATCGTCATCGCCGCACTGGTCGGCGACAGGTCGTAGCAGGCAATATCTGATCCGATATGAATTGGCGGATGGTGCGTCTGCCAATTGGCGGATGCAGCGTCGGTCATTCGGCATCCCCCACGCTATCCGCTTCGCGCGCTCGGTCAGACAGAGACGCCATGGCTGCACGTTCCGCGTGCGTGTGCCCGTACCAGATCCGCGCGCGGCAAGCGTTCAGGATGACCAGCCGGACGGCGAGCACGATCCTGGTGTTGCCCGATCCGCCGCGCGCTCAGTTCTCCCACGCTCGCGGGGGTCGCCCGGCTCA
>CAWEIS010000012.1:0-4123 GCA_963809205.1 uncultured Actinomycetes bacterium | reverse complement strand
ACGACGCGCCGCGACGCCGCTAGCGGATGCAGGCGGTATTGGCCGAGCTGTTGGTGGTCGGCGCCCAGGCGGTCGGGTTGCCGGCCCTGTCGAAGACGCGGAACTGGACGGTGTACGTGCCGGCTCTTCTTGAAGGATGCCGACGTTCCGGTGGCGGGAGCGGTGTAGGCGCCGCCGTTCATGGAGTAGTGGTACTCGTAGTGGTCGATGCCTGACAGCGTGTCGGTTGAGCCGGAGGCCTTGATCGTGCGTTTCTTGACGCAGCTGGTGGCGCCGCCGGTGACCGCGGGCGCCGTGGGGGCGGTGCGATCGATCCGTGCGGTGTTGCCCGCCCCGGCCGCCGCGGGCGACCAGGCCGAGGGATTGCCGGCATTGTCGAGTGCCCGGAACTGGACGAGGGTTGAGCCTTCGGCCGTGATCCCGATGCTGGCGCCTGGTGCTTGGGCCGTCCAGGTGACGCCGCCGTTGGTCGACGCGCGGTACTGGTAGCCGGCGACCCCGGAACCGCCGTTATCGGTTGAGCCGGCCCCGCTGATCGTGATCGAGGCGATGCTCTTCCAGGTCGTCGAGCCGCCGGTGACGGTCGGGTTGGTCGGGGCGGTTCGGTCGATGCGGGCCGTACCGGCGGGGAGCGGGACGTCCGGCGCCCAGTTCGACGTGTTGCCGGCGTTGTCGACCGCCCGGAAGCGGACGAGCGTTTCGCCCTCGGCGGTCACGGCCAGGGAGTTGCCCGAGGCCGGCGATGACCAGCTGGTGCCGCCGTTGATCGAGGTCTGGTACTCGTAGTGAGCGAGACCAGAGGCAGAATCTGCAGAGCCGGAGGCGCTGATCGTGATCGACGCGGTCGACTGCCAGCCAAGCGAACCGCCGCTGATGGTCGGATCGGTTGGCGCGGTGCGGTCGATCCGCACGGTGCCCGTCGCGTTAGGCGGGGTCGGTGTCCAGTCCGACAGGTTGCCGGCGACGTCGACGGCGCGGAACTCGATCAGCGTCTCACCTTCGTCGCTGATCGTCGCGTCAGGGCCGGCGGTCGGCGCCGACCAGGTGGCCCCTCCATCGGTGGACGTGCGGTACTCGTAGCCGGCGACGCCGGAGCCGTTGGTGTCGGAGGCGGCGGACGCCGACACGGTCACCGACGCCGCGTTCTGCCAGGTGGCGGATCCACCGCTCACCGACGTCGGCGCGGTCGGCACGGTGCGATCGATGGAGATCAGCTGCGTGATCCATCCCGACGGGTTGCCGGCGCCATCCACGGCTCGGAAGCCAACCAGTGTCTGTCCTTCGACGCTGACCGTATCCGCAGAGCCACCGACCGGCGTCGACCAGGTCGCGCCGGCATCGGTCGACTCACGGTACTCGTAGTGGTCGACGCCGGAGTCGCCGTCTGTCGAGCTCCCCGCCGACACCGTCTCGGAGGCCACGCTCTGCCATCCGGCCGCCGCGCCCGCGACGAGCGGATCCGACGGCGCGGTGCGATCGATCCGTACGGTGGACGTCATCCACGCGGAGGTCAGATTCGCCACATCAACGGCGCGGAATGCGACCAGGGTCTCGCCCTCTGCGCTGACAGTGTCAGACAGCCCAACCACCGGCGCTGACCAGGTGTCGCCGCCATCCGTCGACTCGCGGTACTCGTAGTGGTCGATACCCGAGCCGCCGGTGCCGTCAACGGAGCCATCCGCCGCGAGAGTGACGGAGGCGACGCTCTGCCAGACAGACGAGCCGCCGGTCACCGTGGGGGTCGTCGGCAGTGTGCGGTCGATCCGCACGGTGTTCGCCGCGCCGGCCACGGTCGGCTGCCAGTCGGACGCGTTTCCTGCCGCGTCCAGCGCCTTGGAACTCGACCAGCGTCTCACCGTCGGCGGACACATCGACCGCCGAGCCCGGCGACGACGATGACCACGTCACGCCGCCATCACTCGACGTGCGATACCGGTAGCCGGCGAAGCCTGAGCCACCGCTGTCGATCGCACCGTCGGCAGACACGATCACGGACGCCGCATTCTGCCACTCCAGCGAGCCGCCGCTGATCAGCGGATCAGACGGCGGCGTGCGATCGATCCGCACGGTGCCCGTGTCGCCCAGGACCGGCGCCCATGCCGACACGTTCCCGGCTCGGTCGCGCGCCCGGAACTGCGCGAAGGTCTCTCCCTCGCTCACAACCGTCGCCGGCGTCCCGACGGTCGGCGCTGACCAGGTCACGCCTCCGTCTCCAGACAGCCGAAACTCATAGCCCGCGACGCCACTCCCCGAATCCGTCGACGCTCCTGCGGACACGTCCACCTGGGCGACCGACTGCCAGGCCGCCGACCCACCGGCTACCTGCGGCGCCGTCGGTGCGACCCTGTCGACCCGCCAGCGATACGTGGCGGTCCTCGCAGCTGACCTCGAGACCACCCGCACCCGAAACCGGTGTCGACCGTCTGCCAGCTTCACATACCGCGCCGGCTGGTGACAACGCGTGAACGCCCGTCGACCGAGCGAACACACCACTCGAGTCGGCCTGCCGGCGACCTTCCAGCGAAACGATGCCGTTCGACTTCGCGTCGCCTTCGCCGGATGCGCAACGATCGTGACTCCCAGCCGGCTCACACTCGGCACGGGCGCCACCGGCCCACTGACCGGAGCTGCGGCAGCCGAAGACGCCCCCACCGCGAACAGGCCGCAAACAAGCACGGCCTGAACGGCACGACGAGGACTCAAGATCGAGCAGAACATGGCAGACAGGCGATCGCCGGAGCGCATAGGCACCTCAAGAGATAAGGGGAGCAACGACCGCCGGGGGACGGGTTGCGCTTCACAGCCTCAGCGGAAATGACGCGCGGCGCTATACCCCGACCGGGTGCTTCGGGCACAACCGGACGCGGCGGGCATTGCTTGACCGGTGGCCGTCGTCAAAATAGAGAACAGAACACGTGCAATCCGGCTTCTCGACTAGTATGCGCACCACCCTGGAGGGGTGGCAGAGTGGTTGAATGCGGCGGTCTCGAAAACCGTTATGGGCGGTTTACGTCCATCGAGGGTTCGAATCCCTCCCCCTCCGCTGAATGCTCTTGCCGTGGGAGATCCTCGAGCGCGATCACGACCTGCAGAACCCGACGAGCCCGGCGAAAATCCGGCTGCTCGGCGAGTACCTGCGGCTGACCCCGCAGACCAGCGTGCTGGACGTGGCCTGCGGCAAGGCGGGGCCGGCGCTGATCCTCGCCGCCGAGCACGGCTGCAGGATCCACGGCATCGAGCTGCGTTCCGGCTTCGCCGACGCCGCCCGCAAGCGGATCGCATCCGCGGGGCTCGGGCGGCTGATCGAGATCGAGACCGCGGACGCGTCGGCCACCACCTTCGAGCCTGCCGCGTACGACGTCGCGCTGTGTCTCGGCGCGAGTTTCGTGTGGGGCACCATCGCCGATGCGGCCGCCGTGCTCGCGCCCGTCGCGCGTCCCGGCGGGTTCGTCGCGATCGGCGAGCCGTTCTGGCTGCGCTGGCCTCTCCCGGAGGGTGTTGACACGGAGGACTACGTCAGCCTCGCGGCCACGGTCGAGCGATTCGAGTCCGCGGGCCTGCGGATGACCGGCGTGATCGCCTCTTCACGCGACGACTGGGATCGGTACGAGAGTCTGCACTGGCGGGTGGCCGAGGAGTGGCTGGTCGAACACCCGGACGACCCGCACGCCGCCGAGATGCGCGCCGGCCACGAGAACGCGAGGCGGGCCTACCTGCAGATCTACCGCCCGTTACTCGGGTGGGCGATCTTCGTCGGGCGCGTCACCCGCGGGTGACGGTGTAGCAGTCGCAGACGCGTGAGTACTGGAACGCGGGGATGACGACGACGCCGGCGAATGTGGAGCCGGAGATCTGCACCGGCCCGTACACGGGTTGCCGCGGCCCGCCGCAGCGGGGGCATGGGTCGTGCTTGGAATGCTTACCCACCGCCGCTGTCCATCGTCCGGGTCACTGGAACATGTATCGGCGGCGGAGGCGGCGGGGGTTAGCCGAAAACCGCACGCAGCGTCCCGGCGTAGTTCAGATACCCACACGTAGGAGTATCTGGACATGCTTGGTGACATCGGAGACACCATCTTCACGGCCGGGGTTGTCGCGGTCGGCATCGCCCTCCTGGTCAACG